>NZ_JBWDNO010000017.1:0-1459 GCF_056269245.1 Paenibacillus sp. J31R98
CTCATCCCCGAATTTTTCAACATTCGTGGGTTCGGGCCTCCAGTGCGTGTTACCGCACCTTCACCCTGGACAGGGGTAGATCACACGGTTTCGGGTCTACGTCCACATACTCAATCGCCCTATTCAGACTCGCTTTCGCTGCGGCTCCGGCTCTTCACCTTAACCTTGCATGGGAACGTAACTCGCCGGTTCATTCTACAAAAGGCACGCCATCACCCATATAGAGGGCTCTGACTTTTTGTAAGCGCACGGTTTCAGGTTCTGTTTCACTCCGCTTCCGCGGTGCTTTTCACCTTTCCCTCACGGTACTGCTTCGCTATCGGTCGCTAGGGAGTATTTAGCCTTGGCAGATGGTCCTGCCGGATTCCCACGAGGTTTCACGTGTCTCGCGGTACTCAGGGTACGTCTCGGAGAGTGCTGACTTTTGGCTACAGGGTTTTTACCTTGTCTCACGGGCCTTTCCAGACCTCTTCGCCTAACCAACACCTTTGTAACTCCATGTGAGACGCCCTACAACCCCAAGAAGCAAGCTCCTTGGTTTGGGCTAATCCGCGTTCGCTCGCCGCTACTGACGGAATCACTATTGTTTTCTCTTCCTCAGGGTACTTAGATGTTTCAGTTCCCCTGGTCTGCCTCTCATACAGCTATGTATTCACTGTATAGTAACTGGACATTACTCCAGCTGGGTTTCCCCATTCGGACATCCCCGGATCAAAGCCTGCTTACGGCTCCCCGAGGCATTTCGTCGTTCGCCACGTCCTTCTTCGGCTCCTAGCGCCTAGGCATCCTCCGTGCGCTCTTAGTAGCTTAACCTTTGCTCCGGTTTATATTGTCTGTTTGAGCTCCCGTTGGTGCCGCCGCTTCAGTCCCGCCACATTCGATGATCTCTCCCGTGGTCTTCGACCAAAGTCGTTCTCATTCGAACTGTCGGCGCATGCGCTCCGTACCAAAAGCAGTCAAAAGACAAAACCTTCGCTTGCATTTCATTAGTTAATCTCAGCTAAGAGATATTTCGCAAATTTCATATCCAGTTTTCAAAGTGCAAGTGTTTTGTGGTCGCTGCGCTCCCTTAAACAAATCAAGAGAAGCATAACCATCAAACTTGGTGCTTATTGCACCTGCTTGGCAACGTCCTACTCTTCCAGGACCCTGCGGTCCAAGTACCATCGGCGCTGAAGGGCTTAACGGTCGTGTTCGAGATGGGTACGCGTGATTCCCCTTCGCCATTATTACCAAACAGATGTTTTATTATTTTATTGAAGGATTTATTCCTTCAAAACTGAACATGAGCGAACCTGTCGGTTGTGCACCTTACGGTGCTATCTGATCATCATCGTGATCAGGTATATCCTTAGAAAGGAGGTGATCCAGCCGCACCTTCCGATACGGCTACCTTGTTACGACTTCACCCCAATCATCTACCCCACCTTCGGCGGCTGGCTCCCTTGCGGGTTACCCC
>NZ_JBWDNO010000001.1:0-1824288 GCF_056269245.1 Paenibacillus sp. J31R98
CTGTTTTGCACGTAATAACGTCTCTGTGATCCGTTAGAGTTTGAAAACGTTCGTTTTCGGCCGAATAGCGCCTCTGTGATCCGTTAGAACTGGGCGACGAGGGAGGGAGGGGGCTTCAAGGTGGCTATGAGGAGAAGGTGAGAGGACACCGCACCCAACAGCGCATCCAAGAACGTACACACAACACATCGCCTGCAGCCAACACACTACGCATTCTTCTGCACACTCGTTTCAATCCGCTAACGGATCGTAGCAACCTTATTACTCCAAAAATCGCCCTCTGGGAATTCTAACGGATCCTACAAACGTTATTTGCTTCATTTACTGCCCGAAGCAGCTGTTTTGCACGTAATAACGTCTCTGTGATCCGTTAGAGTTTGAAAACGTTCGTTTTCGGCCGAATAGCGCCTCTGTGATCCGTTAGAACTGGGCGACGAGGGAGGGAGGGAGCTTCAAGGTGGCTATGAGGAGAAGGTGAGAGGACACCGCGCCCAACAGCGCATCCAAGAACGCACACACAACACATCGCACGCGGCCAACATACTACTCATTCTTCTTCACACTCGTTACATCATGCTAACGGATCGTAGAAGCCTTATTACCCCAAAAATCGCCTTCTGGGAATTCTAACGGATCCTACAAACGTTATTTGCTTCATTTACTGCCCGAAGCAGCTGTTTTGCACGTAATAACGTCTCTGTGATCCGTTAGAGTTCGGAAAAGTTCGTTTTCGGCCGAATAGCGCCTCTGTGACCCGTTAGAACTGAGCGACGAGGGAGGGAGGGAGGGGCTTCAAGGTGGCTATGAGGAGAAGGTGAGAGGACATCACAACCAATACGCGCACCCGCACACTTCTTCCATCCTGCTAACGAATCGTATACACCCTATTGGTTAGAATTTTGTCTTCTAGAAATTCTAACGAACTCCACAAACGTTATTGGTCTTATATGCTGCCGGATGAGGCCGTTTTGACCGAAATAACGTTTCTGAGATTCGTTAGATTCTGAAATCGTCAGAATTTAGTCGAATAACGATACTAGGGTTCGTTAGAGCTATATTCAACGAGAGGAGGAGGTTGCTACTGCTAGCAACCGAGGGTGCGGGTCTCCTGGCTGCCACCCTTGCGTGGCTAGAGATGCCAGCAAGAGCAGCAAGGTAATCAAACGAGTGTGAAGTCGAGTGTTAGCCATAAAGCTAGTGTAAAGCCAAACTGACCAAACAGCGGGCTGACCCTGATTTTCGCTGGCTCTATAAGGCAAATATAGCAAATCTATCGAATCGTTTCGAAATCCTCCTTTTTTATCGAAAAAATATTTCTCATTTTATTTATGAAAACAGCCTATTTTCATACGTGTAAGCCTTTTCATTTCCAAAATAGTATGCTACTATGTGTTTGTGAAACGTTTCTATTAACTAGTTTCGACATTGCTAGAATAGTCAACAATTCTGAGCTAAATGATCAGAATTGAAGCGCTAGAGAGTTATGTATGCGCTTTATATGGGGTAAATTTACATCTTAATTACTGAAACGTTTCAATTATCGGATAGAAAGTGGATGGTTCTTTATGGCTGCTACGATAAAAGATGTTGCAAAACTCGCCGGCGTTGCCGTATCGACTGTCTCATATGCGATGAATAACTCGCCGAAGATCAGCGAGGAGACGCGGCGTAAAGTGTTTCGGGCTGCGAAGGAATTGAGCTTCCGGCCAAGCGGTGCCGCCCGCAATTTGAAGAAGAGGAAGACGCAAACGATCGGATTGTTCCTGTACGATCTCGGTGGACCGTTCTACAGCCAAGTCATTGAAGGCGTACAAGAGGTCGTTGCTTCACACGGGTTCAACCTGGTTGTGTGCAGTACATATGGCGGAGAGAACAGCTCCGCGCACCGGTTTATGGTGGAGCAGTTCGTGGATGGCGCGATCATCATGGGTTCCTCGATTAGCGATGAATTAATTCTCCAAGTCGCATCGGAGTCCTTCCCGATTGTCGTGCTGGACCGGGAGCTCAAGGGCGAGTATGTGCACAACGTGCTTATCACGTATGAGCAGGGCGCTTATGACGCTGTCACGCATCTCATTAAGCTTGGCAGGCGGAATATCGAGTTTCTGAGCGGGCCGCTCACTTCTTTTGATAATTCGCTTCGCTATAACGGCTATAAGAGAGCACTTGAAGAGCATGGCTTGCCAGTGCCGAAGAAGATCAGCATGTTCGGACGATGCTTGGAAGTCGGAGGCTATCAAGCGGCGAAGGTTATGCTGGCCGGAAGTCAGCTGCCGGACGCGATATTCTCAGCGAATGATGAGATGGCGATCGGGTCGATTCGCGCGATGTCCGAGATTGGCCTCCGTGTGCCGGAAGACATTGCAGTCGTCGGCTTCGACAATATTAACATCGGGCCTTACGTCAACCCGCCGCTTACCACGATTGGGCACTCCAAATACGAAGTCGGCGCTATAGCGACGCAATTAATGTTCAGCGCGCAGCGCGAAGGCAACTCGATTCTGCTGCCAACGCAGCTTATCGTCCGCGATTCTTGCGGGTATAAAGAAAGCCTCAATGATTAACGATTAGCGAAGCGATTCTAGCAACTTATGCAAGCGATTCTAGCAACTTATGCAGCCATACTCTATGAAGGGAGGCGTTGCTCGAGAGAAGTATTTTCGCAGGGAAGCAAGGTAGTCGATTGTTGATGATTCAAGTTCAAGTGTGCGAAATAATTTCAGACTATGATCTGGGGGAGAACTAAGATGAAAAAGTCACTTTTAATGGTCTTGGCTTTATCGTTTACACTCGCGGGTTGCGGTGGTGGCAACTCGAATTCAAACACAACAAATACAAGTACGGATAATGCTTCGACAAATTCAACAGCAACGAATGCAAATGCAAGCACGAACACAAGCACGGATGCAACAACGAACGCGAATACAAGCAACGATGCTGCAACTAATCAGCCTGCGGCAACGGATGAAGTGGTAACGATCAAGTACGCAACATGGGGCGATAAAGCGGATAACGGCGCAGAGATGAAACGGATCAAAGCGTTTGAAGCGACACACCCGAATATTAAAGTTGAAATTGATAAAGCAATGGATTGGCCATGGGATGAGAAGTTGGCGGCAGCAGCTGCAGCGGACAAGCTTCCTGACGTAACTTGGCTGTTCAATGTACCGCTTGCAGTAGGCAGCGGCTGGCTTGAAGATTTGACACCTTACTTGGAACAAGATCCTGATTTCAGCCCGGACAAGATTTACGGCAGTCTGGCAGACACAGGCAAATATAACGGCAAGCAATACGCCCTGCCACATGGTCTCTACTCATGGGCGATCTACATCAACAAAGATTTGCTGGCAAAAGCGAATATTCCCGAGCCGAAAGCAGATTGGAAACTGTCCGACCTGGAAGACATCTCGAAGAAGCTGACGAACTACAATGAGCATCAATTCGGAATCGACGGCGCTGCGAGCATGGGCGATGTGCTCATTCCAAACTTTAATCCTGCACTCGGCGCATCGACCTGGGATAGCAAGCAATACAACTACACAGATCCGGCTTGGGCGGAAGCGACGAACTGGGCGAACAACTTCGGCTACAAAGACAAATCTTCACTTCAAAGCTACAAGAAAGAAGAAAGAGACAAGTGGTACGGCAAGGATATCAGCGGCTTCAACATCGGTAAAGTCGGCATGGTATTCGACGCTACTTGGAGCCTGACTTGGTACAAGCAGAACTTGAAATTTAACTGGGATATCCTTCCTGTGCCAGGCGTTAACGGTCAAAAAGCTGGCCTTGTTACGGACTATGCAGGTGTAACGAAGAGCTCGAAGCATAAGAAGGAAGCTGTTGAGTTCCTCAAATGGATGACGTATTCCAAAGACGGCTGGCTCGCTCGTATTAAAGACGAATCGCCACTGGCAACAATGCCGCTTGTTAACGATCCGGACGTATGGAATGCATGGCTCAACCAAGACTTCGTAACGCCAGGCATCAAAGAAATCGTGAAATCGATTCCGAATGGCGTACTGGAAACGTTCAAGTATCAACCGGGCTTTGCTGACTTCACTTCCAAAGTAAAAGACAAGTACAACGAGAAGTTCCAGAAGGGTGAAGCAAGACCGGAAGACGTAGCTGCGGAACTCCAAGAGAAATCGATGGAGTACTACAACAACGCAATGAAGAAGATCGACGAAGCTACAAAATAAAGAACGTAATCACAATTTTTCCTCCTCTGCGAAGAGGAGGAAAAATTGTTCTACTGGGGTGAAATCATGAAATTCAAACCATTGTTGGCCATACTGATGCTTCTCTCTCTCGTGACAGCCGCTATTACGCCGGTATCATTCGAGGGTCGTTCGGTTACAGCGGCTGCCGAGGGAACAGCGCCTGATAATAAGAAGAACGATAATGACGACGTACTTGGCAACTTGTTCGGAGGCGATGGAGGCACGAGCGGCAATATTTCGTCTGGTGGAGACACAGAGAAAGATAACGCGAATGCTGATGCTGACGACGAGGAAGAAGATACTCCGGTTAAGAAGGTAACGGAAGATTCTTACCGTGACGTCTTGAAGGCTTGGAATGACAAAGGTATCAAAGACGCTCAGTCCAGCGATATCGTCATTCACCCGAATCAATTCGCCGCAGTAGGCGGTAAAGCGGAACTGGCAACGGATTCGAAAGGCTATGACGAGCCAGCATTCGTATGGAACGATGACCTGCAAGCGATTGATCTGAAGATCAACGTGCCGCAAGACGCTTTGTACCAAATCAAGTTCGATTATTATTCGACGTCGGATAAGATCATTTCGATCGAACGCGCAATAGAAGTAAACGGCATTTATCCTTTTTTTGAAGCAAGACGATTCGTGCTCTCGAAGCTATGGGCTGACGAGAACGACAAGTTCGATCAAGATGCCCTGGGCAATGACTTGCCTGCAAGCCAGAAGCAGATCAGGCAGTGGCAGACGGCCCCGATTACGGATGCAAGTAATTTCAACGCGGAACCGCTGCGGTTCCATCTGAAGCAAGGAATGAACACGATTAGAATCAATAATCTGCGGGAAGCTGCCCTTATCGGCCGCATCGTCATCACCGCGCCTGAAGTTCTGCCGAAGTATGAGCAGTACAAACAGGAGCACAACTTGCCGAAGGTGGGCAAGACGCTGATTACGGTGGAAGCTGAGCATCCAGAGACGAAGTCTCAGCCATCTATTCGCTCGATTGCTAGCGGCGATGCGACGGTTGTACCTCATCGGAACGGGAAAGTAACCCTGAATACCCTCGGCGGCGAGACAGTTGCAACGAGCGGTAACCCGGATGAGAATGAGCAAGCATGGCAAGTGGGCGGTCAACGCGCGACATGGAAAGTGAAAGTCGATAAAGCAGGATCCTACCAATTGGCATTTAAGTATTTGCAAACAGGGAAGACGAGCATGCCTGTTTATCGGTCTTTGATGATAGATGGTAAAGTGCCATTCCAGGAAGTAAACGAATACGCGTTCCAATATACGGAAGACTGGCGCAACGAGGTGCTGTCGGACAAGTCAGGCAAGCCGTACCAGTTCGAGCTTACAGAGGGCGAGCACGAGATTTCGCTCACTGCTGACGCTGCTCCATATGGACCGGTCGTCGAAGAGATTCGCAAGGTAATGTGGGATATCAATACGCTCGCGCTGGAAATCAAGATGGCGACGGGCAACACGATGGACACGAACCGTGACTGGGATATTTCGAAGCAAATGCCAGATGTGGCGACTAGGTTGCAGAGCTTCGCGGCTACGCTGCGCAAGCAATACGATGCGTTGAAGGTTCTCGCGGGCGGCAACCCGGACCAAGCGAGCAATTTGCTCGTTGCTGCGGAAACATTAGAGCGGCTGGCCAAAGACCCAGACAAGATTCCATACCAATTCAACCGACTGTCGGAAGGCTCCGGATCCGTTCTGCAGACGCTCGGCGTCATCAATACGAAGCTGCCGGATCAGCCGCTTCAGCTAGACCGCTTCTATATTTACGAAGACAGCAAGCTGCCAAACGAGAAAGTCGGTTTCTTCAAATCGTTGTGGAATAGCATCTCTGCGTTCTTCAAATCGTTCACGACCGATTATTCGCAAGTGTCGGCTGATGACAAAGGTTCGTTGCAGATCTGGGTGAACCGTTCGCGGCAAAATGTCATGCAGATGCAGCAGCTCGTCAACCAAGAGTTTACGAAGAAGACGGGCATCAAAGTAACCTTGTCGATTATGCCTGATGAAGGCAAGCTCGTTCTGGCAAGTGCTGCTGGCAATGCGCCTGATGCCGCGCTTGGCGTCAGCAACTATATCCCGTTCCGTCTTGCGGCGCGTGGAGCGCTGGCAGACATGAATCAATTCCAAGGCTTCGACGAAGTGAAGAATCGGTTCTCCCAAGGCGCACTCGTGCCGGTGACATTCAACAAGAAGTTGTATGCGTTGCCGGAAACACAGAGCTTCTGGGTGCTGTTCTATCGCAAAGATATTCTCGATGCGCTGAACATCCCGGTTCCCGATACGATGGATGAGGTCAAACAGATATTGCCGGAGCTGCAGCGCTACGGGATGAACTTCTATCTCCCGCTATCGCAAACTGGTGGCTTTAAGCCATACAACAATACGGTTCCGTTCATTTATCAACACGGCGGCACGCTCTATACGGACGATGGCCTCAAGACGGCAATCGACCAGGATGCAGCGCTTGATGGCCTGAAGGAAATGACCGACATGTTTACGGTCTACAGCGTTCCGCTGCAGGTTCCGAGCTTCTATAACCAGTTCCGCGACGGCAGCTTGCCGATCGGTATCGCGGATGCAACGACTTATATCCAATTGACTGCCGCTGCGCCGGAAATCGCCGGCTGGTGGAAGATCGCGCCTTATCCGGGCGTGAAGGGCAAGGATGGCGTCGTGAACCGGACAGCTCCGGGAACAGGTGCTACCGCAATTATGTTCAACAGCAGCAAGAAGAAAGATCAAACTTGGCAGTTCTTGCAATGGTGGACGTCGGAACAGACGCAGGTTCGCTTCGGTAACGATCTCGAGGCGATTTACGGACCGACGTACAAGTGGAATACAGCCAATGTTGAAGCATTCAGCCAGCTATCCTGGCCGAAGGAAGATATTGAAGTCATTCAAGAGCAGTGGAAATGGCTCTATGATATTCCGCGTTACTTCGGCGATTACATGGTCGAGCGGGAGATCAGCGATGCGTGGAATAAAGTCGTCTTCGACGGCTACAATGCGCGGCGGGCGATGGAAGACGCCGTCATTAACGGCAACCGCGAGATTAAGAAGCAGCTGACCGACTTCGGCTATCTGAAGAATGGGAAGTTTGTGAAGTCGCTGCAGGTGCCGATCATGCCGAACATGGAAGAATTGGCCAAAGAAGGTGAGCAGAAATGAAGCCGGCTACGGTAAAAGCGATCAAAAATGAGCTAAGCGCATATGCGTTTATCAGCCCTTTCCTTATTATCTTTACACTGCTTGTCGTCGTGCCGGTTGTATCGGCGATTTACTTGTCCTTTACCGATTTCAACTCGATTCAGACGCCGAAGTTTATCGGGTTAACCAACTTCGTCAATCTCATCACGCAAGATAACGCGTTTATGATGTACGTGCTCCCGAATACGCTGAAATTCGCGCTGCTTGTCGGCCCGGGAGGATACTTGCTATCCTTCTGGCTCGCGTGGCTGCTGGCGCAAATTCCGCGCAAATCGCGTACGGTAATCGCGCTGGCGATCTACTCGCCGTCGCTCACGGCGGCGGTAGCGATGGCGGTTGTGTGGCTTGTTATTTTCAGCGGTAACGCATCGGGCTATTTGAATCATTTTCTCATGAGCCTTGCAATCATTAATGAGCCGATTCAGTGGACGCAATCGCCGCATTATCTCATGCCGATCATGGTCATCGTATCGCTCTGGAACAGTATGGGCGTTGGCTTCCTCGCTATGCTCGCCGGCATTCTGAACATCAACGGCGAGATGTACGAAGCTGGCTATATCGACGGTATTCGCACACGTCTGCAAGAGGTGTGGTATATCACCATTCCGAGCATGAAGCCGCAAATGCTATTCGGCGCTGTTATGGCTGTCGTTGGTACCTTCCAAGCTGGCGCGATCGGCGTACAGCTGTCGGGGGCGAACCCAACACCGCAAAATGCCGGTCAGCTGATGATCAATCACATCGAGGATTACGGCTTCCTGCGTTACGATATGGGATACGCTTCGGCGGTTTCCGTCGTTCTGCTCATTATTGTTTACGGGTTTTCCAAGCTGTGCTGGCGATTGTTCGGCGATTCCGACTAGGCCGGCAGCGGATCAGATGAATGGGAGAAGGTGACCTGCACGAATGGCTTCATTTCATGGCAATAAAATCAATCCGGATCGGTTCAGCTTCGGACAATGGAAGTTTTTCGCATTCTTAATCACGCTCTCGGTATTTATGATTCTGCCGATTATATTTATTTTCTCACAAGCGCTCAAGCCGGTGGACGAGCTGTTCTTGTATCCGCCGAAGCTGTTTGTTCATCACCCGACCTGGGGGAACTTTGCTCAGCTGTTCAGCGTCAGCAACGTGGCGGCTGTGCCGAAGACGAAGTACCTGTTCAACAGCATCATTGTGACAGGTGCGGTTGTCTTCCTGTCGATCGTGCTCTGTTCCATGACAGGCTTTGCGCTCTCGAAGAAAGAGTTCAAGCTCAAGAAAGTTGTGTTCGAAGTCAACATTATTGCGCTCATGTTCGTACCGGCGGCGGTTACGATTCCGCGGTACTTGATTATCGAGAAGCTCGGACTGACTGACAACTTCCTCGGGCACATTCTGCCGATGCTGTCGCTGCCGGTTGGCGTATTCCTCGTCAAGCAGTTCGTCGACCAGATCCCGAATGCGCTCATCGAGGCAGCGCGATTAGACGGTGCGAACGATTACTACGTATTCCGCAAGCTTGTCATTCCGATGATTATGCCTGCGCTCGCGACGGTATCCATTCTGGCCTTCCAGCTGGCATGGAACAACTCGGAAACGTCGACCTTGTTCATGAGCAAGGAGACGCTGAAGACGTTCGCGTTCTACATGAGTACGTTAACGACGACGACCGCGATGGAGAATAACATTGCCGGTCAAGGGATGGCTGCTGCGGCGGCGCTCCTGATGTTTATACCGAACTTGCTCATCTTCATCTTCATGCAAAGCAAAGTGATGGATACGATGGCGCATTCCGGATTGAAGTGAGGGGGAGAACGATGTTTAGATTCAAGCGAATCATCATACTTCTCGCCGCGATTGCGCTGCTTCTTAGCTGTTCAACTGCTTATGCGGACGTTCCGTACAACACGTTCACAATTGATGGCGACAAAGGCATCATGATGCAGAACGCCTACACGCCTGTAGGCGCAATCGATGGATACAGCATCTTTGGCGAGAATGAAGCGGCAAGCAAAGGGAAGGTCGAGCTTAGAAATCCGCAAGACATCTATGTAGATAACGAAGACAACGTCTATATCGCGGATACAGATAATGGACGTATTGTGATGCTGGATTCCTGGGGGAATTTCATCCGTATCATCGGCGATGGTCAGCTGAAGCAGCCGAAGGGCGTATTCGTCACGGAATCGCATGACATCTACGTCGCGGACTATGGCAAGCAAAGCGTTGTTGTCTTCGATAAAGACGGCAAATTGAAATCTACGATCGGCAAGCCGAAATCGAAGCTATACGGCAAGGATACGCCGTTCAAGCCGCAGAAGGTCATTGTCGATAAACGCGGCAGCATCTACATTATCGGCGAAGGTCTCGTTCAAGGTCTTGTCCGGCTAAGTCCGGAAGGCAAGTTCCTTGGCTACTTCGGCGGTAACCGCGCGGGCTTCAACCTGCTCAAGACCTTGCAGCGTATCTTCTATACGAAGCAGCAGTTGAGCAAGATGACGCGCGAGATGCCGATCTCGCCGACGAACATTGCCGTTGATACGGAAGGACTTATCTATACAAGCACGACCGGCATTAACGGCGGCGCGATCAAGAAGCTGAACGTAGCCGGCAAGGACTTGCTTGGCGGGACATGGTCGTTCAATCAAATAGCGGACGTTACGGTCGATGGCATGGGTAATATTTTTGCAGTGGATAACGTGTTAGGCCGCATCCTGGAGTACAATCGGGACGGCAATCTGATGTTCATCTTCAGCGGCAGCGATACGGGCGAACAACGACTCGGTCTGCTGCGTGCGCCAACAGGCATCGCGGTCACATCCGACGGCAGACTGCTCGTATTGAGCGGTGAGCGCGGCAACGTGCAGGTGTTTAAACAAACGGCTTTCACGGCGCTGGTGCATCAAGCCCTCGGACTATATCTGGACGGCAAATACGTGCAGAGCCGCGAGCCGTGGAATGAAGTGCTGCGTCAGAACAGCTTGTTCTCGCTCGCGCATACCGGTATTGGTCTTGCTTATTTCAAGGAAGGCAATTACAAGGAAGCTTTCGCTGAGTTCGAGTTCTCCAAGAACAAAGCGGAATATTCCAATGCGTATTGGGAGCTGCGCCGCATCTGGATTATGAATCATGCGGTCGATGTCGCTCTGGTATTCGCTGGCGTCATCGTGCTGTACGCCGCAGTGCGCTTCTCCAATCGCCGATTCAGCTTCGGCGCGCCGGTCGTTCGCGGCTGGACAGCTGTGAAAGGGCAGAGCTTCGCTGCTCAGCTGCTTCATCCATTCCGTATGCTGCGTCATCCAATTGACGGCTATTACGAGCTGGAGCATAACGGCAAAGCTTCGGTCGCATCTGCAACCTTGCTGCTTGTCCTGATGTACGCTGTACGCTTGTTCAGCTTATACACGACAAACTTCCTGTTTGCCTCGATGGAGCCGCTGCAGATCAATCTCGTCACAGAGCTGATGAAGTTAATAATTCCGCTGTTCGCATGGGTCATCTCCAACTACCTCGTCAGCGTCATCAATGACGGAGAGGGCAGCTTCAAGAACATTTATAAAGGGACGGTCTACGCTCTGTCCCCGTACATCATCTTCGCGATCCCGCTGGCGATTCTGTCACGAGGGCTTACGCTGATGGAAGGCGTTATCTATAACTATTCGTATGATTTCGTCATTATATGGAGCGCAATTCTCATCTTCATTATGGTGAAAGAGATCCATGGCTACGAAATTAAAGAAACCGTTCGGAACATCGTTCTCACACTGATCGGAATGCTCATTATGGCGTTCGTTGCGTTCATTCTGTTCGGCTTGTCGAACCAGGTATGGGAATTTGTTTACTCGTTATTCCAAGAGGTGAATTTGCGTGTCCACTAACAAGAAACGTATTGTATGGGTCGCAGCTAGTGCAGTGGCGGCGTTCGGGTTATATCAATTCGCGTATGGAGCGACAGTTGAGCCGCAGGCTACTCTTGGTCAGAGCAAAATCGTTCTCAATAAGAAGGAAGGCGTATTCCCTTATCGTTCGAACAATTACACGATGCCGGAGCAGGCGACTGCCGCAATTGCGAGCCGCACAATCTCGGCTGACTATAAGAAGATCGGCGAGTCGGATGGGCTGGAGCTCTACATGGCTAGCAAGTCGCTTGCGATTATGGTGAAGAACAAAGCGACCGGGTATGTCTGGTCGTCCATGCCGGCGGATGCCGATTTGGCGAATGCCAATTTGAATGATGAGTGGCAAACGGCGATCAAGTCGCCGCTGCTGCTCGAGTATTATACGGCGGATGAAATGCTGAGCAACGGCAGCTACCTGTCTCTCGGCGGCAAAGTCGACAAGGTCGAGCCGATTGAGCAAGGAATGCGCGTCGATATTTCGTTCGGCGCCATTAACGCAGGCTTGTCGCTTGAGGTGAAGCTGGATAACAATTCGCTCGTCGTCAAGATTCCACAGAGCTCGATGTGGGAGAAGGGAGCAGAGAAGCTGGCTTCTGTCCAGCCGTATCCGTTCATTGGCGCCGTGCATAAGGCGGACATTCCGGGCTACATCTTCATCCCGGACCGGAGCGGAGCACTGATCCGCTTCTCCAAAGCGCATATCCAGTTTGACGAGCCCTATGTAGCGAAGATCTATGGCACGGACTATTCGTCCGACAGCATGGATTCGGCAACAGGCCGATCATCGGTTCCAGTGTTTGGCGTCGTGCATGGCACGAAGCAGAATGGCGTGCTCGGCATTGTCGAGGACGGCCGGTACAATGCGAAGATCGTCGCGTACCCTAGCGGTTTAAGCACCGATTTCTACTGGGTGTCGCCGAAGTTCGAGATCCGTTACGGCTACTTCCAGCCGACGAGCAAATCGATGGGCGGCTACAATACCTTCCAGAAGGATCCGCTGAAGACGGATCGTCAAGTTCGGTACGAGTTCCTCGGCGGCCAAGATGCGGATTATATCGGAATGGCGAAGACGTACCGCAGCTATCTGCAGGACCGAGGCGAGCTGTCGAAGGAGATTAAAGCGAAGAGCAAAGAGGACATCCCTCTGCAGCTCCGTCTGCTCGGCGGGGAAACGGAAGCGAGCACGTTCGGCGCGCAAGTTGTTCCGATGACGACCTTCAAGCAGTCGAAGACGATTGTAGATAAGCTGATGAAGGACGGCATTACGAACATGAAGACCGTTCTGGACGGCTGGAATAAAGGCGGCTGGAATGGCAAGCGACCGGCAGAATTCCCGGTAGAGTCGAGTCTAGGGGGCGCTTCTGGTCTGAAAGAGTTCCAGAAGTATCTGGCTGGCAAAGGCATTCCGCTCTATCTGACTAACAATTACTCGATCGCTTTCGAGAATTCGGATCTGCTTAATTTCCGTTCAGATGCCGTGCGCGCGCTGAACAACGAGATCAATGAATTCCCATACTTCGGCTGGGGTTCGGATAGCTTCTTCGATGATATTGTCGCGAGGAACATTAACCCTGGCAAATCGTTGGAGCTGGCGAAGAAAGATTCGGCTTCGATGAAGAAGCTTGGCGTAGATGGGATAGCGCTTGACTGGACGGGTACCGTGCTTAACTCGGATTACAACAAGAAGCATCCATTTACTCGCGAACAGACGGCGAATGTCTATCGGCAGCTTGCCGAGAACTTCAAGAAAAGCGTGAATGAGCTGGCCATTTATCAAGCGAATGATTACCTGTGGAAGTATGCAGATACCATGTTCGGTGTAGAGAACGGTTCTTCGCAGTACATGTATGAGACTGACACCGTTCCATTCGTGCAGACGGTGCTCCATGGATATATCGATTACTTTGCTAACCCGTCTAATTCATCCTCCAGCCCGCGCGAGGATACGCTGCGCATGATCGACTACGGACAATATCCGTCGTATCTGCTCACGTATGAGCCGTATTGGAAGCTGAGAGACACGCCTTCCGTAGACTTGCTCACAACGCAATATACGGATCTCGAACAGCCGCTGACCGAAATGTACAAAGCGATGAATCAAGCGCTGCGCCATGTGCAGGATGCGACGATTGAAGCTCGCGAAGTGCCGGATTACGGCATCTCGGCGGTCACGTATTCGAACGGCGTGAAGATCGTTGTGAACTATACATCGAATGATTACAGTTATAACGGAGTCAACGTCAAGGCGAAGAGCTTCGTCATCATCGGAGGTGAGTAAGCTTGAAAATGACCAAAAAGATGAGAGAAGCGCTCACTGGTTACGCGCTGGTGTCGCCTTGGATAATCGGCTTCATCTTATTCATGGCATATCCGATTTACTATTCGACTTACCTTAGCTTCCACAGGGTTACGATTAGTGCGGATGGCATTGTGACGGAGTACATCAAGGGCGATAACTACAAATACGCTTTCCTGTCCGACCCGGAGTTTGTCGAGAAGCTGCTGCTCTTCATTAAGACGGCGATCGGCATGATTCCGATCATTATCGTCTTCTCGATGCTTGTCGCGCTGCTTATTAACCAGCCGATCCGGATGAAGGGCTTGTTCCGCGCCATCTTCTTCCTGCCGGTCGTCATTACGAGCGGCGAGGTTGTCAATGAGCTGTTCAGCCAAGGCGCGACAGCGATACCGCTCGTCGAGAAGTACGGCATTATTGAGATTATTAAAGACAATTTGAGCCCGGCATGGTCGTCACCAATCATCAGCCTGATTCAACAGCTCATTCTTATTCTGTGGTTCTCCGGGGTGCAAATTCTAATCTTCCTCGCGGGTCTGCAGAAGGTTAACCGGCAAGTGTATGAGGCTGCTTCCATCGACGGCGCGTCGCCGTGGGTCAGCTTCTGGAAAGTGACGCTGCCGGCAATCAAGCCGTTCATCGCGGTCAACATGATATATACGACAGTGGATCTATTCACGAACTCGTTCAGCGATGTCATTACAATGATTAAGGACAACATGTTCAATCTGACAACAGGCTTCGGTTATGCAACAGCGCTCGCATGGATTTACTTCGGCGTCATCTTCGTCTTCCTGTTGCTCATCTTGCTGTTGTTCCGCAATAACGACGACGTTAATGTGAGACCGAGAAGGAGGCGGGCGTAATGGAACCAACAGCTAAGCTGGAAAAGGTGAAGTTTCAGCAGATGAAGCTGCAGAAGACGGCATTGTTTGCGATCTACAACCGCATTAAGCGGATTGCGTTCGGCAGACAGGGCAATGACGGACTCGTATTCAAGCTATTCGTATACGCGCTGCTCATCAGTGTCGGCTTCGTCTATTTATATCCGATACTCTATCTCGTGTCCCAGAGCTTTAAGAGCTTGAACGACTTGCTCGACCCGACAGTGCTCTGGATTCCGCAGAAGCTGTACTTCGAGAACTTCGTCCAGGCATGGCATGTTCTGAACTATATGGATACGTTCTGGAATTCGGTGCTCAACTCCGTCGTGCCTGCGATCGGACAGACGGTATCTTGCGCGATTGTCGGTTACGGCCTCGCGAAGTTCCGGTTCCCGGGCAAGTCGATCATATTCGGACTGATGATGATTACGTTCATCGTACCGGCGCAAGTCGTTATGATTCCGCTCTATCTGATGTTCAACGACTACCATATGCTCGGCTCGCCGCTGCCTTTCATCATACCGACGATCTTCGGTCAGGGCATCAAAGGGGTATTGTTCATCCTCATCTACATGCAGTTCTTCCGGACGATTCCGACATCGCTGGAGGAAGCGGCGCAGATGGATGGAGCGGGCTTTATCCGTACCTTCTTCACGGTCATTCTGCCGATCTCGACACCGGCGATCGTTGTCGTTATGCTCTTCTCGACGGTATGGCACTGGAATGAGACGTACTTGACTTCCCTGTACTTGGGAGATAGCATGACGACTCTTCCGCTGATGCTCAAAACGTTCAACGATTCGTTCTCGAAGCTGTATGGCGGAGGAGCGGCGGTTGGCGGCAAGCATCAGAACATTAACGAGTCCATTCGTATGGCGGGTACATTGCTTATCGTACTGCCGCTGTTAGTTCTCTACCTGTTCGCTCAGAAGCGATTCGTTGAGGTCGTGGACAAGACCGGTATTACCGGGGAATAAGGAAATTTGGTTGGAGAGTAAATGCGTGGATATGACCCGCAAAAGAAACTATCAAAGAATCCATGCAGCCATGCCGGTGTTTCGGAGTTGTCCTCTTGGGGGCAATTCCGGGCTCTGGCATATGCAGCAAGGGTTCTTTTTTAATATAAGGAGGCATACAACTATGACGTTAACGGATGACCAACTGCTTGACTTAGAGAGCAAGCGTTGCTTCTACTTCTTCTGGGAAGAGGCTAACACGGACAAGGATAGCCCCGGCTATGGACTCATTGTGGACAGGGCTCCGGGCGATTCGGAGATGTGCAGCGTCGCATCTGTCGGCTTCGGCTTGACTGCGATGATGATCGGCGTAGAGAGAGGCTGGGTTTCCCGCGCGGAAGGCTACGAGAGAGCGCTTGGCACACTGAACACGCTGCTTGAGCATGCGGAGCAAGTGAACGGATTCTTCTATCATTTTCTGAACATGAAGACAGCGCGTCGCCATGATAACTGTGAAGTATCCGTCATCGACACCGCCATCGCAGTGTGCGGCGCTATCGCGGCAGGCGAGTATTTTGGCTGCCATGTTAAACAGCAAGCACAGCAACTCTATGAACGGGTCAATTGGGAATGGTATCGCAACCCGGAATACAACCAGTTCTACATGGGATATGCGCCGGAGCGCGGTTTCTTCGCTCGCTGGGATTTGTATGCGGAACAGTTCATGATGTACTTCCTGGCTGCTGCTTCACCCACGCATCCGGTCGATCCGAGCATGTTCTACGATTTCGGCCGCCAGTACGGCACGTTTGGGGACAACCCTCCATTCATCTACACGTGGCTAGGCTCGCTGTTCACGTTCCAATTCTCCCATGCCTGGTTCGATCTGCGAGGGAAAGTAGACCGCGACAATGTGGACTGGTGGCACAATTCGGTCATCGCAACGAAGGCGAATCGGGATTATTGCATGGCACATTCTTCCGAGTTCGGAACCTTCGGTCCGGATGCGTGGGGGTTAACGGCCTGCGATGGTCCGGGCGGCTACAGCGGAAGATATGGCACTGCGCCATCAGGGCTGAACAGCGCTAACGACATGCATTTGCCGGACGGCACGGTTCCGCCGGCGGGCGCGGCAGGCTCGATCGTGTTCATGCCGGAGGAAGTGATGAGCGCGCTTCGCAATTATTACGAGAATTTCCCGCAGCTGTGGGGGCGGTACGGCTTCAAGGACAGCTACAATCTCGACGTGATGCCGCCGTATTTTGCCGAGGATGTTATTGGAATTGACAAGGGTATTACGCTGCTCATGATCGAGAATTACCGAAGCGGGCTCGTTTGGAACTATTTTATGAGGAACCCTGATGTCCAGCGCGGTATGGCATTATGCGAGATTCGCGAGAAAGAGCAGCAACTATAGAACGATAAAACGGGAGGCTATTGTACAATGAAATATTCCATTCCATCTTATTCGTTTCACGGTTTGCACAGCGAAGGCAAGATCGACCTCTTTGGCTATTTCGAAACGGTCAAGTACCGGTATCATCTGGATTCGGCAGATATTTGGAACATGATGTTTAAGAGCTTTGAAGACGACTACTTGCGCAAGCTGCGTGAAGCGCTGGATGAGAGGGAAATGTACGTCGCCAACCTGTGTGTGGATGCAGCCGAAGTGTGGGATGTAGACCCGGAGAAGCGCGAGCAGTTCTATCGGAACGGGCTGGACAACCTGCGTGCAGCGGCCATCCTTGGTGCGCAGACCGTTCGGATTGATATGGGCGGTCGCACGCTGGATATGCCGGACGAGCAGTTCGAATATACGGTGAAGCGTTACAAGGAATATTGCGTTATTGCCGAAGAGCATGGATTCAAGGTTGGGCCGGAGAATCATTGGGGCACATCGCGCGATCCGGAGAACATCCGCAAGCTGGTAGAAGCGGTCGATCATCCGAATTTTGGCATCCTGCTGCACTTCGAGAACTGGGATTCGGACAAGCAGAATGGCGACCGACTCTGTGCGAAGTATGCGTTCCATACGCATCTGGCGGCATGGGTCATTCCGAATTGTGAGGAGAAGATCGCGCTTCTGGAGGAAGTCGGCTACAAAGGCCATCTCGGTATCGAGCATCACTCGTCGAAGAACGAATATTCGCAAGTGGCGTGGCAATACGCGACAGCGCGCAATACGTACAATCTTATGCAAGCAAAAAAGCTGGGGGTGTAGCGGACGATGACGGCGCAAAAAATTAGAATCGGTATTATTGGCGCGGGGATAATCGGCAAGGATCATTTGGAGAAATACGAGCAAATCGAAGGCGCGGAAGTCGTAGCGCTCTGTGATACCAATGAAACGCAGCTGAAGAAGATGGCGGAGCAATTCGGCGTGCCGCATACCTATACTAATTATCGCGAGCTGCTGCAGCGTGACGATCTCGACGCCGTTGACGTCTGCGTGCATAACAATCTGCACGCGCCGATTACGATTGCCGCACTGGAAGCGGGCAAGCATGTGTACTGCGAGAAGCCGATTGCCGGCTCCTATGCAGACGGGAAGGCGATGCTCGATGCTGCGGAGCGATACGGCAAGAAGCTGCACATCCAGCTGGCCTTCATCTATCAGATTGAAACGGTGGCAGCGAAAATGCTGATCGAAGAAGGCAAGCTCGGCAAGCTGTATCACGCGCGTTCCACAGGTCACCGCAGACGCGGCCGTCCATATGTCGATGGCTATGCAACGAAGGAATTTAATCGCAAAGCTACTGCTTCGGGCGGCGCTTTGTTCGATATGGGCGTTTATCGCATCTCGCAATTGCTCTACTTGATGGATTTGCCGAAGGTGAAGACGATCACCGGCAAGACGTATCAGGAAGTAGAGATGGACGAGAAGCGCAGAGAAATCAGCGGCTTCGACGTGGAAGAGCTCGGCGTTGGCTTCGTTCGTTTCGAAGGCGGGCTGACGCTCGATATTATCGAAGCTTGGGCGATTCATTTGAACGGCTTTGAAGGAAGCAGCATCGTTGGGAATGTTGGCGGTGTACGGTTCCCGGGGCATACCAGTCAGGGCAAAGTGCCTTTTAGCTATCATACGCAAGTAGCGGACATGGATATGGATGCGACGTTCGATCTCGGCTATGCGAATTACCGCTGGCATCAATTGCGCGACAATACCGATGCGTACGATTCGTCGCAAGAGCACTGGATTGCGGCTCTTCAAGGCCGCGTCGAGCTTCTGCCAACCGCAGAGATTGCGCTGCAGACGATACTAGTAAGCGAAGGCATCTATCTCTCCGATCGGTTGGAGCGGGAAGTTACAGCAGAAGAAGTCATCGAAGCTTCCGTATCATCAGCAATCAAACTATAGATACAGCTTGAGCCAACTAGCCGGCTAATAGGTTGTCTAAAAAGGAACAGGACGGCTATTGGATTGGCTAGTTGGCTAGCGTCAGTCAGGAGAATATAAACAGATGATAGAAATTCGAGATAAGCAAATTATTATTGACGGAACGCCTACGCTCATCATGTGCGGCGAGGTTCATTATTACCGGCTGCAGCGGAGCGAGTGGCAGGATCGCATTGATAAGCTGATGGATGCGGGCTGTAACGCGGTTGCTTCCTATGTGCCATGGTTGTGCCATGAGCCACTGGAAGGACAGTTCGATCTGGACGGGCATACGCGTCCGGAGCTTGATCTTGGCGGCTTCATTGATCTATGCCGCGAGAACGGACTGTACTTCTTCGTTCGTCCGGGTCCATTCATTATGGCGGAGATGAAGAACGAAGGCATCCCGTTCTGGGTGTACGAGAAGCATCCGGAAGTGATCCCGCATGGCTGGGACGGAGCTGCGGCAACGACGCGCACGCTCGATTATTTGGCGCCGGGCTTCTTGGCAGCCTCGCGCAATTGGTATGCAGCCGTGATGGCGGTTGTGGCGCCGCGCTTGCATGGTTCGGCTGGCGGGAACATTATCGGCGTGCAGCTCGATAATGAGATCGGGATGCTCTCGTGGGTCAGCAACTGTCCTGACTTGACGGAGCATGTTGCTGCCGACTTCGCGGTATGGCTCGGCCGCAAGTATGATAGCTCTGTAATGGAGCAGCGTTATCCGTTCCAGCTGGATGATGATGAGGTGCGGCTTGGCGCATTGCGTTCTCCGCAGGAGAGCTACTCGGCCGAGCTGCTGCTTGATCTCGGCTACTACATGCGAGATCGATTCGCCCGCTATGTCGCTGAGCTTCGCGGTTACGCGGAGGAATTCGGCGTTCGCGACGTGCCATTCTTCGTGAACATTCACGGCACGGGCGGCGGCCGCGGATTCACGTATCCGATCGGCATTAGCCAGCTGTACGAATCGTATACGCAGGCGCCGGGCTATTTGTCAGGGTCTGATATCTATTTTGGCGACTTGACTGTGGGGAACTTCCAGGATCTCTATTTAATTAACGGCTTCATGGACGCCGTTCATTTGCCGGATCAGCCGCTCACTTCGCTAGAATTCGAATGCGGCGACGGCAATTATGGCAACAACTTCGGCGGACGGTACGATGTGTCGGCAGCGGATTTCAAGACCCGGATGTGCATTGCGCAGGGCAACCGGATGATCAACTACTATTTGCTCACTGGCGGCATCAACTACCGGATGGATCAGAAGCTCGGCGACGGCAATGACCGAGTCGCCTTTACGGGGGAGCGCCATGGCTTCGCAGCGCCGATCAGCCCCGAAGGCGAGCTCAATTATACGTATCCTCGCATGAAGCGCGCCATTCATACGATGATGGCGGTGAAGGAGAAGCTCGCAGCCATGAAGGAAGAGCGGGACGCTGTCTCGTTCGCGTTCATCCCGGACTACTACATGACCGAATACCGCTATCCGAAGAGCGAGCGTATGACGGACATTGTGCGGAATATCGAAGCGAATCGCAGCAGCGGCGGCTGGGAGATCATGGCCCGTTCGATGCTGCTCGCCGGCTACCGGTTCGGCTCCGTCGATATTCAGAACAAGCCGCTTCTGCCGGAGCAGACGCCGGTGCTGGCACTGCCATGCGCTCGTTACCTGAGCGCAGACATTCAGCGGAAGCTTGCCGACTATGTGACGGCAGGCGGCGGTTTGCTCTTGTACGGCGAGGTGCCTCAGTATGACATGGAAGGCAAGCCGTGTACGATCTTGAGCGACGCGCTCGGCATTCGCGTGTTCGGGTCAGTAGTGAACGGCCCGCATTCGTGGCCGTCCATCATGGCATGCGGCTGGGCAGCGGGTCGCGCTGAAGTGCATACGCATTTTGCACAGCAGCTGGAGCCGGGAACGCATGAGGTGATCATGCGTTTGTATGATTCCGGCGTGGTTTGCGGCGTAGACGCTCAAGTAGGCAAGGGGCGCGCAATCGTTGTTGCAGCTGCGTATAACAGCTGTGATGTGCAGCTGTTCCGGACTGCGCTTGAGCGATTGGGTGCGGAAGCCGGTCTGACGCATGATCATAAGGATATGGGCTTGTTTACGACATCTACCGTGAACGCTGATGGCGAGCGATTCCTGCATGTGCTGAACCTGGACGGCTTCGACAAGGAGTTTCACTTGTTCGAGCAAGGGGAGAAGCTGCTAGGCGGACAACGGCTGCATATCGCTAGCAAGGACGGCGTCATGCTTCCGCTTCATGTGAGCTACGGCGATGTGCAGATTGCGTACGCCACCGCGGAGATTGCGGAAGTGATGGAGGATGCGATCCGCTTCCGGCTCACGCAGCCGCAGGACGTTATTGCATTCGTGACAGAGCGGGAAATCGCGGCGAGCGACGATTATTCGGTGGAGGAGCAAGGCGGTGTGAAGCTCGTCCGATCGGGTAAGCATGCGAAGGTAGACGACTCTCTGGTCGTCCGATTCGCGGCGGTGAAATAAGAAGGGTAGAAACCGGCCTATGCGGCCGGTTTCTTTGTGTTCTATTCAAGAAATAGACAGTGCAAATGAAGAAGAAGGGTACTGATTATCCCTCTTGCATGAAATATCAGTTCAATCCCACGTTCGATTAATCCGACGAGTTGGTCAACGTAAATGGTTAGTTAGTTTGTTTGTGGAAGAAGAGGAACCTAGCAACGTAACGGTTGTCACTGTGCTTATTTGCTCCTTAATACCTCTTCGGAGAATCTAACGGTTGCCCGAGAGGTTATTTGGCTCAAATCGAGTCAATTCACTGCAGATATGACTGAATAACGTCGCTGACAATCGTTACAATTTCAATAGAGTGATTTGAGGCTGAATAGCGTTCGTGGCAACCGTTAGCGCAGTCGGCAGTTTGAACTTCTCGATTGTAGACAACTTAAAGAAATTAACTCTTGTCAAACGATCACCACAGGGTGTACAAGTAAGGAGATTGTAATTTATGGAAGGTGGTTAGCGATGCAATTTGGGGCGCAAGTGGAGCATTTGAGAACGCCTTACAAATGGGGACAACCGGTGCTTCAAGGCTCCGGAATGCCGGGACAATTCGATTCCTGGGCGGTCGATTGCCCATTCGTATTCTACCATCATGATCAATTTCATATGATGTATATCGGTTTTGACGGCTCGGGCTACCAGACGGGGCTTGCGGTCAGCGACAATTTGCTAGATTGGACGCCGAAGGGGATCATGCTTGAACGCCTTCAAGGCAGTTCGCGCTGGGACCACGTTGGTGCCGCAGGTTCGTGGATCCTGCTAGAGTCGGACGAGCTGGACGCCATTCCGCGGCTGAAGAAGATCGACGACAAGTATTGGATGGTCTATCATTCGTACCCGGATGTCGGCTATGAAGCTGGCGGCGCGGTCATGGGGCTCGCTTGGTGCGAGGATGAGGAGCTATTGCAATGGCACCGGCTCGATGAGCCGATCTTCACCTACGAGAGCGGGGAGTCTTGGGAACGAGGTGGCTTGTATAAGTGCTGCGTTATCGAGCAGAACAATCGGTATTACATGTTCTATAATGCCAAATGCACAGGTGAGCCGTGGTCGGAGGAGACAGGCATTGCGACCTCGACCGATCTGATCCACTGGACTCGTCACGCAAGCAACCCGGTAATCGCAATCCAACCAAACACATATTACAGCCAATTCTTCAGCGATCCATGCGTGAAATTTGACCGGGAGCTGGGCAAATTTATTAACTTCGGGTTTGGTTTTGACAGCCACCATGCGCAAGGAGGGCTTGCCATCTCAGTCTCAGAAGACGATCTGCTGCAGTGGTCCGTCTACCCAGAGCCATGGATCAGCCATGGCTCGCAAGGCGAACTCGACGAGACGCATGCTCACAAATCATCAGTCATTTACTGGCAGGACACGCTATATCACTTCTACTGCGCCTGCAGGCCGGCGCGCGAAGGAGACCGCGCCATTATTCATTATGGCGAGAATAACCGAGAGTTCAGATGTATCACCGTTGCAACGAGCAGGCCGCTTTAATCGAGGCGAACCAATCGCAAAAAGCGCAAAAGGTCCGTTCACAGCTACCCTTCTAGGTAGCGTGATCGGACCTTCTTCACTTAACTGCCGCCGTCGTTGTCGCCGCAAACAACGAACGCAGCACCAGCCCATTCATAATCCGGGTCTTCCTTCGATCCGTCCTTGTATGTCGTGATGAGCGCCCATCGCTCTTTGCCGCTCACATTCGGATAAGAGGCATGGAACAGCAGGTCATGGAAGATAACCGCGTCACCTTGGCGAGCTTCGAAATCAAGAATCCGTTCCTCCGTAATATGCTGCATGTCAATCCGATTAATGAAGCCAATATCATCCGCCACTTCGCCATCATGGGACACCGTACCCTGTTGATGACTGCCAGGAACAAGCCGCAGGCAACCGTTGCTCTTCACCGCATCGTCAAGCGCGATCCAGACAGAGAACTTGTGGCTGCCGTCCCAATATGGATGGTCTTGGTGCCATGGGGAACCAAAGTCAGTCGCTGCATTCTTCAATACGACTTTGTCGCTTAAGAAGATGATATGCTCTCCGATGATTGCACGCAGGGCTTCCACAAGCGCAGGCTGCACAGTCGCTTGCTTGAAGAGCGGACTCCGCAAGGTCATCCCGACGAGGACGCCTGAGGGTCCGGCGTCATGCTCCTTCACGATGCTCATGCACTCTGCTTTAAACGCCTGAACCTCTTCCTCCGTAAACAACTGCCTCATGATGTAATAGCCATCCTGCTCGAACTGCTCCTTAACCGAACGATTCACGCTCACCTGGATTCACTCCTACTCATGGAATGGATAAATGGCAACAAAAAAAGCAGTTCCGTTACGGCTCTGCTTTTCAAAGTTGTTCGAATCCCTATTCAACTGCTTACATATTTGCACGCTGCAATGGCTTTGCTTTGCGCATCGAAGAAGATACACGGTCTGCGCGCGATACGAAGCGGTAGACGATATCTGCAAGCAGAATGCCGCCGATTGCATCGAACAGGACATGCTGCTTCACGAAGAATGTCGATAGAATAATCGTAGTCGACATGCCGTAGATTAGCAACTGGTTGATGCGGCCGCGGAACTTGCTTGTGTACAGAGCCTTCATCACCAAATAACTGGAGAAGCAGTGGATGCTCGGGAAACAGTTGAACGGCAAATCCCGGCCATAGACATAACTGAGCAAGCGCGTGAACGGGTCCGTTCCTGAGATGGCAGGGCGCGGCACTGTCGTCTGGAACACCATATAGATGCCGTAGCAGATCAATGCGCAGACCACATACGTGATAAGCGTACGTCGATAGACCGCGGGATCTTTAAGAAAGAAATAGATGAGACAGAGATAAATATAAAAAATCCATACGGAATATGGAAGCACGAATATTTTGACAAGTGGTATAGCCCGATCGAGATCGGTCACTAAGCTATATACTTGGGTGGTTGGCTTATTCGTCATTGCATACAGCCAGCCCATCACCGGAAATATAAGCATACTGATTAAAGGCACAAAGCGTTTCATTGGCCCCTCCCTCACCTTATACATGATGTTCATACTAGCAAGTCATCTAGCAATCTTGTAATAATAAGATATTGTGATAGAGGTTGCAAGTATAAAAAACAGACAAAATGCGAAGAGGGCGTAAAAAATGGCGAAGATTGCAGTTGTTGATGACGAAGCGCACATTAGAGAGCTGGTTAAGCTTTATTTGAACGACGAAGGCTTCGATATTGCTGAGTTTGCGAATGGTGAAGCAGCATGGAATTATATCTCCACTCATCAGGTTGATATGGTCATTCTCGATATTATGATGCCGCAGATGGACGGCTGGGAGCTGTGCCGCCGAATTCGCGCTTCAAGCGATATGCCGATTCTAATGATTACGGCAAAAGGCGAGTCCGAGGAGAAAATCAAAGGGTTTCAGCTGGGCACCGACGATTATATGACGAAGCCGTTCGATCCGATGGAGCTCGTCGTACGGGTGAAAGCGCTGCTGCGGCGTTTCCGCATTACAGCGACGCAATCCGTAGCGATTGGCAGGCTCGTGCTCGATCGTGCCAGCTATCAGGTTGTTTATAAAGAGTCCGGCGCTGCCGTGACCATTCCGCTCAAGGAATTCGAGCTGCTATACAAACTTGCGAGCCATCCCGGCCAACTGTATACAAGGGCGACCCTTATTGAGCACATATGGGGCTACGAATATGAGGGGGATGAGCGGACAGTTGACGTTCATGTAAAGCGGCTTCGGGAAAGGTTCGCTGAAGAAGAGGTTGCCTTCCGCATCGTAACGCTGCGAGGTCTCGGCTATCGGCTGGAGGTGCTGCATGATTAAGTCGCTTTATGTGCGGACCGTTTTTATTTTTATAATCGCCGTTATTGTCAGCTTGTTTCTATCGTTCATGGTGGCGACGAAGCTGTATAGCGATCAAGTGCAGGATCTTAGCGACAAGCAGATGATCGCGAGCGGGAAGCAGATCATTACAATTATCGAGAAGCTGCCGCCTGGCAGCATAGAAGTGTTCAAGGCTGCTGTCAGGATGCCTGGCTACCGAGTCCAGATCGTAGATACGGACGGTACGACGCTTGCTTATGACGACGACGGCGGAAGCAGCAAGAGGATGCCGATAACAGCCGCGCAAGTACAGCAGGTAATAAGCGGAGGAGTATATCACGGAACGGTGTCAGCAGACGGCAAGCAGCATGGCCCAGTACATTTGTTAACCGGATTACCTTTTCAGTATCGTGAAAAGCCGTACGCGCTCTTCATCTCTCCGGAGTTCGACAAGCTGCTCGGTTTGTTTCGAAGAGTCATGTTTACGATTCTGTTAAGCGTTCTTGCGTTCGGCAGCATCATGATCGTCCTCGCTTCCAGCTATATTGTAAAACCGGTGCAGCGGTTGACGAGTGCGACGAAGCGGATGGCGCAGGGCGACTTCCGGATCGGGCTGCAATCGAAGCGCAAGGATGAGATCGGCTTGCTTACCGCGAGCTTCAACGAGATGGCAGGTTCGCTGCGTCTGCTCGACAAGCTGCGCACGGACTTCGTCAACAACGTCGCGCATGAGTTTCAATCGCCGCTGACGTCAATAACCGGGTTCACGAAAGCGCTGCGGACGAAGAAGATGGAAGAGGAACAGCGTCAGCATTATCTCCAAATTATTGAAGAGGAGAGCCAGCGCCTATCCCGGCTTAGCGCCAATCTGCTTCGGCTGTCCGTGCTTGAACATGACAAGAAGCCCGCGCATCCAAAGTACTTCCGGTTGGATGAGCAAATTCGGCGGATCATTATTGCAAGCGAGCCGCAGTGGCATGCGAACGGGCTTACGCCTGAGCTGACGCTGGACGACGTTACGATATTTGGCGACGAGGATAGTCTCGATCAAGTGTGGCATAATTTGATTAGCAACAGCATCAAGTTTGCGAAGAACGGCGTCCTTGCGATATCGCTTGCTGCGCATGACGGAATGGCCGTTGTAACGGTTCGTGACCACGGCAAAGGCATACCGCAAGAGGAGCTTGCGCATATTTTTACCCCTTTCTACAAGGTCGACAAATCGCGTGATTATGCGGTCAAAGGGAACGGGCTCGGTCTATCCATCGTGAAGCGGATTGTAGAGCTCCATGAAGGAACGATTGAAGTGAGCTGCAAACCGAATGTGGAGACTGTTTTTACAGTGCGTTTGCCGCTTAACAACACTTTTGTGAACACGAGTTCTTAAGGATAGACAAAATTTTGTAACTGCCAGTACATATTGAGTTCAAAATTGTACGGTATAGTTGCCAGTATAAAAAATATTAGAGGAGAGACATAACACCATGGCGTGGCTTAGTCGTTTTAGTTTAAAAAATAGTGTAGCAGTCATTATCTTGTGTTTGCTCGTTCTAGGACTTGGCTTCTATTCGGCAACCAAAATTCAGCAGCAGACGTTCCCGGACGTTGATTTCCCGGCAATTGTCATTTCTGCTGTCAGTCCAGGATCTTCTACGGAGGAGCTTGAAACCGAGATTACGAAGCCAGTCGAGGAAAGCCTGCAAGGGCTTAAAGGCTATGACTCGCTGACAAGTACAACTTCCGAGAATTCGGCGAGCATTATTTTGCAATATCCGTTTGGCACGAATATGGAGGATAAAGTTAAGGACGTCGAGACCGCAATCGCAAAGGTTAACACGTCCGATAAAGTGAAGCTGAATGTTCAGCGTCTATCCTTCGGCGCAGCTCCAATCTATGAGGCTGCTGTATTCTCGTCAAAGAACGATCCTGAAGCTCTTCAGAAAGAGCTTGAGACTGGGGTCGTACCGAAGCTTGAGAAGATCGTTGGCGTAAGCTCAGTGACACTGAAAGGCGCGATCTCACAAGAGCTGCGCATTGAAGTGGATAAAGAGAAAGCAAGCAAGCTAGGCATTTCGCTCAGCACGATTCAACAAGCGATTCAACAGCTCGACTTTGCAATGCCACTCGGCTCTGTGACCGAGGACGACACGTCGATTCCGATTCGACTGGTCGGCAAGCTGTCGAACCTGCAGCAGATCAAAGATCTTGAGCTGACAGCTGGCGGTGGAGCCGGTGGAGCGTTCGGTGGCGGTGCAGGAGCTGGTGCAGGACAAGCTGCTTCTGGCGGCGGTGCGGCTACAGCGGCGAAAGTGAAGCTGTCGGACATCGCGAACGTAACGACAATCTCGAAGCAAGATGAGATTACGCGCTTTGACGGTCAAGAAAGCTTCGTTATCCAGGTCGCGAAGACACAGGATGCGAATACAGCCGATGTATCGGATGACGTTAAAGACGTGCTCGAAACTTACAAAACCAAAGCGAACCTTGATATTCACTTGATCCAGGACCAAGGCGCGGAGATTAAGAAATCGGTGTCCTCGCTTATTCACGAAGGACTTTACGGCTCGCTCTTTTGTGTCATCATTATATTCCTGTTTTTGCGTAATATACGGGCGACATTAATCTCCATCATTTCACTGCCGATCTCGGTATTCGCAACGATCGCGCTTATGAATCAGATGGGCTACACCCTTAACATCATGACGCTTGGCGGTATCGCTGTTTCGATCGGCCGTATCGTCGATGACAGTATCGTCGTAATTGAGAATATCTTCAGATGGCGCCAAGAAAAGGGTCAGGAGATGAACGGCAAGGAGCTTGCTTATAAAGCGACGAAGGAAGTTATCGGCGCTGTAGGCTCCTCGACGATTGCAACTGTTGTTGTATTCTTGCCGCTCGCATTCGTTACGGGCATTATCGGTGAGTTTTTCCGCCCATTCGCCATATCGGTCGTTATCTCCATCGTTACATCGCTCCTCGTAGCGATGATGCTGATTCCGGTCTTGGGCGCGAAGTTCTTCAACCGTATCAAACCGCATAAAGAAGGCGGTCGTTTCATTAACTGGTATGAGAAAGTCATTCGCGGAGCTCTTCGTCGCAAAGGCTTGGTGCTTACGCTCTCAGTTGTCATTCTGCTCTCATCGTTCGGTACGATTCCGCTGCTTGGCGTAACGTTCCTGGACGCAGGCAGCGTGCCTTCAATTGCCGTCGATATGACTTTGCCATCACAGAGTACGCTTGATCAGACGAACAAAACCAGTGAGAAAGTCGAAAGCTATTTGAAGGATTTGAAAGGCGTCGATAATTACACAGCAAGCATCGGCGGCGCAGACAATCCGTTCGTGAAGATCGGCAATACGTCGAATAAAGCTAATTTCATGGTTCAATTCAAGGAAGGTACAGTCATGGACAACATGATTGACAATGTTACCAAGGATCTTCAGGCGATCTTGAAGAAAGAATCACCGGAAGCGGTCGTGAATGTCACCGAAGGTCAACAAGCTGGCCCGCCTTCAGGCAATGGCGTTGATGTAAGCTTGTACTCCGATGATCTGGCGGCACTGTCCAAAGCGGCGGTTCAAGTCGAGAACTTAATGAAAGCAAACAGCGACATGAAAGATATCTCGAACAACTTGAAGGATGTTACTCCGAAATGGGAGATGACGCTGAATAAAGAGGGCAAGGCGCTGAACGTGTCGTCCATGCAGGTTATGGCGGCAGTAAATGAACAGCTTCGCCCGGTCGATGTCGGCACCTTCACGCTGGATAACAAAGCACGTGACATTACGATGTCGTACTTGCAGCAAATTACGAATAAAGAACAGCTGGAGAGTATTGTTATCCCAACGATGGGCGGCATGAAGCAGCTGAAGGATATCGTGGATATTACAGAAGCGAAAGCACCTGTTGCTATCAACCACGAAGACTTGAAGATGTATGCCCAAGTAAAAGGTAACGTGAAGGATGCAAGCAAGACTTCAGCAGTAACGAAGACGATCACAACCGATATTGACAGTCTGTCGCTGCCAAGCAACGTGGAAGTGAAGATCGGCGGCGGTCAAGAAATGATCAACAGCGGCTTCCAAAGCATCGGTATTGCGATGGTTGCAGCGATCGGACTCGTATTCTTGGTCATGAGCATGACATTCGGCGGCTTGCTGACTCCGGTCATCATCCTGTCGTCGCTGCTCTTCGTACCGGTTGGTTCCCTCGGTGCGCTTCTCATTACAGGCAACGCACTGTCCATGAGCTCGATGATCGGTATGTTGATGCTCGTAGGTATCGTCGTTACGAACGCGGTCGTTCTTCTGGACCGTGTCGAGAAGAACCGCAAGGACGGTATGCCGGTGCACGAAGCATTGGTGGAAGCGTCCAAAACACGTCTAAGACCGATTCTAATGACGGCTTGCGCAACCATTCTAGCGTTGCTGCCGCTTGCTTTCTCGGAATCGTCGACAAGCTTAATCTCTGGCGGACTTGCGATTACCGTAATCGGCGGTCTGACTACATCCACACTGCTTACGCTCATTGTCGTACCTGTTATTTATGAACTGACAGGCAAGCGCCGCAAAGTGGAGAAGGAAATTCAATTCTGATTGTTGAAACAATAAGTAGAATAGGCACATGGCAGGAAGCGACCGCTGTACGAAGCGAGTCGCTTTCTTGTCTGAGAAGATTTCATATGGAGGGGAAATAATGAGTAAACAAGTTCAGAATTATCAAAACCATCGCAGGTTTCACCCGCCGTTTCATTTTGTGCTCACACTATTGAACGCAGCGTTTCTAATCTGTGCGATCTGGGAACTGGTCCGTACAATTAATGACGATGCGCCGCTACTGCCGTCTGTAATGTTTGTCCTGCTTGCGTTGATTTCGCTCTTTATCTTCTTGATCATTCGCTCTTATCCGCTTAAGGCACAGGATCGCGCGATACGAGCGGAAGAAAATTTGCGCCATTACGTACTGACAGGGAAGCTCCTCGATTCGCGGCTGAGCCTGAACCAAACTCTCGCGCTGCGTTTCGCTTCCGACGCGGAGTATGCCTCTCTGAGTGAGAGAGCGGCGGCAGAGCAGCTGTCTCCTGATGCGATCAAACGTGCCATTAAGAGCTGGAGAGGCGATAATAATCGAATCTAATTCGGTAGCTGGATGGAAATCCGTTGTCACTCTTTATTGGATATACTAGAATGAATTTAATATTCGTAAGTCGTTAGTCCCATATGACATCAAAGGTGGAGTTACGTAGAATGCGTACAACGATCAAGGATGTCGCGAAGAGGGCGGGAGTTGCTGTATCGACAGTCTCCTACGCCATGAATAACTCGCCGAAGATTAGTGAAGAGACGCGCCGTAAAGTCATTCAAGCCGCGCAGGAGCTTAATTTCAGACCAAGCGTAGCTGCTCGGAATTTAAAGAAACGCAAGACCGACACGATCGGACTGTTCTTATACGATCTGGGCGGACCGTTCTACAGCCAAGTTATTGAGGGGATTCAAGAGGTCGTTACGTCGCATGGATTCAATTTGGTCGTGTGCAGCACATTCGGAGGCGAGAACAGCTCGGCTCATCGGTTTATTAAGGAGCAGTTCGTCGATGGGGCAATTATTATGGGCTCGCAAATTAGCGACAGCCTTATTCTTCAATCGGCCTCGGACTCGTTCCCAATTGTCGTGCTCGACAGAGAGCTCAAGGGCGACTATGTACATAACGTGCTAATTACGTATGAGCAAGGCGCTTACGACGCGGTCTCCCATCTCATTAAGCTCGGTCGCCGCAGAATTGAGTTTCTAAGTGGACCTGTCACGTCCTTCGATAATTCCCTGCGTTATAACGGCTATAAGCGAGCGCTTCAAGAGCATGGCTTGGAAGTACCAAGCCGGATCAGCTTGTTCGGGCGCTGTGTGGAAGTCGGCGGCTATCAAGCGATCAAGGTGATGATGGCTGGCAGTCAGCTGCCGGATGCGATCTTCGCGGCGAACGATGAGATGGCAATCGGCGCCATTCGTGCCCTTGCCGAAGGCGGAGTCCGCGTTCCTGAGGACATTGCAGTTGTCGGCTTTGATAATATTATTCTTGGGCCTTATATTAATCCTCCTCTTACGACGGTTGGTCATTCCCAATATGAACTGGGAGCGATTGCGACACAGCTTATCTTCAGTGCGCAGAAGGAAGGGAACTCGATTCTGCTTCCGACGCAGCTAATTGTCCGGGGATCATGCGGGGCATAACAGCAGTCATGTCATACAAAATAAAGCAGCAGCCCTCGTACGGTTCAGCACCGTACGCGTGACTGCTGCTTTTTTGGGGTTAGCGGTTAGTGAGATTCCACGCCAGCTGCCGCTTCCTTGGCGGTAGCCGATCGCTGCTGCGCGAGTCGCGATGGATGGTTCAAGAATGCGTGGACGCTGAAGGAAATCACAGATATCGCCGCGGTAATGACGGCGAGCCATGCGACTGGCGTCAGCTGTCCGATGTCGTACAGGTGGCCCATCAGATACGGGCCAATGACACGTCCGGCGGAGCCAATGCCGCCGGCAAGACCGAGATAGAACGGGGCATGCTTGCCGCCTCGTTCGCTCAGGAAGGCTGGAATCGCCGGGGCGATTAGCATCTCGCCCAGCGTCGTGAGCACCATGCCGACGATCATGCCTGTGAAGCTGTGCATGTAGAGGATCGCAACATAGCCGCTCAAGTAGAACAAGCTGCTCGCTGTCAGCTGAGCCGTAATCGTACGAGCCGCGAGCCGCTTGATGAAGTTCGTGACCGGCTGGGCGACGAAGATCATGATGCCGTTCAGCGTCCATAGGTAGCCGAACATCTGCTTCGGCAGCCCTTCGCTAATAATGAAGGGAGAGACGCCCGTATTCCAGATGCTGTTGCCGAGGTTGATCAGCATTCCGCCGAGCGCCATGAACAGATAGAGACGGACGTCGAGCAGCAGCGACCAGGCGCTCGCATTCTCGGGCGACAGCTTCTTCAGCTTGACGCCTCCTGCCGATGAGCTGGTTGTGCCCACTCGCTGCAGATAGATCATGAAGAAGAACGCGAATAGGCCGGAGGAGACACCGTTCAGCGTAAAGCTGAGCGAGTACGAGAAGTCCGCGAGAAATCCGCTAAGCGCCGTACCGACCGCCACGCCGATGTTGTTGGCGACGTAGATGACGTTAAACAGTTCTCCGCGCCGGTCTGCGAACCGGAAGCCGATGAACGCTTGGATCGCTGGCATCGACGATGAATTGAACAGTCCGATCAGACCCATGGCAGCGATGAAGATCGGCCAGGATTCGCTCAACATCGGCAGCAAGAGCAAGCAGACAGCATTCAGCGCCAGCGCGCCGATAATGAGGCGTTTCACGCCGACCTTATGGTAGAGCGAGCCGCCAAGCAGCTGTCCGGCGATGCCGCCGAGCGATTGTACCAGAATGACAAGCCCCGCATCGGACATGCTTCTGCCGAGCTGGTCGAAGACGAACATCGTCACGAGAGGCCACATCAGCGCGCTGCCGATCGCATTAATGAGGCTCGCGAGCAGGAACACTTTAATTTCTTTCGGATAATGGCTGAAGAATCGCATAGCTTAAGTTCTCCTGTTGTCGGGTAGAATAGAATTGCATTGCATTGGTAAAAAGTTAAAAATTTAAACAATGTGCAATCTATTATACCTGATATGGGCAACTCTTGCTTAAGTCGTTTTCTTCCACTGCGATGGAGATACCCCGATATATTTCTTGAACACGGTGGCAAAATGCTGGCTCGTCTTGTAGCCGAGATCCATCGCAACGTCCGTCACATTCGATCTCGGCTCGCGAAGCAGCTCGCATGCGCGATTCATGCGCAGCCGGTCAATGTAGTTCGCTGGCGATTGGCCGTGCAGCGCATGGAAGAGCCGGTAGAAATGCGATTCGCTGACGCCGGCTATATCAGCGAGCTCCTTGTTCGCCCAGCGGCGCTCGGGCTCCGCTTCGATGCGGCGAGTTAACGCGAGCATCGCCTCGCGCAGCTCGCTATGGATCTGGCGTTCCGCTTGGGGATACAGCAGCTGCAGCATTATATCGGCGAGATGATGGCGCACGCGGAAGAGCGGAGCGGGCTTCTCATCCGATAGCAAGCTGCGCAGCGCATCGAACTGGTCCCGCATGCGGCTGTCGACGGTCACGATGCGCGGCAGCTGGCGCAGACTTTCAGCAAGCTGCCGTCGCTCCTCGTCGTCAAACGACAGCCAGCCCGGCTGCTCGGCGGGATCGACGATAATCGCCCACCAGATGCTGCAGGGCTCGATATAGTTCAGCCGCGCCCGATGCCATTCGCCGGGGCGGGTATGAAAGCATTGTCCGGTGTAGGAAGGGTAGAGATCCTCATCGACTTCCCAGGTTACTTTGCCTTTCTCGACGAAGACGAACTCATAGCACCGCTCATGGTTATGGTCAGAGAGAGGAGAGGCTTCATGGAAGCGGTCATACCCGAGCATGACTAGCTCAGGTAGATTGAGGTAAGGCTCTTTCCCTTCGGAATTCCAGTTATATTCCCATCGATCAGCATGAGTCTTGCTTTTGGCCATGACGGACAGCTCCATTCGTGTCTATTCGTCTCTTTATGTTTCTAATCCTATTTGATAGGTATTCGGAAGTCAACGCTTGCAGAGGTGCACTACAATGAGATGGAAGCAGTTAATCCATAAGATTTTTTTCGGGAGAGGTGTCCACGATATTATGGCAGTTATTTCGTATCAAGTGACCGATGAAGATAAGAAGCAGTTCAATGAAACAGGCTATTGGATCAGCCCGAAGCTGATCGATGATGATACAATCGAGCGTCTGCGTCACGCTCATGAGCGAGTATGGAACAGAAAATATGACGGCTTCGGACTTCCGATGCACCACTTGCATCCGTCCGATAATCCGCTGGCGATTCGTAAATTCGATAACGGCTGGTGGATTAACGATGAGGTGCGCGATGTTGTAACCGCCCCTAATCTCGGTCACATGGCTGCTGACCTTCTGAATGAAGATGAGATTCGTCTCTGGCATGACCAAGTTATCTACAAGCCGGGTACGAATGGCCAAGAGACCAATGCAGGCAATGTCGGCTGGCATCAAGACTATGGCTACTGGCGCTGCAGCAGCACGCCGAACATGGTGACGGTCTGGATCGCGCTGCAGGATACCGATTTGAACAATGGCGGCATGATGACGATTCTCGGTTCCCATAAGTGGGGAGCCGTTGAAGGCAGCGATACATTCTTCGAGCAGGACATGAGCAAGCTCAAAGCGAAATTCGCAACAAGAGACTGGGTAGAGGAGCCGTGCATCCTGAAAGCGGGTCAAGCAAGCTTCCATCACGCACTCACTTTCCACGGTTCGGGTCCGAACCTGACGAATGATCCGCGTCTCTCCGTCGTTGCGCATCTGATGCCGGGCCACACGTACTACCGCGAGAGCAGACAGCGCCACGATAATCTGCGCTTCCTCGGCGCTCGCCCTGAGCCAGGTATGCCATTCAATAACGACGCTTACTTCCCTAAGCTGTATTCAAGAACTTAATTGGTCTGTGAAGAGCCGAGGCGCCCTTAATGAGGGTGCTTCGGCTCTTTGTTATTGCCGTGTTTCTTGACGAAACGGTTGCAAAGGACTACTGTTTAATTATATATTTAGCCAAATGTCTAAATAAGGGAGGGCGAGAAACTTGAATGAAGCCTTTAAAGCATTAGCGGACCCGACGCGAAGGCATATCCTTCAAATTTTACGGGACAAGAACATGACTGCAGGCGAGATTGCAAATCACTTCCATATTAGCAAGCCAAGCATCTCCCATCATTTGAATCTGCTCAAGCAGGCAGGGCTTGTCCTTGACGAGCGTCAGGGCCAGTCCATCATCTATTCGCTGCATACGACGGTTGTGGAAGATGTGATCGGATGGATGTTCGGGATCATGAACAAAGAAGAAAAGAGGGATTGAACGATGAAAGCTTGGAAAGATATCCTGTATACGTTGATCGGCATCTCGCCGGCAGCCGGTGCATTAATTACATATCATAAGCTGCCGCAGACGGTTGCGTCACATTTTTCAGTGAACAATGAAGTGAATGGCACGATGAGCAAAGGCATGTTCGTGCTGGTACTGCTTCTGTTAGGGCTTGTTCCGTTATTCATGCGGGTCGTGCGAGCGGTTGATCCGAAGCGAGAGAATTATGCGAAGTTTAGTACCGCGTTCGAAGTCCAGAGGCTTGGCATTACGGTTGTGCTGGCTGTTGCGGGCTGGGCGGCGCTTCTATATAATCTCGGACATACGATCGACATTCGTCGTCTGATTATGATCGCCATTGGCGCATTGTTCATGGTGATGGGGAACTATTTGACCCAAGTGAAGCCCAACTACACGTTCGGAATCCGTACGCCATGGACGCTGGCAAGTGAAGAGAATTGGCGCAGAACCCATCGTATAGGCGGACCGTTCATGATGCTAGGAGGCTTAATTGCACTCGTCTGTGCTTTTGTGGAGGGACAGGCGGCCATGATTAGCTTCGTAGGGAGTATCGTCATTGCTTCGCTCATTCCAACTGTATATTCCTATTTGCTGTTCGCTCGTACCAAGAGGTAAAATGGAAATCTATATTTATTTTCCATAATGGGTTAATATTCCGTTCATATTTCCCCGATATTATGTGATGAGCAAAGGAGGCTGCATCATTGAAACAGAACAACAAAACATTAATCTTGGTTGGACTTATGATCGGCGTTGTTTTCTCAGAGCTGGATGAGACTGTAGTATCCACTGCAATGCCGACGATTCTCCGTGATTTGGGCGGACTTGCGCTGTATGGATGGGTCGGCGGCGTCTATATGCTTGCGATGACGTCTTTCATGGCGGTGCTTGGCAAGCTGGCCGATCTGTATGGAAGGAAGAAGATTTATTTGATCAGCATGGCTCTGTTCATTGGCGGTTCCATTATTAGCGGATTTGCTCCGTCAATGGAAGTCCTGCTGGTTGGACGGGGCATTCAAGGAATCGGTGCGGGCGGATTGATGCCGCTTGCGATGGTGATCTTCGGCGATACGTTCCCGGTTGAACAAAGGGCGAAGATACAAGGGTTATTCGGCGCGGTTATGTTTATTCCGCAGCTGCTTGGCCCGTTGATTGGCGGATTCTTCGTCGAGCACATCTCGTGGCACTGGATCTTCCTTGTGAATATTCCTGTCGGTATCCTTGCCGCGATTATTCTATCGATTGGCTTGCAGGAAACGAAAGTCGACCGAAAAGTCAGCGTCGACTGGGCTGGCGCAATCCTGCTCGTTGCCGCACTTATCAGCTTGCTGCTTACACCGGTGCTGCATCAGACAGAAGGCTACGCTTGGACGGATCCCGTTATCCTTGCTTTGATGGCGCTCGGCGTCGTGCTGCTTGTCATCTTCACGTTCGTGGAGTCGAAAGCGAAGGAACCGATTCTGCCGCTGCATTTGTTTAAGAATCGCAACTTTGTCGTGCTTTCGGCGCTCATGTTTGTATTCATCCTTGGCCTGATGGGTGCATTCGCATCATTCCCGTTCTTCGCGCAGAACGTGCTTGGCTTGTCACCTATCGTTGCGGGCTACTTATCGCTTCCACTCATGATTGGCGCAATCGGCGCGAGCGTCATCGCGGGTCGTTTCATGACGAAGGTGCCGTACCGCAATATCTACATCGTGTCGTTTATCTTGCCGATCATCGCGTTCTACCTGCTGACGACAACGAATGCGCACACGCCAATCATTACGTTCGTACTGTACTTTACTATTCTTGGCCTTGGCTTCGGAACGATGTTCAGCAACCAGCTTATCGTTCAAGAGTCGGTTGAGAAAGAGCATAGCGGTATCGCTCAATCGTCGATTACGCTGTTCCAATCCATCGGGATGACGATCGGCTTCAGCGTATTCGGTTCGGTGCTGGCAGCGCATATTACATCAGGACTCACGAAGCTGGCTGCTAAAGTGCCGGATGAGGCTGCAGCAATTGTAGGCATGGCAACGGGTACGATTCCGAAGGGGACCGATCCATCGCTCGTTGATCAAGTGAAGGATGTCTTTGCAAGTGCCTTCACTCATCTGTACTGGATTGCATTCATCCTGGTTGTATTGGCGTTCTTCATCACATGGGGACTGAAGAAAGAAGTGCTGAAGACGACTTCAACCGAGGATAAGCAAGAAGAAGGCCCGGTAAGCGCCGTATGATAAGGGCTATTGATCTGAACAATGATTCTCAAGTGAGAGAGCTGCTCAATGTGCAGCTTCTCTCTTATAGCGTCGAAGCGCGGCTGATCGGGTTTCATGATATTCCCGGCCTGCATGATACCGTGGAAACGCTGCAAGCATGCGGGGAACAATTCTTCGGCTGCTGGCAGGGCGATGCTCTGGCGGGAGCGATATCGTTCAAGGAAGAGAACGGCTGCATCGACATCCATCGGCTTGTCGTGCATCCCGACTTCTTCCGCCAAGGAATTGGCGAGCGGCTTGTGCGCCATGTACTGGATACGTTCGAGCAACGCGTCGACAGGTTCATCGTTTCGACAGGTGCTGCCAACTATCCGGCGAAACGGCTGTATACGAAGCTCGGCTTAGTGGAGCAGAGAGAGGTGGAGGCTGCTCCGGGGTTCTTTATGTCGGAGTTTGAGAAAGTGGTGCAACGATAGTAAGAATGTAGCGGAACAGGTATCATTCCTGAGCCGCTATCGCATAGTGTCCGAGAGCGAGGTCATTGGGACTTTCCTCTCGGGCTCTTTTCTTTGATTACACTCCTTTCACTCGCGAATGCTTCCTTCCGGAGGGCTAACGAACTCCACAAGCCTTCGCTATTCTTATATGATCAGCCTCATCCGGCTCCCAAAAGTGTGAATAACTCTACTGGAGTTCGTTACACTTTTTTGAGTGCGAAATTGGCTTTAATAAGGTGTGTAGGATTCGTTAGCCGGGCTATTCTGGGTGTCATTGGTGTGACAGGTTGTTCTCTCGCCTCCAATAGATGTAGAATAAGGACATCATCAGGAGCACTTACACTTAAGCAGTATAAGTTGTAATGTAAGCGGTCTTATATTGTCCGTTCATCTCCTTGTCCACAAAGCCGACGCTTTGCGGGCAAGGAGTTTTTTAATACGCGCGAATCGGGAAAGGTTGGGCTCAAGTGAAGAAGTCTTATCGCAAAGCACGCAATATCCACGTCCTGCCCTATCAGCTGAAGCATCGGTTGTTCGCCATGCTGGCATTGTCCGTATTCATCCCGCTGTCGCTGATCGGGGTCATCTCGTATTACGGGATATATAATGTGCTGCAGAACAAGGTGGAGAAGGGTGTCGTCAAAAGCTTGGAGCAGGAGCGCAAGGGGATGGAATCCGTGCTGAGCAACCTGGACTACTCATCGCGCCAGCTCGCCTTCGAGGGGAAGGTCGGCAAAGACTTGAAGTCTTATCTGGCTACGAGCGATCCGCTCGATAAGAAGATGCTCGGCACCGAAATCGAGAATTACATCTCTCTCATTAACTATACCAACCCGCTGCTTGGTCTGACCGCTTATTACTTGCCGGGATCGAAGCAGTTTTTGTTTGAGAATTTGTACATCAATCCGCAGCTGGATGTGGATACTTTTACTAAAATCAATCAGGACAACAGCAATTATACGATTCACGGCCCTCATCGGACTTTATATACGAACAGCAAGAACACAGTGTTCTCGATTATGCGCGAAACCGAATCCGAAGATGCCAGCTCGGCGAGCGGACCGATCTATGTCTATATCGAGACGAATTTAACGGCGATTACGAGCTTGTTCAATGACGAGCCCTATGGCATGCCGGTTACGCATCTGCTGCTTGATGCGAAGGATCATATCATCTACAACAGCAATGGAGAGAGCCAGTTCATATCGGGCTCAGACTTCGGGAACGTGAAGGTTAAGAGCGGCAAGGACTACGTCTTCTTCACGACCAAGAGCAGCTACGGCATTCAGCTTGCCGTTGCCATCGACAAGACGGCGTATCACAAGGAAGTAAATGCGTGGCTGCTGAAGTTTGCTGCCGTCGGGGTAATCTCCTTGTTGATCGGGCTATTGATCGGCTGGATCATATGGGGCATGATCTACCGCCCGTTGCAGCGCATTCGCATGCAATTCAAGCTGCTTGGCGAGAACCGGTTTAATGAGCCGCCGCTATCGCTGCATATTAAGGAATTTGATGAGCTGCTTATGCATTTCTACGAGATGCGGCAGCGCATTCGCGGGCTGATGCATGAGATTGAGCTGAAGGAAGCGCGCAAGAGGCATCTCGAAGTCGAGAAGCTGATGTATCAGATGAATCCGCATTTTATCCATAACACGCTCAACACGGCGCAGTGGCTTGCCAAGATTAACGGGCAGGACGAGATCGTGCGGCTGCTGATGATCTTCTCCCGGGTACTCAATTACAACATGGGCAAGGAAGGCAAAATCGTTACGGTCGGCGACGAAATTCAGACGGTGAAGGACTACGTGGAGCTGCAGCAGATTCGTTACAATCATCAGTTCCATGTCGACATCGAGGTGGATGAGCGAGCAATCGCCATTCAGATGCCAAGATTTCTGCTGCAGCCCATCGTGGAGAATGCGCTTTACCATGGATTTAAGCAAAAGGATGGCAAGATCGAGGTACGGGTGACGCTGGAGCGGGACAATTACTTCTGCATTACGGTCAAAGATAATGGCGAAGGGATGTCGCAGGAGATCGTGCAGTCGCTGCTCGTATCGGACAATGCCGAGCGGCGCAAGGTCGGGCTTGGCATCGGCCTTAACTTCGTGAACAATATTGTGAAAATGTACTATGGGGAGCAATACGGACTGAAGGCGGAGAGCGAGATCGGTGTAGGCACGGTCATGACTTTGCGGCTTCCGACGGTCATTACGGAGGTATGGGATGATTAGGACGTTGATCGTGGATGACGAGCATTTGGTACGCAAAGGATTAATCTATACGGTCCCGTGGAAGGATTGCGGCTTCGAGATCGTGGCGGAGGCAGACAATGGCGAGAGCGCGCTTGAGATTATGGAGCAAATGCCGATCGATCTGCTGATGACAGATCTCACGATGCCGGTCATGAACGGATTCGAGCTGATGAAGACGGTGAAGGAGAGGTATCCGTCGATTCGCATGGTCGTGCTAACCTGTCATCAGGACTTTCATTTCCTGCAGGATGCGGTGAGGCTCGGCGCGATTGATTACGTCGTGAAGACCGATATTGCGGACAATGTGCTGGAGGAGATGCTGCGCCGGATTCAAGGGCGCATTGAATCGGAGAGTGAGCAGCGTGGAGGAGCGTTGGCGGAAGAGGAGGCGGAGAAGGCCGCTCCTCGTCAAGCGCTCGTCATTATGCGTCCAGTGCGAAGCAGGCAGCAAGTAGAGCCTGCGCTGCTTGAAGGCGCGGTGCAGGTGCAGGAAGCGTTGTGGCTGCTTGCAAACAAGACGAGTGCGGATATTGATGAGCGTCTTGTGCAACTTAGAGAAACAGGCGATGTTGGCGAGCTTTGCTTGATTCGCGTGACGGAGTGGAATGAGAAGACGAGAGCTTCCGATTGGGTGCCGGCGCTAAGAGACCGGTATTTCTATACGCTGCATATGGGCAGCGATGAAGCGTGGACCGTTTCGCATGGCGAACTCATTGCTGCGGCAGATGGTCGCCCTGCGGGAGCTGCCGAAATTCCTGCGGATTTCCGTAGCCACTGGCTTAAGCTGCGCTGGCTGTTCGAGAAGAAAGAGCTCAGCGAGCTGATGCAGCGTTTGCGCGAGCTCGAACTGCCCAGCGCGAGGGTCGTCGCGATGTTCGAGGATATGGCGGCGGCATGGGAGCTGTTGTCTGAGACGAATCAGCTGTGGGCGGATTGGCGCGAGCAGGCGGCGGGCTTCGCCACACTTGCGCAGTGGCAGCATTGGTTCGAGCAGTGCTGCACTCGGCTGGTGCAGTATGCGCGCAGTCGCGGATGCTCGAACGATGTGTTCATCGCCATCATGCGTGCGCTTGAGATGCTGCATGCCGATTCCGGCGAGAGCGCGAACCGGACCGAGCTGTCTGCGAAGGTGAATCTGAGCCAGAGCTACTTCAGCACGGTGTTCAAGGAGATTGTCGGCAAGTCGTTCCACGAAGCGCTGAAAGAAGCGCGACTGGAGAAAGCGAAGCTGATGCTGACGCAATATGCGGACATGCCGATCTATTGGATCGCGGAGAAGACAGGCTTCCAGGACGAGAAGTATTTCAGCAAAATCTTCCGCATGCAGACGGGCATGGTGCCGTCAGAGTACCGCGAGAAGCAGCTGCAATCGAGCCTGCGTTAGATGGTGCAACGAGCAGCGGTCGGTGGGTTAGAGTGGCTCAGAGAAAAGGGAATGCGCCGGCGGTTTTGCGTGCTAACAGCAGCTTCAGGCGCCTCCCTTGTTCATGCAGCGCTTTTTTGAAACTATTTTCACAATTATGGTGCGAAAAATATAAGTCGCAGGGTAGAAAAATGTCGGATGCCGCTCGAGAGAGCGTTTTCACAGGGAACAATCTTCGCCCGCCCAGCGGTTAGGATTCTCTCACGATCGTTCAATCGGCGGAGGTATGATGGACATGTACCAAATAGACAAAGAGCCGAAAGAAGGGGTAGCAATGAAAAAGACAGCATTGATCTCGGCAGTTGCACTAATGCTTGTTGTATCCGCTTGCTCGAAGACAGATAACACAAACAATGGCGCAAACGCTGGGACAAATAATGGCGCGACTCAGAACCAGACGACTGATGGCGCGGCACCAGCCGAGAAGCAGGATCCGTTTGGCCCTTACGCTGAAACGGTTAGCTTCACAACAATTGTGAACAATAACCCGGAAGCAGCGAAGAAGTTCCCTGAAGGCGAATCCTACGAGAACAATAAATACAAGTCTTACCTGGAGAAGGCGCTCAACATTAAGTCGACGCCGCTATGGGAAGCGAACGGCCCGGCATATTCCAATAAATTCAACCTGATGATTGCATCGAACGATATCCCTGATATTTTCGTTTTGGAGAACATCGACAAGACTCCAGCGAAGACATTGCTTAAGCGTCTATACGATGCAGGCATGATTGAAGATCTGACAACTGCTTACGATCAATACGCTAGCGACGCGGTTAAAGAAGTGAACCAGTCCGTGAACAACAAAGCACTTGATAACGCTTCGTTCGACGGCAAGTTGTACGGTCTGCCAAGCGTGAACGATACGAACAATGTCAACATGGTATGGGTTCGCCAAGACTGGCTGGACAAGCTGAAGCTGAAAGCTCCGACAACAACGGACGAGCTGATGGCAGTGGCAAAAGCATTCAAGGAACAAGATCCGAACGGCAACGGCAAGAAAGACGAAATCGGTCTTGCCGCGCAAGGCGCACAGCTGTTCAACGGCGAGCCATTCACATTCACAGGCTTCATGTGGGCAGAGAACGCTTTCCCGAACATGTGGGTGAAGGACGATTCCGGCAAGCTGGTATACGGTTCCACTCAACCTGCCATGAAGACTGCGCTTGGCAAGCTGGCGCAAATGTACAAAGACGGTTCGCTCGACAGCGAGTTCGCGCTTCGTGACGGTAACAAAACAGCTGAATTCCTTGCAAGCGATCGTGCAGGTCTCATGATGGGCATGTGGTGGAATCCATACTGGCCAATCGGCGGCGGCATCGACAACAATCCGAAGGCAGAGTGGAAAGCTTACCCGATCATGACTGGTGACCACGTTAACGTAGGCAACGAGTTCTACTCCAACTCCTTCATCGTTGTGAAGAAAGGCTATGAGCATCCAGAGCTTGCCGTGAAAATCATGAACATCATGAAGGCGAATTCATCGAAGAAGATTCCTGAGTTGCTCGAACTCGAGACGACTGGCATCTACAAAGCAAGTGATTCGACTCGTAACCAGTGGGGACTTAATACACAAGTCGTGCCGGTATTCCCGGATACAACTGCTCGTACCGTTAAGAAGTTCGACGAGATCTTCGCTGGCACAGCGAAAGAAGATATTCTCGACGTAGCGGAGAAGCCGATCTTCGATCAAGTGAAATCGGAGAAAGACAATCCGAAGAAAGACCTGAACAACTACAAGACTTACCTGGCTTGGATGGAAGGCAATGGCGTTGTATCCCGCAACAAGCTGAACAACGTGTTCAACGAGTTCACAGGCACGACACCGACAATGGAACAAAGCTTCACAACGCTTAGCGACTTGCAAACGAAGACGTTCCTCGAGATCATCATGGGCAAGAAGCCGGTCTCTGATTTCGACAGCTTCGTATCGACCTGGAACAAAATGGGCGGCGAGCAAATGACGAAAGAAGTCAACGACGCCTACTCGAAACAGCAATAAACCGTGTAACAACTGCAGGACATGGAGGGCGTTAACGCTTGTGGTTAACGCCTTCTGCATTCTTAGAGCACGGATAGGAGGAGCTAAAGAGATGGCAAAGCTTTTGCAGAAGGAATCGACACATTTTCATTTGATGCTGTTGCCCGCTCTCGTATTGGTACTGATTTTTCAAATCTATCCGATGACGGGTATTGTGCTAGCGTTTAAAGATTTTGTGCCGACTAAGGGTATTATGGGCGTATGGCAGATGCCATGGGCAGGTTTTAAGTATTTCCGCTTTGTACTGGATAACCCTGAAAGTAAGACAATCCTGCGCAACACGCTTCTGATTTCGTTCGGCAAGATCATTACGATGATTATTTTCCCGGTTGTATTCGCGCTCATGCTGAACGAGATTCGGCTGCGCTGGTTCAAACGCACGGTGCAGACCGTCGTTTATTTGCCCCATTTTCTATCGTGGGTCGTCGTTGCAGGTATTCTGAAAGATGTACTCTCGCTGGAAGGTCCGGTGAACTGGGTACTTCATCACTGGTTCGGTCTTGAGCCGCAAATGTTCCTTGGCAGCAACGATTGGTTCCGCTCGATTGTGATCTCGACGAACGTGTGGAAGGAATTCGGCTTCTCCACCATTATCTATTTGGCAGCCTTGACGAATATCAACCCTTCACTCTACGAAGCGGCTGAAATAGACGGGGCAGGACGTTTCCAAAAACTTATGCATATTACATTGCCGGGTATTGCGATGACGATTGCGCTGCTTGCGACGCTTAGCTTGAATGGCGTTCTGAATGCAGGGTTCGATCAGATTTTCAACCTGTATAACGTGCTCGTGTACGATACCGGCGATATTATTGATACTTACGTTTACCGCTCCGGTCTGATGTCAGCTCAATATTCAATGGCAACAGCAATCGGTTTGTTGAACTCCGTCGTAAGCTTCATCTTGGTTGTATTTACCTACAGCATGGCTTACAGGTTTGCGAATTATCGGATTTTCTAGGTCTTGAATAATGAGGTGATAGCTATGGTTCAAAATAAATCGTTTGGTTCGCGTTCCTTCGACGCGGTGCTGTTCATCATTCTGGTTCTGATATCGCTGCTCTCGGTCGCGCCGATCATTCATACGCTTGCACTGTCGCTAAGTAAGGCTTCGCTGGCTATGGCGGGTCAAGTATTCCTCTGGCCGAAGGGGCTCACTTGGGGCTCTTATGAGAAAGTGTTTGCGGACAAGCAGTTCTTCCTATCGTTCTGGGTGACGATCAAGCGGACATTCATCTATACGTTGTTTAGCGTCATCGCAACAGTCATGATGGCGTACCCGCTGTCCCGCGAGACAAAACAGTTCAAGTCACGGAACGTGTACATGTGGATTTTCGTATTCGTCATGATGTTCAACGGCGGACTTGTTCCGACCTACTTGACAATTAAGTCATTAAACCTTATGAATAATTTCTGGGTACTTATTCTTCCAGGTCTTATCAATGTATACAATGCAATCCTTGTCATGAACTTCTTCCGCAACCTGCCTCGTGAGCTTGATGAGTCGGCGGGAATGGATGGAGCGGGTGCGTGGCGGAAGCTGATTCAAATTTACTTGCCGCTGTCGCTGCCTGTTCTGGCGACGATTACGCTGTTCAACATTGTCGGCACATGGAACGAGTATTTCAGTGCGATGATCTATGTCACGAAGAGCAACTTGATTCCGCTGCAGACGTATTTGCAGCAAGTCGTCGTGACGATTGACCCGACCAAAATAACGACCGATAATGTTAGCCAGCTTACGAGCGTGTCTGATCAGACGCTAAGCTCTGCGAAGATCGCAGTGACGATGCTGCCGATTCTGATTATCTATCCGCTGCTTCAGCGCTATTTTATTACGGGGATTACGCTTGGTTCGGTGAAGGAGTAGAATTAGATTCGTTGGACGAACTACAAACGATGGGGGAGCGTTCGAAATGGCTGTTATTCACATGACTTTCTTCTCAAGCGTACTTGGCATGACGTCGCCGCTGACGGTCATTATGCCGCAAGATGTGCAGCCGGGGGAGAAGCTGCCGGTGCTGTACATGCTGCACGGCCTGAGCGATGATGATACGACATGGCTTCGCCAAACGACGATCGAGTATCAATTGGCAAGCCGCCGCATGGCTGTTGTGATGCCGAATGTGCATCGCAGCTTCTACTCCGACATGGAGCATGGGCGCAAGTATTGGACGTATGTCAGCGAGGAGCTGCCGAAGATCGTGAAAGCGATGTTCCCGATCTCGGACCGGCGCGAAGACACGTTCGTGGCGGGGTTGTCGATGGGCGGCTACGGCGCCTTTAAGCTTGCGCTTGCGCATCCTGACCGTTACGCGGCTGCAGCAAGCTTCTCCGGTGCGCTCGATGTTCGCGCGCTGCCGCATTTGTTCGAAGGCAATGAGTTCGCGGATATCTTCGGCGATATTGCGAGCACGAAAGAGCACAAGGATGACCTGTTCTATCTCGCTGAACGCGCGGTGCAGTCTGGCGCGAAGCTGCCTGCGCTCTATCAGTGCTGCGGCACGGGAGATTTCCTGTACGAGGACAACATTCGCTTCCTGAACTATGTGAAGGAACTCGGTGTGGAGCTGACGTACGAGGAAGAGCCAGACCACGAGCACGAGTGGGGCTACTGGAATATGAAGCTGCCTCGCGTGTTGAATTGGATGGCGGAAGTGACGAAGTAGGGATGGACCGGGGTGAAACCGGGGAGAACCGAAGCAAAACCGAAGCAGGGGATGCTTCGGTTTTTTTGTTTTGAGCCAGAATGCAGCTCTTAGAGAAGGACAGAAGGTTGAGTATTTGATATTCTATGTTAGGAGTAGTCCAATTTGGACGGGAGGTAGTTGGGCTTGACAGACGTATTTATTTTCGGTTCCGGCGGCCATGCTAAAGTAGTCATAGATATCCTTGAGAAAGCAGAAGGCTTTCACATAATCGGATTAATAGATGGCTTTAAGCCACCGCAAACTTCTGTTTATGGTTACGAAATTGTCGGGAATGAAGAGTACATTGCCAAATATGCAGGAAACGCCATGGGAATTGTCGCGATAGGCGATAATTGGGTGAGAAGCAAAGTCGTAGCTCGAATATTGGAAATTGATCATCAGTTTAAGTTTATTACAGCTATTCATCCATCTGCATCAGTTGCCAGAGGAGCAATAATTGGTGATGGATCAGTCATAATGGCTGGCGCTATTATTAACAGCGATGCAACCATTGGCGAACATTGTATTCTGAATACGAAATCCGCAATTGACCATGATTGTTCGATTGGCGATTTTGTAACAATAGCTCCGAATGCCACTACAGGCGGCAATGTGACAATAGGAAGCTATTCCGTACTGTCTTTAAGTGGAAGCATCATTCATTCCAAATCTATTGGAGAACATACGGTTATTGGCGCCGGCTCCACTGTCTTGACTGATTTGGATTCGTATGTTGTTGCGTATGGAACGCCTGCTAAAGTGATTCGCAATCGAGAGATAGGCGAGAAGTATTTATAAGCTTTAACTTGAAGAGAAAATCCCCGCCAACACGCACAAATTTCGTACGTGAGGCGGGGATTTCTTTATCAATTAGAACACGATCTCAACAAGTACTTCCGTTCCTACCGCAGCTCCACAATACACGCTGTAGAAGCCAACCTCCTCCTTCGCTTCCACCAGCTGCCCATTCACATACGCGCTCACTGGAACTGAAGCGGACGCGAAGCCGAGTGTTCCGCCTTCGTACAGCGTCACAACTGCACGACCTGTGCTCGCGTGGACCGATTGGATTGCTGCCGTTGATACGTACTTATCAATCAACCCGAAGCAAGCGAAGCCGTTCACCACCGGCACGGCGGTGAAGAACTTCGGCTTATGCCGATCCACTGTGAAACGATGTGCATCAGCCTTGCGCGACATGACGAAGGCGCAACGTGCAAAATAATCATAGACGACATAAGCCACCGCAGCATTCAATCCCGGAATATCCGCAAGCCGGAACTCTCCTTCAACGGCATCAGCATCTTGATGGATGTGGAAAGCAGCCAGCAATCCAGTCTCGCCTGAGCGGCTCCAGATCTTCAGAGGTACCGCTGTTTCCACTGGATTCACAAACAGCACATCCGCTGTCGGCACGCCAGGCTGATCGGCACGCAGCAGGCGTCCGTCGGACATCACAAGCGGCAGAAGGGCAGCCGCATCAGTCTCGCCGACTTTGTCGCTGACATAGACTGGTCCGCCGCTGATCGCGCGCAGAACCGCTTGGTCGATGCTGTCCTCGTGCGTCGTCCACCAAATATCCCAATCGCCCCAGTACAGCGTGCTGTGATAGAACGAATTGTACGCGTTCTGCAAGGCATGCTCGCGGAACCATGCCGGCTTAGCCGGATAGAAGTCGTCGCTATTGCGGGAGATCGCGGAGTTCGTGCGATTCCAAACATTTTCGCCAGCCATGCCCATGCAGTTGATTAGACGTCCGTCGAAATACAAGGACGCCGAAGCTTCAAGCGCCTCATGTAAGCCGGCAGCAGCCTGTCCAAGCGGCAGCTGGCCTCTCACGAATTCGATCAGCGAGCTTTGGCTGTCGACCTTCAGCATGTCAATGCCTTGCGCCGAGAGCCAGCTGTGCCATGCCTTCCAGAAGCCGAAGCCAAGCTTCGCATCTGTGCTCGGCAGCAGACGGCCTGCTTGATCGTACTGCAGCACATCGCGCAGCTGCTTCGCGATATCGCCCTCCGGATCAATCCCATGCCAATAGCCGGTGAACGCATGCCAGACGCCGACCCACTCCACGCCGTACTGCTCCTTTAGCTTCCGTACCGTGCTTGCCAGTCCGCCTGGGAACTTCTCGCGGTCCTCCTCCAGGGAGACGAGCATTTTGTCACGAACCTGCGACCAGCCGTCGTCAATCATGACCCATTTGACAGGAACCTGTTTATCCCGCAGTTCAATCGCTTTCGCTTCAATACCCTGCTCCGTGACATCGTGGTAGAACGCATCCCATGTGCACCAGCCCAAATAATTGAACGCGTCCGGATATCGCTTTGATTCTCTTAACCGAGCTCGCTCGCCTCGCGCGATAAACATCAGTTCAGCCGCTCCTCGAACAACCTCATACGGATTGCTTCCTTCTTGAAGCGCGAACAGTAGCTCTCGTCCGCTGCGGAAGCCGTGCACCAGCGGGGATACAACGAATTCAAGCCCTTCGCCATTGCCGTGAAGTGTCGTCTTGAACACATTCGTGCATGCCGGGAACAATTGCGTGAAGCTCGCTCCGCCTGCCGTTCGCCACATCAGCGATTGCGTCTTCTCGGGCAACCCCGCCGTAGCCGCGGCAAAATAAGGCCTCGTCCACCACCACTTGTACCCGTTGTAATGTGCCAGTACGCCGTCAACGCCTGGAGGCTCGCCGACATAGAGTCGAATGCCTGCATCTGGCGCAAGTCCATGTGTAATGCCGAATATATCCTGCTTCAGCAAGACGGAAATATGTGCAATGACCGACTGCTCATAGCAAGTCAGCTCAAGTGTAATAACGCTCGTCTCTTCCGTATCTCGAAACGGAAGCCGATATCTTTTGAAGCTGCCGTGCTTATCCTGGCCGTGCTCGCCTTGCTCCCAGCCTGCTGCAGTAAAGGTTGGCGTTTCGCCAGTTTCATAGGTGACGCTAAGCCGCCACTCTTCGAATCGTTGTATCGGTTTCATGTGCAATCGTTCCCCTTTTGGCAGAGTTCATCAGTGTCCCTATCATAACGAAAAACCCTCCAGGGGCAGGAGGGAATAAGGTTCGGTTCGAGTATGAAAATTGTTCATTATCGGATGAAAGAGCAAAGAAATTGCCCTAGTGAGTCCGATGAACTAATTAAGTAAGTCTTTCGGTTCAGTTAGTTCTCCTAACGACCAAGGAAATAAAGTTTAAATCCCTCTTAATAACTAGATTGGATTATACTTAATCTTACTGCATGTGTAAAAAGATCCATAATTGTGATGTGGAAGAGAGGAGCAATCGTGTCATTGGCGGAGTTAAAGAAAAGTAAGTATAAGCGGCTTGATATGCAGGCTGCAATCCGGCGTCTTGGCAACAAAGAAGAGCTGTACGATACGATTCTGCAGCTCTTCGTGAACAACCACCAGAGCGTGAGCGAAGAGATACAGAATGAGTTCGCTTCAGGTAACAAAGAGAGTGCCATTATGGTTGCGCATTCGTTTAAAGGCGCGGCATTGAACGTCGGCGTGTCGGAGCTTGCCGAGCAAGCGGAGTCGATCATTAGGCATATTCCAGCGGGACAGATGGATTCCGTTCAGCAGCTGTTAAATGAGCTGGATCATCAAATGCAGGAGCTAATTGCCTTAATAACGATCGCAAGTAAACATTCAACTTAGAGGAGTCAGCTATGTTTAAGAATCGGTTTAAATTGTCCAGCATTGCGAACACACTAGCTTTACTTGTTACCATTATTAGCTTAATTACATTCTCGGTGCTCGGCTCCATTATGTATTCGTATTCGAAACGGCTCATCGTGCAGCAGCAAGAGGATCTCATCTTATCGAAGACGCAAGCGATCGTCCAGCAGATAGACGCATTGTTCAAGGAAAAAGGGACACTCGTTAATCAGATGGCAACCAACAAGCTGTTCCAAAAGTATATCGAATCGACCAAGACTTCGGCGGAGATCAAGACTTCCCCATACGCGGCAGAGACGTTAGCGACGCTCGCGGCCATCAAAGATACCGACAAGAACCTATTAGATACCTGGGTTGCCAGCGATACAGCCAATGGCGGCAAAGGCTTATGGTACGAGCATGACAATGTTGGTTCCAAGTCGGATTTCGATATTAAAGTCCGTCCGTACTATAAGCCGGCATTGGATGCGGAGGGCGTATACTATTCCGATCCGTATGTGGATTCGTCGACAGGCAACCTCAATATCGGTATTTTTCATAAAGTAAATGATGATCAAGGCAAGTTTATCGGTTTCGTAGCGGCTGATTTAGGCATGAAGGATATGCCTGCGATTATGCAGAGCTACACGCTCGGAGAAACGGGCTATTCGATGCTGGTATCGAAATCCGGCGATCTCTTGTACCATCCGGAGAAGGATAAAGTACTGAAGGAGAAGCTGACGGACAATAAAGGCGAGCTTGGCGAAGTAGCGAAGAAAATGGTTGCCGGCGAGAGCGGTCTTGCGCTCATCGATGATAACGGCGTGAAACGGTATATCGGTTACGCGACGAGCAAAGAAACAGGCTGGTCCGTCGGATTGACGGTGACGCAGAAGGAAGTCATGAGCGGGATCAACAAATTTACGATCCTGACGGTTAGCGGTTTTGCGATCAGCCTTATTTTTCTCGTTGCGATCACTTACTGGGCACTTCGTTATATATTGAGAAGCATCCCAATCGTGCTAGCAAAGCTGAAGCAAATTGAGAATGGCGACTTGACAGTTCAATTCGATGTGAAGTCCCAGAATGAGATCGGCCAAATTGCGTCAGGCGTGCAAAGCATGGTGCAGCAGGTGTATCAGATGATCCGAACGATTGCCCAGACGTCGCACAGCTTGACGGCTTCGACGAATGAGATTTCCGTTACAACCGAGGAAGTGGCGCGAGGCAGCATGCTGCAAGCAGAGTCCGCGCAGACTGCGACCGAGCTTGTGAAGAAGCTGACGGATGCGGCCAGCCAAGTTTCGATGCGGGCGGAAGAAGCAGTGGAGCTGACGGTCAAGACGAACAGCGGTGCGGAAGCAGGCGGCGAAGCCGTGCGCATGACGATCGAGAGCATGGACAATCTGATGGGTCGCATGGCGAAGCTGGAGATGGATTCCAAGCAGATTGGCATGATCATCCAAGTCATCAATGAAATTTCGGAGCAGACGAATTTGCTTGCCTTGAATGCGGCTATTGAAGCGGCACGGGCAGGAGAGCAAGGACGAGGGTTCGCGGTCGTTGCGGATGAAGTCCGTAAGCTAGCGGAACGCAGCGGCGATTCAACGAAGCAAATTGTGTCCATCATTGCAGGCATGCAGAACAGCACACAGGAGAGCGTCAACGCGGTCCGCGAAACAGCGGATCTGTCCAGACAGACCGGGCAGGAGCTGGAGCGGATCATCGCGATGGTCGGTGAAGTGGCTAGACAATCCGAGGGGATCGCATCGGAGAGTCAGAAGCAAGTGAGTGGGGCGCAGGAAGCGATGCGCGAGATCGAATCCATTGCCGCGGTGAGTGAGGAAGCTGCAGCGGCAGCCGAGGAGACAGCGAGTTCTTCGCAGACGCTGTCGTCCTTGTCGGTGAGTTTGAACGAGGTTGTGAAGCAGTTTAAAGTATAGCTTCCAGAATGAAGAAGATAGACGAAAGACGCCATCTCTAGAATCTCTAGGATGGCGTCTTTTTACGTTCATATCTCTTAACAATTCCATTTAGACAGATCATTCTCGAGCAGTTCCAGAAACAGCTGTGCCGACTCCGATAACGGCTTGTCCTTTAAATAAACGCAGCCAATGAGGAGATCATCCCAGCCAGGATGCTCAATATCGATGCAGACGTAGTTGTCATTATAGAGCGAGAACCCGCGAATGGCGAGTTCCGTAGCGATTGTTGCGACATAATTGCGCGTGACCATGCTCCGCATCGCGTCTATATTATCTGTGTATACGGCAATGTTGAGCGGGCGATGATGTCTCGCTACGTCCTCTGCGAAAGCACGGGTGACATGATCCTCTTGATGCAGCACGAGCGACACATCCAGAAGTTGTTCCATTGAGATCGACGTAAAGTCGGCGAGCGGTGATGTTCTGCTAACGATGAGCATGAGCTTTGTTCGTACGAGCGGCGATGTCTTCAGATGCGGTTTGTCGCACAGAAGCGAGTCGAGCAGAACGGCAAGTCCGAGATCAACGCGGTCATGTTCGATATCTTCAATGATTCGCAGAGCTGAGTTCTCCATGAACGATAGATGAAACTGAGGATGTTCCTTTTTGAAGCTGAAATAGGTATCCGTAATGAGCGGCAGCTGTGCTGGCGTGCCTGAAATTCTCAATTCGTGGATGCTCGAGGCAGCTCTCTTCGCTGCTTCCGCTTTAATGCTTTGAATTTCTTTCAGAATAACGGTCGCTTTATGAATAATAATCTCGCCGTCTGCCGTGGGTACTGCGCCTGAATGGCTGCGAATGAATAACCTCATGCCAAGCTCTGTCTCTAAATTTGTGATGGACTGGCTGACTGCCGAACGCGTTACATTCATCTGGTTTGCTGCTTTGGATAACGATCCGGTCTTGGCGATTTCAATGATGCATTCCATTTGCTCCAGATTCATAATTGACCCCATTGTCTTTGTATATAGTGCGAAGCCCGTCTATTATACCGCGATTGCCGCAGAAGTTGGACGTGAAAAATTGGAAATTCTCATAAAACAGACACTCATTTATCTGTATTTGTTTTTGTTTGAATTTCTGTATTCAAAAACAAACAAACATGTTAAACTGAGTTCAACAAGCAATTATCAAACTTATTCGGAGGTAAACAGATGGTACAATCGTTGTGGGATCACACAAAAGCAGCAGAGCTGAAAGAGGGGCTTACGCAGCTTGTCTACCGTTCCAATATTATCGGTACAGACCGCAGTGTATGCAATTGGGGCGGCGGCAATACGTCGAGCAAGACGACGGTGACCGATTTCCGCGGTCGCGAAGTTGAAGTGATGTACGTGAAGGGCAGCGGCTCGGACCTTGCGACGATGAAAGCGGGCAATTTCACAGGTCTTCGCATGGAAGACATCCGTCCATTGTTCGAGCGCGATGAAATGTCCGATGAGGAAATGGTCGGCTACCTCGCTCACTGCATGATTGACAGCAAGCACCCGCGCGCATCGATCGAGACGCTGCTGCATGCTTTTCTCCCGTTCAAGCACGTTGACCATACGCACCCGGATTCCATTATTAGCCTGTGCTGCGCAGATAACGGCAAACAGCTGGCGGAAGAGATTTTCGGCGACCGTTTCGTGTGGGTTCCTTATGTGCGCCCTGGCTTTACACTTTCCAAGATGATCGCGCAAGGCGTGCTCTCTAACCCGAAAGCAGAGCTTGTTCTGATGGAGAAGCATGGTCTGGTGACTTGGGGCGAGACGAGCGAAGAGGCATATGCGCAGACGATCAAGATCATCACAGAAGCGGAGAATTTCATTGAAGCGCGTGTCAATGAAGAGAAGCTGTTCGGCGGCGTGAAGCATGAGGCGCTCCCTGCAGAAGTTCGCAGAAGCATCGCTGCAGCTGTTATGCCAACGATTCGCGGTGCGGTTAGCGACGCTAAGAAGATGATCCTGACATTCGACGATGCGGACGATGTGCTTGCTTTTGTAGGCGGCGCTAGCGCTCCAGAGCTATCCCAAGTCGGCGCAGCTTGCCCGGATCATCTTGTTCATACGAAGGTTGTTCCGCTCTTCATCGACTGGACTCCGAATGCGGACGATATCGAAGGACTGCAAGCCAATCTGCAAGAAAGCATCGCAGCGTATAAGAAGCAGTACCAAGCTTACTTCGAGCGCAACAAGAACGAAGGCGATGTCATGTTCGAAGCGGCTCCGCGCGTTATCTTGATCCCAGGAATCGGCATGATCAATACGGGCAAGAGCTGGTCGAACTCCAAAGTAAGCGGCGCGTTGTACCATCGTGCAATTGCCGTTATGCGCGGCGCTACAGCGCTTGGCGAATTCGTATCGCTCTCCGAGAACGAATCGTACAACGTGGAATACTGGCCGCTTGAGCTGTACAAATTGTCGCTCGCTCCGGCTGAAGCGGAATTCTCCCGCAAAGTCGCGTTCATCACTGGCGGCGCAGGCGGCATCGGCAGCGAGACGGCACGCAGACTCGTATCCGAAGGCGCACATGTTGTGCTGGCCGACCTGAATTTGGAAGGTGCTGAGCGTGTCGCTGGCGAAATTAATGAGAAGTACGGCGAAGGCCGCGCCATTGCGGTGAAGATGGACGTAACGAGCGAAGATGCGGTAATCGCAGCAATGAATGAGACAGCGCTCGCTTATGGCGGTCTTGATATCGTCGTCAATAACGCAGGTCTTGCAACGTCGAGTCCGTTCGACCAAACTTCGCTCAAAGAGTGGAACCTCAATATGAGCGTGCTTGGCACAGGCTACTTCCTCGTTGCTCGCGAAGCGTTTAAGCAGATGAAACAGCAGGCAATCGGCGGCAACATGGTCTTCATCGGTTCCAAAAACTCGGTGTATGCCGGCAAGGCTGCATCGGCGTACAGCGCGGCGAAAGCGTTGGAAGCTCACCTCGCACGCTGCATTGCAGCAGAAGGCGGCGAGTTCGGCATCCGCGTCAACACGATCCTTCCGGATGCGATTCTTCAAGGCTCGACGATTTGGAACGGCAGCTGGCGCAACGAGCGGGCAGCCGCTTATGGCATTGAGCCGGATCAGCTGGAAGAGTACTACCGTAAACGGACGACGCTGCTTGTTAACATCTACCCGCGCGATATTGCGGAAGGCGTTGCGTTCTTCGCATCGTCCAAAGCGGACAAAACGACGGGCTGTATGCTCACGATTGACGGCGGCGTACCGGCAGCATTCACACGATAAGAGAGAGGATGTGCGTCAAGCATGTATGAAGCAAGAGGCGAGAAGCATTGGATCATTCCAGACGGATATATTCCGCCAACTAGCGCAGCAGGTTCTTATGAAAGTCATGAGTCGGTATGTGTGCTCAACTGTTCCTCCGAGGAGGCGCAAATTTCGCTTACGATCTTCTTCGAGGATCGTGAGCCGCTCGAGAACATCATTGTCACCGTGCCAGGCAGAAGAACCAAACATATACGCACATCCACCCTTTCGGCAGAAGGAGCGACGATTCCGGTCGGCGTTCCTTATGCGATTGAGGTGCTAAGCAGTATCCCAATCATTGTCCAGTACAGCCGATTGGATGCAACGCAAGCCGAGAACGCCCTCATGTCCGTTATCGCTCATCCGATAAAATAAGGTGCAAAGGAGCATGTATAAGATGGAGCAAAGAATTGTAGCGAATTACGAAGCGGCTAAGGAGCTGTATGCCCGACACGGCATCGATGTTGATGCGGTGCTGGAGACGCTGGCAGAAGTGAAAGTATCGATGCATTGCTGGCAAGGCGACGACGTTCGCGGATTCTTGAATAAAGACCAGGCGCTGACTGGAGGCATCTCCGTAACAGGCAACTACCCGGGGGCGGCAAGCACGCCGGAGGAGCTTCGCTCCGATCTTGAGAAAGCGTTTTCCCTCATTCCGGGCAAACATAAACTGAACCTGCATGCCATCTATGTCGACACGGACGAGAAGGTCGAGCTGGACAAAATCGAACCGAAGCATTTCCAGAAATGGGTCGACTGGGCGAAAGAGCAAGGTCTCGGTCTTGACTTCAACCCGACCTGCTTCTCGCATGAGAAGTCGAAGGACGGCTTCACGCTGAGCCATTCGGATCCGGCGATTCGTCAGTTCTGGATTGATCACTGCAAGGCATCCCGCCGCATCGGCGCTTATTTCGGCGAACAGCTTGGCCAAACTTGCGTAACGAACGTCTGGATTCCGGACGGCTTCAAGGATGTGCCGGCGGATCGTCTTGCCCCGCGCAAACGATTGAAGGATGCGCTTGATCAAGTGTTTGAAGAAGAGTTGAACCCGGCGCATAACCTCGATGCAGTCGAGAGCAAGCTGTTCGGACTTGGCTCAGAGGCTTATGTTGTTGGTTCGCATGAATTCTATATGGGCTATGGCATGCAGAACAATAAGCTGATCTGCCTTGATGCAGGCCACTTCCATCCGACGGAAGTGATCTCCAATAAGTTATCTGCAATCTCTTTGTTCACGGATGGCATTCTGCTTCACGTCAGCCGTCCGATGCGTTGGGACAGTGACCATGTTGTGACGATGGATGACGAGCTGATCGACATTGGACGCGAGCTTGTACGCGGCGACCTGCTTGGCATTACGCACATCGGCCTCGATTTCTTCGATGCCAGCATCAACCGTGTAGCCGCTTGGGTAATCGGTACGCGCAACACGATCAAGGCGCTGATGCGCGCGATGCTCGATCCGATTGAAGCGCTGCGACAAGCAGAGCTTGAAGGCGACTACACGACTCGCCTCGCGCTGACAGAAGAGTTCAAATCGTATCCGTTTGGTGCGGTATGGGATTACTATTGCGCGAAGAACGGTGTTCCTGTACGCGAAGAATGGCTTGCAGAAGTGAAATCGTATGAGAATGATGTGCTTCTGAAGCGAGGACAAGTGCAAATAGGGGCGAACTAAAATATGCCGAGCATATTAGCGTATGACCTGGGGGCCAGCAGCGGAAGGGCGCTGCTTGGCCGTTTGAAGAACGGGAAGATCGAGGTCGAGGAGCTGCACCGTTTCAGTAACGACCCTGTCGGAGTCGGCGATCGGCTGCAATGGGATATATTGCGACTGTTCCATGAGATGAAGCAGGGTCTGCTGAAGGCGAAGCATGCCGGCGAGACGCCGGCGAGTCTCGCAATCGACTCGTGGGCGGTTGACTTCGGTTTGATCGGCAGAAGCGGCGAGCTGCTCGGCAATCCGTATCATTACCGGGACCATCACACGGACGGTGTGATGGAACGGACGATGGAGCGGCTGACGGCGAGCAAGATATTCGGAAGGACCGGCATACAGTTTCTGCCGTTCAATACGATTTACCAGCTGGCCGCATTGAAGGAAGCGGACTCGCCGTTCCTGCAAAGGGCGGATCGGTTTCTGATGATTCCGGATTTGCTCCGTTATTTCTTGACCGGCGAAATGCACAACGAGTTCACGAATGCGACGACAACGCAGCTGTATAATCCGCTTGAAGGGCGCTGGGATACGGAGCTTCTAGCTGATATTGGCATCTCGCCTTCCTTGTTCGGCGAAGTCGTGCAGCCTGGAACGCGCGTTGGCTCTCTGCGGGCTTCTTTATGCGAGGAGCTTGGCATCGGTTCTATTCCAGTACTTGCGACGGCGGAGCATGATACAGGCTCGGCGGTAGCTGCCGTGCCGGCGCTCGAGCGGGATTTTGCCTACTTGAGCTGTGGAACTTGGTCCTTAATGGGCACTGAGGTGGAGCGTCCGATCATTAATGATCTGGCGCAGGAGCTGAACTTCACGAATGAAGGCGGCGCGTACGGTACATACCGGCTGCTCAAGAACATCATGGGATTGTGGATTCTCCAAGAATGCCGCCGCGCTTGGGAACGGGCTGGCGAGTACTATAGCTTCCCTGAGCTGGTGAGCATGGCGGAGAAGGCTGATGCATTCAAGTCGTTCATTGATCCGGACGCTTCAATGTTCATCCATCCGGGCGATATGCCTTCGCGCGTGCGCAAGTTCTGCGCGGCAAGCAATCAGCCGGTACCTGAATCGCCGGGCGAGATCGTCCGCTGTATTCTCGAAAGCCTTGCACTCAAATACCGTTATGTGCTTGAATTAACTGAGCGGTTATCAGTCAAGTCGTTTAGCGGACTGCATATGGTTGGAGGCGGCATTCAGAATGTGCTGCTGTGCCAGTGGTCGGCGAATGCGATCGGCAAGCCGGTATGGGCTGGACCTGTTGAAGGCAGTGCGCTTGGCAATCTTGCTGTCCAATGGATTGCGCAAGGGGAGCTGTCCGATATTTGGGAAGCTCGCCAGGTCATTCGCGATTCGTTCCCGGTTACGGTCTATGAGCCGAAGGAGCAGGCGGAGTGGCAAGAGGCGTACGGAAAGTTCTGTGAACTCGCGGGACTCGCATAGATTATGGATTGAAAGTAGAGGATGACAATGCTTGTTGCAGAGCGCTATGAGAAGATTGTGGGACTTGTCAATGAACGCGGGAGCATACGTGTGACGGAGCTGAGCGAGCTGTGCCAAGTGACGGAGGAGACGATCCGCCGCGACTTGGATAGGCTCGAGCAGGCTGGCCGCTTGCGCCGTTCCCACGGGGGAGCGGTCAGCGTGAAGGAGCATCCGCAGCATCCGGAGATACCTTATGCGGAGCGGGAAATTACGCATGCCGAAGAGAAGCGGCGCATCGCGCAGGAAGCGGTGAAGCTGATCAAGCCGAAGGATCGGATTCTGCTCGATGCGAGCACGACGGCGTGGTATATGGCATCGTATTTGCCGGACTTTCCGCTGACGGTGCTGACCAACTCGATTAAAGTGGCGACGGAGCTGAGCAGCAAGGAGAAGATCGAGGTGATCTCGACCGGCGGCCTGCTGGCGCAGCGTTCGCTGTCCTATGTTGGCCCGCTCGCGGAGCGGTCACTTGACCTGTACCATGTCGACAAAGTGTTCTTCTCCTGCAAAGGAGTCCATCTGGACCGCGGCATCAGCGAGTCCAATGAGCTTCAAGCGCGCATCAAGCAGAAAATGATCGGCATGGCCGACAGTGTCATCCTGCTCGCCGATGCCAGCAAATTCGGCATCCAGGCGTTCACGCATGTAGCAGAGCTTAGCGAGATCGGCTCGATCATTACCGATCGGGGCATCCCGCAAGAGACGCTGCAGGCGCTGTCCGAACGGACGTCGATTGCGGTATCGACGGTTTAATCTATGGAAGAGAGGCAGTTCAGGACGGGGAAGTCGTCTTGGGCTGCTTTTTTAATATGAGGAAGATGACGAGCTAGACGTTTTTCTTATTGTCAACATGTCTGACAACCTGATAAAATGATAACTATAAAACGAGTTCAAGCGAGGTGCTCAGTGGGCGTGAAAGTGTCATTATTTATCACTTGTTTAAGTGATGCGTTATATCCGCGAGTCGGTGAAGCAATGGTTCGGCTATTGGCTAGGTATGGCGTGCAGGTGGAGTTCCCGAAGGTTCAAACCTGCTGCGGGCAGCCGGCGTTCAACAGCGGCTATTGGAAGGAAGCAAGAGAGACAGCGGGCACGATTCTGGAAGCGTTTGAGGATTGCGACTTTGTCATTTCCCCATCGGGCTCCTGCACAGGCATGATTCATCATTATCCGAAGCTGTTTGAGCATGATCCGGTCATGCTTGAGAAGGCTGTAAAGCTACAACAGAAGTCGTATGAGTTCACGCAATTCCTTGTGCAGGTGCTTGGCGTAACGGACGTCGGCGCAGCGTTCCCGCATAAAGTGACATACCACCCATCCTGCCACGGAAGCCGTCTGCTTGGCGTGAAGGAGGAGCCGCTTCTGTTGATGGAGCAGGTGAAGGGGATGGAGCTTGTGCCGCTTCCTTTTGCCAATGATTGCTGCGGGTTCGGGGGGACGTTCGCTGTGAAAATGTCCGATATTTCCGGCGCGATGGTGACGGAGAAGACGGATCACGTGCTGGAGACTGAGGCAGAGGTGCTTGTGGGTCTCGACTTGGCGTGCCTTATGAACATTGCGGGCAACCTGCGTTACCGCGACAAACCGGTGCGGGTTATGCACCTGGCAGAGCTGCTATATGAAGGAGTGAAGGGCGCATGAGCGGAGGGGCGACGGCGAACTTGGGAACGGTGAAGGAACGGGCGGATTTGGCGCTCAATAATGATTTTCTGCGCAAAGCAGTGAAGTTCACGACGGAGCGTCTGCGTTCGGGCAAGGAGAAGGCGGCGTCTGATCATGGTAATTGGGACGATTGGCGTGAGCGTGGGCGGCAGATTCGGCTGCATACGATTGCTCATCTGGACTACTACTTGAATTTATTCGTAGAGAATGCTCGGGCAAACGGTGTCCATGTTCATTTTGCAGAGACGGCTGCTGACGCCGTGGAGATATCGCTTGCCATTGCGAAGCAGGTCGAGGCGCGCAGCGTTGTGAAATCGAAGTCGATGGTTACTGAGGAGCTGCATCTCAACCACGCGCTGGATTCCATCGGAGTCGAGGCGATTGAGACGGACCTTGGCGAATATATTATTCAATTGGCGGGCGAGACACCGTCGCATATTATCATTCCGGCGATTCATAAGAACCGCTATCAAATTGCTGAGCTGCTCTCAGCCGATGCAGGCGAGACGCTCGCACCGGATACGCAGATTCTTGCCGGATTCGTGCGTCGCAAGCTGCGCGAGAAGTTCCTGGAAGCGGATATCGGCATGACGGGGTGTAACTTTGCGATAGCGGAGACAGGCTCGATGGTCTTGTTCGAGAACGAAGGGAACGCTCGCATGGTCACAACGGTGCCGAAGACACAAATTACGTTGATGGGCATGGAGCGGATTATTCCTTCCTTCGAGGATCTTGAGGTTATGGCGACGCTACTTCCGCGTTCAGCAACAGGGCAGAAGCTGACTGTCTATATGTCCGGCATTAGCGGACCTCGGCGTGCGGTAGATGCGGATGGTCCGGATGAGATGCACATCATCATCGTGGACAACGGACGTTCGCTGCAGCTTGGCGATCCGGAGTTCCAAGAGCTGCTGAACTGCATTCGCTGCGGCGCATGTCTGAACGCTTGCCCGGTTTACCGTCATATCGGCGGCCATGCCTACGGCGGCACATACAGCGGTCCGATCGGCGCGGTGCTAACGCCTGCACTGAAGAAAAATGTCGCCGAATGGGACGATATCGCCAACGCATCGAGCCTATGCGGCGCTTGTTATGAGGCTTGTCCGGTGAAGATCCCGCTGCATGAGATGCTCGTTTATCTGCGTCGGCGGAAGCTGGAAGCAGGTCGCGGCGATAAGCTGGAAGCGCTCGGGATGAAAGGTTTTGCCGCTGTAATGAAGAATTCGAAGCGCTTCGGTGCGGTGCTTAAGATCGGGAAGCTCGGGCAAAAGCTGGTCGTGCGTGACGGCGGCATCCGCATGAAGGTCGGTCCGTTGAAGGGCTGGAACTCGTATCGCGTCACGCCGAGCATGCCAAGCGAGTCGTTCCGCGAGAAGTGGCCGACGATGGAACAGGAAATTCGTCATGGCCTTACGGAGATGGATCCGGCGATGAAGAGCCGTATGGAAGAGATTCTCCGTGAGCGGCAGTCTGGCGGCAGCGGTAAAGGAAACGGGGGGCACGGGCATCATGGCTAATAAGGAAGCGCATCAGCAGTGGCTTGCGGAACAGACGGCCAAATCGAAAGAGAAGCAGGTCAGCTTTATTAACGGAATTTCAAGCAAGCTTGGTCGGGCGAGGTCGGTAGGAGCGCCTGCGCATCCTTTTCGCGGGGCGCCTGAGTTCTGGCGGGAGTTCGAGTGGCCGGTAGATGAGCGGGCGGAGAAGTTTATGGAGAACTTCCGCGCGGTCGGCGGGCATTCGCTACGGCTTGGCAGCATGGAGGAAGCAAAGCAGTTTGTGTTGGAGAAGGCTGCGGAGCTAAGCGCCAAGTATATCATTCGGCAAAATCAACCGGAGCTCGCGGAGATGGATCTCGAGTCTGCGCTTCCAGAGGCTGTCGTGTCGGTGTGGAACAGCGATCCGGAGGAATTGTGGAAGGCTCGTGCGGCTGAGGCGGATTTCGGCGTTGTTGTTGTCGATTATGCAGCAGCTTACACAGGCTCGATGACCGTGTTATCATCGAAGGATAAAGGGCGTTCGGTCAGCCTGCTGCCGACGGTGCTCATGGCGATTATTCCGATAGAGCGTCTGCGCACACGGCTTGGCGAAGTGCTGGTGGAATTCGACCGCGCTGGACGCGAGCAGCTGCCGGCGGGGATTCATTTTATATCGGGACCGAGTCGTTCGGCGGATATTGAGAATGACCTAACAATTGGCGTGCATGGACCGGGCGTCGTGTATGCGATTATTGTGGGTTAGAAGTGACTGGATGGGAAGGGAAGGAATGCAAGGAATTGCAAGGAATGCAAGGAATGCAAGGAATGCAAGGAATGCCAGGTATCGCTTTGTATGAGCTGCCCTTCTAGCGCTTAGAAGCCAATATCGGCACACGTACCCCACTTTGGCGAACATTGCCGTAATCCGGATATTGTCTCACTCGGATGCGCACATTACCCCTTTTTCGCGCGGCACGGCACGAGAAGGTTATAGAAGGGATATTATTCGATGGAAATTACGAAGCTATCGAAACGGAATCATTACGAGGAGATTGCGGAGCAGATCAAGCGGCTCATCGTGGATGGCAAGCTCAAGGTCGGCGACAAGCTGCCCTCGACGAAGGAGATGAGCGAGCAATTCGGCGTCGGGCGCTCAACGATGCGCGAGGCGCTAAGCGCGCTGAAGGCGATGGGCTACATTGAGATTCGCCAGGGTGGCGGCTGCCGCGTGATCGATGTCGCGCCGGTTGCAGTGGAGCTGCCTGAGCTGGTGTCGTTGCGAATGAATCGCGAAACGCTGCTGGAGCTGCTTGAGGCGAGGCAATCGCTTGAGGTTTCGAACGCTTCGATTGCGGCGGTGAAAGCAACGGACGCGGATATCGCCGCGCTTCGCTCTCTTGTAGCGGAGATGGAAGTGGCGATCGGCGATGATGCGGAGGGAGAGCGGACCGATCTTCTGTTTCATAAGACGCTCGCGGAGGCGACGCATAATTCGATTATGCTGCGGCTGTTCGAGTCGATCGTGAGCCAGCTTGAGCTCGCCATCCGCGAAATCCGCCGCGTTGAGATTTATGCGAACCGCTCCGTGGCGGAGCGGCTGTACCGCGAGCATCTCGCTGTCTTCGAGGCGATCGAGCTCCGTGACGCCGCTCTCGCCGGCGAGCGGATGAAGTTGCATCTCGAGCATGTGATGAGCAATTTGCTCAAGGTGTTGTAGGCGGTTTGCCGAAATGTATCGGCTTAGCAATTAAGAGAGGCTGTCCATACGGTTAGGCAATTCTGCCGGCGATGGTCAGCCTCTTCTCTATAGCTTGGGTCCGAAGCGCTTGATGTTTCTCACGCGGGCACGGACGATCTCGATCTCGCGATTGCGCGGCTCGGCGTTCGTCACAAGGGAGTCGAGCAGCTTCTTGGCGACGGCGGTCACGTCCTCGATGGCAGCATGGAACGCAGCTTCGTTCGCCTTCGATGGCGTATTGAAGCCGGACAGCTTGCGCACGAATTGAAGTGCAGCAGCATGAACCTCCTCATCCGTAGCAGGCGGGTCAAAATTAAACAGCGTTTTTATATTGCGGCACATGGTCAGCAGTCCCCTTTGCAAAATGAATTTGATTTCATCTTACTATATGGCTGGGGGACAAACCAGCTTGAGAGTGGTAATAAACGCGGCAACGCGTGAACGCCCGCACCCCGCACCCGCACCCGCACCCGCACCCGCACCCGCACCCGCACCTCGCACATACCAATACCTCAGCGCCTCTAACTAATACTAGCTCGTTCGCCAACTCATCGGTTATAATAGTCGCAGTATTGCTTTGTACCAACTAACTAATTAGTCCTGAAGCACAGGCTGTTTGTCCGGATCATCCGGGCAGGCAGCCTTATTTTATTTTTTGGAGGTATGAGGATGGAGAATGGGTTTGAACAAGCTTATGCATTGATGATGGAATCAGTTGCGAATAGGAGCAGTGAAGAACGCAAACGGAGGCTAACAGAACATGATCAAGCGGAGAAACTTTTCCTCAAGAATGTCTGGTGGCCAGCCGTGGGTAGCTTGGATTACTTGCATCCTGAGTATGAATTGCAGGATCTAAAGGGCGGAGCGAGGTTTGCGGATTTTGCATATTTGCCTCCGCTGCCATATCGGCTGCTCATCGAAGTCGATGGCTTTGGTCCGCACTGGCGCGATATTAGTAGATGGCGCTTCGCAGATGATCTCCAACGTCAAAATCATCTGCTCATCGACGGCTGGCATTTGCTCCGTTTCGCTTACGACGAAGTAACGGAGAAGCCTCGCCGCTGCCAGCAGACGTTGCTCATGGCGCTTGCCAAGTGGGGAGGCATTACGCGGGGGATCGAACATAACTTTGACGTTTACGAGCGTGCTCTCCTGCACCTGATGCAGCAGCACTGGGGCGAGATTAGTCCCATGGCTGCAATGGTGAAATTGGGAATTAGCAAAAGGAGAGCTATAGAAGGATTGAAGTCATTAGTAAGTAAAGGGATATTGAGCCACGTGACATCACCGAAGGGAAGGAGTATGAGGTATAGGTTTTCATCCTCCAATTGGATTAACAGCTAACGAATGTCTATCCACGTGTCATACACCTAGTGGAGACGCAGCCAAACCAAATCGGCGAAAGAGTGACCCGTAAGAAGTAGCTAAATCGGCGAAAGAGTGACCTTGAGGGATACACATCGGGTAAGAAGTAGCTAAATCGGCGAAAGAGTGACCCTGAGGGATACACATTGGATTAGAAGTAGCTAAATCGGCGAAAGAGTGACCCTGAGGGATACACATTGGGTTAGAAGTAGCTAAATCGGCGGAAGAGTGACCCTGAGGGATACACATTGGAGGAGAAGTAGCTAAATTAGCGAAAGAGTGACCCTGAGGGATACACATCGGGAAAGAAGTAGCTAAATCGGCGAAAGAGTGATCCCTAGGGATACACATTGGAGGAGAAGTAGCTAAATTTGCGAAAGAGTGCCCCTGAGGGATACACATCGGGTAAGAAGTAGCTAAATCGGCGAGAGAGTGACCCCTAGGGATACACATTGGAGGAGAAGTAGCTAAATTAGCGAAAGAGTGACCCTGAGGGATATACATCGGGTAAGAAGTAGCTAAATCGGCGAAAGAGTGACCCTGAGGGATACACATCGGGTAAGAAGTAGCTAAATCGGCGAGAGAGTGACCCTGAGGGATACACATTGGAGGAGAAGTAGCTAAATCGGCGAGAGAGTGACCCCTAGGGATACACATTGGAGGAGAAGTAGCTAAATCGGCGAGAGAGTGACCCTGAGGGATACACATCGGGAAAGAAGTAGCTAAATCGGCGAAAGAGTGCCCCTGAGGGATACACAATTGAGTTAAAAGTAACCAAATGGGCTAAAAGTGAACGTTAGGGATACACATTGAGTTAGGGGTAGCCAAATCAGCTACAATAACCCCAACCCTCCCCCCAACTTTGAACCCCTGCCCCCAAATGGTTTATACTGGAGTGGTATGCACCATCAGGGCGTCATGGGGGAAACAGAGTGGCTATTGATCTGAGTTTCTTAACGATATTGACGGTAGTTAATATACCGCTGGCGATTGTGGTCATGTTCATGGAGCGGCGGAACGTCGGGGTGACCTGGGCGTGGCTGATGGTGCTCTTGTTTCTGCCGGCGGTGGGGTTCGTTGTATACCTTGTATTCGGCCAGAATCTGAGCAAGAAGAAGCTGTACAAGCTAAACAAGCGCACACGCGAGACGATGGCGTCGCTCATCGAGAACCAGCGGCGCGAGTTCCGCGACAATCGGATCATCTTCAACGATGAAGCCGCGGCGAATCACGCGGACCTCATCTACATGAACCTCACGAGCGGCTTCGCGCTGTATACGCAGAACAACAAGGTAGATATCTTCACCGATGGCAACGCCAAATTCGAGTCCTTATTCGACGATATCGAACGAGCCGGCAATCATATTCATCTGATGTATTACATCGTGTCGAACGATTCACTCGGCAACAGGCTGCTAGATGCCCTCACCGTCAAAGCCCAACAAGGCGTCAAGGTGCGCTTCCTTGTCGATGATATCGGAAGTTCGCATCTGCCGCGCCATTTCTTCCGCCGCTTGAAGGAAGCGGGAGGCGAGGTCGCCTTCTTCTTCCCGTCGAAGATCCCGTACCTGAACATTCGCGTGAATTATCGCAACCATCGGAAACTTGTGATCATCGATGGTCAGATCGGCTATATCGGCGGTATCAACGTCGGCGACGAGTACCTAGGCCTTAACACGCGATACGGGTTCTGGCGCGATTCGCATCTTCGCATCACCGGCTATGCGGTCTCCCAGATGCAAGCGCATTTCATGATGGACTGGAATCTCGCTTCCACGGCCACCATCGGCAGAGATGTGCTCGCGCTGTTCCCGCCCGCAGGCGATACCGGCAAAGCAGGCGTGCAGATCGTTTCCAGCGGTCCGAATCAATCGCTCGAACAGATCAAGAATGCCTATATTAAGATGATAAATTCCGCGAAGGAAACGATTTATATCCAGACGCCATATTTTATCCCGGATGAAAGCTTGCTGACCGCTCTGAAGATGGCTGTCCTATCCGGCAAAGACGTGCGCATCATGCTTCCAAGCAAGCCCGACCACAAGATGGTTTATCTCGCATCCTACTCCTATCTGGGCGAGCTGCTGGAAGAGGGCATGAAGTGCTATCTCTATGAGAAAGGCTTCCTTCACGCCAAAATGATTGTCGTCGACGGTCAGATCGCCTCCGTTGGCACGGCAAATGTAGATATCCGAAGCTTTAAGCTGAATTTTGAAGTCAATGCGATTCTGTACGATACGGAAACGGCATGCAAGCTGCAGCGAATATTCGAAGATGACATGCAAGTGAGCCGCGAGCTTACCTATGAAGCCTATCAGCGGAGGTCGACTTATCAGCGATTCAAGGAATCCTGTGTACGGCTGCTCTCCCCAATACTATAAGCGAATCAGGCAGGAGTGAAACGAATATGATGGACAGGCAAATGGTGATGGAATGGGCCAAAATGTTAATGAGCTACAAATTTGCGCTAGATGAAATCAATACGAAGCTGACGATTCTGAACGAGGAACTGCAATTTGTTCATAACTATAATCCGATTGAACACGTGAAAACACGGATTAAATCGCCGGAGAGCATTGTAGAGAAACTGCAGCGCAAAGGGGTAGACGTCTCCAAGGAGAATGCGGCTTACCATATTCGCGATATCGCCGGAGTACGTGTCATTTGCTCATTCACTACTGATGTATACCGAGTATATGAAATGATCCAGAGACAAAGTGATGTCAAGGTTATCGAAGTAAAGGATTACATCAAGGATCCGAAGCCGAACGGGTATCAGAGCCTGCATTTGATTATCGAAATTCCGATCTTCCTCTCCGAAGGGATCGAATATGTCAATGTGGAAATCCAGCTCCGCACGATTGCGATGGATTTCTGGGCAAGCCTTGAGCACAAGATTTATTATCAATTCCATGACGATATGCCGGAGACGATTCGCGAGCAGTTGAAAGAAACCGCGGATATGATCGGCGTGCTGGACCGCCGCATGCTAGGTCTTAAGGAAGAGGTTCAGCGCTTCACGGAGCAAGCCGAAGCGAAGCAAGCCTCATCGCTTGCAATGGGACCCCCGTCCCCAGCTCTGCCTCCAGCACCGCAACCAGCACCGAGTATGAAATAACGCCATAAAATCAACTATTTTGCAATGTAATGATAAGAAAGCCGCACGAGTCAAGGAAAACGAAGCCGACAAGCTTCGTTTACGCGACGGAGGCGGCTTTTTGCATGTTTGTAAAATCACTAATTTTGACATGAAATTTCTTGAAATTACCGCATGTTCAGGTTATACTCAATGCTTTACAATGAAGCATAGACGATTCATCCGCCAGAAATGAAAACGCTTCCATAATTTAGTCGAAAATATCGCTTCATTTCAATATTGAGGGAAGGAACGTGAGGCCTTGTTCCAATCTGTAATTCGTATCATCAATGATTTGAAGCTCCGAACGAAGCTCATCTTGTCTTGTATCGTCGTGGTGTTCGTACCGGTCATGATCGTCGGTGCGTTCTTGACGAGCGAGCTGAGGCATATGGCGCTTCAGAACGCGCAAGAGCAGACCGTGACGAATGTGGATCGGGTGAAGAAGCGGACGAGTGAGATCATCAACGTCTCGACGGACATTTCGTACCGGATGACGTTCGACACCAGGCTTGAAGGGCTTGCCAACAATCAATATGAAACCGTTTACGATGTGGTCAAAGCGTACAAGGATTACCCGGACATTAAGGATTATATAAGACTGTACAAGGAGATATCGAACATTCGCCTCTATGTACATAATAAGACGCTGCTGAACAATTGGGAGCTTATCCAGCCAACTGAGACGATTTCGCAATCGAGCTGGTACCAAACTGCGCTGAAGAGCAGCGGGTTGATCGGTTGGTATTATATGGCAGATGAACGGGATGGCCATAACTATTTGAGCCTCGTGCGCAAGCTCGATTTCATTAATCGTCACACGAGCGGCGTGCTTGTCATCAATGTCAATGGTCGCATGCTGGATTCGATTCTCGGTCAGGAGTCATTCGATACGATGATCGTCGACGATCAGAATCAGATCGTATCCGCGAATCGCCCCGGACGAGTTGGCAAGACGCTCGCCGACATTAATTTCGATCCGCAGGTCATTAACAAGCAATATGGCAGCTTCCAAGCCGTTGTGGACGGACGCTCCTCACAAATTCAGATTGAGCCGATCATTCCGACTTCAAGCTTGAACGGGCTGCGCATAGTATCCGTCTTCTCGATTGAGAGCATCGTGAAGGACGCGAATCAAATTATTATTCTCGCATTGACGGTCATTTCTATTAGCCTCATCGTAGCGATCGGACTTATCTATGGCTTTGCAACGATGCTTTCCAAGCGTATGTTCCGGCTTAGCAAGTATATCTCGAAGGTTGCCACCGGCAACTTGGATGTCGTGCTCGAAATTGACGGCAAGGATGAGATCGGCCAGCTGTCCAGGCAGTTCAATTCGATGGTAGCGAGCATTAATGGGCTCATCGTCGAGGTGCAGGAATCACATGAGCAGAATGCGCAGATTCAATCGAAGCAGAATGAGATCAAGTTTAAGATGATGGCAAGCCAGATTAATCCTCACTTCCTGTTCAACGCGCTGGAGTCGATTCGGATGAAAGCACATCTGAAGGGCGAGAAGGAAATTTCCAACGTCGTCAGGCTGCTTGGCAAAATGATGCGTAAAAATCTCGAGGCAGGCAATCGCACCGTTATTTTGCGCCATGAGATCGAGGTGGTCCGCTGTTACCTGGATATTCAGAAATTCCGCTACGAAGATCGTCTGCGTTATGAGCTTCGCGTTGAGGAAGCGGCGGAACAAGTACCGATATTGCCGCTCATCATTCAGCCGCTTGTTGAGAATGCCGTAATCCACGGGCTTGAGAACCGGGAAGAAGGCGGCATTGTCCGCGTCATTGCGGAGCTGGTGGACGGCATGCTTCATGTCGAAGTCCTCGATAACGGTGAAGGCATGACTCGGGAGAAACTGCAGGCGCTTAATCAGACGTTTGACGATCAGGATGACGGTGAAGGGAGCCGTATTGGACTTCGCAATGTGCATATGCGTTTGAAGCTGTTGTATGGCAGTGAATCCGGACTTGTGATTTGGAGCGAGCCAGGTATCGGAACACGAGTGCAATTTACCATTCCGAAGGGAGAGCATGCTCATGTATAAGGTACTCATTACGGATGATGAACCGATGATTCGGGAAGGACTGCGCACGCTGATTGAATGGGAGGAGCTTGGTTTTCAGGTGGTGGATACGGCTGCGAACGGCAAGGAAGCACTCCAGAAGTATGAGCGCTATTCGCCGCACTTGATGATCGTGGACATTCGCATGCCTGGCATGAGCGGCCTTGAAGTCATTGAGACGCTGAGAGAGCGAGACGAGTCTGTACATGTGCTGATTCTTAGCGGCTATGCTGATTTCGATTACGCGAAGAAAGCCATTGCACTGAACATTGACGGCTACCTGCTGAAGCCGGTTGACGAGGATGAGCTGATCGAGTACTTGCATAAATTAAAGTCTGTCTTTGAGCGTGAGACGGAATTGCAGCAGCGGCAGAACGAGCGCGTGGAATGGGATATGGAGCGTGCGATTCAGACGATTCTGACGAACACGGATGAGCAGCTCACGCTGCAAGATAATGAGCTCGCAGATGCAGGTCTGATGTGGGACGGTTATAACGTCGCGCTCATCAGGCTGCAGCGCGAAGGGAAGGAAGCGGAGCCCGGCGATCGGGCAGCGTTCAAGAAGCGACTCTGCCAATCGTTCGATGAGAAGGGTAGAGGAACGATCTTTATTAGCGAGCTGCATATCGGCCTGCTTGTGAAGGAGAATATGCAGTTCGAGCAGGTCCGCAGAGACATCTACAAGGAGATTGAAGCGCTGGCTGCTGACTTTCAGCTGGAAGCTACGGTTACCGCTGGCGAGCGGGTGAAGAAGTTCTCAGAGATTAACCGTTCATATGAGGAAGCTCTGAGGCTTCTGAATCAGCGATTCTTCTATGAGGGCAATCAGCTTATAACGCAGGCAACAGAGCCAATCTGCAAAGCGGCTGCAGGTGAGCCTGCCCCAGTTGATCATGAGGATTGCGCGGAGATTATTGATAAATTATACTTTGCGCTTGATATCGGCAATGAGGCCGCGATTGACCAGCTGGTTGTAAGCACAGGCCATCACTTCATCGCACGCGGCTGCTCGGAGCAGGTGATTAAGTCGCTGTTCGTGCAGATTCTGACAGGTGTAGTAGGCAAAATGTCGCAGCATGATGCAGACGTATACGCAAGAAGCGGCCAGCTCTCGGTTGCGATTATGGAGATCTACCAGCTCTCGCATTACTCTGCGCTGGAGCAGCATGTCATTCAGCTGTTGAGAGGGCTGAGGGCCTCAGCTCCTCAGGGAGACAGCGCAGACAAGCTGATGCGCAAGATGATCGATCTCATTCAGCGCAACTACGATGAGAACTTGAAGCTGGAGTCGCTTGCCGAAGTGTTCAACTATAACAGCGCTTATCTTGGGAAGCTGTTCAAGAACACGACAGGCGAATATTTCAACACCTACCTCGACAAGGTACGGATTGAGAAGGCCAAAGAGTTCTTGGGTCAAGGAATGAAGGTGTATCAAGTGGCGGAGAAGGTCGGCTATGCCAATGTAGACTATTTCCATACGAAATTCCGCAAGTATGTAGGGAGCTCGCCGTCCGGATTTCGGAAGAAGTGAAATTGTTGCTGTGAAATATGTACCTGGTAATGTTCAATTTTCACATGATTTTGGTCTAAATTGTGATGGTATTGAAAACGCTTTATTTCCTTTATCATGGGTACATACAGCAAGGAGGTAATACGAATGAAAGCGGTAACAGCGGAAGTGGCCAATGCTAAGCGGCCCGTGAAGAAGAAGGCATCGCGGTTCTTTAGCACGATGCTTCAGCAGCGGTATTTGTACTTGATGAGCATTCCTTTTGTCATCTGGGTGTTCGTGTTCAGCTACTTGCCATTATGGGGATGGACGATGGCCTTCCAGAAGTTCAAGCCAGCCAAATCGTTCTTCGAGCAGGATTGGGTAGGGTTTGATTATTTCAAAGAATTGTTCCATGACGATTCGTTCTTCCAAGCGCTGCGCAACACGCTCGCGATGAGCGTAATGGGGCTAATCGCAGGCTTCACGATTCCGATCATCCTAGCCATTCTTCTTAATGAAGTCAGGCAGCAAATGTTCAAACGTGTTGTCCAAACGATCTCTTACTTGCCGCACTTCGTGTCCTGGGTAGTCGCAGCAGGTATCATTTCGAAGATGCTGTCCACCGATAACGGCGTGGTGAACGAGATACTCGTCGGATTGCATCTCATACACGAACCGATTCAGTTCATGGCGAAGGGCAATATGTTCTGGTCGATTGTAACGGCAGCCGATGTTTGGAAGGAAACCGGCTGGAATACGATCATCTACCTAGCGGCAATCGCAGGCATCGGTCCTGAATTGTACGAAGCATCAAGAGTCGATGGCGCGAGCAGGCTGCAGCAGGTGTGGCATATTACACTGCCTGGTATTCGCTCGACAATTATCATTTTGATCATTATCTCAATCGGTCACTTGATCAGTATCGGCTTCGAGAAACAGTTCCTGCTTGGCAACAATCTCGTAAGGGATTACTCACAGACCCTTGATTTGTATGCGCTTAACTACGGTCTAGGCATGGGACGATACTCCTTCGGTACGGCGATAAATATATTCAACTCGGTCGTCAGCGTCATTCTGCTCTTCACCGCTAACGGCATCTTCAAGAAGATTACGAAAGAAAGCATTATTTAGGGGGCGACAAGGTGGCTTCAAACAGAATAGCAGCAAGCGGCACGCCTTGGTCGGACCGCATCTTCGATATCGTGGTGTATGTCGCCATCACGATTGTAACAATCGTAACACTTTATCCGTTCCTGAACGTGCTGGCAATCTCGCTGAACGATTCGACGGATAGTGTGAAAGGCGGCATCACGATTTTTCCAAGACAGTTCACATTGAAGAATTATGATACGATCTTCGCTTTCTCCGGCCTGCTTCAAGGGCTCAAAATATCAATTCTGCGTACGGTAGTCGGTACGATACTCGGACTTATCAGCTCTTCCATGCTGGCTTTCACGCTAAGCCGAGTGGACTTCCAGGGTCGTAAATTCGTCTCAACCTTCCTGGCGCTGACGATGTATGTATCCGGCGGCTTGATCCCGTTCTACATTCTGATTAAGGATCTGCACATGATGGGCACGTTCGCCGTCTATGTTCTTCCAGGCCTGGTCAGCGCGTTCAACGTGTTCGTCATCCGCTCATTCATCGACGGTATCCCGTATGCACTGCAAGAATCGGCGAAGCTCGATGGCGCCAATGATTTCACGATCTACTGGCGAGTTATTCTGCCGCTGACGAAGCCGGCTCTTGCGACAATCGCGCTTTTCCTGGCGGTCGGGCAGTGGAACTCCTGGTTCGATACATTCCTTTATAACGCATCGAATGATAGTCTCACCACGCTGCAATACGAGCTGATGAAAGTCATTCAGAGCACGCAGACGAACGTCGATAACTTCCGCGGCCGCAACATGGTCGAAGTGATGGCATCCATTTCACCTGAATCTGTCAAAATGGCGATTACGATCATCGTTACCGTTCCCATTCTTGTGGTGTATCCGTTCCTCCAGCGTTATTTTGTCAAAGGGATGACGCTAGGTGCAGTAAAGAGCTAATGAACTTCAGCAACACGTAATCTCGGTATCCGCAGGGCAACCTGTTTATACAATATTCATTCATACATAATTAGGAGGGTTTGCAACATGCAAAGAAAGAAAACAACCGCTACGGTTCTGATGTCGGTAACGCTGCTTGCAGGACTGCTTGCAGGATGCGGCAGCAACGATACGTCGAACAGCGAAACAAACAAAAGCAACAATACGGCTACAGCAAATTCGGGAAATGCTACGGATGATGCGAATGCAAACAAAGACGCAGCTGCGGCAGATACTTCTCCGATTAATTTCTCATTCTTCGCGGAAGACCCGAATCCGAACTGGAATAACATGCAAGACGATGTGAGTAAAGAACTGACGAAGAAGACCGGCGTTACGCTGGATGCTGAGTTCGCAGTAGGTGATCCTGCCCAGAAGGTAGCACTTATGGCAACAAGCGGCGAATACCCGGATCTAATCTCTGCGAAAGGCGATATCGGCAAGCTTGTTGATGCAGGCGCTGTAATCGATCTGACTGAGCTGATTGACAAATATGCTCCGAATATTAAGCGCGTACTTGGCGACAACCTTGCTCGTGCCAAATATACGAATGCGGATCAATCCATCTATGCCATCCCGACTTGGGCGGCAGTTAATGAGCAGAAATTCGTTGCAGGCGGCGGCTTCGAGCTTCAACACCGCGTCGTGAAGGAAGCAGGCTACCCTGAAATCCGCACGGTTCAAGATTACGAGAACGTCATCAAAGCGTATCTCGAGAAGCATCCAACGGATGAGAACGGCAACAAAAACATCGGCGTATCCTTGAATGCAGATGACTGGCACATGTATATCTCTGTAACGAACCCTGCTGTATCGACAACAGGCGGCTCCGATGACGGCGAATATTATGTTGATCAAGCAACGAATGAAGCGATTTACCACTTCCGTCGTCCGGAAGAGAAAGAATATTTCCGCTGGCTGAACCATATGAACAATATCGGCCTTCTTGACCAAGAAAGCTTCGTTCAGAAGTATGACCAGTACAAATCGAAAGTAGCAACAGGCCGTGTGCTTGGTCTGATTGACCAAGACTGGGATTATAACGATGCACAGCAAGCGTTGAAAACAGCTGGCAAGTTCGATCAAACTTATGGTCACTACCCAGTAACAATGTCCAAAGACATTAAGCAAGCTGACTTCTGGCCAACAGGCTTCATGGGCGGCTATGGTATCTCCATCTCCAGCACTTGTAAAGATCCGGTTCGTGCAATCAAGTTCTTGGATTACCTGGCATCCGACGAGTTCCAAGTCCTCAACAACTGGGGTATTGAAGGCAAGCACTACAAGATTGAGAACGGCAAGCGCGTAGTCCCACAAGAAGTTCAAGACCGCATCAACAATGATAACACGGCATTCACGAAAGAATCCGGTATCGGCTTCTACTGGAACATGATGGTTCACTACGGCGATGGCGCGAAAGACGAGTCCGACAACTACTACACGAAGAACTTCCCTGAACAGCTCGTAAACGGCTACAGCAGCGCAGAGAAAGAAACGTTGGCGGCTTACAAAGCAACAACGTGGAAAGATCTGTTCCCGAAAGAGGATGAATTCAAGATTAAGGCATACGGCGCAGCATGGAACATTCAAATTCCAGGCGAAGACGAAGTATCCATCCTTGGCACGAAAATGAAAGACATCACTTGGAAACGCATCCCGCAAGCGATCTTGGCGAAACCAGCTGACTTCGATAAAATCTGGGATGAGTACATGGCTGAGCTTGATAAAGCAGGCGTGAAGAAAATGGAAGAGGGATACACAAAGTATGTTCAAGATCGTGTAGCACTCTGGAGCTCGAATTAATAAGAAAAAGCGGTGCAGAGAAATCTGCATCGCTTTTTTTGTGTGTATCGCAACCGCTGCCGCCGCTAACAAATCGTAATGACGTTATTAGCCCAGAAGCTCAACCGTCAGCACGGTTATGTCGTCAGTATTGTCTGTACAAGCATCCAGCAAACCGACTGCCCGTTGCCTTAGAGAAGCAAGTTTGCTAATCATGCCTTCTCTTTGCATGTACTCGTGCAAGGTATCTTCCGCTTCTTTGGGATCGGGAGCAATGGTATCCAAGAAACCGTCGGTATACAGTACGATTGCGGCAGGAACGGTATACGAGTAACATTTCTTCTCGACTGGCATTTCTGCATAGAGACCTACCGGAATGGATGTGGAATCAAGCAAGCGGAAACCATGTGTATCGAGCCACAATCCTGCATTATGCCCGGCATTGATATACTCGATGGTTTTCTTCTCCGAATCAATCAGGACATAGATCGCTGTGAAATAATGATGTAAACTGTCTTCCTCATCATTCTGAAAAAGTTCGATCATATGCTGATTCAACTCGCGTATCATATCTTCTGAACTTCGTTGCTTTAGAATCAAATCCTTGAGCAAAGCGCGAAGCGACATTCCAATAAGCGAAGAAGACACCCCATGCCCCATGACATCGATCAGCATAATTCCGTACCGATGCTCATTAATCTTGAACCAGCAATACATATCGCCCGATAGTACCGAGGATGGCTTATATAACGCTTGAATGGACACATGCTCATCCGAATAAGGTGGAGACAGGACACTATGCTGCACTCGACGGGCCATATCCAGATCATTCGACAATTGCATCTCAATCTCTCTTTGTAAGGTCGTGTCATGGAAGGTTCCGGAGAAACCTGCAATCCTTCCTTCTGTATCCTGCTGCCTCCGCAAGATGAGCTTAGCCCAACGAATTTCTTGATCTTTCCTAACAAAACGCAAATCAACGGAAATATTGTTCATACTGGATGTATGCAAGATATGGATGGACTCTAGCATCACAGACCAATCTTCTGCATGTACATATTGGATGAAGCGCTTGCCTATCGTTTCTTTAATCGAGAAGCCTGTATGTTCCCGCCACGCTTGGTTTAGGAAGTTAATATTCCCGGTCTGATCGATATGGAAAATAACTTCCGTAACCGTATCCACAACGTCACGATACTTCTCTCTGCTTGCTTGAACGATTGCAAAGAGGTTCCTGTTCTCCAAATACATAACAATTTGCCGAATGATAATCAAGCTGGTTGCAAGCAGAGCGCAGAAACGGGCAACCGGAGATGAATGCTCCAAGTTGAAGCTCAAATATAATTGGACCAGGATAAATGAATATTGAATAATCATGAAGAGCAATTGATTTTGTTGTCTGCTCCGATGTCTCTTCGTCGTTACACCGGTCTTCATTGGGTATCTAGACTCGATCAGCCCAGCAGCGCTATTAAGAAGGATCGCGATGATCCAGAACGCAATAATCGAGCTTGCAAAAGCGTTAAAAGGATTACCTGCACTCATTTCATGGAATTGAAGCGAGTCACCTAGAACTAGGAACAACGCCGACAATGCGTTAAGCAGATGCGGTTTATGTCCAATCGGAGCTTTGGGCAGGAAATAAAGCATAATCGTTCCGAATAATATCGAGAAATCGCAGCCGAGATTACCGAAAGCAAACCAAATGCCCGCTTGACCTAGTATATCAATGTTTTCGAGCGAGGAGTCGAAGATCCCATACCACAAAGCATAAATGGACATTTCAGAGAAAATGGCAATATCCAGCAAGATCAATCCCATTCGGGACCGTTTTCTGACGAAAGTAAATATCCTAAAGCAGACAGCAAAGAAATAGATAGACTTGCCTAGAAAATAGATGCCTTCCTCTACAAGCTGAGCAGAAGGAGAGTACACGCTTGTTTTAAGCAGGATGTACCATTTGAGCGGTATTACCGAACAAAGGAGAACTCCAATTAACGTGAGGACCCAGAATCGTCTCTCAGTGCCTTTCAGCTTTCGACAAGGCACGAGAAATCCAAATAAGGAAATGATGATAGCGGCGAGAAGAAGCAGAATATGCACCATTTGCTACTCTTCAATAGAGAGTACGCGATTTAGCCGTGTCATTTCGAATAGTTCTTTGACACTGCCATTCAAGTTTCTAATAGACAAGCGACCGTTCTTAGCAAGAACCCGTTTGTGAATGGCAACGACAACTCCGAGGCCGGAGCTATCAATGAAATTGACTTTCTTGAAGTCAATGACAACGGAGCTGCATTCTCCTTTTAAGGATTCAAATACTCTCTCGCGAAGCTGCGTTGCTTCTTCTACGTAAATCTTCCCCGATAATTGAACATGGACTGTTTGATCTTGAATGTGAATTTGCATAATTCTTCAGATCCTTCCCGCGCTATACTTTAAAGTTAGCCACTTGAGCTTCAAGCGCAATTGATACGATGTTCGTTTCCTCGCTTGTAGCGGATATGGTCTCCATAGCCGCCAGCATTTCTTCAGAAGATACTGCAACCTGCTGTGCTTTGACAGCCATATTCTCAATTGATTTACCGAAATAATCAATGATGGCTACAATTTTCTCCGAGCTTGCTACTTCGTCCTCGGTTACCTCGGCTATTCCGTTAATCTCGTGCACCGTTGAATGGATGACTGCGAGAATATTGCTGAGTGCCTCATCCGATTGATTGACAGTAATAACGCCTTTCTCTACTTCAAGGCTGCTTTGTTCTGTAGCAGCTACGACACTGGCGGTGCTAAGCAATATTTTCTTGACCAACTCTTCAACCACAGCCGTTTCTTTGGCCGATTGCTCGGCCAGATTTCTTACCTCATTGGCGACTACGGCAAATCCGCGACCTTGTTCACCGGCTCTAGCTGCTTCAATAGCCGCATTCAAAGCGAGCAAATTCGTTTGACTGGATAGATTCTTGATGGAGCCGGTTATATGACTAATTTCATTTAAATATTGACTGAGTGTTTCCATGCCTGATGTGACTTCCGATGTTTTCTGCTGGATGTGCCTCATGCTTGCAATGGTTTCAGAGATTCTCTCTCTGCCTGCAGCCGCAACATTCAGTGTTTCAACAGAGTTTTGAGCAGCGGACATTGCCTTGACCTTCGCTATTTGTATTAATGAAGACATCTCTAGTATGACCTGAGAGGATTCCACAATAGCTTCGTTTCCGTTCTGTGTATCTCGCGCGACTTCCTGTATTTCGCGAGAAACGAAATCGACCGAACTTACTGCGTCTTGAGTCGAAGCTGCTGCTTCGTGAGAATTAGCCGTTAATTCAACAGCGGATCTCCGAATCGCAGTTACCATTTCGCGCAAATTGTCTGTCATAATTCGGAATGAAGCTGCCAGCTCACCCACTTCATCCTTGCTTGTCACAATGATAGGCTCGACAACCAGATCGCCTGACGCCACTTTCCTTACATTTCTTGTAATAGCCATGATCGGAATACTAATTCGACGAACAAGATAAATGGCGAGCAAGCATCCAATAATCACAATGATAACCGCATAAATAATCGAATTTTTCATTTTACTGAGGTAGTAGTCGCGACTCTCTTGTGCCGCATTACTTGCGCCTTGTTCTTCTGATTTAATAAGCCTGCTCAAGGAGCTCTGCATGCTCTTGCCTTCATCGTCAACTTGACGCATCGTTGTTATCAAGATATCGGTGTACATCCCTGCTCCGCCACGCATTTGGAATTTATCAGCAAGCTGCAGGAAGGCTTCTCGTGAGGCTGTGAAACGTTGTAATGAACGATTGAATGCGTTGAAATTACCGCGTATTTCGTCTGATTCAATATTTTTCTCATAGCTACCGAGTTCCGTGTTCAATTGCTGCTCTGTCCGTTCAATGTCTTGTTTAATCGATTCGCCTACTTTAGGATCATCTTCAATCACATATTTGAAATCCAATCTCTGCAAGTGCTCGGTTAAGAATTGAATGCGATTGACTTGCTCGATGCCAGGTATCCATTTCTTCACGATGGCTTGCTGATGACTTTCCATCGTGTGCATTCTGAGGATTCCAAGCAGGACGGAGGCGCACAAGATGAGCAAGAGGAGCCCGAATCCCAAATATAACTTTGCCCTAACTGAAAATTTCATAGTTTTCACCCTATTCATTATTTTGATATCATGCACATCTTTAACGATCAGGAATTTCCTTCATTAATAGAATCTCGGTTCCTTGTTTGTTGTAGACTACCGTATCGAACACACTGCACATAATCTGGATCCCCCTTCCAGATTCCCTCAGTTCATCCTCGTCCCAGTTCTGCCCCGCAGCCCTTTGCAAATAGGCGGCTGCAGAGAAGCCCGGTCCTGCATTAGCGATCCGAACGATGAAACGATGATTGTTCATAATCATGACCCTCACGGTTACCTTCGTATCTCTCTCCCTATAGTTCATGGCATTTTGAAGCGCTTCGTTAAGTGCAACTTCGACTAGTAATCCTCTCTCGGTAAACGCGTTATGCGCGAGAGCGCCGAGCGCTTCCCTAACAGAAGGCAAGTCCTCGGCGCTGTTGAAAGCTCGATCATATAACTGCTTTACTGGCATTCAAACACCTCATTAGCGTGTTGGTTATTTCGATTGCATCACAAGAATCAGCAAATAGAACAAAGAAAATGGGAAGTTTGGGAAGGAGAGTGCCATTCAAACACTATAAAATAAGAAGTTTAAATGAAGTCGAACTGCTCATTGCGCTATTATTTATTTTTCAAATGCTTGATTAATACTTCTCATTTCATAGATAAACCATCATCAATTTCAGCCAAATAAAAAGACCGTTTCCCAGTGGATTACTGAGAAACGGCCGCAGCCTAAAGATGTCTTAATCGAATTTATCTATTACTATTCTTGCTTATGCCGATACTCCCGAGGTGTCACGCCGGTATGCTTGCGGAACATCCGGTTGAAGAAGCTGATGTCGCCGAAACCGACCTCAAGCGCGATGTCGAGCACCTTCTTGTCGGTTGTCTGCAACAGATTCGCGGCATGGCGCACTTGAACGGTATGTTTGTAATCGACGAGGCTGAGTCCTGTCGCTTCTTTGAACTTCGAAGTAAACGAGGAGACGCTCATTCCGCATAGCTGACTGAGCTGCTGCAGCGTGAACGGCTGGTAATAGTGAAGCTCCACATAGTTGACGATGGACTCCATCCACGCTTGATCGCTGATGACGGAGGGCTTCTGCGAATTGCGATTCTCCTGGTGATAGCGGCTTAGCCAGACAAGGCATTCAATCCAGCGCGTCTTGATCATGAGCTGATAGCCTTCGCGCCGCTGGCGGAATTCATCTTCAATCGTCTGCAGATGGGACTGGATTTGCAGCCTCTGCGAGGGTTGAAGCGGGTGGTACGGGATGAAGGATTGGCTTTTGCGCAGAAAAGGAACGAGATAGAAGAAGCCCACGAACGACGGCATCTGCTGCAGCACTTCCATCTCCTGCTGAAGGAAGGAGGCATCGAAGAGCACGTTATACACGGTTGTCTCCTTGTCCGGCGAACAGGTGTAGCTGTGATACACGTTCGGCTCTACAACGAAGACATCTCCGGCTGCAAGCTGGTAAGTATGGCCGGACATTTCGTGGATGGCGGTTCCTTCGACGACGAACACAAGCTCGACGAACTCATGGGTGTGCGTTGGGATATGCTCTCCCCGAGCAATCGTATATCGATGGATATGGAACGGAAAATCATCCTGCTGAAAAAACATGTCCCCTCTATAAACAGTCACTCGTTTCTCGCATCCTTTTACACACGGTTTAGTGTTGATTATACGCAGTTCTACGCTATAATGAAACGCAAACAACGATAAAAGGAGTTGCACATAAGATGGAGCAACAGCAACAGCTATCACCGGAAGTTAAAGCTTATCTGGACCGAATCGGCTACTCAGGACCGCTCGATGGAAGCGCAGCTGTGCTTGCGAAGCTGCAGTATTGCCATCTCCATGCGGTTCCCTATGAGAACCTTGATATTTTGCGAGGAATCCCGCTGTCGCTGAACATCACGAACCTCCATGACAAAATTGTCACGCGCCATAGAGGCGGCTACTGCTTCGAGTTGAATGCACTGTTCGGCTGGTTGCTGCGTGAGCTAGGGTATGATGTTACCGATCTCGTCTCGAGATTCTGGCGTGATTCCACGGATACGCCGCCGAAGCGCCGTCATCAGGTATTGAAAGTTATTGTAGACGGTCAGCCGTATCTATGCGATGTCGGTGTTGGCGGAATCGTTCCGAGAGAGCCAATTACGATGAATGCTTATGAGGAACAGCAGCAGGGAGAAGAGATCTACAGGTTGGAGCCGGATGCGCAGTATGGTTGGTTCTTGACAGAGCTGAAGCGGGGCGAGTGGCACCGGATCTACTCCTTTACGGAGGAACCGCAGCTTGCGGGGGATTATGAGTTTGCAACCTTCTGGTGCGAGAATGCGCCGGATTCGATCTTTAGACAGACTCCGATTCTTGCGATTCGGACTAGCGATGGGCGCAATACGGTATTCGGCAACGAGGTTCGTATATTTAAAGACGCAGATGTAGAACTGGTTGCGCCGGAGAACGACGCGGAGTTCGACGCTGTGCTGCTGAAGTATTTTGGCATCCAGCGTTAGCTGTCAGGCTTTCACTTTCCTCATACCGAACAATAGTTTCAGGCTGATGAGAGCAAGAGCGGCAATGGCCCCGTATAGGATAAAAGCAGAGCCGTAATGATGGACGTAATGCTTAACGGTGAGCCACTGCTCCCCAAGCATGTAGCCGACATAGATGAAGACAGAGCTCCAGATGAACGCACCTGAGTAGGCATACAGCATGAACGTGCGAAGTTTCAACCGCGACATTCCTGCCATATAGGCAGTTATATGTCTAAGACCAGGAACGAAGAAGCCAGCAAACAGTAGGAAATTGCCGTATTTGTTCATCCAGCCTTGAGCCCGTTCAATCTTGGCGGGGGACATATGCAGCTTCGGTCCATACTTAAGTAGGAAAGGCAGACCGAACCGGATGCCGATGCCGTAGCTGGCCGTAATGCCGATTGCAGCGCCGAGAAAGGCGCAGAGCATCACCCATATCATATGCAGCGTTCCGTTGTTTACGAGGAAGCCGGAATAGGTGAGCAGCGCTTCATCCGGGACCGGAATTCCTACGATGCCAAGGGCGAGCGCGAGCATAAGTCCTACATAACCATAGCGAAAAATAAGCAGCTCCAAGAGGTGTTCCAAGCGATTTCCTACTTTCGTGAAGACGTGATTGTTATATGAAAATGTAGTTGTTTTATATTTCTTCCCACATCAATATGGACTATACTAGGGACGAATCTAAATTCTTAAAAAGGTGGCAATAACTGTGACTCGTAAATTGCGTTGGGGCGTTATTGGCTGTGCCAGCATCGCCGTAAATTCCGTTATTCCAGGTATTAAAGCTTCTGAAACGGGCGAAGTGAAAGCGATTGCAAGCCGTGGCCTTGCGAAAGCGGAAGAAACGGCTGCGAAGCTCGGTATTCCTAAAGCATACGGCAGCTATGAAGAGATTTTGGCAGATTCGGAGATTGATGCGATCTATATCCCGCTTCCGAATCACTTACATATGGAATGGTCCATCCGGGCTATGGAAGCCGGCAAGCATGTGCTTTGCGAGAAGCCGATCGCGATGAATGCGCAGGAAGCACAGCGTATGGCAGATGCGGCGAAGAAGAATGGCGTGCATCTGGCAGAAGCGTTCATGTATCGCCAGCACCCGCGCTACAAGGCGATTGCTGAGATTATCGCATCCGGCGAAATCGGCGAGCTGCGTGGCCTTCATGGCGCATTCACGTTTAACAATGCGGGCGATTCGAAGAACGTTCGTTACCGCAGAGAATGGGGCGGCGGCTCGATCTATGACGTCGGCTGTTACCCGCTCAGCGCAGCAAGACTCATTCTTGGCACGGAGCCGGAAGCGGCAACCGTTCATGCGCTGCTCTCCCCTGAACATGACAACGTCGATATGATGGCATCCGGCATCGTCGAATTCCCGAACAATATCGCGCTGACATTCGACTGCGGCATGTGGGCAGCATTCCGGAATACGTTTGAAATCCTCGGCACAGAAGGCCGTATTGAAGTGCCGGAAGCTTTTGTCGGGAATCCGAATTTTATCGTTCATTCCAAAGGCGGCAAGCGTGAAGTCGAGCAGCCAGCCCTTAACCAATATGCTCTTCAAGCCGATACGTTCGCAAGAATCGTATGGGGTGAGCAAGAGGTGGACTTTGCGGGTGAAGATGCTGTTGCCAATTTGAAGGTGATTGACGCTTGTCTCGAATCAGCTTATTCCCGTAAACGGGTAAGCATCTAGTCGAACTTATCTATCTTATACGAGAACATAGAAGAGGAGCAACTTATAATGAAACAGATTCAATTGCCAGGTGTAAAGCAAGGAGTTTCTCAGCTGATTATGGGTTCGGATTATTTCAGCCCAGCAATCATTGAGACTGTAAGCGAGGTCTTGGATAATTATGTAGCAATCGGCGGCAACACGATCGACAGCGCGTTTATCTACAGCGGCGGCGAGAGCGAGAAGGCGATCGGCATCTGGATGGAGGAGCGCAAGAACCGCGAACAGATTAACGTCTGGACGAAGGGCGGCCATCCGAACCAGAATGGCCCGCAAGTGAATAAGAACGCGATCTATAATGAGCTGATGACCAGCCTTGAGCGTCTGCGCACGGATTATATTGACCTCTACGCGCTGCACCGCGACGATACGAACGTACCCGTTGGCGAAATCGTAGATTGCCTGAACGAGCATATCGAAGCAGGACGTATCCGTACGTTCGGCGGCTCGAACTGGACGACGGCTCGTCTGCAGGAAGCGAATGAGTATGCAGCGAAGAACGGTCTTCGCGGCTTCGAATTCAACAGTCCGAACCTTAGCCTTGCTAAAGCAAAAGAGCCGTTCTGGGCAGATTGCATTAGCGTGGACGATGAGATTCTGGCATGGCACGAGCAATCGAACCTGCCGCTGCTGTCGTGGTCTTCGCAAGCGCGCGGTTTCTTCACAGGCCGCTTCACGCCTGAAGATCGGACAGATGCAGATTTGGTTCGCGTGTTCTATAATGACGATAACTGGGAACGTTATTACCGCGCAGAGAAGCTGGGCAAAGAGAAGGGCGTATCGACGATTCAGATCGCGCTTGCTTACGTCTTGAACCAGTCGTTCCCTACTGGAGCGATCATTGGCGCTCGCAACGAAGCAGAGATGAAATCATGTCTCGATGCAACTAACCTTGAATTGTCTGCGGAGGAAATCAGATGGCTGGATCTTCGCAGCAAGTAATCGAGCTATGGCCTCAAGGCGCTCCACTCGCAGCCGGAGTGACGGATGAAGATCGTCCAGCGCTGACGCCATACTTGGTAGAGGGCGATGGCAGCAGCATTAACAAAGGCGCTGTCATCGTCTGCCCGGGAGGCGGCTACGGCATGCGCGCCGATCATGAAGGCGAGCCGATTGCGCTGTGGCTGAACAGCATCGGCATCTCCGCCTTCGTGCTTCGCTATCGCGTCGCGCCGTATCAATACCCGGCAGCGCTGCTGGATGTGCAGCGGGCGATCCGCTATGTGCGCCTGCATGCGGCAGAATGGGGCATCGCAGGCAACAAGATCGGCGTGCTCGGCTTCTCCGCAGGCGGCCATCTCGTGTCGACGGCAGGGACGCACTACGATGCCGGGAAGCCGGAGGCGGCTGATCCGATCGAGCGCATCTCGTGCCGACCGGATCAGCTCATCCTCTGTTATCCTGTCATTACGCTGCTTGATCCGTATACGCATGAAGGCTCGCGAATCAATCTGCTTGGCGATCAGCCGGATCCGGCGATGATCGAGCAGCTGAGCGGCGAGCTTCAAGTGACGACGGATACGCCGCCGACTTTCCTCTGGCACACGTCGGATGACGGCCCCGTGCCGGTGGAGAACAGCCTGAACTTTGCGCTGGCGCTGCGCCGCGCAGGCGTTCCGTTCGACCTGCATGTGTATGAGCATGGGCAGCATGGCCTTGGCCTTGCCGAGAGCGATCCGCATGTGGCGAACTGGACGAGCGTCTGCGGGCTATGGCTGAAGCGGTACCAGTATTAGCCGCGAGGCGTCTGCTTTGACGAAGCAAAAGGAGAGTAGAATTGACGATGAGCGATAACCAAGCATTTCAAGGCACGTATCAAGGCGAGCCTGCCGTATGGCTGAAGTTCGGCCGCTACGAAGCAGCGCTGCTGCCGGAGGTAGGCGGCAACTTGATCGCATTCCGCGATACATCGAAGGGCTGGCAGCTGCTGCATGAGCCGACGATGGACGAGATGGAATCGTTCAAGGCGCGTCCATTCATTCACGGCATTCCGGTGCTCATTCCGCCGAACCGGTTCGAGGACGGCAAGTTCCCATGGAACGGCCGCACGTACCAGTTCCCGGTCAATGAAGCCGCTACGGGCAACCACTTGCACGGCTTCGTGCATAGCGAGACGTGGACTGTCGATGATTTCGGCACGACGGCAACGGAAAGCTATGTTGTTGTTTCGCTGAAAGTGGACGAGCAAAGCGCGGTTTACACATATTTACCGCATAAGTTTACGGTTAAGCTGCGCTATGCGATCAGTGAAGACGGCTTGCATCAGCATGTGCTTGTCCGCAATGACGGCGATGATGTGATGCCTTGCCTGTTCGCGTTCCATACGGCCGTGAACGCTCCGTTCATTCCGGGAAGCTCGGCGAAGGATTATCGCCTGAAGCTGACCATCGGCGATCGCTGGAAGATGAGCGAGCGGATGCTGCCAACGGGCGAATATCAGCCGCTGACGGCGAGCGAAGAGCTGATGAAGGGCGAAGGCGTCTATCCGTTCTTCGAGTCGCTCGACAACCACTACACGGCTGTCGCTCAGAATGGCCGCAACCGGATGGAGCTGACCGACACGCAGCATGGCGCAACACTCGTGTACGATGTTGGAACATCGTACAAGCAGTGGATGATCTGGAACAACGGCGCGACAGAAGGATTCTTCTGCCCAGAGCCGCAAGTGAACCTGGTCAATGCGCCGTTCAGTGATCTGCCAGCGGATCAAATCGGCTTATTCAGCTTGGCGCCGGGCGAGATCTGGGAAGAAACCGGCCGCATTTACGTGAAATAATAATACGTTGCATATAAAAAGTGTCGAGAAAGCCCTAGGTGCTAGGGTTAACTCGACACTTTTTATTAGGTAACGGAACTCAGAAGCGCTATTCAGCTCAAATCGCGTTGTTCCATATTCTAACGGAACCTGGAGACGTTATTTCGTCTCTATTGGCCCTAAGTAATCGCATATGCAGTCAATAGCGCGGCTGTGTTCCGTTAGCTTTGGAAAAACGCCTTTTTCGGTCGAATAGTGACTATACGTTCCGTTAGCAGGATAACTTCGTATCTGGCTGCATCTGACTAATGCTGGCTAGCGACCTGACCTCAGCAGCGAATACACATTCGTACTGTACGAACGCCCATCCTGCATCATATAGTCGCGCAGCACGCCTTCGTGCTGGAAGCCGAGCTTCGTGAGCAGCGTGTTCGATGCGGTATTCTCCGGGAAGACGACTGCGCCGATTCGCGCGAGCTCAAGCTCCTCGAATCCGTATGTAATGACCCGCTTCACCGCTTCGGAAGCATATCCGCTGCCCCAATATTCAGGGTGGAGCTCATAACCGATTTCTGCTCTGCGGTGGGGGAGGACGAGCGCATTAAACCCGATGGTACCGATCAATCCCGGTTCCTCCTTGCATTCAATGCCCCATCGCATCCCACGCTTATTCTCGTAGTTAGCTGCGAATAAAGTAATCAGCTTCACAGCTTGATCGACCGACTCAAAAGGTGTTTGCCCGTAATAACGAGTTACTTGGGCGTTAGAGAAACATGCGAACACATCCGCCGCATCAGCCTCTGTTATTTCTCTCAGTCGCAACCGCTCCGTCTCAAGTATCGGAAACATAGGCCTTGCCACCTCCACTATTCGTACAATTGGTGTCCCTTGCGAATTTCCGTAGGCGTAGAGCTGCGCATCTTCTTGAACACGCGGCCGAAATACGTCATATTGGAGAACCCGACGCGGTCTGCTATTTCCGTGACGGGATAATTCGTGTCAAGCAGCAATCGCTCGGCTTCCTGCACGCGCAGCAAGTGAATATATTCAATGAGCGTCTTGCCGGTGACCTGCTTGAATACTTTGCAGAAATGCGCCTTGCTCAGGTTCACCATCCTCGCTGCTTCATCAACACTGATCGACTCCTGGAAGCGTTCGCGCAGCGTGTGCAGCAATTGCGTGAAGTCATACGGCTTCTGCTTGGGTACACGCGACAAAGCCTGGTCCGCGCTTCGCTCGGCATAGCGGAAGTAGAGGCCGAAGATTCGCAGCAGCTCCGCCTTCACCAGCAGCTCATAGCCCGGCGTCTTGCTCTGAAACTCGGCGACGAGCCGAGCGAAGGAGGCGTTCATCTCTTCGATGGAAGGCTCGTCTTCCAGCATCCAGCTTGGCCACTTCAGCTGCTGCTGCAAGTAAGGCACGAAGTAATGATGCTCCGTAATATCGAGCCCGCTGCCCCGAACGAGCGCTTCATTGAAGACGATGGAGATCATCTCCGTTCCCGGCTCAACTGCGGCGGCGCTATGAAGCTGCTTCGTATTGACGAAGGCGAGCTCGCCTTTCTGCAGCAGCTGGAACGAAGCATCAATTTGCACGCGTGCACGGCCTTCTTTCACATAGATCCATTCGATATGATCATGCCAATGCAGATGAATGCTTGAGACGAGAAATACATTGATCGGAAACGTACGGTCAGGCATGCGCGTATTCTCTTTCAACGGACTTACTGTCATCAGAACTCAGTCTCCTCTTCGCATCCATACGATTTTATCGGGAATGATGAATGTATCGGTGATGATACCGCTTTATTCTATCAAATAATCGGAAGATTGTACGAATACTTCACAATTTCGTGGCTAGCCTCGCCGAATCTCTTTCGGTACGATTAGATTAGTTTGCATATTGCGTAAATAGGGAGAGAAATGATGATGGCGAAGCATCGAATCGTAGTTGCCGGCTGCGGCGGAATGTCGAATACGTGGATCGATTATGCCATGCAGCGGGAAAATGCTGAAATTGTTGGTTTGGTCGATATTTTTGAGGAAAGCGCGAAGGCGATGGCAGCGAGGAAAGGGCTTGAAGTGCCAACATTCACCGATTTGGCTACGGCCCTGGAAGCGACAGGCGCGAATCTCGTCTTCGATGTAACGATTCCGGCAAGCCATAAGCAGATCGCAATTACAGCGATGCGCGCTGGCTGCAATGTATTCGGTGAGAAGCCGATGGCCGAGTCGTATGAGGATGCGAAGGATATTGTGGTTGTCAGCAATGAAACCGGCAAGCGCTATTCGGTTATGCAGAACCGCCGCTATTTGCCGCAAATCCGCTCTTTCCGCGACTTGCTTCGGGCAGATACGATCGGCACGGTCGGCTCCATTCATGCCGACTTCTTCCTTGGTGCTCATTTTGGCGGCTTCCGTGACGCGATGGATAACCCGCTCATTATCGACATGGCGATTCATACGTTCGATCAGGCGCGATTCATCATTGATGCAGATCCGGTATCCGTCTACTGTCACGAATTCAACCCTCCGGGATCATGGTATCAAGGCAATGCCTCAGCCATCTGTATCTTCGAGATGAGCGACGGCTCGGTATTCAGCTATCGCGGCTCGTGGTGCGCTGATGGACTTAACACCTCGTGGGAATCGGATTGGCGCGTGACCGGCAGCAAGGGCGGCGCGCGATGGGACGGAGCGGGGTTGCCGTACGGCGAATATGTCGATACATCGAAGCCGGAGAGCTTCATCCGCGAGATGGCTCGCTTCGAGGGTTCGAACGATTGGGACGGGCAGCAAGGTCATTTCGGCTGCTTCGATGAGATGTTCGCAGCACTCGAGGAAGGCCGACCGGCAGAGACGGATTGCCTCGATAATATCAAGAGTGTGGCGATGGTGTTCGGCGCTGTCGAGAGCGCACGCACCGGCAAGAAAGTTATGCTATAAACGATTGGTATAAGCCAAGAGACGTTAGGCACCGTGCCTGACGTCTCTTGGTTTTTATTTTGACATCCGCGCAATTTCGACAGGTTTAGAGCTTTTCTATCTGATGCATAATGAGTGGTAGTAGTTAAACAGGACATCTAAGGGGCAGCTATGTCAAAGAGCCAGAAAGAATCGACATTACCAACGCTTGAACATACGCTCGATCAATTCGATGACTGCATGGATATGGTCCATCGTGAGCTTCCTCACCTTGGTGTCCACGCCCTCTATTTAGATACGTTGATTGACGGGATGCTGCTGCATCAAGAAGTTTTGAAGCCGCTGAATGATCTTGAACGGAGCCAGCTAGATGCATTATTCGAACAGTCACAGTTTGTAAAGCAGACAGATGACAAAGAGCTAATCTTAGGAATCCTATCCGGACAAGCAGCTATCTTCGTCAACGAAAAGGTATATTTGGTCGATGTAGCCAGCGTTAAAGGAAGAACGGTATCCCAGTCGGAGTTGGAAACGACGATAACCGGACCGCATGATGGGCTGACAGAGCAAGCCAGCTTAAGCCTGGCACTTATTCGAATACGTTTAAAAAGCTCGCATCTGAAGATCATCAAGCTAGGTGTCGGCGAGATGGCGAAGAGCGATGTCTACATTCTCTATGTCAAAGATATCGCGAACATGGAAAATGTCCGTGAGGTGACACAGCGGATCAAAGATATCGAGGTGGACGCAGTTCACGATACGAATATGCTGATTCAGATGATTGACGATCAGCCTTACGCCGTCTTCCCGCAAATTCTAACGACTGAGCGGCCGGATGCGGTTGTCTCGAAGCTTGTTGCAGGCCGTATCGTTGGCATTATGGAAGGCAGCCCATCTGCGTTCAGCATCCCGACGACCTTCTATGAATTTTTCATTTCGTCAGACGATTATTACCAGCGCTGGATGATTGGGACAGCTACAAGGATGCTCAGATTCTTTGCGCTGATTATTACTGTGTCATTCACCGCACTCTATGTGTCGGTGACAACCTATCACTACGAGATGATTCCCGAGAACCTGCTGACAACACTCGTGGAATCCCGCGGAAGAGTACCCTTCCCACCGCTTTACGAAGCGCTCCTGATGGAGGTTACAATCGAGCTGCTGCGCGAAGCCGGAGCACGTCTGCCAACGAAGATTGGCCAAACCATCGGTATCGTAGGTGGTATTGTCATAGGACAAGCAGCCGTACAGGCAGGCTTCACGAGTAATATTCTCATCATTGCTGTGGCCTTGTCGACGATTGCTTCGTTCGTTATCCCGAATTATACGATGAGCGCATCCATTCGGCTGCTCCGGTTTGGATTTATATTACTTGCGGGACTATGGGGAAACCTCGGCATCGCAATCGGTATTACAGCAACAACAATCCATCTGTGCAGTCTGACAAGTATCAAAACATCTTATGTGACGCCTGTTGCTCCAAGTATGCCTTATGAGTGGAGAGATGTGTTCATCCGAGCACCGTTTAAACTGCTTACGAAGCGTCCGAGTCAGGTGGGTACAAGCAATATGACTCGCGTCAAGCCGAAGAGGTGAGCCGCCCGGTGCAAAATTCAGAGAAGCTGTCCTCTTTCCACATCGTCATTCTCGTTTATATGACCCAGCTTGGCATCATTATCTTCTCACTTCCGCAGCTCCTCGGCACAGCATACGGCACGAACGGATGGAGTATGAATCTCGTATTCGGTCTCATCGTGCTGCTCAATATATTGCTGATTGGTGCTGTCTATAGGCTTGGTAAAGGCCAGTCCATCTTCGTGATTCTGCAAAAAGTGCCAAAGATTATCCTGTACCCACTGTACCTAGCCCAAATGTTCGTATGGGCGATGCTCGGTTGTCTGGTTGCCAAGGAATATGTGCTCATCTTCCAAATGATCGCATTCCCGACGACACACCCGATGTTATTTAAACTTGCGCTTGATGTACTCGTCTTCTGGCTTATGATTCAAGGCATCTATATTATCTCGAAATCCATCACGATGTTCTTCTATTTGACGGTGTGGATGATTCCGGTTGTTTTCTTCTTCTACGCGGATTTCAGCTGGGCGAGGCTGACGCCTTTTCTCTTTCGCGGGGGAAATTCATCTGTCAATGACTTTGTCAATATCTATGCCTCTTTTCTCGGTTTTGAGCTTATTCTGCTGTTGTTTCCTTATACCGATAAGAAATCGAAGCTGATTAAATCCTCCATTATCGGATCGTTGCTTACCGTGTTGCTATACACGTACCTCTGCTTCATTACCTTCGGCTTTTTCAGCTTGAAGCAATTGCAAAGGTTGGCTTTCCCGCTGCTTGATCTGATGGCGTATATCAAGTTTCCCTTCGTTGAGCGAGTGGAGAATTTGTTCTTCGGCGCTTTCCTGTTTACGACAATCGTCACCGTCGTAATGTATCTATGGGCCGCGCAGGAAACGGCGCTTCAAATATTTAAAAGTGCGAATGTCAAGGTAGTCGCCGCAATATTGGTCACCATAGCTTATATTGTTGCGTTCTTCGCAGACACTTTAAGCGAGGTACAGCAGTGGTTAAGCTTCTTCGCGCAGCTCGAGATGGGGACGGCTTTCCTACTGCCGCTCCTTCTGCTCCTCGTGCTTGCCTTGACGAAGAAGAAAGGGGCGGGTGCATGAAACAGGGATGGGTGAATCATATCATTTGCCTGGTTACTGTGCTGATACTGCTCCTCATGACAGGGTGCGGCGATCAGCGGATTCTGGAGAAGCTTGGCTTCATGCAAGCGAACAGCTTCGACCTGGCAGAAAACGGTTTACTTGAAGTTGCGATTACAATGCCTAAAGCAGAGGAGAAGGCAGGTACACGTCGTGAAGTGCTAAGCGCGATAGCCAGAACAGGGAAGGAAGCACGCATCAAGCTAACTCGGGAAAGTAATCTGCTGATCGTGAGCGGTCAATTGCGCAACTCGCTGTTCGGCATGCCGCTTGCGCGAAATGGCTTGCTGAAGCATTTGGACACGTTTCAGCGTGATCCTTCGATCTCGCCGCGGGTTAAGCTCTCAATCGTGCACGGGAGTGCCAAATCAATGCTTGAGCGCAATTACGTCCAGCATCCGGTTATAAGCCGTTATATTGAAGGATTGCTGCAGAAGGAATCTGCCGGTCAGAATATACCGGTATCTACCGTATATACATTTATTCGGGATTATTATGAAGACGGCATTGATCCGGTGATGCCTATTCTAATTAACAAGAATGATAACATTATCATTGACGGCGTTGCGTTATTCCATGGTGACCGTTACGTCGCGCAAATTCCGGCAGATGACGGACTCGTATTCTCGTTCCTGCGAGGCTCGTTCAAACAAGGTGATATAAGCATTCATCTCACCGAAGGCGAAGCGGGAGGTGGGGATACCATAATGCTAACCTCGCTCATAGCCAAGCGAATAGTGAAAGTTAGCAGGAGCGCCGATGGAAAGCCGGCATTAACCATCCAGGTTAAACTGAAGGGGATTGTTATTGAGTATACCGGTGGGCTCTCGTTAAGCCAGCCTACGGATAAACGTAAGTTAGAGAAGGAGATGGAGAATACACTGAACGAGAGGGGCAATCGAATGATTACTTTCATGCAGAAGAACAACGCCGACGGTCTCGGCCTTGGCATCTCGGTTCGCAGCCATTCCAGCTACAGAGAGTGGATGAAGCTGAAGTGGCCAGAGATTTACCCTTCAGTGAAAGCGAAATGCTCATTCTCCATTGAGATCACGAACGCAGGCAAGGTTGTGGAATAATAACGAAAGCCGGTTGCACCCATACGGGACAACCGGCTTTTAGTATTATATAAACGTGATTATGAAGCTTTCTGTTCTTGCACAACCTTCTCTTCCTGCGGCTTCGTCTTCCTGATGAAGAACGCAAGAACAAGCGCTGCCGCCGTCATCCAAGTTGCAATGGTGAAGGAATGGTTGATACCCGTTACCGTAGCATGCTGAACGATATCGGCCATTTTCACTTGATCATTCGGATCAACCTTGCCGGCAATTGCCAGGTCTTTCGCAATGGATGTTGCTTTGTTCGACATTATCGTTACAAGCAGCGCTGTGCCTAGTGCACCGGCTACGTTACGAAGCGTCTGCGACATCGCCGAACCATGTGCGTTCAGGCGCTGAGGCAGTTGGTTCAAGCCTGCGGTCTGAATCGGCATCATGAGCATGGACATCCCGAACATACGCAGCGTGTAGTTGATAATGAGGTGCCAGTAGCTTGTATCTACAGTGAGCGTGCTGAATTCGTACGTTGTCACCGCCGAGATGGTCAAGCCTGCGACAGCAAGCCAGCGTGCGCCGATCTTATCGAATATCATGCCCGTTATCGGCGACATAATACCCATTAAGATTGCGCCAGGGAGCAGCAGCAAGCCGGAATCGACCGGCGAGAAGCCGCGGATATTCTGCAAGTAAATCGGAAGCAGAACCATACCGGAATACATGGACATCGTAATGATGATGTTAATGATCGTTGTCAGCGAGAACATGCCGTATTTGAAGACGTTCAGCTCTAGGAGCGGTTTCTCTGCCGTCAGCTCACGCCAAACGAAGAGCACAAGCGCCAAGGCGCCTACGATAAGACAGGCAATAACAGTTGAGCTGTGCCAGCCATCCGCGCCGGCATCGCTGAAGCCATACAATACGCCGCCGAAACCGATCGTGGATAGGATGACGCCAAGCGTATCGAGCTTCGGAGTGGACGTCTTCACGACGTTCTTCATAGAATATGCGCCATAGACAAAGGCAAACAGCGATAGTGGCAGAATAATATAAAAGAGAACATGCCACGAATAGTGCTCAACTACATAACCGGACAGTGTTGGACCGATTGCTGGTGCGCAAATCATGGCAATCCCCATCATGCCCATCGCTTTGCCGCGTTCGGCAACCGGGAAGATGGTGAGGATAACGATGGTCATAAGCGGCATTAGAATACCGGCACCTGCGGCTTGAATGAGACGGCCGGAGAGCAGGAATCCAAAGTTCGGCGAGAAGGCGCATATGACCGTACCAACCGCGAACAAGCCGGCTGCAACTAGAAACAGCTTGCGAGTGGTAAAACGGGAAATAAGGAATGCGCTGATCGGCACAAGAACGCCGTTGACGAGCATGTAACCATTGATCAGCCATTGAATGGTGTTCTCATTGACGTTCAAGTCCTTCATCATGCTCGGCAGCGCTACGTTAAGCAGTGTCTGTGCGAGCAGCGCGACGAATGCGGCGATGAGAAGCGACGCAACGATGGGGCCTCTCCGAAGAGTGGTTGAAGTAGCGGTTGTCACAATTAATCTTCCTTTCGATATTGCGCTAAGATGTGTACGATCTGTTTGTGGATGCGAAGCAAATCCAGCTGATCCTCAGCTGTAAGCTGCATGAACGGCATAACCCAGTCCATCTTGTTCTCTACCAATTTGCTCCAGATGCACTCGCCTTTCTCCGTTAGCCGAAGCGTAACCGAACGACGATCTGTAAGCGAACGTTCACGGCAGATAAGCTCTGCTTCTACCATGCGGTCAACAATTCCGCTTGTTGTACTGTTGCCAAGGTGCAGCTCATCAGATAAATCAGCCAGTTTCATCTCTGGACTGCAAGCCAGCGATCTCAGCACGAGAAATTGCTGCGGCGTAATGCCGTGCTGATGGGCGATCTTCGAGAGGAGCTGATAATGGTGTTGATGAATTTCCCGAAATGAGTGAAGGAGCTGCACGGTTCGTTCATAGTGCTGTTCATCCATAAACATCAACCGTCCTTGCCAAAATCGTTCTTATCCAAATAGTTCGCATGCGAAGTATTATAAAACGGTTCGATCTTATATGTCAATAACGACATATTAGGCGATTATGAAAGTAATCTGATTATCCTGTCCAACATTGTTGATGATCGCGGCAAATTCTCTAAAATTACGACAAATGACCAATTTTGTGTCAGATTATTGTATAATCTCCCAAATGGATAATTCTCTCATATCAGGGGTTTGCAAGACTCGAAGCCTGCTTTTATAGAGTTGGAATAAGAATTTATAGAGTTGGAATAAGGAGTGAACGTTGTTGATAAAGCTCATGATCATCGATGATGAACACTGGATTCGAGAAGGATTGAAACAAACGATAGACTGGGAATCCTACGGCATTCAATTTCTTTGCGATGCTGAAGACGGCATCGAGGCGCTTAGGCTAATCGAAGAGAATCCGCCGGAAATCATCATATCCGATATTAGAATGCCCTCAATGGATGGCATGGAGTTGTTCAATGAGCTGAAGAACCGTGAACTAGACGTAAAGGTCATCTTTATTAGCGGCTTCGATGATTTCGCCTATGCCCAGAAAGCAATCAAGCTCGGGGCGAGCGATTATATTCTGAAGCCGATTGAAGAGAACGATCTAATTGCGGTTATCAAGCGCTGCGTGGGCGAAATCAAGCAGAAGAAAGAAATGAGCAACAAGATGGAGGAGCTGTCCGGCCGTGTGAGGGAAAGCGTTCCCCTTGCTAAACAAAAGCATCTGGAAATGTGTTTGTCCCGTCCGATGTCGGAACAAGAATTGCATGCCAAGTGGGAGACGCTCCAAATTGATTTAAATCCGAACCGGCTGATGGTGTTGTCGGCGGTTGTTCACGAGTGGGGAGGGCGGCATCTCGATGAAACCGGGTGCTCACTCTTGCGATATGCAATTGGCAATCTTATTGAGGAGATATTCAAGGGAGCTGGATTGAGGGCTTTGGCATGCCCCTTGCATGATAACGAGTATTCCGATGTGGCGCTCATCGTCTCGTCGTCCTGCAATCAGGATGAGAGCTGTCAATATCACGAAGTGCTTGACTGCGCGAATCGCGCCATTGAAGAAGCAGCTGAAGTTCTTGGCATTCAGATAAGCATTGGAGTCAGCAATATTGGCGATCGGCGAAAGCTATTATTCACTTTTAAGGAAGCGCTTACAAACAGTGTGGAATATGTAGCCCATGGGACTGGGCGAATCTTCGGACCGATGGGTATGGACAACGGAGCACCAAGCGTACTAACTGTCCATGCCGTAGACGAGCCCGGCTCTGGCGCGAAAGTCGAGGCGCTTGATACGGCTTGGCTCAATCGCATATTCCATGCGATCAAGCTGAAGGATGAAGGCAAACTGTCAGATCTTCTCGATCAGCAGGTCAAACTTCTGCAGGATTTGGTCAAGCAGAGTTCTGCGCTTACCGTCAGGCGGGAGATGAATACGTATATCGGCACCCTGATCACCAGATGGCAGGACATGTGCCAAGCACGCGACGGCTCCGAATCGTGCATGCTTATGGATCATCAGAAGCTTCAGCTATATCGCAGTCCGCTTGATAATTGGAAGCAGGCCGTGATGGGCGTATTCCTTATGAAAGACAGCAGCGCGCCTGGCTATGGACAGAAATATACGATCGAACTTGCGCTTCAATTCATACAAGACAACTATCACTTAGGAATTGGCCTCAATCAAGTCGCGAAACGGATCTATTTGAATCCTTCGTATTTAAGCCGAGTCTTCCATGCCGAGGTGGGAGAAACGCTTAGCCGTTATCTGATCCGCATCCGGATCGCCAAGGCGAAGGAGCTTCTCGAACAAACCCCGCTCAAAGTGTATGAAGTGGCCGAACAGGTGGGCTACAGAGACTTCCGATATTTTGTGAAAAACTTCAAGGAGCTGGAAGGGATAACCCCTTCCCAATATCGCAATTATGGCGCATAGGAGGGAGACTCATTCATGTGGTGGTTCACCAGAAACTCAAAACTCCCGGCAGTAGGCGTAAAGGTGTTTCTCATATACGTAGCCAGCATGCTGATTATCATTACAGTGATGGGCAGCCTCTTCTACTATAAATCTACGAAGATGATGGAAGACAAGTTCGGCGGCATGGCCCTCCAGAACGCGCAGCAAGTGGGCAAGAGGCTCGACAATCTATTGCAAGACTATGAAGACCGTTCGCTGCTCATCGTCGGCAACAAGGAGATTCAGAAGCAGCTGAGCGGAAAGGTTCAATCTGAGCTTGAACGGATTCAGCTCACTGATGCGAATACTGCCTTCTTATCGAATTGGGTCAATTCGAGAAATGACGTTTCTAATATCTATTTACTAGGCGAGAAAGGGTTCTCCTACCGTTATTCGCCTAAGGATTCTTTCCCCGTCTACAATACATACTCCAATGAATATGAGGACGAAGACTGGTATAAGCAAATTCGGGAGGCGAACGGTCAGGTGATTTACTTTGGCATTCGGCCTTCCTTCATTAATTGGAGCTCCAAGCTGGTATTCTGCTTCGGCCGCGTAGAGAAGAACTTCAGCAAGCGCGGTGAAATTCTAGGCGTGCTGCTCTATGAGATCGATCCGGCTGAGATCAAGGGGATGCTGTCGGAGATTGATTACAACGGGTCAGGCGCGAATGTCATCGTCGATCGCAAAGGACAGATCGTTGGCGATCAGGATGGCATGCGCCTCTCAAGCAGTCTCGGCTTTAAGCTTGAGGGGACGGATCAAGGAATTATTAGGAAGTCGATGAACGGAGAACGCATGCTGGTTGTCTATAACAAGCTGGAGACGAACAATTGGTCGCTGGTTGGCATGCTTCGCCGTCAGGATCTAATGAAGGAAACCGCAGACATCAAGTGGTTCATGCTGACGCTTGGCTTGCTGTTCTCCGCCATCGGTATAGTATTTGCCGTTATTATCGCTTCGACGGTCCATCGGCCGCTCAAGAAGATGATTCAAGCGATGAACAAAGCGAAGACCGGTAATTTCGACGTGCAAATTGAGGACAAGCGCAAAGACGAATTCGGCTACATGTATATTCATTTCAACGAAATGGTATCCCGCATCAAGGAACTCATTAATCAGCTTTATGTACAGAAATTGCTAGAGCAGGGCTTGCAGCTCAAGATACTAGGTTCGCAGATTAATGCCCATTTTCTGTACAACACCCTCGACTCTATCCACTGGCTTGCACGTATCCACAAGGTGAACGATATCAGCACGATGATATTCGGGTTGTCGAAGTATTTCCGGCTTAGCTTGAGCGAAGGCAGGGATGAAGTGGATATCAGCCAAATCGTTCAGCTTCTCGATAGCTACATGACGATTCAGAAGGTTCGTTATCGGGATAAATTTGCGCTTCATATGCATGTTGATCCGTCGCTCGAGAACTATAAAGTGCTCAAATATATTTTTCAGCCGCTTGTGGAGAATGCGATTTATCACGGACTTGAGAAGAAAAGGGGCAAAGGCAGGCTCGATGTCGCTTTTACCCGGGAGGGCGACAGTCTCAAGTTTATCGTCACGGACGATGGTGCCGGGATTGGTCCGGACAAGCTGTCCGAGCTTCGGCTTCTCTTATGCGGCGAGGGAGCGAAGGAGCATCATCGACATTTTGGCCTGCGTAATATTCATTCGCAAATTCAAATCGCTTACGGCATGAAGTACGGCATTGAAATAAATAGTCATGTAGGGCAAGGGACCGAGGTTGCGATGACGATCCCGCTCATGGCGTGAAGTGAGTATGTTTAAGGAGATGTATCTTTGATGAAAAAGCTTGTGCATCGAGGTAAAGCTTCAATTGTGTACCTGGTAGTCCTCCTATGCTTCATCTTCGTATTCATCTATGGCTGTTCCGACAGCGGAATAAGCGCGGGCCAGTCAGCAGGCACCGGGCATGCTGCGATTGATCCGGACATGGCGAGCGATGTGCATGGGAGCAAAGATCCGGTAACGATCAGCTTCTGGTTTCCTTGGGGCGGCGGATTTCAGAATGAATTCTATGAGACGGTTGTGAGGCCATTCGAGGAGGCGAATCCGGATATTCGCGTCCAATTGACCTTTGTCGAGAATTCCGATAACTCGCAAGTATCGGATAAATTGTTGACGGCAATCGCTGGTGGGCAGGCGCCGGATGTCGCGATGTTCGATCGGTTTGCAGTCGGCGAATGGGCGGCCATGGGCGCTTTAGAGGATTTGTCGGATGAAGTGAGCCGAGACGGCATGGCCTCGATTTATTACCCGAACGTGTGGGAAGAAACGCAGTTTAACGGCAGAACGTACGCCCTCCCTTGGAATGTAGACACTCGGGCGATGTACTATAACAAAACGCTCATGGAGGAAGCGGGCTTAGATCCGAATAAGCCTCCGCGAACGATAGCCGAGTTAGATGAGATGGCGGAGAGAATGTACAAGCTTAATAAGCAAGGCTTATACAGTCAAGTCGGCTTTATCCCCTGGCAGGCGCAAGGCTTCCTCTATACGCATGGGTGGAATTTCGGCGGCGAGTGGGAGAAGGATGGGCAGCTCACGCCTAACGATCCCCATATTGTGAAAGCGCTGGAATGGATGCAAGGCTACGCAAGAAAATATGGAGTGAAGCAGCTGGACAGCTTTATCGACGAGCTGAGAGAAACGGGGCGCAATCCGTTTGTAAGCGGCAGAGTCGGATTTATGTTTGAGGGCAATTGGCTGCTGGATAGCTTGGCTGCTGTGAATTTCGATTGGGGCATTGCACCAATGCCAACGGCTGATGGAAACGGGAATGTGACATGGTCAGGCGGCTGGTCGTTTGTCATGCCTAAGGGCGCGCAGCACCAAGAGCAAGCTTGGCGATTCATTAAATTCGTCGCGGGCAAAGAAGGTTCGGCGCTCTGGACGGGACGAAGAGGCGGTACTAACGATCTGGCGAGTATACCGGAAGTGAACGAGCAGCTTGGTCAGAATAAGAAGAAGCATTTGGACGTATTCGTCCGGCTGCTTGAGCATGCCCATATCCGCCCGGTTTCACCGATCGGCGGGTTCATGTGGGAAGAAATGTACAAGGTGCAGAATCTCGCCGTTAAGCTGCAGGGCAGTCCGAAAGCACTGCTCGATGAGATGAAACAGCACATCGATACCGAACTGAAGGATGAGAATCTGGATGGTCAAAGCAAGGCAGAGAGTTCGTCGCAGGGTACTCTATAAAGTCTGGCAAAGGCATTTATTGTCAGCGTTAGTGTGTGCTTTCTTTACTAACAGCCAGATCAAGTAAAAAGACTACACAAAACGCAAACTTAGTCACATTAACCTTTCTTATAAAAGCGTTTACAATTGAAGAGATTAAGATCAATGCCAGAAAACAAATCAGGTATAGGAGGAGCAGAGGAGAACCGAAGAATCGAAACATCTTGATGAAATGAAGAAGAATGTGGATAAGAGCTACCCGGATGAAATGGACGGAAAGACGAAGAGGTGATGTCTCCTGAAACGGCAATGGACAGTTGCATTGAAGTGGAAAAAAGTCATGCTTGTATCGATCACTTTAGTAGTCCTATCGACCGCGATCGCAGGCAGTCCGCAATCTTACGCCAGCGAGCGGCTGCGGGACCGCAATCAGAATCAAGGCATTGCTCAATCGGATCTGTCACTGCTTTCGAATGATGAGATTTTGGAGCCGACGTACGGAAAGACGCTTGCTGCTTATAAGCAGAAGGGCTACAAGCCTGCCGAGAATGCAGAGATTGTATTGCAAGCGAGTAATTATTCGGCATTCGAAGGCGCCAAACCTAGCTTGAAGTCGATCGAAGGTCAGGACAACACTCTCGTATGGGACAAGGATACGAAATGGTTGGAATGGACGGTCGATGTGAAGTCTGACGGCCTATACAATCTGGCGCTCAATTACTACCCGATTGAAGGCAAACGTCTCCCGATTCAGCGCGAGCTGCTCATTGACGGAAAGAGCCCTTTCCGCGAGGCGCAGCGTATTTACTTCATGCGCAGCTGGAAGGATCTCGGTGATCCGGTTCAGAACAATCAAGGCGACGATGTCAGGCCGAAGCAGATCGAGAAGCCGCAATGGATGAGTCTTCCGATTGCGGACGGTAACGGACAATATGCAGAACCTTTTCAGTACTACCTGACTGCAGGCAAACATGTCATCCGTTTCTCTTATTTGGAAGAGGCGGTTGCACTCAGTGAGATCAAGCTTACAGCCCCAGAGCAAATACCGACCTATAAAGACGTTGAGCAGACTTATCAAGCCAAAGGCTACAAGCCGGTTGATGAGGTCAACGTGAAAGTGCAGGCGGAGAACAACCCGCTTAAATCCGACCCGACCATTCGCAGGGAATCCAATGGCGATCCGTTAATGGAGCCGGCGGGGGACGGAAGGATCAAGCTGAATGCATTCGGCGACTGGCGCTGGAGAAAAGGCGGCCAGAAGGCATCATGGACATTCTCGGTTCCGAAGGACGGGTTGTACAAAATCGGTCTGAAATTTGGACAATGGTGGGGCGATGGGTTGCCTTCCTATCGTCAAATTCTCATAGACGGAAAAGTACCTTTCAAAGAGCTGGAAGAGTATCCGTTCTCTTATTCTCGCAACTGGAGAATCGAAACGCTTCATGATCGAAGCGACAGCAAGGAACCTTTGCTGTTCTACTTGCCGCAAGGTGAACATACGATCACGATGGTCGCTGAGGTTGGTCCTTACCAAGGGATTGTCGAGGCGCTGACGGCGGATACGCAGAAGCTCTCCGATCTGTATAGACGCATCATTATGATTACGGGCCCGACGCCAGATCCGAACTTCGAATATGAGCTCGATAAGAAGGCGCCGGAGCTGATTGATAATTTAAAGATAATCGCAGACGACCTTCTGGTGCAGATGAATGCACTCAATGCCATATCCGAGGAGGAACCGAGCACGGTAAACAGCTTGCGGATGATTAACGCGACTTTCGAGAAGATGATCCGCAAACCCGATTCGATTCCAAGGCAGCTATCAGAGCTCGCCAACAGTCAGACCAATCTAAGCACGCTGCTGATGGGACTGCAAAATGTGCCGCTCGTGCTGGACTATCTGCTCGTTAGCGCGCCGGATACTCATTATCCGAAGGTGAAGTCGAACTTCTGGCAGAAGTCGGTTAGTACGATCAAGAACTTCTTCGCTTCCTTTACGAAGGACTACACAGGCGTCGGCAGTGTATACGGCGACGACAAAGCAGCTACTGCCAAGGAAGATGAACCGGTTATCAATGTATGGGTTTCCAGAGGTAAAGAGTGGGCGGAGATTATGAAGGAGATGGCGGAAGAGGACTTTACGCCGAACACCGGTATCCGCATCAATGTCAATACGCTGCCTGCTGGCCAATTGAACTCAGGCTCAGTCAATACGCTGCTCCTAGCCGCGAGCTCAGGGAATGCGCCGGATGTCGCTACCGGCGTCGAAGCGCACTTACCTGTAGAATTCGCGATTCGGGATGCTTCGGTCGATCTGTCGCAATTCCCGGATTATAAGGAAGTCAGCAAACGGTTCCTGCCGGGAGCGTTGATACCATTCGAGTATGGCGGAGGCGATTATGCCCTTCCGGAGAATCAGGATTTCAACGTGCTCGTGTATCGCAAGGACATATTGAAGGAACTCGGCGTAAGCATTCCGCAAACTTGGGAAGATGTATATGCGCTACTGCCTATCCTGCAGCAGAACGGGATGCAGATGTACTATCCAATTACATCGCTAGGCTTCATGCCGTTCTTGTATCAGAATGGCGGAGAGTTCTACAAGGATAACGGCAAGAAGTCGGCGCTGGATACGCCGAATGCATTCCAAGCCTTTACCGAGTGGACGGAGCTCTACACCAACTACAAGTTCCCGGTTCAGGCGAACTTCTTCAACCGCTTCCGTACAGGTGAAATGCCAATCGGTATTTGTGATTACCAGACTTATGTTCTCCTATCGACGGCTGCTCCTGAGCTTGTCGGCCGCTGGGGTGTAGCGCCTGCTCCTGGGCATAAGAAGCAGGACGGATCGGTAGACCGCACGAACGGCGGCGCCGCTCAATCGGTCGCGATCTTCAAGCAGTCAACGCATCAGAAGGAAGCATGGGAGTTTCTGAAATGGTGGACGAGCAAGAATAGCCAGGTGCAGTTCGGTCAAGAGCTGGAGGCACTGCTAGGCGTTGAGGCTCGTTGGAATACCGCGAACGTAGAAGCTTTCTCGGACTTGCCTTGGCCGGATGACGACCTCAAGGCATTAACGGATCAATGGAAGTACTATAAGGAACAGCCTTACGTGCTTGGCGGCTATTTCACAGGACGTAACGTTGACAACGCCTGGAACCGCGTCGTTCTCGGTGGAGAGAACACACGGGAATCCTTTGAGAAGGCGATCAAGGATATCAATAAAGAGCTGGAAGCTAAGCAGAAAGAGTTCGGGGTTGGACCGGATTAGAGGAGGAGCGTTATGCAGAGCAGTTTGGAAGTGAACAATCCGATTCCACTGCCGGCGCAGAAAGTCAGCCGGTTCAAATTATCGAGTTTGATGAAGAAGAGTATGCTCGGCTATTTATTCTTGAGCCCATTCCTCATTCTGTTCATCGTTTTCACAGTCATTCCGGTCGTCCAATCCGTTTACCTAAGCTTTACCTACTACAACATGCTGCAACCGGCTAAATGGATTGGACTGTCGAATTACAGCGTCTTGTTTCTGGAAGATGACATCTTCATTAAGTCGCTTAAGAACACATTTGTCTTCGCAGTCATTGCAGGACCGCTCAGCTATTGCTTATCGTTCCTGCTTGCGTGGGTCATCAATTCGCTGCGTGCCAAGATGCTCTTCTCGCTTGCCTTTTATGTGCCGTCCATAACAAGCGGTATCGCGTTATCGATCGTCTGGCTCTATATTTTCTCCGGCGACCGATATGGCCTCTTGAACAACCTGATGCTCAGCTGGGGAATGATCTCCGAGCCGATTCTATGGACAACGGATCCGGACACGATTATGCCTGTCATTATTATCGTTTCCTTATGGATGAGTATGGGGACGGGCTTCCTCGTCTTCCTCGCCGGCTTGCAGAATGTGTCGCCTGAGCTATATGAAGCAGGTTCCATTGACGGCATTACAAGCAAGTTCCAGGAGCTCTGGTATATTACGCTTCCTCTGATGAAGCCCCAGCTGCTGTTCGGCGCGGTCAACTCGATCGTCGCGGCCTTCGGGGTGTTCGATATCGCGGTCGCACTTGCTGGTATGCCAAGCCCGAACTATGCGGGACATACCATTATCTCGCATCTCTTCGACTACGCGTTTATTCGTTTCGAACTCGGTTATGCTTCAGCCATCGCGGTGTTCCTGTTCTTCGTCACCTTGGGCTTGGGGCGTATCGTAATGAGACTGTTATCATCCAAAGATCAATAGGGGGCCAAAGGACGTGACGATAAGCTATGCGAAATTTGCAGCCCGCTTCAGCAGGGGATTGCTATACCTGTTCATGATTGCACTGGTCGGCTTTACGGCTCTGCCTATCATTTACATGGTGTCTACGGCGTTTAAGCCGCTCGACGAGCTGTTCTTGTACCCGCCGAGATTTCTCGTGCAAAAGCCGACTATGCGCAACTTCTTTGATTTGTTAACGGCGACTGACAGTTCGGTCGTTCCTTTCTCTCGCTACATTTTCAACAGCGTATTTGTCTCAGGCGCAATCGTGGGGATAAGCTTGGTCGTGTGCAGCCTTGGCGCATACGTACTGTCCAAGCTCAAACCTCCTGGCGCCAGATTCATCTTTGCCGTTATTCTATCGGCGCTTATGTTCGCGCCTCAAGTCACGCAAATTCCGACGTACCTGATCGTGTCGGGACTTGGACTTGTAAATACGTATTGGGCATTAATATTGCCGAAGGTCGCTGTTGCGTTCAACATCTTCCTCATGAAGCAGTTCTTCGATCAGATTCCGGATGCGCTCATTGAAGCAGCGCATATCGACGGAGCATCGGAATGGAGAATTTTCTGGAAAGTCATTATGGCTGTCAGCAAGCCGGCTTGGGCGACGTTAATCATCTTCTCGTTCATCGGGAACTGGAATGATTACTTCTCGGCTCTCGTATTCACGACAAGCGAGACGATGAAGACGCTGCCACTTGCGATCCAGACGCTTGCTGGGGGACCTGGCGTCGTTGCGCGATCTGGCGCTCTTGCAGCCGGCACATTCCTGATTACCCTTCCACCGATTATTATCTTTCTTCTGTTCCAAAAGCTGGTCATGAATACGATGGTGTATTCAGGGATTAAATCCTAGGGGGGCGGATGCAATGATAAAACGGATAGCGGTGGGCCTTATCAGCTGTCTGCTGTTTCTTGTCGGCACTTTGCCCGCCTACGCTCTTCCGCAAATGTCATATACGTTTGATCCGCTGCACGGCTATCGAATTCCGATTCCGCTTACCTACACGGTGGAGAAGGTCATTCTCGATATCGACGCGCTGGGATTCAACAAACCGGGCGATTTGTTCATTGACGATAAGGGGCTTCTCTATGTAGCCGATACAGGTAACAATCGGATCGTCAAATTAAGCGGAGACGGCAAAGTACTTGGCATCTTCGGCAAGGACCAAGGCGTGAAATTAAACTCGCCGAGCGGTATCTTCGTCGATCAGTACGGCGATATGTTCGTAGCGGATACGGGCAGCAAGAAGGTCATTCACCTTTCGAAGGAAGGGAAATTCGTAGAGGAATTCGGCAAGCCGGAATCGAGCCTGCTCCGTAAGGACTTGGAGTTCGCTCCAGATAAAGTCCTAATGGACCGACGCGGCTACTTATACGTGCTGAACAAGAATGATTACGGCGGATTTATGATGATCGATGCGATGAACCGGTTTCGCGGTTATATCGGGGCCAATCGTGTCCCGTTCGAATGGACGAGACTGCTGGTTCGATTGCTCGCCACGCCTGAGCAGAGGGAACAGCTGAACAATGCGGTCCCTGCGCAGAACTCGAACTTAACCATCGATAACAAAGGCTTTATCTATACGCCTACCGTTCTGATCGACAAGGATCAGATCAAGAAGTTCAACGCGATGGGCGAGAACATTTACAAGAAGAAGACTTTCGGCGAATCGTCCATCGAAAGCGGAGCACTGGAGCAGCCGTATTTTGTCGACTTGGCTATCGATCAATACGGCATTGTGAACGCGCTTGATGCGATGTCCCGCAAAATTTATCAGTATGATCAAGAAGGCAACCTGCTTGCCGTATTCGGCGGACAAGGGGATACGAAGAGCCGCTTTGAGTACCCATCGAGTATCGTTGTCGATAAGGTAGGCAATATTTACGTGCTTGACCGTGACCGCAACAATATTCAAATTTTCCACCCGACGCGTTTCTCGGAGCTAGTTCATCAAGCCAGCCAGCTTTATTTCAACGGACGTTATCAGGATGCGCTTGGTCCATGGAATGAAGTGTTGAAGATCGATGAGAACTTCCCGCTAGCCCATCGTGGCGTAGCGAAGGCGCTGATGAAAGAAGAGAAATGGAAAGAGGCTATGAAGGAATTCAAGCTGGGCGGAGATCAAGACGGTTACTCGAAGGCATTTGCTGAATACCGGCATGACATCATGCGTAAGTACCTTGGCTGGATCCTCATTGCCGCGGCCATTATCGTGTATGTCATCTATCTGATCGTGAAATACATGATCCGCATCACCAATACCGTCATTAGGAGGTATGGCTTTTGAACAGATCAGAGGTAATTAAACAATCGGGCTTTCGCTCGCTGCGGCTCGGAGTAGCGGTATTGTTCCATCCGGCAGACGGCTTTGAAGAAATTCAGAAAAATAAAAGTCTGATGACAGCCCTCGTGCTCATTCTGATGACCTTATGCGTCAGAGTCATCACCATCTACATGACAAGCTTCCATATTACATCACTTCAGCCCGAAGACGCTGATTTGAATCTGGAATTAATCCGCTTCGTAGCACCGCTGATTTCCGGGGTAGTCGCTTGTTATTTGATAACGACGATTATGGATGGCGAATCTCACTTCAGTCAGATTCTAACGGCGATGTCTTATGCATTGATTCCCTATATTGTCTTCGCGATACCGCTTGCAGCGCTCTCATTAATCCTGTCCAGAGGCGAACTTGGCCTATATAACAGTATTAATTCGATCATCTGGATTTGGGTGGCGCTGCTGATCTTCATCCAGTTGAAGGTGCTTAATGACTATACCTTCAAAAAGGCAGTCGGCGTCTTGCTGCTAATCCTGTTTGCGTTCATTACCTTCTGGGGGACGATCGGACTTACGTTCGCGCTTACAAACCATGTCATTCAGTTCGCGCGGGAAATCATCGTTGAAATTCGATACTTGGCGAACAATTAAGGGGGACCCATGAATACGAGAACAGCCAAACGAAGCATCTATTACGGAGTCGTTGGCATGATCATTGCGGCGCTTGTGTTCTTGGCATTACCCTCGCTGAGAAGCGCCATTGACCGTGCGAATCAGGAACTGAAGCCGAGGGGCGATGTGGTGCAAGCCGCAGCGGATGACGAGGCGACTTCAGAGGCGCAGGATCCTACTGGCAGCTTTGAGAAGATTGCAGAGACGGACCGTCTAGAGCTGTTTTTCCGGTCATCCGACTCTGCTATTCAAGTGAAAGACAAGAGCAACGGGCATGTATGGAATTCGGCGGTTCAGCATAAGCAGGCCGTCGAGGACGGCAATGAGCTGTGGGCAGCGAGCAGTCAGTCGATCTTTCACTTAACGTATACGGATCCGAATCGACCGGCGTTCGAATCGCTCGAAACCAACTCGGTTATTGAACAGCCGGTTATCAAGACGAAACCGCTGGATAACGGAATTTCCGTACACTATGATCTAGCAAGCTTGAAGATCAGCTTCGATATGGAGTTTACATTGAAAGGCAATGCCCTGGAGGTTAAAGTGCCAGGAAACTCCGTTCAAGAATCGAAGAACAATTGGGTCATGAAGATTGCCCCGCTTCCGTTCTTCGGAGCGGGATCGGACCAAGATCAGGGCTATGCCGTTTATCCGGATGGACCTGGTGCGTTGTCGACTTTTAAAGAACATCACTCCAGCTATTTGGATCCATACCGCGCTAGCGTATATGGACCGGATACGATTACGTTCAACAACTTCAAGAGGCAACAGAATGCCATGCTGCCCATATTCGGCCTGAAAGTGAACAACAATGCGTTTCTCGGCATGATTACCGAAGGCGAATACGATGCGAATATTCTTTACTCCCCGAGCGGTTATCTGATTAATCTTAATCGGGTATCCTCGGAGCTTGTCTACAGGCGTGATTATGAAGCGGTTAAGAAAGACGGGAACTTGGCCAGAAAGCCGGAGAAGCAGCTGCTGCGGGAAGATCACACGATCCGTTATGTCTTCTTTAGCGACAAGGAAGCGGATTACGGCCATATGGCCAGCGCTTACCGGGACTTTCTGATCAAAGAGCAGGGGATTGCTCCGGTTATCAAGAAAGGCGACCAAATCCCGTTTGGACTTGATTTGCTTATGGGGATTAAGAAGAATCAAATTCTGTTCGACCATTTCATTCCTACGACGACCTATGATGACGCCAAGGACATTATGGTCGATATGCAGAAGCGTGGCGTAAACAATATCTCTGCCAATCTGCTGGGCTGGACCGGGCGTGGATATTTGGCTTATCCATCCGGTTATAAGCCATCCACCAAGCTTGGGGGAACAGACGGATTGAAGAAATTAAGCGACTATACCAAAGAGAAGAACATTCAACTCTTCTTGCAAGACGACTATGTTGATGCTTGGAGTGAGTTCGACGGATTCTCGAAGCGTACTGACGTCGTTGTCGGTGCCAACCAGTTTGCCGTCACAGATCGTTACAACTATGAGTTCTTCCTGAATGCGGGTAAGCAAAATGCGGGGTTTGAAAACAGGGTGATTGACCCGCTGCGCAAGCTGAATATCTCCGGCATCAACTTCGACGGGATCGGATATATCAACTATTTTGACTATAACAAGGATTATCCGCTCACACGTGAAGGAACAGCCCAGCAATGGGGAGAGATGATGCAGAAGTCGGCCAAGCAGTTCGGCAGTGCTGCCTCGATCGGGGGGAATGGGTACACGCTCAAAAATTCGTCGCGCCTATTCGGCATTCCGATGGATGACAGTGGATTCTTCTTTACCGACGAGACGATTCCATTCTATCAAATGGTCGTCCATGGCTTGATCCCTTACTCGGGGGATGCGCAGAATTTGTTCTATGATCCTCAGATGCAATATCTCAAGATGGTGGAATATGGCTACATGCCTTACTATCAATTCACGAAGAATTATGCAGAGGATCTGAAAGACACTTATTACAGCGATCTGTTCAGTTCGGATTATGGCAACTGGGTGAAGCAAGCGACCACCCAATATAAAGAAATGAACGAGAAGCTGCAGCCTGTTTGGTCGCAGGCCATGACCGAACATCGCAAGCTGCAAGAGGATGTATACGAGACCGAGTATGAGGACGGAACGAAGGTTATCGTCAATTATTCGCCTCGTGAGGTAAAAGTCGGGGATTCGGTCGTGCCGGATAAAAACTTCATCGTCGTGAAGAAAGGGGGATAACCATGAGAGGGCGCAGATTAAGCCTGGAACGAAAGAAGATGCTTGCAGGGTACGTATATATCGCTCCTTGGATAATTGGTTTCGCACTGTTCATGTTATATCCGCTCGCTTACTCCCTCTATCTCGGTTTTCACGAGGTGGTGGGGGTCGGCAACTTCCAGCTTAGGAGTGTCGGGTGGGAGAATTTCAACAAGGCATTCGTGCTCGATACGAATTTCGTCCCGCTGTTCATATCGGTTGTACAGGATGCGGTCATCAATACGCCGCTGATCATTGTATTCTCGCTGATCATTGCCATTATGTTGAATCATAACATCCGGGGACGCGCTTTCTTCAGGGCGGCATTCTTCCTTCCCGTCCTGATCGGCTCCGGTCTTGCGATGCAGCAGCTGCTGTACGCAGGGGTCGGCAAGGACACATTGGTCAATGGTATCGGTGTGCCGGATGAAGTGTTCCTGTATATGGGACCGACATTCTCTCAGATCGTCTTCGATATGCTTAGCAGGCTGACGGTCATTTTCTGGAAGACCGGCGTACAGATTCTGCTGTTCCTGGCAGGACTTCAAGGTATTCCTATATCTCTCTATGAATCGTCAAGATGTGATGGCGCAACGGAATGGGAGATGTTCTGGAAGATTACGCTTCCGCTCATGACACCGATCATTCTGCTCAATTTGGTTTACACCTGTGTCGATTCCTTCACGGATATTAACAACCGCATGATGGTGTATATCAAGGATATGGCCTTTACGAAGATTGAGATGGGCTATTCATCGGCTTTGGGATGGATCTACTTCCTGTTTATATTCGTGCTTCTCGTTATCGTGTTTGCTTCGACTAGACGTCTGGTTGTATACACAGGAGAAAAATAAAGTGTAGCAAAAACTGTTAGGAGGTGCAGCGTGAAGTCGATTCCGATATCAAAGTCCAAGCAGCGCACGGCTGCCATTGATCGCGCCAAGGTCGAGAGCAAAGTAAAAGCGATTCGCAACAATACCTTGGTAAGCCGATTTGGGAGCAAGAGCCGATGGATCTCGCTGATCTACCACATCTTTGTCTATGTCATTCTCATCGATTTGGCCTTCGTATTTCTGTATCCGTTCATTTATATGATTACGACTACTCTTAAGCAGCCTGAAGATTTGCTCGATTTCACGATTAAGTGGATTCCGCAAAGTATGGCCTGGGAGAATTTCTATTACGGCATGCAAGGTCTTCAATTCATGCGGCATTTGAAATACTCGGTCCTGATCTCCGGTCTTAGCGTGGTCGGTCAGCTGCTGTCATGCTCGTTCATCGCATACGGCTTTGCCCGCATCAAGTTTCCCGGACGTGAGCTGTTATTCGTTCTTTGTATGTTCACCATGATCGTACCGCCGCAAACCATTATTGTACCTCTCTTCATGCAGTACAAATCCCTCGGTTGGACGGATAGCATACTGCCGATGGTCGTACCTTCCTTCTTCGGAGGAGGCTTGCGGGGAGCACTGTTTATCTTCATCTTCCGTCAATTGTTCCGGGGGCTTCCTTGGGAGCTTGAGGATGCAGCAAGGGTGGATGGATGCGGCAGCTTCAGAGTATACTGGCGCATCATTCTGCCGCTGACTCCACCGGCTATCGTCGTTACGGCGCTGCTGTCGCTTGTATGGCATTGGAATGACTTCTTCGAGCCGTCTATCTACCTGACCTCTGAAGAGAAATTCACGATACCGATGATGCTTCCGCGTCTCTATCAATCGCTGACGACGATTACAGGCAGTAACTTTGAAGTGTTCAGCTTGCCTGTCGTTATGGGCGCGACATTCGTTTGTTTGCTGCCGATGCTCATTGTTTATCTGTTCCTGCAGCGTTACTTCATTCAAGGCGTTGCGCGTTCAGGTCTTGTTGAATAGTTCAGCGAGGTGACTGTTAGATGACAAGGGATAGCTCCACAACTAGCGCCATGTACCAAGAAGCCTTGCAAGCCTTCGTGGAGAAGACAAGAAACGATGATCAAGTCATCGCGGCGGTGTTGCTTGGTAGTCTGTCCTATGATCAAGTGTGGGAGAAATCCGACATTGATATCAAGCTAATCGTTCGTGATCAGAAGCTAACCAAACACGGGATGTGCTTTGTTGAGAATGGAATTGCCATTAACGCAAGCATACAAACCCGCGATGAATTCAAGCGGTGGATAGAGAAATCTCTATCCACTTCTTTCGTTCATTCCTACATGCTGAGGGGAACGCTGCTGTTCACGAAGGATAAGTCCTTGGAAGACTATTTTGCGAATATTCGCTATATCGGCGAACGTGATCGGCAGCTCCAGCTCTTGCAGCTGGGCTGCTTCGTGCTTGGCGGACTTGCTAAAGCGGAGAAATGGCTATACGTGAAGGATGATGAGCTGTACAGCGCATTTTGGATGATTAAGATGATCGATACGCTGGCGCAAATCGAAGTGATACGTAACGATGAGGTACCTATGCGTGAAGCAGTGCTGCAGGCGATGAAGTTTAATCCGGCTTTCTTTCAGCAGATTTATATCGGGCTCGTTGGCGGTGCCGTCGATAAAGCTAAAGTGAAGGCCGCACTCGATCAAATTGTCCGGTACATTCAAGAAAGGGAGCAGGAGTTATTCACTCCGATTCTCGAATACCTCATGCAGGAGCAAGATGTTCGCTCCATCTCGGAAATGGCGGACAAGCTGGGAATGGTGATCCGGATTGACACGGGCACGCTCGAGCTCGCTTGCAGCTGGCTCGTTGACCGCGGGTATCTGTCGCTGTTTCCATCTGAAGTGAAAGCTACGCCGAAGAGCAGAGTTTACTTGGAGGAACCGGCCTACCTGCTTGAGGAGGAAGATTAAGATTACCTAAGGGAGTCGTTGCTGCCGATGAAGAAAAGTATCGAGGTACGAGGCGCCAGACAAAACAATTTGAAGAATATTGACGTCATGATCCCCCGGGAACAATTGACGGTCATTACGGGAGTAAGCGGGTCCGGTAAGTCCTCGCTTGCATTCGAAGTGATTTACGGCGAAGGCCAGCGCCGATTCCTCGAATCTCTGTCTACGTTCGCCAAGAGCCGGATGAGTCAGCTGAAGAAGCCGGATGTCGATTTTGTATTTGGCTTGTCTCCGGTCATTGCCATCGAGCAGAAGAAAGGAAACTCGAATCCGCGTTCTACCGTGGGCACGATGACGGACATGTACGACTTTATGAGACTGTTGTTTGCGTCTTCGGGTGAAGCATGCTGTCCGTTCTGCCAGCATCCGATTGCAACCAAATCGGTCAATCAGATGATCGATCATGTGCAGGCATTGCCTAAGGGAACCGAGCTTGAGGTGCTCGCTCCAATCTTTAAGCTATATGATGAAGACTACCAGACGTTGTTTGATGAGATTCGGAGCAAAGGCTTCCGCTCGGTCAAGATCGACGGGCGGATTCATAACCTGAGCGATCCGCTCGAGCTCGATGATGAAACGGAGTACCTTATGGAGGTTATCGTCGATAAGGTGATCGTCATGCCGGGCCTATTCAAATCGCTCGCCAAGACGATCGAGAACAGTCTGGAGCTGGTCGGCGAAGGCTTTATCCGATTCGAAGTTGTGAGCTCGGGCGGTGAACCAGTCGATATGGACGCATTTTACAGCAACTTCGGCTGCCCGGAGCATCATCTCGTTATCGGTGAGCTGCATCCCTCGTATTTCTCCTTCAACGATCCAAGCAGCGCATGCCGGACTTGCGGCGGCATCGGTACCTACTTGCGTACAGAGAAGCGCTTCTTAATCAAGAACCCGGAGAAAAGCGTCAGCAAAGGCGCGCTCGACCATAACATCTATGGTCCCAGCACGAAGAAATCCTATCGAGGAATGCTGTTTCACAGCATATTTGCCCACTACGGGTTCAGCCTTGACACCCCGTTTCACGAATTGCCGGATGACTTCGTTGACCGACTATTTCACGGAACGAGAGGCGAGCAGTTCCCGATCTTGGTTACGGATGATCATCCTCGTCATGCGAAGAGTCAGGAAGGCAAGCTGAGAAAATACGGCGGACTCGTCAATGAAGTCAACCGTTGGTACAAGTGGCATATCAAACGAAGAGGCGAGAACGGCATCGGAGATAATGATTTCTTCAAACGGGTCATGGTGGAGCATGCTTGTCCGGACTGCGAGGGCAAGAAGCTCAAAGCCCAAAGGTTCTGCGTACGTCTCGAGGATCAAGATATTCATGAGCTCTGCAGCATGCCTCTGAAGGAATTGCACTCATTCCTCGGTAACGTTGCATTCTCGGAAGAGAAGAAGCATGCGGCCGGGCAAATCGTTAGCGAAATCATGTCGAGGCTGAATCTGCTGATCGACATTGGGCTCGAGTATTTGCATCTAGGCCGAAGATCGGATACGATCTCGGGCGGAGAGGCGCAGCGTATTCGGCTATCCACTCAGATCAGCACAGGACTGATGGGCATGCTCTATGTATTGGATGAGCCGAGCATCGGACTGCATGCCAGAGACAGCATGCGAATCGTGGAGACCTTGAAGAAGCTACGCGATATTGGGAATACCATTATCGTCGTCGAGCATGATCTTGATACGATTCGCAGCGCGGACTATATTATCGAGATCGGCCCAGGACCTGGCGAGCATGGAGGTCAAATTATCGCGCAGGGGACGGCACTAGAGCTACTGAAGCAGAAGGACTCATTGACGGGTGCTTTTCTAACTGGTGCTAGAAGGATTGAGGTACCTTCCAAACGAAGGGCTCATTCGGGTTTATACCTCCGTATCAACGGTGCCAGAGCGAACAATCTGCGTAATGTCAGCGTGGAGATTCCCCTCGGCGTCATGACATGCGTCACCGGCGTATCCGGTTCCGGCAAGAGTACGCTTATTAACGAAGTCATGTATAAGCAGCTGTATGCTCACTTCCATGACCAGCGTATCGTGCCGGGCGAGCATGATTCGATCGAAGGGATCGAGCATCTGACCGGCATCATCAATATCGACCAATCGCCGATCGGTCGCAGTACGCGCTCTAATCCAGCGACGTATGTGGGATTCTTCGACCGGATTCGCGAGCTGTTCGCGGATACAGAAGAGGCCAAAGCACGCGGAATTGGCAAGAACGAATTCAGCTTCAATCAGAAGACCGGACGCTGCGAGCATTGCCAGGGCGAAGGGATAGTCACGACGCAGCTTCAGTTTATGCCTGATGTGGAATCCGTCTGTCCTTCTTGCAAAGGAGCGCGGTTCAACAACGATGTGCTCGAGGTGATGCTGAAGGGGAAGAACATTGCACAAGTGCTCGATATGAGCATTGAAGAGGCAGTTACATTCTTCAGCGATCAATCGTACGTTCTCCATAAATTAAATGTGTTGAATCAATTGGGCTTAGGCTACCTGAAGCTCGGCCAATCTTCGACCACCCTCTCCGGAGGCGAGGCGCAGCGAATTAAACTGGCGACCGAGATCAGCAAGCTGAAACGCGGCTCGCACAATCTGTATATTCTGGACGAGCCGACGACAGGTCTTCATCTGCACGATATTCAGAAGCTGATCGATTGCATGAATCAGTTGGTTGATAATGGGCACTCCGTGCTTGTCATCGAACATCACCTTGATGTCATCAAAGTGTCCGATTACTTAATTGATCTGGGGCCAGATGGCGGCAAGGACGGCGGGACCGTCGTTGCACAGGGGACGCCGGAGCAAGTCGCTGCAGTTGAAGAGTCGCATACCGGGAAGTTTCTACAATCCGTATTGTCCACAGATTATCAATATTGGACGGAGCCGGTGGCAAGTCCTCTGTAAACGAAGAGAAACCCGCGTATCTAGTGTACGCGGGTTTCTGAGTTTATAACGGATTGAGCTTTAGTATACGTTTGGAGCATTGACGTCCGGTTCAACGTCTGCTTCGTAGTCGACGCCTTCGGTCTCAAAGCCGAACAGCTGGAAGAACTCTTTGCGATAACCTACGAGATCCGACATCTCATTAATATTTTCCGTTGTCATGGCTGCCCACAGCTTTGCAACTTCTTCCTGTACATCCTCGCGCAGCTCCCAATCGTCGATGCGGATGCGGCCTTCAGCGTCCACCGGAACTTCACCGCCGGTGTAGAGGCGCTCTGCGAACAAGCGGTACGTTTGCTCGATGCAGCCCTCGTGAATGCCTTTCTCCTTCATCACTTTGTACAGTGCGGAGATATAGAGCGGAACGACAGGAATTGCCGAGCTCGACTGAGTAACGAGCGCTTTGCTGACAGTTACGTATGCTTGACCTCCGATAGAAGACAGCTGCTCGCTGAGATTCTTCGCAGTCGCTTCCAAGTGGTCTTTGGCCTGGCCGATGGAGCCTTCTCTATAGATCGCTTGCGTGATTTGCGAGCCGATATAGGAGTAGGATACCGTCACAGCACCTTCAGCGAGTGCGCCGCCTTGCTGCAATGCGTCAATCCACAGCTGCCAGTCGTCGCCGCCCATAACATGAACGGTGTCTGCAATTTCTTGCTCCGATGCCGGGTCGATGGATACCATGCTCACTTCGCCGGAATGGAAGTTAACGGTCTTGTTCGTGTATGTATCGCCGATTGGCTTCAGCACCGAATTGAACGTTTCGCCTGTGCGCGGGTCCGTTCTGCGTGCGGATGCAACGCTGTATACAACGAGATCGACTTGGCCGAGCTCCTTGCGGATTAGCTCAACCGCTTTCTGTTTTGTCTCATCTGTAAAAGCATCACCGGTTACGCTGAACGATTTCAGTCCAGCCGCTTGCGCCGCTTGCTCGAATGCTGCGGAGTTGTACCAGCCTGCGGAAGCAGTACGGCCGTTCTTGCTCTCGCCTTGGCGGTAGATGCCGACTGTGTTCGCGCCTGCGCCGAATGCTGCAACAATACGGGATGCAAGGCCATAGCCTGCAGATGCGCCGATCACGAGGACGTTCTTCGGTCCTTGGATGGCCTTATGCTCTTTCACATAGTTGATCTGCTCCTGCACTTGAAAGGCACAGCCTGTCGGATGAGCGGTCGTGCAGATAAAACCGCGTGTTCTAGGTTTGATAATCATTGGGATGGATTCATTTCCTCTCATGCGTTGTCGAATGGATAGCCCTTATAAATCTCAATGTTCTGATAGTACCTTTAATGTAGGGAAAAATGCAACTTTATTGTAGGGAAAAGTGCAACATTCCTGATGGTATCGGCAGCTTTTTTGGTTGCTGGACAGGAGGTTTGCGCGTGTGTGGAGAAATTTTACAGGTGAGAGATGACTAGGCGAGATAAAAGGAGCAGATGCAAAGATGAGACAATTGACCGAGCATTTATTCCAACATGAAGATACTTGCAAGGTGTATGTGATCGTGAATGGTACTGAAGCCGTGCTGATCGACTTCGGATCAGGCTCCGTTCTGGATGAGCTGGCGGCGATCGGTGTGGAGCGTGTAACGGATGTGCTGATGACTCATCATCACAGGGATCAGGGACAGGGGCTCTCGCGAGCTGAAGCTGCGGGCATAAGGATATGGGTGCCGCATCACGAGCAGGATCTGTTCGCAAACGTCGACTTGCACTGGCATGGAAGAGGCATCTATAACAATTATGATGTTCGACAGGATCGGTTTTCTTTACTTGCGCCTGTTGCGATTGCGGGAACGTTGAAGGATCATTCACGGCATGATTTTGGCGGACGTTTCTATCAGATCGTGCCGACGCCTGGACATACAATCGGTTCGATCTCTATTGTGACGGAAGTGGACGGCGTGAAGGCGGCGTTCACCGGCGATCTCATCGCTGGACCGGGCAAAGTGTGGTCGATGTCGGCAACGCAATGGACGTACAACGGCAGCGAAGGCGTCGTGAGTACGGTGCTTTCCGTCTCGGACTTGCGTGAGCTGGAGCTGGACATGCTGCTGCCATCGCATGGCGTCGTCATGGAGGAGCCGGTTGCTGCGATTGATCCGCTTGTGGAGAATTTGAAGCAATTGCTGCGGCTGCGTGGCAATGAAGAAGTTCTGGAACAGTGCAAGGAGCCGGACTATAGGGAGATTACGCCGCATTTGCTCCTCAACATGCGATCTTTTGCCAATTCGTATGTGCTGCTGTCGGAGAGCGGTAAGGCGCTGATGATTGATTACGGCTATCCGTCGTTCAATCAGGCATTCTATGCCGGGGTGGATCGTTCATCGCGACGGCCGGATTTGCGGCAAATCGCTTTCTTGAAGAAACGCTACAACGTGAGCTGTATTGACGTTGTTATGCCGACGCATTACCATGACGACCATCTCGCGGGCTTCAATCTGCTGCGGGATGTGGAAGGCGCGAAGACATGGGTGGCGGAGAACTTCGCGGATGTGCTCGAGCAGCCAGCACGATATGATGTGCCATGCCTCTGGTACGATCCGATCCCGGTGGACAGGCGTCTGCCGCTTGGCGAGCCGATTGCGTGGGAGGAGTATACGTTCAGGCTCTACGAGCAGCCGGGTCATACGCTCTATGCAGTGGCGATTTCGTTCGAGGTGGATGGCAAGCATGTGATTGCGATTGGGGACCAGCAGGGCACGGATGGGAAGCTGAACAACTACGTGTACAAAAATAAATTCAGATCTCATGATTATGTGCTGAGTGCGGAGCTTTACCGTCAGTTGCAGCCGGATATTATCATCTCGGGCCATTGGGATCCGCTAGAGGTGACAGATGGCTACTTGGAGAATCTCGCCCGCGATGGCGAGAGCTTGAAGCAGCTGCATGATGAGCTGCTGCCGTTGAGTGAGATTGATATGGGCGCAGAGGGCTTCTGCGCTTGGATCAAGCCGTATCAGATCGAGCTGGCAGCTGGCGGTTCGGCGGCGATCACGGTTGAAGTGCTGAACCCGCTGCCGGTGAAGGAGCGGGTAACGGTGCGGCTCGTTGCAGCGGATGGCGGCCTCGCAATCGAAGCGCCGGAGCAAGTGGTGGAGCTGGCAGCTGGAGCTATGGGAGAGCTGCGCTTCGACTTGGCGGCGGATGCGGGCATGCGCGGCGTGAAGCGCGCGCGCATCGCCGCTGACGTCACCGTCGGCGCGCGAAGACTCGGTCAGCAGGCAGATGCGATTGTGACGGTGGTTTAGGGGCAGATGCAGTTGTTGGCGCGGGTTGATCTGTGATCACACGGGTGCAAAATGCGGCGGTCGCGGCTCGACTTGGTACTGAGAGAACGTATGTGTGCTTTCAGAGCTCCGAAGCGTGAGTTAGGAGGGGGAATTTCCACTGAGAGAATGTATGTGTTCTCTCAGCGAAAATTTAGAGTGGTTTGTATGGTGAGAGAACGTATACGTGCTCTCAGAGCTCTGTAGTGTGGGTTCGGTGGGGGAATTGGAGCTGAGAGAGGCAAAACCCTCTCTCACTTCCGACAACCGCCGAAGTCCTGCGCGAGAGAGGAATAATCCTCTCTCAAGAGCGTAATCCGCCGAAATATCGGCTCAAGTCCCGCTGAGAGAGGCAAAATCCTCTCTCAGCTCCGAAAACCGCCGAAATCCTGCACGAGAGAGGCAAAATCCTCTCTCACTCCCGAAAGCCGCCGAGACAATCAGATTATCTCAGCCTTCGCTCCAATCGCCGCCCTACAACGAAAGGCAAATACATCAAAGTAAATATCGCAACCGCAATGGCTTCCTCGACCAGCAAGTAGTACGGGTACGGCCCAAGCAGCGAGAGAAGCGAAGCGCCCGCTGGCTTGTGACGGAGGAACATATAGTTGGCGTCGAGCCAGTAGTCGATTCCGCCGACAACGATGACGAGAATGTTGAGGAAGATCATCGTGATCCCGATCGACTTCCAAGTTGGACGATAGCGCTCGACCCATGTGAAATAGAGCGGTGTCAGAATGATCGCGACATGCACGATGAAGAAGTGGAAGAAGCGAAAATGCGGATACGGATAGTCGAGATCGGGGGTGAAAATGGCCTGCAATGCTCCCCCGATCCCTGCAAAAAAGACGATTTGGTAAAGCAACCTGCTGCGTGTGACTAGCAAGAGGATCGCAAGCATCTGCGAGATGCTGCACAGCTCGAGCGGGAGCGTATTCCTTGCATTCCACAGATCCTCGGCGGCATACCAATAGTAGAGACCTGCCTCGGGAATGGCGAGTCCGAGGAGCAACAATGCGAGAATAATCACACGAAGCCTTGCGCGTTCACGAATGGCATCACGGAATAGATACAACAACACGGCAAGCCCGAGCAATATAGCGATCATGATCAGGTGTGGAGCCGCGTAAGCGATAAATGAATCCCCTGTATGAGGCGAGAAAAAGGTATCCATAAGCGTAAGCCCCCTTTGCATACAATTACAATTCGGGAAGCAGTCGCGATATTCCTTTACATATACGAGGAGGCGAGCGTGCGCGTGAGAGAGCTAGTCGGTGAGTGCGGGCTGTGCAACAAATCAGTGTATTGCGAAGACGGGTTCCTAAACGGAGTGATCGCGGAGAACGGTGCGCTCATCTGCTCGGATTGCGCGGGCGAGTTGAATGAGCAAGAAGAGAACTAGTGGTGACAGGAAGCGAAGCCAAATTGTCCAGTTGATGTAATAACGCAAACGAAGCAAAAAGAAGCCGAATGCGGCATTAATCCGCATTCGGCTTCTTCTTATTTCTTTTGCACAACCGGCATCATCATGCCGTCCATGCCCATCATGGCCACGTTCTCTCCATCGGAATCGTCTCCGTCGTAGAGATACACTTCAGTGCCGAACTTCGGCTCGGCATAAGGCAGATGCGTGCGGCCACGGGCAAGAATTTGCCGATAGTTGCCGGAATCGCCGTCGAAGTGATCATGATCCCAAGGCACCCACGAACGTGCATTGCAATAGTGCAGCACGTAAGAGCGGCGGAAGCGATCGACCGTCTGATTCGGATAGGATCTGTGGAACAGATGCGAGTGGAAGAAGAGAACGTCGCCCGGCTGCATCGGCACCGAGATCGGCGGCGGGTACTTCGCAACGACGTGGGATAGCGTGTTGACCTCGTCGTCAAGATGGCTTACATGCTGCACGGCATGCAGGTCGGAGAACGCATCAACCGCGTGCACATTGCCGCCTCCGATGCCGTCCGGCGGATAGATCGGCTCATGATTGGAGCCCGGCACAACCCATAGGCAGCCGTTCTCTTCATCGACCTCTTCAAGCGCAATCCATGCGCCAATCAGCGTATCGGGATGCGTCCGGATATAGCAGGCATCCTGATGCCAGCCTTGACCTCCGCGGCCTGGCGGGTTCAGGAACATCATCGACTGCACCGCATAAACATCCGGTCCAATCAACGCTTCGATAACATCGACGATGCGAGGATTGAGCAGCCCACGCTCTGCAGCTGGTTCAAGCCGGGACAGCATATGGATACGCGTCTGCTGCTTAAATTCTTCATTAAGCGGATCGCCGGCATTGTTGCGATCTTCATTCGGTTTGGTCTTCAGGCGAGTATCTTCGGCAAGCTGGTAGAGCTCGTTGATGTCTTCATTTGACACGAGGCCTCTGGCAACCAGATAACCATTGCGGTGATAATGGGTATACTGGTCCGTGCTTACCAAATAACGGTCTTCCCGTTCGCGAGACTTAGGCGTATAGTAAGTTCCCATCGTTATGAATTCCTCCAGTAAACGTGAATTATGCTTCTATTGTGCAGCAGAAGAGGCAGCGTTTTCAATGGAAGGAAGAGAATAAACGATGTGTTTATTTGATATCTGGATTAACGACAATATGCCGGTTGACGAAAGCAGGGTCACGATTATCCTCAATTGCCGCATGCCTAAAGATCGGGGATTTGCTCCTCTCGATATACTCCGTCGCCGTAATGCCGCGAATGCGCTTATACATTTTTGAGAAATGATGCTCGTCCCCGAAGCCGGCCAGATATGAGATTTGCTTCACCGTGCCTTGGCCCCGCATCATCAATTCCTCCGCATAGTGAAGTCGTCGCTCCAGCAGCATCCGCTTCGGCGTCATTCCGACAGCTGCCACGAACATGCGTGTAAAATGCTCATGCGACCAACCGGACTGCTGCGCAATGGTCTCGATGGTAATCGGTTCTGTCAAATGAGCGTCCATGAACGCGATGCTTCGGGCGATCTGCACGGGGTAGCTGCTGGCTGCAAACTCTGGCGTTTTGTCAGCGAAGGCGGCCAATTCCTCCAGAGCGGCATCGAAGAGAGCGGTGAGCCGGCGCTTCCAATGATGCGATTGATGATTGGCAACGACGACGATTTGCTGCATGATGGCGGCGATGAGCGAGCTGTGGTGGGCTGGAACGACGTGCACCTGCTGCAGCATGGAGGTGAATCTGGGATCCTTCGCACGCAGCAACTCGTAATCGAAGTGGACGAACAGATGCCGGACATTACGTTCGCGGTCGAACAGATAGCGGTGCGAAACGCCTGGCTGAGTCAGCACGAAACAGGGGATGTCGAGCGGGAAGGACAGCTCTTCAACCTCATAGACGGTGTCGGTCCCATCCGGAAAATAGACGAGCTCATAATCTTCGATCGCGCGCGGCCCAAGAATATGACCGCCTGCTTGAACGCGAATATCGCCGATGCTGTTAATGACAGGCGTGCCAGGTGCGTCCATCCGCTAAGCCACTTCCTTTCGGTCTTCTACCATTTATTATTGCTGAGAGGCAGCAGAGGCGCAACTCTTATCACGCATCAAACGTCTATTGAAATGATATTATTGGAAGTTGAAAGGAGTTCAGAGACAGATGCGTCTTCGTCATAAATTGGGAATTGGTTCGATCATACTTTCGCTGCTGGGCTTTGCTGCTGCCGCCGCTGCTGAGCCAAACGCGACCGCTTCGCCAGCCGTGCAGGCGACGGCAAGCGCTGGTAAGCAAGTCATGCCGCTGATCATGAAAGGCAACTATGTCCTGTTTCCGGGGAAGCAGGCACCTTTCCTCAAGTCGGGCAAGCTGATGGTGCCGGTATGGGGATTCGCGATGGCAATCGGGGCGGTGCCGGCGTATCGTACTGCGAGCAAAAGCGTCATTATATTTTCGCATGGAGAATCGGTAGGCAATATTCGTGCAGGTCAGGATTCTGCCGTCTTTGAAGGAGACTTGGGTTTCTCGATTGGAGTTGCGCCTGAGCTTGTAGATGGACGCATGTTCGCGCCAGCGACGCCTATATTGAATGGGCTCAAATATTATCAGTGGTCCGTCATGCTGAATCAGTTGAATCAGAAGAAGTTTATTATTGAGGACAAAACATTTTTCAGCCCTCTGGATGACGCCGATCAGACGGTGACCGATCCTTTCCCAACCGAAACAACGGTACATCCCGATCCGCTCTACCCGCTCGCTCTCGGTCAGGACGCACAATCGGCAGGAACAGATACCTACCAGCTCGAGCTGCAAAATCTATCCGGGCAAGTTATCGAGGCGGGTCAAACCGAGCTGCAGCTGTCAGCGGTTAACCATGATCGGAAGTGGATGAAGCTCTCCGTTCCATCCATTACGAAGAAGCTCGCGAAGGCGGAGAAGGTAACGCTCTCCATCCAGCTCCCTAAAAACACGGAATACGTCACTTTCCGAGCCAGAATCATGAAGTAAATCCAAGCACGGCACTAGCTCCTGCATGAAGAGCTGCTGCCGTGTTTTTTTATATTGAAAATACTTGTGGCGCGAGCTATAGTGGAGATAGATTAGTTTACTATATAGAAGTTGGTTTTGTATATTAAACCACACGGATATGGACAAGGCGATGGTGGAGCTGTGGCAGAGGAACGCAAATATTGGGTGCCTGCGCTTGAGAAGGCAGACAAAGTACTGGCTGTACTCGCGAAGGAGCCGGCCAAGCATAAGCTGATTGACCTGTCGCGGCAGCTGGACATTAACAAGAGCTCAATGTTCTCTCTACTGAACACGATGGAGAAGCTCGGTTGGGTGCGGCGCAGCGGGAGCGGGGGCGATACGTACTCGCTTGGGCATGCTTTTGCCGAGTATGGGTCGTCGTACTTGAAGCAGTATGATCTGCATCACTCGTTTCAGGAGGAAGCGTCCGGGGCGAGAGATCGGCTGCAGGAGACGATTCAGCTGGCGAAGCGTGCGGGCGATCAAGTGCTCTACTTAGGGAAGCTTGAAGCGGTATCACCGGTTCGGCTGCAATCCGAGCCAGGAATGCGGCTGCCGGTGCATGCAACAGCATTAGGCAAAGCAATGCTCGCCCAGCTGAGTGAGGAAGAGCTGCTTCGGTTATTCCCGGAGGAGCAGCTTGCACAGCTTACGCCGTATACGATTAGCACCCGAAGCGCGCTGTTCAAGCAGCTGGAAGCGATCCGTACGCATGGCTTCGCGCTGGACGATCAGGAGTCTGTCATGGGCTTCCGATGCGTAGCGGCTCCAATCCGTGTAAGCAGCGGTGAGCAAGCAGCGGTCAGCTGTTCGATGCTGCTGCATCAATGGGCTGTGAAGTCTGATCAGGCAAGAGCAGAGATGCTCGATCTAGCAAGACGGTTATCCGTGTAAAACTTACGATAAGGGAGATGTGCTGCATGCGGTTGCAAAAAAAGGTCATTCTCATTACAGGCTCGGGTTCAGGTATCGGCAAGGCGACGGCGCTGTTGTTCGCAAGCGAAGGAGCGAAGCTGATTATTAATGACTTGTCCGAGCAGAACGGTCAAGAAACGGTGAAAGAGATCGAAGCGGCAGGCGGAGAGGCCATCTTCATTCGCGCTGACGTTACGAAGCCGGAAGAAGTATCCGCGATGGTCGATCAAATTATCGCGCACTACGGCGTCATTGACGTGCTGTTCAACAATGCCGGCATCAGCGGTGTCGGTGTTCTCCACGAGATCGAGCCGGAAGTTTGGGATCGCGTCATCAATGTGAACATCCGCGGCGTCTTCTTGCCGAGCAAATATGTTATTCCGCATATGATCGAACGCCGCAGCGGCTCAATCATCAATATGTCCTCTTGCATCGCGGAGATCGGTCTAGCTCGCCGCGCATCCTACGCAGCAACGAAGGGCGCTGTGCTTGCGCTGACCAAATCGATGCAAGTCGACTACGCGCAATATAACATTCGTGTGAATGCGCTGCTGCCAGGCACGATTATGACTCCTTTTGTAGAGAATTATTTGAAAACGTCGTATGCCGATCCTGAGGAAGCAATCAAAGGCCTCAAGAAGCGCCAGCTGAGCGAAGAGCTTGGTTACCCAGAGGATGTGGCGAAAGCAGCTCTATTCCTCGCATCGGATGAGTCGTCCTTCGTGATGGGTTCGCCGTTCTACGTCGACGGCGGCGTCGTATTCGGCAAGAACGCGTAATTCAGAATTGAGTTCATAGCAGCATGATTATTATTTTGAATGGAGGCATTTAACTTTTATGAAACTGGTTACGATTTCGAAACAAGGACGCGGCGCGCTTGGCGTTGCTGTCGCAGAAGGCATCATTATTGATATTGAAGCAGCGCTTCAGGTTGTAAAGGCTGAGCAAGAGGTGCCAACTACGGTTACAGCTGTTATCGAAGGCGGAGAATCGGTGCTTGCTGCGCTTCGCAGCTATGTAAGCGCGCTGACTGTGACTGGCGGCGAAGCTTATGCTCGCAAGGAAATCGACATTGAATGGGGGCCGTGCGTCACGCATCCGAACAAGATCATCTGCGTTGGTCTTAACTACCGCAAACACGCGGAAGAGACGAACGCACCGATTCCGGATTACCCGATTCTGTTCAATAAATTCAACAACACGCTGACAGGTCACCTGAAGGACATCGCTGTTCCGAAAGTGACGGAGAAGTTGGACTATGAAGCTGAGCTTGTTATCGTTATCGGCAAGAACACCAAATATGTGTCCAAAGAAGACGCGCTCAGCCACGTATTCGGCTACTGTGCTGTCAACGACTTGTCTGCACGCGACCTGCAGCTTCGTACGCAACAATGGCTGCTTGGCAAGTCCTGCGACGATTTCAGCCCGCTCGGACCTTACTTGGTAACTGCAGATGAAGTCGGCAATCCGAACGACCTGTGGATCAAATCGACCGTGAACGGCGAGGTACGCCAATCGTCGAATACATCGGATATGATTTTCCAATGTGATGAGATTGTGAGCTATGTGTCGCAGCATATGACGCTTGTGCCTGGCGACGTGATCTTGACGGGAACGCCTGAAGGGGTTGTGCTTGGCTTGCCGCCGGAGCAGCAAGTGTACTTAAAGCCTGGCGATGTCGTTACGATCGAGATCGAGAAGCTTGGCGCATTGACGAACCGTTTCGTGCCGGATCAAGGATAGAAATTGTAAAAAGGAGTGCCGAGGCACTCCTTTTTTATAGACAGTTAATCTAGGTTTATGGTTGTGGTGATCGGATAGTGGTCAGAAGGATAGCGTCCGTTATAAAGGCCGCGGTCGATGGTCGTTGAAGAAATTCGTGCATCCTTCGATACGTAAATATAATCGATCGGGCTCCCCGTATCGCCGCCTTGAAAGCTGTGAAAGGTACGGCTCAGCGGTTCTTCCAAGACCGAGAAGGCGGAGATGAGGCCAGCTTCATGAATGAGTTCGATAGCCCTGCTTGTCGGTTCGCAATTGAAGTCACCTGCTAGCATAGATGGAACTAGGCTGTTTGAGTTGTTCATTCTGGAGAGGATGAGCTGTATGCCATTTTGTCGCGCCTCTTCGCTGACATGATCGAGATGGGTATTATAGACAATCCATTCCTTGCCTTCACGACCGGCGAATCTGGCCCATGTGCACATGCGAGGACAGGCGGTGTTCCAGCTCTTATAGCCAAGCTCTTCCGGATGCTCCGATAAGCCGAAGTGTTCGTACTCCTTAAGCGTAACGACATCCTGTTTATAGAAGATCGCGCAGCATTCGTCTGGCGTACCGCTGCTTCGGCTTGCTCCAATGGATTGATAATCGGGTAACAGCGCTTGCAGATCTTGCAGCATGGAAGGCAATCCTTCCTGGGTGCAAACGATGTCTGCTTGTGCTTGTTTGATTGCTGCAGCAACCTCTGCTATCCGGTTCGGCCATGCATTGTCGCCATCCTCCAGAACATGAACACGCAAATTGAATGTCATCAGATTTAGTTGCATCAGTATCCTCCTTAAGATAGGGAATGAATAAATAGCAAGCGCTTACAGATTGTACCTATTATAACAGATGAATGGCTATACGATCATCAAAATATGATTAAGAGGTGTATGAGATATGATCAGAATAGATGCGCATCAGCATTATTGGAAGCTGGATCGTGGCGATTACGGCTGGCTGACGCCGGAAGCGGGGCCGGTTCTCTACCGCGATTATGGACCTGGCGACCTTGAGCCGGAGCTTGAACGCGCAGGTGTGTCCCGTACGATTATTGTACAGGCGGCGGCTACCCATGCAGAGACGGAATATATGCTGCAGCTTGCCGAACAATCGGAGTCGGTTGCAGGCGTAGTGGGCTGGCTAGATTTTGCCGATCCGAAGTGGCGTCAGGCGCTGGAGGCATTCTCCTCTCATCCGAAGTTTGTCGGTATCCGCGTCATGATTCAAGAGATGGAGGATGCGAGTGAGGTGCTGCAGCCGCAATACGTGGAGGCGCTTCAAGAGCTGGCGGAGCTTCAACTGCCTGTCGATCTGCTGCTTGTATCGCATCAGCTTCCTGCTGCAATTGAGCTGTTGAAGCAAGTGCCTGGATTGCATGCCGTTATTGACCACATCGCGAAGCCTCGGATTGGCGAGGGAGTTATTGAGCCTTGGGCGAGTCAGATGAAGGAGATCGCGGAGTCGTTCCCAGGTGTGTATTGCAAGCTATCCGGCATGATTACGGAGGCCAACCATCAGGAGTGGAAGCCGGAGCAATTCGCCGCGTATGTGAGGCATATCGTCGACGTATTCGGCACGAAGCGCGTTCTGTTCGGCAGTGACTGGCCGGTATGCTTGCTCGCTGGCAGCTATAGCGATGTGTGTGATGTGCTTTCTTCAGCACTGCCACCTTCTCTCGAATCGGAGGAGCTTGAGGCGATTTACGGCGGGAACGCTGCGACGTTCTATAAGCTGACCTAATCATAGTCAAAATGAGATTCTCGTTTGCTATAAGCCACTACTCCCTTTATACAACTTTCGCATAATATCCAACAGTTGATGACTCTATGTACAATAGAAGTTAGCTGTTGATCTCTTGTGTGGAGGAGGTATTAGGGTGGTAAGTCTGAAACATAGCCGTACTGGGAAAATGCTGCTGCTCGCATGTGCGATGCTGCTCATGATGATCGCGATGCCGCTTCCGAGGGCGCATGCGGAGGTACACATTTCCAAGTTTCAGTTGTACACGCATGACATACCCTACTTGATCGGCGGCATGAAGACCGATTACAGCATCTCAGATGATGCGGCGATTGGGACAGAGGCGGAAAGCACGAATATTAATTACTCTCCCGACAATGGTCTTAATTGGTATCCTACACAAGAGCTTGATGTGTGGGGTCCGGGCTACGGCGGTTCATTCAGCTTGCCGCTGGATCCATCAATTAAGAGCGTGCTGCTGAGGCTGGATTCCGAGTACTCGCCTATGATTGGCTCCAATAGCCATCCTTCGATTAATATAGGCCCTTTTCCCGTGAAGCAGCCCGTTCAGCTTGACGATCTCACGATTACTGAGAATAAAGGCGGTTCCATGACGCTTGCTTGGAATGATAACTCAAATATGGAATCGTATTATCAGATCAAGCGAACAGGCGGCAAGGACGGCGATAAAGTCTTCTATGTCAAAGATACGATGGAGCATATGGGACCACTTCGTTTCACCGATCCCGTAACGAGTCCCGAGACGTTCTATGTGTATTCGGTATTGATGGTTATCGACCAGGAGACGCTGCCTGAGTATTTGGTGCCTGGCGAAGTGCCGCGACTTGTGCAAACGAAGAAGAGAACGATTACAGCTATCATTTCGGACATTGACGAGATAAGTGTAGCTCCGGGGATTAAGCTTCCGGATTTGGGCGAAATTATCGGCGGCAATTCAGGCGGAACGGGAGCAGGTACAGGTACTGGGGAGCCAACGCTCACTGATGAACAGCTCGCTGCGCTGGTTGCAGGTGCGAGTGAGTGGGCGAAGCCTGATCTGATTGATGCTATCAAGCAGAATCTAACAACCGATATCATACTTGGCAACTATCAGAATGCGATTACAAGAGAGGAATTTGCTGGAATCGCAGTCCGTTTGTATGAAGCCATTACCGGAAACCCCCCGAAACCAATATCATCTAATCCGTTCACAGATACGACGGATATGTTTGTACTGGAAGCGAGTCAGCTTGGCATTGTAAAGGGAACAACGGCAACGACGTTCTCTCCGAAGGCAACGATTACGCGCCAGGAAATCTGCGTGATGCTGTACCGAGCAGCGCAAGCGGCCAATCCGGCATTCGTGCATGTAGATAATCTTGCTTCATTCACGGATGCCAAACAAATTGCCGCTTGGGCTCAAGATGCAGTTGGTTTCATGAATAGCAAAGGCATTATGAAAGGCATCGGCGGAGGCAAGATCGATCCCCTGGGCAAAGTAACGCGTGAGCAGGCGATCGCACTAATTATTCGAGCGTGCAGGACGCTGAGGTAGCCGTCCTGTTGCTGCACAATGCACAATAGAGGCCGAGTGTAGAATGGCCGATGTTTATATAAAAGAGAGAAACCCACGTTCAAGACGGTGGGTTTCTTTTTTGATACTTTTCACTCTCAGACTGTGAGACAGCCGATACCGGCAGCACGGCAAAGCTGAGAGTGCAAAAAATGAACTCTCAGCCAGAAAACCGGCCGAAAGTTGCTCCGAGAGTTCGAAAATTTGACTCTCAGACTGGTTGGCAGTCGATATAGGCAGCATGGCAAAGCTGAGAGTGCGAGAAATGAACTATCAGCAAGAAAATTGGCTGAATGTTGCTCCGAGAGTTCGGAAATTTGACTCTCAAACTGTGAGGCAGTCAATATGGGCAGCATGGCAAAGCTGAGAGTTCAAATTTCAATCTCTCAGACCTGCTCCCAAGAAATCAGTCCCGGGACCGTTGACTTTAATCATTCGAAATCGTATAGTCGAAATAGACTATACGATTTTACTGCGTTTCGAAGGAGTGCATGAGTGATGCTCAAACGGAAAGTGAACAACATGCTGGCACTGGCTGTCTTGTCATTGCTCATTGAGCAACCGATGCATCCGTATGAAATTTCCGCAACGATGAAGCAGCGCGGCATTCCGGATGTGATCAAGCTGAACAACGGCTCGCTCTATTCCGTCGTGGAATCGCTGCTGAAGCAGAAGTGGATTGTTTCGCTGCAGACGGAGCGGGAGGGGAAGCATCCTGAGCGTACGATCTATGCGCCGACGGATGCAGGCCGAGCAGGATTTCATGAATGGATCAGGGAGCTGATCTATTCGCCGGTGAAGGAGTACCCGCATTTCCCGGCAGCTCTGTCGCTCATCGGTCACATTGCGCCTCAGGAGACGATCGACCTGCTTGGACAGCGTGTCGGCTACATCGAGAAAGAAATTGTGGAGCGGCGTGCCAGTATGGAGCTAATCCTAAGCAAGGGGCTTGCGCGAATCTACATCGTGGAGCAGCAGTTCATTCTGCATCAGCTGGAATCGGAGTTTTCGTGGCTTCAGAATTTTATTCGGGAGATCAAAGAAGGGAACTTCACTGAGATTCAAGATGGGGAACAGGTATGGGATCAATCGGTGCCAACGATTGATTGATGGTCAGTAATGAATGGCAGGTAACAACACAATGATAATGAACTGAACTGGAGGGGAGCATCACATCATGATGGCAAAGCGTAATAATGTCGGGATCGTAGTTGCCGGCTTGCTGTTAGGTATTCTAATGGCATCCATGGACAACACGATTGTCGCGACAGCAATGGGAACAATCGTCCATGATCTCGGAGGTATGGACAAATTCGTGTGGGTGACATCCGCCTACATGGTAGCGGAGATGGCAGGTATGCCAATCTTCGGCAAGCTGTCCGATATGTACGGACGGAAACGGTTTTTTATATTCGGGATTATAACGTTTATGTTGGGCTCTATTCTATGCGGAACGGCACATTCGATTATTGAGCTTAGTATTTACCGCGCCATTCAAGGCATCGGCGGCGGCGCTCTCGTGCCGATTGCTTTCACGATTATGTTCGATGCCGTGCCGCTTGAGAGCCGCGGCAAGCTCGGCGGACTGTTCGGTGCCGTATTCGGCATGTCAAGTATATTTGGCCCGCTGCTTGGCGCGTACATTACGGATTACATCCAGTGGGAATGGATTTTCTACATCAACCTGCCGCTTGGTCTGATCGCCTTCGTTATGATTGCCTTCTTCTATAAGGAGTCGGTGGAGCATTCCAAGCAGAAAATCGACTGGGGCGGCGCCTTTACCCTGGTAGCCGGCATCGTCTGCCTCATGTTCGCGCTCGAACTTGGCGGCAAACCGAATTATGCTTGGGATTCTGCGCGTATTCTCGGCTTGTTCGCTGGCTTCGTGGTCATGCTCATCGCGTTTATCTTTATCGAGCGCAAAGTAGCTGAGCCTATTATTAGCTTTAATATGTTCCGCAAACGGCTGTACTGGACCAGCAACGCGATGGCGATGTTCAGCGGCGCTGCGTTTATTACGGCGTCCGTTTACATTCCGATTTTTGTTCAAGGGGTGCTTGGGGGCAAGGCGACAAACGCGGGTCTCGTGCTTCTGCCAATGATGCTAGCTTCCGTTGTTACGGCTTCTGGCGGCGGTTTCCTGATGACCAAATTATCGTTCCGCACGCTTATGTGGCCGACGCTTGCAATCCTGGTACTCGGCAATGTTCTGCTTACAACACTCGATGTCGATTCCACTCGTTTCACGGTAACGATCTTCATGATTCTTGTTGGACTCGGCATCGGCGCTTCGTTCTCGGTGCTCAGCAACGCTGCGATTTATTCGTTCTCTCCTAGAGAACGGGGCGCAGCGAGCGCGACGCTGAACTTCCTGCGTTCGCTCGGTATGACGATTGGTATAACGGTGTTTGGTATCGTTCAGAGCCACGTTATGACCGGCAAGCTCAAAGATGCGTTTGCAGGTTCCAGTGGCGGCCAAGTGCCTGCCAATCTGGATCTTAGCGATCCGCGCGCGATTCTGACGCCGGAGTCACGCAAGCTCATTCCAACGGAAGTGTTGGATAAGATCGTCGGGGCTTTGTCCTCCTCTATCACCTACACCTTCCTGTGGGCGATCATTCCTTCTGTACTAGCGCTTGCCTTCGCGTTCTTCATGGGACGCGAGAAGCTCGACGCGATTGCAGAGAACAGCGAATACGGTCCATCTCACTAAAAATGAAAAGCCTGTCGTTCTAAGCAGATTTGCTTAGGCGGCAGGCTTCTTTATTGTTACGAATTAAGCAATAACGCGAGCATCATGACATCCAGAAACTTGTGCGTTACTTCGTGCATCAGATAGTGCTTCAGCACGCCTTCTTCATGAAATCCGAGCTTGTGGAGTACGCGAAGCGACGCTTTATTCTCCGGCAGCACCTCCGCTTGAATGCGATGAAACCCAATGGAATTGCGGCTGAAGTCGAGAACGCCGTCCAGCGCCTCAGAGGCGATGCCTCTGTTCCAATAATCCGGATGCAGATCATAACCAAGCGACAGCGGAAATTGCGGAACCTCATCGAATGTTCCTCTGGTCGGCATAAGGATGACGGACCCGATGACGCGGTCATCTTCACGCTGGGAAATGCCCCAAACGAACAGCCTTCGATCTGTGTAAGCTTGATTCCGTGATTCGATTAACGACTCCATTGCTTCAACCGTCTGCGGACCTGACCAATCCTGATGCTGCATAACGCGCGGATCGGAATAGAATTCGAAGACGTCGGTCGCATCTGCCGCATGAATCTGCCGTAGGAGCAAACGTTTCGTTTGAATGAGCGGGAAGGTATGAAACAGTGAATGGGATGCAACCATGAATTATCAACCTTCTTAACTATAATGAGTGTCGATAGCATCGTACATCGCAATTCTTAAATGTAAATGAATTTGAGATGAAGAAATAATGTCCATTACTAATACGAACGTAACAGAGCTGCTCTAGTGTCGTTTATTGGCGATAGAAGCGGCTTTTTTGAGCGCTTTGAATAAGTTCTCAGGTACAACGACACTCATTTACAATACCTCCACAATAGATTAACTCTTACTTTACAATACCGTAGACCTAGATTAACGACCTCTTAACATTAGGTAAATATAATCAATCTTGTACATAGTTGCTAGAGGAAAAAAGAAACCATACCAGAAGGGTGAGTTCGAGCCAAATGTCTATGAAAAAAACGCTTATGATTTCTGCACTGGCAGCAGCGCTGAGCACTACAGCAACTGGGGTTGTTTCAGCAGCGACAGCGAATCAAGTTACTTCGGCTACAGCTACACTGAATGTGCTCGTAAACGATTCGGCAGTTCAAGTTCGCACTGTTGGAGCTGGAGTCGACTCGCTCGTATCGCTTCGTGACCTGGGAACAGCGGTAGGCGCATTGTTCGTTGTCAACGTGAAGGCTGGCGTAACGGCTTACTTCCAAGGTCATGCAATTGAGCTTCACTCAAACTCGAACGAAGCTCTTGTTGACGGCGAAGCAGTAACGCTGGCGCAAGCCGTGCAAAACGTAAGCGGAAGTTACTATATCTCGTCCGAAGATTTCCTGAGCGCGTTTGGTCTGGAAGGAAACGTTGACGCATCTGGCACGCTGTCGATTGACGCGACACATAAAGTGCACGCAGACACAGCTAACTGGGTTGATGCAAGCCACCTGCTTGTTTCGGAGCTGACAGAAACTGGCCGTAACGACTACATCGTAGACGCTCAAACAGGCGCAGCTACTTTGGTTCTTAGCTCCGAATCAGCTTCTGATCTGACTGTTTCCCCGAACGGTGCTCTTGCAGCCTACACGAATGAAGATGGCATTGTGAGCGTTATCGACCTCAAGAGCCCGAACTTTGCTGCGAAGCAAGTTTCGACTGACAACACGATCAAGCCAGAGCTCGTATGGTCTGCTGACAGCAGCGCGATCTACTTCTTGCAAGGCGACAAAGGCACTGTCATCGCGAAGATGAACCTCGCTGACGGCGCAGTTTCGAAAGTGCTCGACGACAAAGTAGATTACAAATCTTCCCTGAGCGTATCGGCTGATGGCAAGAAATTCTTCTACGTAGTTACGAAGCCAGGTACAGTAACGGCAGATGCGACTAAGCCAGTTGACGCTGACGACGTTGCAATCGACACCAAAGGCACTGAGCCACAAGTATTCAGCTTTGACGCTACGGTAACAGACGGTAAGCCTGTTCAAGTTACTTCGCAAACAGATGACAAAGTATTCATCGGCTCGTCGACAGACGGTACGAAAGGCGTTTACATCAGCTCTGTAGACGGCAAGAATTCTTCGCTAATTCAAGTAGCTCCTGACAAATCGACAGTTACGCTGATTGGCGACCAAGACGTGTTCGCAGCTACAATTGCTGGCGACACTGTGTATGCGCTCGTTGATTCCGGCACGGCAACAACCCTTGTTAAAGTAAACCTAGCGACAGGCGGCAAAGAAACGGTTCGTACGGTAGATGCGGATGCAACTGAAGTTCTTGCAGCACCAGGCACACCGCTTGCCATTGTAGTTGACGGCATCGTTAATGTTGCAAACGGCAGCACATTCACTAAAGTAACGAAATAATATAACCTTTGTCCAAAATTGAGAGGAGATTTTACATTTTATGAAAACAAAATGGTTTAAAGGCTTTGCATTTGCTGCAATCGCACTCACAGTTGCATTCGGTTCCCTCACTTCGGTTGCCAGCGCTTCGAGCAAGCTGAGCGGACGTATCGTTATCAATGGTTCTTCGGCGCTTCTTCCACTGACGCTGCAAGCGAAGAATGAATTCCAGAAGCTGAACCCGAAAGTGAAAATCTCGGCATCGGCAGCAGGTTCCGTAACAGGTCCACAATCTGTCCGTAAAGGCATCGCGGACATCGGCGCATGCGACTGGGATGCATCGCTTGACGTACCAGGCTTCAAAGCTTTCACAGGTCTTGTAGCTAACAAAGTAGCGGTTACGCCTTTCGCAGCAATCACGAACAGCAACGTTGGTGTTAGCGGCCTGACAACAGCTCAATTGCAAGGTATCTTCTCCGGCAAAATTTCGAACTGGAAAGAAGTTGGCGGTAAAGATGCGGATATCATCGTCATCAACCGTGCTTTCGGTTCCGGTACACGCGTTAACTTCCAAGTAAAAGCGCTGAATGGCACTGATTTCATGACTAAAGGCGACAACTACAAAGAGGTTAAATCGAGCGGCGACATGAAGACTGCGATCGAGACTACGCCTAACGCTATCGGTTACATCGACCTTGTATATGTAACAAGCAAAATGACAGCTCTCAAAATCAACAATGTTGCACCTACAGCAGCTAACGTAATCAACGGCTCGTACAAAGTTTGGGGCTACGGTTACTACATGACAAAAGGCCAACCTACTGGCGCTGTAAAAGCATTCATCGAGTACATCCAAAGCGCGAAGTTCCAAAACGGCTCTCTGAAAAAGCTTAAATTCATCCCGCTCTCCGCAATGAAGAAGTAATTGAGGGACGAATGAGCCAGCTTCTGCAGTTGATACTTGCGAAGCTGGCTTTTCTTTGGCGAAAGCCGTTTACGCTTGGATAATCGAGAGGAGTTATAGCGCCATGAGCATGATGGAAGTTCCCACCTCGGGCAAGGTATTGAAGGCGGATGAACTGGGGAGCAGTCTCAAAGCTTCATCAGGCAAGAAATTCGGCCGTAAGGCAAGGCTATCTCTGTATAATCGTACGTTTAAGATCATCTGCATCGCCAGCGCCGTATTTGTATGTATCATCCTGTTCTCGATCTTGTTCCTGATGGGCCGCACAGGGGTGCTTACCTTTGAAACGGTTTCGGTGAAGGACTTCTTCTTCAGTACGGAATGGGTACCTGAGAATGATCAATATGGTGCGTTCATATTTATTTTTGGTACGTTTGCGTTAACTTTATTGACGATGTTGATTTCCGTGCCGCTCTCCGTTATCATTGCGGTTTTCCTAGCCGAAATGACACCGAACTGGCTGAAAACAGCGCTGCGTCCGGTCCTAGACCTGCTTGTCGGCATTCCTTCCGTCGTTTACGGTTTCCTTGGCATGACGGTGCTCATTCCAATGCTTCGTTCATTAACAGGCACGAATATGGGTGATGGTATTCTAGCTGCAGCGATCGTCCTCACGATCATGGTGCTGCCTACGATCAGCCGGATTATTGATGATTCTATCGTCGCTGTACCTAAGAAGTTCCGCGATGCTTCGTATGCACTTGGTTCAACAAGGTTCCAAACGATTACTCGAGTTGTTATTCCCGCTGCAAAGAGCGGCATTATGTATGCGGTCATTCTTGGCATGGCCCGTGCGATCGGTGAAACGATGGCGGTCGTCATGGTTATCGGCAATACGCCACAGCTGGCGAATGCATTATTCAAACCAACATCTGTTCTGACAAGCAACATCGTCATGCAAATCGCGAATGTCCCGTTTGATTCCACTTGGAACTACGCGCTATATATGATGGGCTTTATTCTGCTCGTAATCTCACTCATTATGATTGTGGTTGTTCGCATGATTCAAGGTAAAGGAGTGAAACTATGAGCACGAACACGAGCCCTTCTAAATCTACGACTTTGCCGGCGCAGGGGAACCCTTTCTCTTCGCGCAGAGGTATGAGTCACTTGAACAATCGCTTATTTACCGGTGTCGTGTGGCTTGTCGGCATATGCACGATTGTCTTTATTTGCAGTCTCTTGTTCCTTATCTTGCAAAAAGGGCTTCCGAAGCTGGACTTTGGCTTTCTCGTTGGGCTGCCTAGCGAGATTGACGAAGGTGGAGGCGTGGGTCCGGTCCTATTCAACTCGTTCTATGTGCTGTTTATCTCGCTCGTAATTTCAATTCCGCTTGGCATGGCAGCAGGGATCTACTTGGCGGAGTTCGCACCTGCGAACAAATTTATCGCGTTTATCCGGATTTGCGTGGAAGGACTCGCATCGGTACCTTCGATTATTTTCGGCTTGTTTGGTATCGCGTTGTTCGTCGAGCAGTTCGATGTCGGTCTGACGATTATCGGTGGTGCGGTAAGCTTAGCGTTCTTGAATTTGCCTGTGTTGACACGCGTTACGGAGGAAGCTATCCGTGCGGTTCCGCAGGAGATGAAGCAGGCGTCATTCGGGCTTGGTGCAACACATCTGCAGACGATCCGCCGCGTGATGATTCCGGTTGCGCTGAACGGGATTATTACAGGGATCTGCTTGACAGCGGGCCGTGCGTTCGGAGAGAGCGCCGTTATTATTCTGACAGCAGGCGTATCATCGTCCGGTGTTATGTGGGATTTGAATCCGTTCTCGCCAGGCGCGACGCTTGCAGTTCACTTGTGGTATGTGCAGTCGGAAGCGATTGTTCCGGACGCGCAGCTCATTGCAGAGAAATCCGCAGCAGTGCTCGTATTCGTCGTTTTGCTGATCAATCTCGTGTTCCGCGTTCCGCTTTGGCTGAATGCTCGTAGAATGCGTTAATAATGCATATTTTGAATAAACCCGTGAATGGCATTGCAGATTTCGATCTGTTATGCCATTTTTTTAGTGATTTTGACATTCTATTAACATTAATCCGCAATTACGATAATGCTTTATACCTATAGTGATGAAGTAGATACATAGCCCCAGAAGGGAGAGAGCGAATGTCTATCTTATTGCTAGAACGAGATTCAGAGCAGGATTGGAAAGTGACCCCGGCAGCGTATGCTGCAGCAACAGCTAGTGCAGAGACAACAATGACTAACAACATAGATCATGCAGAAGCAATATCGGCAATAACTGAAATTGGCTATGAAATGCTCAAACCTTTCATTCGTAGCGTACCGATTGTCGGTATTCGCCATACTTGTGAGGAAGTAATTGAGCAATTCGCCCAGACGCCAGACAACGAATGTGTCGTTGTTTGCGATGAAGCGCATAAACCGCTAGGACTTGTGATGAAGAATAGGCTGACTATTATTCAGACACATCGTTTTGGCAGAGAAATTTATTACGGCAAATCCATTTCGAAGCTCATGGATGAGCAGCCGCTCACAGTGAACCAGCATATTTTGCCGCAGCAGTTGCTCGATCTAGCCCTTGGTCGTGATGATAAGACGGTATATGACTGCGTAATCATTGCTGAGGATGATCGTTTTGTCGGCATTCTGACGATGTCGGATTTGCTTAAGCTGTCCCGGTTGATCCAGCAGAAGACGGTACAATCGCAAGTGGCGACCATTCGCGGTGCAGAAACGATGATTCATGAGATCGACCGCTCCGTCGTTCAGGTGCACGAAGCCTCGCAGCTTGGCGAGTCGATGTCGCAGTCGATGTTGGATTTGACGCTCAAAGGGAAGAACGAGCTGGACAAGGTGTCGGCAGCCTTTCATAATTTGTCGGAGCGAACGAATGTGCAGGAGGTTCAGATCAGCGAGCTGCAGGAGCGGGCAGGGGCAGTGGGCAAAGTATCGAAGCTGATTCGCGAGCTCGCCAATCAGTGTAACCTGCTCGCGGTGAACGCAACGATTGAGGCAGCACGCGCAGGCGAGCATGGCCGCGGCTTCGCTGTCGTTGCGGACGAGGTGCGCAAGCTTGCGACGCAGACGAAGCAATCTGCCGATGATATCAACCTGCTCATCGGCGCGATTCTTGAAGCTGTCAAGGAGACGGTGCATCTGGTCAGCGAAGGCAAGTCGGAAGCAGATGCGAGCCAAGCGTATGTGAAGGAAGCTGCGGATGTGTTCCAGCAGCTGTTCCACACGGCTGCAGGCAACAGCAGCAGCGCCGGCGAAATCGGCAAGCTCGCAAGTGATGCGTATCAGCAATCGCAGCGCGTTACCGAGCAGATGAAGCAGCTGATGGCGGATATGCAGGATCATTGAAGTGAGGAAGCGACCCGGTTTGTGGGTCGCTTTTTTTAGCGCACCCGCGAACCCGAACCCGAACCAGAACCCGAACCAGAACCCGAACCCGATTGCTAGCTCTCATGCCAGCATCAAACTTGCCAAGCTTATGGAGTCACCAAACTAACTCAACCGGTTCCTCGAACTCACCACTTTACTGCTACATTGAGCTGAGAGCACATATATGAGCTCTCAGAGCCAAATCTAACTAATTTGTAAGCCGAGAGAACGTATATGTTCTCTCGGAGGTGATTTCGGTCATTTTCGCAGTCGATGTGCTGCTGAGAGAACACATATGTTCTCTCAGCGCTAGAAATGCTTCAGTTTGGAGTTGAGAGAACGTATATGTTCTCTTTGAGTTAAGCAGTTGCTGCTGAGAGTAGAAATTTCGACTCTCAGCACGAGAAAGGTGTTATTTCAGAGGTGAAAGTCGGATTTTGCGGCTCTTAGACCATTAGACATGCAGGATAGTAAAAGTGTGCGTTAGCGAGAGAGGCAAAACCCGCTAATGAGCGAGTTTAGGCGATGATTTCAGGAATGAGAGAGGCTTTTCCCGCTCTCATCGGTCGAATCTAGCGAATTTGCCCGCATAGCGCGCCTGAGAGAGGCAAAACCCGCTAACGAGCGAGTATAGATGATGATTTCACGAGTGAGAGAGGCTTTTCCCGCTTTCAACAGTCGACTCAGGCAATTTCCCGCTCTCATCACTCTCATCACTCGAATCCCTCCGCATTACTCTAACGTGAGCACCAAGCACCAACGCAATTTTAATACAGAGTTTACAAAACGATCATATAAACATGACAATTAAACGCTAATCTAGCAGAGACACGATTGAACTGATAATAAAATGAATAGTCCACCCACATGAAAGGGGTACAGCATGCAAGCTACAGCGACGCAAACCTTAATTGATATTAGCAAACTCAATTTACATTATGGAAACTTTCACGCGCTCAAGAACGTGACGATGGATATCCCTGAGAAAGCGATCACCGCTTTTATCGGGCCTTCCGGCTGCGGGAAGTCGACGTTACTGCGTACGCTGAACCGGATGAACGACATGATTACCGGCACACGCATTGACGGTAAAATCACGATTGGCGGCGCGGATATCTACTCCAAAGAAGTCGATGTGGAGACACTGCGCAAGAAGGTCGGCATGGTGTTCCAGCAGCCAAATCCGTTCCCTAAGTCGATCTACGACAACGTGGCATACGGCCCGCGTCTGCACGGCATCCGCAGCAAGAGCAAGCTTGACGAGATCGTGGAAACTTCGCTCCGTTCCGCTGCGCTGTGGGAGGAAGTGAAGGACCATCTCAAGCGCTCGGCGCTTAGCCTCTCGGGCGGTCAACAGCAGCGTCTTTGTATCGCTCGCGCAATTGCCGTAGGTCCGGACGTTCTGCTCATGGACGAAGCAACTTCCGCGCTTGATCCGATCTCCACGCTGAAGATCGAAGAGCTGGCGCAAGAGTTGAAAGATAAATACACGATCGTCATGGTAACGCACAACATGCACCAAGCGGCGCGTGTATCCAATCAAACGGTGTTCTTCTTGAACGGCGAAGTCGTAGAGTACTCCGACACGGAGAAGCTGTTCTCGAACCCGCGCGACCAACGTACGGAAGACTATATTAGCGGACGTTTCGGATAACTCAGTACCACCAATAAGCCACAAATAAAGGAGAGCATCTAACGCATATGATGACGAAACGCAGAGAACTCGATCATGGTCTTGAAGAGCTGAATGAAATGATCGTTGAGATGGGCCGCCGTGTTGAAACCGCGCTGGCACAGTCGATGCAAGCATTGGAGAAAGTCGATGTGCCCTCAGCGAAACGGCTGATCCAAGAAGATAAAGAGCTGAACAAGCTCGAAGAGAAAATATCCGAAGTTGGCTCGCGTCTTATCGCAACGCAGCAGCCGGTAGCGAAGGATCTCAGAAGAATCCTTGTCGCATTCAAAATCGCCAGCGACCTTGAAAGAATGGGCGACCTTGCCGTTGACGTAGCGAAAGTCGTTGTGCGACTCGATGGCCAAGCGCTGATCAAGCCGCTGATCGACCTGCCGCGCATGAGCCAAATCGTTCAAATGATGACGTATGAATCGATCCAGTCGTATGTCCAGGAGAATGTAAACATGGCGTACAAAATGGCCAAAGACGACGATCTCGTCGACGCCCTGTACGCTCAGATCATTCGTGAGCTGCTTACGATCATGATGGAGGATCCGAGAACGATATCGCAGGCGAACCTGCTGAGCTTCGTCGGTCGCTACATCGAGCGCTTCGCGGATCATGCAACGAATATCGGCGAATCCGTTGTTTACCTTGTAACTGGATCCCGCCCAGACTTGAACGCATAACAAGGAACACGTAATTCTTTACAAGTAAATAACTACGCGTGAAACACGCAGCGATAGCCGCTTTTATCGTACCCTTTAATCCAATCCCATATCCGCAGCAGCTGACCCGAAGCGAGCATCACAGGCGCCTTCGACATCAGCTGCTTTTTTTATTGCGGGTATTGTTCAGAGAGCAGCTCCTTCATCAAGCTGATCAACCGCTGCAGCATTGCCGGATTCCAATAATCGCTGCGCCAGATCGCACTCACTTGGTAATGCTTCTGCGCCCCGGTTAACGGAATCTGAACAATACCCTTCAGCTGCTGCTCAGTTGTCAGAGCCGGCATAATCGCAGCTAGTGAGCCGGTGCGGACAGCACTCAGCGCATGCTGAATCCGATCCGTCGATAGCTTATAGGTCAGCTGGACTTTCTCATGTGCTTCCCATGCCGCCATCGCATCTTCCAGTTCAGCATCCTCAACCTTCACAAAAGACAAAGCGGCTAAACGATACGATGGAATCGCCGCAGATTTCGCAAAAGGATGCGAGTTCGCCATATAGATAGCAAGCGGTCTCTCGTGCAGAACTTCATCTATTAATGATGTTGAATCATTCAGAGGCAGCTCGTTCGTAACTGCGCCACCGTTCAGTCCGCCATGTACAATAAGATCGACTGTGCCGCCACGCAGCTTCGTCAACAACTCGCTGCTCGATCCTGTCACAAGCTTAATCTGCACCTCGGCTGCTCCGGTAATGCGCGCATACCAATCGTCATCGAATAGAATTCCAGCCGCACAGTCCGTACAGCCAATGACGAGCTGGTGTTTGCCCGTCTGCTCAAGCGCAGCGAACCGAGCTTCGGCTTCCCGATATAACCGGTCAATGCCCGCTGCATAATGGCATAGAAGCCGGCCGGCCTCGGTGAGCAGCACTTTGCCAGTCTTCATCTCGAAGAGCGGCGTGCCCCATTCCTCTTCGAGTTTCTTCATATGAAAGCTGACGGTCGGCTGCTTAACGCCGAGCTCATCAGCCACTGCGGTGACCTTCTTTAACCGATCTAGCAATACCAAAATTTGCAATCTTAATATATTCATAATGTTAGAACTCCTAAACGGCAAGATTATATATGAATTTTATAATACCCCCATCTATTATTCAATTATTCTATACACTTTTATCATTGCGTTAACACTTCGAAAATATCACATTAATACGGCACACGTACAATAAGTCTTGTAAAACAAATAACCGCTTGGGTGCGGAAGGAGAAACTTACGAAATGAAAAAGGTATTATTCGTTGTTGTAGCACTGATGTTGACGATCGGACTTGCGGCTTGCGGCTCTAAGAATGAGAGCACTAACGGCAATTCACAAAATAGCAATGCAGGTAACACAGCAAACGCAGGCGGCGAAGCTCTTAGCGGCTCACTTCTGGCAGCAGGCTCCACAGCGCTTCAACCACTCGTTGAGCAAGTTTCGAAGAAGTTCATGGAAGACGCGAAATACGCTGATATCACGGTTCAAGTTCAAGGCGGCGGCAGTGGTACTGGATTGACTCAAGTATCCGCAGGTCAAGCAGATCTCGGTAACTCCGATATCTTCGCTGAAGAGAAGTTCGTAGATGCAGATGCAGATAAAGCTAAAGAATTGGTTGACCATCAAGTAGCAGTAGTTGCAATGGCGACTGTTGTTAACAAAGAAATTTCTATCGACAACCTGACTAAACAACAACTGGTTGACATCTTCACAGGCAAAGTAACGAACTGGAAAGACGTAGGCGGCAAAGATGAGAAAATTACAATCGTGAACCGTCCAAGCAGCTCCGGTACTCGTAAAACATTTGAGAAATTCGCACTTGGCACGAAATCCGAAGATATTCAAGGTTCGATCCAAGAAGATTCCTCAGGCACAGTTAAGAAGCTTGTTGCTGAAACACCAGGAGCAATTGGTTACCTTGCACTTTCCTACCTCGATGAAACGGTAAAAACAGTGAAATACGATGGCGTAGAACCTAAAGAAGAGAACATCGTTTCCGGCAAATATCCAGTATGGGCTTACGAGCACATCTATACAAAAGGTGAGCCTAACGCAGTAGCAAAAGCATTCATCGATTACATCATGAGCGATGAAATCCAAAACGCTGACGTAGTTGAGCTTGGCTACATCCCAGTTGGCAAAATGGAAGTAAAACGTGATGCAGCTGGTAACATCACAAAATAATAAATAACCCACAGGTGAGAGCAAGGGGTGGAGCGATCCGCCTCTTGCTTCCTCTGATGTTTACCGAAGAAACAAAGAAATGCTTGGAGAAGGAGAGAAAATCCATGGAGCGGCCCGCTGCTACTGATAAACATAATGTGCAACCTGCAAAATCAACAAGAGCTCTCGTTAAACCGCATTTGGTTGAAGAATGGGTAGGCAAGGTGTACACGACGCTATGTATTCTTGTGCTCGTCGTGACAATTGGAGCTATCGTATATTTCGTCTCTTCCCGCGGTTTGACTACGTTTGTAAGTGATGGCGTCAGCCTCAGCGGGCTGCTTAGCGGATTGAAATGGGATCCTGAAGGCGACATTCCGCTATATGGCGCATTGCCGTTCATCTTCGGCTCCTTCAGCACTTCTCTGCTCGCAGCACTTATCGCAGCTCCGCTCGGCGTATGTGCGGCGGTGTTTATGACACAAATTATGCCCGGTCTTGGCAAACGTATTCTGCAACCGGTCATTGAATTACTCGCAGGTATTCCATCCGTTGTATTCGGTTTTGTAGGACTGAGCATTGTCGTTCCGGCGCTTCGCGCGATTTTCCCAGGTCAAGGAATTGGTATTGCAGCAGGTGCAATCGTGCTGTCGCTGATGATTCTGCCTACGATTACGACAATCGCTACGGATGCACTCGCGGGCTTGTCCTCTGGTCTGAAGGAAGGTTCCTTCGCACTTGGAGCGACTCGTTGGCAGACGATATATCGGATCGTTATTCCGACGACATTGCCAGCGCTTCTGACAGGGGTTGTACTCGGTATGTCCCGTGCATTCGGTGAAGCACTCGCAGTTCAGATGGTTATTGGTAACTCCCCGCACATCCCGCACTCGCTGTTCGAGTCGGCATCGACATTGACTAGCGTCATCACGCTTGATATGGGTAACACGGTTATGGGCTCTGCACATAACAATGCACTATGGTCCTTGGCACTCATTCTGCTCGCTATGACATTCGTGTTCGTATTCGTAGTCCGCTTCCTTGAAAGGAGAAGAAATCGATGAGCGCAAAAACTGCAGATCGTATCGCAACCGGGGTCATTTACGCTGTTTCCGCACTCATCGTATTGATTCTTGCGGGCTTGCTCGGCTACATTATTTTCCGTGGTATTGGTCACATCAGCTGGCACTTCTTAACTTCTGCTCCGCAGACGATTAAGGCTGGCGGTGGTATCGGACCGCAATTGTTCAACTCGCTGTTCTTGCTTGTTCTTACACTAATCATTACAATTCCGCTCGGCCTTGGCGCCGGCATCTATATGAGTGAATATGCGAAAGCAGGCCGTATGACGGACACAATCCGATTGATCGTAGAAGTGCTTTCCTCGTTCCCATCGATCGTTATTGGTTTGTTCGGCTTACTCGTTATCGTTAACTTGTTTGGACTTGGCTTCTCGTTATTCTCGGGCGCACTGGCGCTCACCGTATTTAACTTACCGCTTATGGTGCGTATTACAGAACAAGCATTGAAGGGTGTTCCGCGTGAACAGAAGGAAGCAAGCCTTGCGCTTGGCCTCTCCCGCTGGAAGACGATCACATCCGTCATGCTGCCGATCGCAACACCTGCCATCGTAACAGGAACCATTCTCGCAGCAGGCCGCGTATTCGGTGAAGCAGCAGCATTGCTTTTCACAGCCGGCATGAGCTCGCCGCGTCTTGATTTCACGAACTGGAATCCGCTTGATGAGCGTTCACCGCTTAACCCGTTCCGTCCGGCAGAGACACTTGCCGTGCATATCTGGAAGATTAACAGCGAAGGACTTGCACCGGATGCTGCGCAAGTCGCTGCAGGCGCTTCGGCGGTACTGATTATTATGGTACTGATCTTCAACTTCGGAGCTAGATGGTTCGGAAGATATCTGCACCGTAAATTTACAGCGACCAAATAAGGAGGGTGAGATCCATGCAAGCTGTGCAAACACAAGGCTTATCAGCAAAAAATGTTCATGTGTATTATGGCGAAAAGGAAGCCATTAAAGGTGTTTCGCTTGATTTCGCTCCTCGTGAAGTTACGGCTCTTATCGGTCCTTCCGGCTGCGGCAAATCCACGTTCCTTCGCAGCTTGAACCGGATGAACGATACGATTGACAACGCGAGTGTTACCGGGGAAATTTGGATTGACGGCCAGAACATCAATGAACCAGGTGTTGATGTCGTTCTGCTTCGGCAGAAGATCGGCATGGTATGGCAGCGCCCGAATCCTTTTCATAAATCGATTTACGAGAACATCGCTTTCGGTCCTCGCTATCATGGCATCAAGGACAGGAAGCAGCTTGACCATATCGTAGAGGACTGCCTCCGCAAAGCTGCGCTGTGGGACGAGACGAAGGACCGTCTGCACAATTCCGCACTAGCGCTGTCCGGCGGTCAGCAGCAGCGTCTGTGCATCGCACGTTCCATCGCGGTTAAACCGCAGATTATTCTGATGGACGAACCGGCATCCGCGCTTGATCCGGTATCGACGGCGAAAGTAGAGGAGCTTATCTCCGAGCTCAAGCAGGATTACACCATTGTCATCGTTACGCACAACATGCACCAAGCTGCTCGCGTTTCTGACAAGACGGCGTTCTTCTACATGGGTAAAGTCGTCGAGTACGATAAGACGGACAAAATCTTCACGAATCCGTCAGAGAAGGCGACGGATGATTATATTTCCGGCCGTTTCGGCTGAACCGAAGATCCGAATGCTGCTTATGCGATAAGCGGCGCGGATCTTTTTTATTTTACATGAATTTAACAGTGTTTCATGTTCCCTTCACAATCGTGTCCTACAATAGTAATGATTGGAAGCGTCTATTACATGACTGGATACCTAAAGAGGGATACAAGTGGACGAAATCGGATATGGGCTATTAGACCGAACGATGATTCAACGCCTTCGGGAGAGGTCAGGGAGCGGAGGCATCGGAATCATCATCGCGCAATTATCCGCAGCAGTGCCGTTATCGGTCCAAGACGCTCTGTCACATTGGGTCGATGAGCAGCGCGGACTTGTTTGGCGGTACAGGATGGAGAACGATTATTTCTTCTTCCTGCAGTACGGAGGCAAATCGGAAGTGAAGCTGGACAAGCTGCTGCATACTGCGGTGGAATCGCTCAAGGAGAAGCTGATCCAGGGCTATGAAGGCGTTCGTGAGCATGGAAGCGGTATGGACAGCAAGTTTAACATTGGTTATGCAAAGGCTGTTCCTTCAGCGATGGGGCGTTCTACGGAAGCGACGATCTACAAAGGAATTAGGGAAGCGGTTATTTCGATGCTCAACCAGCAATTGCGGTACACGGCGATGGAACAAGCGGCTGTGGCAATAGAGCAGGAAGCCTTTTCTAGTAGAGGCCGGGAGTTGGAGCAACCGGAATGGAGCTGGGGCAATGGGACAAAAGGACTGTCCATGGACTCTGCTGCGCCTTTCTTTATTGGGGCGCTCGCGAAGCCGATTCCGACTTTCTCTCCAAACTCGCTTGTGTCGGATCTTGCGCGTATGTTTGAGATCAACACGCATGTGCAAGGCGCGGTAATTGCGAGTGAAGGCAGGCCGCTCGGGCTCGTCATGAAGGAGAATATGAATCAGCTGCTCGCAGGACAGTTCGGCTTGCCGCTTTATTGGAACCGTTCGATTACGAGGATGATGGACGAAGAAGCGCTCGTCGTCGATGCGAATTTGACCGTTGAGCAGGTGGCACAGCAGGCGATGGCGAGGGATATTTCGAGGCTCTATCACGTTGTCATCATCACAAGGGATGAGAAGCTGATTGGGGCCGCATCCATTCGATCTATACTGGAATGCATGACGCAGCTGCGTACCGAGGAAGCGAGAACCGCCAATCCGCTGACCGGGTTGCCAGGCAATGCGACCATACAACGAGAGATGCAGCGGAGAATTGACGCAGGCAAACCGTTCTCAATTATCTATGGCGATCTGGATTATTTCAAATGGTATAACGATTGCTTCGGCTTCAGCCAAGGTGACGAGCTGATCCGGTATCTCGCCACTGTGCTGACGGATGTGACGCGGCATGCAGGTGAGCAGCATGATTTTGTCGGACATATTGGCGGGGACGACTTCATCGTGTTGACGGAAACGGTTGATCCAGGCAAGTTAAGCAAATATATGATTGCGCGCTTTGACGGAGGAGTCGGAGCTTATCATCAAGGAGCGAAGACCGGCACTGCCGTAATGGACCGAAGTGGTAAGACGGTGGAGCAAGACGGCGTTACGTTGTCGTTGTCATTACTGCGTTGGGATGGAGAGCAAGAGGTGACGACAGCGATGATCTCGCAGGCCGCTGCCAGACTGAAGAAACATGCGAAGGCGGTGAACGGCAGTGCCTTTGTTACAGCCGATGTACCTGAGAGCATCCGAGAGAGGGAATAATGTGATTGTAACGAATGAAGAGCAGATGGGGATCATCTATTTCGCTTGGCACGGCAAGGCACAGGAGCGAGTAGATATTAACGTTAGGTTGCGGGCGGACTGGAAGCTGTTCGCCGAACGCGCGCTGCAGGAGCAGAAGAGGGAAGGGTTAAACCATGTATCGAAACTATGGCTGCGAGACGATCTGTTCGTCTGTATCAAGCTGCCTCATGTAGGGAGGGAACTGATGGAAGAACAGCTGCTTGAGCTCGGCAGCCACCTGAAGCAAGATTGGCAGCAGCAGTTCATGGAGACGGCTTTCGGAGGTCATGTACCGGAGCTGAGTCTCCATGCTGGTGTTTCGATCCTCGACGGTAGCATTCATTCCGAACAAGAGCGGTTGTATGAAGGCATCAAACAGGCCATTATACATGGCCAATCGACCAGTGCGACAGAGCGTGGATTGAAGCGGCGTACGCTGGATCAAATTCTGCAAGGTCGTCTCATTCAGCCGGTGTACCAGCCGATTATATCGCTGCAAGGAGGAACCGGTGCGACCTATGGCTACGAAGCGCTGACGAGAGTGCCAGCGCAGCAGTGGTTTGACGGCCCGCTGCCGTTTTTTGATTTTGCAGCGGAAGAAGGGCTTACATATTCCGTTGACCGGCTTGCACGGGAAAGGGCAATTGAATGCAGCGCGGGACTGGCGAGCGGACAGAAGCTGTTCATCAATATTACGGCGCAGATCATGCAGGACCCGACATTCACGCCGGGGCAGACGCTTCTACTGCTGGAGCGGTTCGGCTTGTCGCCGCACCATGTCGTGTTCGAAATTACCGAGCGCAGCTCGATTGAAGATTTCGCTTCAGCGAAGAAGCTGCTTGAGCATTACCGGAGTCAAGGCTACCAGATTGCGATTGATGATGCGGGAGCGGGCTATTCGTCCTTGCAATCCATCGTGGAGCTGAAGCCGGACTTCATTAAGATCGACCGCTCGCTCATCAGCGGTATCCATCAAGATGATATGAAAGGTCATCTCGTTCATACCTTCACTGAGCTTGCGGCGCAGATGAACATCTCGCTTGTCGCGGAAGGAATCGAAGAGGAAGCGGAGCTTCATTATGTGAGGGAGCTTGGCGTGCAATATGCGCAGGGCTATCTGCTAGGGCGGCCAAGACCGAGCATTGGTTAATTGAAGGTAATTGAAGCTAAACGCATTTAATCGATGAGAATTGAACCAGGCTTTTTCACTTATGCGCGGGGCTTGCCCCGCTTCTTAGGTGGGAAAGCTTGTTTGCTTTATGCTATGATAAAAAGTAGGAAAAATAAGGTGAGGTGTGCCACTCTAATGGCGAAATGGATATTGATTGACGGCAATAGTATCATTTATCGGGCATTCTTCGCTCTGCCGCAGCTGACCAATTCGGCGGGGCTGCATACGAATGCCGTGTACGGCTTTACAACGATGCTGCTGAAGCTCCTGGAAGATGAGAAACCGACGCATATGCTTGTCGCGTTCGATGCCGGAAAGACCACATTCCGTCATGAAGGCTATGCCGAATATAAAGGCGGACGGCAGAAGACGCCTTCGGAGCTGTCCGAGCAGTTCCCGATCTTGAAGGAGCTCTTGAAGTCCTTCGGCATCGCCCAGTATGAACTACCAGGTTATGAAGCTGATGACATTATCGGAACGCTTAGCCGGATTGCAGATGAAGGAAGCATCGAGACAGTTGTCGTCTCCGGCGATAAAGATATGCTGCAGCTTGCTTCGGACAATGTGACGATCGCGCTTACCCGTAAAGGGATCAGCGAAGTCGAGCGTTACAATCCTGCTGAGATTAATGAGCGTTATGGCCTGACGCCGCTGCAAATTATTGATCTAAAAGGACTCATGGGCGATACGTCCGATAATATTCCGGGTATTCCCGGCGTTGGAGAGAAGACGGCGCTGAAGCTGCTTCACGAGTACGGCAGTGTCGAAGGCGTCATCGCAGGCGTGAACGAGCTGAAGGGCAAGATGAAGGAGAAGGTCGAGGAGCATCAGGAAAGCGCCGTGATGAGCAAGAAGCTCGCGACGATCTACCGCGAAGTACCGCTTGAGCATCAAGCGGACGAGCTTGTGTACAGCGGTTATGACGATGCTGCGCTCGGCGATGCGTTCCGCAAGCTGGAGTTCAAGTCGCTCATTGAACGTCTTGGCTTGTCTGAAGCGGGCAGCACGGCGGATGTGCCGGCAGCTGAAGTGACATATGAAATCGTGTCGCTAAGTGATTTGGCATCCTCAGCAGCGGCAGTGACCGAGCTGCTCGCATCTTCCGAGAGCATCTATATTGAAGCAATCGGCGACAACCCGCATCAAGCGAGATTGATCGGCATTGCGGTGGCAAACGGCGACCGAATGCTGACGGCAACCTATGACGAGCTGATGGATACGAAGCTGTCTGCGCCTGTTCGCGCTTGGCTCGAGGATGCGGACGCGCCGAAGAGAGGCTACGACCTGCACAAAGCGGAGCTGACATTGTCGTGGATCGGAATTGAGCTGCGCGGGGTGGCGCTTGATACGATGCTTGCCGCGTATTTGCTCGACCCGACCGATACGAGCTTGACGCTTGCTGCGCTTATCTCGCGCTACAAGCTTGCAGCGATTCAGTCGGACGAGGCGGTATACGGCAAGGGAGCGAAGTTCCAGGTGCCAGGCAGCGACGTGCTTGCCGCGCACTTGGCTGCGAAAGCAGATGCGGTTCGCAGGCTGGTTCCGGTTCTGACGGAAGAGCTGGAGAAGGGCCATATGAGCAAGCTATGCTACGAGCTTGAGCAGCCGCTTGCGGTTGTGCTTGCAGGCATGGAGAAGCAGGGCATTAAGGTGAATCCTGCCGTGCTCGAAGAGCTCGGTGCAGAGCTGGAGCGCAATATTGCTCAGTATATGAGCGATATCTACACTCATGCGGGCATGGAGTTCAACATTAACTCGCCGAAACAGCTTGGCGAGGTGCTGTTCGAGAAGCTTGGCTTGCCGTCGTGGAAGAAGACGAAGACCGGCTACTCCACGGATGCGGAAGTCTTGGAGAAGCTGGCGCCATACCATGAGATTGTCGGCTTGATCCTGCACTACCGTCAGCTGGCGAAGCTGCAATCCACGTATGTGGAAGGGCTGCTCAAGGAGATTCGCCGCGATACGGGCAAGGTGCACACGTATTACCGGCAGACGATTGCCGCGACAGGCCGTCTGTCGAGCCAATTCCCGAATCTGCAGAATATTCCGATCCGCCTCGAGGAAGGCCGCCGCATTCGGAAGGCTTTCGTGCCGTCGGAGCCGGGCTGGACGATTCTCGCAGCCGACTACTCGCAGATCGAGCTTCGCGTTCTTGCGGAAATCTCAGGCGATGAGAACATGAAGGAAGCGTTCATTAAAGATATCGACATCCATACGAAGACGGCGATGGACGTGTTCGGCGTAACCGCTGATCAAGTCGATTCGAACATGCGCCGCCAAGCGAAGGCGGTCAACTTCGGTATCGTCTACGGCATCAGCGACTTCGGTCTCTCGAACAACTTGAACATTACGCGCGATGAGGCTGCAAGGTTCAAGGAGCAATATTTTGCCGCGTTCAAAGGAGTTCGGGCGTACATGGACAGTATCGTCGTGCAAGCGCGGGAGAACGGCTATGTGACGACGCTGCTGGATCGTCGCCGCTACTTGCCGGACATCCATGCTTCGAACTTCAACATCCGTTCGTTCGCGGAACGGACGGCGATGAATACGCCGATTCAAGGAACAGCCGCGGATATCATCAAGCTTGCGATGGTCAACATGGACAAGGAAATCCGTGCGCGCGGTCTGCGCAGCCGGATGCTGCTGCAGGTACACGATGAGCTCGTCTTCGAAGTTCCGCAGGAAGAGCTGGAACTGATGAAGACTCTCGTGCCGGAAGTGATGGCAGGCGCGTTGAAGATTAGCGTGCCGCTTCGTGCGGACGTCAGCTACGGCGACAATTGGTATGAAGCGAAATAAGATGTGGGGCAGCCTGATGGGCTGCCCTTTTTTATTATAGCTTGGAGCAAGGTTATAGTCCGTCGCACCCTCAACGTGGATCGGCTATTCGTGAGGGACTTCGCGGCTGGCTGCGGTTCAAATATTTGATTTCTACGGACCTAACGGAACGTACAACGCTTATACGCCACTTTTTCGCCAATTTTGCGCTCTAACGGATCTCAGACACGTTATTGCGTGATTTTCCTTCTATACGAGCTCATTTGTTGGCAATAAGGTCTCTGTGTCCCGTTACATTTTCGAAGAGGTAGAATTTGCCTTAATAACGCGTCTAAGTTCCGTTAGCACAGATAGCTCATCAGAGCATCAGAGTTTTGTCGGCTAGATTTCTGGCATCAATTAATTTGCAGGTCGAGTTCTCGCTAACTTCCCAATGGCAGTTACAGGGATTTACTTGAAAAATACCAATATTCCACCTATAATAATGCCAAATGTGTAACCGCTTACTTATTTGATTTTGGCAAGACCTTAGAAGCGATTAGCAGCAAAATCAAGGAGGGTTATGAAGTGACACAGACAACGATTCCGAACGATTATGTACAGCGGGTATATGCCGGCTGGCTGGGCAAAGTCATTGGCGTGCGCCATGGCGGTAATATTGAGCAGTGGTCCTATGATCGGATCGCGAGAACATTCGGTGAGATTACCGGCTACTTGCATACGTTCAAAAATTTCGCGGCGGACGATGATACGAACGGCCCAATGTTCTTCCTGCGGGCGCTGGAGGATTATACGCATACGAGCGAGATTACAGCTGAACAGTTTGGCCTCACTTGGCTTAACTATGCGCCGGATGGCCACAGCTTCTTCTGGTGGGGCGGTTATGGCAAGTCAACCGAACATACCGCTTATCAGAACTTGAAGAACGGCATCATGGCTCCTCGTTCCGGCTCAATCGAGCAGAACGGTGCAGCCGTCGCCGAACAGATTGGCGGACAAATCTTCATCGACGTCTGGGGACTCATTAATCCGGGCAATCCGAAGCTTGCTGCCGAGTATGCGGAGAAGATCGCAAGCGTATCCCATGACGGCAACGGAAAGTACGGCGGCATGTTCATTGCGGCGTGTATCGCAGCCGCTTTCGTTCATAACGATATTCGCAGCATCTTGCAAGAGGGCTTGGCGGTCATCCCGGCAGATTGCGAGTTTACGCGCATGACGCGGGCTGTCATGGATTATCATGCGGAGCAGCCGGATAATTGGCGCGATGCTTTCTTCTATGTGAGAGAGAATTTCGGGTATCAATTGTACCCGGGCGAATGCCATATTATCCCGAACGCAGCCGTAATCGTGCTATCGCTTCTCTACGGCGGAGGAGACTTCTCGCGCGCCATTAATATCTGCAACATGTGCGGCTATGACACGGACTGCAACGTTGCCAATGTCGGCACGATCATGGGCGTTATGAACGGACTGGACGGCATCGATGGTTCTTGGCGCAAGCCGATCAACGATTTCCTCTGCTGCTCCAGTGTCATCGGAACGCTGAACATACTCGATATTCCTTGGTGCGCTTCATACATAGCGAACTTCGGCTTCAAGATCGCAGGCGTTGAACCGCCAGCGGAGTGGGCTGCTGTGCTGCGCGGCGAGGGTCATCGGTTCCATTTTGAATATCCAGGCTCTACGCATGCGTTCCGTACCGATTCCGATCCAAGCGGCGCGCACGTAACGAGCTTCGTGGAGAATACGACAGAAGCGGTGGCAAGCGGCAGCCGAGCGCTTAAGGTGCTGTTCGACCGTGCATCATGCGGCTATGGCTATCGCGTGTATCATAAGACGTATTATCGTCCGAATGATTTCAACGACAGCCGGTACGATCCTAGCTTCTCGCCGCTTCTGTATCCGGGGCAGACGATTAGCGCGAAGGTGATGGTGCCTGACTTTGTAAGAGCAGGCATTCGAGCTCGCTTGTATGTGCGTGACGGCAATGCTGATGTTCGTCATTATGGCGAGACGGTAGAATTGGCACGAGGCGAATGGGCATCGCTTGCGTTCAAGCTGCCATACATGGACAATGTGTGCATCGAAGAAGCCGGCATCGAATGGATCCCGTCGGAGGGCTGGAACGATAATTTGGTCGCTTACGTCGACCATATGCACTTCTCGGGCACGCCGCAATATGCGGTTAACTTCAAGCACGAGCGGGCCGAACGCTGGCATGGCTTGCATCTTCCGGTGAGTCAGTTCACGAACCTCCGCGGATTGTGGGCGCTCGAAGGCGGGGAGCTATCAGGCAGCTACAGCGGTGAACCGGCAGAATGTTACACCGGCGATCTGAAGTGGCAGGACTACGTATACGAAGCGGTTGTGCATCCCATTTCAGGCAGCCATCATAACATCCAATTCCGCGTCCAAGGCGGCATCCGATCGTATGCCGTTGGTCTCGCGCCTGGAGATAAAGTCACCTTGTACAAAAATGCGCATGGCTACAAAGAGCTCGCTTCCGTAGAGTTCCCATGGTCGCTGAATACCGATTATACAATCAAAGTGGCTGCGATACAGAATCGCTTCCTCGTCTACATCGACGGACAGAAGGTGCTCCAGGTAGAGGATACGAATGCGCCGTATTTAAACGGGCAAATCGGCTTCTCGAATATGGCGGGCAGCCATACGCATTACAAGCAATTTGAGGTTCGTGGCCAGTAAGCTAATTTGCGTGATATCGCTCTCGTCGCTTCGTGCGGCGGGGGCTTTTTTGTATGCACATTTAGCTGAATCCGGCGAGCTCTAGCGCTAGGAGTTTTAGCCGCGCTGAGGTATAATGGTGGTTGAGCTTTTTGGCATGGGAGGGGAAACAAGGTAATGCCGGAATTACCAGAGGTTGAAACCGTTCGGCGCACGCTGAACGAGCTTGTTGCAGGCAAACAGATCGAACGGGTTACGGTTACGCTGCCGCGAATTATTCAGAAGCCGCATGAGCCCGAAGTATTCGCTGATGCCCTTACGGGCCACACGATTCAATCCGTTGAAAGACGGGGTAAGTTTCTTAGGATCATACTGGATGGCCTGGTGCTCGTGTCGCATCTGCGCATGGAAGGCCGTTATGGAGTATATAAGCAAGATGAACCTGTTGAATTGCACACGCATGTCCGGTTTCATTTCGTAGACGGCACGGAGCTGCGCTACAAGGATGTGCGCCAGTTCGGGACGATGCATCTATTCGCGCCGGGCGAGGATTTGACGCTGCCGCCGCTGAATAAGCTTGGCATCGAGCCTCTCGATGAGGCGTTCACGCTGCAAGCGTTCAAGAAAGAAGTGGCGCATCGCACGACGAAGATTAAGCCGCTGCTCTTGAACCAGGAATATGTTGTTGGGCTTGGCAACATCTACGTCGATGAAGCGCTGTTCACAGCTGGCATTCACCCGGAGCGAACGGCAAATTCGCTGAAGGCTGCGGACTGGAGCCGTCTATACGACGCCATTCGCGCAACGCTTAGCCGCGCAGTCGATGCAGGAGGCTCTTCGATTAAGTCCTACGTGAACGGACAGGGAGAAATGGGCATGTTCCAGCATGAGCTGCTCATCTATGGGCGCGAGAAGGAAACATGTCGCAGCTGCGGCGGTCCGATCAACAAGACAGTTGTCGGCGGGCGAGGGACACATATTTGTCTGCGCTGTCAGCCTTTGCCGAAGGATAAGAAGCGAACGAAGCAAGTCAAGCAGCCTGCCAAATAAGGCACGACTTGAAGCGGAGCGCATATGATGTACCATTCGTGTTCTAGGCGAGTGCACAGAAGCCTGTGCTTTCGTCATCATGGGAGGGACATCAAAGTGCTTATACATGCCGCATCATTGCTGCTGCTTGCTTTTGCCGTAAGCGTCGATGGATTTGGCGTTGGAGTTACGTATGGCTTGCGTCGCATTCGGATTCCACTCTTCTCGGTCGTCATTATCGCGTTCTGTTCAGGTCTTGTCGTCTGGCTGGCGATGCAGATCGGTTCGATCTTAACCGGTTATATGTCGCCGGCCATAGCCAAATGGATCGGTGCGCTTCTGCTAATGTGTATCGGTGTCTGGGCGCTCGTTCAATATTGGAAGCGCCGTAAAGCTGGTACTGATGCAGATGCCGATGGCGCAGATGAGGATAGCGCAGATGGAGCAGCGACGCAAGTGAGCGGCATTGCCGTCACGGAGGTGAAGCCACCAGCTGGCGAGCTTGCCGCATCGGCGATTATCAATCTTGAGCTCAAGCGGCTCGGCATCGTCATTCAGATCTTGCGTACGCCTCAAGTGGCTGACGTGGACCGTTCCGGAACGATCTCGGCTTCAGAGGCAATTCTGCTCGGCTTCGCTTTGTCGCTCGACAGCTTCGGCGCAGGGCTTGGCGCTGCGATGGTGGGGTTCAACCCGCTGCTGACGGCCTTCGTCATTTGTACGGCCAGCGCTGTATTTCTGCTTAGTGGCATGAGGCTCGGATTCCGCTTCGCCGGATGGCGGGGCATGCAGGCGTTATCGGTATTGCCTGGCATTATGCTTATTGTGATGGGCTTTTTGCGGCTCATGTAGAATAGAATGGTATTGTAAGTGTAGGCTTATTCCAATATGAGGTGAATGGATTGAAACTCGGATTAACAGGCGGCATCGCTTGTGGCAAAAGCACAGTCAGCGCGATGCTTCTCGCTCGCGGGGCCAAGCTTGTTGATGCAGACCAGGTCGCTCGGGAAGTCGTGCTTCCCGGCGAGCCTGCGCTAGCAGCGATCGCTGCTGAATTCGGACAAGCTGTCTTGAATACAGAAGGTACAATGAACCGGGCAGAGGTTGGCAAGCTGGTGTTTGGCAACCCGGAGAGGCTCGCGAAGCTGGAATCGATTCTCCATCCTGCAATTCGGAAGCGAATGTGGGACAGAATAGAGGCTTATGAAGCAGCGGACCCGAAACAGCTGATCGTCGCGGATATTCCTTTATTGATCGAAACGGGACAAGATGCGTTCTACGATGCGGTGATGGTCGTCTATGTTCCGCAGCACATTCAGCTTGAGCGGCTGATGCAGCGTAATCAGCTTACAGAGGAGCAAGCTTCGCAGCGAATCGCGCTGCAGCTCGATATTGAAGAGAAGAAGCGCCGGGCTACATACGTAATTGACAACAGCGGATCGCTGGCGGAGACGGAAGAGCAAGTGGATCGATTTTGGCGTGAGCAGGGATTGCCATGAGTGTTGTGAAGAAGAAACGAAGAAACAAATTTCGGCGCAGAGTGGTCCTCATCCTTGCAATTGCACTACTTGCTTTATTATTCGTACGCTCGGAATGGATGAGCCATTGGATGTATCCGGTGAAATACCGCTCGGATATTGTCATTAGCGCGACCAATTACAAGCTCGAACCGCATCTCGTCGCTGCCATAATCCGCGTTGAGACGAACTATAAGCCAGGCGTAGTATCCAAAAAAGGCGCAATCGGCGTCATGCAGCTCATGCCGGATACGGCCAAATGGATAATCGAGCGCGGCGGATTCTCGAATGTTACACTAGAAGCGATTTCAAACCAGCCTGATATCGGAATTGAAATGGGCTCGTGGTACTTGAATGCGCTGTATAACCAGTTTGATGGCAATATGTATACGGTAATTGCGGCTTATAATGCAGGACCCGGCACGGTGAACCGCTGGTTGAAAGCCGGAACATGGGACGGGAAGCTGGAGACGGTAGATCAGGTGCCGTATGGTGAAACAAGGCACTATGTACAGCGAGTCATTTATTATTATAATAAGTACAAGGACCTATATCCGGATTTGCTCACCGAGTAATTAGGTGGTAGTGTGTGGTGGTGGTCTGCTGTGGATATAATTGAAAGAAACTTTGGCCGGCTACCTGTCGGCAACCAGCCAAAGCTTGTTGATTAAGACCTTAGATTAACGACCTGCGAGAGATTGCTCTGCAATTTGCACCAGTTTGCGGGTAATGCTACCACCGATGGAACCGGCATCTTTTGTTGTGATGTTGCCGTAGTATCCATCTTGCGGAAGGGAAATACCCAGCTCTTGTGCGACCTCATATTTCATTTGGTCTAGTGCAGCGCTAGCTTGTGGTACAACTAGTTGGTTGCTGTTTCCGTTAGCCACTGTCGTTCACCTCCTTGCGGTTGGTAACTGTATTATGTGCGGAATGCCTTTTTTAATAACAGGTAACAGCTGGGAAACGATTGCTGAAGAGATTTGGCGTTCACTTTGCTATGAAGACGGAGGATATTAACCGATGAAATGCCCGTATTGCGACTATGCAGGGACAAAAGTGCTTGATTCCAGACCCGCTAACGAAAATAAATCGATTCGCCGCCGCCGTGAGTGTGAGAAATGCACAAGGCGGTTCACGACGTTCGAGATGGTGGAAGAAACGCCGCTGATCGTCATTAAGAAAGACGGCAGTCGCGAAGAGTTCAGCCGTGATAAAATTTTGCGCGGACTTATTCGTGCCTGCGAGAAACGTCCGGTATCGATTGATCAGCTTGAAATCATTGTGTCTGAAGCGGAGAAAGAATTGCGCACGACGGCGCTTGCCGAAGTGGAGAGCCGCGAAATCGGCGAGCTCGTCATGTCACAGCTGTATCCGGTCGATGAAGTCGCTTATGTCAGATTCGCCTCCGTCTATCGCCAGTTCAAGGACATCGACATGTTTATGAAAGAACTGAGCAATTTGCTGAATAAGAATCCGTTATAGCTGTGCGATGATTAGTCGCGACTAGTCTCGCGTCTTCGTTCGCGAAAACGTCCAAACCTTGTGGTTTGGGCGTTTTTTTTGTTCCGATTCGCGGGAGGCGATTAAGGGATAGGATGAAAAATGTTTGAACTAGGGTTGTTTTTGTTTGGACTTGTCCATGACCCGTTCCAGGGCCTGTAGAAGCATGCTATAGTGGGGTGAATATCACGAGAGAGGTTGAACCAGGATGAAAATAACGCGTTGCGAAGCAAACCCGATTGTCACTCCCGGCCTTTACGACTGGCGTAAAGCTACGGTATTCAATCCGGCTGTTATTATCGAAGGCGACAAATTCTATATGATGGAGCGGACGGCGGGCAGTCTGGATCCGTTTCAATGCTTCTTCGGCTTGCTGGAGAGCGAGGATGGCGTGAATTTCAAGCATGTGCTGGATCGTCCGGTTATTCATCCGGAGCAGTTCGGCTTCCCGCATGGAAGCATTCAAGATCCGCGAATCGTGAAGATTGATAATACGTTCTATTTGAATTACGCGCTGCGTCCGTGTTCGATGAGCTACTACCCGACTGGCGTCGGCATTCCGAATAACTCGCGTCCGTCGTTCCCGGATGGCTGGGGCGAGGAAGAGGTACATTGGCGGACGCGTTCATCCATTGCAACGTCGAAGGATTTGATCAACTGGGAGTTCCTCTGCGATACGACGCCGCTTGAGATTAATGACCGTGACAATATCTTGTTCCCTGAGAAAATTGGCGGCAAATACGCGCTGCTTCGCCGTCCGGAGGAATATATCGGCGAGGCGTATGGTACAGACAAGCCAGCGATGTGGATCTCGTACTCCGATGATCTGATCCATTGGGAAGATCCGATTCTGTTCGCGACGGTGGAGCAGGAGTGGGAGTTCAAGAAGATCGGCGGATCGACGCCTCCGATCAAGACCGATAAAGGCTGGCTCGTGCTGTATCACGGCGTCGGCCCAGACCATGTGTACCGTGTCGGCGCGATGCTGCTCGATCTCGAACAGCCGGAGAACGTCGTCGCGCGTGCGCCAGGCTTCATCATGGAGCCGGAGACGTATTATGAGAAGTTCGGTTTGTTCATCCCGAACGTCGTATTCCCGACAGCGAATGTCGTGAAGGACGGCTTGCTGTACATCTACTACGGCGCGACAGACACGGCGATCTGCCTCGCGACCGTGCCGCTGGATGAGCTGGTGGATTATGTGATTGCGGAGAGCGCGAAGCGGTAAGTTGGAAAAACACACCTGGGTGCAGGTGTGTTTTTTGTTTGTGTGGGAGTGCATGGGGGCGAGCATAGTGCATGCGCGCGCGAGCAGTTGAGGCGCATGTTTAGCTAATGCAGCGTGCTTGCACGCATTGCGTGTGCTCGCTAACTAGCTCAGCTGACGCTGCGAAGGCTGCTCCGCGTGTTCATCAACTAACTCAGCTGACGCTGCGTTTTTCCACTTCAAGTGTGCGGGCTCTCCAACTAACTCAGCTAACGCTGTGTTCTTTCGTTTCATGTGTGCATACACCAACTAATTAAGCTAACGAATCGTATAGTGCTTATTTACCCGAAATCGACAGTTCTTTTCGGCTAACGAACTCCAGTCACGCTATTGCCCTATTTACCCCTGCAAAGTAGCAAATTTCCGCGGAATAGCGTTACCTGAGTTCGTTAGAAAAACAAACCCACCAAATTTGGATGAATAACGTTTCTGGAGTTCGTTAGAGGAGGAACAGGTGGAGCAGGACAGGAGCTTTTTGGAACTCTGCCCAGCAGCCCACTACCGGCTAACGAATCGTATAGCGCTTATTTAGTCAAAATCGACTGTTCTTATCGGCTAACGAACTCCAGTCACGCTATTGCCTTATTTACCCCTGCAAAGTAGCAAAATTCCGCGGAATAGCGTTACCAGAGAAAAACAAACCTGCCAAATTTGGACGAATAACGTTTCTGTAGTTCGTTAGAGGAGGAACAGGGCTGGAGTTAGGTAATCAAGTGTAACAAGCAAACTAACTGGTCCGTATCGCATATGTACGATACCTCTGCTTGCCCCCGGTAACAATTAAGAGCTGATGACCCACCAGTTTGTGTAAGAGCCGCCGAGCATGTTGGTCTGTAACTCGCAAATGCGCAGCAAGCTCAGCAGGCGTGAATGGTCGCAGAAGGCGGCGGGCGAACCGTGCGGTTTCCGCTTCCAGCCACCCCAGATGCTGAGGTAGTTCCATCGTGGTCACGAACTTCCCGATAAAAGAAAGCACAAGCTGTTGGCAGCGCTGAGTTTCTTCCGTTAACGACAGATAGGCGATCGGCAACAATAGCCAATCGTCCAGTGCGAGTAAGCTGTGACGCCAGCATAAATCTTTGAACCTTCTTACATCGAGATCTCGCGCATGAGGACCGTATCCTTGAATCTCTATGCCGCCTTTCATCTCACCGCCGGGCATATAAGCGAGGTCCACATAGCGATAGCCGCTGTTGAAATCTCTCACCTCCCATTCCGGATAGAGATGGTTGAAGTTGCGGACGGCGGGGTACCAGATTACTCTCAGAAACTCCCGAGTGCCGTGGCCGAGCCCTTTTTCAAGCAATTCGCGCCTGCGAAGGTTACTTTCTTCCGAGATATGATTACTCAACCATTGCTCATATGCCTCTTCGAACGGATTCATTATACTGTCACTCATCCTCTCATAATCGGCCGACTAGACGCAAAAAAGCCGCCTTGCGCACAAAGTCACCTCTTCTGGTGAACCTTGCAGCAATGCGGCGTGTGCTTCACGACCAACATATATGTACAGCTAGTATAACGAATGCATCAGCAAAATGCATCCAATTCTTATTTCTGCTGCGTTTGATGAATCGTCCTCCCCGGATAAAACATATGCTCAGGCTGCGCTTCATTTTCCTTAGCGGTTACGGAGGTGGAAACAAGCTTATACACGGAGGTTTTGCTGCCCATCGAAGACACATATCTCTCCAAGTGGCTCTGCGGAAGCGGCTTGTCATAGTAGCCGGGGACGTACTTGTTCAGCATTCCTTGCATCGCTTCCGTTGCTTCGACGATGTCGGTCACCTTAACGATAGTGCCATCAACAATGGCGCTCATGTAGGCGGTATCCGTATGGGCGGGGATCGGCGATGTGATAGTCCCGTATTCTTCGCTCACGGTGAAGCAGGCACGCGGGTTGCGGTCGATCATTGTAATTTTGCGGCCTTCAGCTGCGCCATGGAAGTAGATGGAACCGTTGCTCCAATAATAATTGAGCGGTACGACATAGGGGATGTCATCTGTGGATAGGCCAAGATATCCGATTTGGGCTTTCTCGAGGAACTGCTGGATTTTGGTTTGGTCGGTGCAAGCGCGCTTTTGCAATCGTATTGGAAACATGGTTATCTCTCCTTCTTTTCTTTTGCAGCTAGCATCTGATATGTTATAGTCATTTTAGATGGAAATTGTCCCTGTCTGAAGTGACAGTTATGAATAAAATAATGGGTACAGATGGTGAGTAGATATGATTAGCTTAACCCCCAAACTGGAAAAAGAATGCGAAAGTCCGTTATACGACCAGCTCTATCGATATATCCGGAAGCAAATTGAGGATGGAGCTTTGGCGGTGAATGACCGGCTCCCGTCGATTCGCCAATTGTCCGCACACTTAATGGTCAGCAAAAATACAATAGAAGCCGCCTATCAGCAGCTGCTATCAGAAGGTTACCTCCAGAGCCGGCAGAGGAGTGGGATCTTCGTGCTGCCGATGGAACAGCTGCCTGAAGTAGAAGGGAAAACAAGCTCGAGACCGGTGAGCGAATGGTCTATTCAGGAGAGCGGTGTTCAGGGGCGAGCGGGGACGATAGATTTTGAGTATGGGGATGTCGAGCTGGAGCTTTTTCCGGTGAAGGTATGGAAAAGGTGTTTGGCGGAAGCGATGGATGACCGGTTATACGAAGTCATTGGCTACGGAGATCGGCAAGGACACCCGGGGCTACGTGAGGAGATTGCGAGGTATTTGTACCAATCGCGCGGCGTTGCGTGCTCGGCTGATCAAATCTTCCTGAGCGCTGGAACTGCGCAGGCCATTAGCTTGCTTTGCCAGCTGCTCCCGCTGACGGAGCGGATTGGGATGGAGGAGCCCGGATACAATGGGGTCCGAGCGGTGTTCACCAACCACCGGAGAGAGGTGGTTCCGATACCGCTGGAGGAGGATGGGCTGTCGATTGAGGCGCTTCGGAGCAGCGGGGCAAATGTCGTCTACGTGACGCCTTCGCATCAGTTCCCGATAGGCATCGTGATGCCCGTTCAGAAGCGGATGAAATTGCTGCAGTGGGCATGCGAGCAGGACGGATTCATTCTCGAAGATGACTACGACAGCGAGTTCCGTTATCAGGGTCAGCCGATTCCGGCGCTCAAGGCGCTTGACCGTTCCGACCGCGTTATTTACTTGGGTACGTTCTCGAAGTCCTTCTTGCCTGGTGCGAGACTTAGCTATATTGTGCTGCCGGAATCGCTCTCGAACACATACAAGTCAGGACTGCAAAATTACAGCCAGTCCGTATCGACGCTCGTCCAAACAGCGATGTACCTGTTCATGAGAGATGGAGCGTTCGAGCGGCATATCCGCAAGATGCGGAAGCTCTATCAGACGCGGCATCGGGTATTACTTCGGTCGATCCATGATCAGTTCGGGAGTCGGGTCGGCGTCATTGGGCAGAAGTCTGGGATGCATCTGCTGCTTGATGTATACGGACGCGACTGCGAAGAGCTTATCCGGCTGGCAGCTGAGCGTGGCGTGCAGGTGTACTCGCCGATGAGGCATTGGACGATACCGGCGGAATGCCCGCGATCGTATGTCATGCTTGGTTTTGCCGGGTTGCAGGAGGAGCAGATTCGTGAAGGTGTGTCGCGGCTTCAGCAAGCTTGGTTCGGGTGAGGTGGAGCGGACATGTGGCGTGTTACTTGGGAAAATAGTGCTTGTTCAGCTAGCGCTGGGCGTGCTATAATTTCCTTTGTGACACGCTCGTTTACGGGGCCATAGCTCAGCTGGGAGAGCGAATGATCTGGTCGCACTACCCCAAAAATTTTTTATTGAAGTAATAGAAGTTGGTTTTCAAATTTAATTAGATTTGGGGCGTTAGTTCAGTGGGAGAACGCTTCGCTGGCAGCGAAGAGGTCAGGGGTTCGACCCCCCTACGCTCCACCAAAATGAAAAAATATACCACCAATATGGTGGTTTTTTTATTATATAAAACTTATTTTATTTAACGTATCGAAAATGTTGCACTCAAGAGGAGCATTAATAAAAATGAAAATTCTTGCTATTGGGAATTATTTTGAGCATGAAGATTTCGTGGATTGTTATTCCTTCAGATCATCTGTTTCGTTTTTCGATTACGATATCGTCATTATTGATTTTAGTACGATTCTTGGAGAGTACAGAGAAACACGATATGGAAATGGGAAGTATCAAGGTTATAAGTGTTTAGATGACGATGATTCAGTGCAGTTAGTAAATGACATAAAAAGACGGAAGTTTGAAATAAATGAACTTTTAAAACTTGGTAGAACGATAGTCGTTTTTTCTCCAACACGACAAATTTGTTACGTTGATACAGGAAAGAGGGAATATTCAGGAACTGGTCGTAACAGACAAACAACGAGAATAGTTGATCAGTTGGATGTAACAGAAGTATTGCCATGCACTTTAAAAACAATTGAAGCATCGGGGGCAAATATTGATTTTATTGGAGATAATAATTTCTCTGAATATTGGAAAAAGCATAAAGAATCTATGTGCTATAATGCGTATTTCGAAGTGAATATTGGAAAACCAATTTTTAAGATAAAAGGTACAAATAAAGTTGTAGGGTCCTCCTTGGAGCATGATAAGGGACATATATTACTCCTTCCTACATATAACAACGAGAATGATGAAGAAGAAGATGAATTGAAATTTTTTATTTCCTTAAAACAGTTATTAGTGAATATAAAGAAAGAAACTGGTGATTTTAAAATACCAGATTGGGCCAATGATTACATACTCCCCGAGGAACTGAAACATGAGAAAGAAATGCAAAAAAATGAACGCGAGATGCAGAAAATATTGCAAAAAATAAATAAACAAAAAGAGTTACTCTTGAAGATAAGAGAATATAAAATTCTGTTCACAGGTACCGGAAAAGCTCTAGAAGTACAAATTGGAAAAGTGTTTGAAGAACTTGGATTTACGGTAGCAGAAGGGCTTCCGGGTAGGGATGATTTGATACTTGACTATAATGGAAAGATAGCGGTGGTGGAGGTAAAGGGAGTTACTAAAAGTGCTGCAGAAAAACATGCTGCACAGCTAGAAAAATGGGTTAGTGAATATATCTCTACTAATGGAACTCATCCAAAAGGAATTTTAGTAGTAAATACCTTTAAAGATATACCATTGAGAGATAGACTGGAAGATGACTTCCCATCACAAATGATCGGTTATTGTGAAAGAAGAAACCAATGTCTTTTGACGGGTGTCCAATTATTGGCTTTATATTTACATGTTAAGAGTAACCCAGAAAAGAAAGAAGAAATTATTGAAGCAATTTTTGAAACTGATGGAGTATTAAAAATAGTTGATTGGACAAGATTTTTAAATTTTGAGGAAGTCCAAGAAAATAAAATAGTCTAATAAAAACCCACCTTAAACAGGTGGCTTTTTGTTTTCAGATGCTTTTTCTCGAATATTTTTAAGCTCTAGTCCAATCCAATTGCTTTCTAAAAATAGAGATTTCAAGATAGGTAAACACTCTATTTCTATTTGTTGTATAAACATCTCTTCTACCTGTTCAAATTGTATATCAGGATATGGGCAAGGAAATATAACTTGTGTAACAAATTTTTGACGTCTAAATATGCACTCATATTCTTTGATATATGATTTTTGGGATTCGTCATAATAAGTACGAAGATGATTTCGAACTATTGGACTCACCTCTTTTCGTTTCTTTGATCTATCATATCACAATGATGTGACTTATAGTCCGTGGAATTATAGTCTACAAGAAATAATTATTTATATATGACTACTTCAAACAGTAATCCCAAAATCATGTTCGGGAAGCGTGTACAATTATTGCGTAAAGAAAAAGGATTATCGCAAGAAGAACTTGCACATATCGCAGAACTAGATCGTACTTACATTAGTGGAGTAGAGAGGGGGATAAGAAACATTTCATTGCTGAATATTTGTGCTATTGCAGAGGCATTGCAGACAACCCCAGAAGTATTAATGAAAGGTGTTCGATTGTAGGTAATTGGTCTTGCAAAACCGGATCTTAAATAGCGAATTACAAGTGTAATTTATATTGATTAAATGGGAATCTATGCCACTTGTATGGGAGAGCGCTTGCATGGCATGCAAGAGGTCAGGGGTTCGATCCCCCTTGGCTCCATATGAACAGAACAGTACAGCCACCTTTCGAGGTGGCTGTTTTTTGTATTGCCGCGCAACAAGGGGGCGAATCCCGGTGTTCGCCCGCGCGCAGGGGCGTTAGCGGATGAGCACGACGTCTGAATCTATCGCTAATTGGTCTGCATCGGCTAGGCTGTTAATTCGGAGGACATTAATGACCGTTAGCATCGATTATTTGAGATTCTAGCTTTCATGCGGTCATAAATGTCCATTAGCGAGGGAATTGCCAGAAGAAACCGCGATTAAATCTCTCTAACGGTCATTGATGTCCGTCAAAACTGCGAATGCACATGATTATCGTTCTAACGTCAAAATTGACCACTTGGTAGGTCCGATATCGCTGTTGTCCATTTTGAACATTAAGTACATTCAAGGCAACAAGCTTGTCTAATATGCGTCTGGTCTGTCTAGCAGATCGATTCAGGTGCAAGGAGAGTTCATCCGGGCGAAAAGGGCGAATGATTCCGCGCGCAAACCGCAATGTCTCTGCTTCAATCCAGCTGAGCGAATGGTTTGTTGACTTCGACACAAACTTACCGACAAAAGACAATACCATCTGCTTGATCACCTCCGGCTCTTCCTCGATCGATAAGTATGCAATAGGCAGGAACAGCCAATCTCCCAGTACGAGGTATACTTGTTTCTTGCATAAATCCTTGAATCGCCATGCTTCGATATCTCTGGCGTGAGATCGGTAACCGTGGATTTCGATACAGCCTTTGGCTCCACCAGGCATATAGGCGAGGTCCAGATAACGATATCGATTGCCATAATCCCGAACTTCCCATTCCGCATACAAATGATTAAAGTTGCCTACAGCAGGATACCATATCGTTCTCAAAAACTCTTTCGTACCGTGCCCGATATCCTTCTGAAGGAGTTCGAGTCTCCTTGGATTATTTTCTACAGCAAGTTGATCCTGAATCCATTGGTTCATCATAGTCTCAAAAGTACTCATGGTGGCATGCCCTTCCTTCGATCTGGAAAATAAAATGCCGCTTTGATTATCAGGAATCCCATGAGATTCCTGATAATCAAAGCGGCATGTGCTTCACGCCAATACATAATTTGACACTAGTATATTTCACGAGTTCAGCTTTTGGCAATCCTATTCTAATTCTAGGGGGGGCTATAAATTTGTCTTACTCTCCTGAAAAGGTTAAGCTAGCTATACACAAGTTACTACGGTAGAGGAGGCAATCGCGACATGATGCAGCCGATCAACACATCGGATGTCCAAGCTAGAATCGATGCTTTAAAGGAACAATCGCTTTATATTCACCTTGAAATGACTACCGGAGCGTATGCCGCTCATTTAGATAGCTCGAAGCATCCCGGATCGATCTTCATTACGAACACGATCGTAAAGTATTCGCATGGATCCATATCGGGAAGCGGTCCATATCGGATCGGCTTGAAGATGGAGCGAGGTTGGATATACGCGGAAGGCCTCACTTATTATGAAGAGCAGGAGAAGGAACGATTGATCATGGCTGGACATGACAGTCAAGGTAAGCTGATCGTTGCCTTCCAGCTGAGCACAACCCCATTCTAATCCAGAGATAGGAGACTTCAAGTGGAAAGTCATATTCTAGTTGTACTGCCTCATCCGGATGACGAGGCGTTCGTGGCCGCCGGCACGTTGGCAATGCACATTGGGCAAGGTACGAAGGTGACATATGCTTGCCTGACCTTAGGGGAAATGGGGCGCAATATGGGGATCCCTCCCTTTGCCAACCGAGTGACGCTGGCTGACATTCGTAAAGAGGAATTGGAAGCATCCTGCCGGGCAATCGGCATACAGGACTTGCGGATGCTCGGCTTCCATGACAAAATGATCGAATTTGAAGATAAGCAGCTATTAGACAGTCGAATCGAAGCATTGGTGAAGGAGCTTCAACCATCACTTGTCATTACGTTCTATCCGGGATATAGCGTTCATCCCGATCACGATGCCTGCGGAGCAGCTGTTATTCGCGTCATTGCGAAGCTGCCTGCAGACAAGCGTCCCGTTGTTCATTGCATCGCTTTCTCTAGAGATCACGAGCTTACGATTGGGCATCCTGATGTCGTAATCAACGTTACTCATTATTTGAAGGAGAAGATGGCCTCGATTCAATCGCATCGTTCACAGTTCCAAGCCGCAGAGCTAATGGGCAAAAACAGCTTGTCGGATCAGGAAATACAGGCGAGATACGGAACAGAGCGCTTCTGGACATATCGCTTCGACTAACCCATTCATCTAACGAGCAAGCCCCTTGCTGATAACAGCAGAGGGCTTGCTTTTTAATTGCTCAACCTTTAACACCACCAGCAGTTAAACCTTCTATAATCTGTTTTTGCAGGACGGCGTAGATAATCATGACCGGCAAGATGCTGAACACGATGCCTGCCGACATTTGCGCGTAATTCGTATTATAGATATCGCGGAAGCCGACCATCCCGACTGGCAGCGTTCGCAATTCATCGGTGGAGATGAAGAAGTTCGCGAGCAGGAACTCATTCCAATTTCCGATGAAGTTGATGATAAATACGGTTACCAATGCGGGGATTGTAATGGGCAAAATAATTTTAGCGAATATTCCTTTCGGCCTCAAACCATCCATGACAGAAGCTTCTTCAATTTCACTTGGAATCGAACGCATGAACGCCGACAGAATGATAACCGTGAATGGAATAGCCCCAGCGGTATAAGGAAGAATTAACGCCATATGGGTACCCAAGATGGGTTGGCCGAAAATCACGAGTTCATTCAACATTTTGAAAATAGGCAGCAGCAACGCATTGCCGGGAATGAGCATGCCGATCAAGATGAATTGGTACAGCCATTTGCTTGATTTCAAATATCGCATCCGCGTAATCGCAAACGCTCCCATAGAGGAGAAGAGAATCGTCGCGATAGAGCATAGGGTCGCGATATACAAACTATTAAAGAAGTAAACACTGATCTTCGCATTCACCCATGCTTCATAATAGTTTTCAAAATGAAACGAGGAAGGGAAACCGAATGGATTACTCGCAATCGCTTGATTATCTGACTTTATGGAAGAGAAGAGGACGAAGACGAACGGGTAAAGGGTCATGATCAAATAAGCGATTAATAGGATATGAGGGATGCTTTTTTTCACGGATCTAAGCGTCATCGTCATTAGTATTCGACCCTTTCCACTCTTCTGGCAATTAAGAATTGGTACAATGCTGTAAGAATGAGAGAGAATGCGAAAATCAACACCCCAATGGAGTTGCCATACCCGTATTTGGCATTCGTGATTCCGTATTTAATGAGATAGGTTGCCATTACATCCGTTACCCCGCCTGGGCCGCCATCCGTCATAACGATGATAATATCGGCCGCTTTCATCGCGCCTGCGATGGAAAGCATGATCACAACGGAGATGACCGGCATAATGAGCGGCACCGTAATTCGGGTTGCACGCGTAAATGCGCTTGCCCCATCGACAATGGCGGCTTCATCTATTTCTCTAGGAATCGCCAAGATTGCAGCAAGAACCATAACGATGTAGAACCCCGTCCATTGCCACGCATTGGTGATTAAGATCGAGAACATGGCCCATTTGGTATCGGATAACCACATGACAGGCTGTAATCCAAGCTTGGTCAAAATAAGGTTAAACAAGCCAATATCCGGTTCGTAGATGAAGCTCCACAGGATTCCGATTACCGCCGTTGACATAACAGAGGGGATAAATACGGCCGTTTTATATAACCCTTTGAGTTTTTTAACGTTGCTGATCAAGAGTGAGAAGAAGATAATGATCGGCACTTGCACGAAAACCGAGAACAGAATGAATTTACCGTTATTGAGAACGGAGTCCCAGAATAAAGAGTCATTAAACGCATGCTCAAAGTTGGTTAAACCATTAAAGCGCGGTTCGGTAAGGCCGTTCCATTTCATAAAGCCAGTAGTGAAGGCAGAGATCATCGGATAAATGAAAAACATGACATATAGGATAAGGAGAGGCAGCAGAAACAGCACATACGTCCATGGGTTTCTTAATGTTTTGTTCATCGTTTCCTCCGCGATAATCAGACATTTGCTTGATGAATCAGTTTTATAAAAAAGTACCACCCACACTGAGGAGGGTGGTACTTTTCTCACCTATCCTATCCTAGCTTAGAAATCGTCGTCGCTGTTCACTGTATTCTGAACCTTTTGAACCCCGTCGAGCATCGCTTTAGGTGTGATTTTACCGCCAATTAGCTTCTGAATGCCTTCGCTAATCGCCGTGTTTACGTCTGCTTGAACCAAGGAATCGAATGCAGGGAAGGCACCGCTTGCTTTGTTGCCTACTGCAATGATTTCTTTCACCAGAGCGGAAGCTTTGGCGTTAGCCAATTTCGAGCTGTTTACTTTCATGGAAGGCAGCACGCCATCTGCTTCTAGTCCGCGAATTTGCATTTCGTCATTGTACATGTTCTTGATAAACGATTTAACGAATGCCAATTGTTTTTTGTCATTTTTCACTTTTGCCGAGAAACCGTAACCGTTGGAGAATCCGCCGTTAACGTAAGTTTGGTTGCCTTTGCCGCCAGCCACTGCCGGCATTGCGAAATAACCAACTTTGTTCGTCAAACTGCCGGCTTGTTTAGGATCCGCGAATACGCTGGAAGCCCATGATCCGTCATACATCATAATGGCTTCGCCGCGAATGAGTTGGTTGCGCTGTTCGGCATAATCCAATCCGAGCTCGCCTTTCTTGAAGTAACCTTTTTTCACCCAATCTTGGTATTTTGCAAAGGCTGCCACCATTGGAGCGCTATTCCATTTTGTTTTTCCAGTCGCGAACCCATTCGTAATGCTCGGACCTGCGTAACGGGACCACAACGTATTTGCTGTCATTAACGGCACCCATGCGGCTTTGGAAGCTTGGGCGAAAGGCGTTTTTCCGTCTTTCTTAATGGTATCCGCTAACTTCTCAAGATCGCTTAAGGATTGCGGAACTTTCAGACCTTTGGCCTTGAAGTATTCTTTATTGTAGAAATATCCTTCTTGGTAGCCACCGATAGGCAAACCATATACTTTTCCATTTACTGTAAATTCATCCAAGGAGATAAACTTTTTATCCAAGCCGAGCTCTTTCAGAATCGGTGTTAGATCTAGCAGTCGATTAGCTTCTACATACAATTGAGTATCGGATCCGCCAAAAAGATCGAAGATCGCTGGAGCTTTGTTGACGACCATTTCGGAACGCAATTTCTCTTTGCGGTTAACGTCCGAATCTACGCCGTCCAGTTTGTATTTGACCCCTGGAACTTCTTTTGTAACCTTTGCCAATACGTCTTTCAGGATATTGAAGCGTTGTTGTTTCGCTTCGCCCAATTGCGTGTGTCTGATCACGATAGTGCTGGATTTTGTTGCTGCACCAGCCGTACTTAATACAGTTGTCGCTGCAAGGACCAAGCTAAGCGATGAGACCAGAAGACGTTTCTTCATGACAATGGAACCCTCCCAAATAGGATATATGTATCTATTTCAGGATAGAATTATTGGAAAATTTTGAATAGGGATAAATTTCAATTAATGGAGGATAAATTTGTACAACTTTAGTCTTGGTTGGTAGAGAGTTCATGATCGTATGTGCCCAACTTTGTTGGGTTTGGGAGTTGCTTGTTCTAGCCGAACATCGGAACCTAACGGTTGTGACAGCGCCTAATTAGCTCAAAATGCCCATGTTGATCTTTTGACGGGGGCACTTCGAAAAACACGACAATTACTGGCACGCTTCTTGTGTTTTAATAGGATCTTTAAGAGGGCATACCGAGGGTTCATTCCTCTGTGCTATAGTTAAATTAATCTTTTTTTAACTATTTTTTACATGGAGGACTGTGAATGGAATCCTATAAAGACGCTAATCAATTATCCGAAATTCGCAGCTTGTTTGAGGGAATGAAAGGTCATAACTTCGGCTTGCCGGATTGCATTCATTTTATTTTGGAACGTGTAGGAGAGCATGAGAAGCTTGATTACTGGGATATTGCAGCCATTACAGGAGATACCGTCGCGCAGGTTTACAATCAACGTTTGACGACCAGCTGCGAATATTGCGTGTCAGGGTACTTAGCGGGACCTGAACATATCGAGTATGTATTCGACGTGCTCGGGTATAGCCATGAATACGTTAGAGCGGGGCAGATCATTGCCGATCAGACTCATTACCAGCAGAAAATAGTAGAGTTTATTAACAAAGGTGTTCCAGTTCTTGTGAAATCTAATCTTAACGATATACCGGCATGGGAGTCTGACGTAGGGACATTCGTCCTTATTGTCGGATACGATAACGGCGGGCAAACGTTGAAATTGCTTATCCATGACACTGTTACAATTGACTATGAAATGAATGATGAGAATAAGCTGGATTTGATCTTTATCGGAGAGAAACAACGCGAGGTTTCACTAGAGGAGATTTACCTTAAAGTAATCATGAAAATGTCGCATTGGCTGACCCTGCCGGAACGTGGCGGCATGTTCTTCGGTTCGGCGGCATACCGCGCATGGGCGGATGACATCGAAGCCGGTCGATTCGAGGATGAAAGCCTTGGATTATGGGAGAACTACGGCGTGTATGTCTGCAACCTTGCAACTAGCGGTGGAGAGCCTACATACATCTTTAGCAAACTCGCTGATATGAATCCTGCTTATTCCGAGTTGAAGTTTCTAGGCAAACAAATCCAAGAGCTGCTGCCCGCTGAAACACCTACAGGCGGAAGAAGCCGATTGTGGATCCAATTGGAAGAACTAGGCGGTGGCATGAATATGGGTGAGGTTAAAGCGACGATGCGCAACAAAGAGAAACGTTCCCAAGTCGCCGCCGCTCTCCGCGATTACGCGAAGCGGCTCGACCAGGTGCTGGAGCTGTTGAGAGATGCGTGATGAACCGAGAGAGGAAATACCCGCTCTCGGTGAGAGAAATTAGCGAGAACAGGGCAGAGAGAGGGGAAAACCTCTCTCAGCGGGGGAAACCCGTTTCGAGCTCTGATTTTCTGCGTCGAGAGAGGAAATACCCGCTCTCGGTGAGCGAAAATAGCGAAAACAGGAGCTGAGAGAGGAAAAAACCTCTCTCAGCAGAAGATCGAGCACGAGCTGGGTTATTAAAAGATGCTGTGAGATCAAGTATGATGACTTCGAACCCCGGGGCGACCCAATCCGCAAAACCTCGCAAAAAACAAACTGAGAGAACCTAACGTGCTCTCAGCACCCAAAATGCGCCGAAGTTGAACAACTAACCGATATTCTGTGTCTGAGAGAACCTATACGTGCTCTCAGCATCCAAAATGCGCCGAAAGTCCGCTGAGAGCACACATATGTGCTCTCAGCGTGGAAGTAAGTTGAACAAACGAACCACTACTCAGTGTCTGAGAGTTCAAATATTGCGCTCTCAGAGCAGCAATCAGCCGATTTCTTCACTGAGAGATCGAATTTTGCACTCTCAGCCTCGCAAATCTGCCGTTATCGGCTGATTCCCAGTCTGAGAGTTCAAATATTGCACTCTCAGAGCAGCAATCGGCCGATTTCTTAGCTGAGAGTTCGAATTTTGCACTCTCAGCCTCGCTATGCTACCGATATCGACTATTTCTCAGTCTGAGAGTTCAAATATTGCACTCTCAGAGCAGCAATCAGCCGATTTCTTAGCTGAGAGTTCGAATTTCGCACTCTCAGCCTCGCCATGCTGCCGAATTTCGCACTCTCAGCCCCACACGCAGCCGCATTCACCGCAAAAACCATATCATTCCGACACTCGCACATACACTCGCTCATTATGCGTCTCCACAACAACCGGCGCTTCGAAAAACTCGCTAAGCCGCTCAGTTGTTAGGACATCCTCTGTTTTTCCGCTGTACACGACCTCGCCGCTGCGGATAAGCAGCGCATGGGTAAACACGGGCAGAATCTCCTCGGTATGATGCGTGACATAGATGAGCGTCGGCGCATCGTCGCTTTCGGCCAGATCCTTGATGCTGGCAAGCAGCCGTTCACGGGAGAAGAGATCAAGACCGTTGCACGGCTCATCGAGTATGAGGATGCGCGGCTTTGCCATCAGTGCACGAGCGATGAGCAGCTTCTGCTTCTCGCCCTGCGAACAGGTACGGAACTCTCGGTCCCACAAGTGGGCACAGCCTAACTTGTCCATTAGCGATCGCGCGAATGTCAGGTCTTCTTCTGATATCGAATCATAAATCCCGATCGTTGCATGTTTCCCGCTGATGACGATGTTCTGCGTCCGGTCGCTGACATAGAGCTTCTCCTGCAGCGACGAACTGACCCAGCCGATTGATTTGCGCAGATCTCGCAGATCAATCTCGCCGAAGGCTTGACCAAGTACGCTGACGGAGCCAGCAGATGGCCATAAGTACCCATTCACGATATTCAGCAGCGTTGTTTTGCCAGAGCCGTTCAGACCAAGCAAAGCCCAGTGCTCTCCTGGCGCAACCTGCCAATTCACGTCCTCCAGCAGACTTAAGCTCTCCCGGCGCCAAGAGACATGTTTCATATCAATAATCATTGGAAGATCCCCCTATTCGATTTCTACATTATAACAAACCGAAATGGGAAGGGTCGTTGCAATAAGTGCGGCACAAAAGCATTTTTTGATATACTGGGTGCAGGTGATGCGACATGGAACTGAGAACCGAAACAGAATGGGTAGAGTTATGGCAAGGGAGCGGCGATTTCAAGAATGCGCCTCATCAACATGACGATTGGATCCAATTCACGCTGCCGATAAAAGGCACCTGCTATTTCACGCAGGAAGAGCGCAGCTATGATTTGAAGCAAGGGAACGGCTTGATTCAGCCGCCGGGAACGAAGCACTATTTTCACCTTGCGGAAATGACCTCTGTTATCGTTCTGAAGGTACGCGAAAATGGAAACGGCGGTTTATCCTCCATCATTCCTGGGTTCAAGAATGGTGTGGAACAATACCTCAGTCAGAGCTTCGATACGGACGACGTCATTAGCCGATTTCGTCAATGGATGCTTGCACTAATTCAAGGCCAAGCTGTCGCTGATCCATTAGCAAAGCATGAAGTAGAGCATGACGTGATGACCTATATTGCCGCTCTGCTTGGGCTTCAGCGGGAGACGCCAACAATTTCAACCGACTTGCCGAAGCCGAATGGCGTTACTGATCCTCATATCTTGCTGGCGCTAACGTATATGCACGACTGCTATACGAACACCATTACAATTGACGAACTGGCAGCAATCGCCTTGCAAAGCCGGTTTCATTTTATACGGTCCTTTCGCGAGGCGATGGGCACTACGCCGTATCAATACTTGCTGAGGCTTCGCATGGCAGAGGCGATGAACCGTCTGCGTCACTCCCGGGCGACGATCGGGCAGATCAGCGCAGATCTTGGATTTTCGAATACAAGTCAATTCCATCGGGTTTTCTTAAAGTCGATGGGCATGACTCCACAGGCGTACCGATTACTATCCTGTTGACAATGAAGTGGAGGCAAAGGCATGGGAAATACGGAGATCTTCGAAGCAATGGCGCGTAATTACGATACGGCTGAAAGAATTCAGATCGCGAAGATCGCATCAGATGCCATTCGTGAATATGTAGAGAACGGAACAGACCAAAGTGCGATTGATTTCGGATGTGGAACTGGACTAGTAGGGCTGAATTTGCATGATGCTTTCAAGAGCATCGTTTTTCTGGATACATCACCCAATATGCTTGAATGGGTCGATCATAAATTAGCTGCTGCTCATGTCCGGAATGCAAGCACGTTTTGCTTTGATTTCGAGACCGGAGTTCGTTCCGACATCCGCGCCGACTATATATTTATGGCTCAAGTGTTACTCCACATCAAGGACGTCGAGCATATCTTATCAAGGTTGTATGAGGTGCTGAATCCGGGAGGACACTTGCTGATTGTCGACTTTGACAAGAATGAGAATGTTCCGTCAGATATGGTTCATAATGGATTCGATCAGGAAGCCCTTCGTGATCTGATGGCCAAGATTGGATTCAGAGATACGAACTCGAAGACCATTTATAGCGGCAGTAAAATATTCATGAATCAAGATGCCTCTTTATTTATTATGGATGCGAGAAAATAAGCATCAGTATCCAAACGCGACCATCTCCATGGGTTGCGTTTTTTAATTTAAATTACAATAAATTGCATCTTTACAGGACACCTAATGGTGTCGTATTATGAAATAGGACACTAAGTGGTGTCCGATTATGAAATGAAATGAGGATTTCAAATGCACATACTGTCCATCGTTCTTCAAAGCTGGCTGCTTTTCTCTATGGTTTTCTTCGGTGTAAGCAAGCTTACCGGAGCCAAGCATCAAGTTGAATTGTTCGAATCAATTAAGTTCCCGCAGTGGTTTCGAAGCGTTACGGGAGTTGTCCAAGTTGCTGCCGCAGCAGGGCTCATCATTGGTTACTGGTATCCGGCATTTGCCGCATGGACCGGAATCGGGGTTGGCATTATGATGCTGGTTGCCGTTCTCTCGCATGTTAGGGTGAAGCATACATTCGCGAAGATTTTCCCGGCTGTCCTCAACATCGCGATCGCTGTTGCTGTCTTGCTGTTATTCGCAGATGATCTATCATTCTAGAACCATACTCCGGACACGCCGATCACCCGGCGTGTTTTTGTTTTTATAAATTCTTTATGTTTTCCCATCTTAATTTTTAAATTTTCTCCTTTACTCTAGGGTAAGTAGAGGAGGAATGAAGCATGAAGAAACTTATCGTTCTCATGATGTTGCTGCTGATATGCGGCTTGATCATATTTGGGAGACAGTATGCTGCTAAAGATAATGAGGCGGCCCTTAAAGGGCCGAATCAAGCTCAGTCTCAATCCGAATCGGAATCGGAATCATCTCCGAAGCAAACGATGCTCGCAATTAACAAGGATGACATCTACGAAGGTGATTTGCTGCTCGTTAACAGGGAGTTTCCTGTGCCGGACGATTTGAAGATCTCCCGTGTCGTCAATCTGTTCGATCATCAAGAGTTAATGAAGGGCTTTGGCATTATGGACAACAGCGTCGAGCTTCCCGAGGATATCCTCATTCGATTTAACGATATGATTGGAGCGGCAAGAGAGGATGGCGTCAGTCACTTTCTGATTAATAGCGGCTACAGAGATAATGAGAAGCAAGCAGAACTGTATGAGAAGCTGGGAGAGGATCAAGCGAATCCGCCAGGCTACAGCGAGCATAATCTTGGGCTATCCATGGATATCGGCTCTTCGCTCGGAGCCATGAAGAGTTCGCCTGAGGGGGAATGGCTGAAGAAGAATGCCTGGAAGTATGGCTTCGTGCTGCGATACCCGGAAGATAAGACGGATATTACGGGCATTATGTATGAACCTTGGCATTTTCGCTACGTAGGTCTTCCGCATAGCGCCATTATGCAGGAGTATGGCTTTGTGCTGGAAGAATATTTGACTTACTTGAAGGAGCAAAGCAGCATTCACGCAGAAGTTGCCGGCAAGATGTATACCGTCTCCTATTATCCAGCCCAAGGCAAGCTAGAACTGACGGTTCCGAATGATGGAAGTTATATGATATCAGGAGACAATAAGGATGGAGTCATCGTAACGACCTGGGAAGATGATTCGACAAGCAAGAAGGTGGCTGGATGAGACGCGAGGAACGAGTGATTATGCTGCGAGTTCTTCTTGTAGCTTATTTGTATTTTATAGTCAAAATCATTCTGTTTAAAGGCGGCTCCATGGACCTCGCCTACATGAGGCAGTCGCTCGAGATGAGCCTGTATGAACCCAAGCATATTCTTACGAGGATGGACCAAGGGAATTTGATTCCTTTCCATGAAATCATGAGGACGATGAGTGATACGACCAGCAATGGGTTAGTCAATCTGGTTGGGAATGTAGCGATATTCGTGCCTTTCGGTGTGCTCGCTGGCTTGCTGCAATCGCATAAGCGATTCACGATCATTACTGTGACGGCGCAATCGTTTCTCCTTAGCCTAGCTCTGGAAAACTCACAGGCGGTATTCTCCATAGGCCAGTTTGATGTAGATGACCTCATTCTGAATACATGCGGGGGCTTGACGGGATTCATTATGTATGGCCTGTTTGCCGGCATTCTCGGCCTGTTCGCGAATCGAAATGCCAAACAACTGACATCGCCTGGACAAAACTGTTAAAATAGATAGGAACGAAGCAAGTAAAGGGGTACTTTTGATGCAGCCGATAACGATTCTAATTGCAGATGATGATGCGGAGATTGCAGAGCTGGTTGAGCTGCACATGGTGAAGGAAGGCTATCGCTGTATTAAGGCATATGACGGCTTGGAAGCCGTTGACGCGATTCTGAAGAACCATATTGATTTGGCCATTCTGGACATCATGATGCCGAAGCTGAACGGATACGAAGTAACGAGATTAATCCGGGATAAGCATCATATGCCGATTATTTTCCTAAGTGCGAAGACATCCGATCTGGATAAAATAACCGGGCTTGTGCAAGGTGCGGACGACTACATGACGAAGCCGTTCAACCCGATGGAGTTAGTGGCGAGGGTGAACGCACAGCTCAGACGTTCCTTGCAATTCAGCCGACCTTCTTCATCAGGCAGCAAGCCTATTGTTGAAGCGGGCATCGTTGTCATTAATTCTGAGGAACGCTCGGTGCTTATTAATGGCAGTCCCGTAGCGCTGACGCCTAAGGAATTTGATATCTTGCACTTGCTTGTCAGCCATCCGAAGAAAGTGTTCAGCACGGAGCAAATTTTTCAGCAGGTATGGGGAGAAGAGTACTACGAGGGCAATAATACGGTAATGGTGCATATCCGTACACTGAGGAAGAAGATTGGCGACGATATGAACAAGAACAAGCTGATCAAAACAGTATGGGGAGTCGGTTATTCCTATCATGGCTAAACGATTTCAAAGCTTCAGGTTCAACATGATTGCGCTGGTTGGCCTTAGCATGATGCTATCCGGGGCCATTACGTTCGTCATCTACAAGATCGCACAGCAATATTACCATACGACCAAACAAGAAGATCCTTCGACACAAGTTCGTTATTTGATACGGCAGGTTGGAGATGTGAATTTCTTTCTGATCTTCTTTATCCCGATGTCCATTGCGTTCTTCTTCTTGCTTACGAGACAATATGCGAAGTACTTTCAGGATATATCCGGTGCTATTAACCAGCTAGCTTCGGGCAATTTCGAGACGAGAATCAACATTTCATCCACGGATGAATTCGGTGACATCGCAAGGGACATCAATTTGGCGGGAGAGAAGCTTCGTCAAGCGCTGGAGCGGGGAGACTTTGCAGAGAATAGCAAGGAGCAGCTCGTGCTGAATTTGGCGCATGATCTCAGAACACCGTTAACATCGGTTATTGGTTATCTGGATTTTATAATGAAGAATGAGAACCTGACTCCCGAGCAAGCTAGGCATTACACCTCCATCGCTTATAAGAAATCGCAGCGGCTGGAAGGGTTAATTGACAAGCTGTTCGAAGTCGCACGAATGAATTATGGGAAGCTCACGATCGACGATAATCGTCCGGTTGATCTTAGCGAGCTGCTGCTTCAATTGAATGAGGAGCTCTATCCGCTGTTCGAGAAGCAGAGCTTGATCTCTCGTCTGCATGTGACACCTGCGCTAATGGTCCGGGGCGATAGCGAATTGCTGGTCCGCGTGTTTGAGAATTTGCTCAGTAATGCTGCACACTACGGTGGCGAAGGCGAGTATGTGGATATTGAATGCGAAGCTGACTCCGAGGATGTCGTCGTTCGAATCATTAATTATGGAGACAGCATCTCTGCCGAGGATTTGCCGCATATCTTCGATATGTTCTACACAAGCGACAAAGCGCGTACCTACCATGAAGGCAGCACTGGCCTCGGACTGTTCATCGCCAAAAATATTGTGGAGCAGCATCACGGGACGATTTCAGTTACGAGCAGTGTAGTAAGCACCGTCTTTGAAGTGCGATTGCCACGGGAGCAACCTTAGGAAGACATCCAATCTCATTGCTATGAGAGGGGATGTCTTTTTTGTTTTTGATAATTGGTAGTGAATTGGTAGTGCACGTGGAAGCGTCTAACCGCTAAGATGCGAATGGGTCACAATTATCATTGGGGAGGCAAGAAAATGAGATTCATTCGTATGATGCTGCTCGTCGCCATCTTGGCGCTGACGGGGGCAACAGGTGCATTCGCAGCAGATGCGAACGCGCCGCAAACTTGGGAAGTATCCGTAGGCAAAATGATGTCGTCGGATACAGAGATGTTCTCCATGCAGCCAGGCGTTATCTACATTCATGAAGGGGATACGGTAAAATTCACGAACCACGACATGCTCGCTCCCCACTTGCTCGGCTTCTTGATTGGAAATCCGCCACCGGGCGACGACTTCGATATTACGAAATTCTCACCGGCTAGCGGCTCCGCATGGGCAGGAGACACCATGCTGTTCTCGCCTGAAATGCAGACTATGCAATCGTATTCGATCACGTTTACGAAAGCAGGGGCATACGCCTATTACTGCTTGATTCACCCCGTAATGAAAGGAACAGTTGTCGTCATTCCAAGCGGCGGCCTCCTCCCGACCAAGGCCGAACAGGCTTCGGTGAACAATGCACTCATTGACGATCATATGATGGTTGCCGCAGATTGGAAAACCTATAACAACAAAGCAACCTACACCAAGAACAGTGATGGAACGCTGACATACAAAGTATACGCCGGCATTGGCAATTCACAGGTAATGGTCAACGCTTTCCTGCCGGGCGAAGTGTACATTAGCGCGGGAGACTCGATAGAGCTGATAGCCGGAGCGCCAGGCGAAGCGCATACGGCTGTCGTGAATGCGCCGAAAGGGATGCAGGTCTTTACGGAGAAAGGACTTAATCCTGACGTTATAACACCGCACGGCCCGGTATATGACGGCAAAGGCTTTGCATCGGCAGGCGTTCTCATGCCGAATGCTCCGGGCTTTGGCCAGCCGAGCTTCAAGCTCACCTTTACGAAGGCAGGTACGTATACGGTGACCGATGTGCTGTGGGGATATAGCGGCAAAATCATCGTTGCTCCGAAAGGTGCCGTGAAATTAACCGTAAATGACAAAGCGCTCTCTACGACGGCCATCGTGAAGAACGGTCACGTATTCGCCCCGCTTTCCACGGTTGCCAAAGCTCTGGGAGCTTCCTACCAAGTTTCCGGCAAGACGGTTCTGGTCGGTGGCAAGAAGCTCGTAACCACAGCCGATACGGCTCCATATGTGTCCAAAGGCGTGACCTATATCGCTGTTGAGACCGTGGCACAACAGCTCGGCAAAACCTATACATGGGATCAAACCGCGAAGCTGTTGTCTATTCGTACCAAATGATACGATCCTTCCAAGCAATGAACGTTAGGGAGCAAGCGCTGCTGTTAGTAGCGGCGCTGCTCCTTAGCTCGTTACTGGTAGGGTTCTTGCTCCCCATTCCCGCCGAAGGCGCCACTCAAGCCGCCGCTCCAACCACTACCCAAACCGCGCAGGTCAAACGATTCCATCTCTATGCGACCGATGGCGAAGTCAAACTGGCGGACGGCAAACGTCTCTATATTTGGGGCTATAGTTTAAAGAATGAGCCAGGAACAGCGGTATTGCCCTCCCCGACGCTTACCGTGAACGAGGGTGAGAAGGTCGAAGTTACGTTGACGAACATCGGTCCATCCAATTCCCATATTAAGAAGCTGGCACACACCATTCATTTTCACGGATTGGATACGGATCAAGCGAATGACGGCGTTCCCCATACGTCTCACGCGATACTGCCAGGCGAAAGCTTCACCTACCGTTTCGTTGCAACACATGCGGGCACTTATTTCTACCATTGTCACGTTGACACCATTGAACATTTGCAGATGGGGATGCATGGTGCATTCATCGTAAGAGCGAAGGGGAGTGCTCCGGAAGCTTGGACAGGAGGTCCGCGTTATGATAGAGATTACGTTTTCCTGCTGAATGAGATCGACCCGTTGTGGCACGAGTCGGTGGAGAAGGGGGAAACGTACGATCGAACGGACTATCACCCGCGCTATTGGACGATTAACGGCAAATCTTATCCCGATACAGAGAGTGATCCGTTGACGATGGTGGAAGGGCGGGTAGGAGATGCCATCCTTATCCGGCTCATCAACTCAGGCTATGACACGCATTCCATTCACATGCATGGTGAACATTTTCAAGTTATCGCTTCAGATGGCAGGCCGCTTCCGGCTCCAATTACGAAAGATACGATCGAGATCGCTCCCGGTGAACGGTACGACATTCTTGTCAAGCTGAACCAAAGCGGACATTTTCCCATCCACAGCCATAACATTAAGGACAATACGAACGATGGCCAATACCCTGGCGGTATGCACACCATGATGATGGTTTCACCTGCGCTGCCAGGCAGAGCGGTTACGTTGACAACAGGGAAGAAGTCTGTGCTCGTAGATGGTAAAAGCAAGCCGATTCCAGCGGCACCGTTCCTGCAAGGCAAGGAGCTGTACATCCCCTTAAAGCTGCTACAGGATGAGATTCGTTTCGGCATGCGTCAAGGCGCGAGTGCCGGTGAGTATGTACTGACATTGAAAGCGAACGAGCTGAAGTTAAAGACTGGAAGCCAGAACGCCGAATATAACGGGGTGAAAATTCCATTAACTGCTCCCGTTCAACTACTGAAAGGGACAACGTTCGTTCCGCTCAGTGCAGCCGTGAAGTATATGGGCGCGAAGCTCCTGTCTTCCAGCGCAGCTGAGTGGCGACTGAAGCTGCCGCAATTGCCGCCATCGCTGTCGACATTCCCGGTGAAGGCGCCGACGACATCGGAAGCAGCACCGGAAACTGCACCAGCGGAGCCAACAACTACGGGCACCGATCATACGATGCATAACGAGCAGGGGACGAAAGTGACCATTAGCGCATCAGGCTTTTCTGTGAAAGAGCTGCATGTAAAGGCTGGAACGACTGTGACATGGGTGAATGGCGACAAACAAGGGCATACGGTTACCGATTTGGACGGTCGTTTCGACAGCAAGACGATTCCGGCTTCCGGCTCGTGGAGCAACACGTTCAAGGAAGCGGGTACGTACACGTACTACTGCTCGGTCCATCCAACGATGCAGGCAATTGTGGTCGTCGATCCCGTCTAAAGAAGCAGCTCGTCGGCAAGACGTCCGATTCCTTTTTTCATATATCTGTAGTAAGTCGTCATCGCAAGGCCGAGTCTCGTTGCGACGGTCTCGTGAGAGCCAATTCCTTCGATATAGAAGAGCTGCAGCATTCGAGCTTGCAGCTTCTCTTGATTTCTGCCGCATGCCATTCGTTCAAGTCGATCTGTAATTCGCTGTGCAATGCGCGCCGCAAGTGGCTCGTTCCTATTCTCGGAATCGTTATCCGGCAGCATGCTGCCAAGCTTCTTCACGAGGGGAGGATCAAGGCCGAGCGAGTGGAAGCATTCAAGCGCCTGCTTGACGAGCCGAAACCGTGTATCTTTCGAAGGTGTATCTGCCAGATCCGTGTCCATTCCCAAGCCTAAGTCCAGACCAGAGCCCAGACTCAGGATCGTATCCGTGACTGGAATTCGGTGAAAGAGTTCATCGTTTCTAAGGTCGATTCGCGCCGCTTTCCAGTGCAGTCCGCCTGCCGAGACGTAATCCGCCCATGGAATCCGTTCGAAGCCAAGCTTGCAGAGCGATTCGAGCGGTCCTTCAATTGGAACGACGATGGATACGCGCTTCCCCGTAATGCCTGTAGAGAAATGCTCTTGAACGATGACCGAGCTAAGCTCCGGTTCATATTCGCGCTTTGCGCCAAGAATCCAAATCAGATAGTCCATCTCTTGGAGAGGAGTTTCCCGGACGAAGGTGGCGTAGACAGGATTTCTCGCAAATATAGGGCGCGTCTTCTCGTTTAACGGTACGAAGGTGTAAACGCCTGCGACATCTTGATCATGGTAAACAACTCGAAACGAGGCAGGCTCCACTTCCCAGATGGCGTCAAGGTAAGTATGCTGCAACGTGTCATCGTTCAGAAATGGAGGAAACGCGAGAAAGAACTGCTGCACAAGCTCGCGCAGCACAGGAATGTGCTCCTTGCTTGCTGCGCCGATTCTGAACCCCGACCGATCAGTGGCAAAATAAAAGCTTCTCATAAACTCATCCGACATCAGAAAAGCCTTCTCAAGACGCAGAAGCTTCTTGCGTTCCTCATCCTGCTGCGTCGTATGCGTCCATCTTCGTTCGATCGCAGCCAGTGCCCGCTGCTTGTAGAGGGCATGCGTCTCGGGGGCGCGGTGCGCAAGCTCGGCATTCATCCATTTGCGTACGGCATCCAGAAGGTAATAACCGCCTTGCCGGAACAGCTTGACGTAGGGGATGTTGCAGAATTCGTTGAACTGTTCTTGCGTAATGTCCTCGCCGACAATCCATTGCAGCATATCTTGATCGAATCGCCACGGAATCGAAGCGGCCCCCAGCAGCTTCTTGACATGGAGGGGCTCTTCATCCCGGAATAGGGCTCGATCCATCGAAGCGATAATCGCTTGCGTCTGATCTCCGCTAAGAAAAGAAGAGGCACCGTGCTTCAGTACGGTGCTGCATGCGAGCGAGAGCGCCAGAGGGATTCCGCCCGAGAATTGCTCAACGGCGTACCGCACTTCAGGTTCATTAATGCCAGAAGTGACTAAGTAACTCTCCATTTCTTTGCGGTTCAGCGGAGCAAGCCTCATGTTACGGAACATGCTGCTCCAATCGGTGGCGGAGATCGTTCCTTCATCGAGCGGTTGTCTTCCAGCCGAGCATACTTTGACGCGCACGGTCAGCAGCGGCAGCCACTTATCGAATAGCCACTCCAGTAATGTTCCCCATCGTTCCATGCTATCGAGGAGCAAGATGATACCGCCGCACTGCTGCGCGACTTGGTTAATCAGTTCAGCCTCATCTTCCCCTGGCTGCGTCCCTGCAGGCGCATCCATCTGGTATCCGGCTTTCGCGAGTCTCATTCGAATGGTTTCCGCGAAGTGTGCCGGCTGCGTAAGAGAACGCCCTTCGATATAGAAGACGAGAGCATCTCTTGACGTCCACTGGAAGGCGCGAAGCAAAGCGCTCTTGCCGATGCCTCCTGGTCCGCATACGTGGATGAGACACCAGTCATCGTTGCAGTCACTTAGCTCCTGCTCCATAATGGCGAGCTCTTTCTCCCGCCCGACAAATCTCTTCTGCTCTAAATCGCTCAGCACTTGGCGAACCAGCTTCATCGTGGACTCATCGCTCCCGTTAGACGGTATGTAACCTAAGTTTGATATGATTTTAACCCTTCCTGAACGTAGAAAGCTGTCGAATGGTATAACCGTTTGGAAAATATTAACTTATACGTTATCTTCGGCATTTTTAAGAGGAGGATGGTTGTTATGTCAACTGTCGTCATACGATTTCTAGCGATATCCGCGATGCTTGGAGGCTTGCTTCAAGTGGCTTCGCAAGCTGTTTTTGACATTAAGGGCAAGACGAGTACGGACATTATCGACAACAAATTGGCGGTTACGGATGAGTTGATTGCGAATGCGGTTCTGTCAGGTGTGCTTGGTCTGGCGGGGAATGTGTTGATATTGCTCGGTCTCATTGCAATCTTTGTTTACGAGTCTCGGATCAGATCGACGACGAACACGCTCGCAGCCTTTATCGCGATGTTCATCGGCACTGCGCTTAGCGCATGCTTGTCCTTCTACTTCGCTTTCGTAGAGCCGATGCTCCTGAAATACGCGCAGGATGTCATTATTCCGGTACGCTCTCCATTTATTGAAGGGGAGGCAGCTTGCTTTCTTATCATGGCATTAACAGCGCTCTACTACGGAATCAGCCTAGTTACGGCACGGGCAGTTCCGCTTATCGGAGCTATATTAGTTACGCTATATCCGCTAGCAGGCTTCTCGCCTGGTGGACAGTTCTTCGCACAGGCTGTACTCGGGCTCGGCATGATCTGGCTGGGTCTGGCTGTGTACCGAGCGAATGAGAAGGAAGGGAGGGAAGTGGTGGGCTAGAGAGGATTAAAATGTTGAAAAAAACATGAACCCCATGTCCTCGGAGACATGGGGTATATTATTTGGAATTAATTAGGAATTCAGAAATCTGCTTCAACGAGGTCGGTATTAACCGCGATGGCAGCTTTGCAACCTTCAGCAGCGGCGACAATGACTTGAGCAGGCGGCTGGAAGGAAGTATCGCCAGCGACATAGACGCCAGGAACACTCGTCCTGCCATAATGATCCATCGCAACGGCACCTATCTCATTCGTCCTGCAAGCTAGCATGTCGAGGATCGGAGAGGCATGTGTCCATTGCGGAGTAACGAAGCCGCCTGCTCGCTCTACGGTTAATCCATCCTCGAATTGAACCCGTTGCAGCATCCCGCCTGCTCCGATGAGAGCTGCGATCTTGGTCTCGATAACCGCAATTCCGCGATAGCGGAGCTTATCCTTCTGCTCAGGATTTAGAAGCGGAAGTCCGTTTGTGCAGAACACCAGATCCTTGCTCCATTGGTACACCTTCTTAGCTAGATAATAGGCGCTCTCATGATCTGCGATTAATACGAGCGGTTTATCTCGAAGCTCCCAGCCGTCGCAATAGGGGCAGCTGAATAAGCTTTTGCCATAGTAATCTTGAATCCCTCTTACCGGGGGAAGAGTTTCTCTTACTCCTGTAGCCAGAATGACGCTGCGGGCCACAAAGTTGTAGCCTTGCTCGGACGTTGCTTGAAAGACGCCGTTAATTTGACGGACGGCAGTCACTTTCGTCGGACTGATGAGAACAGAAGGGTATTTCCGCAAGTCCTGTTGCGCCAATTGGCGGAACTCGGTCGGGGCAATCCCGTCTCTGGTAATAAACCCATTGGATTGATGCGTGACAGCATTTCTAGGTTTGTTATCGTCGAATAAGATAACGTTTCTCCTTGCTCGGCCTAGTACAAGCGCTGCGTTAAGCCCAGCCGGACCTCCTCCGATAATGATGCAATCCAGTAACATGCTTAGATCCCTCCCATCCTAGATTTATATGTGGATTAGCTTGTTTTATTGCGGCGTTTCTCGAGCTTGCTTCTCCAGCTCGCGGACAATTCTTCCACCCGGAGCAATCTCTCGAGATCTTCGAGATTGTCCTTATCATGGAACATGACACGGTTCGCGAATGCTACGGATAGCGCTAACGAATGCTTCTGCAACAGAATCATTCTATCGTTGAAGAACACCTTTCCTCGCTGAAGCACCCGGCAATAGTACCCGGTAAATCCGGTGTCCTGCACCTTCAAAGGCATCTCGGGATATTCGTAACGAGCGGCAAGCTTGAAACACGGCCGTCTTGGCTGGCTAATCTGCACAATCGCGCTGCCGAGCTGATAGATGTCTCCGATGCACACGTCTGTCTCCAACAGGCCGCTTGCCGTCAGATTTTCTCCGAAGCCTCCAAGTGGCAACGGTCTTCCAAGCCATTCATCCCAGAATGGATAATGCTCGTAAGCATATACGCAAACCGCTTTATCTCTGCCTCCGTGGTACCTCAGATCGGCTTGCCCGTCCCCGACAAAATGCTCCCAATCCAGCTCCAATGGGCCATAGACAGGTGATTTGAAAATACCGGTGGTCACTTCTTTCTCGTTATATATCATCGTAGTCGGCATCCCGACATTAAGCGAAATGAGCTGTCCGTGCTGCATTGGACGATCCTCCTTTGCGAACAATAGAACTTGATTGGCTTCTTCAATCTCGCCACTATAACAGAGTATGGTTTGGAGATACACATCCAAAGCGTCTCATTTAGTCCAATCCATAACTTTGGCAATTCATATAGAAACGCAGGTGTTCCTCATGTTGCAAGTTAATCGCAATGATGGCAAGCCGATCTGGCAGCAGCTGCTGGATCAAGCAATCAGCCATATCGCTAACGGGAACTGGCCGCCGGGCGAGCAATTAATTCCATCCCGTGAGCTAGCTCAGCAGCTTGGCGTGTCCCGATCAACCGTGCAGCTTGTTTACGAAGAGTTGCTAGCCCGGGGGTACATCGTCACCTCAAGAAGAGGGGGCACAAAGGTTACGTCATGCTGGATTAAAGCGGCGGCAAATTCCAATTTATCAGGTCCGGAAGGTCCGGTTCTACCTTCCATTCCTTTCGTCAATTCGTATGCGGAGCAATTGAAGGAATGGCTTAAAGGGGAAGAAGCTCATGAAGTGAGGATTGATTTCAGCCCGCATGAGCCGTATGTGGACCCGGTCTTCCAGAAGCTTTGGAGGCAAACGTTCCAGCACGCCGCTACAAACTTAAGTCCGGATGACTGGGCATATGGGGATACATACGGATACTTGCCGCTTCGTGAACAGATCAAGCGATACTTGTCGCTCGAACGCGGCATTCATGTGCAGACGAATCAGATCTTGCTGACAACAGGCGCGAATCATGCCATTAACTTGATGGCGCAAGCATTGTTGTCTGAAGGAGATACGGTATCCGCCGAAGATCCGGGCTTTCCAGCCTCTTGGATGATCATGAAGCATCACTGTATGAATGTCGTGCCTATCCCGGTAGATGAACAAGGACTCGTTGTCGAGCAGATTCCGCCGGAAACCAAACTCACATTCGTAACCCCTTCTCATCAATGCGCGGTAGGGGCAGTGCTGTCTGAGCCGCGAAGGCAGCAGCTGCTACATGTAGCGATGACCAATCGGAGCTGGATTATCGAGGACGATTATGACGGCGAGTATCGGTATCGAGGCGATCCGCTGCCGACGCTGTTTAGCCAAGCGCCTAATCATACGCTCTATATGTTAAGTTTCTCGAAAATGATCGCACCAGGCATCCGTCTATCCGCGCTGGTCGGCTCGGCGGAAGCGATTGCGCAGCTCGCGGGAGTGCAAGAACTGATCTATCGTCATGTTCCGATTATGGAGGCGGCGACGCTCACTCGGTTTATTGAGCAAGGCCATTTCATGAGGCATATGCGCAGGGTGCGGAATGTGTATCGGAGGCGTCATGAAAGGATGACGAAAGCGATTATTGCCAGCGGTCTAGCGAGAAGGTTTGCTTTATCAGAAGTCGATACGGGATCGCATATGCTGCTGGAAGCAGAACCGCTGTTTGACGAATCCATTGCCACCGCGCAGTTGCTGGAGAGGGGAATTCGCATTTATCCGCTCAGCCCCTACTGCTTGGATAGCGCAAGGAGGGGATGGGTACTCGGCTTTGCAAAAGTGGAAGAGGAGTTGATTGAGGAAGGGATCGCTCAACTGGCGGATGTCTTGTTACGATAGAAGCGCGTAGTTATGGATTGATCAAATAGATGTTCTTTGGATGTGTACGTTCATGCCAACCGTTGTTATAGTTCATAAGCGGCAGATTTGCTGCTTCAGGCTTGGCCGGTCAAGCAATCCAAAACAGTGATAGGGGAGAGAGATTAATGACTCAAACAAATAAAGAAGTTCGTCCATTTCACGTGAATATCTCGGAAAAAGAAATTACAGATCTGAAACGACGCATCAACGCGACAAGATGGCCAGACAAAGAAACGGTATCGGACCAATCCCAAGGCACGACGCTCGGAACGATTCAAGAGCTTGCTCGCTATTGGGCGAATGAATACGATTGGCGCAAGATTGAATCGCGGATTAACTCTTTTCCGCATTTCCTTACTGAAATTGACGGCTTGGATATTCACTTCATTCACGTTCGTTCGAAGCATGAGAACGCGATGCCAGTCCTTATTGCGCATGGATGGCCGGGCTCGATCATCGAGCAGATGAAGCTGATTGAACCGCTGACGAACCCTACGGAGTACGGCGGAACAGAAGCAGATGCGTTCCACGTCGTCATTCCATCGATGCCTGGTTATGGCTTCTCGGGTAAACCGACGGAGACGGGCTGGAATCCGAAGCGCATCGCGACTGCATATAGCGAGCTGATGGCGCGTCTTGGCTACGACAAGTATGTGGCACAGGGCGGCGACTGGGGCTCGATCGTCGTCAACATGATGGGCGTTCAAGAACCGGAAGGCTTGCTCGCCATTCACACCAACATGCCTGAAGTCATTCCACCAGAAGTGGATGCGGCGATTTGGTCCGGCAATCCGCTTCCAGAAGGGCTATCGGATGAGGAGAAGAAAGCGTGCGAGCAGGTTCGTGAGAACAAATTTTATTACGCTTTCTTGATGGGCACGCGTCCGCAGACGCTGACTGGCCTTACGGATTCTCCTGTAGGTTTGGCTTCCTTCATGATTGATCACGACTGGAAGAGCCATGCCCTGATCGCAAGATCGTTTGCTGGCGTGCAAGAAGGACTGACACGCGATGACGTTCTCGATAACATCTCGCTCTTCTGGTTTACGAACAGCGCGATCTCTGCAGCCCGTCTGTACTGGGAGAACGGTCTTGCAGGCATCTCCTTCTTCGCTGTCAAAGGCGTCAAGCTGCCGGTTGCCGTCAGCGTATTCCCGGATGAGATGTATGAAGCGCCGAAGAGCTGGACAGAGAAGGCTTACCCGAATCTGATTCACTTCAACAGACTGCCTAAAGGCGGACACTTCGCTGCTTGGGAGCAGCCTGAACATATGATTACCGAGCTTCGCAACGCATTTAAGTCGCTGCGTTAATATAAATGAGAGACCCGTGTCATGGCAACATGATGCGGGTCTTTTCTTTATTATGTGCAGCACGATCCGCATAAGAATCACATTTCGGATGGAACTTAATACTAGAGCATCACACTGTTCTCGACAAAGGAGCGTTGCATCATGAAACTATGCACCAATTGGTTCCGTTCAATCATGTGTTCGGTAATCGTGTTAGGAGTGACTGTCTTCGGTCCGATAGCCCAAGAAGCGAATGGACAACCGGGTTCAGATGCCATCCGTCCGTTTCAGGTACATTTCTCCGATGCGGAGCTAGCGGATTTGCACAAGCGCATACTCGCGACGAGATGGCCGGATAAAGAGACAGTCTCGGATCAAACGCAAGGCGTGCCGCTGGCGACGATGCAGAAGCTCGCGGACTATTGGGCGAATGATTACGACTGGCGCAAGTTCGAGGCGAAGCTGAACGCCCTGCCGATGTTCGTCACGAATATTGATGGGGAGGATATTCAGTTCATCCACGTTCGTTCGAAGCATAAAGACGCCATGCCGATCCTCCTCATGCACGGCTGGCCTGGCTCAATCGTCGAGATGCTGAAGGTGATCGATCCGCTAACGAATCCGACAGCTTATGGCGGCAAGGAATCAGATGCGTTCGATGTCGTCATTCCGTCGATGCCTGGCTACGGGTTCTCGGAGAAGCCAGCTAAGACAGGCTGGGATCCGGATCGTATCGCGCGAGCATACAGCGAGCTGATGAACCGGCTCGGGTACAAGAAGTATGTGGCACAAGGCGGCGACTGGGGGGCCATTATGGCAGATGTCATGGCTGTCCAGAAGCCGAAAGGTCTGATTGGTATTCACACCAACATGCCCGGCGCGGTTCCGGAAGAGATTGAGAAGGCCATTCAGTCAGGCAAAGGCTGTCCTCCCGGACTAACAGGCGACGAGAAACATGCGTGCGAGCAGCTAGCGTTCTTCAACATGCAGCTAGCTTACTCTCAGATGATGGAGACGCGGCCGCAGACGCTCACAGGACTTGCGGATTCGCCTATCGGTTTGGCTGCGTTCATGCTGGATCACGACGCCAAGAGTCTGGAGCTGATTGCCGATGCTTTCGATGGAAAGTCAGTGGGTCTCTCGCGGGATGATGTTCTCGACAACATTACACTCTATTGGCTCACGAATACGCCGATTTCGTCGGCACGTCTCTACTGGGAGAACAAGTACCCGTTCTTCAGCCCCAAGGGCGTTACGCTTCCGGTTGCCGTAAGCGCCTTTCCCGATGAGCTCTATCAAGCGCCGAAGAGCTGGGCAGAACGGGCGTATCCGAATCTGATTTACTACAACAAGCTGGACAAGGGCGGTCACTTCGCGGCATGGGAACAGCCGCAGCTGTTCGTGAATGAACTTCGCCAAGCATTCAGGCCGTTGCGTTAAATTCTGTAACGAAGATTGAAGTTAAATTGAAAGTTATATGGAAGCCAGCCTCATTCCCGAAGAATGAGGTTGGCTTTTTCTTGCAAGGAACGAAGAGGAAGTCAACTACCCATTTAGATAATTGGAGAGGTTGTATTAGTAGTCATTTTGTCACAATTTCCTGTTATACTAAAAGTGAAATTTCGACATGAAGGGATTGACGCCTAGTGAACGAACGATTGCTTTCTATGGATACTGCGACTTCGCATTTAGGCGAAGCTTATATGAGATTCAGCCCGAACACTTGGCGCTTCTTCGAGCGTGGTCAAGTGATGAAGCGGATCGAGCAGTGGCAGGAAATTGCTGCGAGTGGACGCGGGTTAAGAGGAATCGAAGATTGGACAGAGACCGAATTACATCTAGATCTTAGGCTGACGCCGTTACCGGAAGGCTTCATCCCGTTCGCAGCCTTCGCGAGTCAAGAGGGGCTTAGCGACTCCGATCGCGCACGGGTGATGGCATCGTTATTCGATACACTGGGATTGCTGCATGTGAACCAGTTCTATATCGGGTTTCTATCGCCTGATTTGATTAGCGTGAACCCGAGCTCGCATCAGGTGATGCTGAGCTTGCAGCCGTTCCCTTCCGTGCATCCTTTTCTGGACTTTTATATACAAGACTATCCGTTTGAACTCTTTAGCGCCTATTGCCGAACGCATACGATAACCCGGGCTTCCGACTTCTACGCAGCAGGAACGATTATGCGCGAGTTGTTCCGCGGTCATCTGGTTTATCCGCCGCTCAAGGTGCTGTATGAACGGTTAATTGGCGAGCCATCCTTCTTGTTTATTGAAGAAGCGGCCTATGAGATTAGCCGCATCTATGGACTGACTCGCGAGCCTTGGGAGCAGGTAATTGGTCTTCATCCCCATGCATGGCTCTATCATGCGGAGCCGCCAATCTCGCCGGAGAGCCAGCGCCAATTCAGACGATTCCTGCGTGCCGAAGGAGCGAAGCAGATTGCGCTCATTCACGAAGATGAGTCGCTCATTGCCGAAGTGCTCCGCTTTCATATGAATGAAGTGCTGGAGAATCAATCATTCGTTACGATTAAATGCACGGATGTACCATTCTCCACCATCATCGAGATGGTCAACCGGATCATCGGCGCTTTAACGCTGACTTATTATCCGCAAGCAGAGCCGCAGTTCCGAGCGCTAGCCAGACGTCAACGTCAGCTGGTGCAGCAATACTACTTCGGACATGACGTATCCGAGGCATTCGGCGAATGGATGCTTCGTTTCTATACCCAGTTGATTGCGATTATTCCCGCAGACAATATTTTTCTTATTTTCGATGAATGCTCGAATATGGACCTGGAATCGTTCCAGCTGTTTAAGTATACGTGGAGCCGTTACAGCGAGCAGCTGCCGCGGTTGTTCACGATCTTCTGTGGCAAGGCGCTGGTTGAGTCGGATATGAATGAAGAGATCTATAATATTCAATTTCTCCCACGGAATGCTGCTGCTTACAGCGGGCTCATGCGCAAACGGCTTTGCAAGGTCGAGCCGCAAACGCTGCAGCGTCTCGCGCATTGGCTGAATGATCAAGCAATCGATCCGAAGTATACGAGCATGATGCTGGAGTCATTCATTGATCAAGGGCTGCTGCAGCTGACCTCTTCAGGATGGATTGCTGGCGCTCGCGAGCTTCCGCAGGAGGGTACGAATCCAATTACCATTACGGAGCAGAAGCTGGATCAGTTGAGCGCAGAAGAAACCGATCTGCTTGCGCTGTTCTGCTGCTTGCCGGCGCCGATTCGCGTATGGAATTTGTTCAACGCGAACAAGCTGCCGCTTGGCCAGCTGTATGTCCATTTGCACCGTTTGGCGCAGCTCGGTCTCATTCTGTTCTTCCACCAGAACAGTGTGTTCGTACATAACAATGTGAAGGAACGGCTCGCTCTTCGCTACGATATGGCACATGCCTATTCGCAAGCGGTCGCTTATATGCTGAATATCGAGAAGTATCCATCACTGACGATGCTTAATCTAGTACGTAAATCCGGTGATAAACGGCGGGAGTATATCTTGCTGATGCTCTATTTCCGGAGAAACCGCAAGGCGCTCTCGTCAGAGCAGACGCGGCTTCTTCTGGAGCAGATGATCGGTCTGCACGAGACGCTTCAGCGGTCGACGATGCAATGCTTTTATCGGCAAATACTGCCGGTTTACAATGGATTCCGCGAGCTGAAGCGCTGCGAAGAAGTGTGCATGAAGCTGTATGAGCTGAGAGGCCGCGACGGCGACCGGTTCAAATGGATGTTCTATAGAATGATGCAAAATGAACTCGATCTGGCTGACCACAAAGATGAGCTGTTCGCCTATCTGGAGAACCCGAATCATCAGCTTAGCGATAAGCTCGATGCACTATGTCCGCTCGTTGCCAACCGAGTCTTTCTCCATCTCGAGCCTCATGAGAAGGAGTATATCAAGGAGCTGTACATTAGGCAGATTTACCCGAACCGTCATCTCATTCCGGAATGGGAGTTTGTCGACTCGTCCTACTATTGCATCGCGTTTATTTTCGAGAATTTCCCACAATTGAACGCATGGGGACTTGCGCTCTTGAACAAAGTGGAGTCGATGCTCCATTACAGCTTCTACCCGGATCTTATTCTGCGCGTGTATAACATGTACATTCATCAAAATAACGCACGTATGGCAAGAAGCTACATCGAGAAAGTAATCACCGGCGCAACGCAGCTGGGACATCCGAATATGCTCGAGGTTGGTCACGCTAACGGCATGGAAGTATCGCTCATTCTCGGTGATATGCCGGCCTTCCATTATCACTGGAACCAGCTCGTCGACATTAAGCGCAGGGACGTCCTTGAAGGCGTTCGCGATATGATCCGGATGTATGCCTGCGAATCGCGGCAATGGGAGCTGCTTGACCGGATGGGGCAAATTCCTGATACGAGCGACTATACGAAGTCAAGAATGGAGCTATACCGAGTCTATGCCGCGCATCGCAGAGGAGAGCGGATTAGTCCGCTGCCCGCGACTCATGAGGAACAACCGGCTATGTTTGTTGGGGCGCTGCGGCTTCTCCAGCTCGGAGCAGTCGAAGATGCTTGCCGGCAGTTCCAGCAGTGCATCGGCTCAGCAGAGCGTCAGGGAAGATTCCCTATGCTCGAGGGCTGGACATACCGCGAGCTGCTGCAGGCGATGCTTAGCGTTCAGCCGGTGAGCGATACCATAACGATGAACGAGATTGGCGAGTGGCTGGAGAGGTTCAAGCAATTCATTGAGACGGACGCCTATGACTTGTTCTGGGCGGACTATCATTATCTATCTGCACTTTGGGAGCTAGGGCAAGGCGCAGTGACGAACGGGATGCTGCTGCTGCGCAAAGCGATCAACGCTTATTATCTGATTCAGCAGAATGATCGGGCTGAGGAAGTGAAGCGGGAGATGGAAGTTTATATGGAGCCTGCAGGTTTGCCTGACCGCTGGGAATTGGCAGACAACGAGCAGGTTGTGCAAATTATGCAAGAGCGCCGAGGCTTCCTGAAGCAGTCGCTCGACTACTTGACGACGATTCGATTGTTCGATCGGTTGCCGGATTCGCTTAATCTGAGCATGGTGATCGACCGCGTCACGTTTGCGCTGTTTGAATATTATCCGGTTGCTTACGCATCCATCCAGTTCGATCTGCCGTTCCATACATCGCAGAACTATTACTCCGCATTTGGTCCGATCGGCCGAAACATGCTCTCCGAATATCGGGCAGGGGAGAGCCAGCTGCAGCGAGTCAGCTTCACGCTGTTTGGCGCAAAGCACCGCTCGATCCGGATGGACGTGTTCCTGCATCAGTTGAACAATAATGTCGCGCATCAATTGGACCAGCTGATCCATATCGTCAAACCGCATATCGCGAATGCCGTGCTCTATGAGCAAATGATGATCGACAGCTTGACCGGCCTCTACTTGCGCCAGCACTTTATGGACAGGCTTCTGCAGGAGGTTGAGGTATCGAAGCAATACGGTCTTGACGTCTCCGTGCTGATGATCGACTTGGACAACTTCCGCAAGGTCAATGAGCTTGGTCATCAAGTTGGCGATGATGTGCTAAGGAAGATCGCGGGCACGATTCGCTCGCTGCTTAGCCAGCAGGATATTCCGGGGCGCTACGGCGGCGAAGAGATGCTCATTATTCTGCCTAAGACAGACGGGAAGCATGCGCTGCAGCTGGCGTCTGATATTCGCAAACAGATTGAGCTCGAGTTCGGCAGCGGCGTCGGCCAACCGTATCAAGTAACTGTCAGTATAGGCGTTGCTTCGATGGAATTGTGCCGCGCCAATACGGCTGAGGAGCTTATAAGGTATGCCGATGATGCGGAGATCAAGGCGAAGAAGACGGGCAAGAACAGAGTAGTTGCCGCTTGGCTTATGGCTTGACGAGGGGTTTTGTAATAATGCTAAAATTGAACTCTCAGACTGGGAGGCAGCCGATATCGGCAGAATGGCGGGGCTGAGAGTGCAAAAATCGAACTCTCAGCAAGGAAATCGGCCGTTTTCTGTTCTGAGAGTACAAAATTCGAACTCTCAGACTGGGAAGCAGCCGATATCGGCAGCATGGCGCTCTTAGAGTGCAGATTCAGCACTCTAAGATTATCGAGACGTTCACGACAGCAAGAAGACCATCCTTACTAGGTAAGGATGGTCTTCTTGCTATTGCCATTAATTCGCGCGATCGCGCACGCGTTCTTTCATTTTCTCCATGAGCGCAATGTTGCCGGGGTCATTATAGAATTCGATCTTCTCGTCAATGAGCTTCATATTCTGCTGCAGCTTCTCGATCTGGCGCGTGACCTCAATGCGGTGCTCGGTCAGCATGTGCTTTCGTTCCTCGCTCGTTGCTGCTCCTTGCATAGCCATCTCGCTGTATGACTTCATTTCTTTGATCGGCATACCCGTATCCTTCAAGCAGCAGATTAGAGCGACCCAATTCAGATCGGCATCGGTGAAGCTGCGATTGCCGGACTTGGTGCGCTCCACGAATGGAAGCAGCCCTTCTTTGTCATAATAGCGCAGCGTATGTGCCGTGAGTCCGAATTTCTGCGCGACTTCGTTGATGGAATAATTCATATTTTTACAGCCTCCTATGGCTTGACTTAGAGTTAACTCGAAGTGATATTCTCACTTTAGACCTCGATCGCCGATTGGTCAAGAGGCCAAACCACTTCATCAAAGGAGAAATGACAATATGAATCATACGACGAGAATCGCGCTTGTTACCGGAGGAAGCCGCGGGCTTGGCAGAAACGCAGCATTAGCGCTAGCTGGCAAAGGAATCGGTGTCGTTATTACTTATCTTACCCAGCAAGCGGCAGCTGAAGAGGTGGTTCGCGAAATTGAGCAGGCAGGCGGCACAGCGGCAGCCATTCAGCTGGACACGAGCATGGTGTCTTCGTTTGAAGGCTTCGCGGCTGCACTTAGCGATGTGCTAAAGTCCAAGTGGCACCGCGATAGCTTCGACTTTCTTATTAACAATGCTGGTATTGGCAAGAATGTGCCGTTCCCAAGCATGACGGAAGAGGTCTTCGACAGCCTGATGAACATTCATTTCAAAGGCGTTTATTTCTTAACGCAGAAGCTGCTTCCGCTGCTCGCGGACAATGGCGGCATCGTGAATGTGTCCACTGGCTTAACTCGTTTCTCGATGGAAGGCTATAGCGCATATGCATCGATGAAAGGCGCGATTGAAGTGATGACACGTTACATGGCAAAAGAGCTCGGCAAGCGCGGCATCCGCGTGAATGCCATTGCGCCAGGCGCGATTGAGACAGACTTCGGCGGCGGTACGCTGCGAGATAATCCGCAGGTGAATGCTCACATCGGATCGATTACGGCTCTCGGCCGTGCAGGTGTACCGGATGACATCGGCGGCGTAATCGCATCGCTCTGCACAGAGGATATGCGCTGGGTGAATGCGCAGCGCATTGAGGCTTCGGGCGGTATGCTGCTTTAATAACATAATTTCCTCTCATCACAAAGCATGAGCTGGCCTCGGTCTCTGAACCGATGCCAGCTTTTTTATTTCCGCTATGATAAGACTAGTGGTCTTCGATGATATAACCTTGCTCCAGCTCAATCGGGACAAAACCTGCCATCTTGCTCTCTTGAAAGCGGATCGGCTGATCGCTCCCGGCAATAATGATATTTCGCAGCTCGGACGAGCTTGATGAAGGAAGCGCGAACACGCGAGTATTCGCAAATACGGTTTGCAGCGTCGAGTGGACAGCGGCTGTGACCGTATCATGCCCGCCTTTGCCCATCATATTCAGAATAACTGCACCGCCTTCTGCGAGCTTAGCTGCTGTCAGCTCGAAGAAGGATCTGGAGGTAAGATGCCGCGGTGTTCCTCGTGCCGTGAAGGCGTCCAGCAGGACGAAATCGAATGCATGTGAATCCTGCTCTTCGAGGATGGCTCGCCCGTCGCCGATTCGCACATTGTCATCGCTGCAACCAAACAGCTCTTTGCTCAAGCAGGCGACCCGAGCATCAAGCTCGGCAGTCGTGAAGCGGATGCTAGGGCAGCTGCGAGCAATTGTGCCGATACCATGGCCGATTAAATAGACATGTCCGTAGGAGGGATTATTGAACTTCATTAGATGAATCATCGCCCGCGGATATTCGAATACGATTCGATCGGGGTTGTCCAGGTCCATTGCGCCTTGCATGGCATTCTCTGCGAACTGGAGCACCCGGAAGCTGCCGCGTTCACCGCCAAGCTCAGACGCGTCGCAGACCGTAATTTCATGCTCGCTTGTCTTTTCATGAAATAAGATACGCACTAATAATAAGCTCCTTATCTGGTTCATAAAGTTGTTCATATTGAGTTCATGAAGTAAGCGTAAGATTCGTTTTGTCATTAGTCAACTAGGAGGAATTAACTTGAAACATGGATATAGCATAGAGCCGAATAACGGCGATTTAGCGGTTGAAGCGCAAGGGCTTGTAAAGCTGTTTGGCGATAACCGCGCAGTAGATGGTGTTGATTTGAAAGTAAAAGCAGGCTCGATCTACGGCGTTCTCGGACCGAATGGAGCAGGGAAGACGACGACGATTCGGATGCTTGCGACGCTGCTTCGACCGGATGCAGGCTCGGGGCGGATCTTCGGTTATGATGTGGTGAAGGATTCGCAGATCGTCCGTCAACTCATTGGCGTAACCGGCCAATATGCTTCGGTTGACGAGTCGCTGAGCGCAACGGAAAACTTAGTTATTTTCTCCCGCCTGCTTGGACTTGGCCGTGCGGAAGCGAAACGCAAAGCAGTGGAGCTGCTCGAAGAATTCGGCCTCACGGAAGCCGCGAAGCGTCCGCTCAAGAACTTCTCCGGCGGTATGCGCCGTAGACTCGATCTTGCGGCAAGCTTGATTGCACAGCCGCCGCTTATTTTCCTCGATGAGCCGACGACGGGGCTTGATCCTCGTACTCGCGCCCAAATGTGGGATACCATTCGCAAATTGGTGAAGACCGGCTCGACCGTACTGCTCACGACGCAGTACTTGGATGAAGCGGATCAGCTGGCGGATCGGATCGCCGTTATTGACCGCGGCCACGTCGTTGCTGAAGGCACGGTAGATGAGCTGAAAGCATCTGTAGGCACATCGTCCTTGCAGCTGCGTGTACAGCAGGGAGCGAATATTGCGGAAGCGCGCCGTATCGTTAATCATGTGCTTGAGGTTCAGTCGAGTGTAACCTCGGAAGCGGCGAAGATTACAGCGCCGATGGCCGATGCCGACCGGATCACGGATTTGCTCCTCGCGCTCCGCGAAGCGGGTATCGCGCTTGATGAGGTTAGTGTGCAGAAACCGACACTTGATGAAGTATTCTTATCTATTACAGGTCAAGGCGTTAAAGAGGAGGCAGTAAGCCAATGAGCAGCAACACCCAGACAATAAGAACAGGCACGAACCGCCCATTACGGAGACATATGAGCTTCACCCAATCCATCCGCAACTCGCTTACAATGGCGTACCGGGGATTGCTCAAGATTAAACGAACGCCAGAGCAGCTATTCGACGTAACGCTTCAACCGATTATTTTTACACTGATGTTCACGTACATCTTCGGCGGCGCCATCTCCGGTGACGTACAAAGCTACTTGCCTGTTATTATTCCGGGCATACTCGTTCAGACCGTCATCACTACATCGATCGTAACCGGCGTCCAGCTGCGAGAGGATATGGACAAAGGCGTCTTCGACCGGTTCAAGTCTTTGCCGATCGCCCGTATCGCTCCGCTCGCAGGCGCACTTATGGCCGATACGATCCGGTATACCATCGCAACGGTTCTCACGTTCTCAATGGGCTACATCATGGGCTACCGTCCAGACGGCGGACTTGATCATGTGATTCTCGCTGGCCTGCTCGTTATTCTTGTATCTTGGGCAATGAGCTGGATCTTTGCATTCTTCGGCGTCATCGCGCGTACAGCGTCCAGCGTACAGGGCATCTCGATGCTCGTGCTATTCCCGATGACATTCCTCTCGAACGCATTCGTCCCTACGGATACAATGCCGAAGTGGCTGCAATGGTTCGCGAACATCAACCCGGTCTCGCATGTCATCTCTGCAGTTCGTGATTTGACCAACAAAGGAACGGTTGGCTGGGATATGGCGATTTCACTTATCGGTGCAGCAGTTATCGTCTTGGTTTTCGCGCCAATTACGGTTCGTGCTTATATGCGCCGCACATAATGGAATTAAACCCTTGAGCGATCAAGGGTTTTTTCTTGTTTGGCTATGTTCTTTTTGCTGCTTTCAACTTAGAATAGCAATAGAGCATGACCACAACAGGAGTGAGTGAATGAGATGAAAGCTGTAAACCGCGTCCTGCGGCAAAATATTAAACATAATCTATATAACGGGATTGCGTGGTCGATCGGATTCAACTTCGTAACGCCATTTATCCCGATTCTGGCAGCCAGGCTTGGCGCGTCGAACAACGATTACGCGTTGCTGTCTTCGGTACCCGCGATCCTCACGATCTTGCTTACGTTCCCGGCATCGATGCTGATTGGCAGGTATCGGCAGCAGAAACGCATTATATCCGGCATTATTCTGCTTAGCCGCTTCTGTTACCTGTTGCTGTTCTTCCTGCCGTATTGGCATGCTTCGCCGATGGTTGCCTTGATTGCACTGGTCAGTGCTTATAACGCGACCAATACGGTCATCGCCGTGTCCTATCAATCCATGATGGGCGAAATCATTCCTTCGAGCTATCGGAACAGAGTTTTCGCGCAGCGAAATCTATGGATCGGGATCACAGGGATGGTGACGGCGCTTGTAGCGGGCTACGGCATTGACCATTTGCATTATCCATACGGGTATCAGGCAGCGGTTGTCCTCGGGTTTATCGCTTCGCTGGTCGAGACCTGGTACTTCCATAAGCTGCGTATTCCGAGCGAAGAGGAAGAAGGGCAGGTCAAGCTGGAAGCAAGGCCAGCGGTTACCCGGAAACGCTTAAGCCTGTCGCTCAACCCGGCAAAGGCCTTCCGCAAAGTGTTCGCTATAGGCGGCGGATGGCCATTTATCTTGTTTTGCGGCTGTGCGACGTTGTATACGTTCGCTTGGATGGCTGCTTGGCCGATGTATTCGAAGCTGAAAGCAGACATCCTGCACGCGACCAATACGCAGATGAGCATTGATACGGTCGTAGGGGCAATTGGCTCATTGATCTCCTTCGGTATATGGGCAAAGCTGGCGGACCGCAGAGGAAACGGCTTTACAGTGTTCGTCTCGGCTCTGGCGCTAGGGCTTGCTCCTTTCTGGTGGACGCATGTTCCTTCCATGAACTACGTTTACGTGTATGATTTTATCGGAGGCTTCGTTACGAGCGGATTCCAGCAGTCCATTTTTAATCGTCTGCTCGAAATCGCTCCTGAAGAGACGCGTCATCCGGCCATCTCGCTCTATACGACGTTATCCCAGATTTCTGCCGTGTTCGCTCCGCTAGTCGGCATGCGGCTATATACCTGGTTTGATTTCGCGCCGAGCATGACGTTTATTGGCATCATTCGGGTTGTCGGCGCCGTGTGTTTCCTGCTTATCTTGCTTCCGAAGCGGGACAAGCGTGTGTCCAAAAGCTTGAATTAATTGTATAGAAAACGGACAGTCAGGAGCCTGCCTCCTGGCTGTTTTTTTGCGTTTACTGCCACTACGTGGGAGTTATCGCCCATCAATTCTGTGAAAATGTTAATGAAACTTATGTAAAGAGCTGTGTTATACTCTGGCGAGAGAAATGTGGATTGGCAGCTTAACCCAAAGCTAACAAGGAGGTACACATGATTAAAGCAAATAAGCCTGTTCATGGGCTTCTTCTCGCAATGATTCTGGGGTTACTTCTTAGTTGCGCGATGCCACTCGCCATTGCAGGCGCACAGGAAGCTGATGCCGATCAAGCGGTATCCGTTCAAGTGAACGGCAAGCTTCTGAAACTATCAGGCTCGGCAACCCTTATTAATGGAAGAACTTACGTACCGGCCGCTCGCATTGCGAAGCTGCTAGGAGCATCTGTAAGCTGGAATAATAACGATGAAGAACTAACGATACATACGGCCTTAAACGATGAAATTGTAATCGGAAACCGCGTTCCGGTCGTTTATTTCAATGACGTCCGTTATCGGATGGACGCGCTTCCTATCTTGAAGAATAACCGGCTGTACGTACCGGTACGCCAGCTGGCAGATATGCTGCATGCAGATTTAACTGCCGATGCGCAAGCGGATTCCGTTGAGCTGGCTCTGACACAGCCTGCGTTCGTAAGTGAAGAGAAGGGCATCAGCGAAATTAGCCAAGAAGCCGGCATTAGCAAGGCACAGCTGCTGAAGCGCAATAAACTTGGCAGCGAAGCAGAAGCACCTGTTGGCACGAAGCTCAAAGTTGTAATTCCTTCTTTCTTCAGCAAGCCTGCGGCAGCGTACACGGAAGCAGATCTCAAGCTGCTTGCGAAGATTACGATGGTGGAAGCAGGCTATGAACCTTACGAAGGTCAACTTGCGCTTGCGAATGTGATCCTGAATCGGGTGAAGGATAAGAGATTCCCTGATTCCATCAAGGATGTTATCTATTCAGGCAGACAGTTCCCGCCGGCTCACAACGGCATGCTCGCTAACAGCACGCCGAATGAAAGCTCGCTGCGTGCCGCGAAGGATGCGCTCAACGGGCGCAACAACATCGGAGATGCCGTCTATTTCTACAATCCGGAAGTGACGAGAGGGACGTTCTGGTCGAGCCTTGACGTTGTTGTGAATATTGGCCACCATAGCTTTGCTAAATAAGAATGAGAGTCCGCGAATGCCTATTCGCGGGCTTTTTTATTGTGAAAGTCGATTGGCAGATAAACAGCAGCAGAGTGTGTCAGACCTTGTCTCAAATCTAGTAAACATTGGTTTCTTCTTCCTCGTTATCTGGTATAATAGTCCTGTTACTTGGGTTTGTAGAACTACTTTGTGGGGGAGAACATAATGAGGCTCGTTACGAGAAGCGATTTCGACGGATTGGTAACTGCTGTACTGCTCAGAAAGCTTGGTATGATCGACGAGATGAAGTTCGTGCATCCAAAGGACATGCAGGACGGAACAATTGAGATTACGAAGAATGATATATTAACGAACATTCCGTTCGTGCCAGGCTGCGGCCTGTGGTTCGACCATCACGCCAGCGAGCTGAAGCGGTCACAGGAAGAGAAGTTTGAATTCGAAGGTGAAATTCGTATTGCAGACAGTGCTGCGCGAGTTGTCTATGAATATTACGGCGGTCGTGAAAAGTTCGGTCCGTTCTTCGACAGCATGATGGAAGGCGTAGACAAGGCGGATGCGGCCCAATTCAGCAAGGACGATATTTTAGAACCGGAAGGTTGGGATTTGCTGTCTTTCATTATGGATTCCCGCACGGGACTTGGCCGTTACCGTGATTTCCGAATCAGCAACTATCAGCTGATGGAGAAGCTTGTTGGCCTCTGCCTGGAGCAGCCGCTTGATCTCATTATGCAGGATGAAGATGTGCTGCAGCGGGTTGAACGGTATTATGAGCTGGACTCGCTATTCCGCGAAATGCTTATTAAGCATACGCGAGTTGAGGGACACGCCATTGTGACGGATCTAAGAGGCGTAGAGCAGATCTATCCGGGCAACCGTTTCCTCATATACGCGCTCTTCCCTGGGCAAAATGTTTCTCTTTGGATTGTTGACGGTTTCCAGAAGCAGAATTGTGCGATTGCGTGCGGTCACAGTATCGTGAACCGGACTTGCGAAGTTCCGGTCGGGTATCTAATGCGGGAGTATGGCGGCGGCGGGCATGAAGCGGCAGGAACCTGCCAAGTGCCGTACGATCAAGCGGATGAGACGATTGCAGCAATCATCAAGCGATTCAATTAATAGTAATCCCGCTCGAAGCAGGTTCGCTTGCTCGAGCGGGATTATTTATTTGCGCGATTCTGTGGCGGCGCAGGCAGCTGCTTCGATTCGAAGTTCATGCATGGCTTGCCGGAGGAGGCGAGCACTGCGGCGCTAGGCATCGCTGATCCTTTGAAGTTGAATGCTTTACAGCCTCTTGGATAGTTCTTATCCCAAGTGATATAGAAATGACGGCATTTCATACAATCGATACGAGTTTGCTCGGTCGTCATGGTGCTAAGGCTCCTTTTGCTGCTGTCCGATATGAAGCTTGCAAAGAAGATGCTAGAGCTTCAACAGCTTTTTATTCATCCTAATTCTACTCGATCATTGGCTTTTTGTCTTATGTTTGCATGGATATAGGCGGAGCAGAACAGGAGGCTGAGCAGGAGTTAAGTTGAGAGGTTGGGAAGTTGAGAGAACATATACGTGCTCTCGCACCCGAACTCCGTCCAACAACCCAGCATCCACTCGAACCCGCATGAACGAGAGAAAATATCCATTTTAACTTGCTTTTGCTACGTATTTCCTATTTCGACACGATTATGACATGAAACGACAAAATCCCTTTACATTTTCGACTCTCATTCAATACAATGGTGAAAAGGTAGGCAATTTCTTTCCATTTGCATAAGCAAGGAGGGCGGAGCGAGCACATGACCAGCCATTTCAAGACTGGATTGAACCGAACCATTGTACTAGCTCTTTTCGCGCTCATATCGATGCTATTTGCGGCAGCGCCATATAGTTATGCTTCAGAGACCGTGTCGCAAACACCAGCCCAGAAAGTGCTTATTCTTCATTCGGCAGCTTCGGATTATCCAACGACCAAACAGTTCGCTGATGCGTTCTCAAGTAAGCTCAAGGCGCAGGCGGATGTTACGATATATCAAGAATATTTGGATTTGACGAGGTACGGCTCCAAGCCAGGCTATTACGAAACGCTCATGTCGCTGCTGAAGCAGAAATATGAGGGTAGCCAGCCTGACTTGATCGTGACGACGAGCTACCCGGCGCTTCCATTCATGATGAAATTCGGTGAGCAGCTCTTTCCTGGAGTACCAGTCATCTACGCTTACAATGAGTATGAAGGCGTGTTGCCGGCAGATATGCCACCTAACTATACCGGCGTAGTCGGTGACTTCGAGCTGTCTGGTACCATTGATCTTATTCTGAAGACGAAGCCGCAGACGGACAAAATCTATGTCGTCATCGGCAGCTCGCCTAACGAACAGACTGCTCTTAGGATGGCGAAGGAAGAAACAGCTGGGTACGAGAAGCAAGTGCAGTTGGAATATTTAAACGGTCTTACCTATTCGCAGCTGATGGATAAGCTTCAGAACGCGAAGGACGCGCGTGCGTCGATTCTGTTTGTTTTTCTATTTGAGGACAAGCTGGGCAAATCCTATATTCCTGCCGAAGTTGTGAAGAAGATCGTGGCAGACTCGCATATGCCTGTCTATTCGCCTTTCGCTCAATACATGGGAAGTGGTATTGTCGGCGGCGCCTTGCACAGCTTTGCTGATATCGGCGTAACGGCTGCCCAGCGTGCCGAGCAAATTCTACAAGGAGCGAATGCAGACGATCTGGAGACAATCATAAATCGGGATCAATCAGTCCAAGTCGATTGGAGAACGCTTACAAAGTGGAACATTACGGAGCAGGAACTGCCTGAGGGCAGCGAAATTATGCTTAAGAATCCGACGGTGTGGGAGCAATATCGCTGGTACATCATCGGAGGTATTGCGCTAGCGGTGTTGGAATTTGTACTTGTTATGGTGCTGCTGCTCACCAGAACGCTTCATAAGAAGGCCGAGGAAGCGCTTCGTGTACATAAGGAGCATCTGGAGGATCTCGTAGAGGAGCGCACGCAAGAACTGGCGCTGAAGAATGTTCAGCTCAGCGAGGCCAAGGAAGTAGCCGAGAGCGCAAGCCGGGCTAAGGGTGAGTTTCTTGCCAATATGAGTCATGAAATCCGGACACCGCTGAACGCGATTGTCGGGTATAACTACTTGCTGCAGAAGACAGTATTGTCCGATAAGCAACTCGATTACGTCGATATGACCATTCAATCGGCTAAAGGTTTGCTGACGATTATTAATGACATTCTTGATTTCTCCAAAGTGGAAGCAAAGATGATTACGCTCGAGCATATTGACTTCGATCTGTACGAGGTGCTGAACAACATCTCGAATATGGTCAGTTTCAAGGCGTTTGATAAAGGGCTTCGCATGCATATCTCAATTCAGCATGAGGTTCCGCAAGTGCTGCATGGCGATCCATTCCGGCTCAATCAGGTGCTGCTCAACCTCGTTAACAATGCGGTTAAATTCACGGAGCACGGGGAAGTAACCGTTGCCGTCAGTGTCCTCGAGCAGCAGACGAAGCGAATGAAGCTGCAGTTCCAAGTATCGGACACAGGCATCGGAATTTCCCCGGAGGAACAAGAGCATCTGTTCAAGACATTCTCGCAAGGCGATATGAGCACGACACGCAAATACGGCGGTACGGGACTTGGTCTTGTCATTAGCAAAAGTCTTATCGAACTGATGGACGGAACAATTGCGCTTGAGAGTGAAGTTGGAAAGGGCAGCACCTTTACGTTCACGGCTATGTTCGAGGAAGGCGACTACGATCTATTCAAAGAAATCCGGCAGATCAATTCGACGTACCTGCGCGTCTTGCTCGTATGCGATAATCATCAAATGCAGCTAGTTATGAAGCAGCAGCTGGAGCAGTTCAAATACATTGTGACGATAGCTGCTTCTGCGACAGAGGCGTTTGACAGCATTCATAAATACGGCGGCTATGATCTGCTGCTTATTGATTGGAAGCTGAAAGATCACGATGGAACGGAAGTATTCAAGCAGATTTATGAATCGTTCCCGTTCCTGAAGAAGGCGATTGCGCTTATTAGCGACACGCATAACTATGAGCTTCATCGTCATCTGGACGATACGGACCTCGACAAGGTGCTCCCTTATCCAATCAGCCAGTCCCAGCTGTACAATGAGATTTCATCCGTCATCAGGCAGAAGCCAGCATCGGTAGCCGGCGGCTCGGTGCAGCAGGAAGGCATGGAGAAGTTCGCGATGCTGAATGCTGCGCGTGTCCTGCTCGTTGAAGATAACGAGATCAACCAGCATGTCGCGAGGTCGATTCTGGAAGAGACAGGCGTGGTGGTCGAGATTGCTGAGAACGGACTGCAGGCCGTCGAGAAAACAGCGGAGGCGCAGAAGTTCGACGCGATTCTGATGGATGTGCAAATGCCTATTATGGATGGTTACGAGGCGACACGGAAGATTCGCGAGGCGGAGGTTGCGGCGGCGAGCGAATACCGCATTCCGATCATTGCAATGACCGCCGATGCGATGAAGGGCGTCCACGATAAAGTGCTTGAAGCAGGTATGGATGGCTACATTACGAAGCCGTTCGAGCCGATTGAATTATTCGTCATGCTGCAGAAGCTCATCCTGCAATCGAAGTCGATTGTCGTTGCTGTACCAGCTCAACAGCAGACAAGCGCAACAGCACAGCTGCCCGACCAGCTTCCGGGACTTGATATTAGCCTGTTCATGGCGAGGTATTCGATGAAGCCGGAATCGTATCTTCATATCCTTAGTCAGTTCGCGGCAAAGTCAGCCGGGGCAGTGAAGGACATTTCCGCTGCATTCTCGAACGGTGATATTGATAAAGCACGCTTCCTAACGCACACGTTGAAAGGCGTCGCGGCGAACATCGGGGCGAATGCTCTGCATGTGGCGGCGCTCAAGCTGGAGACGATGATTCATGAGGGCAAATATGCGAAGCTGGAAGTTGTACTGGATACGCTCGAGGAAAAGCTGAGAGAAGTGTTGGACTCCATTGCGAGTCTTGTACGGCATTACAAGTAGTCATAGAATGAAGAAGGCGGTTTTCCTAAGCTCGCATCTGTACAACAGATAGCTGGAAAACCGCCTTCCCTATAATGGCTACACGTTCTGCTCTGCTTGAGGCGCAGTAACGATCGCTTGCAGACGTTCTTGCAAGTTCTCTGTACATACTCCGCCGTGATAAGCGATTACACTTTCTAGCTCAAGCTCTTGAAACTTCGTGATGGATTGCAGCGCTGTCTTCTGATCAGGCGTAAACGCCGGATTAAATGAATGCAGCACACCGTCTTGTGCTGTAAGAGCATCGCCAGCAATTAAGGTGCGGCTTGGGATATGATAGAATGAAGTGTGATCCGGCGTATGACCCGGTGTGAATACTGCTTGAATGCCGCCGGCATATGGCAGAATATCTCCGTCATGCAGCACCGCATCGACGTGCACGGGTTCCGCGAGCGATTTGCTCTTCACAAGCGGTTCTTTACCGGTTAAGTAAGGTACGGCAACCTCATGGGCGATAACCTGCACTTGATCGCCAAACAGCCGTTTAAGCTCCGGAAGGCCGCCGATATGGTCGCGATCCTGATGCGTAATGATGATTTTGGTCAGCTTCTCGAACGGGATTGAAGCTTTCTCGAATGCGGCGCGAATAAGCTCGACTTGGCCTGGGAGTCCAGTATCGACGAGGATAATCTCCTGCTCATCCCATAGAACAGTTGGATAGATGACGAACGGATTGCCTTGGATGGACATGCTGATTTCGATGGCTTTAATGCCAACGCCAGATTGCGTCACAATGAACACCGCCTTATTGGTTATAAATATGTACGATACTATTATTTATCGGAACCGTCCTTAATAGCAAGTTTTAGCATCATGACTTTGCACAGAATAGGAGGGACAATCGTGATCAAAGACTTCGCGCTAAGTCTGTTTCTATTAACCTTCTTTCTATTTTTTCTAACTCGATTCTTCTATTGGTTTCGCACGGACACGGAGCTTAATTTGCCCAAAAAGCTGATTCTTGGCGTGGTATGCGGATTGCTCGGCATCCTGCTGTTATATAACGGAATCTCCTTTAATGGTTTCGTATTCGATGTCAGATCGGTCGCCCTGCTGCTTGCCATCTCGTTCGGAGGGCTAACCTCCAGCTTAACCGCTTTAGTTATCATCATCATTCCTCGCGCGATTATGGATATCTCTTCATTGCCGAGGGTAATGATAGTCGGTCTTCTGATTTGCTTGATCAGCTCCTATTTCTATGCGAAAGCAAAAGGACATTGGAGCAAATGGCTGCTCATAACGCTGGCTAATAGTGTGATACTAGGAACGTTTTCCTGGATTCATCATATGCCCTTCTATTACTATACTCTTCCTTATGGCATGGCGAACGCAATCGCCACGATCGTCGTTGCAGGCTATCAAGAGTTTCTGCTGCGCACCTTTAACCTGATGTCAGGAATGAACAAGCTGCGCAAGGATACGGCTGAGATGTTGCGCATGCAACCTGGGCTTACTTTTAAATTCGTTCGCCTCGGCGATGGCAGTTTCTTGCATACGATGGCGGAAGGGCAGTTCTTCGAGTCGGTTCAGCAGACGAGTGATTACATTTTAGCGAAGCCTTTCACGCCAGAGATGATGAGGCCAACGACCGTTCTCTATTATGAACAGGCTTGGGCCGGTGAAGAGGCGGTTTTCCAGAGCGAGCTGATGAATCGCGATATTATGGTCTTTCTGAAGCCGGTCAGATCGGAGCATGGCACTGTCGTTGAAGTCATCGGCAAGTTCATTGATATCACAGAGAAAGTGAGCGCAGAGCGGGAAGCGGCTCAGAATGAGCGGCGCCGCCTGGAGGCGGATGCGGCAAGTGAAGCGAAGACGCGATTCCTGGCGAAGATGAGCCACGAGATTCGAACGCCATTGAACGGAATCGTCGGGCTCGCTCAGCTGCTCCAGAAGACAAGCCTAACGAAACAACAATCCGGGTATTTGATGGGCATGCAGTCTTCATCACGGATACTAATGGGCATTATCAATGACATCTTGGACTTCTCGAAGGTGGAATCAGAGAAGCTGGAACTCCATCTGGATGCCTTCCGAATTCGTTCATGGGCGAACAGGCTGACAGAGACGTTGACCGTCCTTGTCGGAAGTAAGCCAATCGAGGTTCGCGTGCTCATTGAAGAGCATTGTCCGGCTATCGTTCAGGCTGACGAGCTGCGATTGGAGCAAATTATGCTCAATTTATGCAGCAATGCAATCAAATTCACGGAGCAGGGTCACGTTGAAATTAGCGTTCAGCTCGTTGCTCTAGATGCTGCGGGGCAGGAAGCAAGGCTTCGCTTCTCGGTAGAAGACACAGGTATCGGTATGAAGGAGGAGCAGTTGGAGAGCTTGTTTCAACCGTTCAAGCAGGGAAGTCCCGCAATTGCCCGCGTATACGGCGGTACAGGGCTTGGCCTTGTCATAAGCGAGCAGCTGCTAGCGCTCATGGATAGCAGCCTTCAAGTGAAAAGTGAATACGGGCGAGGCAGCCGGTTTACTTTCGAGCTTACCTGCACTACGGTAGAAGCGAGCTTGACGGGTATGGCCGAGGAAGCTGCAGCGGCATCGGAGGATGCATGCGTCCAGACCGGATCTATCTTAGTCGCAGAAGATAACGAAATTAACCAAATTATTGTGAGGGAGATTCTCGAAAGCCACGGCTTCAAGCTCGACGTCGCCGTGAATGGCGTTCAGACACTGGAGATGCTTGCAGAGCGCAGCTATGATCTCATTCTGATGGATGTGCATATGCCGGAGATGGACGGGATTGAAGCGACGAGGCAAATACGCGAGCTAGCCAAATATCAGGAATTGCCGATTATCGCGGTCACTGCGAACGTGATGGAGTCGGACCATCGCCGCTATTTGGCCGTCGGCATGAATGGCATCATTACCAAACCATATGATGACAAGATCATGATTCAGATTATTACCGATCATCTGAACAAATAAGGAGAGCTGCCCTCGTAAGCATCCAGTGGAGATGCGGAGGACAGCTTCTTTATTTGACCCACTACCCCTCCATAACCGGCATATAAATGTTGAAGCTGGTGCCTTCGCCAGCTGTGCTGCTCACTTCGATTTCACCGCTCATCCCTTGAATCAGGCTGTAGGCGACCATCATGCCAAGGCCAGTGCCTTTCTCCTTCGTCGTGAAGAATGGCTTGCCGACTCGCTTTAGCATCTCAGCGTCCATTCCCGTGCCGGTGTCGGCAATGACAATGTGGGCGATGCCGTTAGCGTAACCGGCATAGACAAGCCGCAGCTCACCGCCTCTTGGCATAGCTTCAATGCCGTTCTTGATGAGATTGATCAGCGCTTGCCGGAATTTCTTGGAGTTGCCAAGGATATGTATACCTTCGGCCTGATTCTGCAGTTGGAAGCGGATATCTTGGATGGTAGCGTAGGGTATCATGATTTTGGCGATATATTCGAGTTCGTCATAGAGGGAGAATTGAACGGTTTCGTCAAAGATGGGCTTGGCGAAGGAGAGATAGTCCGTAATGATGCCTGCTGCGCGATCGAGCTCCTCGAGACTGATCTTGATGTAGTCCTTCTTCTTCTCTGGCGTCAATCCAGGGGTATTCAACAGTTGCAGAAATCCCCGCGTAACCGAGAGAGGATTGCGGACTTCGTGGGAAATGCTGGCTGCGAGCTGGCTTACGGTAGCAAGATGCTCCATTCGATTCATATCGTAGGATGCAGGAGCTTCGGCAGTCTGTGATTGATGTATAGATTGTTTCATGATCGGTGTGAGATAAAATGTGAGTGAGTGAGCGGCGGCAGATTCGACTTGTTCGGCATGCGGTACGAGCATGATGCGAAGAGGTGTGGAGGCTTGTCCGGTTATCGAAAGTGGCAGCTCGAAGAGTTGAGATTGGCCGAATGCAACGGCTTGCTGAATGTGCTGTTGAAGGGTGGGCAAGTCTTCGAGTGTAAATAACGTATGTACGCGTTGTCCAATTAGCAAATGCAACGGTGGCTGAGCGAGTGCTTGTACAGCTGCCGGATTCGCATAGTAGACGTAGGCTTCCAAATCTGTTGCGAGAATAGCCTCAGGGTGACGGTCGAATAGAATCGGATACAGAAGTGATGTGCTTCTTGGATTCATCTCTTTCACCTCAAGCGATTTAGTTTTTCTGTAAATAACTACCATCATGATAACATATGTTTCGCCGTCCGTGAACAAAATAAGCTGCAGGCTCCTATTAGCCAATCATAAGCCTTTCTATTCTTGTTCATGTTGTTGTGAATCTTGTTATATTCGCCTCTGTACGCTCGCTTTCCTCTTCCATCTCCGATGTGCTATCGTTGTAGTTATCTATGGAAGGAAGCGAGGCGTGATCGGAATGAAAGTATTGCTATTCGGTGCAACGGGCATGATTGGCCAGAGCGTGCTGCGCGAGTGTCTCTTAGATCCAGAGGTTGAGCAGGTGCTTTCCGTGGGAAGAAGCGGGGCAGGAAAGACGCATCCGAAGCTCGCAGAGATTGTGCACGCCAATCTACTCGATCTCTCAACGATTGAAGCTCAGCTCTCCGGTTATGACGCATGCTTATTCTGTCTCGGCGTCTCATCAGCAGGGATGTCAGAGGAGAAATATCGCGCCATTACATATGACCTAACGATGAGCGTCGCGAAGACGCTTGTCCGCTTGAATCCAGGCATGACGTTCCTCTACGTTACGGGAAGCGGGACGGACAGTACGGAGAAGGGCCGCAGCATGTGGGCGAGAGTAAAGGGCAAGACGGAGAATGACTTGATGAAGCTGCCTTTCAAAGGAGCTTATATGTTCAGGCCAGGCGCGATTCTGCCCAAGTTCGGCGTCAAGTCCAAGACGGGATGGTATCAGCTGTTCTATACCATTTTGAGGCCGCTTTATCCGCTCCTGGAACGCGGATTTAAGAATGCGGTCACAACATCGGACCAGCTAGGACGAGCGATGGTCAAAGTAGCGAAGCACGGATATTCGAAACCGCATATCGAGAGCAGCGATATCAATCGCATTAGTTAAATAGAAGACGGAGCCGGAATTCGGCTCCGTCTTCTATTGTTAAGATTCAATCATTCCATAATCTCGTACATGGAGATGCACATTGACCTTAATTTTCGCCTTCGGATATACCTGATCCCAATTCGTTTTCTTCCATGCCGAGAAGCTCATTTTGTTCCGAACCGCTGTCCCGATGCCAACGGAATCTGCTCCGAGCTGCTGCAGCCGCTTCATCATGCGTTCTAGTTCCTCCGTAATCGCCTTGGTGATTTCTCGTGTCAATTGCTCCCGTTCCGCGATCAAATTCAGCTTAATGTCACCAATGTATTCAAGAAGAAAAGCTTCCAGGGATACATCGATGTTCACTTGTGGCGCGGAATCCCCGTCTCCAACGTTAGTGACCGTCACCTTTCGTTTGCTTATAAGAGCATCCAATACCGCACTTTGCTTCTTCCCGGATCGGCTATCTTTCATTCGAATGATGGTGCCTCCATTCTTGAAATTATGCCTCAGCATCATGAAGAGAGTGGACTTCTCCGCTTCGATAGCTCCAACATATCGGGAGTCCTTGAACAGGGCGATGCCATCGGCTTCAACCAGCTCGTTATTCTGCTTGATAACGGTGCCGATCGGATCAACGCCATCGTCGAAGTAATCGCGTATGAATTCATGCATGCTCCCGCTTGTGGACTCATTAATGAGCTCCCCTTGAATGAGCAGCGTGCTCAGATAATCGCCAATTGAAGGAATATCCTTATAAGAATGAGAGAGCAGATCGATGCTGCTCCCTTTGGAGACAATAATTCGCATTCTTTCGCTCACCGTGTAATCGCGGCGATAGGAGTCCAAACATTCGTATATGCCCCGTTTGGCGAGATTTTCACCGATAATCATATTTTGCAGCTGTCCGGATACGAGCACTTGGCTTGTTTTGCGGGAGAGCTGGTTCCGAGCTTCCTTCGGCGAGTTATCTGCCGTCTGGATGACTTTCTCCTGGGCTCCGCCCTTCGTTTCGGTAAGCTTGATCGCGACAGCGACTCTTAATAATTTAGCATCTGGGTCGTCTGAAGCTTGATTGAGATCCAGGGCAGCCGTAGTCACGATGCCGAGTCCTTCAAGCTTCCTGGGTTCGGCACAGCTTTGAAGAAGCAGTGGGATACCAAGCAGCAGCATCGACAGCTCCTTAAGCTTAAGCATATTTACGCCGCTCCTTTAGCTTCGCGATGGCAATCATAATGAGCAGAAGCAAGGGCAGGATGAAAGCTACGCCAATTTCAACGTTTCCTAATCGATCCAGCCAATGATTCGTCCGCACGAGATCAGTTGGATAGATAAAGAAGACCACAATGGCAATAACGAGCAAGAAGATGTAAGTCCCGGTCTGACTTCGTGCTTGCGGCCGCATGCGACGGAAGGTTTCGACAGCCATCCACATATAAAGGGTCGTAATAAACAACGCTCTCAGCAGCGTCAGGTTAAAGATGATATCATCCAATCGTTGTGCGAAAGGATACTTGACATTCGACAGCATATTGAGAATGGGATAGGACAGCTGCTTCAGCTGCTCGAAGCTGAAGAACCCGAGTGCCAAAAGGGAAATGAAACTATAGAAAATCGTTGTCATGACGTTGCCAATTTGAAAAGCTAGATGTAGACGAGACTGCTTATTCGTATAGGGGATGAGGAGAATTGCCGTCTCATAGCCTAAGAAGGAGAAATACATGCTCATCCAGCCCGAGAGGCTGTGCTTCGCTTCTTCGAACCAGAACGTCGTTAATCGAGATCGATCAAAGCCTTCCATGAGTGCACCTGGTGTCGTGAAGACAAGCAAAAGCAATAGGGATAGAAATATCGGAGCAATATTGGAAATGCCCATGATTCCTTTGGTTAGCAGCATGAAGATCAGTGCCCCCATCAGAACGTAAAGATAGGCAGGCTGAAGAGTTGGGAACGAGAGAGACCGAAGGATAAGCAAATATTCTTTGCTGATCATCAGTCCAAGCACCGTCCATTGGATGGCGAGCAGAAAGAATAGCGGGTTTACAATAAAAGCGGGTACTGCCCGTCTGGCAATCGTTAAGATATCAGCGCCATTACCAAGCCGATAGACAAGGCCAATAAGAAGAATGTTTAGCGCCGCAATAGCCCCGAAGATAAATAGAGCAGCCCAGCCGTTTGTCCCGATATAATTGGCTACTAGACGGGGGAGGATGAAAGCGGTGACTCCATATTGCATTGAGAGGGCAACACTGATCAGATGGCTGAATTTAAGCTTGGCTGTCATGGCGTTCTCCTTTCTTCGTGAGGGTTTCCAGTTTAGGATTGCGGTTTGCGTATCTTATCCAGCAGCTGCATGGGCGCGCGGACAATCATATCAAGCCACTTCCCCGGTTTAGACGGCGTGAACGGGAAGAGGAAGGACTGTCCGAACAAGTTCGGCGTCACGAGCTGAATGCAAATATAAGCAAGTCCGATCATAAGCCCGAAATTACCGAAGAATCCAGCAAGCACAATAATGCCGAACCTGAGCATTCGGATAGCTGAACTCATCATATAGCTGGGGATGACGAAGGAGGCTATGGCTGATATCGAGACCGAGATGATGAGAATATTACTCGTAATGCCCGCTTGAACAGCGGCCTGGCCAATGACGATACCGCCAACCGTACCGATCGTCGTTCCGATCTTTGTCGGCAGCCGCGCGCCAGCTTCCCGCAGCAGCTCGATCGTAATTTCCATGACGATCGCTTCCATAAGCGGGGAGAAAGGCACTCTTTGACGGGATTCCATCAAATTGGTTAGCAGCTCTTGAGGAATCATCTCATAGTGATAAGTAACGATAGTGACGTACAATGCCGTGAACATCAGTGTGATGAACAGTGCAAAGATACGCAGCAGTCTAACCGTTGACCCAATATTCCAAGTCATATAGTAATCGTCCGGCGATGCGAAGAACTCGAAGAAGTAAGCAGGCGCGCTGAATGCAACCTGGCTGCCGTCCATCAGACCGACGATTTTGCCCTCTGCGAGCTTGCTTGTCATATGATCTGGACGAACGCTTGTTAAATACTGCGGCATGAGTTGGAACATTTTTTTGCCCAGGTACTGCACAAGAACATTCGTATCGAGCATGATATCAGTTTGAATCGCTTCTATTCTTTCGCGCAGCACCTTGAGATGGTTCTCATCGGCTGTCCCTTCAAGATAGAGCAGCATAATGGTGCTTTTGGTCTTCGAACCGCATGTGAGCGTGACGGCTTTGAGGTTAGCATTCTTGAAGCGCCTTCGAATCAGGGATAAATTGGTGCCAAGCGACTCGGTAAACGAATCTTGAGGACCGCTTATAACGGTTTCGATTTCACTGCTTTCCACGGAACGAGATTCCGGACCGTATGCATCGAACAGATAAGCGAGTTCCTTGTAGAAAATCGCGACTTGTCCCCCAAGAATGCCATCGACTAGAGCTTTCGTATCCGGCGTCAAGGCATACTGGGACTGGCCCAGCCGTTTCTCGATTTCATAAGCTCCCGCATCGGTCGCTCCGAACGGCTCAAGCACTTCTTTGCGCAAGCTTTCCTTGTCGGTCAGATGATCGAAATAAAGAAGCTGAACCTGCTGCGCCTTATATTCACGATGTGTAATATCCTCGCATTGTTCAAGCAGAAGGAGCGTTTGTTCGGCTAAGCTGCCCGCGGCTTTGCTCTTCTCCTTCATATGCGATCATCTCCTCTCTTCCCTTAATCTGGAGTAGTATGTGCAAAATTGTGCTAATTACATTCGTTTGCCCCGCCTAATCGTGGTAAACTAGATCGAAAATAGAGATTTAAAGGGTGGGCAGCATGCGACTATTGAAATTTATCGTGCTTCTTGTTATTGCGCTTTGCGTCACAGCTTGCGGTGCGATTTATGCTTCATCGGACAGTACGTCCAAGGTGAAAGAGGTAGATGCGGAGTGGGCGTTCACGCAGGCGAACCAGCAGCCGGATAAGCTCTTGGTCAGCGTCATTAATGAGGCGACAACTACGCTCGATATTGCGATCTATAGCTTAACGAAACCGGAGATTGTTGATGCCATCAAGAAGGCGAAGAAGCGCGGCGTTGCTGTGCGGATCATTACCGACCGGATCCAATCGGCAGGCAAGACGCAGAAGGAAGCGCTCAAGCTGCTTGGCAGCGCTGGCATTCCGCTTAAGATCAACAAGCACAGCGGTTTAATGCATCTGAAAATGACGATCGTAGACGGGAAGACGGCGACAACAGGCTCCTTCAACTATTCGAAATCGGCGAGCACTGTTAACGATGAAGTGCTGATGGTGCTGCGCAGCGCCGAAGTAGCTGAATCGTTCGCGCGCCAATTCCAGGTCATGTGGGAAGATACCGGCGCGTTTGAAGCCATCACGCCGATTATTGCCGAGGATGCCGTCGAGGTGACGGGGGATGAGGAAGAAGGCGAGCAGCCTTCGGTTCCGGCATTGCAAGCGCCGCGAGAATCGTCCGGAGCTGGTGCAACTGTCACGTACAAGAGCTGCGCAGAAGTCCGCAAAGCCGGCAAAGCGCCGCTGCATAAGGGCGATCCGGGCTACAGCCGGAAGCTCGATGGTGACGGCGATGGCGCTGCTTGTGAAGTGAAATAACGTTTGAAGAGCTCGCAATTTGCGAGCTCTTTTTCTTTTTTACAGCTGGTCGTAATACTTCCGCCATGTTCGCTTGTTCAATCTTGGGTGATAATCAAGTTGTTCTTGTGAAAGCCACCGGCTTCCTAGGCTGGAACTTCGAGTTGGTTCCGCAGTGCTCGGCACATGTGCTACTGAGTATGCTGATGACCGGCTGGCGCCAGGAACTCCATTTGAAAGGGGTTCGATTCCCCACTCGCCTGCTAAGCGATCTATGGTATAGTCATTTATTTCATTGGGCGTACGGAACGCTCACGCTCGTTTGCAGAGCACGAGGGAGAAGAGCTTTGCAGCTCGCGGATACCGATAGCAGCGATAAGGTGTACGGAATGCGAATAAGCGGTGATCGCTGGTAGCAGCAGCCTGTATTCGGGGCTTGCGGCAACCGATCTGTACGCTTAGCGCAGCAGGTGCATGGAAGCTTCTTTCTTAAGCGCAGCTCCGTTCTTCACTCTCGCGAGCGTTCCTGGCTTGATGAACCGCCACATGACGATAACGGATGTATTTTCGATTCTCTTAAGGGAGGTTTTATAGATGTTCAGAACAATTACAATTCAGAACGACCAGCGCGGCCTGCTCTTCACGAAAGGCAGCTACACGCGATTCTTGCAGCCGGGCACGTATCGGTTCCCTATCTTCAAGGATGTGAAAATCGAAGTGCTCGACGTGACGAAGCCATTCGAGGTGCCAGGCAAAGACTTGCAGCTGTTCCTGCAGGATGAGCAGCTCCGCGCTGAGCTCGAAGTCATCGACGTCCGAGATTCAGAATATGTGCTGCTTTATGAAGACGGGAAGTTTGCTGGCCTATACAGGGCGGGCAAATATGCGTTCTGGAAAGGCATTAAGGAATTCGGGATAATCCGAGCGAACCTGCTGGAGCCTGAGCTTGCTGAAGATATTGACCGTTCGATTCTTCCTAAGCTTGGCAATATAGTCGTGCAAAGCTATGATGTTGCTGCGGAAGAAGCGGGGCTGCTCTACTACAACAACCAGCTCATTCGCCGCCTGGAGCCGGGCAAATACTACTTCTGGCGCTGTCCCGTTGCCGTCATGGTGAAGACGATTGATCTGCGCAGACAGCAGCTTGATATGACCGGACAGGAGATGCTCACAGAAGATAAGGTGCCATTGCGGCTTAACTTCGTTTGTCAGTATCAAGTGACCGACCCGCTGCAGACGGTGCGGATCCGTTCGATGGAAGAGCAAATTTATGTAAGCTTGCAGCTTATCCTTCGGGAATACGTCGGCACGCTGAAGCTGGACGATCTTCTGCGCATGAAGCATGAGATCGGCTCATTCGTGCACAAGCGGCTCTGTGAGCGTGAAGGCGAGTATGGAGTTCAGTTCTTGTCTGCAGGGGTGAAGGATATTATTTTGCCCGGAGATGTGAAGGACATTCTGAACACGGTGCTTATTGCGGAGAAGAGGGCGCATGCGAATCTCATCATGAGAAGGGAAGAGACCGCGTCGACGCGCAGCCTGATGAATACGGCGAAGCTGATGGATGAGAACGCGACGCTGATGCGACTCAAAGAGCTTGAATATCTGGAGAAAATATGCGAGAAGATCGGCACGATCTCCCTCACGGGCAGCGGCGGAGGCCTGCTGGAGCAGCTGAATGTGCTGCTGAAGCCGAGAAGTGACGCGTAATGATGCAGACGAAAAAATGGTGGCATAAAGGGACGAGTTACGTTGTCCTTTATGCCACCATTTTGTTATGCGACGCCATATGTTACTTTGCGCACCAAATGCTCGATTTTGTCCATCATCTGCGTGTCATCTATTGAAGCATAAATATCCGGCTTAAACAGCTGAAGCTTCTTGATCTGATAATAGTCTCCAATCGCATTCCGAAGCGTCAAATTATTCTTCATCAAGTACATCGGATCAAGCAAATGGCGGAACATGAGCTCGTCCTCCAGGATTAGCAGCGTTGCATTAAGGGAATTCAGGTGACCCTCCGCCATGCCGCGCTCATAGAACTTGCGCAGCCGCGCATTGCGTTCGCTAATAGATACTTCAATTGCAGCCATAAGCTGAGGATAGATCTCGCGCAGATCTTTGAAGAAAATCTCTGTGCCGTAGTTGGCGATCAGTAGTGTTTGGCTGAATGTCGATTGGAACTTCTGAATATAGGCTTCGCTGGTGCCAGAGGCGGGTTCAGCTTCACAGCCGGCGCCGACAACATACTTGACGAATAAATTCGTCAAGCGCTCCATGATCTCATCCCGCGAAGGAAAATATTTGTACAGGGTCGCCTTGGATAAGTCCATTGCTTTGGCGATATCGTCCATGCGCAAGTTCGCAATGCCGTTCGACTTGATTGGGTGAAGCAGCTTTGCAGCATATTTATTTAGAATGGATTCGTCCGTATATCGGCAATTCGGTGTTTCGCCGCTTGTCGTTTCCATAGCGCTCACACTCACTTTCTAAAAAATAGTATACATGATGTCGACAGACAAATAAACCTTTTGGTCAAACTAAACTAAAAACGACTAAAGTAGTTTACTTTATCTGAGTTATAGGATATGATCATTTTTACATAGAGCCCACTTGGGCAAATAGGATAGGAGTAGATAACCAAATGAGCACAACAACAACGGCCGCTCCGAACATTCGGTTCTGGCCGATTATGATCGCCATTTTCTTTGGCGCTTTTCTAAGCATACTCGGGATCAGTACCATTAACGTGGCATTGACGATCTTCATGCAAGATTTTCATGCATCGCTGAGCACGGTTCAGTGGACGCTAACGGGATTCATGCTCTCGCTTGGTACAATTGCACCGCTAACTGGCTACTTGGGCGATAAGTTCGGCTACAAGAACGTTTACTTGTATGCTATGGTCGGTTTCGTCGCTTTATCTGTGCTATGCGGCTTCGCATGGAGCGTTGAATCGCTAATCGTCTTCCGTATTCTGCAAGGTCTCTTTACAGGTCTGGTCGTTCCGGCGACGATGACGATTATTTTCCAAGTGATTCCGAAGGAGCGTCAGCCTTTCGCAGTAAGCATCTGGGGTTTGTCGGCGATGCTTGCGCCTGCATTCGGTCCAACGCTTAGCGGCTGGCTCATTCAGCAGTTCAGCTGGAGATGGCTGTTCTTTATGAATATACCGATCGGCATTATTGCTATTATCTTTATTATTGCGATGATTCCTAGCTACCGCATCGGTACAGCGAAGAAGCTGGACGTTTGGGGGCTCATTACAGTTGTACTTAGCAGTGCGTCACTGCTTGTCGGACTCAGCCAAGGCCGCACATGGGGATGGGACTCCGCTCGCGTAATCGGCTTGTTCGCCTTCGGCGCGATTATGCTCGTGCTGTTCATTGTCCGCGAGCTGATGGCGAAGCATCCGCTGTTGAACCTTCGCGTATTCGGCAACTACCGTTTCTCGATTACGCTAGTCGCGAATACCATCATCACCATTAGCCTATATTCCGGAACATTGCTCATTCCGTTATTTTTGCAAAATGTTCAACAAGAAACGCCGATGGATACAGGGTTAATCCTGCTGCCGGCTTCGCTCATCATGGCGCTTGCCATGCCAATTGCAGGGAAGCTGTACCCGATTCTCGGACCGCGCATAATGACGATCTCTGGTCTTGTGCTGATTATCTACGGCAGCTATGAGCTGACGCATATGCATAGTGACAGCACGCACCTCTACATCATCCTGTGGATGTCCATCCGTAATCTCGGGGTATCGTTTGCGGCTGCTGCGACAAGCACGGCAGGGATGGAAGAAATTCAGCCGACGATGGTCGGCCATGCTTCATCGGTTACGAACTGGGTACGTAACGTCGGCGGCTCGTTCGCGATTGCGCTCTTCACATCGTTGCTGGCATCGCACACCATCACGCATGTGGCGGAGCTGACGCAACAAGGCAAAGAAAGCGCGAAGCTCATTCCGCTGTTCTCCTTCACAATGAGCGTGAACGACGTGTTCCTCGTAGCGACTTATATCGCAGTTGCGGCGATTCCGTTCACACTGCTCGTCGGCAAGAAAGCAGCTCGCGCACGTACGGAAGCGGCTGCTGCGTAATGATAAAGTTTTGAAGCGTTAGAGAAGAGAAATCCGCCGTTTTTACAAAAACGGCGGGTTTTTCTATTTAGTTTGGGGAATTAGTTTGCGGTTCGATTTCAGGGATTCGGAGGGTTGAGGGTAAATCATCATGCGCGTAACGCGGCAGTCATCAGCACATGGTTTTTACGCAGAGAGAGGCTTTTACCTCTCTCGGACCCTCGATCATACGATTTTCTTCAAATATTTGCTCGGAGAGAGGCTTTTCCCTCTCTCGGGTCACGAAACTGATCATTTCGTGTGATGAGAGAGGATTTTGCCTCTCTCGGCGAAATCGTAAAATACTCGATTGCCAGATCCGCCGCAAAAAAACAGCAGGACACTATCTATGTGCTGAGAGAACAGATACGTGCTCTCAGTCCCCATAACCGTGTGAAAAAATAGCTGAGAGAACATATATGTTCTCTCACTCTCAGCCAGGAAAACCCTCGATTGTCTACCTAGGTCCCACGTGAAAGCATATTTTTTTGTTCGATGTCAAATTCTCAAATTCCTTGTCAATAACAGGAAAACGCTTACTTATGTGGAAGTAGTGTACGGATAGACGAAAGCTAACATCTAATTCGAACGCAGGAGCTGATCGGGGATGGACATTAAGCAAGTCGTCGTAACGGGGAAAAATGAGGTTGAGCTGCAAAATTTGAGTTTGAGGGATGAACTTGGACCGGAGGAAGTGCTGATTGACACGGAGTACTCGTTCATCAGCGCGGGCACCGAGCTCGCTAACTACACGGCAAAGGACGTCAAAGTATTCGAGCCTGGCAATTGGCACTCATATCCTTGGAAATCCGGTTACGCCAATGTAGGCATTGTTCGCGAGGTTGGTAATAACGTGAAGCGAATGAAGGCAGGGCAGCGGGTCTACACATTCGGGCCGCATGCTTCTTCGATTATTATGAGCCAGAGCCAACTTATCATTGAGGTTCCTTCGGATATTGATCCGAAGATTGCGGCATCCTCTCGGATGGCGGGCGTTGCGGCGACCTCGATTATCCTTAGCGATATTCCGCATAATGCTTGGGTTGCTGTATTCGGCCTCGGCATGGTCGGCAATCTGGCTGCGCAAATGTACCGGAATTTGGGCTGTAAAGTAATCGGCATCGAGCCGAACGAACAGCGCCGCGAGCTTGCGAAGAAATGCGGCTTGTCCATTACAATCGGCGGCAGCAACGAAGAAATCCAAGAGCAGATCCGCGCTCTTACTGGCGGCAAGCTTGCGCATATTACGGTCGATGCCGTCGGCCATAGCAGCGTTGTTATGCAAGCGCTTCAAGCTACGGCCAGCCTCGGCCAGCTCGTGCTGCTCGGCAGTCCGCGAGTGCCAGTTGAGGGCAATTTGACCGAGCTGTTGTCCGACATTCATTTGCGCTGGATCACGATGCGCGGCGGGCTGGAGTGGTTCTTGCCGGTTTACTCCGAAGTGGCGACTGCGGTGTCGCTCTACAGCAAGCAGGAGCTGGTGTTTGATTGGATTCGCCAAGGCAAGCTTGCCCTGGAGCCGCAAATTTCGCACTATGTGAACCCAAGCCAAATCAAGGAAGCGTACGATGGCTTGCTCTATGAGCCGCAGACGTATACAGGCGTCGTACTGGATTGGACGAAATAACAATTGCATAGCAGTATAGCAGTATAGAAGCGCTACCCAAGGTGGCGCTTTATTTATTTTCCCCCGTTGTGCGCGGTCCTTTCTTATACGCACGCGGGCTGACCTGATACCGCATGCGGAATTGGTTAGCAAAATGATTATAGTTCTGGAACCCGACATCGAGCGCGACCTCTGAAGGGTGACGGTCAGTGTGTTCGAGGAGCAAAGCCGCTTGGCGGATGCGCATGTCGTTCAGCGTATCCACGATCGAGCTGCCGGTCGATTCTTTGAACAGGTGAGAAAGCCGCGACGGAGACAGGCCGACAACCTTCGCCAGCTCGTCAATGCGGACAGGCTCCTGCATGCGCGTTGCGAGCAAATGCTGAATCTCCTCGATACGCGGATCGAGCTGCTTCGTCATCCGCTTGGCGAGCAGCAGAATAATGTGCCGCATCGTGTTCTCACACAGCTCGTTCCAATACATACCGCGTTCGATGGAATCGGAGACAAGGCTGCGGAACGCCCGGTGGATGCGTTCGCGCAGGGATTCACTGTCAATTGCATGGATCAGCAGCTTGTCGCTCGGCAGCAGATTCGTCTCCATAATGCGCGAAGAGAAATGTGCCCATATAAAATCCCACTGGCTCCCTTGCCGTGTCCCATATCGATGAGGCACGCCTGGCTGCATGAGCGCAATATCTCCGGTTTGGCATAATCGTTCCACACCGTCAATGATGAAATATCCTTCGCCGCTTAGCGTATATGCGATTAGCCAGTCGCTCATACCTTGCGGCCTGCGGACATCATAAATGTCTGACATGCTGAAATGATTAGCAATGACGGTGTTTGCGCCTTGCTCCTTAATATAGGAGAACAGCTCCTCGTTCTTTGAGCTCACTTGAAATTCACTCTCCCGTCAGCATTAGCATATAGGCTCATTATAGCAGGATTGTTGTAGTAATCAGCATAATTGTTACTTTTGCTGCTGCGGCCTTGATCATACAATAAAGCTATAAGTAATGAGCTCATTCCATGATTAATAGGGGGAAGACGAATGACACAGACGCTGCGAGTGCTGACAGAGGAACAGAAGAAACAGTTCGATACGGACGGTTATTTAATTGTAAAAGGGTTATTCTCGTCAAACGATGTGACTGAAATTGTGGAGACATTCGATAAAATGAGCAGCGAAACGATTCCGGGCTACTTCGAGCCGCAGCTGGATGCGGACGGAACTGATCCGCTGCAGCGTTATCCGCGCGTGATGCATCCGCATCGCTTCAACGAAACGGCAATGAAATATATGCTGCATCAGCCGGTCTTGGAAGTGCTTGCCGATCTGTATGGCGAGGAAGCGTATGCCGCACAGAGCATGTTCTACTACAAGCCTCCGGGCTCGAGAGGCCAGGCGCTGCACCAAGACAATTTCTATTTGATGGTGGAGCCGGGCAACTGTATCGCAGCTTGGACGGCAATCGATGCTGCCTATGAAGATAATGGCGGCTTGCTCGTTGTGCCGAAGACGAACACACATGAGATTTCTTGCCCGGATAAGGCGGATACGAAGGAATCGTTCACGACCCATTATGTGAAGCCGCCTAAGGACGGCGTTGTCATGCCAGTTAGAATGGATAAAGGCGATGTCCTCTTCTTCAACGGCAATCTGATTCACGGCTCGTACCGGAATAAGACGAAGGATCAGTTCCGCCGCGCGTTCATTTGCCATTATGCCAACTCATCCGCAACGAAGATCAGTCAGCATTACAATCCACTTTATCGAGCGGACGGCACCAAAATCGAATTGGAAGGCAATCCGGATGGCGGCCCTTGCGGCGTCGAGGTTGGAGCGGCTTTCTATCACTAATGGAATCATTCATGTCAGTGCCGCAGCCGGCCAGGGTTGCGGCTTTTCTTCCGTACCGAAGAAATGCATAGTTTTTCGGTGAAGAAGAGAAGCGCGGCGAGTAGGGGATCAGAGATAATGAAAACATAAACGAAAGCGATTATCTTGAGGAGGTCCTCTACCAATGTCTAATATTGCAAACGGAAAATTGTCGCAAGCTGAGATTGAATTTTACGAGAAGAATGGCTACACGTTATTTAAGAATCAACTGTTCAGCGCCGAGAAACAAGCGGAGCTTACCAATATTTTCGAAGATCAATGGAATGTGCTTGGCCGCCGCTTGAACAGCGAGCTGGATACGCCGCATTTCCGCGACGAGCGTCTCTTGAAGTTTCTGCTGAGCGACGAAGTGCTTGATCTTGTTGAGCCGATTATCGGACCGAACATTGGCCTATGGTCGTCCCACTTCATCTGTAAAGAGCCGCTGATCGGTAAACCGACGCCATGGCATGAAGATTCCGCGTATTGGAAAGGCCGCTTGACTCGCTACGACAAGATCGCTACCGTATGGCTTGCAATTGACCGCAGCACACAAGAGAACGGCTGCATGCGCGTTATTCCTGGCACGCATAATAACGGCTTCTCTGATTACGAAGATGTCGATACGGATGACGATATTTTTACAATCCAGATCAAAAATATCAACGATGCCGAAGCAGTCTACTTTGAGCTGGAGCCAGGCGAATGCTCGATTCATGACTCGCGTATCATTCACGGCGCTACGGCGAACAAGAGTGAGTTCCGTCGCTGCGGCTACACGATGCGCTACTTCTCCACAGAAGCACGCGTCATTCCGGAGAAGAACAGCGGCCACAAAATCTGGCTGGCTCGCGGCAAAGATATCGCGGGAAGCGACTTCGTTAACGTATAATAAGAAAAATTCGAGAGCGTGGAGGGGGACTGGTGATGAGCGTCTATAAAGGGCCGGAACGATTGACGAATGACCGATATATGACGTTGTCCGCTCCTTTCCGCTTGTTCAAGCATTCGATCGACGGGCTTATCGATACCCATTGGCATGAGTTTTTTGAAATGGCCTTCGTGGTGTCCGGATCGGGTACGCATATGTTGAACGGGGTGCCCTTGCGCTTGACGCGGGGCGCCGCTTTTTTGCTGTCACCGGCGGATTTCCATAGCTTGGAGCCGGACCCGGGCGAGACGCTGCAGCTGTATGATTTTATATTCAACGATCATTTCCTCCGCGAGCCGCTGCCGGAGCTGCTGTTCGATCATCGGACGGCGTATACGCATTGGTATGCGGAGGAGCAGATCGCTGAAGTTGAACACGAATACGAGCGGATCTGGGAGGAGTCAATCACCTGGCAGCCGGAGAGCGAGATTCTCATTCAGGGCAGCGTCGAGCGGCTGCTCATTGATCTGTTCCGCAAGAGCCGGGCAGTTGATGAGCAGCAGGGGATCGAGGGCGCTCCGCATCAAACGCTGCAGTCGGCTGTACGCAAAGGGCTGATCTATATTCAGCATCACTTCCGTGAGTCCCTATCGCTTGAGGAAGTCGCAACTTATTGCGGCCTGTCAGCGAATTACTTCAGCGAATGCTTCCGCAAAGGGACAGGCTCTACGTTCCAAAGCTACCTGCAGGAAGTGCGTCTGCAGTTCGCGCGGTCGCTGATTAAGACGACACAGCTGCCGATTACGGAGATCTGCTTCGCGTCCGGCTTCAATACGCTGCCGCACTTTGAGCGGGCATTCAAGAAGCGGTTTCTACTGCCGCCGAGGGAGTATCGTAAGCAGTAATAAAGATTGACTATGAAGAACCTGCAGCTCGTGGAGTCGCAGGTTCTTTTTGTGAGTGGACAGCAAGGATTAGGAGTTCTCGATATCGAATTTGTTCGGATGGATGAGGCAAGTCTGTTGGTGACTTCGTTTGAATCGGAGGATATGGGTATGAGAAGCGAACAGGAAATGATGAAGCTCCTACTGGACTACGCGATTCAGGATGATCGAATTCGAATCGTAACCTTGGAAGGGTCGCGCACCAACAAGATGATTGCTCCCGATGCATTCCAAGATTATGATATTTCTTATTTTGTAACCGATATGGATGCCTTCAAAATGAACGATCAATGGCTCTCTGTATTTGGGAACTGTATCATGATGCAGAAACCTGAGGACATGGAGCTTTTTCCGCCCGAATTAGGCAATTGGTTCTCCTACTTGATGCTGTTCGAGGATGGAACAAAGATAGATCTGACGCTGATTCCTCTACAGGAGGTGGAGGATTACTTTGCGAGTAGCGATGGTTTGGTTCAGCTGCTGCTCGACAAGGACGCTCTACTCAAGAGCGAAGTAATCGCAACAGATCGCCAATATTGGATAAAGAAGCCGACTGCGAGAGAATTCGATGATTGCTGCAATGAGTTCTGGATGGTCTCAACCTATGTTGTAAAAGGGTTGGCGAGAGGAGAAATTCTGTTTGCGATTGACCATTTGAACGGAATTGGACGACCCAATTTATTAAGAATGATGGCTTGGGCGGTCGGATTGGAGCATGGTTACGACTTTAGCGTGGGCAAGAACTACAAATTTATTAATCGGTATCTCCCTGATGAAGATTGGGCGAAGCTCTTAACCACCTATTCCGAGGCGGGTTATCCGGAGATGTGGCAGTCTCTATTCACTTGTTATGCGTTATTTCGCAAATACTCAAGCGTCGTCTCCGAAAGTCTCGGATATCCGTATCCGCATTACGATGATGCCATTACGGGGTATACGGATTCGGTCTATAATTCGGTGAAGTGAACCGCATGCGCTAACGGTTGCCACGAAGGCTAATTAGTTTAAAATAGCTCTGGAAAAAATGTAACGGTTGCTAGCGAGGCTATTGAACAATTTCGACTACGAATTCTTCCGATTGCGGCCGAATAACCGCTCGGGTAACCGTTAAAGTTTTGGAAGGGGTTTTGTTGAGCCAATAAGCACTGAGGCAACCGTTACAAGTTTGGACGCTCAACAATTTGAACAGACATTCTGCAAACCGATGCAAACCACCTTAAACCACCTTCTGCAGGCGGTTTTGACTTTTGAAAAGGCGCTTCCTGCTCTGAGAGTACAGAAACTGCACTCTCAGAGCAGCAAACGGCCAATTTTCAAGCTGAGAGTACGAAAACTGCACTCTCAGTTTCGCCAAGCTGCCGAAATCGGCAATTTTCTTATCTAAGAGTGCAAAATTTGCACTCTCAGAGCCGCAATTGCCCGATTCCGATGCTGAGCGTACGAAAACTGTACTTTCAGCTCAGCGACTACCCGCAAACCGCCTCTTGCCGGCGGTTTTAATTTTTTTAAAAGAGATACGGTTACTCTCTTGAGCTAAGCGAATCTAGCAAAATCGCATTTTGCCTATGAAATCGGTATACTGATAGAAAAGCTAGAACGCTAGTCATTTAAGGAGGAAGTATGGCAGCTAGATTGATAATTATTTTGACGATTTATACAGGGTTGCAGGCGTATATTGGCTGGCACCTGAACTTGTTTATAACGGAGAGCGGCGGGCAGGTGCCCGGTGCGGTCTTCTGGCCACTATTTGTAATTGTAACCTTCGCTTACTTGCTCGCAATGATGCTTCGCAGAGCGCTGCCGAAGAAGGTGACTACACTGCTGAAATGGATCGGCTCCTATTGGATTGGCTTCATGCAGTACAGCGTATTGCTGCTTCCAGTAGCGGATTTGGCTGCATGGGGACTGCGCGCAGCCTCGATGACAAAGGCGGATTCCATAGTCGTTACGGGCTGGGCTACCATCGCTGCACTTCTTCTAATTATGGCGCGAGGCTCACGTAACGCATGGAGCCCCGTTGTCCGTGAGTATGAAGTGACGATTCCGAAGTCCGCGGGCAGTTTGAACAAGCTGCAGCTTGCTGTCGCTTCTGACCTGCATCTTGGCATGACCGTCGGTCGCAAGCATCTGCAGCGGCTCGTGGACGGAGTAAACGCGCTGAAGCCGGACATTGTTCTGCTGCCCGGCGATGTGCTTGACGATGCGGTTGAGCCGTTCATTCGCAACAACTACGCGCAGCAGCTGGCGCAGATTAAGTCCAAGTACGGCACCTATGCGGTGCTCGGCAACCATGAATATTATGGCGGCGGCATCGATACGTACGTCCAGGCGATGAAAGAGGTCGGCATCCCCGTGATGCTCGATGACCATCTCCTCATCGCAGACAGCTTCCACCTGATCGGGCGCAAGGATAAGACCGATCATGGCCGCAAAAGCGTAGCTGCATTAGTCGCGGACCTAGACACGAAGCTGCCGATCATTCTGATGGATCATCAGCCGAGTGCCATTCGCGAAATTGCCGATAGCGGTGTTGATCTATCGCTGCACGGTCATACGCATCGGGGCCAAATGGCACCGAACCATTTTGTGACGCGACGTATCTTCGAGCTCGATTATGGCTACAAGTTCATTGCAGATCGCCTGCACGCATTCGTCTCATCCGGCTTCGGCACATGGGGACCGCCGATTCGGCTTGGCAGCCGGAGCGAAATATGGTCAATCACCGTTAACTTTGCCACCCATGACAACAAATAGCTGTTGGTCATGTCTCTCATCCATCGTATAATCGAGGAATAGCGTATCTACTATTCTGATAGACTAGGAGTCCGATATGGAACTGGAACTCATACCATCGATACCCGCGCCACCTGCGCGCGGCAATATATGGAAGAGAATGGCGAATTGGCTCCTTGGCCGGGGCAAAGCGGCTCTAGGGTTTGATACAGCCGTATGGAAGGCGGCCATTGCCAGCATATGGCTGGTCTGCAACACGATTCTCATTATCGCTGCGCTTGGCATGCCTACGGGCCTCGGCGTTCTGTTCGATTGTGTTGTTGCGGTTCTGCTTTGCACAATCTTGATGGGTGCGGCTTCGTTCGTAATTGCCTATATACTCGCTTTATGTTACATCCCGATCCCGCGTCTGACTGCGGGAGCCAGCCTTTTCACAGGCTTCGTGGTCTGGTATGTATGCGATAAGACGGATCTAGGCGATCCGTTGTCTCTTATATTAGCTGCCAGCATTACCGCAATCGGTCTTATTGGCGGGCTCGTTATCGGCTTGCTGATGAATCGACGCGTGCACCTGGCAGTCAAGCTCACGCTTATTGCCGCTGTTGCCGCAAGTGTCGTCAGCTTCCGCTATTGGCCGGTTAATGATGCGGCTGCGATTCCGGCTGCTGCAGATGTTCAGACGGTGGTGGATGAGCAGGAGGTTGCGGCGCTGCTGGCCGATGATCCTGCGGAACCCGGATTGTACCGAGTGAAGAGCTTCACGTATGGCAGCGGTGACGATTCTCGCCGTGATGAATTTGGAGCAGACGCGGAGCTCATCTCGAAGCCTGTTGACGCTTCCGCTTATATTACACGGTGGAAGTGGCTGCGCTCTTTGTTCTGGGGCTTTGACCAGAGCGCCTTGCCGGTCAACGGGCGTGTCTGGATGCCGGAAGGCGAGGGGGAATTCCCGCTCGTGCTGATGGTGCACGGCAACCACTTGATGGAACAATACTCCGACGAAGGCTACGCGTACTTGGGCGAGCTGCTGGCAAGCCGAGGCTTCATAGCCGTCTCGGTCGATGAGAACTTCTTGAACTATTCGTACTGGGGCAACATCCCGAACAACGATATGAAAGTGCGGGCATGGATGCTGCTGAAGCACTTGCAGCAAATCGCAGTGTTTAATGAACAAGCGGGAACACCGTTCTACCATGCGGTTGATTTGAACAAAGTCGCGCTCATCGGGCATTCCCGCGGCGGTCAGGCTGTTGCAATGGCGGCTGACCGGTCTCGCTGGTTCGCAAGCGACAAGTCGCTGGATAGCTTGAATAGCGATGGCGTATCGATTCAAGCCGTCGTTGCGATTGCGCCGACCGATAACGTCGTCGACAAGCAGCAAGCACAGCTGAAAAATACGTATTACTTGTCGCTTCAAGGCGCCAGCGACGGAGATGTCGATACGTTCAACGGAGAGCGGCAGTACATTCGTTCTTCATTTTCCGCCGGATCGGACCGCTTCAAGTCCACGCTCTATATCGGTGAGGCGAACCACAGTCGGTTCAATACCGAGTGGGGGACGATGGACGACAGCTTGCCAGGAGGCTTGTTCCTGCGAAGAGCAGGCATGATGGATGCCGATGACCAGCGCGAAGTGGCAAAAGTATACGTCTCCGCTTTCCTCGAGGATGCGCTGCACGGCAAGAAGGAATATACGCCGCTCTTCAACGATTATCGGACAGGCGCCGCATGGCTGCCGCAAGCGACTTATATGAACCGCTACGAGGATGGCAGCTTCTTGCCGCTTGCCCGCAGCGAAGAGGACTTTGACAAGACGACGGAGAACAGCGGCGTGACCGCTAGCGCCGATAAGCTGCTCTGGACAGAAGAATCGGCGAAGGATCGAGACGGCAAGGACAAAGGCACGCGCGGCGCAGTGCTCCAGTGGAAGCAGGGAGACGGCAGCTACACGCTGCAATTGCCTGAATCGCTGACCGCGAAGCTGCAGCAGAATGCGCCTGCGGCGAATCAGCTGACATTCGCCATGACGAATCTGGCGAAGGATCTACCGGCGGATAGCAGCGGTTCAGCCGCTCCGCTGCCCGTCATTGACGTCGAGCTGCAGAGCAAGAACGGCGCGATTGTCCGGCTGCCGCTCGCACAGTTCAAAGCGGTGAAGCCATTGCCATACACGACATTCACCCGCTTCGCATGGACGGAAAAAACGATAAAGGACGGCAAGTATAAAGTGCCCTCTGAAGCGGTATTTCAAACGTTCAGCTTGCCGTTCGCGCAGTTCCAGAAGCAGAATGCGGACTTTGATCCAAGCAATCTGTCGCGAGTGACGTTCTATTTCACGAGCGACCGGGGCAAAGTGATGCTTGATGACATTGGCATTAGCAAGGTCATCAGCTCCGAATCCGAATCCGAATAATGACATCAACAAAGAAACACCGCAGTACTCGCGCTGACTCCAGCACGGGCACTGCGGTGTTTTTTTCAACTTATCAACCTTCAAGCCGTTTCACGGAGCGTCTGACAATCAGCTCCGGTGGCAGCACAACCTTCTTCCATACCGTCTTCTCCGGCGTTTCCCGCTCCCCGATGCGATCAATTAGCAGCTGCATCCCTAGGTATCCGAACTGGTACGCTTGCTGAGCTGCCACGGTGATGAACGGGTCCATCTCCGAGTAGAGTCCGAAGTCATCGAAGCATACGATCGAGATATCTTCGGGGATGCGGAGTCCGCGAGCCCGCAGTAGCTTGATAATTACGACGGCAAGCACATTGTTGCCGGCCATAATGGCTGTAGGGAGCGGGTCCATCGAAGCGATCCACTGCTCCATCGCATCCACATCCAGCTCAGGCCCGAAGCTGGTCTCATGCACATACTGTTTATCGAACGCGAGGTCGCTCAGCTTCATCGCTTCCTGAAAGCCCGCAAGCCGCAGGCGCGCGCTGCTAATGGAAGCCGATCCGTTGACGAGAGCAATGCGCCGGTGGCCTTGTTCCACCAAATGTTCCACCAATCGGCGCGCGCCGTCCCGGCTGTCCCCGAGCACAATATCGCATGCGATGCCCGGAACCTCACGGTCGAGCAGCACGAACGGCACGCCATGCTTGCGCAGCTGCTCCAAGTGAGGATGTGACGGATCGCCGGCTGGGGCAAGCAGCGCTCCGTCAACACGAGTCGTCAGAATGGTGTTGATATAGTCGCCTTCCTTCTCCACGCTCTCGTCGCTGTTGCCGAACAGCAGCCGGTAGCCGTTCTTGCGTGCAGCATCCTCGGCGCCGCGAGCAAGCGTTGTATAGAAAGGGTTCATAATGTCGGTGATAAGCAGAAACAGAATGCGCGTCTGCTGAAGGACGAGGCTGCGCGCCATCTGGTTAGGTACATAGCCAAGCTCGTCCATTACTTTTTTTACTTTTGCCCTTGTTTTATCGCTGATTTTGCCAGTGTTATTGATAACTCTCGAAACGGTCATAGCCGACACATTCGCTTGAGCTGCGATATCGTAGATGGTCACCATAGGTTTAAGCTCCTCGTAGGTCTGATCATGCATTTATATTACCTAACAAGTTCATTGACAGCAAGCGGTTACATTGTTATTTTAGAGTTATCGGTAACATTATTAATTACATTCATTCGTTGGAGGGATTCGTTCGTGGCAGATATCAGCACTCGTTATCAATCCGCTTTCCCTAAGATTGGCATTCGTCCTGCAATTGACGGCAGACGCAAAGGCATTCGTGAATCGCTTGAAGAGCAAACGATGGAGATGGCGAAATCCGTAGCAAGATTGTTCGCTGAGCATTTGCGTTATCCGAACGGTGAGCCAGTGGAATGCGTTATCGCGGATACTTGCATCGGCGGCGTTGCAGAAGCAGCTGCTTGCGGCGAGAAGTTCTCGCGTGAAGGCGTCGGCGTATCCATTACGGTAACACCTTGCTGGTGCTACGGTACGGAAACGATCGATATTGACGCGTCGATTCCGAAGGCGGTATGGGGCTTCAACGGCACAGAGCGTCCAGGCGCGGTTTACTTGGCTGCTGTATTATCCGGTTATGCGCAGAAGGGTTTGCCGGCATTCGGCATCTACGGCAACGAGGTGCAAGATAGCGGCGACACGACGATCCCGAGCGATGTTAGAGATAAGCTGCTCGGCTTTGCCCGCGCGGGCCTTGTTGTTGCTCTCATGAAAGGCAAGACGTATCTATCGATGGGCTCGGTATCCATGGGTATTGCAGGCTCCATCGTGAACGATGCTTTCTTCCAAGATTATCTCGGCATGCGTACCGATTACATCGACATGTCGGAGTTCGTCCGCCGTATGGATCAAGGCATCTACGATCCGGCTGAGTACGAGCGTGCGCTCTCATGGGTGAAGGAGAATTGCAGTGAAGGTGCGGACAACAACCCTCCTGCGCTTCAATCAACTCGCGAACAGAAGGATAAGGATTGGGAGACTGTTGTCAAAATGACGCTGATCGCGCGTGACCTCATGATCGGCAACCCTCGTCTGGATGAGCTGGGCTACGGCGAAGAGGCGCTCGGCCGCAATGCGATCGCTTCCGGCTTCCAGGGGCAGCGGGCATGGACGGATCATTTTCCGAATGGTGACTTCTTGGAGGCGATGCTCAATTCGTCCTTTGACTGGAACGGCAATCGCGCGCCATATATTGTTGCAACGGAGAACGACAGCTTGAACGGCGCTGTGATGCTCTTCGGCAATCTGCTGACGAATACAGCCCAAATCTTCGCGGACGTGCGGACTTTCTGGAGCCCGGATTCTGTGGAGCGCGTAACAGGCCATCGTCTGAGCGGTCATGCGGAGAACGGCATTCTGCACTTGATTAACTCCGGTCCGGCAACGCTGGATGGAACCGGACAGCAAGAGAAAGACGGCAAGCCAGTAATGAAGCCGTTCTGGGATATCAGCGAAGAGGAAGCGCAGAAGTGTCTGGATGCAACCTCGTGGCGTCCGGCTTCCCTGGAATATTTCCGTGGAGGCGGTTATTCCTCGGATTACCTCACTCGCGGCGGCATGCCGATGACAATGTCGCGGATCAACCTTGTGAAGGGCATCGGCCCTGTACTCCAAATCGCTGAAGGCTATTCGGTTGACTTGCCTGAGAATGTGCATGACACGCTCGACAAGCGGACAGATCCAACGTGGCCGACAACTTGGTTCGCTCCAAGGCTGACAGGCAGCGGTGCATTCCGCACGGTGTACGATGTGATGGATAACTGGGGCGCGAACCACGGCTCGATCAGCTACGGCCATATCGGCGCGGATCTCATTACGCTCGCTTCGATGCTGCGCATTCCGGTGAATATGCATAACGTACCGGCGGAACAGATTTTCCGTCCGCGCGCATGGAGCCTGTTCGGCACGGATAATCCGGAGAGCGCGGATTACCGGGCATGCACGAACTTCGGCCCGCTATATAATTAATTAGTTCGTTTACAACAGGAGGACACTCACGATGCTAATTGGTATTCCTAAATTGCTGTCACCGGATTTGCTGAAGATCTTAATGGAGATGGGCCACGGCGATGAAATTGTGATCGCGGACTCGAACTTCCCGGCTGCAAGCCACGCACAGAGGCTCATCCGCTGTGACGGGCATGAGATTCCGGCGCTGCTAGAGGCGATTCTCCAGCTGATGCCGCTCGATCAATATGTCGAGAAGCCGGCAGCGCTTATGCAGGTTGTGCCTGGCGATACGGTTGCGACGCCGGTGTGGGACGTTTACGGCCGCGTCATTCAGGAGCGCGCAAGCCTGGAGTCGCCGTTCGAGATGGTGGAGCGGTTCGCCTTCTACGAGCGGGCGCGCAAAGCCTATGCGATTATCGCAACGAGCGAAACGGAACGGTACGCGAATTTAATACTTAAGAAAGGCTGCGTTCTCTAACTCAGCCGCTGATTGAACCGGTCCCTTCGAGCCTAGTGCTTGCAAGGGATCGGTTTTTTTATGCCTATTCTGGTAAAACTATGCCGAAATGGAAAGGAGGGCAACTGCGGAATGAAGACGAAATCGCTTGAACTTGGCTTCTGGCCGGTCTTTATGATGCTGACGCTGTCAGTCGGTCTATCGTCGCATGTGCTAGTCCTTCCGTCCGTGCTGGAGGTCAGCGGCAGAGACTCGTGGATGTGCGGCATCATCGCTTTTGTTATCCTTCTGCCTTGGACCTTGATTTTCGTCACGGGGACGATGAAGCGAACGAAGCAGATTAATCTGCGGGAATGGCTGCGCACCAGAGTGTCCCCTTTTGGCGCATGGCTCATTATTTTGCCAACTATCCTCGTGCTGCTGCACGCGAGCTTTCAAACGTTTGTCGAAACAATCAGCTGGACGTCCGCGACTTATCTTCCGGATACGCCGCTTCTTGTTGTCATGATTACCTTGATGATGCTCATCGGTTGTGCTGCCTATAGCGGGCTAAGAGCGGTCGCGTATATGTCCTGCTTGCTGCTGCCTGCCGTCGTTATTCTCGGCGATTTCGTCATGAGCGCCAACATGCCGAATAAAAACTACGCTCTGCTGCTTCCGATGTTGGAGGGTGGAGCGGGTCCACCTCTGCACGGTTCCTTGTATGCGATTGGCTGCATGATGGAGCTTTCGGTGATTTTGTTCATTCAACATCACTTGAGCGGCCGCATTAAACATTGGCAAATGATCATTCAGCTTGCGTTTATTATGCTGCTCATGTTAGGCCCGACGATTGGAGCGCTCACGCAGTTCGGTCCTGCGGAAGCTGACAAGCTGCTCTTTCCGGCATTTGCCCAATGGCGGCTCGTTTCGGTCGGCAAATACATTGAGCATGTGGACTTCTTCGCGATCTATCAGTGGCTCTCCGGTGCTTTCGTGCGTATTTCGCTCGGTATCGTAATTACCATTGAGCTAATCCAACTGCGCAAGCCGCTCCCAAAGGTCATTTTCATAACGGGTCTTAGCATCATATACATGGTCCTTGCGCTCATCCTGCTTGCTTCGGTAAATGCCCCTGAATTGATCTATCGGTATGCGTTTGTCATTGAAATTGGCGTAATTGTTTGTGTGACGACTCTAATATGGCTGTTGTCGTTTAAGGGCATTCCGAAGGAGGGTGGCGCAGATGAGAATCCGAAGCCAAGGCAAGACGACGGAGCAATCAATAACCTTTGATTGGCTGCTGGACGCCGTAAAGCATTGCGGCGACGTCGAAGTTCACTCGTTGTCTTACGAGCGCGAAGGCAGCGAGGACCGTGAGCATATTACCGTACTGTATTGTTGCAGCATGCTGGACGTGCAATTGATGAGGGAACTGCTCCGGCCGGATAAGCTAGGTGAACACATCGATTCGGAGCAAAGTCCGTTTGTTCGGGATTTGGATCCCGGTGCCGAAGGCAAAGAACTGTTCAATCGGCTGTTCGCGGGTTATATCATCGTGTGGAAGCCGGCGCAGGAGCAATACTACTCCATCGATTGCTCTCAGCCTCCGGGGCGGGCGCCGGATGAATCGACGCTTGAATTATCCATTAAAGGACCGCGTGATGGGTTCGTCGAAGAGATCGACACGAATTTGGCGCTGATTCGGAAACGGCTGCGCTCGCCAAAAATGCATGCCGAATGGTTTACAGTCGGCACGGAATCGCAGACGAGAATATGCTTGCTCTCGATGGATGGCGTTACAGCGAAGGCCGCGCTTGAGGAAGCGAGACATCGGATTCGCGGCGTTAATATTGCGGTTCTTCATGGAGCGGGAGAGCTTGAGGATATTATTTCCGATAAGTCGATTGTGCTCGTGCCATTGATTGATTACATCGGCCGGCCGGACGCGGTCATTCAATCGCTTATGAATGGCAGATTCGCCATTCTGGTGAATGGCACGCCTGCTGCCCTAGTCGCGCCGGTCAATGTCTCCTTGCTTGTCAAGTCTCCGGAGGATGCCTACCAGCCGTTTTATTTTGTCGTCTTTGAACGGTCGCTTCGCTTGATCAGTTTCTTCTTAGCCGGCATATTGCCAGGTTTTTATCTGGGCTTGCTGGCTTTCAATAACGACCAGCTTCCATTCGCGCTGCTGGCTACGGTTACGCTGAATAGGATCGGGTTGCCGTTCAGTCCGCAAATGGAACTGATTCTGATGATGATCATGTTCGAAATCTTCCGCGAAGCGGGGGTTCGTTTGCCGCGAGCCGTCGGTCAAACGGTCACCGTTGTCGGCGGCTTGATTGTCGGCGATGCCGCGATTCGCGCAGGACTGACATCGGCTTCGATGCTGGTCATCACAGCAGTGACGGCGGTATCGACCTTTACATTAGTGAACCAATCACTCAACGGCTCTGTAACCGTTATTCGATTCTATATGATGATTGCTGCCTCGTTCCTAGGCCTGTTCGGTTTCTTTATTTCCTTGTTCTCCGTCATGTTGTACTTGTGCACGCTGGAGTCGTTCGGCATGCCGTTCTTGAAGCCGCTTGCTCCGTTCGAGTTCAAGAAAATGATTACAGCGGTGTGGCAGCTGCCGTGGAAATATCGCGTGAAGCGGAATTTGCCATGAAGCTCTGCAGCCGATCACTGTTTTTGCTGCTACTCGTGCTGCCGAGTGTGCTGAGCGGCTGCAAGGAGCGGATGGATACAAGCGATCTTAGCGCGCAAGCGTTCGTAAAGGCGATGGGCGTCGATTACCGGGACGGTCGATATATCGTAACGGTCCAGTTGATGGACTTCTCGGCGATCGCGAAGTCGGAGAGCCCAAAGGCACAGAAGCCTTCCGTCTGGATCGGCATAGGTCGAGGCGAAAGCATCAGCGAAGCGAATAAACAAATTGCGGTGACGACCCAAAGCACGCTTAATTTCGATCAATTAAGCGTGGTTATTGTGCGAGAGCCTGCCATGGATAGGATGGCTCAAATTCTGGATGCGGTCAATCGGGTGCGCGTGACGCGTTATACGTCATGGATCTACGGGACACGCAGCGATCTTAGCGACATCTTCACGGCAAGTGCTTTCTTTGAGCTGTCGCAGACGTACAGCTATATTTATAACCCGCTTACGCTTGAGAAGCAGAACAGCTCCGTTCCACCGGTTACGATGCAGAAATTCGTCGCGGCCTTCAATGAGAAAGCGATGACCGCGCTGCTGCCGAGTGTCACCGTTTCGAGCAAGGTTTGGCACCAGAACAAGAAGCCGATTACCGTGCAGGAGCTGGACGGCGTATTCGCCTTCAAGATGAAGCATAAGCCGGTCTTCTTGCCTCTGAAACAGGTGACGGGGATTCGCTGGTCGAGAAATCCGCTCTATCGCGCGCAATACACGGTGCAGTCAGGGGGGCAGCAGGATGCAGCGGTCGTCATGATTAAGTACGCAAAGGTGGAGAAGAAGGAACTGAAAGCAGGCGAGGGAGGTCCGAAGTTTGTTCTGCATGTGAAGGCGTACGGCGATTTGACTGAGATTGGCGGCTCGATGACGGTGGGAGAAATTGAAGACAAGGTAAAAAAGTTGATCGAGGACGAGATTATGCTTGCTTATACGTCTGGCATTCGCAAGCATATGGATCTGTTTAACATGGAAGAAGTGATGTATCGGTATCATTTGGGCACATGGAAAAAGACAGCTCGAAACGGCGACTGGCTCCCCGGTGAGAAGGATTTGCAAGTGAAGATTTCGTTTGATATCCGGCGAGCTGGCGTATTTGAGATGCAATAGTGACGGAAGCTCGTTCCGTGATCCTACATTTCTCCATATGATGGCGTCAAGCATCCATATTGATCGTTCGCGAATCCCCCTATACTTGGAGACGACAAGCCTATTGTGCCTGTCATTCACACGCTAACAGTAGAGTCGTTTTGTCCATAGGGAGGATGCGTTAAGGATGTCAATTATATTCAATGCCGCAAACGGTATGTTCCATCTTCAAACACGAAGCATGAGTTATATTTTTCAAGTGCTGCAAGGCTATCCGGCACATCTGTATTGGGGTCGCCGAATCAGCGAGCCTAACCCGGCGCGCTTGCTTCAGCGTATCGAACGCGCTTCATTCTGTCCGACACCGATTCCGGAGGACCGGACAATATCTTTGGATACATTGCCGCAGGAATATCCGGGCTACGGCTCTGGCGACCTGCGTTCGCCGGCATATGCCGTTCAGCTGCCGAACGGTACGACCGTAACGGAGCTTTCTTACGAGTCGCATGTGATCGTACAAGGGAAGCCAGAGCTTGCGGGGCTGCCTTCCGTTTATACAGAACAGGATTCCGAGGCTCAGACTCTTATCGTTACATTGGCGGACAAGCTTGCAGGCCTTACGGTCGAGCTGTCCTACACGGTATTTGAGGCGTTCGATGCAGTCGTCCGCTCTGCACGCATTAAGAACGATAGCACTGGCGTTATGCAGCTGACACGCGCGCTCACCGCAAGCGTGGATCTGCCGCATGACCGTTTCGATATGCTGCAATTGTCCGGAGCGTGGGTGCGCGAGCGCTACATCCATAAGCGCTCGCTGACGCCGGGCTTGCAGGCAATTGAGAGCCGTCGCGGCTCCAGCAGCCATATGAATAATCCGTTCTTCGCCTTGCTGTCCGAAGGTTCGACTGAAGATCATGGCGATGTATTCGGCTTCAGCCTCGTCTACAGCGGCAGCTTCTCCGCAGGTGTTGAAGTGGATCAGTTCCACACGTCGCGGGCATTTATCGGCATCAATCCGTTTGACTTCTCATGGCGGCTCGAAGCAGGCGAGTCGTTCCAGACGCCGGAAGCGGTTATGGTCTTCTCGGGTAGCGGTCTTGGCACGATGTCGCAGACGTATCATGAACTGTACCGGACACGCCTGTGCCGCGGCGCATTCCGTGATGCAGTTCGTCCGATTCTGGTCAACAACTGGGAAGCGACTTACTTTAACTTTAATGCGGACAAAATCGAAGCGATCGCCGCCCAAGCAAGCGAGCTCGGCATTGAGATGTTCGTCCTCGATGACGGATGGTTCGGTCGCCGGGACAGCGACAACTGTTCGCTTGGCGACTGGGTCGTCGACGCGAAGAAGCTGCCTCGCGGCCTGGAAGACTTGGCGGAGCGAGTGTGCAGCCATGGACTGGAATTCGGCTTATGGTTCGAGCCGGAGATGGTTTCTCCGGACAGCGACCTGTACCGTGCGCATCCGGACTGGTGCTTGCACGTGCCTGAGCGCCGCCGTTCGGAAGGCAGACAGCAGCTTATTCTCGATCTCTCCCGCGAGGATGTGCAGAACTATATCATCGAATCGGTGAGCGCGGTATTGCGCAGCGCGCCGATTACGTATGTGAAGTGGGATATGAACCGCAACATGTCGGAGATCGGATCGGCACTGCTGCCGCCGGAGCGGCAGCGCGAAACGGCGCATCGCTACATGCTTGGCCTCTATCGCGTGCTCGAGCAGATCACGTCTGCGTTCCCGCATGTGCTGTTTGAGAGTTGCTCTGGCGGCGGAGGACGGTTCGACCCAGGCATGCTCTATTACATGCCGCAAACGTGGACGAGCGACAACTCCGATGCGATTAGCCGGCTCCGCATCCAATATGGCACGAGTATCGTTTATCCGATTAGCACAATGGGCGCACATGTATCCGCCGTGCCGAATCACCAGGTAGGCCGCAACACGCCGCTCAAGACGCGCGGTGATGTCGCGATGTCCGGCAACTTCGGCTACGAGCTGGACTTGACGGTATTCAGCGAAGCCGAGAAGGAAGAAGTGAAGCGTCAGGTTGCGCTTGTGAAGGAAGTGCGCGAACTTGTGCAGTACGGCACGTTCTACCGGCTTCTCAGCCCGTTTGAGGGTAATGAGACGGCGTGGATGTTCGTCTCCAAGGATAAGCGCGAGGCACTCGTTGTACACGTTACCGTGCTGAACGAGCCGAACCCGCCGCTTAGCCGCTTGAAACTAAAAGGACTTAGCAGCGATCTGAGCTACGAGTGGATTGGCACAAGCGAAGTGGTCGGCGGCGACGAGCTGATGCATGCCGGCGTTGTGAAGCCGCTGCCGCACGGCGATTACAGCAGCACCGTGTTCCGGTTTATCGCGAAGTAAGCCTATCTTTGAGATCTTGTACACCTGTGGGGACAACCTGCAATTCTCTCGCATATGATGTAATGCAGTTGCATCTTGAGGGGAGGGGTAACGGTCTTGCCACACACCATCGTTTGCAGTATTACCGCTGTGTTCGGTTCGCTGCTCACGTTCTCCTTTGGTATGTGGCCGGAATCATTGACATTACTCATCGTGGCAATGGGCGTAGATTACGCGACCGGCATTACAGCCGCGGTAAAGGAGAAGAATTTAAGCAGCGGCGTGGGATCTTGGGGACTAGCGAAGAAAGGCGTAATGCTGCTCGTTATTTTGCTTGCCCACCGAATTGATATTATGCTTGAGCTAAGCAACGTTGCCATGGGCGGAGCCATTTATTTTTATTTAGCGAATGAGCTTATTTCCGTTACGGAGAATTTGGGTCGGATCGGCATTCCGTTGCCGGATCGGCTTCGCCAACTTATTGAAGTATTGAAGAACAGGAAGTAATTTACGTATAGCTCACTTCATTTGCGGTCATCCTTTCTAGGATGGCCGTTTTTCTTTTCCTAGGGCTTATCCGCCTCGGCAGCTGCTTGCATCCCGAAGCACGCGCTGTTATAATGAGAACAAATGTTCTTATTGTGGAGAGGCTTGGAGGGGTTACATTGGCTGTGGAGATGAATCATGCATCGCCGCCCGTTCAAATCGGCAAGGAACTGGAGCTTGTGAAGCGATATGTGCTGCTTGGTGTCGTAAGTCAAATTCTCGATCATGACATTCGTATCGTCGGTGCAACGGCGACGAAGCTGCCGCGCCTGTATGAGTCGATGATGCGCGGGCTGCAGGACCGTGTCCTGCTGGAGCTGGCATCGATACGCAGGCAGTTTCGGGCGTGCAGCATCAACCTTTACCAGGAGAAGCGCACGACGGAAGGGCTGACGGCGTCATATAGCTGTATGGGCTATCAGCATCACTTCTCCATGCCGTGGACGTTTGTGAAAGCGGAGGCTGAGCGGCTGCTTCGGACGTATTTGACGAAGTAGTTCGTTCATCGTTTTGTCAAAAAGGTGAAAAAAGTTTATTTGTTGACACAGTTTAAGGTTGAGAAGAACGGACGATCTTATGTAATATAAGGAGTAGACATTTGATGAAAAGGGGAGCAAGAAGCAATGCATAAGTGGATCATGTTCGTCGTTTTCGCAGCAGCTTCGGTTTTGGGCGTTGTTTTGCTGACGACACAGCTTCCGGGCAAGCCGGTAGACGAGGCAGCATCTTTGCCGCCTGGCGTTACTCTTATGAAGGTAGAAGCATCTGCAGATTTCGTCTTTGACCAGAAAGAATACAAAGTGAAGAAAGGCGATAAAGTGAAGCTGAAGCTCATCAATAAGAGCGGCGTTCACGGCCTGGCAATTCCTGATCTCGGTATTGATCTTCAAGGCGACAAGATGGAGCAAGACGTTACGTTTGATAAACCAGGCAAGTACGAGATGCACTGTGCCGTTATGTGCGGAACAGGCCACGCAGATATGAAAGCCGTTCTGATTGTTGAATAAGAAAGTAAAAGGAGCCGACCAGCGCGGCTCCTTTTTTTTGCAGGCTCACCTGCTAATCGTATGAACGGCGTCGTCCTCGGGATCGTGCAACCGCCCAGTCACAGATATAACCGAGCAGTGCATAGCTGGCGATCGTCAAGACGTACATCAAATAGACATTCACATTATGAATGTCCACAATCATGTCCGCGAACCAGGCCGGCACGCTGAACATGAAGAAGACGAAATTATGCGGATCGTATCCTGTGGAGTTAAATAGGCATAACAGGAGGCCGATCAGTGAGGCTGCAATCGTAACCGGATATCGCATAAGCGGCACACACCCTTTGCTGGAAGATTGCCGAATGACGGCACCTTGAGTTATTATGTGACAAAAGGATGTTTCTCAATCCACTACATTGACGAGGGAGCGGTTCGTATTATGATTACGCATATCGTATTGTTCAAGTTGAAGGATGGCAGCCCGGAGAGCGTTGCGCGCACCGTTCAAGTGCTGAAGAACATGGAAGGCAAGATTGATGAGCTGCTCTCGATCGAAGTGGGCACTGACGTGCTGCATTCAGAGCGTTCGTATCACATAGCACTGATTACCAAATTTGAATCGATGGAAACGCTCGCCGCTTACCAGGTGCACCCGGTACATAAAGAGGTCATCGCACATATGACTGAGGTTCGCGAGGCTTCTGCAAGCGTAGACTTCGAATCGTAGCAAAGGAAGGCTTAACAATGGGTGACGTATTTGAAATGATGACTTATTTGCTCGTCGTTATCTTTAGTGCAATCGTGATGACCATGTGGCTCAAACGCAAAGCACGTAAAAATAAAACGAAGCGGTCATAGCAGAACAGGAGATTTGGCAGGATGTATTATGTAAATCGTGAACAGTTGAATGTGCGTTTGCAGGTCATTCCTGACGTTGTTTCGGCGCTGCAATTGCTGAAGCAAAGCTGGGACGGAAGCCTGCTGCAAGGGCTTGCCCAAGAGCGGGCGCTCCATCTGGCAATCGAGGCAGTAACGGATATTGGAAGCTACCTGATTGACGGCTTTATTATGCGGGATGCGAGCAGCTATGAGGATATTATTACGATAATTGCAGGCGAAGGCGTATTCCCGGCGGAATTGCAGGAAACTTTGCTGGAGCTGGTGCGCTTGCGCAAGCCGCTTGTGCAGGATTATTACGAGTGGACAAGAGGCCAGTGGCATCCGCTCTCGGATGTGCTGCCAGAGAGGCTGCCTGCGTTTAAAGCGGCGGTTGAATCGTATTTGGTGCGGGAGCTGGGAGAGTAATCAGGACCTATGCTTTCGCCCGATTTACGAAACGGTGAAAATGCGTTACATTTGCTAGTAGTGGCTGGAACGATTAAGGTGGTGATTTGGGATGGAACAGGATGGTAAGCCGTTTTCGCAGAAGGAGCAGGCACTCCGGCAGGAAGGCTCGACGCGGCAGACTGTGCTTTTTTTGCTGAAGACGAACGGGCAAATGAATGCAGGCGAGCTGGCTAAGCAGCTGCAAATAACGGAAATGGCCGTGCGGCGCCACTTGAGCACGCTCGAGCGTGACGGACTTATATCGCCAACCGTTGTCCGTCAAGCTATGGGCAGACCGACGCATATGTTCAGTCTGACTGAGCAAGCCGAGCTCTTGTTCCCGAAGAACTACCACGTACTTGCGCTTGATTTTCTGGAAGAGCTGGAGGACGATCCGGAGACGGCACTTATCGTTGACCGATTGTTTGAAGGCCGCAAACGGAAACTCATAGACCGGTACGCGCACCGGATGGAAGGCAAGACGCTGGAGCAGAAAGTATCGGAGCTTGCGGCGATTCAGAACGACGGCGGCTACATGGTGCAGGTCGAGACAGGTGAAGGCGGCATTGTGCTGCATGAGTACAACTGTCCGATTGCCCAGGTGGCGAACCGCTATCAGCAAGCTTGCGGTTGCGAGCTGGCCTTGTTCCAGCAGCTGCTCGGCACAGACGTGGAACGAACGGAGTGTCTGGCAAAAGGCGGCGGCAAGTGCAGCTATCGAATCGGGAGTGTGGGGGCTGTCCTTTAGGACGGCCTTTTTTTTGTTTAGTGAAAAAACCGTGGCCGCTCCGCAGTCGAATGTTCTTTCGATCGCTGTTGTATTAGGATTCCCTTTGAACAACTGGGACTTGGTTGGAATCCGAATACAAAGGCGACCGCTGGCGCTTCTCCAGAATCATTCGACCGCTCCGCTTTTGGTTTCGCCAAAAGCAAAGCGAAGGACTAAACCAAAATGCCAGCCCCCCTGTGGGTGGGGTAGATTGATCGTCCTTGGCGTACCTCAAGGACGGGCTTTAAGGCATGCTAAGCACACATGTGGAGCAAAGGTGAAGAGCTTGTTTTAACATAGTAAATGACGAGATGGGCTAGTGCCAAAAGGGCATTAGCCCATTATTTTTTCGCAATTGCTGTGTCAAGACAAGCCTATGCTGGGTATTATGTCAGTAAGAAAATGGGCATTTGCCCTGGGGGCTTACGTGAAGGAGGTGCCACGATGACGATTTGGCTTGAGGCGGTTGCGGTAGCGGCGTTCGTTGCGCTTGTCGCAGGGATTTTACTTTGGTTGCGAGCGGCAGACCGGAAGCTGGCAAAGCTGCTAACGGCTGCTGAGGCAATGGAGCGTCATACTGCAGCAGCTAAAGAGCAAGTATGCGAGCTGCTTGATCCGATGACAGCGACGATGCGTAATGTGCAGAAGCAGCTGGAAGGCGTGTCCCGGCTATCGGATGCGACGCGCCGCATTGGCGATTCGGCAAATCAGCTGTCCTTGACGGTAAGCCGGCTGACCGCTGAGCTGAATGACACGGTTGAGCGGCATGCCGCGAAGTCTGGCGATAAGCTGAGGCACCAAATTACGGATGCAATGGACTGGGCGGAGGTTGGTTACGCGGTGTGGCAGTTATGGCAAACGAAGCGAAAAGATACCCGCGTCTCTGCATGCTCAGGTCATGACCTAGGGCAGGATACTACTATCTAACACAAAGGAGCGAATCAAAATGGCAAAGAAAATTGGAGCAAAAAGTTTCGTATATGGCGCGATTGCAGGCGGCGTAATCGGTTCCGTAACAGCACTGCTGTTTGCACCAAAGCCTGGACGCGAGCTGCGTAAGGACATCGCTGAAGGCACGCAGGTGGTATCTGATCATACTGTGCGCATCGCTTCCCAAGTCGGCGAAAGCACAACGAAGCTTGCGAAGCAAGTAGGCGAAGGCGTCACAACGGCAGCTTCGAAAGCAAAAGATACAGCAAGCCATATGATCGACAACGTACGCAGCTGGCGTTCCAGCGACCTTGGGGACGCTCTGGAAGACGCAGGCGAGCAGGTTCAAGAAGCAGCTGAGTCTGTGCAAGACAAAGCAGAAGAAATCGTATCCGAGCGCGCAGAAGAGCTGCAGACCATCGGCTAATTAATTGGTTTAAATGTTGCAAAAAGAAGGCTTCGCCGCTCAATAGCGGCGAAGCCTTTTCAATATATTTTAATGCGACTCAACCGCCTGTATAGCGTTTTCCGTCTTCTCTTCCTTGGAGCGCTGAGTCAGCTTCACTTTGCCGATCAGAAGCGCGAGCAGAGCGCCAATAAGGATGAACAAGAGAGCGTACAGGAATACGCTGTGCAAGGAGTCAACGAGGGTTGTCTTCAGGATCGGAACCATCGTCTCGACCGCTTCCTTCGGCAGCTTCTTCAGCGCTTCGGGATTCAGTAGCGTGTTGTACAGGCCATGGGGATCGGTGTGAATCATATCAATAATCGATGTCTTGAAGTCGGCCAACTGATCCGGCATTTTCTCAATTATAGGCGTCAGCTTCGTATCGAGCTCGCTGCCCGACACATGGTTCATAATAGCGCCAAGAATCGTAATGCCGAAGGTGCCGCCGATGGAGCGGAAGAACTGGCTGGATGAAGTGACAACGCCCAGCTCCTCGCGCTTGAAGCTCTCCTGAAGCACCAGCGTCAGCAGCGGCATGACTAGACCAATGCCGAAGCCCATAATGACCATGAAGGAGGAAGCAACAAGCTTGGTTGTGTCTTCATTCATCGTCGAGAGCAGATAGAAGCTGACGGCCGCGATTAGCATGCCAATGACCATTTGGAGGCGTGGGCCGATCCTGTAAACGATTTGACCGCCAAGGATGCTGGCGATGATTAATGCAAGCATCATCGGCATCATTACGGTACCGGAAGCGGTAGCGCTCGTTCCGACAATGCCTTGCATGAACAGCGGTACGAAGACGACCGCGCCGAACATGCCAAGGCTGAGGAAGAATCCGATACCGTTAACGGTGGTGAAGATACGATTTCGAAACAAGTGTACGGGCAGAATCGGTTCACTTGTCCTGCTCTCAATTCGGACGAAAGCGAATAACGAAACAATGGCTAATGCGAACAAGCCGATAATTTGCCAGGAAGTCCATGCATAGTCTTTGCCGCCGAACGAGAGTGCGAGCAATAAGCTGACAACGCCGACGATCATCGTAACGATACCAGCGTAGTCAATCTGGGGCTTGCCGACCGCTCGATGCTTCGGTAGCCCGCGCACAATAAAGACGAGCGCAAGTACTCCGACAGGCAAGTTGATGTAGAAGACCCAGTTCCAATTCCAGTTGTCGACGATAAAGCCGCCAATCTGCGGACCGATAACGGAAGAGAGGCCGAAGATGCCGCCGAAGACGCCTTGCCACTTCGCGCGCTGTTTACCGGTGAACAAGTCCCCTATAATGATCATCGCCATCGGCATCATAACCCCGCCGCCGATGCCTTGAATACCGCGATAAATAATGAGCTGTTCCATCGATTGCGAGATGCCGCAGAGCGCGGATCCAATAATAAAGATGATAATGCCCGTTACATAAATCAGCTTGCGTCCGAACATATCGGCAAGCTTGCCGGCAATCGGAACAACGGTTGTCGACGTAAGCATATATGCGGTGGTCACCCACGTTAACAAGCTGAGACCGCCGAGCTCGCCGATAATCTTCGGCATGGCGGTACCCACGATAGTGTTGTCGAGCGCGGCGAACAGCATCGCAATGATGAGTCCGGTGACAAGCATGCCGCGATGCTTGAATGCTGCTTGCGAGTGCTCGACTTCCGTAGATGAAGCAACAGATTGTTGCGACACGAGATCCCTCCTTAAAGTCAGTCTGTAGAAGCTCCTTACTTTAAGGATGGCGTTCAAGGGTCGATTTCACTCTTGGCAGGCTTTAGAAGAAGCGGGTTAAGCGCGCGCTTGCTGCCTATATTCGGAAGGAGAGAGGCCGAAGGTTTTGCGGAATTGCTTGGAGAAATAGAGCGCATCCGAGTAGCCGACAGAAGAAGCGACTTGATCGATGGACAGATGAATCTCGCCGTTTAGCAGCTCCTTAGCACGCTCCATCCGCACCTTGAGCAGGAATTGCATGGGGGAAATGCCAGTGACTTGCTTGAACATTTTGGACAGATGCGTCCGGTGGTAGCCAAGGCTTCGCGCAAGATCTTCAATGGAAATTTGCTGTGCATATTGGTAAGAAAGCCAGCGTACGGCCTGCTTGATCTGACGTTCAATATCAGGGATGATTGCAAGCGAATTGAACGCAAGCTTGCCGGCGTTATGCTGCCCGAGCTCCTTCAGGAATACACGAAGCAGGCCTTCAGCCTCCAGATCTGCGAGCTCGGGAAAAGGCGTCTGTTCGAACGTGCTGCGCATTTTGCGGTACAACGAAACAAGCGAGCGGATGTCCTCTGCATGGACGATCGGATTCGCCGGCGTAATGCCCAGGCTGAGCAACAAGGCTTCGGAGATATGGCCTTTGAAGGCGACCCACATATAATGCCAAGGGTCAGCTTCATCGGGGACATAGGTAAACAGCTCGTCCGGAAAAATAACGAATGTATCGCCCTTCGCGCACATGAAGCGCTGCCCGCTGATCTCGAACATGCCGCGGCCAGAGATAACGGTGTGTACGAGGTAATAGTTATGTACGGCTGGGCCGTTCGTAAGCCAAGGCATCGGCTTGCCTTCGCCAGCAAACATCACCGATAGCTCGCCTTGAGCAGGCTGCGTATTGTTGACGACGGAGAATTTGAAGTGGTCGGATGTGCGTGCGTACATTTTGCTCATAGGTAGGGATTGCCTCGCTTTCGTCAACCTTTTGCTACAAGTAGTGTAGTTCAAAAAACTACAAATGTACATATAGATCACGCATTATATCCTACTCAAACCGTTCATTTATGCCTTATAGTAAGGAATAGAAGAAGACATTAATCCGCTTACATTATGACCATTTCTTAGGGAGGCACATCATGCCGAAAATTACGTTTATTGGAGCAGGAAGCACTGTATTTGCGAAGAATGTACTGGGGGATGTACTGCATACGCCAGCACTTCAAGGTTTCGAAATCGCTTTGTTCGATATTAACCCAGAGCGTCTATCCGATTCGGAGTCGATGCTGAATCATATTAAGAACACTTGCGGCAGCACATCCACAATCAAAGCTTACTCCGACCGCAAGGAAGCTCTTCGCGGCGCGAAATATGTAGTCAACGCGATTCAAGTTGGCGGCTACGACCCTTGTACGATTACAGACTTTGAAATTCCGAAGAAGTACGGCCTTCGCCAAACGATTGCAGATACAGTCGGCATCGGCGGTATTTTCCGTAACCTGCGTACGATTCCGGTTATGCTTGATTTTGCCAAAGATATGCAAGAAGTTTGTCCTGATGCGTTGTTCCTGAATTATACGAATCCGATGGCGGTTCTGACGAACGTCATGAACACTTACGGCGGCATTAACACAGTCGGCCTCTGTCACAGCGTACAAGCATGCGTATCTGATCTGTTCAGAGACCTTGGTATGGATAAGACGGGCGTTCAATCCAAAATCGCCGGTATCAACCATATGGCGTGGCTGCTTGAAGTGAAAGATGCTTCTGGTGCTGACTTGTATCCGGAAATCAAACGCCGTGCACGCGAGAAGCAAAGCGAGAAGCACCATGATATGGTCCGCTATGAGATGATGCTGAACTTTGGCTACTACATTACAGAGTCATCCGAGCACAACGCCGAGTACCACCCGTACTTCATCAAGCGCAACTATCCGGAGCTGATCGAGCGCTTCAACATTCCGCTGGATGAATATCCGCGCCGCTGCATCGAGCAAATCGGCAACTGGAAGAAGCTTAAGCAGGAACTGGTCAGCAATCCAGAGCTGCAGCATAAACGTACGCATGAGTATGCATCGTATATTTTTGAAGCGATTGAAACGAACGTTCCATTCAAGATTGGCGGTAACGTCATGAATACAGGCCTGATCACGAATCTTCCGAAAGAAGCTTGCGTTGAGGTGTCCTGCCTCGTTGACCGCAGCGGCGTAACGCCGACTTTCGTAGGCGATCTGCCACCGCAATGCGCAGCGCTTAACCGTACGAACATCAATACGCAGCTGCTCACGATCGAAGCGGCAATTACTGGCAAACGCGAGCATATCTACCATGCAGCAATGCTTGATCCGCACACTGGCGCTGAGCTGTCGATGGACGACATCAAAGCGATGTGCGATGACTTGATCGAAGCGCATGGCGGCTGGCTGCCAACTTTCAACTAAGCACTGAATTAAATACCGTCCGAGCTTGCCGTGCTGCCCTGTTGCAGCGCTGCCGGCCCGGGCGGTTTTTTATTTTTAAGAGACAGTGAAGCGAGCGGGGATCCGCGCCTGCCGTGGAGCGGCTTTGTTGAACCTTGTCCTATTTTGCGCTAATATGTAGGTACCTTTTCTGAGGAGCATTCATATTCTATTGAAGTCCTGCCAAATCGTTCAAGAAAGCGGTGTGTCTGTGCAACAACCGATCGCAATTTTGGATTCTGGCGTAGGCGGTCTAACAGTCGTCAAGGAAGTTATGCGCCAGCTTCCCCGGGAAAAAATCATCTATTTCGGCGATACCGCACGTACCCCTTACGGTCCGCGGCCCGCTGAAGAAGTGACTCGGTTTACTAGGCAAATCGTTGAGTATTTAATCCAATTTCGTCCCAAAATGATAGTCATCGCCTGCAATACAGCTACTGCCGTCGCGCTTGAAGATATTCGCTCCCGCGTTGCCATTCCGGTTGTCGGCGTTATTCATCCAGGTGCCCGTGCTGCGAATAGTCGGACACTATCAGGCATCGTCGGCGTTATCGGTACCGAAGGAACGGTTCGAAGCGGAGCTTACGAGCAAGCGCTGAAGCAATTATCCCCGTCCACACAAGTGTTCAGCCTCGCATGTCCGCGCTTCGTGCCGCTCGTCGAGAAAGGCAATTTCCGTTCCAAGGAAACATACGAAGTTGTGGAATCGTCCTTGCAGCCGCTGAAAGAACGCACCATTGATACTCTTATCCTCGGTTGTACACACTATCCGTTTCTCTCGGAGACAATCGCAAGCGTAATGGGCAAGGATGTCGCGCTCATTAGCTCGGCGGATGAGACGGCCAGAGAGATCAGTACGATTTTGCATGATCGCAACCGGCTGACGCGGGACGGCGAGCTGCCCGTGCATCAGTTCTTCTGCAGCGGAGATCACCGCATGTTCCGCATGATTGCCCAAGAGTGGCTGGGGGAACAGATCGAGCTTACGCCTGTCGTCTGGCAGGTACCGAAGATCGTATAACGATGAGTGGAATCTAAGCCTAAAAAAGAAAGCCGTCGCTCTTGTCCCCCGGGATGAGTGCGGCGGCTATTTTGCGTGAAGAGGAGAGTCATGCTGCGGGCTCGCGCGGCATAGCATGTGACTAGAAAGGGTGATCACATGCTTCCCTATATCGTTCAAAAGGGTGACACGGTGCTGCGCATAGCCCGCACCTATAATGTGAATGAGGCTTCGCTGCTCTCGGCGAATCCCGGCATTGCTGCGGATGAACCGTTAGTGCCGGGGCTGCTGCTGCAAGTGCCAGCTCAGCATTATTTTACGTATCGGGTGCAGTCTGGTGATACGCTGCTGCGCATTGCCGCGAGATTCTCTGTGACGACCTATGCGCTGAAAGCAGCGAACCGTCCGCTTGATCTGAAGCAGCTGCAAGAAGGGCAGCTGCTCACCATACCGAATACGGGCAGCTCGCGCATTGTCGACGCCAGGGCAGAGTATGGCCAGCGTGAGCTGATGAATAACATCGAATCGCTCCTTGAGGCGTACCCGTTCTTGCAAAGCTATACGATCGGCCATAGTGTGATGGGCAAGCCGATTGCGGCGCTCCGCCTTGGAGACGGCCCGGTTAAGGTGCATATGAATGCAGCCATGCATGCGAATGAGTGGATTACGGCGCCGCTTCTGATGACGTTCGTCGAGGATCTTGCTAAGGCAGCAGCTGCGGGCGAGAAGCTGTGCGGCGCAGAGGCGAGAACGCTGCTCCGTCGGATCTCGTTATGGGCAGTACCGCTCGTTAATCCCGATGGCGCAGAGCTTGTACAGGAAGGGCTGCCTCGCGAGCATCCTTACTATAACGAGCTGCTCCAGTGGAATAACGGCTCGCCTCGTTTCCATAAATGGAAAGCGAATGTGCGCGGCGTTGATCTGAACGACCAGTTCCCAGCCTTCTGGGAGCAAGAAGCAGAGCGCCGTGATGTACCGGGGCCGGGGCCACGGGATTATACGGGCGCGAAGCCGTTGTCGGAACCGGAGGCACAGGCGATTCATGCGCTGACGCAGGAGCAGCAGTTCGACCTTGTTGTGGCGCTGCATACGCAAGGGCAGGAAATCTACTGGAACTATCGCGGCTACGAGTCTGCGGAGGCGGAAGTGATTGCGCATAAGCTTGGCAAAGCGAGCGGCTATAAGCCGATCAAGCTGACTGGCAGTGACGCGGGGTATAAAGATTGGTTCATTTTGCAATACCGCAAGCCTGGCTTTACGGTTGAAGTCGGTTATGGTGTGAATCCGCTCCCTGTCAGCGCGTTCCCAGGTCTCTATGATGAAGTGAAGCCGCTCCTAATCGCCGCGTTGGAGGCTTCGCTCTAGCTTGTGTTATAATAGGCACAAGTAGAAGGAGGGCTGCACCATGCGCAAGCTGCTGTCGCTTCGCCACTGGCGGGCGGTGTTTGTCCGGATTTTCCGTTTGCTTGGTGCAAAGGAAGTCCGGCTTGTAGACAAGCTTCTCTATGTCATTCCTGTGCTTCTGTATTGGGTTCTGCCCGATGTCATGCCGTTCATGCCAATTGATGATATCGCGGTGACGATGATCGCGGCGGAGTGGTATACCCGTTACATGGAGCGCAAATATGGCCAGCATTTGAAATAAGCGTTCGATTGCGGTTGAACAATGCGCCGCGTTTCTTTACAATAGAGAGATCATGAATGAAACGAGCCGTGCTTAGGGGCAGGTACTCCTGGGCAGCAACTATAAGGAGATGAATGGGACAATGAATTGCAAAATTACACGTAATGCAGCGAAAGTGCTTCGCGAAGAAATCGATAAGCCAGAGAACGAAGGCAAATTGCTGCGCATCATTATTACACATTCGCACGGAGACCATGCTCACTACGGCATGCAAATGGACGAGCCTACGGAGAATGACGTAGTCGTTGAGACGGACAAAGACATTAAAGTCATTTTGGAAAAGGGTGTTGAGCTGCTGGACGGTGTCAGAATTGACTACTTCTATGTACCACAAGAAGGCTTCATGATTTCTAACCCGACCAAAGGCAACCACGGCGATCATTAATTTGTAAAACGGTTAGGGAGAGAATCATGGCAAACGATATTCGCATTTGCGACAAATGCAAACACATCAACGTGAAGAAGATGGTGCCGAAGCTGGAGCAGATCGCGCCAGACACGGAGATTAAAGTTGCGTGCAAGTCTTACTGCGGCCCGTGCTCGCGGTTCGCGTTCGTCTTCATCAACGGCCGTTATATTACGGCGCCGACCGAAGACGAAGCGATTGAGAAAGCAAGTAAATATGTGAAGAAGTAAGAACGGAAGAGGCTAACCTGCCGAATCATTCGAGTTTAGGATGACGGCGGCGTTAGTCTTTTTTTGTTTTGTGAGATTTTCCAAAATATTCTATAACGAGCAGATTTTTAACATTTCATGACTTGTCCAATTGCATACACCATAATTGTCGTGAATATACTCTGTTCGGGTACATAATTGAGTTGGAGGTGGCGCGTAATGCTTCAAAACCAAGTCATTAAGACATACGCAATTGTAGGCGTAATCAACTCGATTCTAATTATTCTTCTCTACTTGGCAGGAGGTTTCGTTGAAAAATCCCATACTTTGGACGTTATTTCCGGAGCGGTCAATGCGGTATCTATATTTGGCGTACTCGCGATTTATTTGAATCATGTCAATAAACTGGGCACATTCGGCATTATCAGTGCAATGATTGTCATTTTTGGCATCATTTGGTCAACAGGCTTTAGCTTTGCACACAATTTCGCTGGACCGGTGCTGGAGCGCTTTCAACCTGGCATCATTGATTGGGATAATACGCCTCAGCCGCTCAAGGATGGTGCTTATTCGGCGGTGTGTTTGAACGGACTCGGATATGTCTTGTTTGGACTGTCGCTCATGCTCGGCAAGGTGTCGCGGTGGATGGCATTATTGTTTATTATCAGTGGCATCACGATAATCGTTGGCTATATAGCGACGATACTGCCTCTTGCACTGATCTTCTTTTTCTGCGTTCCGATTGCGACGCTCACGCTTTGCATTAAACAACTGAAATTAATAAAGGCTGCTGGATAGAATCGTTGATATTGCTGTGAAAATAAAGAAAAGAACCGTGATGCTTCACGGTTCTTTTTTTGTAAGCTGCGGCACGAGATTGTATTCGACGACAAGGTCGGAAGCGTTCAGCTCCTTGCGAGCTTCTTCTGCGCCGGTGTGGCAGACGCTCTGGTCGGTTAGCTGTGCTTGCTTCGTTCCCGTGGCGCCTGTGCCTGCGATGGAATAGCATTTGCTATGCTCAGGCAGGCCATCTTCGGCTGGCAGGTAGAGTACGCTGCCGTCCGTGTACGCGCCGTTTCGGAACACGATTCTTTTGCCGGCTTGCGGAGGTGCGGCTGTAATGAGCGGTGTGCCAATCATCACTTTATCGCTGCTTCCAATGCCGAGCAGATGCAGAATTGTAGGCGTAATATCGAGCTGCCCGCCAGGCTGCTCATACGTTCCGGCACGGGCATCGTCCGGCAAATGCACGATGAGAGGTATGCCTTTGAGAATGCGGTAGCGCTCGGTTTCATCGAGCGATTGACCTAGGAAGGACTCGAATGGCTTCCAATCTGCGATGGAATTATCGTGATCCCCATAGAAGAGGAAGATGGACTTGTTCCATAGCCCCGCTTGTTCCAACGATTCAATCATCGTTCCTAGCGCAGCATCCACATAATGAACTGCCTCCAGATAGTCGCCGAACATCGTCCCTTTGAACTGCTTGGTATCCAGCTGCTGCGCGCTTTGCGGCAGCTTGTAAGGGTGATGGCTCGATAGCGAGATCAGGAACGAGTAGAAGGGCTGCTTCTCTTGCTCCATCTTTGCAACGGACTGCTCGAAGAAGGATTTATCCCCGAGTGACCAGCCGATCGGCTCGTTCATGGTGAAATCTTTCTTGCTGAAGAACTTGTCATAGCCGAGCTGATCATACATCATATTCCGGTTCCAAAATCCTCCGTCGTACGCATGGAATGCAGCGGCGGTGTACCCGTTGTCCCCCAGCGTCTGCGGCATGCTGTCGAACTGATGCTGCGCATACCGGATGAAGACCGATCCGGTCGGCAACGGCTGGAGCGATACGTTAGCCGCCAGATCCGCGTCGGACGTGCGCCCTTGCGCGGTTTGGTGGTAGAAGTTCGGATAGTAGAGCGATGACTCCAGCAGCTTGTTCATATTCGGCGTTATCGGTACTCCGCCGATGGAACGGTTGATGACGAAGTTCTGGAACGCTTCGAGCTGTATCATAATGACGTTCTTGCCTTTGTACTTGCCGAATAGAGCGTCAGATTCCAGCTGCTTGCGAACATTGCCTCTTTCTTGGAACCATTGCTTCGCTTCGGTTAGCTGCTCCGGGGTTGCTTTACTGTCATGGAACCAATGTTCATTCGCATAGCGGTACAGATCATAGCCGTGAAATCCAAGGACGCCGGTTACGTTATAGAGCGATAGATTCCACCAGTTTCCAGTGAATAGTTCGGCTGCCCAGGTTGATTTCGCTTTATGGACGGGCACGTAGATAAGGCTGAAGCCGATCGCAAAGACAATGAGGGAAGCGGCAAGTCTGCGAAGGGCAATCGGCATTCTGCGCGGTCGATTGAACGACAGCTCGGCAGTGCGCGAGCTTCTGCGGTTCTTGCGTATTCTCACGATGATATAGATGAAGAAAGGCAAGAGCAGCAGCCAATCGGCGAAGAACCATAGATCTCTAAGGCTCAGAAGGGAATCGATGCTCTCGCCAAGCGCCCCGACTTGCCCAGCTTGCATGAGCACAGGGACCGTAATCAAGTCTTGAAAATAACGGAAATAGATGAGGTCTGCGTACACGATTCCTGTTAGCACGATATCGAGAATGATTAGAGCGATGAGCCGTCCGCGAGCTGGCAGCCACAACGTCCAGAAGGAGACGACAATCAGCGTGCCGGCGGCAGTCATCCAGTCATCGCGAACCATAGCCATGTTCGGTACATGAATGATGCGGTCGAACAAGTTCAGCTTCAGGAGCATTACGGCGATGAACAGGATGAGGTCAAGCTTCAGCAGCAGCTCCGTCATGAGAAAAAACGGCGCCTTCCGGCGCCGTGAATAGTCGAATGGTACAGTCATTTTTCATGGAATCCTTTCTACCAAGCGATTATTCCGGTTTGCGCAGCGGAGGTAATGGGCCGAAAAATTGATAAAATGCACATTCAATACGACCGTTGAACAGCTTGCGTTTCTTGTCTGCTTTGCGTCCAATCGTGTCCTCGAACGTACGGGATTGCGTTAAAGCGAACATCGACCAAGTCGGCATGTACAGCGCGCTTAGCCCTAACTGGCGAATCGCTTTCTCCGCATCTTCCTCATCTCCGAGACGCGAGCCGTAAGGCGGGTTAGTGATGATGCAGCCGTAGTCGCCTTCCGGTTTAATACGAGAAACGGCCATTTGCTGCAGCTTAATATCTTTGGCGAATCCGGCCTTCTTCACGGCGGCTGCGGCAATTTCGAGCGCCTGCGGGTCGATATCTGAGCCAGTAATTTGAAGCGGAATATCATCTTTTACCGAGTCAAAAGCTTCCTCCCGCGCTCGTTCCCACAGCTCTTCCGGCACTGTCGGCCAGCCTTCACTGTTGAACGTGCGGCGCAGTCCCGGCGCGATATTCCAGCCAATCATCGCTGCTTCAATTGGAATCGTTCCCGATCCGCAGAATGGATCATAGAGCGGACGCTCGGGGCGCCATCTGCTCAGCAGCACCATAGCAGCTGCCATCGTTTCCTTGAGCGGCGCTTCCGTGACAAGCTTGCGGTAGCCGCGTTTATGAAGCCCCGGTCCAGTCGTATCGAGCGTCAGCATAGCAACGTCGTTCAACAGCCACACTTCGATAACGAAGCGCATGCCGTTGTCTTCGTGGAACCATTCTGTTCCGTAGACGGACTTCATTTTTTCAACGACGGCTTTCTTCACGATGCTTTGGCAGGCAGGCACGCTCGACAGCTGAGACTTATGGGAGCGCCCCTCTACCGGAAATTCCGCGTCCTCGGGAATCCAGTCCGGCCAATTGACGGCCTTCGTTCCTTCAAACAATTCTTCGAATGTTGTGGCAGGAAACTCTGCCATCTTAATGAGTACACGATCCGATGTGCGCAGCCACAGGTTAGCGCGGCAAATATCTTCAGGACCGCCGGTAAAAATAACGCGGCCGTTCTCCACTTTCTGATCGGTGTAGCCAAGGTCTTTCAATTCGCGTGCGACGACCGCTTCAAGCCCCATAGGAGCTGTTGCGATCAGCTGCAGTTTGTCCATTATGTCTCACTCCGCCTTCACGTTCTTCCGGTTGTGTCCGGTCTATAAAAATCATACAATCAATATGGAATCAAATCTTGAGCAGATTCATGAAGATTCGTTTCTGTACAAGTATAGGACATCTACGGGAATAATTACAAACTTTACATGAGTACATAGTCGAAAGGAGCAGGAGAACATGTCTACGGAACAGTATGTAGAACGGCTGCTTGGGGAAGATGCGGATTTGGAGCGGGTTCATCAGACGATCCGCGAAAAAGGGATGCCGGAGATTTCCATCGCTGCTGGATACGGTCGTCTGCTGACGATGCTAGTTCGCATGTCGGGAGCGCGCAATGTGTTGGAAATCGGTGCTCTTGGCGGATACAGCGGAATCTGTCTGGCAAGGGGATTGTCGGACGGCGGACGTCTTACATCATTAGAACTGCTGCAGGATTATGCGGATGTAGCGCGGGGTAGCTTGGAGGCGGCGGGGCTTGGCGATCGTGCCGAGTATCGTGTAGGCGATGCCAAAGATAGCCTTGCGGTGCTGGCTGAGGAAGGCCGCAAGTTCGATTTCTTCTTCATAGATGCGGATAAGGAGAATTACCCGCTTTATTTGGAGTGGGCGATCAAGCTCGCGAATCCGGGAGCTGTTATTACCGGAGATAACGCGCTGCTTCATGGCAGAACAATCGATCCAGAGAAGAACGGCCCATCGGTTCTCGCGATGCGTCAGTTCAATGAGACGATGGCAAGCGACGAGCGCCTCATCGGCACTCTGCTGCCGGCGTATGACGGCTTGGCGGTTGCGATTGTGAAGTAGTTGTTGTTTAGTTGAGGAGAGGCGCACGCGGGTGCGCCTCTTTTTTTGTATTTGGTAGAGGTTGTTGCGGGAAATACGGCCAATCTCGTCAATGAAGGGTAATGGTTACCCCTCTTGAATGCTAAGCGAGCTGATATAGCTCAAGAAGGGTAGTGCTTACTCTACATGAACGCTAATCGAGTATATTTCGTCAAAGAGGAGTACTGAATACCCTTCATGTATAGGGTCGCTGTGGGACCCGCTTGGGTAGTTTGATTGGTTTTGGGAAGAGGTCGAGCATATCAGCTATGTTGGCGGAAAGTTGGTTTGAGAGGAAGCGGAGGTTGAGCAGACCCGCTACATTGGAGGAAATTTGGTTTAAGAGGGGCAAGAGGTCCAGTATACAAGCTACATTGGCGTGAAGTTGGCGTGAGGTTGGGGGGATGGCTTAAATGCTGGTTCTCGACGAATGTGAATCCCTGGAGTACACTCTTTCGCTAATATTGCTGGTTCTGGACCAATGTGAATCCCTAGAGTACACTCTTTCGCTCAAATTGCTGGTTCTCGACGAATGTGAATCCCTGGACTACTCTCTTTCGCTCAAATTGCTGGTTCTCCGCCAAAGTGTATCCCTAGAGTACACTCTTTCGCTCAAGTTGCTGGTTCTCCACCAATGTGAATCCCTAGTGTACACTCTTTCGCTCAAATTGCTGATTTCCCACCAAGTAACCCCCCCACAAGACCAGCATCAGCAGCAATATGGCCTCCTCACACAAAAAACAAAGAGACCATCCCAAAGGACGGTCTCTCTCTCTCTCCTCACTACAACCACATCTAACCCTCGCGCACCGCGCGATCGCGTCGTCCGCTAACGAGCGTGCGCCGCACCCAGAGTGCGTTCACGACAAACAGCACGGAGGAGATGATGAACACGCCGCTGATGCCGGTCCAGCCGGAGACGAAGCCGCCGACGATAGGGCCGACCATGTTGCCGAGCGCGAGCATGCTGCTGTTCAGGCTGTAGGCGCGGCCTTCCATGCCGTCCGGCGTGAAGCGCCGCACGAGCGCGTTCACGGACGGGATTAGTCCGCCGAGGAAGCAGCCCTGCAGCAGCCGGCACAGCAGCAGCTGCCACACGGTGTGCACGAATGCCTGCGGAATAAACAGCAGCGCCGCGCCAATGAGCGAGATGCCGAGCACGCGCTCCTGGCCGATGCGGTCGCTGAGCCGCCCGAGTAGCGGCGCAGCAAACATGTTCGACAGCCCGGCCGCAGAGCCGACGAAGCCGGCCCAGAACGCCAAGTTTACGGCGGTGCCATGCAGCTGCTGCACATAGAGCGGCATAAGCGGCATCGGGCCGATGTTGGCGAACTGCAGCAGGAACGTAACCGCGAACAGCGACATCAGCTGCGGCACTCGGCTCAGCTGCTTGAAGCCTTCGATGACCGAGAAATTCGGCTGTGCGGCGGCAACCTCACGGTTGAAGCTTTCCTTCACGATGACGAAGGCGAGCAGCGATGCGACAAACAAGCTGATGCCCGTAATGTAGAAGATCGGCCGGTACCCTACCGCATCCGCCAGCAGTCCGCCGAGGAAGGGGCCAAGAATCGTGCCGGCGATACCGCCCGATTGCAGCGTCCCCATCGCGAAGCCCATGCGATCCTTCGGCGTCGTAGCGGATACAAGCGATACCGCAGCCGGATTGAATCCGGAGATTGTCCCGTTCACCATCCGCAGCAGCAGCAGATGCCAGGGCGAAGTGGCGAAGCCCATCAGCGTCATCACGATCGCCATGCCGAAGCCCGAACGAAGTAGCATCATTTTGCGGCCGTAACGATCAGACAGCTTTCCCCAGAGCGGCTGAAACAGAAACGAAGTGACAAAGTTGCCGGCAAAAATAATACCTGCCCAAGTGGCGATTTCATGCTGATTCGTCAGCCCGATCCGGTCGGATTGCAAATACAGCGACATGAACGGAATAATCATCGTCATCCCGCCCATGACGAGAAACTGTCCGAACCAGAGGACCGCTAGATTTTTCTTCCATTGCTCCATTGCAGTTTCTCCCGTCTACTCCATCGATTCATTTTATAGTACCACTTTCGCACCGGGCCCAAACAGCTATGACGAACATTGTCATATGTTTGTCAATCATGTAAGGTGTGCGGCGGTTGTTACACCTCTGCAAAAAGGGCATAATGGAAACGTAGGGAAAACGATAGAAATGGGGAACTTCAATGAGCTACAACGACCTTTTCCTCCGTGCATGCCGCGGTGAACAAGTCGATCGCTTACCCGTCTGGTATATGCGACAAGCGGGACGCTACGATCCCGATTACCGTAAAATAAAAGAAAAATATTCGCTGCTCGAAATTTGTCGGCAGCCTGAGCTAGCGGCGGAAGTTACGATGATGCCGATCAACAAACTCGGCGTCGACGCGGCGATTCTGTATTCCGATATTATGAACCCCGTTGCTTCGATCGGTATCGATTTTGATATCGTGGCGAACGTTGGACCAGTCATTCATAACCCAATCCGCACAGCGGCGGACGTGGCGAAGCTGAAACCAATTGACGTCGAAGGCGATCTGTCCCACGTACTTGAGACGATTCGCATTCTGGATCGCGAGCTGAAAGTGCCGCTGATTACATTCGCAGGCGCGCCATTCACGATTGCGAGCTACTTGATCGAAGGCCGTCCTTCGAAGTCTTACATTCGCACGAAGACGATGATGTACTCGGAGCCGGACGTATGGTTCGCGCTTATGGACAAGCTCGGAGACATGGTTATCGCTTATTTGCGCGCCCATATTGCAAACGGCGGCAAGGCGTTCCAGTTGTTCGACAGCTGGGTAGGTTCGCTCGCGCCGCATGATTTCCGCAAATTCGTCCTGCCGACGATTGAGCGGATCTTTAGCGAGCTGTCTGATCTGCCGCAGCCGAAAATCTACTTCCCAGGCGTGGCATCCGGCGAGCTGCTCCCGACGCTCACGAACCTGAAGGCTGACGTGATTGGCCTTGACTGGCGCGTGTCAATCTCGGAAGGTCGCCGCAGACTGGAAGGTAAATACGCCGTTCAGGGCAACCTGGACCCTTATGTGCTAACCGCTCCGATTGAGGTTATTAAGGAGCATGCGAAGGCGATTATTGATGAAGGCGTTCAAGAGCCAGGTTATATTTTCAACCTTGGACACGGTCTGTTCCCCGAAGCATCGCTAGATAAGCTGCGCGAGCTGACAGAGTTCGTGCACGAATACTCGGCTGAGGCCATTGCAGCGGCAGCACCGCTTCGCAAGTAGGAGGAACTCTCAGATGGCGAACAACTTAATCGGCGTTCTCGTTATGTCTTACGGAACGCCTGAGAGCATGGATCAAATCGAAGAATATTACACGCACATTCGCAGAGGCCATGCGCCGACGCCTGAGCAGCTTGCAGAGCTGAGCGAGCGTTATGAAGCGGTGGTAGGCGGCGTGTTCCCGCTTCGCGAGAATACGAATCGCCAAGTAGCGGGCCTTCAGGCAAAGCTTGATGAAACGGTGCCGAACCAATTCCGCTGCTACCAAGGGCTGAAGCACGCGCGTCCCTATATTGAAGACGGCGTTGCGGCAATGGCTGCAGACGGCATTACACAAGCGGTTGCGATTGTGCTTGCGCCGCATTACTCTATCATGAGCGTTGGCGCCTATGTGAAACGTGCGGAGGAGAAAGCCAAGGAAGTCGGCATTACGATGACGGCTGTAGATAGCTATCACCTCCATCCGAAGCTGATAGAGGCACTTACTGAGCGTGTGAAGACAGCGTACAGCAAACTGCAGGAGAAGAACGTGCAGCCCATTAAAGTGCTGTTCAGCGCGCACAGCTTGCCGGAGAAGATCCGCGAGATGAATGATCCGTATGAGCAGCAGCTGCAGGACACTTCGAAGCTAGTGGCAGAAGACGCGGGCACGCCGGATTGGCAGTTTACTTGGCAGAGCGCCGGACGTACGCGCGATCCTTGGCTTGGTCCGGATATTCTCGATACGATGAAGGAAGTTGCCGAAGCAGGCTACAAAGGCGTGCTGTCTGCGCCGATCGGCTTCGTCTCCGAGCATCTTGAAGTGCTGTATGACATTGACATTGAAGCACAAGCAGTCGCACGTGAGCTCGGTTTGACGCTTGAGCGTATCGAGATGCTCGGCACGGATCCGCGTTATATGGAGACGCTCGCTGATTCTGTTAGGGAAGCGAGCAAGACTGCTTTTCTATAAAAAATATAAAAAGATAGCGTGAGAAACCTACCTTTGGGAGATGACCTGCATGCGGGGTAATGGAAAACGCGATCGCTTTGTCGTAATTGGCGGAGGCATCAGTGGACTGAGCTCCGCTTTTTATTTGTTGAAACAAGCGAAGCAGCGCGGTCGCGATGCGCTCGTTACAATTGTCGATCCTTCAGAGCGTATCGGGGGCAAAATCAACACGTTGAAACGTGACGGCTTTACCATTGAGCGAGGACCGGACTCATTCTTGGCGCGCAAGACGCCGATTATTGATCTCGCTTATGATCTTGGCATTGAGAATCAGCTGGTCGGAACGAATCCGAAAGCGAAGAAGACTTATATCTTACATGACGGCAAGCTCCATCCGATGCCGCCTGGCCTCGTGCTTGGCGTGCCGACGGAGATCGCGCCGTTCGCGAAGACGGGCTTGCTCTCTTGGGGAGGCAAGCTTCGGGCGATGATGGATTTCGTGCTTCCAGCGGGCAAGGAGGAAGGGGACGAATCGATCGGCCACTTCTTGACGCGCCGCGTAGGTGCTGAGGTGATGGAGCGGGTAGCAGAACCGCTGCTCGCTGGCATCTATGCAGGAGAGCTGGATAAGCTAAGCCTCGCGTCGACATTCCCTCAGTTTCGGGATGCAGAGCGCAAGCACGGCAGTTTGATTCGCGGCATGCGCGCCAATAAGCGGCTTTCGGCATCAACGCCTGCTGTGGCGACACGACTGCCGGATGCGGTGAAGAACAGCATGTTCCTCACGTTCCGCGGTGGATTGGCAACGATGGTGGAGGCGCTGCATAAGGCGCTCGAAATTGCAGAGTGGAAGCTAGGCTGTAAAGCAGTCGCGTTCCGGCAGAACAATCCGGACGAGCATGGAGAAGACACTGCCCCTTATGAAGTGCTGCTGAGCGACGGGGAAATTCTCGAGGCAGACGGTATCGTCATTACCGCTCCGGCATTCGATGCGGCTGACTTGCTTGAACCTCATATGAATGTCGATGCACTGCATGCGATTCGCTATGTATCGGTCGCGAATGTCGTGATGGCGTTTGATAAAACAACGCTCGGCATGGATTTTGACGGTTCAGGCTTCGTCGTTCCGCGCTCGGAAGGGACAACGATTACCGCTTGCACATGGACCTCGGCCAAATGGCTGCATTCCAGCCCGAGCGACAAGGTGCTGCTGCGCTGCTACGTCGGCCGTTCCGGTGATGAAGCGGTTGTGGATTTGTCGGACAACCAGCTGACTGAAGCGGTCCGCCGGGATATTCGGAATACGATGGGCATTACAGCGGAGCCGCTCTTCACTGAGATTACCAGGCTGCATCATTCGATGCCGCAGTATCCGGTCGGCCATCTGCAGGAGACGGCGAAGCTTCGTACGAAGTTACGTGCTCAGATGCCTGGGGTCTGGGTTACAGGTGCTGCTTTTGACGGCGTCGGCTTGCCGGATTGCATTCGTCAAGGCAAAGAGGCGGCAATGGGCGTCTACAAGTCGCTAATAGGCGATTTCAAATAAAGGCTTCTATTTTCAAAATAAAAAGGGTCACGCATTCGTTAGTCATCAAACTAACGCACTTGCGTGGCCCTTTATTTGGTTAGTCAATCGGGGGTCCGACTCGTCCTTCTCGTTCCGCTTGTTTGCGATGCGCAATGCGGCTGCTCGCCGCTGCTGCGATAGCTCCTACAATATCATCGAGGAATGTGTGGCATTCCGCGTCTTCTTTATCGTTAAGCTTCTTCAATATGCCCGGCTTGAGCTTGTCCACGTAACCGAAGTTGGTGAATCCGATGCTGCCGTACACATTCACGATGGATAAAGCCAGAATTTCATCGCAGCCGTAGAGTCCCTCGTCATTCTCGATCATCTCTTGCAACGGGGAGAGGAGCTTGCCTTGCTCGGCCAGGATATCCAGCTGAATGCCGGTCAATACGGCGTTCTGCACCTCGCGTTTCGTAAGCACGGCTTCAACATAGAGCTCGCATTCCTCCATGGTGAGGTCGGGAAAATAATCCTTTTGCAAGAAAATAACGAGTTCGGCGATTTGAGACGTCTTTACGCCGCGTTTGGTGAGCCATTCCTTTGTCGCTTCGGCGATTTTGGCGCTGTTGAGACTGTACGTACTGGACTTTGTCATGCCTAACACCCCTTGTCTCAAAATGGTGGACAAAACTGGTCTAATTGATTTGGAGGGCTCGTATATATAGTACTACAAAAGCAGGTCTTGTACCAAAACCAAAGATTCAACATTCAGAATAGGGAGGAAAAATAACCATGACTTACAATCGGCTCATTCGCCGGGCCGCGCTCGCGGGAGTGCTGGCTCTGCCCATCTTGACAACCGGCTGTGGACTGTTCTCTCAGCCAGCAAGCAAATCGATAGACCCGCCGCAAAACACCGCGCAGAACGTAAGCGGGGACGCTGACAACAATGGACAAACTGTCGCGCAAGGCGATCAAACTTCTCAAGGCGATCAGTCGCAAATGACGCTGTATCTGAAGGATCGGGGCGGACTGCTTGCGCCAATTACGGTAATGGCAGGTCTCGGCGCGGAAGAAAAGCCTGGTCAGAAAGCACTGGAAATGATGGTAGATGGCGGAACGTATGCAAGCGAGATCCCGGACGGCTTCCAAGCGGTGCTGCCGAAGGGCACAGTCATCAAAGGGCTGAATATCGTTCCTGATCAAAAGCTGGCTATCGTCGACTTCTCGAAGGAGTTCAGCAATTATAAAGCAGAGGACGAGCGGTCGATTGTCGAAGCGATCACTTGGACGCTGACAAGCTTGCAGGATGTCAATAAAGTGGAGATCAATCTCGAAGGAACGCGCCTCACGGAGATGCCTGTTGACGGCCTGCCGATGGACGACGACCTTACTCGCGCAATTGGCATCAACCTCGAAGCTGCCGATAACGTAGACTACAGCATGTCGACGCCGGTAACGATTTATTTCTCCGCCGTTACACCTGACGATGAGCCTTATTTCGTACCGGTGACCCGTCTTGTGAACCGTTCCGACAACAAAGCGAAGACGGCGATCGAGCAGCTTATCAGCGGTCCGATCAACAACTTGCCGCTTAAAGCGGTCATGACTTCGGATGTGCTCGTGAAGAGCGTAACGAAGCAGAAGGACCTCGTAACGGTCGAGTTGCAGGACGACAGCTATCAAGCTGGCCAGCCGGAGCCGGCCGAAATGATGGACGCGCTCATCCTGTCGTTGACCGAAGTTACTGGTCTTACCAAAGTTCAGGTGAAGCTGAACGGCAAGACAGACTTCGTCGATACGCTTAATCGTAAATACTCCGAGCCTGTTACGCGGATGGTGAGTTTGAACGCATTCAAATCTTAATTGTCTGTAGCCAACGGCTGCATGATCGAAGGCCTGCTTAATCGCACTGTTTGGTGCGGTTAGCGCAGGTCTTTCTTGTTTTTAAGGGAAAGATGATTTTGAGGCATTCTTTTGGTAAAATGAGTGAGGTTGACGTAAAAACAGATGGAGGCTTACATACGATGAGAATTGACGGACGACAGGCAGCTGAGCTTCGGCCGGTCACGATTACGCTACATCCGAACAAACACGCAGAAGGTTCCGTTCTTATAGCGTTTGGCGATACACAGGTGCTGTGCACGGCTTCGGTTGAGGAGCGCGTGCCGCCTTTTATGAAGGGGCAAGGCAAAGGATGGATTAACGCGGAGTATTCGATGCTTCCGCGCGCGACGCAGGTGCGCAACCAGCGTGAATCGGCGAAAGGCAAGCTGACGGGCCGCACGATGGAGATTCAGCGGCTGATTGGCCGCGCGTTGCGCTCGGTCATTGATTTGCAGGCGCTCGGCGAACGTACGCTTACGCTCGACTGCGATGTGCTGCAGGCAGATGGCGGCACGCGTACGACTTCAATTACCGGGGCGTTCGTGGCGCTCGCGCTGGCGATTCACAAGCTGGATCGCGCGAATGCGTTCGCGAAATATCCGATTACGGATTATCTCGCTTCGGTGAGCGTCGGCGTTATTGGCGAGCGCACGTTGCTCGATCTGAACTACGAAGAGGATTCGAAGGCGAAGGTCGATATGAACGTTGTCATGACTGGCGCCCGCAAGTTCGTTGAAGTGCAGGGAACAGGAGAAGAAGCGCCATTCTCGCGCGACGAGCTTAATGAGCTGCTCGCGAGCGCGGAAGCGGGCATTGCGAGCTTGATTGAGAAGCAGCGCGAAGTGCTTGGCGACATCGGCAGCCGGATCGGAACGGCTAGCGTATGAGGCCGGGCAATACGGTCGTCGTCGCGACCAAGAATGCCGGCAAGGTGAAGGAATTCGCGCATGCGTTCGAGAAACTGGGCATGCGCGTTGTGAGTATGTTCGACTATCCGAGCTTGCCGGATGTCGTTGAGGACGGCGTCACCTTCGCTGAGAACTCCCGCAAGAAGGCGCAGGAAGTGGCGGAAGCGCTCGGCATGCCGGTGCTCGCCGACGATTCGGGTCTGGAGGTTGCGCGGCTCGGCGGCGAGCCGGGCGTCTACTCGGCCCGGTACTCGGGCGAAGGCGCGACCGATGCGCGCAACAATGAGAAGCTGCTGCGCGAGCTGGCTGCGCTTGGCGACGCTGGCGCGGGTGAGGGCTTGGAGCCGCTCGCGGACGGTACGAAGCTGCTCAGCGAAGCGCGGTTCGTCTGCGCGCTGGCGCTGTACGACCCGGCGGAGCGCGCGTTCGTGGAGAGCGAGGGCTACGCCGCGGGCTATATCATGGAGAAGCCGCGCGGTGAAGGCGGCTTCGGCTATGACCCGCTGTTCTATGTCAGCGGGCAGGGCAAGTCGATGGCGGAGCTATCGACCGAGGAGAAGCAAGCGATCAGCCACCGCGGCGCCGCACTCGCCGCGCTGCTGGCGAAGCTTGCGTGATAGAAGGGCAGACAGCCACTTTCGTGGCTTGTCTGCTCTTTTTTTTGTTTGTCGCTGCCCCGACAGCTGGGGCGGCGAGCGTTTGTTTTGCTCGAGAGCACGTATATGCTCTCTCAGCAAGAAATCCGCGCCAAAATGGAGCTGAGAGCACGTATGTGTTCTCTCGGCAAGAGGGCAAGCGCTAATTGAGCTTGTCTCTGAGTCTGAGAGCACATATATGCTCTCTCAGCAAGAAATCCACGCCGAAATGGTGCTGAGAGCACGTATGTGTTCTCTCGGTTTTTTTTTTTTTTTTTTTTTTTCGATGAGAGAGGGAAAACCCGCTCTCAACGATCAAATCGCACCAATTTGCACGCTGAGAGAGGTAAAATCCTCTCTCCACCGGTCACTTCGGCCGAATACGACCGAATCCCCTCACCGAGAGAGGGAAAACCCGCTCTCAGCCTGTCACTTCCTCCGCACCGATGGCTCTGAGAGCACGTATGTGTTCCCTCGATCTCCCAACTAACCTTGCTCAGCCAATGGATGAGCGCGCTCTCGCGTCAACTTGAGCAATATGTTGCCTTCCAAACGCTGAGGCAGCAATATCCCGCTTTCAGGGACTCCTACAGCTCAATCGTCCTCCCAGAATCGGAATTTCCGCTCTCAGTTTGACCACTCTCGGCGAAGCGCAAAAAAACCGATAGAGGAGTTCTCCTCTATCGGTTTTTCAAGTCTCAGCTCTATACGCCGTTCTCGCCGCCAACTAACCAACTACCTAATGACCACCTTATACTCCCGCAGCCACATATCGACCTGGAGCAGCCAAGCGAACAGCTGTGGACCGCTCATGAGCTGGCCGAACCATGGGATGTTTGAACTGGCTTCTTCCGACTCGGCGAGCTCGCGGATTTTCTTCACATTGATCAAGGAAAGCAGCGGGGAGGTGCCCTCGTTGATGATCTCAAGCACCTGTTTGCGCACCGCGTTCAGGTAGTTCGGATTATGCGTCTTCGGATATGGGCTTTTCTTGCGGTACAGCACATCGTTCGGCAGGACGCCCTCGAGCGCTTTGCGGAGGATGCCTTTTTCCCGGTCGCCCGCGATCTTGATCTCCCACGGAATATTGTACACGTACTCGACCAGCCGGTGATCGCAATAAGGGACGCGCACCTCGAGCCCGACAGCCATGCTCATCCGGTCTTTGCGGTCGAGCAGCGTCGGCATGAAGCGCGTGATGTTGAGATACGACATCTGTCTCATCTTGCGAGCGGCCTCGTTCTCGCCGCCTAGGTGAGGCACTTCGGCAATCGCATCGGAGTAACGATCCTTAATATACTCAAGCGGACGAATCCACGCCGCGACGTCCTGCGAGAGCAGGTCTGCGCGCATGCCTGCCGCCAGGGACCACGGGAATGTACCGGCGTTCAACGCATCCTCGCGGTGGAACCATGGATAGCCGCCGAAGATTTCATCCGCCGCTTCACCAGAAATCGCCACCGTTGCTTCCTTCTTGATCTCCCGGCAGAAGAGCAGCAGCGACGCATCCACATCCGCCATACCCGGCATATCCCGCGCTAACATGGCCTCGCGCAGCGTTGCGACGAGCTCGGGCGTATCGAATACCATCGAGTGATGGGTGGTGCCAAGATGGCTGACCATCCGTTCAATCCACGGCGCATCGGCATTCGGCTGGAACGCATGCGCCTTAAAATGTTTATCGTTATCGACATAATCCACCGAGAACGTATGAACATTGCTTTGCCCAGTCTCGTTGTAGTAGTTAACGGCAAGCGACGTGAGCGCGCTCGAATCAAGGCCGCCGGAAAGCAGCGTGCAGAGAGGCACGTCAGAGACCAACTGGCGCTCGACTGTATCCTTCAGCAGTTCGCCGACCGTCTTCGCCGTTTCCTCGACTGACTCCGTATGCGGCTTGCTTTGCAATTCCCAATAAGTGCTCACCTTCATGCCGGAGCGGTCTATGATCGCGCACTGCCCTGGCTTTAATTCAGATAGGTCGCGATACACTCCGACGCCGGGCGTACGCGCAGGTCCGACGATGAAGATCTCCGCCAAGCCTTCGGGTCCGACTTCCGGCTTCACCGCAGGGTGCGCAAGCAGCGCCTTAGGCTCCGAGCCGAATATGAAACGTCCCAGCTGCTTCGCGAAGAAGAACGGCTTCACGCCGAGCCGGTCCCGCGCAACGAACAGCTGCTGTTCCCTTGAATCCCACAGCGCAAAAGCGAAGATGCCGTTGAATTTCTCAACGCAAGCCGGTCCCCACTCCATATAAGCGACGAGCAGCACTTCCGTGTCGCAAGTCGTGGTGAAGTGTCGGCCGCGGCCCTCCAGTTCCCTTTTCAGCTCAGGCGCATTATATAACTCTCCGTTATACACAAGGACGTAAGTATCGTCTTCGGACGTGCGGACCATCGGCTGCGCTCCGTTTGCAGGGTCAATGACGGAGAGGCGGCGGTGGCCAAGCGCGCAATGCGGCGAGATCCAGGTACCGGAGGCGTCCGGGCCGCGGTTAGCGAGCGTTCCGGTCATTTTCTCCAGAGTGATGGATTGTTTCGTCAGGTCCTCGGTCCAACTGATCCAGCCCGTGAATCCACACATGGTTCTCATTCCTTTCGTATGCAGAAGCTTAAAACAGCGTACTAAGATGGTTATGCGAAAAATATGGATAAAATGTCTGTCCGAAGGGGGATGCTAGAGCGATAGAAGGAGGGTGTTTTCAATAATGGCAAATGACTACGATGAGTCATATTACGCACGCAAACCGTATTATGTGTCCGTACAGGCGGGCTCAATCTTAGAGGATCCGACCGCTGCCGCATATGAATTGGCAATTACAGCTAATGAAGAGGAATTGAACCGTTTGCAAGAGTTGATGGAGGAATATGCGACGACGGATGAGCAGCAGCTGTTTCATTTTGCGAGCACACCGTTCAGTTCGGCGTCAGACCGTCAAATCAATGCAGGCGTAGATGGCTTGCTTGTGGATATCTACAGGCTGCTCTACGAGCTCGGCACCTCAGAGACCAAACAGCATATCGCGACGATGGGGCTGCTTCCCGAGGGGAGACTCGAATGATCGTGACTGATGCTCATGTAAGGCGCGCAGTGGACCGTGACGGGCTCCGCACTTGCGAGGTGGAAGTACATACGAATGATGCAAGCACGCCGGAGCTGCTTGTTTATTTTGGCGCGTCGCAGGATAACGACTACGATATGGTGGCTGTCGTCCAGAATGATGCGAAGTCCGAGATTGACTGGTATGACAACAGTATGCACAGCGCATTCGTGGATGTGAGTGATGCGCTGTTCGATACGCCGACAATGAAGACGGATTGGGGGCAGCGGGAGACGTTCAAGGAGCAGGTGCTCTCGTATCCTGGTATTCGTGCAGAGATTAGCAGGCTTATGGATTGGTCCTGATTTTGTAAAATATTCCTTCTCCTCTGATGGACGTGTTACAATGTTAGTATATCTGACATATTCACGCGTAAATGCGGTATGAAGGAGGCAGGCGATTGCGATGGCAGCGACTTTACTGCGCAATGCAACTATTGTCACCATGAACGAGCAGGATGACCTTATTGTTGGCGATGTTCTCATTCGGGATGATGCCATTGTCGCGGTCGGCGGGCGAGTGACTGATTATGATGCGGAATCGACGACCGTTATCGAGGCAAAAGGCAAGCTGCTGCTGCCCGGATTCGTGCAGACGCATATTCATCTGTGCCAGACGCTATTTCGCGGAAGAGCCGATGATATGGCGCTGATGGACTGGCTCCGCACGCGGGTATGGCCGCTTGAAGCTGCTCATGACGAGGAGTCGGTGTACTACTCGGCGATGCTCGGCATAGGCGAACTGCTGCGCAGCGGGACGACGACGATTCTCGATATGGAGACGGTGAGCCATACTGATTTTGCTTTTCAGGCGATGGCATCAAGCGGCATTCGGGCAATCTCCGGCAAAGTGATGATGGACGCGGGCGGCGATGTGCCGATCGGGCTGCAGGAAGACACGAACCGCTCGATCGCAGAGAGTACTGAGCTGCTTGAACGGTGGCACGGCCATGACGGTGGGCGCATCAGCTATGCGTATTGCCCGCGGTTTGTGGTGTCCTGCTCGGAGCGTCTGCTCACGGAGGTTCGTGACCTGTCGGCGAAGTACAACGTGCTCGTTCATACACATGCTGCTGAGAATCGCGAGGAGATCGAGCTCGTCATGCGCCAGCGGGGGATGCGCAATATTGTGTACCTTGATCACATTGGCTTAACCTCGCCGCGGCTCGTGCTAGCGCATTGCATATGGCTGGATGATGAAGAACGGGAAATCTTGAAGCGTACCGGTACGAAGATGACCCATTGCCCTGGCTCCAACCTGAAGCTATCCTCTGGCATTGCCTTGGTGCCCGAGCTGCTGGAGCAGGGTATCGACATAGGCATTGGCGCGGATGGCGCTCCGTGCAACAATACGCTTGATATGTTCCAAGAGATGAAGCTAACCGCGCTGCTGCACAAGGTGCGCTGCGGACCAGAGTCGATGAATGCGCGGACGGTGCTGCGGATGGCGACCATCGGAGGGGCGCGAACGCTTGGGCTCGATCATCTGATCGGAAGCATCGAAGTAGGGAAGAAGGCGGACCTCGTGCTGTTGGACCTGAATGATTTTCACACGTTCCCTTCTTATGATGCCGATCCGTACTCCAGAGTGGTGTACGCCGCATCCAGGGGCAATGTGTCGCATGTGTGGGTGGATGGCAAGCTCGTCGTCGACCGCGGCAAGGTGAAGACCGTGGACAAACGGCTTGTGCTGAAGGAAGCGGACCGCTCGATTGCTCGCCTGCTGAAACGGATTTAACGTAAAAAGGTAAAGCCAGCCTCGTGGGCTGGCTTTTTTGCGTGCTTATAGGTTTGCTGCCTTACTTAGCCGTTCACAATCTCCCCGCCGTTCACATGCAGCACCTGTCCGCTCATATAGGACGAGTCCTCGCAAGCCAGGTAGACATAGGCTGGAGCAAGCTCCTCCGGCTGGCCGGCCCGTTTCATCGGGGTGTCGGCGCCGAACTTGGCGACCTTCTGTTCATCGAACGTCGATGGGATGAGCGGCGTCCAGATCGGACCAGGAGCTACGGCATTCACGCGAATGCCCTGACTTGCCAGATTCGCCGACAGGGAGCGGGTGAAAGCGACTTGCGCACCCTTCGTCGACGAGTAGTCGAGCAGGTCCTTGCTGCCTTTGTAGGCCGTAATAGAGGTGGTGTTGATGATGACAGAGCCTGACTTCAGGTGCGGCATCGCTGCTTGCGTGATATAGAACATGCCGAACACGTTCGTCTTGAACGTGCGCTCAAGCTGCTGCGGCGTTATGAGCTCGAGGCTCTCCTGCGGATGCTGCTCCGCTGCGTTGTTGACGACGATATCAAGTCCGCCAAGCTGCGACGTCGTGTCGTAGACGGCTTTCTTGCAGAACTCAGGATCGCCGATATCGCCGGCAATGGTGATGCAGCGCCTGCCCAGCGTCTCAATCCGCCCCTTTATCTCGCTCGCGTCGCCATCCTCGCTCAAATAAACAATCGCTACGTCTGCGCCCTCCTTCGCATAAATAAGCGCGACAGCCCGGCCGATGCCGCTGTCTCCGCCTGTTATAATAGCAACTTTGCCTGCAAGCTTACCTGCCGGTTTATAGTTCGGACAATCAAACATGGGCCGTGGGGTCATTTCGCTCTCGATGCCGGGCTGCTGATTCTGATGCTGCGGCGGGAACGAGCTCGGCTTTGTTTGCCCGTTTTGCGGTGTTGTCATTGGATGCAATCCACTCCTTTCACGGAAGTAGGTTGCCTTAAACGGGGGGATTTTACACGTGATGAAAAAAAGACCACCCGCGGTCCCGAGCACTTGGCTCAGCAGCAGGAGGCCTTACTAATACGGTCGTGCAAAAATCAAAAAAGCCTCGAAACCCAGTAAAGGGCTTCAAGGCTTTGCTCATTCATAATTTAAGTGGCGTCCCAGGAGGGATTCGAACCCCCGACAACACGCTTAGAAGGCGTGTGCTCTATCCAACTGAGCTACTGGGACAACGAGAACTATTATAGCATGTAGCTTTTGGAAATGGCAAGTGCTAATTTCGAAAAAGTTTCCCTCTCCATCATCTGGAAATAAAAGTCTGTATACGAACATGCATTCCCGTCATATAATGAGAATATACGTTCGTATAACAGGGAGGGCGATGGCAGCATGCGAATAGCGAAATATGTCGGGTGTGTCGTTGACATTATTTATCAGGATCGTGCGGGCAAGCTTAGCAAGCGGCGAATTAAGGTGCAGGCGGTCAGCGGGACGTTCGTTCGGGCGCATTGTATGGCGGCAGATGCTCCACGCGTCTTTCGCATGGAAGGGATATTGGCAGTAGAGCCGGTGAAGCGACGTGCCGGCTAAATCGCGGACGATCTTCCTCGTGGACTGCCAGAGCTTCTACGCCAGCGTGGAGAAGGCGCTCAACCCGGAGCTGGAAGGGAAGCCGGTCGCCGTGGCGGGCGATCCGGAGCGCCGCTCCGGCATCATTCTGGCGGCATGCCCGCTCGCCAAGAGCTATGGCGTCACCACGGCGGAGCGGCTCGGCGAAGCGCTCGGCAAATGCCGGGATCTTGTTATTATCAAGCCTTCTATGCAGAGATATATCGAATACAGCATGCGCATTAGCCAGATTTATGAGAGCTACAGCGACCTCGTTGAAGCCTATTCCATCGACGAGCAGTTCATTGATGTGACGGGCTCCTTGCACTTGTATGGCGGGGATCCCGAGACGCTGGCACTTACGATTCAGCGTCATGTGAAGGAATCGGTCGGCGTCCATACGCGATTCGGCATTTCCGATTCGAAGGTGCTTGCGAAGCAGGCGTGCGACAATTTCGCCAAGAAGAACGAATCTGGCATCTATACGCTTGATCGGGAGCGACTGGCGGAATCGCTGTGGCGTCTGCCTGTCAATAAGATGTTCATGGTGGGCAGCCGCATGACGGCGCATTTCGAGCGGATGGGAGTTCGCACGATCGGCGATCTGGCGCAGACGCCGCTCTCGCAGCTCAAGGTGCGAATGCGGCAGCGCTTCGGCAAGAAGAGCGACGTTCAAGCGGAGGTGTGCTGGCGGATCGCCAACGGCATCGACGACTCGCCGGTGAAGCCTGGGACGCATATGGGCGAGAAGTCGGTTGGCCATATGATGACGCTGCCGCGCGATTACGGGACCCGCGATGAACTCAAGGTCATCGTGCTTGAGCTGTGCGAGCTCGTGGCGCGCCGCTGCCGTTCGATCGGCAAGATGGGGCGGACGCTGTCGGTCGGCTGCCAAGGGGCGGACTTCGACAGGCCGACGGGCTTCAGCCGGCAGATGACGATGCCGTATCCGTCGCATGTAACGAATCATCTTTATGCCAATGCGATGTCGCTGTTCGACCGGCACTGGGATGGGCTTCCGGTGCGACGGGTCGGCGTATCGGTAACGGGCTTTCAGTCCGATGAGCAGTATCAGCTCGTCATGGATGACAACCGGGAGCGGCTCGGCGCCTTGGAAGCGGCGATGGACCGGCTGAAGGATAAATACGGCGATGCCATTATTATGCGGGCTGTTTCCAAGACCGCTGCGGGGCAAGCGCAGGACCGTGCCATGAAGATTGGCGGACACTACAAATAGGCCAATAGGCTGGGAGGCGTATGGATATATGGGTGATTCCAGGAAGCTGACGGCAGGCGGGAACTGGCTGTGGGAGGACAGCCGGATGATGCTGCCAGAGCATAAATTAGCGCAGAATGAGCATCAGAGAGAGCTAAGACGCCGGGAACGCAAGCATATCGACGAGGCGGAGTGGTCGGAGATTGCGATGGCGTTCAGCACTTCGCTGCAGCTTCATCGGCTCATTACGATCCGCATGTTCGATCCGTTCGAGGAGGCGCGCATCGAAGGCGTTGTGGAACGGGTCGATCAGCTTGGCGGGCGGTTTATGGTGGACGGCGAGTGGTTCCCATTCACCGATATTGAAGGGGCTGTGCTTGCTGAAGCTGAAGTTGAAGGAGACTGACAGGGCATAGGAACGATAGCTGAACAAGCCGCGTTACAGGCGAAGCAGTATGCCTGTGACGCGGCTTGCCGGCGCTGTAGAAAGTCCGGCTGCCGATCAAATGGAAATAAACAGAAAGGGGTGATATAATCAGTCTCGAACAAGGCGGTGATTTTTATTACAACTCCCACGAATACGCAAGGTGACAACAAAGAGAACGTGTATCTGTTTCCCAATATGCTCGATCAATATCAGAATCAGCTGACGCGCATGCTTGAGTCCGAGCGATACGGCGAAGCGAAGGAACTGCTGCGTTTCCTGCTGAATTGCCAAGGGGAAGAGAAGCGTCATTATGAGGAATGGAGCAATCTCTTAACGTGGCTGGATGTTGCTTTTCCTAGCCATGAAACGAACGGTAATGGTATACATACGCTTGCAGATGGAAGCGACGAAGACCTGGATGAAGATACGCTGCGGCGAGATGTCTTGAGCTCGGGCAATTACGATGAAGCCTTCGTGCAGCAGGTGCTCTACATCATGCAGCATCATCCAGTGGCGGATCAGCAAATTCTCGCGCTCGAGCGCGCCGCTTATTTGCAGCATCCGCTTGTGGAGCAGACAATTGTATCTTGGCTGACAAGCACTGAGGTCCATCCGGCGCTGCAGTTCAAGGCGCTGCAATCGCTGAAGAAGCTGGGCACAGCAGGGCTGATTCAGCTCGACCGGCTCGGCGAAACGGTAGAGCTTGACATCGAAGCAACACCGCTTTCGATGGATGATTTTCCACCTGTGGTTATAAGAGTCGTAGAACGGGTAGAATCCGTAACAGAAGTCATGGACGCATCGCTGCCTCATTTTGCCCGAGAGCTGTGGAAAGAGTGTCTGCAATGCCTGTATGGCACAGCAGCCTATACGCGCTTGCTGAATGACGACGATGAGACAGTGGATTCCTATTCTGCGGCGCTCCATCAAGTGCTTGAACTGTCATTATATGGCAGAGTGAACGACGATGACGTTAGGGACGCATACGGCATTACAGATGCGCTGCGCTTCAGGTACGAGCAAGCTTGCCGATCGTTGCGCCAAATTGTACAATTTAAAAACGAGCACGGCAGCCAGTCTTGATCTTACTCCGATTGTTGAGTATAATAGAATGGTTTATTACGGTGAAACATCTGACACAGAATAATGTGTTATTTAATTTTGGAGGGGAAAGCATAACATGACAGCAACTTGGGAAAAAATAGACAAGAATCTTGTCTCCATCAACGCAGAAGTTGAAGTTGGACAAGTTACCGAAGCAATTGACAAAGCATTCAAGAAAGTGGTTCAAAAAGTAAACGTGCCAGGCTTCCGTAAAGGTAAAGTACCTCGCGCAATCTTCGAATCCCGTTTCGGCGTGGAAAGCCTGTATCAAGATGCGATCGACATCCTGCTTCCTGACGCTTATGCAGCAGCAGTGAAAGAAACTGGCGTATTCCCAGTTGACCGCCCTGACATCGACATTCAACAATTCGGCAAAGGTCAAACATTCAAGTTCATAGCGAAAGTAACTGTGAAACCTGAAGTTGAGCTTGGCGAGTACAAAGGTCTTGAAGTACCTGCAGTAAACGCAGAAGTTACTGAAGAAGAAATCGCAGCTGAACTGAACCGTCTGCAACAGCGTCATGCTGAGCTTACTGTTATCGAAGAAGGCGCTGCAGAGAACGGCGATACTGCAGTCATCGACTTCGACGGTTATGTAGACGGCGAAGCATTCGAAGGCGGCAAAGCTGAGCATCACTCCCTGGAGCTTGGTTCCGGCCAATTCATCCCAGGCTTTGAAGAGCAAGTAATCGGCATGGCAACTGGTGACTTCAAGGATGTTGAAGTATCGTTCCCAGAGACTTACCATGCAGAGCACCTTGCTGGCAAGCCGGCAGTATTCAAAGTGAAAGTACACGAAATCAAGCGCAAGAACCTTCCGGCTCTTGACGATGAGTTCGCGAAAGACGTTAGCGAATTCGATACGCTTGAAGAGTACAAGCAAGATCTGCAAGCGAAACTTGCTGATCGCAAAGTGAAAGAGAACGAAGCGGCTCGTGAAACAGCGGTAGTAGACAAAGTGGCTGAAGCTGCTGTAGTCGAAATCCCTGAAGCAATGATCGAATCCGAAACAACTTACATGCTGCGTGATTTCGAGAACCGTCTTCGCATGCAAGGCATGAACCTGGAACTGTACTACCAGTTCTCCGGTCAAGACGAAGCAGCACTTCGCGGTCAAATGCGCAGTGACGCTGAGAAACGCGTTCGCAACAACCTTGTTCTGGAGCAAATCGCGAAAGCTGAAGGCATCACTTCCGGCGAAGAAGATTTGAACGAAGAGCTTGAGAAGCTGTCGACACAATACGGTCGCTCGGCAGAAGAGCTTCGCTCGATCTTTGAGTCGAACGGCAACCTCGACAACATCAAAGAAGATCTCGTACTTCGCAAAACAATCAAGTTCCTGCTTGAGAACAGCAAGACAGCTGTAGCTTAATAATGAATGAACCGATAAGGCACGTACATACGTGCCTTATTTTATCCTAACGCAGCTTTTTGGCATGCGATGGGAGCCAGAGAAATACATATGTAGTTACCCGGTGCTATACCATACTTAGAAAAATGACATTGCTTCCGTAACATGTTAAAATGATGAGGGTAAGACGAATCGATAATGAAAGAAGGTTGGTCGCATGAATCTGGTGCCTATGGTCGTTGAGCAAACGAATCGGGGAGAGCGTTCTTACGATATATACTCCCGCTTATTGAAGGATCGGATTATTTTTCTAGGAAGTGCGATCGACGACGATGTTGCCAATGCCGTCATCGCGCAGCTGCTGTTCCTTGCAGCCGATGATCCGGAGAAGGACATTCATCTGTACATTAACTCACCGGGCGGTTCCGTAACCGCGGGTATGGGTATTTATGATACGATGCAGTTTATTAAGCCGGATGTATCGACGATCTGTGTCGGTCTAGCTGCAAGCATGGGTTCGCTGCTACTTACGGCAGGAGCGAAAGGTAAGCGCTTCGCGCTTCCAAACGCCGAAGTTATGATTCACCAGCCTCTTGGAGGCGTACGTGGCCAAGCATCCGATATTAAGATCCATGCAGATTGGATCTTGAAGACGAAGCAGAAGCTGAACCAAATATATGTGGATCGCACAGGCCAGACTTATGAACGTATCGATCGCGACACAGATCGTGATAACTTCATGAGCGCGGAAGAGGCGTTGAACTACGGCTTGATTGATAAAGTCGTCACGTCTTTGTAATTTACAGCGAACCAACAAGAAGGGGTGAAAACTCATGTTTAAATTCAACGACGAGAAAGGCCAGCTGAAATGTTCGTTCTGTGGCAAGTCGCAGGATCAAGTGCGTAAGCTTGTTGCCGGACCTGGCGTCTATATATGCGATGAATGTATCGAGCTATGTACGGAAATCGTTGAGGAGGAGCTCGGTCACGAAGAAGAGCTTGACCTGAAGGACATTCCGAAACCGCGTGATATCCGCGCGATTCTCGATCAATACGTTATCGGCCAAGAGCAAGCGAAGAAGTCGCTGTCTGTAGCGGTATATAACCACTACAAGCGCGTGAATTCGCAGAACAAGCTTGAGGACGTTGAGTTGCAGAAGTCGAACATCTTGCTCGTAGGCCCTACAGGTTCGGGTAAGACGCTTCTTGCACAGACAATGGCGAAGATTCTGAACGTACCGTTTGCGATTGCGGATGCAACTTCGCTTACAGAAGCCGGCTATGTCGGTGAAGACGTTGAGAATATTTTGCTCAAGCTGATCCAAGCAGCTGACTACGATGTGGAGAAAGCTGAACGCGGCATTATCTACATCGACGAAATCGATAAAGTAGCGCGCAAATCCGAGAATCCGTCGATTACACGCGACGTATCCGGTGAAGGCGTACAGCAAGCGCTTCTGAAGATTCTTGAAGGCACGGTCGCTTCCGTTCCACCGCAAGGCGGACGCAAACACCCGCATCAAGAATTTATCCAGATTGACACGACGAACATTCTGTTCATCTGCGGCGGCGCATTTGACGGACTGGAACAGCTTATTAAGCGCCGGATTGGTAAGAAAGTAATCGGCTTTAATACGGCTGGCGACGGTCAGAAGGATCTGAAAGCGGGCGAATACTTGTCGATGGTATTGCCGGAAGACTTGCTCAAATTCGGTTTGATTCCTGAATTTGTCGGTCGTTTGCCGGTTATCTCGACGCTTGAGCCGCTTGATGAGAGCGCGCTTGTACGTATCCTCTCCGAGCCGAAGAATGCGCTTGTGAAGCAGTATCAGAAGCTGCTTGAGATGGATAACGTGAAGCTCGAATTCGAAGCTGGAGCGCTTGATGCCATCGCGAAAGAAGCGATTAAGCGTAACACTGGAGCCCGCGGCTTGCGTGCGATCATCGAAGGACTCATGCTCGATGTGATGTATGAAGTGCCTTCGCGTGACGATGTAAGCAGCTGCACCATTACCGAGAAGGTCGTTCAAGACCGGATCATGCCGGAGCTTGTTTCCAAGAAGGGCAAGAAGAAGGAAGAAAGCGCCTGATCCAATAAATAACACCTCAAATGTTTCCACCTCTGTAGTCGCCTGCCATTCGCGGGCGACCCGCAGAGGTGGACTTTGACGTTTAAATATAAGAAAGTATAAGATTTACTTTATACTAGGCTTATATTTCACTGTGAAACGTTAGCTTTGCCGCCTTAGGACGGCGACAGCCGTTTACACTTGATGGGAGAGGTTATCTGATGTATTTGCGTAAGGATACGGTGCCGGTCAAGGTCGGACCGCTCACAATTGGCGGCAGCGATGAAGTCATTATTCAAAGTATGTGTACGACCAAGACAGCAGATGTTGAAGCGACTGTCGCTGAGATTTTGCGCTTGGAAGAGGCGGGCTGCCAAGTTGTCCGGGTAACGGTCAATAACAAGGAAGCTGCCGAGGCGATCAAGGAAATTAAGAAACGCATTCATATTCCGCTCGTTGCGGACATTCATTTTGATTATCGTTTGGCACTGGCTGCAATTGAGAACGGCGTCGATAAAGTGCGGATTAATCCGGGCAATATCGGCCGCCGGGAGAAAGTCGAAGCGGTCGTCAAGGCTTGTAAAGAGAAGAACATTCCGATTCGGATCGGTGTAAATGCCGGCTCGTTGGAGAACCACCTGCTCGAGAAGTATGGCTATCCTACGCCGGAGGCGATGGTTGAGAGCGCCTTGTTCCATATTGGCATTCTCGAAGAGCTCGACTTCCACGACATTATTGTGTCGCTCAAGGCATCCGATGTGCCGATGGCAATCGAAGCGTACCGGATGGCAGCAGAAGTGATTCGATATCCGCTGCACCTCGGCATTACGGAAGCGGGCACGCTTCATACCGGCACAATCAAGAGCTCCGCTGGTATCGGTGCTTTGCTGGCGATGGGCATCGGCAACACGGTGCGGATCAGTCTGAGTGCCGACCCTGTTGAAGAAGTGAAAGTCGCGCGCGAGCTGCTGAAGACATTCGGTCTGATTACGAATGCAGCGACGCTCGTCTCTTGCCCAACATGCGGACGCCTTGATATTGATCTGTTCTCGATTGCTAATGAGGTTGAAGAGTATATTAGCAAGATTAAAGTGCCGATTAAAGTATCCGTGCTTGGCTGTGCCGTTAACGGTCCAGGAGAGGCGCGTGAGGCGGATATTGGCATCGCGGGAGCTCGCGGCGAAGGAATGCTGTTCCGATACGGGGAGATGATCCGTAAGGTGCCTGAGGCTGAGCTACTCTCCGAGCTGAAGAAGGAAATTGACGAGATCGTGCGTGTGTTCGAAGCAACGGGAGAAATTCCGGGGCGAAAGCACCTGCCTGGTCCACAAGTAACGGCATAAGCAGTAAACTTTACGTGAATAGCGCGATTATTCCATCCGGCGGGGGGCAATACTGAACAGTATGAGCCCCATACAGCCGGATTTTTTATTGGGGGAAGCGGCGAGAGCGCCGTTTCTTTCTTTTTAGAGAGGAGTAATCGTTATGAGCAACTTAAGTTTGATTCTGATGTTTATTCAAGTGTTTTTTGCTATTGTTATCGGTTTGTATTTCTGGAACCTATTGCGTAACCAGAAGACGAACCGGACGGCGGTTGACCGCGAATCACGCAAGGAGATGGATAAGCTGCGTAAGCTGCGTTCCGTATCTCTCACCAAGCCGTTGTCGGAGAAGACGAGACCTCAGACGATTAACGATATCGTCGGGCAAAGGGACGGACTGCGAGCGCTGAAGGCGGCAATGTGCAGTGCGAATCCGCAGCACGTTATTATTTATGGTCCGCCAGGCGTTGGTAAGACAGCGGCTGCGCGTGTCGTGTTGGAAGAAGCGAAGAAGAATCCATCGTCGCCTTTTCTGCAGGAAGCAAAGTTTACGGAGATTGATGCGACGACCGCTCGCTTTGACGAGCGCGGTATCGCAGATCCGCTCATCGGATCGGTACATGACCCGATCTATCAAGGGGCTGGCGCCATGGGGGTTGCAGGCATTCCGCAGCCGAAACCGGGCGCTGTAACGAAGGCGCATGGCGGCATGTTGTTTATTGATGAAATTGGTGAATTGCATCCGATTCAGATGAATAAATTGTTAAAAGTACTTGAAGACCGCAAAGTCTACCTCGAGAGCGCCTATTACAACTCCGAGGATAACAGTATTCCGATGTACATCCATGATATTTTTCAGAATGGGCTTCCGGCTGACTTCCGGCTCGTAGGCGCGACAACGCGTTCGCCGCAGGAGCTTCCGCCTGCACTGCGGTCCAGGTGCATGGAAATTTACTTCCGTCCGTTGCTGCCGGATGAAATCTCGCAAATTGCCGTTAATGCACTGAAGAAGATTGGCTTGCCTCCATCACAGGAAGCAATTGACGTGATTACTCGCTACGCGACGAACGGGCGCGAAGCCGTCAATATTATTCAACTGGCTGCAGGACTAGCGTTGTCTGAGAAGCGCGATACAATCTCGGCAGCGGATATCGAATGGGTCGTCAACAGCAGCCAGATCCCGCCTCGTCCGGACCGTAAAGTGCCAGCTGCGCCTCAAATCGGCTTTGTAAACGGACTGGCTGTATATGGCCCGAATATGGGCACGCTGCTTGAGATTGAAGTAAGCGCGATTGGAGCAAGAGCAGGCAAAGGGGTATATACAATTACGGGTGTCGTCGATGAAGAAGAGCTTGGCGGAGGCAGCAGCAGGACGCTTCGCCGCAAGAGCATGGCGAAGGGCTCGATTGAAAATGTACTCACCGTGCTGCGCCGGATGGGCATGAAGCCGGAAAACTACGATTTGCATATTAATTTTCCTGGCGGTACGCCGATTGACGGTCCTTCTGCAGGCATTGCGATGGCGACTGCAATCGCTTCGGCTATCAGAGGCGTTCCCATTAGCCATAAGCTTGCAATGACAGGCGAGATGGGGATTCACGGCAATGTGAAGCCGGTAGGCGGCGTGCTAGCCAAGGTGGAAGCGGCATTCCAAGCGGGAGCGGATACAGTTATCATTCCGCGGGAGAACTGGCAGGCGATCTTTGCAGACCTGCAAGGGGTGCAAGTGATTCCGGTTGACCATGTTGAAGAAGTGTTCAAGCATGTATTTGGGGTAGAGGAATCGCATGTTCCGGCTGCAATTCCGGCGCCGGCTGCGGATGTTTTTATCGCGGGCAGCCTCCCCTATTTGCAGGCGGATTCCGCTCAGTGATAAAATGGATAAAAGCTCTAAGACTTTAGGTCGATTCACACCTGGCCTGTAAAGTTCGAGAGGTAAGCTTCTAAGACGGAGGTGCTGGAATGGGACCTGCTAAATGGAAAGGTCGTCGCTTGCCCCTGCTGCCGCTACGGGGGCTGCTTGTATACCCCAGCATGGTGCTGCATTTAGATGTGGGCAGGGAAAAATCAGTACGCGCGCTTGATCGCGCAATGCTGGACGATCATATGATTCTGTTATGTTCGCAGTCCGAAGTGAATATTGAGGAGCCGACACAGGAAGATATTTTCCGTGTGGGCACGGTAGCGCGGGTACGACAGATGCTCAAGCTGCCAAACGGTACGATCCGCGTGCTTGTAGAGGGCGTCGTTCGTGCCGAGATCGTCGATTATGTGCCGAATGAAGAGTTCTACGAAGTGTCGATCAAGGAACTGCCAGAATCGGAGTCGACCGATCCGGAGATTGATGCGCTCATGCGGACTGTACTGAACCAGTTCGAGCATTATATCAACTTGTCGAAGAAGGTAACGCCGGAGACGCTTGCGGCCGTATCTGACATTGATGAGCCAGGACGGCTTGCCGATGTCATCTCTAGTCATCTGTCGCTCAAGATTAAGGATAAGCAGGATATCCTTGAGACGATTGATGTGCGTGAGCGGCTGGAGCGCCTGCTCGACATTCTGAACAATGAACGCGAAGTGCTTGAGCTCGAACGCAAAATCAGCCAGCGCGTCAAGAAGCAGATGGAGAAGACGCAGAAGGAATACTATTTGCGCGAGCAGATGAAGGCGATTCAGAAGGAGCTTGGCGAGAAAGAAGGCCGTGCAGGCGAAGCGGAAGAGCTTCGGACGCAGATGGCCGAATCCGGCATTCCGGAGAAAGTGAAGGAGAAGGTCGAGAAGGAAATCGACCGGCTCGAGAAGATGCCATCGACTTCGGCAGAAGGCGGTGTCATCCGCAATTATATTGATTGGCTACTCTCCTTGCCTTGGAACAAGAGGACCGAAGATGACCTCGACGTGAACCGGGCGGAAGGCATCTTGAATGAAGATCATTATGGATTGGAGAAACCGAAGGAGCGCGTGCTTGAGTATCTGGCGGTCCAACAGCTGGTGAAGAAGCTGAAAGGCCCGATTCTCTGCTTGGTTGGCCCTCCCGGTGTCGGTAAAACCTCCATTGCTCGCTCCATTGCAAAGTCGCTGAATCGCGAATTCGTTCGCATCTCGCTCGGCGGCGTAAGGGATGAAGCTGAGATTCGCGGTCATCGCCGTACATACGTCGGCGCAATGCCGGGTCGTATTATTCAAGGCATGAAGTCGGCGGGCTCGCTCAATCCGGTATTCCTGCTGGATGAGATTGATAAGATGGCGATGGACTTCCGCGGCGATCCGGCGTCGGCTCTGCTCGAAGTGCTTGATCCGGAGCAGAACAGCACGTTCAGCGACCATTTCATCGAAGTTCCGTTTGATCTGTCGAATGTCATGTTCGTGACGACGGCGAATGCGATTCATAATATTCCGAGACCGCTGCTTGACCGGATGGAAGTACTCTATATTCCAGGCTATACCGAGCTTGAGAAGCAGCAGATCGCTAACCGATATTTGCTGCCGAAGCAGAAACGCGAGCACGGCCTAACGGATGAGCAGCTGATGATTGGCGAAGACAGCCTATTGCAAGTCATCCGTGAGTATACGCGGGAATCCGGCGTTCGGAACTTGGAGCAGCAGATCGCAGCGATTTGCCGTAAAGCAGCGAAGGCGATCGTAACCGAGACGGATACGAAGTTGATCGAGGTCGATGCTGCGAAAGTGAAGGAATGGCTTGGACCAGCGAAGTTCCGCTATGGCATGGCGGAAGCGGAGGATCAGATCGGGGCGGTTACTGGCCTCGCCTGGACTGAGGTAGGCGGCGACACGCTTGTCATCGAGGTGACCGTGCTGCCAGGCAGCGGCAAGCTGACGTTAACCGGCAAGCTCGGCGACGTTATGAAGGAGTCTGCACAGGCAGCGTTCAGCTATACGCGTTCACGTGCAGAGGAGCTCGGAATCGATCCGAAATTCCATGAGAAGAACGATATTCATATTCATATTCCGGAAGGCGCGATTCCGAAGGACGGTCCGTCCGCAGGCATCACAATGGCGACGGCGCTAATCTCAGCCTTAACCAATCGATATGTGAATAAAGAAGTCGCGATGACCGGCGAGATTACGCTTCGCGGGCGCGTGCTTCCGATTGGCGGGCTGAAGGAGAAATCGCTCGCGGCGCACCGCGCTGGGATTCGGAAAGTGCTAATGCCGAAGGAGAATGAGCGTGATCTGCGCGACATCCCGGACAGCGTAAAGGACGATCTGGAGTTTATCCCTGTCAGCTCCATGGACGAAGTGCTTAGACACGCGCTTCATGCAGCGAAGGCAGAGTCGCCGGTGGAAACGCATTAAGAAAGCAGGTTACTTAAAGTGAAAATTACTAACGTAGAATTCGTCATCAGTGCCGTAAGACCCGATCAATACCCTGTGGATGCCTTGCCGGAGTTCGCTCTGGCAGGGCGTTCCAATGTCGGCAAATCATCGCTTATTAATAAGATGATCAACCGCAAGGGGCTGGCGCGAACGAGCGCGCAGCCGGGCAAGACGCAGCAGCTCAACTACTACCGTGTGAACGAAAGCGTCTATCTTGTCGATTTTCCAGGCTACGGCTATGCAAAAGTATCCAAGGTACAGCGTCAACAATTCGGAACAATGATCGAGACGTTCTTGAACGACCGCGAGCCGCTTCGCATGGTGCTGCTCATCATTGATATCCGGCATGAGCCGTCGAAGGACGACATTCTCATGTACGATTGGCTGAAGCATTACGAAATTCCCGTTTGCGTTGTAACGACGAAGGCGGACAAGATCCCGAAGAGCAAGTGGGATAAGCATGTGAAGATGATTAAGACTGCGCTCAGCTTCCATCCTGCTGACCGGCATGTGCTCTTCTCCTCAGAGACAGGCCTTGGCCGCGATGAGCTTTGGGAATTGATCAATGAAACCATTGAGGAAACGAAAGCAGAAGCGGAAGAAGCGGAAGAAACAGCAGAAGTTTCACTCGAAAAGTGAGGATAACGCATAAAAGCGGTGACTCTTCGTAAAATCTCCATGATTATTCAGAAATATGCGAGAATATCGCGGCTGGCCGACAGGAATAAAGCTTTTCGATCAGGTATAATATAGGTAAGCAAGAAGATTTACAAATGCGTTACTTTAAAGAATTGAGGAGATTTTTATGGCTCAGCGGATAGCCACAGAATATGTCAATGCTTCTCTGCAATTAACGGCTGAAGAGATGGCGGGATTTGTCCGGTTTTTTGAAGACCAGCACATTAAACAACAGGTGCGGGTACTGGAAAACGGCAATCACGAGGTGGTTCTCGAAGACGACGCAGGACAAGAAGAAGTCCGCCTTACATTCGAGCGTGAGAATGATCAATTCGTATGTGCACTCACATGCCGCATCATGCATCCGAAACTAACGAACGCTATGCGCAAAGCGGTATCCGTATTCCGCGGCGATGCAACTGTAAACCGCATTTATCCGAACTATACGATGACCTATCATTATACCGAAGGCACCGTTCGCAAAATTGTCGAAATTCGCGGCGGTGAATCAAGAGTCGTCTTTGAATTCAAAGACACGGTTGGCCAGCTCGAAGCAGCGTTTCGCATTATGGACGTTGAGCAAGAGATTGAAGTCGTACGCGGTGCGATTAACCAGTTGCTTGATTTGCGAAATCAATGCAAAGACAAAGAGCAAATTGCTATTATCGATGAGCGTTTAGCCCAGCATTCCCGTAATTTGTTTAAGCTAGAAGCTTAATAATTCAACAATATAAGTGTGAAAGAGCCGCAGAAATGCGGCTTTTTTTATTGCGAATGGACGAGCGAGGGCGCACACCAACGATTCAATTCAAACATACGTTGAAAAGTGGAATTTTCGCAGCATGGTCCAATAAATTTATGCCAAAAAAAACTGTTGCATTTCTGGGCGATAGATGTTATTTTTATTTTCGTTGCAATGACAATTAGGAACCAGGATTCACTCAGGACATGGTAATGTTGCGAGCGGAAAGTCCCTCGGGCAGTGAATGACGTAGGTCCTAGCGGATGAAATTACAAAACATTTTATTCCTAGGAAGGGGGAACCGAGAGATGGAATACTCAACTTTCGGAAGACACGTTGCTGTTGATACTTGGGGTGTAGATTTTGACAAGCTCAACAACGCGGAATTTTTACAAGCCCAAATGGTAGAAGCTGCGGAAGCATGCGGTGCCACCGTACTTTCGGTGCAGGCACAACAATTTGAACCACAAGGTGCAACTGTGCTCGTATTGCTGTCGGAGAGTCATCTTTCCATTCACACGTATCCTGAGAGAGGGTTCGCTGCTCTTGATTGTTATACATGTGGAGAAACAGTTGATCCGCAACTCGCGATCGACTACATGATGTCTGTATTGAAACCAAAAGTAATGCACGCTAAGAAGCTTGTTCGCGGTATGGGTGAGCTACAAGTGGTTGAAGCTGACATGAAGCAAGTTGAGCTTGTGTAGCATTATTATTTAAATAAGCAGTCCAACAAATACTTTCTTTTATTCGCTTAGCGGCGATTAGAAGGAAGTATTTTTTCATTCAAGTTTCGAAATATGGATACAGATTCGGACGAATTTATATGATATGTTGGAGATGAAGGAAGCTGAAGTAAGGCTTCTGGGGTCCACGACTGAAACAAGTGTGATTTTCAAATAATTTTCATAATTGCAGGGGTATAGCTTGCCTTCCTGTGCTATACTAAATGATGAAAAATGATGTCGAAGGGCAGGTGAACGCGCATGCACATTATCGTGGTCGGGTTGAATTATCGGACAGCTCCCGTTGAAGTCAGGGAACGCTTTACATTCTCCGAGCGAGATTTGCCAGATGCTTTGAAGCAGCTGAAACAAACGAAGAGCATTATGGAATGTGTCATCGTAGCGACCTGTAACCGGACAGAGTTGTATGCTGTTGTTGATCGACCTACGCTTTGCGGTCATTACATTCGCACATTTATGGAGAAATGGTTTAATACGCCGAGACAGCAATTTACCTCGGACTTATATATGTATGAAGATGAAAAAGCGATCGATCATCTGTTCCGTGTTACGTGCGGTCTCGATTCCATGGTTATTGGGGAGACGCAAATTTTAGGTCAAATTAAGAGCGCGTTTGCGCTTGCGCAAGAATACAAGACAACAGGTACGCTGTTCAACTCGCTCTTCAAGCAAGCCGTTACGCTTGCGAAGAAGGCGCACTCCGATACGGCTATCGGTGAAGCAGCGGTATCTGTCAGCTATGCGGCTGTCGAGCTTGGCAAACGGATTTTCGGTCAATTTAGCGGGAAGACGATTATGATTGTTGGCGCCGGGAAGATGAGCGAGCTAACTGCGAAGCATCTATATGCGAACGGTGCTAGCCGCGTCTTTGTAGTAAACCGGACCTATGATCGTGCAGTGCAGCTTGCAGATAAGTTCAACGGAACGCCTCTCTCAATGGCAGACGCGATTGCGCGTTTGCACGAGACCGATATTGTGATTAGTTCCACAGGTTCTGACGGATACGTTATTATGCGTGAACAAGTGGCTGCAGCGATGCATAAGCGCAAGTCGCGTCCGCTGTTCATGATCGATATCGCAGTTCCGCGTGACCTCGATCCGGCGATTGCGTCGGTCGACAACGTATTCCTGTATGACATCGATGATCTTGAAGGGATCGTCGAGAGCAATATGGAGCAGCGCCGTGCTGAGGCTGCCAAGATTGATGTGCTTATCCAAGCAGAACTTGAAGCTTACCGCAGTTGGTATAAGACGCTAGGCGTTGCACCGCTCATTCGGGCGCTGCAGACCAAAGCCGCAGATATTCACTCCGAGACGATGGATAGCTTGGCGAACAAGCTGCCAGATCTTGGCGAGCGGGAACTTAAGATCATTCATAAGCTAACTAAGAGCATCGTGAACCAAATGATGCATGACCCTATCCTTCGCATTAAAGAGATGGCCGGCGAGAAGAAGGCTGACGAAGCGATGGACCTGTTCGTGAAATTATTCGCACTTGAAGAAACGCTAGAACAAACCGAGAACAAAGCAATGCAGCAGAAGGCTGCCGTGCCAAGCGAAGTCAAATCTGCTGCCAAAGATATGCTGCCTACGCTTGGCGCGGGCGCAATTGCGGCGATTACAAGATAAGTTGTTCAACGTTTGCGGAGGCGCATATGGTTACCCAAAACTGGTTATTTGATGGAATGCTGTACGTCTATGCCCTGAGCCTTCTGTTTTACTTCTCCGATTTCGCTAACCGAAATCGGCAAGCGAAACAATTGGGAACAGGGCTGCTTATTTTCGTCTGGGTGCTGCAGACTGGCTTCATCGTTCATCGAATTATTTCGCACCTGGACATGACTTTTATGTCATTGTTTGAATATTTGCTCCTCTTCTCTTGGCTGCTTATCACAGTTTCTTTGGTGATGAGCCGTTTTTTTCGAATGGAGCTTATCGTGTTATTCGTCAATGTCATCGGATTTGCCGTATTGACGATCAACTTATTCGGCATCAGCTCCGGCGCTTCCATGGAGAGGTGGGAGCTGGCGCATCATATGCTTATTCTTCACGTTATTCTGATGATTCTAGCGTATACGGCGTTTACGGTGAGCGCGATTTTCTCAGGAATGTACCTATTCTTGTTCAGAAGGCTGAAGGGTAAGCAGTGGACAAAGCAGATGCAGCGGATGCCGAGCCTCGATGCAGCGGATCGGTTCATGTTCCGGGTGTCGCTGATTGGTACGCCGCTGCTCATGCTGTCGCTTGCGGTAGCAGTAGCATCCATTCTGGTTGAAGGCCGTTACAGCTTGCTTCTTGATCCGAAAGTGCTGACATCGTTCGTAGCGCTTGCGCTCTATATTTGGAATGTGATGAAGCATCAATGGTTTGACGGCGCAGGACGGAAGTTTGCGAGATTCAATCTCATCAGCTACGCGGTTCTCCTGCTTAATGTATTTATGAATGAGGCTTCGAATTTTCATAGCTGGTCATAGGCGCAAGTAAGTTGGCGTCTGTGTCAGTGAAAGGAGCGCATCGCCGGGAAGATGAGCGATTATTATCCGATGATGGTGAAGCTTCAAGGACGGCGCTGCGTCGTCGTCGGCGGAGGCGCAGTTGCACAGCGTAAGGTTCGAGGCCTATTAGACGGCGGGGCAGACGAGGTTATCGTCATCGCGCCCCATATAACTGAAGAGCTGAAAGTGCTCGCGGATAGCGGGTGTATCGGCCTTGTGCAACGGGAATACAAAGAACAAGACCTGCACGGGGCTTTTCTTCTATTCGCAGCTACGGACTCGCGGGAAGTGAATAGGGCCATAGCCGCATATGGCGAGAGCCGCGGGGCGCTCGTGAATGTCGCTGATTCTGGTGAATCCGGTCACTTCATTACGCCATCTGCTATCAGACAAGGCGAACTGTTGATTACGGTGACGACAGGCGGAGCTAGTCCGGCGTTGACAAGCTTACTGAAGACACAGCTAGCGAAGCAGTATGGTGCAGATTACAAGGCAATTGTCGAGCGGCTTCGTCTGCTGCGTGAGCATGTGCAAGGTGAAGTGACTGACGAAAGAGCAAGGACGATCTTATTGCGCCGGGCAGCGGAAGAGTTTTCTGATCCTGGGATTGAATATGATCGCAATGAACCAATAGATGAGTGGATGAGCAGGCTGCAGCAGGCAGCCGAGAGGAGACAATAATATGCCTTATATCGTAGATGGACGCCGCGTGATCGTTGTCGGAACACGTCAAAGCGCACTTGCCTTAACGCAAACGGGCCAAGTCATTGATCAGCTGAAAGCCATTTGTGTGGAGCAAGGGCTTCCATATGATTTTGAAATTCGCAAAATTGTGACGAAGGGTGACCGCATTCTCGACGTAACGTTGTCCAAAGTCGGCGGTAAAGGTCTATTCGTGAAGGAAATCGAGCAGGCGCTGTTCGATCAAGAGATCGATCTTGCCGTTCACAGCATGAAGGATATGCCATACGAGCTGCCGGAAGGTCTTATGAACGGCGCTGTTCCGAAACGGGTCGATCCGCGTGATTGCTTGATCACAGCGAATGGCCAGTCGCTTGAAGAGTTGCCGCAAGGCGCTAAGGTGGGCACGAGCAGCCTGCGCCGCTCCAGCCAATTGAAGAATGCGCGCCCTGACTTGCAGATCGAGTCGATTCGCGGCAATATAGATTCCCGCATCAAGAAGCTCGAAACAGAAGGTTTTGATGCCATTGTGCTTGCAGCAGCAGGCTTGCACCGAATGAGCTGGGACGGGAAGATTTCGTCCTACCTCTCGGAAGAACTGTGCGTTCCGGCGGTTGGTCAAGGCGCACTCGGCATTGAGTGCCGCGAGGATGACGCGCAGGTGCGCGAGCTGCTTGCGCTGCTGAATGATCCGCAGACAGCGACTACTGTGTCAGCGGAGCGCAGCTTCCTTGGCGCGCTGAACGGCGGCTGCCAAATCCCGATTGGCGCGCACGCGACAATCGTTGGAGAAGCAGAGGGTGGCTCCGCACTGCTGGAACTGACGGGTATCGTTGGCTCTGCAGACGGCAGCGTGCTACTGAAAGAAACTTTGCAAGGAAATGATCCAGTTGCGCTCGGCATTGAAGTCGCAGAACTGCTTAAAGCAAGAGGAGCAGACCGTATATTAGCAGAAGTTAGGGGATGAGCGACTGTGCTACAGAGAAACGGCAAGGGGAAGGTCTATCTCGTAGGAGCGGGTCCTGGCGATCCAAAGCTCATCACGATTCGGGGAAGAGAATGTATAGCATCTTGTGATGTCATCGTCTATGATAGGCTCGCAAGTCCGCGGTTGTTGAAGTTTCTGAAGCCGGGAGCCGAGAAGATCTACGTCGGCAAGCTCCCGGATCGCCATACGATGAAACAAGAAGAGATTAATCAATTGCTTGTGGATCTCGCTTTGCAAGGGAAGATCGTTACTCGTCTGAAGGGCGGCGATCCAAGTGTCTTCGGACGCGTCGGCGAAGAGGCAGAGCTGCTGGTGAAGAATGACATCGAATTCGAGATCGTGCCTGGCATTACATCAGCGATCGCCGTTCCTGCTTATGCGGGCATCCCGGTTACGCATCGTGATTTGGCATCATCTTTCTCTATCATTACCGGGCATGAAAGTCCGGACAAGCTTGATCATTCCATTCATTGGGACAAAGTAACCCTTGCGACGGGCACACTGGTATTCCTGATGGGCGTTGCGAAAATCGGCTACATCGCAGAGCAGCTTATCAAGAATGGCAAGCCTGCGGATACGCCTGTGGCACTAATTCGCTGGGGCACGCGTGTGGAGCAGCGGACCGTAACAGGGACGCTTGAGACGATTGAAGCGATCGTGGAAGCGGCGGGCTTCAAGCCGCCAGCGGTCATCGTCGTCGGCGATGTTGTGCGCCAGCGCGAGAAGCTGATGTGGTACGAGCGCAAGCCGTTATTCGGCACGCGCGTGCTTGTGACTCGCGCGAGAGCGCAGAGCAGCGACCTTGTCGAGCAGATTGAGGAGCTTGGCGGCGAGCCATGCGAATTCCCGGTTATTGAGACAAGGGAGCCTGCAGGAGATGAGGCGGTGGCAGAGCTTACGGCTGCGCTGCAAGCTTCGGAGCAGTACGAGTGGCTCATGTTCACGAGCGTCAACGGTGTCGATTATTTCTTCAGCTGGCTGAGCAAGCTGCGCATTGATATTCGCCGGTTCCACCGCGCGCGCATTGCCGCGGTCGGCCCGAAGACGGCAGAAGCGCTGGAGAAGCGCGGCATGTTGGTCGATGTGCTGCCTGTAAAGTTCCAAGCAGAGGATCTGCTTGATAGCTTGTCCGAATATCTCATAGAAGGCCAGCGCGTACTTCTGCCTCGGGGCGATCTCGCTCGGGAAGTATTGCCGCGTGAGCTGAAGGCAAGAGGGCTTAAGCCTGTCGAGATCGACGTGTACGAAACGGTGCTTGCGGATGATCAAGACGAAGAGACGCTTGAGCTGCTCCAGACGGGCAAAGTGGATGTAATTACATTCGCAAGCTCCTCGACGGTAACGAATTTACTCGAAGTGCTGCGGCGTATGGGCGTAGAACAGCCTGTAGAGCTGCTGCAAGGCGTAGATATAGCATGTATCGGTCCTGTGACGGCGCAAACTGCTGCTGAGGCAGGTCTTAAAGTAACGATTCAGCCTGAAGAGGCTACGATAGACGGACTTATTGAGGCGATTGCTACGAATCGCAAGCTGAAGGGAGCATACTAACATGGCATTTCCAATTACGAGAAATCGCAGATTGCGCGGAAGCGCTGGATTACGCAGCTTGGTGCGCGAAACACAATTGACGGTGGATGATTTGATCTATCCGCTGTTCGTTACAGTCGGCACAGGGATCAAAGAAGAGATCGCTTCGATGCCGGGTGTCTATCATCTGTCGATGGATTTGCTCAAGCAAGAGATCGATAATGTAGTCGCTAGCGGTGTGAAAGCGATTCTGCTGTTCGGTGTTCCTGCAACGAAGGATGCGGTCGGCACATCGGCATACGATCATAATGGAATCGTGCAAGAGGCAACGCGTGCGATCAAAGAATGGGCGCCTCAGCTGCTCGTTGTTGCAGACACTTGCCTTTGCCAATTTACCGATCATGGCCATTGCGGCATGATCCACCACGATCCTCGTACAGGGAATGCGGTCGTAGACAACGATTCTTCGCTCGAGCTGCTCGTGAAGACAGCTGTCTCGCAAGCGGAAGCCGGCGCAGATATTATCGCGCCTTCCAACATGATGGATGGCTTCGTTAGCGCAATCCGTGAAGGATTGGATGCGGCAGGCTTTGAGTCCGTGCCAATAATGTCGTACTCCGTTAAATATGCCTCTGCATTCTATGGACCTTTCCGTGATGCGGCCCACTCCGCACCGCAGTTCGGCGATCGCAAGACCTATCAGATGGACCCGGCAAACGCACGTGAAGCGCTTCGCGAAGCAGAGGCGGACATCATCGAAGGCGCGGACATGCTGATGGTGAAGCCAGCGCTTGCTTATCTCGATGTTGTTCGGATGCTGAAGGAAACGTTTGACTTGCCGGTTGTTGCTTATAATGTTAGTGCGGAATATTCGATGGTGAAAGCTGCGGCTGCTAACGGCTGGATTGATGAGCGTGCGATTGTGCTGGAGACACTAACGGGCATGAAACGCGCGGGGGCGGATATCATTATTACATATCATGCGCTTGATGTGGCACGCTGGCTGCGCGGAGAATAATTAGGCATGGAGGCAGGCCTAGGCGTAAAAAAGCCTGAACGGATTAACCGTTCAGGCGCGCGAGGTCGAGCTTATATTCATTGAGGCCGAACCTCAGGATATTGCGGTCTTCGAGATCGCGAAGCACCTGGGATAATGCTTGCTTCGTGACGCCAGCCATCTGGGCGAGCTCGTCGTAGTTCAGCGCAACTCTTATGGTGATGAGGTTACCTGAACGCGAGCCATGGCGGTTCGCGAGAAGAATGACGTTCTTGAGCACGCGGGTGCGGGCATCAACGAAGGTTAGGTCGTAGACATGCTGATTCGTGTCACGCAGTCTGCGGCATAGCTCAGCCATGATTTGACGGGTAATCTCAAACTGACTGCGGAGCAGGTCATTGAACGCTTTGCCAGCGATGACGAGGATTGTCGTCGATTCTAGCGTCTGTGCGGAAGCCGAGCGAGGCCTGCCGTCAAGAAGCGACAATTCGCCGAAGCTTTCGCCGGATTGGATGAGAGAAAGCACCTTTTCTTCACCGGAAGTACTGCGCGTATAAATTTTCACAGAACCTTTTAACAGGATATAGAAAGCTGAACCGTGATCATTTTCCTGAAACAGCACGGTTCCGGCAGGAAATGATTGTTTATTGGCAATCGACAAAATATGATGGAGCTGTTCATCGCTCAAGCTTTCAAATAGCTGTACGTTCTTCAATAGTTCGATCAATGCAATCAGCCTCTCCATCTGAATTACCAGGCTTTTTAGAGTCAAGCGGCCTGTACGATCTCATCAGAAGTGTACCACAAGATTGTCACTAATTAACAGGCAGGTGTCACAAATGAACGTTAAGAGTCAGAAAAGGTCGGATGATCGTTCCAAAGCTGCTTTCGCCAAAGCGAAGACGGTTATTCCAGGCGGCGTTAACTCTCCGGTTCGCGCTTTCAAATCGGTTGGACTAACGCCGGTATATATGGAGCGCGGCGAAGGCTATCGCGTATACGACATCGATGGCAACAACTATATCGACTATGTCGGCTCGTGGGGACCGCTCATTATGGGCCATGCTCATCCTGAGGTTATTGAAGTGATCAAGAAGACAGCGGAGAAAGGGACAAGCTTCGGCGCTCCGACTGAGCTTGAGACACAGATGGCAGAGCTTGTCTGCGATCGCGTTCCATCCGTTGAAGTTGTTCGTATGGTAAACTCCGGCACGGAAGCGACGATGAGCGCACTGCGTCTTGCACGCGGCTATACGAAGCGCAGCAAGATTCTGAAATTCGAAGGCTCGTACCACGGTCATGCGGACAGCTTGCTCATCAAGGCAGGCTCCGGCGTAGCAACGCTTGGCTTGCCAGATAGCCCTGGCGTGCCAGAGAGTGTAGCGACGCATACGATTACCGTTCCTTATAACGATCTGAATTCTGTAAAGCTGGCTTTCGAGCAATACGGCGAGCAGCTCGCTTGTATTATCGTGGAGCCGGTTGCCGGCAACATGGGCGTTGTTCCGCCGCTGCCTGGCTTCCTGCAAGGGCTGAGAGACATTACGACGCAATATGGCAGCTTGCTTATCTTCGACGAAGTCATGACAGGCTTCCGCGTTCATTACAACTGCGCGCAAGGCTTGTACGGCATTACACCGGATCTGACTTGCCTGGGCAAAGTTATCGGTGGCGGTCTGCCAGTCGGCGCATACGGCGGTAAACGTGAGATTATGGAGATGATGGCGCCGAGCGGCCCGATCTATCAAGCGGGCACATTGTCCGGCAACCCGCTAGCGATGGCTGCTGGCTATACAACGCTGAGCCTTCTTACACCGCAAACCTATGAGCAGCTTGAGCGGCTGAGCGTTCGCTTGCAGCGCGGCTTCGAGGCGAATGCAGCGAAGCACGGCGTACCTGCAACGATTAACCGTGTTGGCTCCATGGTTTGCCCGTTCTTCACCGAGAAGCATGTCATCAATTACGACACGGCAAAGACTGCAGATCTGGATCGGTTCAGAGCCTATTTTGCCTCGATGCTGGATCTCGGCGTAAGCATTGCTCCGTCCCAGTTCGAAGGCATGTTCGTCTCTGGCGTGCATGACGAAGCGGCAATTGATGCAACGATTGAAGCACACGATGAGGCGCTTCGCCGTCTCTAATAGGAGCTGAGAGTCGTGGATAATAAGCATAACTTGTTAAAATATGAACGTAACGGGGAGTGGCTCAGCTTGTCAGCAGACGCGCTGGCGAGCCGGGCAGCACATGCTTCCGTTCAGCAGATAGAGGCCGGGAGCCATCCGCACCATGTGCGGCAATGGCTGCTGGCCCTTGGTTTGTTTCCGGAGCGTTATGTGAATCGCCTCTTCTCGGTTGGCGGCATCCAAATGGACGGGGGCACAATTCGGCTTCGCACCTTTGTTCCGGCTGATCCCGCGAAGGATGCGGTATATCGGATGGCGCTGCAGCAGCGCGAGGAATCGGCTGCCGAGCGGTCCTTCAAAGTGCGCGCACAAGTTCTCTATCAAGACGACTGGTGCCTCGTCATGGACAAGCCGGCTGGCATGCCGGTTCATCCGAATGCGCCTGGCCAGCGCGGAACGCTCGATGAGGAGGCCGCACTCGCGGGAATCGAGCGGGGCGATCTTCAGCTTGCGAAGCATATCCATCGGCTGGACGATGATACAGCCGGACCGGTGCTCTATGCGCGCAATGAGCTGGCGCAGCTGCACCTGGATGAGGCGATGCGCGAGAAGGCAATCGGAAGGCAATATGTCGCCCTCGTGCAAGGCGTGCTTCGCAAGCCTGCAGGGACAATTGATGCGCCGATTGGCAAAGACCGCCATCATCGTGCCCGCAGACGCGTGTCCCCAGCCGGGGATCATGCGATCACGCATTACGAGACAATCGCCTCCTATAGCCGCGCTACCCTCGTGCGCTTGTGGCTAGAGACCGGCAGAACGCATCAAATTCGCGTTCATATGAGCCATCTCGGTCATCCGCTCGTTGGCGATACGTTGTACGGCGGCAGCGATGCCAAGCTTCGCCACCAAGCGCTGCGGGGCGAGCAATTGACGTTCGTCCATCCGTGGAGCGGTGAAGATATGACGGTGCGTGCGGATGAGCCTGAATGGTTTCGAGAAGTGCGCGAACGCTACGCAATACTGTGAAAATCGTAGTCATGCCTACCCTGCCCTTGCCATATAGATAAATAGGGAAGAAAGCTGTAACCAAGCTTTGGTGAGAGGGGAAAGGAGGACGACAACCGTGCCCAGTCAGTCAAACGGTTTACGATTTGACATTTATGAACGGGTTCATTTGCCTGATGAAGTAGCGGCGATCGATGAGCTGGAAGAAATTGAGCTTGTCCCTCGTATCGGGATCGTTCAGCAAGACGAGCAGGTGTTGTTAAAAGGACATTTGCTCCTGACCGGCGTGTACCGCGCTCAGGATGAGCCTTTAGCTGAACAGTCATTGGAACACTGGATTCCTGTCGAAATTACGCTTCCTATGAATCGCATTCATCGGCTCGATGACATCTCCGTAGAGATTGATAACTTCGACGTTGACCTGCTGTCAACGCGAACGCTCAACATTACGGGAGTGCTGTCGCTGAGAGGAATTGAGCTAGGCCAGTCAAGCCCTCAGGAAGAGTGGCAGCGGGAAGAGCCTTTTACGGTCGTGCATAAGCGAGATCCGGTAGAGGTGCCGAATTACGAATCATTGTTCGAGCAGCAGACAGGTTATGCGGAGCCGCAGGCCATCCGTAACGAAGGTTGGGAGACAGCGAGCAACCCGCAAGCCTACAATGATGCGTTCAATCGTGATGCGGCGGCTCAAGCGGCGCAGGCGGCCTTCGAACAAGAGGAGATCGCTCGCGCGGCTGCAATCGAGAGGCTGCGGCAGCTGGAAGCGGAAGCTCGCAATGCGGAAGCTCGGGAAGCAGAAGCAGCGCTTCAGGCAGCAGAGCCGGAAGTGTCGGACGAAGCAATCGAGGCAGCTCTAGCTGGACCTCCTGCGGAGAATCCGTTTCTTGCTGATGCAGCAGAGCGCGAGTCCAAGATACGCCAGCAAGGCGCTGCTAACGCAGATGCGCCGGCTGCGCAGCAATTTGGCGATATCTCGGCTTTCGAAGCGGAATCAGCGCGTAAATTGAAAGTCGCAGTCGGGGGCAAGCCGGCTGAGGAAGAAGCGGAGGCTGCACAGCCTAACGTCGGCTTCCGGTCGTTGCTGCAATCGAGCCGCAGGGAGCAGGAAGCAAGGGCGGCTGCGGAACAATCGGCTGAAGAGGCAGCGAAGGAAGCGCGCAAGTCGAGCGGAGATGACATCGAATGGAAGAACCTGTTCTTCAGCCGTTCCGGCGAGGATCAGTCCTTCCGCAAGGTTCGTATCTGTATCGTGCAGCGCGAGGAGACGCTTGACGTCATCGCAGGTCGATACCAGCTGCAGCCACGCGAGATTGCACTCTATAATCGGCTGTCGGATCAGAGCGTGAGCGAGGGCCAAGTACTATATATTCCATAATGCACGCATGGATGCAAATAAGCCTTTCGAAGAGGACTGCTATCAGACCTTTTCAAGAGGCTTTTTTCCTGTTGTTCCCAAAACTCTGGATGTGTGGGCGGCTGTGGGATTGACGCGGGCAAATAATAACGTGTATGATAGAAAAAATAGGGTTATACTCTTATTATAATAACGTTGATGGGGAAGAGTAACAGGAATGCCTTCAGAGAGCGGAACCAATACGCTGAGAGGTTCTGCAGGCAATGAACTGCGACAGGTCGCCCCGGAGTTGCTGGAATGAAACGGTGCTAACCGTTAGTTCAAGCCGGCTGCAGCCGTTACCTGTTATCAAGTTGTCGAATGAAGCCGTTATTGGCTTGTTCGGAACAAAGGTGGTACCGCGGAAGCTAGAACCTTTCGTCCTTTGCTATTAAGGGCGATAGGTTTTTTTTGCGTTTAACCAGTTTATTACGTTTTTGAAATACATTGGAAGCGAGGAATAGTGATGTCACAGAAACAAGCAATGACTGAGATGCCGACGACGTATGATCCGAAGGCTGCCGAATCCAAATGGTATCCGTATTGGATGGAGGGCAAATTTTTTGAAGCTGGCAAGCGTCCAGATGCAGAAGCGTATACGATTGTAATTCCTCCTCCGAACGTAACGGGTATGCTGCATATCGGGCATGCGCTCGATTTTACGCTGCAGGATATTCTGATCCGTACGAAGCGGATGCAAGGCTATGACGCTCTGTGGCTGCCAGGCAGTGACCATGCAGGTATTGCGACGCAGACAAAGGTTGAGCAGAAGCTACGCGAGGAAGGCGTATCCCGTTACGACCTCGGTCGTGAGAAATTCCTCGATAAAGTATGGGAATGGAAAGAGCTCTACAATGAGACGATCCGTGAGCAATGGGCGAAGATGGGATTCTCGCTCGACTACTCGCGCGAACGTTTTACACTGGATGAAGGGCTGTCCGCAGCGGTACGCGAAGTATTCGTTCGCCTCTACGAGAAGGGCCTCATCTACCGCGGCAAAAAAATCATTAACTGGGATCCGGCTGCGCGCACCGCATTGTCCGATATCGAGGTTGAGCATAAAGAAGTGAACGGCCATCTGTACCACTTGCAATATCCGCTGAAGAACGGATCTGGCTTTATTACCGTTGCGACGACCCGTCCAGAGACGATGCTCGGCGATACAGCGGTTGCTGTACATCCAGAAGATGAGCGTTACAAGCACCTGATCGGCGAATTGATCGTTCTGCCTATCATCGGCAGAGAGATTCCGATTATTGCTGACGAATATGTGGAGAAAGAATTCGGTTCCGGCGCGGTGAAGATTACGCCAGCTCATGACCCGAACGACTTCGAAGTTGGTCTTCGCCACAACCTGCCGCAGATTGTTGTGATGGACGAGAGCGGTACGATGAATGCAGAAGCTGGCCCGTACAACGGCATCGACCGTGCGGACTGCCGTAAGCGCATCGTTGCAGATCTGCAAGAACTCGGCGTATGCATCAAGATCGAAGATCACGTTCACCAAGTTGGTCACAGCGAGCGCAGCGGCGCGGTTGTTGAGCCATATTTGTCAACGCAATGGTTCGTAGAGATGAAACCGCTCGCCGAAGCTGCGATTGAAGCGCAGAACGCCGGAAAAGGCGTTAACTTCGTTCCGGATCGCTTCGAGAAAATCTATCTGCAATGGATCGAAAATGTTCGCGACTGGTGTATTTCCCGCCAATTGTGGTGGGGCCACCGCATTCCGGCTTGGTACTGCGACTCTTGCGGCGCGATGCATGTTGCGCACGAAGAGCCAACATCCTGCGCATGTGGCAACGAGTCACTTCGTCAAGACGAAGACGTACTCGACACTTGGTTCAGCTCGGCGCTCTGGCCGTTCTCGACGCTTGGCTGGCCGGAACAGTCTGACGACCTAAAACGCTACTACCCGACGAATGTTCTAGTAACGGGTTATGATATCATCTACTTCTGGGTTGCCCGCATGATCTTCACGGGTCTTGAGTTCACAGGTGAGATGCCGTTCAAGGATGTTCTCATGCACGGCCTCGTTCGAGACGAGAACGGCAAGAAAATGTCCAAATCGCTCGGCAACGGCGTCGATCCGCTTGAAGTGATCGAGAATTACGGCGCTGATGCGATGCGATTCATGATTTCGACGAGCAGCACGCCGGGGCAGGATCTGCGTTTCCGCTGGGAGCGCGTTGAGCAAGCGCGCAACTTCGCGAACAAGATCTGGAACGCTTCGCGCTTCGCACTCATGAACCTTGAAGGCGTAACAGCAGCTGACATTGACATCAATGTGAAGCTGGGTACGGCAGATCGCTGGATTCTTCACCGTCTGAATGCTGCGGTTGCAGACGTAACGCGTCTGATTGACAGCTATGATTTTGGCGAAACCGGCCGTGTGTTGTACAACTTTATCTGGGATGATCTGTGCGACTGGTATATCGAATTCGCGAAGCTGAACCTGAACGGACAAGATGCGGAAGCGAAGCGCGCGACGCAATCCGTACTTGCATACGTACTGGATCGTACTCAGCGTCTCATTCACCCGTTCATGCCGTTTATCAGTGAGGAAATATGGCAACACTTGCCGCATGAAGGCGAGACGATCACACTTGCTCCGTGGCCGGTTTACGATTCAGCGCTGGAAGCGCCGGAGGCTGTTGCGGAGATGGAGCTTCTGATGGATATGATCCGCGCGGTTCGAAATATCCGTGCTGAGGTTAATGTACCGATGAGCAAAAAAGTCGAGCTGCTCGTGAAGCCGTCGAGCGATAGCATTGCTGCCATCCTGAAACGCAATGAAGAGTTCATTGTCCGCTTCTGCGGCACGTCGAAGCTTGAGATCAGCGAAGATCTCGCGTCTCCGGATAAAGCGATGACTGCAATCGTTACAGGCGCTCAGATGTACTTGCCGCTGGCAGGCCTTATCGACATCGAGCAAGAAATTGCCCGCTTGAACAAAGAGGTTGCGAATTTGACTAGCGAAGTTGAGCGCGTAGAGAAGAAGCTTGGTAATGTTGGCTTCGTTGCGAAAGCGCCGGCGAAGGTCATTGAGGAAGAACGCGCGAAAATGGCTGACTATGCGGAGAAACGCGAGAAAGTGCTTGCGCGCATTGAGGAGCTGAAGGGCTAGTACAGCCCTTCTAGGCTTTTTCAATTCGCAGCATTTCGCTGCAGAAGGAAGAAGGAAATCATAATGACTGAACAACAGTTACCGGCACCGCTTGCTAGCTATGAGGAAGCAAGAGATTGGATTGTAGGCCTCGTCCCGTTCGGCATTCGCCCAGGCATGGAGCGAATTCTGAAGCTGATGGAAATATTCAATCACCCGGAGCGCCGGCTTAAATTTATTCATGTAGCGGGCACGAATGGCAAAGGCTCGGTTTGCGCCTATCTGACTAGTGTGCTGCTGCGCTGCGGCTATGATGTGGGGACGTTCACGTCTCCTTACATAACGAGTTTTACGAATCGTTTCAAGTACAACGATACGGACATTCCCGAAGAGACGCTGCTCATGCTTGCGAACAAGCTGAAGCCGCATGTCGAAGCGATTGCGCAGACCGAGCTTGGCTCGCCTACGATGTTTGAAGTTTCGACGGCGCTGGCGATTTTGTATTACGGCACTGTGGCATACCCTGATTTTGTCGTGTGGGAAACTGGGCTTGGAGGGCGTATGGATGTGACGAATATCGTGACACCGATTGTATCGGTTATTACGAATGTTGGTCATGATCATATGGATATTCTTGGCGATACGCTTGAAGCTGTGGCAACTGAGAAGGCGGGTATCATTAAGGCTGGCGTTCCGGTTGTCAGTGCAGTGACGCAGCCGGAAGCGGTAGCCGTTGTTACTTCGACGGCGAAGGAGAAACGCAGCTCGCTTTATCTATTGGGAGAAAAGTTTCATGAAACAGCGCTTCAAGTAGCGGAGAATGAGCAATCGTTCCGTTTTGACGGGATGTTCCGTTCGCTTGAACCGCTGACGATTACACTGAATGGCGCACATCAACGGACCAATGCGGCAGTTGCCGTCATGACGCTCGAAGTCATGCGGCAGTATTACGCAGCTATCATTGAGGATGAAGATCTGCGTGTTGGGCTTCGCACAGCAGCTTGGCCGGGACGCCTCGAGATGGTCCAGCAGTCCCCGAGGCTGCTGATCGACGGCGCTCATAATCCAGAGGGTGCTGAAACATTAGCGGCGGCGCTACGAGATACGTATTCGTACGAGCGTTTGCATCTCATGATGGGGATGCTATCGAATAAGAATCATCGTGACACGCTCAAGCATATACTACCTCTAGTGGATACGCTTATCGTGACTGAGCCTAATTTCCGCAAGGCGCTGCCTGCTGCGGAACTGGCTGAGCTCGTCAGCGAGATTCGTGAATCAGTGGACCGTCCTTTCGAGCTCATCGTTGAACCGGATTGGAAGCAGGCGCTTGAAAGACTGCAAGGTTTAACACGTAATGCTGATTTGGCGGTCGTTTCCGGAACGCTCTACTTAATTGCAGACGTCCGCTCCCAATTGCTCTACAATAAGGATTCTGAAAAAGGTTGGTGAACCGTCTTTGAACACAGCAGAACACGTTCATTTCATCGGTATTGGCGGTTACGGCATGAGCGCGATCGCGCGCGTTATGCTGGAGATGGGCTATAAAGTGACCGGCTCGGACGTTGCCCGGCAAGAGCTTACGGAGAAGCTTGCTGCCAAGGGGGCGCGTATTTACATCGGTCATGAGCCGGAGCATGTCAAAGGGGCGGACTTGGTCGTATACTCGACGGCGTTATCCCGTGATAATGTCGAACGCAAAGCGGCGGAAGATTTGAATATTCCGATTCTTCACCGCGCTCAAATGCTTGCAAGATTGATGAATTACGGCAAAGGTGTCGCTGTCGCTGGCGCGCACGGCAAAACAACGACATCCTCAATGATCGCTCTGGTCATGGAAACTTGCCAGCTTGATCCGACTTATATCATTGGCGGTGAGATCGTCAATGTTGGCACGAACGCCAAGGCCGGAAAAGGCGATTATGTCGTTGCGGAAGCAGATGAGAGCGACGGCTCGTTCCTGCAGTACCATCCTGCAATTGCCATCGTGACGAATATCGAACCTGATCATCTCGAAAACTACGACGGTGATTTCAATAAATTAAAAGAGGCTTACGTGCAGTTTCTAAGCCAAGTGAAGCAAGACGGCAAAGCAATCGTCTGTGCGGACGATGAGAATATGCAGGGCATGCTTCCTGAGCTTATTGCAGGTCCTCTTGGGCATGAAGGCGTACTTACGTACGGTATTGACCATGAGGCGGTATACCGTGCGACCAACATTACGCTTGGCGATCGCAAAGCATCGTTTGATATGAATCGTCATGGCCAACTGCTTGGCCGCATTGAGCTGTCCGTTCCAGGGCGCCACAATGTGTACAACGCGATGGCGACGGTCATTACATGCTTGGAAGCGGGCGTATCATTCGAAGCGATTGCACAAGCTATCGTAGATTTCCGCGGCGCGAAACGCAGATTCCAGGTGCTCGGCGAAGTGAATGATATTCTCGTTATTGATGATTATGCGCATCATCCGACAGAGATTCAGGCTACGATCAGCGCTGCCAAGTCGACGGGCAAACGGATCGTTGCGGTGTTCCAGCCGCAGCGTTATACGCGCACGTTCTTCTTGCTGGAGCAATTCAGCCGTGCGTTCTCGGAAGCGGATGAGGTGCTCATCACGGATATTTATTCTCCTGCAGGCGAGCAGCAGATCGAGGGCGTTCACTCCAAGAAGCTCGTGGAGATGATCATCAAGAACAGCAACGCGAATACGTCATACTATCCGACCAAAGAGGAAGTGCTGGTGGTGTTGACGGACCAAGTGAAACCGGGCGATCTCATTATTACAATGGGCGCGGGCGATATTTGGAAGGTTGCGGATTCCCTTGCCAAGACGCTCCGCGGGAAGGCTTGAGGGAGAAGTCTCTAAATCCCTTTGGACACCAGAATGGTCTGACGTTTGAGGGGCAGAGGCACGTGTGGAGATTCGTTTGGCGGATCATATTACTGGAAGAATTAAAAGAAGCTGAGAATCGGAGTTCCGATTTCTCAGCTTTTTTTTGCGCTCAGCGTCACTAACTTAGGTGATCCTGCCACGCAGCAAACTTGTTGCCATCGGGATCGTAGAAATGGAAAGACAATCCGCAGCCGCCGTTATCTTTGAGCTCTGAAACATTCGCTCCTTCGTCTCTCATTAGTTGATAGAGTTCCTCGATCTGTGTGACTTCGAAACAAGCCGCTTCCATCACATGCTGATCATCCTGTTCGTCCCAATCGTGCGTCACGAAGTTCGACGTTTGCGCAAGCTTAGTCTCTAGGAAGAAGATCCCTTGTCCGGAGGCAAGCTTCACATTGCCTTGAGGAGATAGGGTAACTAGACCATATTTCATAAAAAACGTTTTTGCAGTTTCAGTGTTAGTCACTGGAATATAGATGCATTCAATCCGCTTTAACCGTGCTTCCTTATGGGGATGCTTGCGCTCTAGTTCATGCTTCAACTCTAACTTATTCATTGAAATTCCCCCTTAGTGATATGAGGTACTTATTCTGGATTTATTAAGGGGATTCCTTCCATTTCGAGAGCTTGTTTTATCCTGTTTTTGACCGAATAGCGTTACTGGAATTCGCTAGAATTCGAGAGGCTGCTATTTTCACCTAATAGCGCGTCTATGGTTCGTTAGAACAAAAAACTAAAAAAGGATAGGACGGCGCACGATCAATGACTTTGACCTCAAGTGAGCTCCCTCCGGACCTACCAAAGCCCACAAAAAAGCTGAGAATCGCTCACCCGATTCTCAGCATTCCTACTAGATTTATACGATTGTTGCGAGGTACGCATCGAGCTGAGCCAATGTGCCTGCCAGTCCGCCTTGTACGAGGTGATGCGATTCGGTGAACGTCTGGATTTCTTCGATGGAAGCGTTGTATGGCTTGCCGCGCATGGTCAGCAGCGTTTTGCCGTCTTCCTGCTCTTCGAATACAAGCTCATTCCAAACCTCTATCGGCCAAGTGGGCGCCATGGGATGGCGGTGGCTGTTGCCCTCTTTGTCCGAGAAGGAAGTAATGTAGACGAGGCGATTAGGCTCATCGATCTCTCGATACTCGAATTTGCCCCACATTTCCTGGCCGTCCGGTGTCTTCATGCTGTAGTGGAACAGGCCGCCTGGCTTCAGGTCCACGGAACACTCGCTCATTGCAAGCCCTGCCGGACCCCACCAATGCTTCAAATGTTCGGCTTGTGTGAACACTTTAAATACAAGCTCGCGAGGAGCGTCTACAACACGTGTAATAAGCAATTCTTTCGTGTTCTCGCCAACAGTTGTTTGGTTATCTGCCAAGTTGATTTCCTCCCGAAGTATCATTTTTGTACATGGTTCTCCTACTCATCTTTATTCGGTTCCTTCGCCTGCAGCTTGCGCAAATAATCTTCCAAATCATCGAACTTCCCTTCCCAGAAGCGGCGGAATGAACGAACCCAGTCATCGAGCTCCTTAAGCGGCGCCGTTCCCAGCTTGTAAATCCGCCGATTGGCAACCGGATGAACTTCGACGAGTCCTGCTTCCAGGAGCACGCGCAGATGTTTGGATACTTGCGGCTGATTCAGTTCAAGCCGCTCGGCGATTTCACCAACCGTGAGAGGGCCGTCTCGCAGAAGCTCGACAATTCGTAATCGGTTAGGCTCAGCAAGAGCGCTCATAGTCGAATTCATGGTTCGAATATACCTCACAAGGAATATTCCTGTCAAGGAATGCAAATCTAAGCGATCCATGGCCGCTCTATCCATAACGGTATAACGGATTTCAGAAGTCATAATTCTCTCAACTTTTTCATAGACTCGTACTAGAGTATGTGGACAAGGAGAGAGTGCGATGAACAATAAAGGACGCATCACCTATCGTTTCGATCAGCGCAGCGGAGCACGGATGGAGCCGAAGCAGGAAGAGAAACAGCGCGAGAACTCCGCGAATGTCGTGCCATTTTTTCAAGAGGAAATTAAATTCACTTCCGATATAGGTCCATGGAACAGCTCCTTCCAAAATGATGCCCAAGCGCTAGAGCAGCTTATTCGTGAGGCAGATGGGCAATACTCAAAGCAGAAGCCGCGCCAACCGGAACAAATGAGAGAAACAGTTGAACCTGCAGTGCAGCAGCCTGTCTCTAAGCACCAACAACAGCGACTTCATACTGAATTCCAGCCCTATCCAGAGACGGACGTCCTTGAGCCGATTCTGCTCGGCGATGAATACGAAGAAGAAGCACCCATCAAGAGAAAGGCGCAACCTCCGCAGGTTATTGATATGTACCCGATCATCGACGTAGAGGAGGAAGAACGCTATCGCCGTGCGAACAGCAATGACCTCAACGCTCGTTCATCCTTGGGCTCTTATCTATCGGGATCCTCACAACGGCCAAGCAGAGGACCGTCATGGTACAAAGTATTTGCTTCGGTCACTGGGGCGATAGCGACCGGCGCATTATTTGGTTATTTTGTACTTACACTGTTTACTGGCGGCGGCGCGACCGGCAATGAAGCTGCGCCAACAACTAGCAAGCCTTCTACCGAGACGAGCGCGGACGCTGCGACATCGGGTACGGACAAGAATGCCGCTTCAACGAAGGATTCGAATGCAACGAGCGGCGCATCCAGCGGTGCTGTCAACAGCAGCAACCAAGCGAATTCGCAATCTGCATTGGTGCAAGTGAAAATCCCTGCCTCCACGTACTATATGCTCCAGTTCGGCGTATTCAGCAACAAGGAGGGGCTTGACGCAGCGGTGAACGAGCTGAATGAGAAGGGGCTTGCAGCGGCTTCGTTAACGTCCAGTGAGGACTACCGCGTCTACGTGGGCATGTCGACGGACAAAGACAATGCACAGCTGCTCGGGCAGCTTCTGACGGGCATGGACGTCTATGTGAAGCCGATTGAACTGCCCGCCGTTTCCTCCATTCCTTTCAAAGGCGACAGATCTGTCGTAGAAGCGTTCTTCTCGCAGACGAATGAGCTGATGGCGAAGCTCGATTCATTAACTTTGGAGCAATTAAGCGGTGGCAGCAGCGCAGGCGGTCTGGCAGCAGGAGATTGGAAAGGGCTGCATGAAACTTGGACACAATCCGCTTCGCTGATGGAAGCGGGCATGACGGATAAAGTGAATAAGAACGCCCTGCTGAAGCTTGTCCAATCCATGAATACGGCGGCGCTGGCTGCAGATGCTTATGTGAAGAAACCATCGGAGGCTTACTTGTGGTCGATGCAAAAAGCGTTGATGGAAGCCGTGTTCACACAGAAAGGTTGGTTTGCTTCCATGGATGCATTGTAATGCGTTACGTCCCCGCGTATAATAAAGGTACGTGTCAAATTATGGCGAGGGACGTAACTTCATGAAGAAAAATTTCTGGGTATTTTTATTATTTCTGCTTATTGGATTATTGACAGGCGCACTGCTTTCACGGTGGCTGTCGGAAGTACCAGGACTTTCGTTCCTCACGAAAACAACTACAATTAAGTGGGCGCCTGCAGCGGATTTACTCGTGCTCAGCTACAACTTCTCACTTCGAATTGAGATCAGCCTCCTTAGCATCGCTGGATTAATTGCAGCGATATGGGTTTACCGCAAGCTGTAATCGGGTATTTAAGTATGCGTAAGGAGCGTCATCATGAATGTGAGATCTTCTTCGAAACCTTCTTCAACGATACGCCAGCTCGTGCTGGCTTCATCTTCTCCCCGCCGGCAGGAATTGGTCGCGTCACTCGGCCTTTCCTTGCCGGTTCTCATTTTGTCCAGCGATGCCGATGAAAGTACGCCACAGAACTGGTCTCCGGCAATGATCGTGGAGCAGCTCGGCCTGCGCAAAGCTAGAGCTAGCGCCGAACTGCTAAGCAGCGAAACTGCCGTAGGCTCGCTTATTATTGGCTCAGATACGATTGTCGTACTTGATGGCCAAGTACTTGGCAAGCCAGCCGACAAGAACGACGCGATTCGGATGTTGACGGCTCTCGAAGGCCGGCAGCACGAGGTATATACCGGCGTTGCTCTCATTGAGCCTGGCACCGGTCGCGAGCTTGTCTATCACCGGATGACGCTTGTGACAATGAAGCAGCTTGGCGAGGAGCGAATTCGACGTTATGTCGAATCTGGCGAACCGCTCGACAAGGCAGGCAGCTATGGTATACAAGGACTTGGCGCGACATTGGTGGAGCGGATCGACGGCTGTTATTTTAACGTTGTCGGGCTTCCGTTATCGCTACTGTCGGACATGCTAGACGAATTCGGCATCAACGTGATTTAAGCAGCTTAGAGACGAATCTCGCACAAAGGCAGGGATGTCTATGGAGGCAACGCCACTTGTTTTGAAGGATTTACCGCACAGCGATAGACCTCGCGAACGGATGATGGCTGTTGGAGCTGAAGCGTTAAGCCATGCAGAGCTGCTGGCGATTCTGCTGCGAACCGGAACGAAGCGCGAATCCGCGGTTCTGCTCGCTTCACGAATCTTGAGTCAATGCGGCGATCTGCGCGGCTTAGTGGATATGAGTATTGCGGAGATGACGAAGATTCGCGGCATTGGGACGGCGAAGGCGATACAGCTTCGGGCGGGCATTGAGCTCGGCCGCCGGCTTGCCAGAAGTCAGCAGGGTGAACTCCCTACCATACGAAAACCAGCCGATGCCGCGAACTTATTAATGGAGGAGCTTCGCTATCTGAAACAAGAGCATTTTGTCTGCTTGTTTTTAAATACGAAGAATCAGGTTATTTTAAAAGAAACATTATCCGTCGGCACCCTCAACGCGACCTTAGTGCATCCGCGCGAAGTGTTTCGAGCAGCTATCAAGTGCAGCAGCGCTTCGCTGATTTGCGTACATAACCATCCAAGCGGCGATCCAACGCCGAGTCCTGAAGATATAGCGCTTACGAGGCGTCTGATCGATGCGGGCGAGCTTGTAGGTATTGATGTTCTCGATCACTTGGTAATAGGTGACAATCGCTTTATCAGTTTGAAGGAGCGAGGTCATATGTAATATAATAAGAGGGATTGTCTGAAAGCAGAAAGGAAGTATACAAACATGTTTGGAACGAAAGATCTAGGAATTGACCTTGGCACAGCTAACACACTCGTCTATCTAAAAGGAAAAGGGATTGTCGTGAGAGAACCGTCCGTGGTTGCTCTTCGTACTGATACAAAAACAATCGAAGCTGTCGGTGAGCAAGCGAAGAAGATGATCGGCCGTACGCCGGGCAATATTCGTGCGATCCGTCCGATGAAAGACGGCGTTATTGCTGACTTTGATACAACTTCGACGATGATCAAATACTTTATCCGACAGGCGCAGAAGCAGCGCGGCTTTTTCTCGCGCCATCCGAATGTAATGGTGTGCGTGCCATCGGGCATCACTGCGGTTGAGCAGCGCGCCGTGAAGGATGCAACGGAACAAGCAGGAGCTCGCGAAGCATTCACGATCGAAGAGCCGTTCGCGGCAGCAATCGGTGCGGATTTGCCAGTATGGGAGCCGACAGGCAGCATGGTTGTTGATATTGGCGGCGGCACGACGGAAGTTGCGGTAATCTCGCTTGGCGGTATTGTAACGAGCCGTTCGATCCGCATTGCCGGCGACGAAATGGACGAAGCTATCATGCAGTACATCAAGCGTATGTACAACCTGATGATCGGTGAACGGACTTCGGAGCAGTTGAAGATGGAGATCGGCTCTGCCCTGACGCTGGACCGCTCAGAGACTATTGAAATTCGCGGCCGTGACCTGGTGACAGGTTTGCCGAAGACGCTTCCGATCTCTTCTGAAGAAATTTGCGATGCTTTGTCGGATACGGTTAACGCCATCGTCGAAGCAGTGAAGGTTACGCTTGAGAAATGTCCGCCGGAGCTGTCTGCGGATATTATGGACCGCGGTATCGTTCTGACAGGCGGCGGAGCGCTCCTCAAGAACCTCGACAAGCTGCTGGCCCGCGAAACCGGCATGCCGGTTATTGTGGCGGAGAATCCGCTTGATTGCGTAGCAATCGGGACAGGCCGAGCACTCGACAATATTGATATGTTCAAAACACGCGGAGGCCCGGTTTCCCGTTCCAAACGATAATATCCGGCGCGTGTATAGATGGGGAAAACGGATGAGCACGCTGATTGGTTTGAACGAACCAAAGAGTTCGTTTGGCAATCGGCGCGGAATGGGCAGGTGTAAAGAAGTTGTTTAATTGGATGCGCAACAGACGGATGTTCGTCTTAATGATTGTGTTTATATTGTTCGTTGCGGTAATGGGCTTCTCCATCGGAGACCGGAAGAAGCTGACTTGGCCGGAGAACTTTGCGCTCGATTCCACCTCATTTGTGCAGCAATGGTTGTACAGGCCCGCTGGTTATGTAGCGGGCTTGTTTCAAGATTTGTCGAACTTGCACAATATCTACAAGGAGAATGAAGAGCTTCGCATAGCAGCTGCGGCTTATGCCAGAGACAGCATTAAATTTAACCGAATCGACGCCGAGAATAAACGGCTTCAAGAGAAGTTGAATTTCACGGAACGACAGAAGAAGCTCTATGACTACAACTACTTGATTGCACAAGTCGTGGCAGTCAATCAAGATCCGTATGATGATACGATTCGAATCAACTTAGGTTCCAAAGACGGAATTAAACCGAATATGGTCGTCGTCACCGATAAAGGCCTTGTCGGCCTTGTCAGCCGAGTGGATCCATTCTTCTCGTCGGTTATGCCGATTACGAAACTTAGTGATACGTCGCCGGATACGAAAGCTATCGCAGCTACCGTATATGGCAAGGAGACAGATTCCTTCGGTATCGTGGATACCTATGATCCGGAGACTGGCAAGCTGTACATGTCGAAGATTTCCGAGCATGATCCGCTCACCAAGGGCGATACGATCATTACATCGGGTCTTGGCAATGTCTTCCCGCGCGGTATGGTTATCGGTACGGTGGATTCCAGCCAGGTTGGCGACTTCGGCCTTACGTATACCGCGACGATTACGCCGGCAGCGGATTTTGACCATTTGACAGAGGTGTTTGTCGTACAGCCTGCGGATACGGGGGAGAGCGAGAAATGAGCATGCAGCGTATTGTTGGCGTAATGCTGCTGTTCTTCCTCGTACAAGGCACCTTGTTCTATTGGCTTGTGCCTAGCAGCATGGTAGGACGGATCGTCCCGCATTTCACGCTCGCTTTTGTTCTCTTTGCCGCTCTCTATCGCGGCAGACACTCCGCCTTGATCCTCGGAATGGCCTTCGGCTTATTGCAGGATCTCGCGTTCTATGGACGCATCATCGGCATTCATTCGTTCACAATGGGACTTGTCGGTTATATGACAGGACTGCTCTTGGAGCGCAGAAAGAGCACGCTTCTAATGGCCCTGACGATGATCGGCATATCCACGCTTGTATATGACACAATCGTTTACTTTATCTATCGTGTATTTCGGTTAACGAGCGAGACCTATGAATGGGCATTGTCTCAGCATATGGTTCCGAGCTTGTTCCTGCAGCTGCTGTTCTCACTGGCGATCTACGTGCCTGCGCGCAGATGGTTTGAGGGCAGCTTTGTTGCGAAGACCGATGAAGAAGAAACTTGACGAAAGTTGACGTACCTGCCAGGCAGGAATCTGCACAGTTTCAAAGAATCGTATAGAGAAGGGGTGGGACGAGCGTGACCGAGAAGCAGCATATTACGATTAAAGGCGTCAAGGAAGGTCTCATCTTCCTTCTTGACGATAATTGCGAATTTTCCGCGCTTATGGATGAGCTGCAATTCAAATTGGAAAAATCGCACCAACAGCTGCTGTCAGGTCCTATCGTTCACGTTCAGGTGAAGCTCGGCACCCGCCAGGTAAGTGAAGAGGAGAAGGAGCGCATCCGCACGGTGATCAAGCAGCAGGGCAATCTGCTTGTTCAGTCCGTCGAGAGCGATCCACCGATCATTCCTCAGCTAGAGGATGGCAACAATTTGAAAGTGCTGACAGGTATCGTTCGCTCAGGCCAGACGCTTGAGCATGACGGCAATTTATTGCTAATGGGTGATCTGAATCCAGGAGGCACGCTGTTATGCACAGGTGACATCTATGTATTGGGAGCGCTGAGAGGCTTAGCGCATGCAGGCTTCAAAGGCAAAGAAGAGGCGATTATTGCAGCCTCGTTGCTGAAGCCGACGCAGCTACGTATTAGCGGCGTCATCAGCAGGCCACCGGATGAATGGATGACGGGCGATGCAGCAATGGAGTTCGCCTATCTAATCGAAGGCGTTATGAAAATTGATAAAATGACACAGCTGCAGCGATTGCGTAAGCTGCCGGTATTGTTTAGAGCGTAAGTAGTAAGCGGGGAGTGTTGATCATGGGAGAAGCGATTGTAGTAACTTCAGGCAAAGGCGGCGTCGGCAAGACGACGACATCAGCCAATATAGGCACTGCGCTTGCTTTGCTGGGGAAGAAAGTATGCATGGTGGACACGGATATCGGCCTTCGCAATTTGGATGTCGTGATGGGGCTGGAGAATCGGATTATTTATGACTTGATTGATGTGGCGGAAGGTCGCTGCAGATTGAATCAAGCGCTAGTAAAGGACAAACGTTTTGAAGAGCTGTATATGCTGCCAGCTGCTCAAACAAAAGATAAATCAGATGTATCTCCAGAGCAAGTGAAAGAAATGGTGCTTGAGCTGAAGAAGGAATTCGATTATGTCATTATCGATTGTCCTGCAGGCATTGAGCAAGGCTTCCGGAACGCGGTTGCCGGCGCAGACCGGGCGATTGTCGTGACAACGCCGGAGAATGCGGCTGTTCGTGACGCGGATCGGGTTATCGGCTTGCTGGAGAAGACGCAAATTCCGTCGAGACTTGTCATTAACCGCATTCGCGCGAACATGGTTCGCAGCGGCGAAATGCTCGACATTGATGAGATTTGCCAAGTATTAGCCATTGATTTGCTAGGTATCGTGCCGGATGATGAGAAGGTAATCCGTTCCGCCAATGCAGGCGAGCCGACGGTGATGGACCCGTCATCGCGTGCGGCGATCGCTTATCGCAATATTGCGCGGCGGATGCTTGGCGATATGGTGCCGCTTATGCCGCTCGAAGAGAAATCCGGCGTGATCAAGCGGTTTCGCAAGTTCCTTGGAATAGGATGATAGCGCAGTGCTAAATAAACTTAAAAAAGTGGACCTCGGCATGATTCTTATCCTGCTTGCCTTCATGGTCGTCAGTACGCTTCTGGTCCACAGTGCTACTTATGGCAACCCCGATTACGCCAATTACGATCTGAAGACGGTGATTTTCTACGGCTTGGGATTCACTGTTGCGCTTGGTTCTACGTTCTTCGACTATCGTTTATTTCTCAAAGCATGGTGGGTATTATATGCGATCGGCGTAATCCTGCTTGTTATCGTTTATTTCACCGCTCCTGAGATCAACGGTGCGAAGAGCTGGTTCATGTTGCCAGGCGGTCTACAATTCCAGCCAGCTGAGATGGTTAAGATCATTCTGATCATCACGGTTGCTTTCTTGATGGGAAGAAGGCAGGGAGATCCGCTGCGAGTTAGGCAGGATCTGCTGGTTATTGCTGCATTCTCGTTCTTGCCGTTCATGCTCGTTATGATTCAACCTGACCTTGGCAACGCGATTATCTATCTAATCATCGTTCTCGGCATGCTCTGGATCGGTAATGTGCGATATAGCCATGTATTGCTCGGAATCACGATTATTGCGGGTGGACTTGTCCTGTTTGTCTTCTTGTTCAACACCTACAACAAGCAGATTCATGATTATCTGGAAGATGCCCACAAGCTGCACTGGTATGAACGGATTAACGGCTTTATTAATCCAGAGACGGCGTCGGAGAAAGAGATTTACCAAGCGAGCAAAGCGAAGATTGCGATTGGCTCAGGCGGACTCACCGGCGATGGCTACATGAAGGGTGAATCGAAGAACCGGAAGTTCATCCCGTATCCATATTCGGATGCGATCTTCGTCGTAATTGGCGAAGAGTTCGGCTTCCAAGGGGCCGCCGTCGTGCTCATGCTCTATTTCTTGTTGATTTATAGGATGATCATAATCGCGTTCCAATGTTATGACTTGAAGGGCTCTTTTATCATCATCGGGATTGTCTCGATGTACGTCTTTCAAGTCTTCCAGAATATTGGCATGATGATCGGTCTGATGCCGATTACAGGCATAACGCTTCCATTCATAAGCTACGGCGGTACATCGCTGCTACTCAATATGCTTTGTATCGGTCTTGTTTTCAGCGTCAAAGCACATCAAGAGAAATACCAAATGGCTACTTAACCGTGGCTTTCGCCTAAACCGTCTTGCGTTCGCGCAAGGCGGTTTTTTGTGTTTGGTCCCGAGTGGAGCTTGGCCATATGCTCCAACATAACTGTACATGCCCCCACATATACATAAGCGAACAAGCTGCCAAAATGTTGGAGGGATAGCTATGGATACGAAAAGCAGTATTCGCGACCGCAGAGCCGAGCGGATCAGGCGAATAATGGAGGAGAACCGTCATGCCAAGCCGCAACAGCCATTACCGCAGCTGAAGATGCTGCCCGGACCGCAGCAACCGCAGCAGTACGAGCTGGACGATCGGTATCAGCAGCAGCAATATCAACAGCAGCAATCGCATCCGCTTCAGAATAATAAGCTGCAGGCATTACCGGCGAAGACAGCTGGGGCGTCATCCGAGCACAAGCCGCAGAATGAATATGATGATCCGGAGCAGCTGTGGAAGGCGAATCCGAACCCGTGGGAGAGCGCCGGGTGGCGTATCGCGCCGCTGCCGAGCAAATATGATCGGGACGTCAAATCGGGAGGACCGAAACCGCCTCAGCCGCAGAGGTTTGCTTTTATCGCCAGAGGGTTATTTATTCAGTCTGCAATCTCTGCTGCACTATTTGTAATCGTCTTCGGCATGTTTAAGCTGGACGTGCCTGTCGCGAAGAAAGGGCAGGAGGTCGTAACCGCCGCCTTAACGGAGCAGATGGACTTCGATGCCGCAGCGCGTTTGTACAAGGACATGTTTGCCGGTGCTCCGTCATTCATCCCGCTGTTCGGCAGCCATGAAGATCCCGAGACCCGGGTCACGGAAGGCGCTGTGGAGCTGCCCATTGTCGCGCCACTTATCAATGGCAGTGTGGTAAGGTCATTCGCAGAAACGTTAAGCGGCGTAGAGATTGCCGGTCAACCGTCCCAAGAGGTGCTGACGGCTGAGACCGGCAGAGTCATTAATGTGACCAAAGATGGCGAGACAGGTGAGACCGTCGTCATCCAGCACGCGAATAACCGTGTGACCTTATATGGCCATCTCGGCATTGTTGCAGTCTCCGTCAATGATTGGCTTGAAGCTGGAACGAAGCTTGGCCAGCTTCCTGCAGCACAGGAGGGGCAGCAAAGCCTGTTATTTTTTGCGGTGAAGGAGAAAGGCAAGTACGTCAATCCCGCTGACGTCGTTCCGCTTGATTAAGCTTGGAGGCATCCGGTGGTCCGTTCATCCGCTGTTCGTGCTCGTCATGATGGCGTCGGTGATTACGGGGTATTTTGTCGAACTGCTAACCTTGTTTGTCATCGTACTTGTGCACGAACTCGGGCATGTCATAACGGCTAAAGGCTTTGGCTGGAATGTGCGTGAGATCAAGCTGCTGCCGTTCGGCGGAGTTGCTGAGGTTGAGGATGGAAGCGGGCTTCCGGCGAAGGAAGAGGCAATTGTGGCGATTGCCGGACCGCTTCAGAACGTCTGGATGGCTGGTATCGCATATCTATTTGGCCGATTCGGCCTATGGAGTCATGAATGGGCCGACTATGTGTGCCAAGCAAACTTGATGATCGGACTATTCAATTTACTGCCGATATTGCCGCTCGACGGAGGCAAGCTTATGCAGGCGGCGTTCAGCCGGACGCTTACCTTCCACAGCACATTGGTATGGGGCGCGCGCATTAGCCTGCTCTTCAGCGCACTCATGCTCGTCTACGCGATTATTCCGGCGATTCTAAGCGGCAACGCCATTCACCTGCATATGAACCTGATCGCTGTTGGCGTATTTCTGCTGCTGACGAATTGGACCGCATATCGGAACATTCCTTTTCTGTTCATTCGATTCCTAACGAACAGGGCAGTCTCTTCATCACGATCCATTGCGCGCGGCGTGTGGGCGCTGCCCATTGTCATTCCGAAGGGCTATACCATATTAGCTGCGCTTCGTTTGTTCAAGCGTGACAGCTATCATCTCATCGTCGTCATGGAGGATAAAGGGGATGTTATCGGCGTTCTGCCCGAGCAGCGACTTGTGAACGGATTTCTCTCTGATGGCCGGGCTGACCGTGCAGTGCTCGAGCTTTTCATGTAGAATAGAGTATCAGTAAAAGACCGACGTCAATGGGAGGTCGTTCACATGAAACGAATGCTGGTACAGAAACAGAAAGAGTCGTTGCAGATCGCCGTTGTGGATCAAGAACGCCTGTTTGAATTTTATATGGAAAAGAGCGAGAGCGTAGGTCAGCTGGTCGGCAGTGTCTATAAAGCGAAAGTCGTCAATGTGCTGCCAGGCATGCAAGCGGCATTCGTCGATATTGGGCTGGCGAAGAATGCGTTCCTCTACATTGATGATTTGCTTCATCCCCACCTCGAGAAGCAGAGCAAGGAGAAACCGCTGATTAACCAGCTGCTTCGTGTTGGACAAGAACTTACCGTTCAAGTGATCAAGGAGCCGCTTGGCGGAAAAGGCGCGCGGGTTACGACGCATTTCTCGCTGCCGGGCCGTTTCCTTGTGTATATGCCGATTGCCGATTATGTAGGCGTATCGAAGAAGGTGTCATCAGACGCAGAGCGCCATCGGCTGCGCGTCATCGGCGAGCAGATTCGGAAAGCGGAGGAAGGCGTCATTATGAGAACCGCAGCTGTTGGTGAAAGCAGCGATTCTCTCGCGAATGACGTTCGGTTTCTGCGTGAATTGTGGCAACAGATCGAAGGGACTGCGAAGGAAGCTTCGGCGCCTGCATTGCTCCATCGCGAGGCAGACCTCGTGCACCGGCTCGTGCGAGACTTGCTCACATCGGAGATGGACGAGGTATGGATCGACGATAGGACGGCATATGAGCAAACCGAATCGATAATGAAACAAATGGCTCAAGCGATGCTGCCGAGGCTAAGATTGTTTGAGAAGCAAGCAGCATCGCTCTTCCAGCAGTACCGAATTCATGTGCAACTGCACGAAGCGTTTGAGCGGCGGTACCGGTTGAAATGCGGCGGCGACCTGGTCTGGGATCAGACCGAGGCGCTTACGGTTATTGATGTGAACACAGGTAAATTCGTAGGGACAAGCGACCTGGAGGATACCGTCTTCCGCACGAACCTGGAGGCGGCAGAGCAGATTGCGAGACTGCTGCGCATTCGCGATGTCGGCGGTATTATTATTGTTGATTTTATTGATATGGAGAAAGAAGAGCATCGCGACCAGGTGATGCATCTGCTTGAACGCCATGTGAGGGCAGACCGGACCAAGTGCCAGGTTGTAGGCTGGACAAGACTCGGCCTGCTGGAGATGACGAGGAAGAAAGTACGAGAGCAGAGCAGTTATCCGGTCGGCAAATGAATGCTTAAAATAACCAACTTACCCAGTAATACAGAACGACTAGCGTGAAAAGTACTGTTGGAGGGATGACGAGAATCGTCACCTTCGTGTATTCCTTCCAGGGAAGCTTTACTTTATGTTTGCGAAGGATATGCAGCCAAATTAGCGATGCCAGCGTACCGATTGGCAGCAAGAGCGATCCGATATCGCTGCCGATGACAGTCGCGAGATACGCGATCTTGAGGGTCAGGGGATCGAGGTTCATCTCGCTTAATGTGAGCGTTCCGATCATCAGAGCAGGATGGTTATTGAATAGCGTAGCCATTGCGCTCTGAATGGAACCGAGCACGAGACTGGCATTGAGCAGATTGCCGCTGACAATCGGCTCAAATAGGATGACGAGCTTACTCGTGAAGCCAATGTTATGGATGCCATAAATGATCACATACATGCCGAGTGCGAATACGAGGATGTGCCAAGGGGTCTTGCGCAGCATATCCGATGGGGAGATGTGCAAGTAATACCATCGCCAGGCGAGCAGAATGACGGACCCTATCACGGAGACGATTGCGATCGGAATGCCATAGTAAGAAGCAACAAACAGGCTGATTCGGACGACGAATACAAACAGAAGCACTTTCTGCATGAAACGAGTGCGCTGATCGGTCGTCAACTCACCTAGCACCGGTGCAGGCGTTGGCTGCTGTAGCGGATGTTGACCAGGCAGGTGCATTCTGTCTCGGCCTTGGAAGCGATGCATCGCCGGCAGACGCTTCGGCAGCACGCGGTAGTTGACCAGAAACAACAGCAGAACCATGAACAGCAAGCCAAGCGTGGCAGGCACAAACATCATTAGCGTGTTCATGTACAAGCTCATGTTGACCATTTTTAATGCGATCAGGTTGATGATGTTGCTGACGCCGATTGGAGCACTGGACGCTGTTGCGACTAGTGCGCCAGAGAGCAGATAAGGAATTTTCTGATGCGGTTTAAGCCCCAGGTTTTGCAGCAAAATAAGCAGAATCGGTGTTGTGATGAGAATACTGCCGTCATTGTTGAAGAACAGGGTCATCAAGAAACAGAGCAGGTTCACATACCAGAACAGGCGGATTCCGGATCCTTTCGCCCGAGCGGCTAGTCCTTCCGCGGCCCAAACAAAAAAACCGAAGCTCTCCAAGACGACGGCCATGACGATGGTCGCCATAATGGTAATTGCTGCACCGCTAACCGTTTGGCTGATGTGTGCTAAGTCCGATAAGGAGACCGTTCCGCTTAGCAGCACGAGCACAGCTCCGATTGTTGATGGGATCGCTTCATTGATTGCTTTCGGCCGCCACAGAATGAGGATTACGGTCATGATGAAAGCGAAGATCGTCACGGTGTTCGCTAATGTACCGTACATGCGTTTGTTATCACCTCTGACTGGTCGTGGTCATCATCAGCCTGATTAGAGCTGTGATTTGGTGAAGACTGCGCCTTCATGCAGTTTCTGAATTTGCTCCTTCTCTGTACCCCCATGAATGACTACTTCCTGTTTTGCAGCAGACGGAGTCAGCACATAGAATACACCGGCTCCTGCGAGCACAATAATGAACAGCACGAGCATCTCATTCGCCTCCCTTGGCATCTATAGATATCTAGCAGCTATCATTGATAGATACGTATACACCAACATATGATAGTTTGCGAGCATCGGTGTAGTTGATGAGCTAAGGTTTCTAAAAAAAAATTGCCTTTTCTTTATTGGATGTGCTATTATCTTATGGTGCCTGTGAAAGCTGAGGCTTTTACACGCATGTACCGCACAGAACAGGTACATAAGCTCAGTTTGAGCTCATGGCTCGAGCCGACACCTGCATCAGGCGAGTCTTCGATATAAGGAGGTGCAACACACATGTTCGCGATTATTGAAACTGGTGGTAAACAGTACAAAGTACAAGAGGGCGACGTTCTTTTCATCGAGAAATTGGACGCAACTGAAGGTCAAGAGGTAACTTTCGACCGCGTACTGGCTGTTTCCAAAGGTACAGAGCTCGTAACAGGAACTCCGGTTGTTTCCGGCGCTACTGTAACAGCGATTGTTGAGAAACACGGCAGAGGTCAAAAAATCATCGTTTATAAATACAAAGCGAAGAAAAACTACCGCCGTAAGCAAGGTCACCGTCAACCGTACTCCAAAGTAACGATTGGCAAGATCCAAGCTTAAGAGGTCCCATTATGATCACGATCACAATTGAGCGCCAGTCGGCTGCTAATGCACAGATCGTATCGTTTGCAATTGAAGGACATGCCAAGTTCGCGAAGCCCGGCAAAGACATTGTCTGCGCAGGCGTATCGGCTGTATCAGTCGGTACCGTGAACGCGATTGAGGAGCTGGCGGGCATCGAGCTCCCGGCTTCCATGAAGAGTGGCTGGCTCCGGTCTGATATTCCGGTTACGGCTGACGCATCCTCGAACGAGAAGGCGCAGCTGCTGCTGGAAGGTATGATCGTGATGCTGAATTCAATTGCAGCCTCATACGGGAAGTATGTTGATATTCGTCAACAATATCGGGAATAAAGGAGGGAAAATCCATGTTGAAACTGAATCTTCAGCTCTTCGCTTCGAAGAAAGGTGTAGGTTCCACGAAGAACGGACGCGACAGCCAATCGAAACGTCTCGGCGCTAAACGCGCTGACGGCCAAACGGTAACTGCTGGCAGCATCTTGTTCCGTCAACGCGGAACGAAAGTTCACCCGGGCAACAACGTTGGTATCGGTAAAGACGACACACTCTTCGCGAAAGTCGAAGGCGTTGTGAAGTTTGAGCGTTGGGGACGCGATCGCAAGAAAGTTAGCGTGTACCCGGTTGCAGCTGCTCCTGTAGCGGCAGCAGAATAATAGTTCTCCCTGGTCTGCTTGCAGACCAGGGTTTTATTTTTTTTGCTTCACTTTCCAGCGAATTTGAACAAAAGTTTTTTAGAAGCCTGAGACGGCAAAAAGGTACAGCTTGTGCTATACTGTTTAAGCTAGGAAAGAATAGGAAAGTAGGCTCGGTTCATGAATCGGATCGGATTGACCAAACAACTTGCGGCTGCATCGTCAGTTGTGGTGCCTGCGGCTGCAGTGCTCATCTGGCCGTCACAGCTGTGGCTGCTGGCTGTGTTCGTACTCTGGCTTACACTAGCTTCCGTATACTGGATATGGACAGAGCGCAAAGCGAATGAAGTGCGGATAGAGAGGTCAATTGAGGCTGTGCAGCAGACCGCAATTCGTACCTTGAATCATCATCGACATGACTGGATGAACGATCTGCAAGTAATTTATGGCTATATTCGGATGAACAAAACGGATAGAACCGTCCAGTACGTGGAACAGATAAGAGATAGAATGTTGACGGAGAGCAAGATCGCGAAGCTCGGCGTGCCGTCGCTTGTCTTATTTATTCAATCCTTTCGCACGTTGACGCACTCATTAATCATCGATTGGGATATTGACGGAGAATTGAATATGGCGGACCTGGATGTGGACAGCGAAGCCTGTGCGAAGACGATAATGGAAATGATCAACGCCTACCGGTTCGCAGTCCGACCGGGAATGGGAGATGCGGCAAGGCTCGAAATACAGTTGTCCGAGAATGAGCAGAAGCTCCTAGTAACGTTCAGCTGCGAAGGGCATGTAGGCGAGCTTGACGATTGGAAATTGAAATGCAATGAGGCGCTGGAAGGGTCGCCGCTGAAGCTAGCGGAGAACGAGCTCAACAGCAGATACATGAGGCTGCAAGCGCAGCTGGGGAAATAAACGGAGGCTAATACATGTTTGTCGATAAGGCGAAGATTTTTGTAAAAGGCGGCGACGGCGGCAACGGGATCGTCTCGTACCGCCGGGAGAAATATGTGCCGAACGGAGGGCCTGCCGGCGGTGATGGCGGCCATGGCGGTGACGTTATCTTTCGTGTAGACGAAGGACTTCGTACACTGATGGATTTCCGTTACCAGAAGCACTTTAAGGGCGAGAAGGGCGAGCGCGGCAAAGTGAAATCGATGCACGGCGCGAACGCAGAGGATACGATCATTCGCATCCCGCCGGGAACGGTTATTCTTGACTCGGATTCGGAAGCGATATTGGCGGATATGACGCAGCATGGGTCTGAGATCATTGTTGCGAAGGGCGGCCGCGGCGGACGTGGCAACTGCCGGTTCGCAACGGCAGCGAACCCTGCGCCTGACTTTGCCGAGAATGGCGAAGATGGCGAAGAACGCTGGATTACGCTTGAGCTGAAAGTAATGGCTGACGTCGGTCTTGTCGGCTTCCCGAGCGTAGGCAAATCGACATTACTGTCCATCGTATCGGCTGCTACGCCGAAGATCGGAGCGTACCACTTCACAACGTTGACGCCGAACCTTGGCGTTGTTGATGTTGGCGATAGCCGCAGCTTCGTGATGGCGGATCTGCCTGGTTTGATTGAAGGCGCATCTGAAGGCGTCGGACTTGGCCATGATTTCTTGCGCCACGTCGAACGTACGCGCATAATCTTGCACATTCTCGATATGTCCGGCTCCGAGGGCCGCGATCCCTATGAGGATTGGGTGAAGATCAACGAAGAGCTGAAGATGTACAATCCGCTCCTCGCTGAGCGCCCGCAGATTATTGTGGCGAACAAGATGGACATGCCGGATGCCGAAGAGCAGCTCGCACTGTTCAAAGAACAGTTGGAAGCGGCTGGGCTTGCGGAGAACCATAAGCTTGTAGCCATGTCTTCCTTAACGAAGAAAGGGGTTCAGGAGCTGCTGTATAAGGCAGCTGACCTGCTGGAGACTGTTCCAGAAACCCGGACGATCGAGGAAGTCAAGGACGTTGCCGAGCGCAAAGTATATACCCTCGATAAGGCAGAGGACCGTTCGTTCAAGGTTGGCAAGGAGAACGAAGGCTTCTACGTGGAGAGCGCCTATATCGAGAAGTTCATGAAGCGCGTCAACTTGAACAACTCCTACGATGCGATCATGCGTTTCGCACGGACGCTGCGGATGATGGGTGTCGATGCGGAATTGCGGAAGATCGGAGCGAAGGACGGCGATCTTGTCAGAATCGGCGACTTTTCGTTCGAGTTCTTCGAAGGAAGCGACTTCTATTATCACGAAAAATAATGCGTATCAAGCTGCTTTGGCCGAGCTTGCAGAATATCTGCAGGCTTGCATGCTGAAGCGGCTTTTCTTTTACTCAAAGAGGGAATTTCAGGTATAATAGAAAAGTTGTAGATGTCAATTCCCTATTGCCGCTTTCGTTGTTTTTCGATATAATGTCCTCTATGGAAGAACAGATGTCTTTTGTAGGAGGACGGCGAGTGGAGGAACGATATTTTGTCGTCCGTGAGGATATGTTGCCGGAAGCGATCGTGAAAACGATCCAGGTAAAAGAAATGCTCCGTCGCGGGGAAGCGGCTACCGTTCATGAAGCAGCTGAGCGGGTTGGCTTAAGCCGAAGCGCTTTCTACAAGTATAAAGACGGTGTATATACGCAGAATCAGCTGCAGCGTGAAGCCATCGTCACAATCTCTATGGATTTGGATCACCGTTCAGGCGTGTTGTCCAAAGTGCTTGGCCTTGTGGCCAGTTCGGAAGGCAATGTGCTGACGATCCACCAGACGATTCCGCTGCAAGGATTAGCAAGTGTCATTATTTCGGTCGAAACGTCGATGATGACAAAGCCGATGTCTGAATTGATGGATGCCATTCGCAAGCAGGACGGTGTCCGCAAGGCATCGATAATAGGACAGGGATAAACTGAATTTTCATACATGGAGGAACTGGAATGAAACCGATTAAAGTAGGATTGCTCGGCCTTGGAACGGTCGGAACTGGCGTTGTTCGCCTGGTGGAAGGCCATCAGAGCGATTTGGAGAGCCAAGTCGGCTCACCGATCGTCATCGAGAAAGTGCTCGTACAGAATACGAGTAAAGCGCGTTCGATCAGCATTGATTCGAGCAAGCTGACAGAAGATGTTTGGGAAATTATCCATAACCCTGATATTGACGTTATCGTGGAAGTAATGGGCGGCATTGAATTGACGCGCAGCTATATCCTTGAGGCGCTCTCTCGCGGTAAACATATCGTAACAGCGAACAAAGATTTGATGGCGCTGCACGGTCCTGAGATCCTGTCCAAAGCACAGGAGCATGGCTGCGACGTCTTGTATGAAGCTTCCGTAGCTGGCGGCATCCCGATTATCCGTACGCTGATCGAAGGCTTCTCCTCCGACCGCATCACGAAGATTATGGGTATCGTAAACGGTACAACGAACTACATCCTGACGAAGATGAGCCAAGAAGGCGCAGATTACAGCGATGTGTTGAAGGAAGCGCAGGAGCTTGGTTATGCAGAATCAGATCCAACTTCTGACGTCGAAGGACTTGATGCAGCACGCAAGATGACAATTCTCGCGACACTTGGTTTCCGTGCCAACGTTGCGCTTGAAGATGTAGATGTAAAAGGGATTTCGTCGATTTCCCGTGAAGATATTCTCTATGCGAAGCGTCTCGGCTATGAAGTGAAGCTGCTCGGTATCGCAGAGCGCCAAGATGACTACATCAGCGTAAGCGTGCAGCCTACGATGGTGAAGCGTTCGCACCCGATCGCATCGGTAAACGGCGTGTTTAACGCCGTTTATGTGTATGGCGAAGCGGTAGGCGAGACGATGTTCTATGGCGCAGGCGCAGGCGAGCTGCCGACGGCAACTTCCGTCGTTGCTGACCTTGTTGCGGTTGTGAAGAACCTCAAGCTTGGCGTGAACGGCAAGCAAGAGAAGCTCGCATACAAAGAGAAGAAGCTCAAGACTGACGAGCAGATCGCATCGAAGTACTTCCTGCTGCTGCATGTTGCGGACCGTGCCGGTGTACTGGCGCGCATCACGCAAGCTTTTGCCGAGTTTGAAGTAAGCCTTGAGTCTGTCTTGCAGCAGCCGAATCCAAGCAATCCGGAAGCGGAAATCATCATCATTACACATGATGCGAACAAAGCGGCTGTGAAGAAAGTGCTCGGCGCACTCGACAAGATGGATGTCGTGAAAGTCATCAAGAGCGTTTACCGTGTAGAAGGCTAGTAAGCTAATCTTATAGACATAAAGGAGCATTACCTACGATGAGATACCTTGGCTTGATTGAAACGTACAAAGAATATTTGCCTGTAACTGACAAAACTCCCATGCTCACGCTGCAAGAGGGCAATACGCCGCTAGTTCGCGCGGAAAACTTGTCCAAGGAGCTTGGGCTGAACCTGTTCTTCAAGTATGAAGGTTTGAATCCGACTGGCTCGTTCAAGGACCGTGGTATGGTAATGGCCGTTGCCAAAGCGATAGAGGAAGGCAGCACGACAATTATGTGTGCTTCGACAGGCAACACGTCTGCAGCAGCGGCTGCTTATGCGGCTCGCGGCGGACTGAACTGCATCGTCCTCATTCCGAATAATAATATTGCGCTTGGCAAGCTTGCTCAAGCGGTTATCTATGGCGCGAAAGTCATTGCGATTAACGGCAACTTCGACCGTGCGCTCGAAATCGTTCGTGAAATTACAGCTAAACATCCGATCACGCTTGTGAACTCGGTTAACCCATACCGCATTGAAGGCCAGAAGACGGCAGCGTTCGAGGTTGTCGATCAACTTGACGGCGTAGCGCCGGACTACTTGGCAATTCCAGTTGGTAATGCAGGCAACATCTCTGCATACTGGAAAGGCTTCAAGGAGCTTCACGCACATGGCAAAATCACTAAGCTGCCGAAGATGGTTGGCTTTGAAGCGGAAGGCGCGATGGCGATTGTAAAAGGCGAGCCTATCGCTGAACCAGAGACGATTGCGACTGCAATCCGTATCGGCAATCCGGCTAGCTGGAAGACTGCAGTTGCGGCTGCGGAAGAATCCGAAGGCCAAATCAACTACGTGACAGACGAAGAGATTCTTCATGCGTACAAGCTGATTGCAAGCCGTGAAGGTATCTTCGCAGAGCCGGCGTCAGCAGCATCGATTGCAGGCGTACTGAAGCTGAAGCGTGAAGGCAAGTTCCAAGGCGGCGAGACCGTTGTTTGCGTGCTCACAGGCCATGGTTTGAAAGATCCGAACATCGCGATCAAGAGTGTACAAGCTGAGCCGATCGTCGTAGATGATACGGAAGAAGCGGTAATGAATGCCATCCGCCAGCTTGAAGGAGCGGCACAGTGATGAATCGCCGGGTAATGGTGAAGGTTCCGGCCAGCACGGCGAATCTCGGACCTGGCTTTGACGCGCTTGGCATGGCGTTGTCACTATATGCCTGGATTGAGATGGCTATTCCCGAGGATGGCAGAACCGTAATCAACCTGCATGGAGATGGACTGAACGGGATCCCCGTTGATAAATCCAACCTTATCTATAAAGTGGCGCAGCTTGTGTTCGAGAAGGCTGGCGTATCTGTTCCAGAAATCGCGATTGACATGTATATCGAAATTCCGCTGACGAGAGGACTTGGCAGCAGCGCATCCGCTATTATTGGCGGACTCGTTGCCGCGAATGCCCTCATCGGAAGCCCACTCAGCGAGGATGAGCTGTTCCAGCTCTCAACGGAGCTTGAAGGTCATCCGGACAATGTCGGAGCATCGCTCTTCGGCGGTATCGTCGTTGCTTCATGGGACGGCACGCGTGCGGAGAAGGTGACAATCCAGCCTCCAGCTGATCTGGAAGTGCTCGTAGCCATTCCTCAGTTTGAACTGGCGACAGAGAAAGCGCGCCATGCGCTTCCTGCACAGCTTAGTATGAAAGATGCCGTCTTCAACGTAGCTAACAGCTCCTTGCTCGTTGCTGCGCTTGCAAGCGGTCAGCTGAACCTTATTCCGCATGCGATGCGGGATCGGCTCCATCAGCCTTACCGGGCGCCTCTTGTGCCGGGTATGGCCGAAATCCTCGAGCATGCCACAGAGCATGGCGCTCTAGGCGTTGCTCTTAGCGGAGCAGGACCGACGCTGCTGACGCTCGTACACCGCGGCAGTGAGCGTAAGGTGGAGCTTGAAACCTTCCTCATTGATACGCTGAAAGGGCACGGCATAGAAGCGGAAACAATGTGGCTAGAGCCATGCAGCGGGGGCCCAGAGCTCACGATTGTAAGGGAGCCAGATGGACAATCGTTCATGGAACGGGTTAAAGGAGAAGTCAGGGCATGATAAGCGTAGCATGTTTGACAAAAGGCTCCACCTCGGATGAGGCGGCAAAATATTTATTCGGTGCGCATAACGATTCCGTTCAATATAAGTACCACCGTATGATTGCAGATGTATTTCTGGCGACGGCGGAAGGCAGAACGGACTATTCCATTATTCCGATCGAGAATACGATTGACGGCTCGGTTAGCTTACATACCGATTGGCTCGTTGATGAGGTTAATTTGCCGATTCAAGCGGAGTGGGTCTATCCGTCCATTCAGAACTTGATCGGTGCAGCGTCTGAGCTGCTGGATGATGCCGGTGGTCTTGCTTACGAACGTATCACGAAGGTTATGAGTCATCCTGTGGCTATGGCACAGTGTACGCAATATCTGAAGCGCCATCTTCCGCATGCGGAGCTAGAGCATGTTGGCAGCACGTCCGAAGCCGTCCGTATTGTAAGAGACAATCCGGGCCGCGGCTGGGCTGCGATTGGCCAAGTTTCCGCAGCGGCTGACAACGGCTTGTCCGTACTGGAATCCGCGGTGACCGATCATGATAACAATTTCACCAGGTTCCTTCTTGTCGGCAGCAAGCCATTTACTATTCGTGAATCGGCAGCCCATAAGACGAGCATTATGATTACGATGCCAGAGGATTATCCAGGCGCTCTGCATCAGGTGCTGTCGGCATTCTCTTGGCGGCGAATCAACTTGTCCCGCATTGAATCACGACCGACGAAGAAGAAGCTAGGCAATTATTATTTTCTGATCGATATCGAGATGTCGCTGGATACCGTGCTGCTTCCATCGGCAATTGCTGAAATTGAAGCGATCGGCTGTCAGGTTCGTGTATTAGGAAGCTATCCTAGCTTTAAATATGTAACTGCGTAAGCCATATATGCGATAAGCAAACATTTCGGAGGTGCAGGAGTAGTCATGGCAGAGCAAGTGATCTATTTAAACGGTGAGTATGTAAGCAAAGAAGACGCAAAGATTTCCGTATTCGACCACGGTTTTCTATACGGAGACGGTATCTTCGAAGGAATACGAATCTACGGTGGCAATATCTTCAAATGCAAAGAGCATCTAGACCGTCTCTACGACTCGGCAAAATCGATCATGCTAGACATTCCGCTAACCCAAGATGAGATGGAGCATGCCCTGGTTGAGACGATTCGCCAGAATGGCCTGCGCGATGGCTATATTCGTTTGGTCGTATCTCGTGGTCCCGGCAACCTTGGTCTCGATCCGAAACGCTGCCCGCAAGCTTGGGTGATCATCATTGTGGAACAGCTGGCGATTTACCCTGCAGAAGCTTACCGGGATGGACTTGTTTCAGTATCGGTATCGCAGCGCCGTAACATTCCGGATGCGCTGAATCCGAAGATCAAGTCGCTGAACTATTTGAACAACATTCTCGTGAAGATACAAGCGAATCTTGCGGGCGTTGGAGAAGCGATTATGCTGAATTCCCAAGGTTATGTTGCCGAAGGCTCCAGCGACAATATCTTCATTATCAAGCGCGGAGTCGTCTACACACCGCCTTGCTACGTTGGTGCTCTGGAAGGCATTACTCGTGCAACAATCATGGAGCTGTGTGCAAAGTTTGGCTATACGCTGAAGGAAGAGCCGTTCACGCTGCATGATGTGTATGTCGCCGACGAAGTGTTCTTCACAGGTACGGCTGCAGAAGTCATAGCGGTTCGCGAAGTCGACGGGCGTACGATCGGCAGCGGCAAAGCGGGCCCGATTACGACGCATCTGCTTGAAGAATTCCGTAAGACGGTTGAAGTGGACGGCGTTAAAGTTTACGAATAGTAGGATGAAACACGGACAGTTGAAGCTCCCTTCGCGCGAATTGCGCTTTGGGGGCTTCAACTTTTTTTTGTGGGCATGGGTGACACTCGCCTAGCTGATGCATAGGATGTAGGGATTGATAACGGGCGTTTGCCGCGTCTTCCGCGTAAGGCGTACGAACGTGACAGGAGGTATTAAGCGGGTGAAGATTCATATTGTAAAAAAAGGCGATACCTTATACCTAATTGCACAAAAGTACAACGTATCGTTGGAAGAAATCATTAAGCTCAATCCGGACATTACGAATCCGGATCAAATCAGCATCGGCATGAAAGTGAAAGTGCCGACGGGCTCGCATCATCATGGAGGCCAAATGGACATCATGCATCAGCATGTTGTGCAGCAAGGGGACACGTTATGGAAGCTGTCGAAGGCTTGGGGCGTGCCGCTCGGCGATATGATTAAGGCGAATCCGCAGCTGAAGAATCCGAACGTGCTGCTGACCGGAGAAATCGTCAACATTCCGACGCCTGGCTCCTCGGGTATGATGCATGACATGAGCGAGAGTAGCGGCAACGGCAAAGGAACAGGCCACCATCTCTTGTCGCCGACATCGGTGATGCAAGGCGTTCAAGGCTTGATGGGCAAAATTCCGACTGGCAAGAAACCAACGGGGCAAAAACCGAGTACAATGCCAATCCCGGAAGTGCTCCCGGAATCGGTCGAGCCGACTCCGACTCCGATTCCTGAACCAGTACCTACACCGCTGCCAGCGCCAGTGCCGGTAGTGGAGAAGAAGTATCCGGTGTACAATGCGCAGCAGCACGTCGATCTGTTCAAACAATATGGCGTACCGGCAACAGAGGTCATGTCGCTCTATGATATGCCGAAGATGCCTGAAGCGGTATCGCCCGCATCGCAAGGCCCGATGAAGCATGGCTATGGGTTCAGCAACCCGACTGTCGTATCCCCTGAGATGACGGGCGGTTACGGGATGCACCCAACAGCAGTATCGCCAGCATCGACAGGCAGCGGCTACGGATTCCCAACAGCGGTATCGCCAGCGTCGACAGGCGGCGGCTACGGATTCCCAACAGCGGTATCGCCAGCGTCGACAGGCGGTGGCTACGGGTTCCCAACAGCGGTATCGCCAGCATCGACAGGCGGCGGTTATGGCTTTAATATGGGACCGACTGCTGTTAGCCCTGCGGAAGAGGGACCAGAATGGGGACCTCCAATGACATTGCCATGGGGCGCGCCAAGCTATGGTTTCAACCCGTCGATGGTTTCTCCTGCAGAAATGGGGCCTCAAGGCGGCTATGGCTACGGCGGCTTCGATCCATCGATGGTATCGCCAGCTGAGATGGGCCCACAAGGTGGCTATGGTTATGGCTATGACCCATCCATGGTATCGCCAGCAAACGTAGGTCCACAAGGCGGTTATGGCTATGATCCATCGATGGTATCGCCAGCAAACGTAGGTCCGCAAGGCGGTTATGGATTTGATCCGTCGATGGTTTCCCCGGCAAACGTAGGTCCACAAGGCGGCTATGGATATGGTTATGATCCGTCGATGGTATCTCCGGCAAACGTAGGTCCACAAGGCGGCTATGGATATGGTTATGATCCGTCGATGGTATCTCCGGCAAACGTAGGTCCGCAAGGCGGCTATGGATATGGTTACGATCCATCGATGGTATCTCCAGCAAACGTAGGTCCACAAGGCGGTTATGGATATGGTTATGATCCATCGATGGTATCGCCAGCAAACGTAGGTCCATCTGGATACACGTATATGGGCAATGGTCAAGTTTCTCCAATCGTAGCAGGCGCGCAAGATAAGAATTGCAACTGCGGCTGCCGCGAAGACGAGGGACCCCACATTGACGAAGAGAGCATTGCACTGAACGAGCCGAAAGCCAAGGTTGCCCGCAAGAAAAAGCCGGTTATCCGTACTGCGCGTACAACGAAACCGAAACGCCGCGGCAGCTATCCGTGGATTAACAGATAATCGTTTGCTTCTTGTTTCGAGAAGCCCCGCTCTTGCTCCTGGCACATTGCTGCCGGGCGCCGGACGGGGCTTTTGGCAATGGGAGGACTTTATTAGAAATCCGTGCATATTTCTCCAGCAACGATGAGACACTAGCAAAAAAGGAAAAAAGGGGAGTTCCCGCTATGGAATTCAGCCTGTGGAAAAAAATAAAACAGAAGCTTCGCCGCTCCCGCCGTCCCATGTGGCAGCTTGGCAGCATCATCGCAGCTGTCATGCTTCTCTTCAGATGCACGGTGATCGATGCAGCTGCGGCTGAGCCGGACAAGCCTCAGAGCGGTAGTCCGAGCAGTGTTATTGAGACACTTGCCGGTCAGTCTGAGCAGGTTAATGTGAAGCTGCGTCTGATTTACTTGTGCGGAGATGAAATGAAGACGCTTGGCAAAATGAGTGCCAAAGCCGCGCTTAGCATGTTGGCGCAGCACCCGGAGTGGAACGCGGTTATGCATCCGAGCGGCGCGGTCGTCATGGAACAGCGGGTTGATGATCTCTCTGAGTCGTGCAAGCGCAACGGCTACATCAGTCTCGATAGGTCGGGCAATTTGACCATGTTTGATGGATCGCCGAAGGAGAAGAAGGTGATGCGTACCTTCTTTCAGCTTGATGTCCGCTATATGGAGAGCAGCTTGCCTAAGGAGCGTATTGATCAGCTGATGAACGGCATCCGCATAACCGATAAAGACGAGTTCAACAGCGTCATCTCGACGTTCAGCGATTATGCGATCGACCGCAATGAGAAGGTACAGAAAGTCATGAAACGGTCATTTTGACCTGTATACGAAGCTTGAGAGGGCGGCCCGGAATTACGGTCCGTCCTTCTTCTTTGCCCGCTGGCTGAACGGAAGACAAAACGCGTGTTCTCATCCTGCTCATCATTTGGTATAATGGGAGGAAGCCAATTTTTGATAGAAGCATGAAGTTGGCCTGGGGAGAGAATTGCATTGCGTGTTTTAGGTATCGATCCGGGGATAGCCATTGTCGGGTTTGGATTTATTGACAAAATCGGGAGCAAGCTCGTTCCCGTTCAATACGGCTGCATTCAGACGGAGGCACACACGCCTCAAGAGGAGCGGCTCAAGCAGGTTTACGAATCCACCTGTTCGCTTATTGACCGTTACAAGCCTGATACGGTAGCAGTCGAGAAACTGTTCTTCAACAAGAACGTTACGACCGCTTTCTCAGTCGGGCAAGCGCGCGGTGTCATGATTCTCGCAGCGGCACAGCGCGGACTGCCAGTCACGGAATATACGCCGCTTCAAGTGAAGCAAGCCGTTGTCGGCTACGGCAAAGCCGAGAAACGTCAGGTGCAAGAGATGGTGAAGATGTTCCTGAAGCTCTCTGCCATTCCCAAGCCCGATGACGTTGCGGATGCGCTTGCGGTGGCGATTTGCCATGCCCATTCGTCGGTTCTGACGCAAAAAATTAACGAGGTGAACCGAGGATGATCGATTATATTCGCGGACGTGTCGTCCATTTGGATACCGAGTATGTCGTTGTAGATGTACGTGATATCGGTTATCAGGTGTTCACTCCGAATCCGTATGCTTTTGTGAAGAGCGATGATACGGTTACGATTTATACGCATCACCACGTGCGTGAGGATGCGAATCTGCTCTTCGGCTTCTCCAATCGGGAGGAACAAGCGATGTTCCGCAAGCTGCTTGATGTCTCAGGCATCGGTCCGCGTGTTGCGCTTGGGATTCTCGCAGGCGGCAAGCCGGAGACGATTGCTGCGGCAATTCAGCAGGAGAATTTGACGTTCTTGACGAAGCTGCCAGGTATCGGTAAGAAGACCGCGCAGCGGATGGTGCTGGATCTGAAGGATAAGCTTGATCATATCCCAGGCGGGTTCAGCTTTGCGGCGGCGAGCGTCGTACTTGATGATGCAGGTACAAGCGGAACGTTGTTCGAAGGCGGAGAAATGTGGCGTGAAGCGCGTGAAGCGCTCATGGCGCTTGGTTATACGGCTGCTGAGCTTGACCGCGCATGGCAGGGCATGAAGAATACTGAAGTGCCGAATGAGAGCGTGGATTCGCTCATGAAGCGGGCATTGCAGCAACTGTTTAAAGGCTGATTGAAGGAGGTAAGCGTAAATGGACGATCGGATAATTTCCGCCAACCTCATGATGGAAGATCAAGCGGTGGAGTATAGCTTGCGTCCCCGCTATTTGTCTGAGTATATCGGCCAATCGCAAGTCAAAGAGAATTTGAAAGTATTCATCGAAGCGGCGAAGCTGCGCAAGGAAGCGCTGGATCACGTGCTGCTGTATGGGCCTCCAGGACTTGGCAAGACGACGTTGTCGAACATTATTGCCAATGAGCTTGGCGTCAATCTGCGCACGACGAGCGGTCCGGCGATCGAGCGTCCTGGTGATCTTGCCGCGCTGCTCACGAATTTGCAGGAAGGCGATGTCCTGTTCATCGACGAGATTCACCGGCTGCATCGGACGGTTGAGGAAGTGCTGTACCCGGCGATGGAGGACTTCGCTCTCGATATTATGATTGGCAAAGGACCAAGCGCGAGATCAGTGCGCCTTGACCTGCCGCCGTTCACGCTCATCGGGGCAACGACGCGGGCAGGACTGTTGTCCGCTCCGCTTCGTGACCGCTTCGGCGTTGTGAGCCGCTTGGAGTTCTACTCGGTTGATGAGCTGGCATTCATCGTTTCGCGAGCTTCGGAGATCCTTGGCGTGAGCATTATCGGGGAAGCGGCGCAAGAGATTGCAATGCGTTCGCGCGGAACGCCGCGGATTGCGAACCGGCTCTTGAAGCGGGTGCGCGACTTCGCTCAAGTGCGCGGCGACGGCATTGTGACGCATGAGCTAGCGCGTTCCGCGCTTAGCCTTATTCAAGTAGATCCGCTTGGCCTTGACAGCATCGATCATAAGATGCTTCGCGCGATGATTACGATATATCGCGGCGGTCCTGTCGGGCTTGATACGATTGCGGCGACCATCGGCGAAGAAGGCCAGACGATTGAAGATGTATATGAACCTTATCTCATGCAGATCGGCTTCCTGCAGCGCACACCGCGCGGCCGGATGGTGACGCCGCTCGCTTACCGGCATCTGGGGCTTCCTGTTCCGGAGCAGAAAGGCGGCGCTGCTGATCAAGCAGGCGATTCCGATGAAGGAGGCGTCATCCTCTAATGGCCCGAACATCGAAGCAGTCAGAGGAACGAAGTCGCGAGAAACTGATTGTGTTGTATGATGGTGAATGCAATTTATGTATGGCAAGCGTGAAGCGCTTGAAGGAGCTGCAATCGACCGCAATTCTTCGCTTTATTGCCGTGCAGGCATTGGATGAGACGTACGAGACCGTTCCCGGTCTTGATCATGTAACGACGGAGCAGCTGCTTTCGAAGATTCATGTCGTGGAGATGAACGGGACGCTGCATGCCGGAGCGGCAGGCATTGTCCGAATCTTGCGCACGACGAGAGGGCTTCGCTGGTTAGCGTGGTTGTATCGAGTACCAGGCCTACACCTTGCCGCAGACGGCTTATACCGAATCATTGCGGCAAAACGCTATGATTGGTTTGGCAAAGCGGATCAAAGCTGTCATGAAGGGGCTTGTTCGCTGCCGCCGCGAAAGGAATAGTCACGAGGGGGATAATGAAGCCAATGAGTGGCGTTAACGTTCATACGAACGAGACGATGGAACCGGCACGAAAGCTGTTTCGGATGCCGAAGACGATGCGAACGGTTACCGCGATATTGGCTGGCGTAATTGGATTATCTGTGTGGACAGCTCTTCCTTCTAACGGAGCGGCTGTCCCGTCTCTAGATACGATACGCGTTGGCATATTCCTAGACACGAGCAAATATAAGCTGAATACAGCTGCAGCCTCGTTCGGTTCGACTGCAGCTCTGCAGGTTGGCCTCAGATTGCCTTCTGGCGTCATTCCTATGTTTCAGACAGGCAGCGGTGAGATGATCCGGTTCACGCTGGATGATTATAAGCCGATGCTGCTTGAGACGTCCAACTATCAGACGGCGCTTGCCTTACTAAAGCGGCTGAAGGCGATGGGCGGCTCTGGGATGATGACGACAACGAATGATCCACGAGGGAAAGTGTATCAGATCGTTGAGGGCTCTTACGCTACGGTTGCCGAGGCGAAAGCGGCAGGCGACCGTTGGCTTAAAGATGGTACGGTTGCAGGCTACACCGGCAAGTCGAGCAATGCCAGCTTGATCGGACCGCTGCATCTCGAGACAGGCATGTCCTATGCCTCGAAGAGCGAAGCTGTCAAAGCAGCGCAGTCGCTCAGTGCGAGCGGCGCTGAAGCGTATGCGGCGCTGAAACAGTCCGGCAGTGCAGCAGCGGTATACACGGTGCTGATCGGAGCGGAGAGCGATCAAGCGGCGCTTGGTAAAGTGAAGGCAGCGGCGCTGCAAGCGAATCCTGCGCTTGCGCTTCGTCAGACGGATACGGCGAACGTCTACACGCTTATCCGTGACGATTATACGACGGCGGAATCAGCATCCAAGCCGCCAGTCGCGCTTTACTCCATTCCAGCTGCTGGCGCGAAGCTGTGGGTAACAACAACTGCAACGAATGGCATTAAGCTAACCGAACGCTACAATCGCAGTTACCGGGGAAGCTTCGAAGTGAGCGGCTTGAACAACAAGCTTGCTGTTATTAACGAGCTGCCTTTCGAGCAATACGTATATGCGGTTGTCGGCGCGGAGATGCCCGCATCCTGGCCAGCGGAAGCGTTGAAGTCGCAAGCAATTGCAGCGCGTACATATGCCCTCTATCAAGGGTTCGGCTTTCAAGTCGCACATGTCGTCGATACGACGCTCAGTCAAGCTTATGGGGGCATCGGTTCCGAGAAGCCGACGACAATCGCTGCTGTCGACGCGACCAAGGGCGAAGTGGCGATGTATAACGGCAAGCTAATTGAGACGGTCTTCTCTTCAAGCGCAGGTGGGATGACGGCGGATTCCAAAGAAATTTGGGGGAGCGACATTGCGTATCTGAAGAGTGTCTCGAGTCCAGACAGCTCATCCGAGAAGGGGCTTTACAAGTGGTATCGGGTAGTAACGCCAAGTGGGGCTGTTGGTTATATACGAGAGGATCTGGTTGATGTTACGGATCAGCTCTCGCCGGCAGGACAACCTCTGCTGCGGGTGAAATCCAGCGGCTCGAAAGTGCGTCCAATCCCGCTCGTCCAGGACGATGTACCGGTTGTAGATTCGGTGGGAAGCGGCTCGCTTGTTGTTCAATTGGACAAGGTAACCCAGTCCAATGAGATGTCATGGGTTCGTGGTACGTATTCTGCAGATGCGCTGCTTAAGCTTACGCAAGGCAAGTTGCAGAAGCCGATTAGCGGGCGGATATCGACACTTGAAATCAGCCAGCGCGGCCCCTCGGGTAGACCGACCGAAATTCAGGTTAATGGCCAGAAGCTGCAGGTCAAGAATCCTGATGGATATCGTTCCGCATTCGGCGGCTTACCGAGTACGTTCTTTACGATTGATGAGACAGCGAGGGTAACGATGGCAGGGGCGAATAATGCCCTTCGCGACCTACCGGCAGACAGCGGCTCAGTCTCTATACAAGGTGGAGACGGTTCCGCTCGTGAATTGAAAGAGTCGAACTATTTCATCCTTGGCGGAGACGGGCAGGTTCGGGCTGCGACCAAGGATCCAGGCTTCCGCTTTGTAGGCGGCGGCTACGGCCATGGCGTCGGCTTATCCCAGTATGGGGCTCGCGGATTGGCAGAGCTTGGGTATGACTATAAATATATTATGCAATACTACTACAAAGACGCGAAGATCGTTAAGGAATAAGGACTGACTCTAAACTATGAATGTAAATGATTTTGATTTTGAACTGCCCGAGCAGCTCATCGCTCAGACGCCTCTTGCCGATCGAACGGCTTCACGTCTACTGACATTAAACCACGTTACCGGCGAAGTCGGTCATCATTCGTTCCCGCATCTTGCGGAGATGCTGCAAGAAGGCGATACGCTGATTCTGAATGATACGCGCGTCATGCCAGCAAGGCTGATGGGCGTAAAGTCAGACACTGGCGCAAAGGTGGAGCTTCTGCTGCTCAAGCAGCTTGAAGGCGACCGCTGGGAGACGCTTGCTAAGCCAGGCAAGCGGCTGAAGGTTGGCGCACAGCTCTCCTTCGGTGACGACGGCAACGGCGAACCGCTGCTTCGGGCGACTGTTGTCGCTGAAGGCGATATGGGCGGACGCGAGATTGAGTTTCACTATGAGGGCATATTCAATGAACTGCTTGACCGCCTCGGCGAAATGCCGCTGCCGCCTTATATAAAGGAACGTCTGGATGACCGGGAGCGGTATCAGACGGTTTATGCGAAGCATGAAGGCTCAGCAGCAGCGCCGACAGCGGGGCTGCACTTCACGAAGCCGTTTCTCAAGCAGCTGCAAGACAAAGGCGTACAGATCGGCTATATTACGCTGCATGTTGGGCTTGGGACGTTCCGTCCCATGTCAGTTGATACGATCGAAGAGCATACGATGCACTCCGAGTATTACGAGCTGAGCGAAGAGACTGCCGCAATGCTGCGTGCAGCGAAGGAGAGAGGCGGCCGAATTGTTGCCGTTGGCACAACTTCTTGCCGAACACTTGAAACCGTTGCATCCCGTTTTACGTATGAAGACATACGGGCATGCAGCGGCTGGACCGACATCTTTATTTTTCCGGGCTATGAATTCAAGCTTGTTAATGCACTGCTGACCAACTTCCATCTGCCGAAGTCGACGCTTGTGATGCTCGTTAGCGCCTTGGCTGGACGTACAGCTGTGATGAAAGCGTACAATGAAGCGATCGAACAGGAATACCGGTTCTTCAGCTTCGGAGACGCGATGTTTATTTACTAGGAATAGAAAGAGGACGTGCTGCAGTGGCAATCACCTATGAATTAATTAAAACATGCAAACAAACAGGAGCACGGCTGGGCCGCGTACACACGCCTCACGGTGTCATTGAAACACCTACGTTCATGCCAGTCGGCACGCAGGCAACAGTCAAGACGATCAGCCCGGAAGAGTTGAAGACGCTTGATGCTCACATCATTCTAAGCAATACATACCATCTGTTCATCCGCCCAGGGCATGAGATCGTCCGCCAGGCTGGAGGGCTGCATAAGTTCATGAACTGGGACCGTCCGATTCTGACGGACAGCGGCGGTTTCCAAGTGTTCAGTCTCAGCAACATGCGCAAGATCAGCGAAGAGGGTGTTGAGTTCCGCAGCCATTTGAACGGGGATAAGCTGTTCATCTCTCCGGAGAAGGCGATGGAGATTCAGAACGCGCTCGGCTCCGACATCATGATGGCGTTCGATGAATGCGCGCCGTATCCAGCTGAGTACGACTATGTGAAGAAGTCTCTGGAGCGGACGACGCGCTGGGCTGAACGCTGTCTGGCTTCACATGCCCGTCCACAAGACCAAGCATTGTTCGCTATCGTACAAGGTGGCATGTATGAGGACCTGCGCCGCCAGAGCGCGCTGGAGTTGACTTCCATGGATTTCCCGGGGTATGCTATTGGTGGATTGAGCGTCGGAGAACCGAAGGATCTTATGTACAATGTGCTCGAATGTACGGTTCCGCTGCTCCCGACCAACAAGCCGCGTTATCTGATGGGCGTTGGCTCGCCTGACGCACTGCTTGACGGCTCAATTCGAGGTATCGACATGTTCGACTGCGTCCTACCGACGCGTATCGCCCGCAATGGGACAACGATGACCAGCCAAGGACGCCTTGTCATCCGCAACGCGAAGTTCGCTGATGATTTTGGCCCGCTAGATCCGGAATGCAGCTGCTATACGTGCACGAACTACTCGCGCGCGTATATTCGCCACCTGATTAAAGCGGATGAAACGTTTGGCATCCGGTTAACGACGATTCACAACCTGCACTTCCTTATCGAGCTTATGCGTGGTGTGCGTGGAGCGATTATGGAAGACAGACTGCTTGACTTCCGCAACGAGTTCTTCGATAAGTATGGCTTGAACGAGAGCAATAAAGGCTTTTAATTTGAGGAAAGAGGTGAATCCATTATGACAGCAGCATCCTTACTCCCATTTGTACTCATGTTTGCGGTATTCTATTTCCTATTAATTCGCCCGCAGCAGCGCAAGTCGAAGCAACGTAACTCCATGCTTGGCTCGCTGAAGAAAGGCGATAAGATCGTAACGATTGGCGGTATGCACGGTACGATTCTGGAAATTTCCGACGACACGGTTGTATTGCGCGTGAACGACTCCACGAAGATTACGTTTGACCGCAGTGCAATCAATAACGTCACTTCTGCAAGCGCAGCGACTTCTGCCGTACAAGCAGCGCCTGTTGCCGAGAAGAAGGAAGAGAAGGCAGACAACATTAAAGCCTAACTCATAAGTGAAACGTATGATCGAAGACGGCATCTCCAGTTCACACTGGCGGGGCCGTTTTTTTCTGTTTTTGTAGAATTTACTTTTGCCAAATGGACAGCGACGCCGTTTACACATGTTGCTCATAATTTCCAGCCCATGCGCCCATACTAAGCCCTACAACTGGAAAAATGGGGTGTAGGAACAAATGTCTTCTTGGATTGAGATTGCCCTTCGAACGTTGTCAGCTGTAGCATTCCTGCTTCTGATGACGAAATTGCTAGGCAAGAGACAGGTGACCGAGTTGTCCGTGTTCGAATATATAACAGGGATCACGATTGGGAATGTCGCTGCATATATATCGCTTGACACCGATGCCAAGTGGTATCTGGGATTTCTCGCACTTGGCGTGTGGGTTGCGGTCTCGCTTGGCATGGAGATGATGCAATTAAAGAGCAAACGAGTACGGGACTGGATTGATGGAACGCCGACCGTTCTTATTCAGAAAGGCAAAATATTGGAGAAAAACTTGAAGAGAGAGAAACTCACGACCGATGAGCTGCTGCAGCAGCTGCGTACGAAGGACGTGTTCAACGTTGATCAAGTTGAATTTGCCGTAATGGAATCAAGCGGTGCAATCAATGTGCTGCTCAAGTCGGAGTATCAGCCACTTACTCCTAAGACATTAGGCCTGCGTGTGCCTGCGGAGCATGAGCCGAAGCCGGTCATTATGGACGGGAAGGTGCTGCTCGATTCACTCACCCAGAGAGGCTATGACGTGAATTGGCTGGAGAAGGAATTGAAGAAGTCTGACCTGCGCATCGAGGACGTGTTCCTGGCGCAGCTGGACGATTACGGATCGCTCTATATTGATTTGTATGATGATCAGGTTAAAGTGCCCAAGACCACGCAGAGCCAAGCGGCGTTGCTTGCTCAGTTGAAGAAGTGCGAAGCAGACATGGAGATGTATGGCATGTTGACCGCTGATGAGAGCGAGAAGCTCAAATACGCGGCATGCTCGAAGCAGCTCAAGCATCTTATTGACGAAGTGCGGCCGCTCATTTATCAGTAATATAAAAAAAGACCGTCTTTCTTATGATCCAGCATGGTTGATCGCCAGCTGCGCCATAAGAGAGCACGGTCTTTCTATTGTTAAGGATGAACCTTATTTAGCGTCTTCGCGCAAGTACTGAACTTGTGCCGGTGTTGTTAATGCTCTGCCTCGGCGGCTGCGTTGTGCGAGTGTCAGCCTGCTCAGCTTCATCCCTACGGTGGATGCGACAGTAGCGAGAACGAGTCCGCCGCACATATCGATCAGCCAGTGGATGCCCATGTAGAAAATCGTGAAAATGATGACTGCAGCGCTAATCGAACAGAACCAAGCCCAACGTTTGATGCCGGAGCGAATAGCGAGAATTGCGAGCGTAACAGAGATCGATGTGTGCAAGCTCGGGAAGCAGTTATCAAGGCCTGATAGCGCGCGATATTGGCTCTCAAAGTTAGGGAACACATCAAGCATCAGGAATCTCACATGCTGCGGGTCATGGTACCACACTTCGCTGACCGGGAAGAACAGATAGAACGGAATAGCCACGAGATAGTTGATCATGATCGCGTAGCAGACTGCATAGAACATCCCTCTGTCCTTGCTGCGGTTCGTATAGATGGCGATGGATGCAATCAACATCGCTTGGAAGACGACGACGTACATGAAAGCAAGAATCGGTGTCAAGTATTTGTTCTCGAACATGTGCTGGAGATTACTGACGAAATTGCCTTCAATGGACTGGAACAAAGTAGCGAAGTCATGTGTCAGGTTAAGATTGCTCTCGATGCGAAGCTCGAATTTATTACAAACCAGAATTAACATGAGAGCGACGAAGTGAAGCATATATTTGCGATTGAAAACTAACTCTCTTAAAAATAACCCTGCGACGGTGAATGGATTGCGAGCAGCTCCAAACCAGATCAGCAGCGTCACGGTAATTGCCGTGTAGACTGCGACCGTCGTCATGTTGTCAAACAAAGTCATATTACTTCCTTGCCTCCTAAAGGACTCCCGTTGTTGCGATTCGATCTAGTATAGCATATATAGCATGTCAGATGATATTCCAAAAGTGTTCATATTCGGGACATGCTGCCTATGAGCGTTTCGCATTTACGCCGATCATACCGCCAAGCGCGCCGCTGAGCAGCGTTTCAACCAACATCGTGAAGGTGCGGCCGCTGAAGCCGGTGTTAGACGCAAGGAAACTGACAATAAGGATGAGAATGCCATAGGCGATGCCAAGCAGACCTCCATAATACCAGCCACGCGAACCAGAACGCTTGCCTGCTACGAAGCCGCCTGCAAGGGATGAGCAGCCGTGGACGATCAAGCTGTACATCGGAAGCTGGGTTTCCTGCATGCTGCCGAAGCGCAGCATGGCGGACAGAAGCAGAGCGCCGAGTGCAAGCCATACAGAAGCATACAGGATGCCGGATAGCATCGGTGAAGCCATGTGAACTTTCGGAACATTTTTCATGGCATTAATCGGTTTCATATACCTATCCCTCCAATTATTTACGAACCTGTTCTCGATTATTACAACATATGGTCAAGCTCTTATGATTTATTACCATAAATTCGAATATCCCCCTTCGTATGATGGGATGTGCATCAGGTGACAATAGTTGTACTTTGACGGAAGCAGGAGGGCGATGACTATGGAATACATGGAATTAACGTTCCGTACGCTACTCATCTACGTTGTTGTTTTTCTCATCATGCGCTTGATGGGGAAGCGGGAAATTGGCAAGCTGTCGGTGTTTGATCTTGTCATTTCAGTCATGATCGCCGAAATTGCGGTCTTTGTTATTGAGGATACGGATCGGCCGTTGCTCGACGGTATTCTGCCGATGGTTGTGTTGCTTGTGGTGCAAATCGGAATTGCGCTCGTATCGCTCAAGAGCCGGAAGTTGCGTGTGTGGTTTGACGGCAAGCCGACAGTACTAGTGGAGAGAGGGAAATTGAACCGGGAAGCGATGCGTAAGCAACGCTATAATCTGGACGATCTGCTGCTCCAGTTCCGGGAGAATAAGACGAACATTGCCGATGTGGAATTCGCAATTCTGGAAACGACCGGTAAGCTCTCGATTATCCAAAAGGATGTCAAAGCGCGTGACAGCGCAGAGAACAGAGGATCACAGGGCACGAATCCGAATCTGAATTCGGGATCGGCGTTTCCGAAGCCTTTTCCACGAAACTATAAGTTTGAATCGCTGCCGGTTCCGCTCATTATGGACGGTGAAATTCAGAAGACGAATTTGGAGCAGCTCGGCAAGGATCGGTTCTGGCTGAACAATCAGCTCCGGCAGCGGGGGATTATTGATGTCAAGCAAGTATTCCTCTTAACGATTGACCACCGCGGCAAGCTCTTTCTGGATGCAAGACGAACACGAGGACCGCGTAAATAGAGTAGAGTAGGATGAAATCAGAAGTAAGTAGACAGCATCGGCCAAGCGAGGTCGGTGCTGCTTGTGCGATTTAAGGACGGAACCAGCGGCCAAGAAAGGGGATACGCGCAGCGTCATAGCGGTCAACGATTCGCATCATTACCATGAGGATCATGTAAATAAGCGCTCCGGTGAAACATGCCATGATAAGGTTCTGCCATAATGCTGGCAATGCTTGCAAATTCATGATCCATAGCGAAGCGGCGCCCATGATGAGCATGGCGGAGCCGACTTTCAGGAAGTCCATCAGCTGCATGCTGAAACCTGTTGCTCGCACAACGCTGATCCAGTGGAGCACCGTGACGAGCACAATGTTGACATTAATCGCGATGAGTGCGCCATAGATGCCAAGTGACGGCTGCGAAGCGAGTTCCATGATCAGGACGAGCTTCACAACCGCGCCTATGAAGGTATTCATGAGTGCTGTCGCAGGCTTGTCAAGCGCTTGAAGCGCTGCCTGCAGCGGTGCTTGCATGTAGATAAACAAACCGACAGGCGCAATCCACTTCAGCATAGGAGCGATCTCGACATGGTTGTACAGCACACGGCAGATGGGCTCTGCGAACAGAATCATAATGACAATGAACGGTGCGCCAGTGACGAGCGAGAGGCGCATGGATTGGTGGAGCCGCTTGTGGATAGTCGTCTTGTCCCCTTTGGCAGCAGCTTCGGAGAGCGTTGGAACAAGGGAGACCGCAAGCGAGTAGGTCAGCGCAGTCGGAAGGAGCAGAATAGGAATGATCATCCCTTGGAGCGCGCCATATTGTGCGGTTGCAGCGCTTGTTGCAATGCCGGCAGCAAACAGTGCGCGAGCGGTTAGAATCGATTCAAGCAGATAGGAGAACGAGCCGATCATTCGGCTGCCGGTGACAGGAACCGAGAGATTGATTAATTTGCGCATAACCGGCTCACGCTTGGAAGGTCGAAGCGATGACCCAGTAGCGGGAGCATCGGATGCTTCACCTGCATTCTCCTCGCGAATGATCGCCAGCTTCACGCGCTTACGGTCTCTAGCATATTGCCACAGTAGAATGGCGAAGCCGCCAACCTCGCCTACGACAACGCCGAGCATCGCGCCTGCCGCGCCCCACTCGAGCCCATAAGGCAGGAGCAGCTTCGCAAACAATAGCGCAAATATAATGCGGATAATCGTCTCGCATATTTGGGAGAGCGCTGTCGGAATCATATTTGCTTTCCCTTGGAAATAGCCGCGATAGACCGAGGAGATGCCGATAATGATTAGCAGCGGGGACATCATCCGCAGCGTCTGATAGACTCGGTGATCCGTCATGAGGCGCGTAGATATCCAGGGGGTAAGCACGATAAACAACAAAGTGAGCACCACCGACAAGCCGATTGTGAGCGCCATCGCCGCGCGGAAAACCTGCTTCACGCGCTTCGAATCGCCGATTGATTCCGCTTCCGCGATCCATTTCGCAACTGCGAGCGGGATTCCTCCCGTAATAAAGGTGAGCAGCACGATGAGAAAAGGATAGCCGAGCTGGTAAAGTCCGACGCCCTCGGCGCCGATAATTCTAGGGAGCGCGATTCTCGGAACGAATGCAAGGATCCGATTGACGACCCCTGCAACGAGTAATATAAGCGCGCCTTTGATAAACGTTTGCTTCGTCACGGTCATTTCCTCTCCCTTACCATGGATCCTGGAATTGCGCACAACATGTCCTTGTTCTCATGCTTATGCGCAGCATGTCCGCGAACATGCAGTCATTTTTTCGGTTCGGGATGGATATTGGCAGGAAATGTGTGACAGGGTAGCGAAATAGTACAAAGTTCATATGGAAATAGCGTAAGGAGGCCCGGGAATTATGACAAGCGAGAATGAGCCGTTAACAAGCGAAGCGTGGGTCGAGAGCATTGAGCAGTTATGTCAGAGCAAAGCAGAAGAGTTCCGCATGATCGGCTACGAGCATGTCTCAGGCAACGATATCTGGGAATGCGTGAATGATCGGTACAAGAAGACGGGGCAGCCAGCCATGCACCAGGTTGTAAATGACATTTTATCGCTTAAAGTGACAAAATTTATGAACTTTATGACGATAAGCGCCTATAAAGGAACCCATTTTTAAACAGATGGGCTCTTTTTTTTGACTCGTTTTTCAGGCATCGTTATAATAGGAATGTTGACACAAGAGAACTTAAGGGGGAAATGAGGGTATTATGAATCGTCTGTTAGCATTCATAATCATCGTCGTCGTATCTGTCGGCGTTGTTGCTGGGACAAGCAATTGGCTTTTCAAAGATGTGAAGCTAGGGCTTGATTTAAAGGGTGGCTTTGAAATTCTGTATGAAGCACAGCCTATTGAGCCTGGCGGTAAAGTAACGAAGGATTCCTTGATCGAAACGGCCAAGAGTCTTGAAGCTCGTGCAAATGCTACAGGCGTAGCGGAACCGGAAGTGACAACGGAGGGCTCTAACCGTATCCGTGTTAAGATTGCCGGCGTATCCGACGAAGCTAAAGTTCGTGAAATCCTCAAGAAGCCTGCTGAACTGACTTTCCGCAGCGCGGATGGTTGCGCGGCTGACAAAGGCTACTGTAAAGTCGAACTTCGCGGTAGCGACTTCAAACAGAATGGCGCCGACGTTCAGCAAACGAATCTCGGTCAGTATGAAATTACAATTAAGTTGAAAAGCGCGAAGCAATTCGCAGAAGTAACTGGCAAAATCGCGAAGCTCGCTCCAAATAACCAATTGGCGATTTACCTCGATGAAACGCTGCTGTCTGCACCTAACGTAAACGGTGAAATCAACAGCACGGATGCTTCGATCACAGGTAACTTTACTCACGAAGAAGCAAACAATTTGAAGAATACGATCAACCTCGGCTCGCTTCCGCTGAAGCTGACAGAGAAGTACACGCAAAGCGTGGGCGCAACTCTAGGTAAGCTTAGCTTGCAAGAAACATTGTTTGCAGGCGCTCTCGGTACGGTGCTCATCTTGCTCTTCATGATGATCTTCTACCGTCTGCCTGGTATTATCGCAAGCTTCTCGATTCTCGTTTATATTTGGCTGCTGCTGCTTGGCTTCAACTTGATTGGAGCGACGCTCACGCTGCCAGGTATCGCGGCGTTCATCCTCGGTATCGGTATGGCGGTTGATGCCAACATCATTATGGCTGAGCGGATCAAAGAAGAGATGCGCAGCGGCAAGAGCATCATGTCTTCACAAAAAGCAGGCTCGAAGCATTCGTTCCGCACCATTATTGATGCGCACGTTACGACAGCGATCGCTGCACTCGTGTTGTTCTTTATCGGCGTAGGTTCCGTTAAAGGGTTCGCGATTATCTTGCTTCTCAGTATTATCATCAGTGTCTTGACTAACGTGTTCTTCTCGCGTCTGCTTCTGTCTCTCATCATTCGCAGCGGCTTGGTTAAGAAGAAATCTTTATTCGGTGTGAAGGAGAGTGAAGTACGTGCGCTTTAGTGGATTTGCACAAGTATCTGAAGGTAAATTCAACTTTGTAAAGAAGGCCCGTTACTTCTTTATTTTCTCGATAATCATTACAATTCTCGGCATCGTGACGCTCGGAGTCTTCGGCCTGAACTATGGCGTAGACTTCCGTGCTGGGTCCAGCGTAGATATTGCGCTCAAGAAGGATCTATCAGGGCAGAAGGCTGAGATTGAGAAATTTCTTAGTGACAATGGGTTCGGCAAGCCTGGGCTGACCGTTGGCGCTAGTCGTGTAACACTTCGTTTCGATGATGTGCTTGACGATGCGAAAGAAAAGCAGCTTAAAGCAGGCTTCACGGAGAAATTCGATAAGGATGCTTCGATGGAGGTTAATACCGTAGACGTTGAAATCGCCAAAGAGCTTCAAACGAATGCGCTTAAAGCGGTTCTCGTTGCTAGTATCGGTATCGTCATCTATGTCAGCATCCGTTTCGAATGGCGCTTCGCTGTAGCGGCGATTGTCGCTTTGCTGCATGACGCGTTTATCGTTATTAGCTTGTTCTCGATCTTCCGATTGGAAGTGAATCTGCCGTTTATCGTTGCGGTGCTGACGATTATCGGTTATTCGATTAATGATACGATCGTTATCTTCGACCGAGTCCGTGAGAACTTGCGGTTCGCGAAGCTTAAGACACCGGAGGATGTTGCGAAGGTTGTTAACGAAAGTATCTGGCAAACGCTTGTCCGTTCCATCAATACAGTTATGACTGTCGTTGTGGCGGCGCTTTGCTTGCTTATCTTCGGCTCCGTATCCATTAAGTTGTTCTCGCTTGCAATTCTGTTCGGCCTTGTGAGCGGCGCGTATTCGTCGATCTTCATTGCGAGCCCGCTTTGGCTGGTTCTGAAGAACAAACAAAAACCGAAGGCAGCAGTCAAGTCTCCAGCTGCTTCGTAGTATAGTAGGATAGAGGACAATCGCAGACCTTTGTTTTGGAATTGCATAAAGTTTAAGTCAACTCATAGGAGGCGTCCATGTCAGCGAACCAACGTTATGCTAATGCAGAGTCTGCCGCATGGACAGGGCTAATCGGCAATGTCTGTATCGCAGCAGTTAAAGGCGGGATTGGCTTGTGGTCAGGCAGCAAATCGCTGCTTGCAGACGCATGCCGATCTGCGTCAGACGCAGCCGCATCGTTCGTCTCCTTAACAGGTGTCCGTAGATGCAGGCAGCTAGGCTCTCCTCACGCTCCGGTTCCGGCTTCCAAGGGTCGCTTGGAAGCGGGATCGGGCATGGCGGCATCCTTGCTGCTCATGATCGTCGGACTTGAAATCGGCATCTCGGCTATCAAATCTATTGCCGACGGTGTTGATGACGGACCGAGCTGGCCTGCAGCCGTCGTCGTAATGTTAGCTTTTCTGATTAAGGAAATTCGGTTCCCAGTGAAAGAACGTGGAGCAGACCTGTACGCATCGGTAGCTGCGCTTGTCGGAACAGGCGGCGCTATGTTAGGTAAGCCGCTTCATATGCCGGTCTTATACTATTTTGATCCAGCGGCTTCGCTCATCATCGTTGTCATTGTGTTTACAAGCGGCTATCGTGTCGCATCGGCTTCTGTCATGCGCAGAAGGTACCAGGAAGTAGAGCCTGCGGACATGTCCGAGGTGAAAGCGGTTGTGCAGCGCATGGAAGGCGTAATTAATGTCGAAGTGCTCCGCGCTCGCGAGCACGGTCATTACGCCGTCGCAGAAGTTGTCATTAGCGTGAATCCGCGCATCTCGGTACTCGAAGGCAATGAAATTGCGAAGCGGGTCAAATATTTCTTGATGAAGCGGTTCAGCCATATGACTGAAGTGACGGTCCATGTTGAGCCTTACGATCCAGGGTATCCGTACAAAACAAATCATGAAGTAAGTCAAGAACAAATCCCGACGCTACTGCAATAGCAGCTAGCGTTCCTTTTTTTTTTTTTGAACTCTTGATTAGGAAAGGAGGAATCTCGCGGATATGATTCAGTCAAGAACAAGATGGAACATCGCTGCTCTTGATATTGAAGGGGAAGCGCGGGCTGCGGTGCTGGCGAGAACGTTATCGCTATCGCCGCTAGTTGCAAGGCTGCTTGTGCAGCGAGGCTATGATCGAGTGGAGAGTGCCAAGCAGTTTCTAAGCGGAGGCGCCGAGTGCCTGCACGATCCATTCCTGCTTAAAGGGATGGAAGCTGCAGCAGGGCGCATCCATCAAGCGATTGAACGCGGTGAGCGCGTGCGGATCTACGGCGATTATGATGCGGACGGCGTGTCATCCACGACGCTGATGACGTATCTCTTTCAGCGTCTTGAGCTGAGCTTCGATCACTATATTCCACATCGTACACGCGAAGGCTATGGTCTGAACAAAGCGGCGCTCGAAGCATCCGCTGCAGCAGGTGTAACACTGGTCGTAACGGTAGATACTGGAATTAGTGCTGTAGACGAAATTGCTTATGCGAATGAGCTAGGCATCGATGTTGTCGTAACGGATCACCATGAGCCGCCGCATGTATTGCCTGACGCCTATGCGATTGTTAACCCGAAGCAAGAAGATTGCAAGTATCCATTCAAAGGGCTTGCCGGAGTAGGCGTTGCGTTCAAGCTGGCGACGGCCGTCCTAGGCGAACCGCCGCTTGAGTGGACCGATGTCGTCGCACTCGGGACGATTGCCGACTTAATGCCGCTGACGGATGAGAATCGGGTGCTGGTCAGATTCGGCATTGAGCAGCTTAGATTGACCGATAAGCCAGGCTTCCGCGCACTGGCTGAAATTGGCAGTATTGATCTTGCCAATCTGACGGCGACGAACATCGCTTTCGGGATGGCGCCGCGCATTAACGCAGCAGGCCGGCTCGAGCATGCGAATCTCGCGGTTGAGCTGCTTACATCCGGGAATGATGAAGCAGCAGCTGCCGGAGCACTCACTTTGGACAGCTTGAACCGTGAGCGCCAGCAGATCGTCGAAGACATTGTGCAGGAAGCGCAGCAGATGTGGGAGAACAAACGCAGTGCTGCCGCAGCTGCGGGCAAGCCGGATCCTTCCGTTATCGTGTTGGCAGGCGCAGGCTGGAATGCAGGTGTCGTTGGGATAGTCGCATCCAAGTTTATCGAGAAGTATTATAAGCCGACGCTCATTCTCGGCCTTGATGTGGAGACCGGCAAATGCAAAGGCTCGGCTCGTTCAATCGAAGGCTACGATCTTCACGCAGCGCTGACGGCATGCGATGAGCTGCTTGAGCATTACGGCGGCCATCAAGCTGCCGCAGGGATGACGCTATACAGCACCAACTTGGCGCCATTCGAAGAGCGGCTAGGCAAGCTTGCAGATGAATGGCTAACCGAAGAGGATTGGATTCCGAAGACGACGATCGACCTCGCATGCAAGATGGAAGACGCGACGATTAAAGTCCGTGAACAGCTCGCTCAGCTCGAACCTTTTGGCGCTGGCAATTCGGCGCCGAAGCTTCTGCTGCATGGCATTACGGTCGCTGACCGCAAGGCAATGGGCAAGGAGAGCAAGCATTTGAAGCTGTCGGTAAGCGGTCAAGGAAAGCTGCTCGACGCAGTGAGCTTCGGCAGCGGACATCTGACAGACCGATTGTCTCATGGTGCCACCATTGAACTGGTAGGCGAGCTTTCGGTTAACGAATGGAACGGCCAACGTAAAGCGCAATTTATGATTAACGATATGCGAATCCCCCAAATTCAGCTGTTTGACAAGCGTGCCGATGTCGGCAGCGAATCCATTCGGCTGCTCGGCAAAGTGCTGAAATCAGCTGCTTTCACCGAAGGGATTGTCGTTGTACCAAGCGAGACTTGGAAGGAAGCTATAGAGTCGTCTGATGATGTCACAGTTTCTGGGCATGTTCAGCTCTTGACATATGAGTCACTTATAGGTCAAAGTGTACGATGTCCACATTTATTTGTTCTTGGCAAACCGGCTTCTGCAGAGAAGCTGGCGATGTCGATGGCAGCGTGTAAGCAGCTAGAAACGGTCCATTTGCTATATGACAGCAGTGCGAAGTTCAGCTTTCCGACGCGCGAGCAGTTCGGTCAACTATACCAGCTGCTTCGCCGTGAATGTCCAATAGCGGAAGAGAGCTGCACGCAGCAATTCGCTACGAAGCTGAACTTGTCTGTGTCCACAATCGCACTCATGCTCCGAGTTTTCACAGAGCTTGAGTTCATTAAGTCGGAGGCAGGACTCCTTGAATTGCTCCCTGTTACGGTGAAGCGAGAGCTGTCGCACGCCAAGGAATATCGCGAGGCGCAGCACGAAGCCGAATCGAACGAGATATTGTACGCGTCAGCGAAGGAAATGACTGAATGGATACAAGCAGCCGTGTCGCTGCATGGGAATGAGCACGCATCATCATTTTAACGAAACGAAGGAGAAGGATTACATGAATTATAAAGATTACATTCGAATCATTCCGGATTTCCCGCAGCCGGGCATTAAATTTAAAGACATTACAACATTGACGAACAATGGTCCGGTATATGCTGCTGCAATCGACGCTATTAAACAAGCAGTGTCTGATAAAGTAATTGACCTCGTTGCAGGTCCGGAAGCGCGCGGATTCATTATCGGTGCGCCGCTTGCTATTTCGCTTGGCGCTGGCTTCGTGCCAATCCGCAAGAGCGGCAAGCTGCCTGGAGAAGTCGTTGAGGCTTCTTATGATCTGGAGTACGGCAATGACAAGCTTGCCATCCATAAAGATGCGATTAAGCCTGGTCAGCGTGTTCTTATTGCAGATGACCTGCTTGCAACGGGCGGTACCATTGCAACGACGATCAACCTCATTCGCCAGCTTGGCGGTGAAGTGGTAGGCTCGGCATTCCTTATTGAGCTTGGCTATTTGGATGGTCGCACGAAGCTTGACGGCATCGACATTTTCTCCCTAATCACTTACTAAGCAATAGCGACTACCATGACACCGGACTAAAGGGGCAGATGCCTGCAGCAGTCCGGTTTTCCTATTTTGCATACAAGTCGATATAGGAATTGGCTTCCAGTAGATACAACATTCGGTTTTATTCGTCATGAATCTTCATGGAACCCGGCTAGAATGAACGGCTACTAGGCTGCGGAGGTTGACGTAAAGGCTTCCTAACAGGCATAATAATAGGAAAACTCGGGGCTACCCTATTATTTTTTCGGACACACATGACTTTAAGAATTGGGAAGTAAACCGCGCCGATGGGGCGCGCTTTTCCGGAAAGGACATTCATGGGCATAGAGCAATTACTCGACAAAGCATCGACCTATTTGAAGGAACAAGATTTGACACGGATCAAGGAAGCTTACGAATTTGCCGATCAGGCCCATCACGGGCAAGTGCGCAAATCGGGAGAGCCATATATTTTGCATCCAGTCGCGGTTGCAGAAATTCTCGTCAACATGCAGATGGATGTGTTGTCGATTATTGCTGCACTTCTTCATGATGTCGTGGAAGATACAACTGTTCCGCTCGAAGAGGTTCGGTCCCGGTTCGGAGATGCTTGCGCTGCTGTCGTCGATGGCCTGACCAAGCTGGAGAAGATCAAGTTCCGTTCGAAGGAAGAGCAGCAGAATGAGAACTACCGTAAAATGTTCGTCGCCATGGCGCAGGACATACGGGTTATCCTCATTAAGCTTGCTGACCGCCTTCATAATATGCGGACGCTTAAATATCAATCCGAAGAAGCCCAGCGGCGTGTCGCTTACGAGACACTGGAGATCTTCTGTCCGATTGCCCACCGCCTCGGTATGTCGGCGATCAAGTGGGAGATGGAGGACATCGCGCTGCGTTACTTGAATCCGCAGCAGTACTACCGCATCGCCAACCTCATGAAGAAGAAGCGGGCAGAGCGGGAGCAGTACATTGCTGATGTCATTGGCCGGATTCGCGAGAAGCTTGAAGATATGGGCATCGAAGGCGACATTTCGGGCCGTCCTAAGCACATATACAGCATCTATAAGAAGATGACCGCGAGGAGCAAGCAGTTTAACGAAATCTATGATTTGCTTGCGATTCGGATCATCGTTGACAATATTAAGGATTGCTATGCGACGCTTGGCATTATCCATACGCTATGGAAGCCGATGCCGGGCCGTTTCAAAGACTATATCGCAATGCCAAAAGCGAACATGTACCAGTCGCTCCATACGACGGTCATCGGACCAACAGGGGAGCCGACGGAGGTTCAAATCCGTACATGGGATATGCATCGCACCTCTGAGTTCGGTATCGCGGCTCATTGGGCGTACAAGGAAGGCGGCGTTGTGCCAGCTGGCTCCTTCGAGGACAAAATGACGCTGTTCCGCGAAATTATCGAGCTGCAGCACGAAGCAAGCGACGCATCGGAGTTTGTGGAATCGCTGAAGATGGATTTCTTCTCGGATCTTGTATTCGTCTTCACGCCGAAGGGCGAAGTGTTCGAGCTTCCCGCAGGCTCTGTTCCGCTTGATTTTGCCTATCGTATTCATACCGAAGTCGGCAACCGGACGATCGGTTCGAAAGTCAACGGACGTATCGTTCCGCTTGATTACAAGCTGAAGACTGGCGATATTGTGGAGATTCTGACATCGAAGCATTCATATGGCCCTAGCCAGGATTGGATCAAGATTGCTCAGTCGTCGCATGCGCGCAGCAAGATTAAGCAATGGTTCAAGAAAGAGAAACGTGAAGAGAACGTGCTCAAAGGCCGCGATCTGATTGAGCGTGAGCTGAAGCGTCTTGCACTCGAACCTTCCAGCTTTATGTCGGATTCTCAGCTCCAAGAAGCGGCGCTCAAATTCACGTTTAATGATATTGACGATATGCTGTCTGCCGTCGGTTTCGGTGGTATTACGGCGGCTCAGATTTGCACGAAGCTGACGGAGAAAATGCGCCGTGAAGCTGAAGAAGCGAGTCAGATCGAGCTGACGAACGAGATGAAAGAAGTGAAGTCCGCGCCAGCGCATCAGCGCAAATCGCGTCCTACGCATGGCGTTGTCGTCAAAGGCGTCGATAATTTACTTGTTCGTTTCGCACGCTGCTGCAATCCGGTGCCAGGTGACGCGATTGTGGGTTACATCACTCGCGGACGCGGTGTTTCCGTTCACCGGATGGATTGCCTCAATCTCACTTCAAGCGCAGAGGGCGAAGAAGCTGCTCGTATGATTGAAGTCGAGTGGGAGCAGTCTGTTGAAGCCAATTACAGCGTCGACATCGAGATTACGGGACATGATCGTCCGGGCTTGCTCAATGAAGTGCTGCAGGCAGTATCGGAGAGCAAGACGAATATTTCCGCGGTGTCGGGCCGTTCGGACAAGAATAAGATGGCGATGATTCATATGACCGTGCTCATCCGCAACATCGAGCATTTGGGCGCCGTTGTAGAGCGTATCAAACGCGTGAAGGATATTTATTCCGTTCAGCGGATTATGCAGTAAAGAGTTGCCTCGTTACCGTCTAAGCGAGTTACAGTTGTAGGTGATAAGGGACAAGGGAGATTCAGCGGGCATGAAAGTAGTGGTTCAACGAAGCAAAGGAGCTTCCGTCGTCATTGATGGCGAGACGGTTGGCTCCATCGATAAAGGGCTTGTCCTGCTCGTGGGCATTACCCACGAGGACCGAGAAGCGGATATCAAGTGGATGTCGGACAAGATTGCAGGCCTTCGGATCTTCGAAGATGAGTCGGGCAAAATGAATCTGTCTGTTCAGGAGATCGGCGGGGCGATCCTATCGGTGTCGCAATTTACGCTTTACGGCGATTGCCGCAATGGCAGACGTCCGAATTTCATGGCGGCTGCTCGTCCGGAGCAAGCTGAGCCATTGTACGAAGCTTTCAATCAAGCTCTTCGCGGCAAGGGATTGGTCGTGGAGACAGGCCGATTCGGTGCGGAGATGGATGTATCTCTGACGAACTGGGGACCGGTTACTTTGATTGTGGACTCCAAAGCCTAGGCATTCGCGGCAAGCGATGCATAAGCGCGTGTTAGAAATGGGCAAAGCGGGCAAAACTAGAAACCAAAGCAGCATATACAACACGTGTATGTGATAACGGTGGAGGGATACTCGCAATGCATCAATCGCGTAAAGAGCAAGGGTATGAGCGTGTCTCGCGCAGAATACTACATGCAGACCGCCGCGAGGCGCTTATTTTCTCGGAGCTGGAAGAGGACATCGAAGCCGCAGCCGAGTGGGGCGGAGGAGCCATGCCTAAGCGTGAACCGAAAGGTGAGCGCGGATAATCGCGACTCTTGATTGTCGAAAGTTAGGGAATGACCAAGAAATCGCTTTATTTTTTGTAATATAACTGTAACTTGTTTTCAATCTTCCTCTAACATGGTCGGCCTATAATAATAGTCGACCCCCTTTTTTGAATATATTACTTTGATGGACCTACAACTTGTGTGTAGGTCCTTTTTCTTTTGTGGGGTTTTTGTGCAGGGTTTGTTTTGTAGGGCAGCATGCCCTATAACTAACTTCTCCCGCAGGATACATGCGGGCCCTCAGGTTACCGTGGAGTGCAACGACACCTGGTAACCATCAACTCGCGCCAACGTAAAGCGGGTCCCGCAAGGGACGTAAAGCGAGCCAAGCACGCATTCGCTCACCATCGCCTCAGTCGCATTTCTCGTTCCCATGGTCCCGAATGGGACACCAGGTAGCTAAACAGCGCCACAAAGTTAAGCGTGTCCCGTTAGGGACGAAAGCGCTCCTACCCCAAACGCAACTCGCGAGCGCTTCTCGGTAACTCTTACGTTATACCGTTCCGGGTGGGGCCCCATACAAGAAGGGGATGCGTACGCAAAGTTGGTAAACCCTTGGGGTCCCCCTGGTGAGGGGGATTTAGGGGGTCACCCTTGACTAGGATAGTCATAATCTGTACAATAGAAGTTATATTGTGTCGATCCGTTGAAAGGACCGCTTCGTTCTACCCGCACCTACTCAGAGAGGGATTCCATGGCTGCAAGAATCCTTGGCGTGCATGAGCGAACAGACTTCCTGGAGGACATACGGCGAACCTGCAAGTGCTGCCCCGCAGCGCTGCTCATTAGCTGTACTGCGTAGTCGGGCGTTAACCGAGTAAAGCGATAGCAGCGACCATAAGTCGTGCTTATCGGAATGTGGGTGGTACCACGGTAGCTTTGTAATTTACAAGCTCTCGTCCCTTTTGCCTTATTTGAGGCGGAGGAGCGGGAGCTTTTTATGTATTGATTATGATAAGGGGGAATGGACATGGGCTTTCAGAAGCCTCCGGGCACGCAGGACTTCCTGCCGGGTTCGGTAGAGAAATGGCAATTTGTCGAGAGCAAAGCGCGTGATATTTGTCGCCGCTTTAACTTCCGCGAAATTCGGACGCCGATGTTTGAGATGACCGAGCTGTACAAGCGCGGTGTCGGCGAGACGACAGACATCGTAGAGAAAGAAATGTATACCTTCACGGACCGCGGAGATCGCAGCCTGACTCTGCGTCCAGAAGGAACGGCAGGAGCGGTTCGCGCTTATGTCGAGAACAAGCTGTATGGCGAGCCTGATCTGACAAAGCTGTACTATATCGGACCGATGTTCCGCTATGAGAGGCAGCAAGCAGGCCGTTACAGACAGTTCCACCAGTTCGGCGTAGAAGCGCTGGGAGCGGTTGATCCGGCACTTGATGCGGAAGTCATCGCACTTGGCTACACGTTCTACAGCGAAGTTGGCCTTAAGGATGTGCGCGTGGAGATAAACTCCGTGGGTACGCCTGCTGTTCGCGCCGCCTTCCGCGAGCGTCTGCTTGAGTTCCTTACGCCAATGCGCGAGGTGCTCTGCAAAGACTGCCAATCGCGTATGGAGCGCAATCCGCTGCGCGTGCTGGACTGCAAGACGGACCAGCATCGTTTTGAAGAAGCGCCTTCGATTCTGGATAGTCTGGATGACGAGTGCCGTACACACTTCGAGGCGCTGCAGGAGCACCTCACAGGGATGAACATTCCTTTTGAAATCAATCCACGTCTCGTTCGCGGCCTTGATTATTACACGCACACCGCGTTCGAGTACAAAGCAGAAGGCATCGGCGCGATTGATACGATCGGCGGCGGCGGCCGTTACAACGGTCTTGTTGCCGACATCGGCGGTCCGGATCAGCCAGGTGTTGGACTGGGTCTTGGCTTGGAGCGCACAGTGATGCTGCTTGAGAGTCAAGGAGCACAACTTGATAACCTGCACCAGGTTGATGTGTACATGGTCGCGCTTGGTGAAGCGGCTGATCGCGAAGTTACGCGTCTGCTGCACGGCTTGCGCCTCCGCGGAGTATCCGCAGAGCGCGACTACCAAGGGCGTAAGATGAAAGCGCAGATGAAGTCCGCAGACCGTTTGCAAGTGCGCTTCACAGCGATCCTCGGCGATGACGAGCTAGCTCGCGGAGAAATTGCCCTGAAGAATATGGCGACTGGGGAGCAGAAGTTCGTGAAGCTCGATCAGATTGCAGACGAGATTCTCAGCTAAAACAAGCACCATCTATAGATGCTTGATTTCATACCCATTATTAAAGGAGCGAGTAACCATTATGATGTTAAAAACTCACGCTTGTGGAACACTTACGAAAGCGGAAGTAGGCCAAACCGTTACACTGAATGGTTGGGTTCAGCGTCGTCGCGACCTTGGCGGCGTTCTCTTTATTGACCTGCGCGACCGTACAGGCATTGTACAGATCGTATTCAACCCTGACTTCTCGGGCGATGCGCTTGCCATCGCTGACCGTGCTCGTAATGAGTTCGTGCTTGCCATTCGCGGTCAAGTCGTAGAACGCGACGCTGAGACAGTGAACAGCAACATCGCTACGGGCGAGGTTGAAATTCGCGTGACAGAAATCGAAATTATGAACGCAGCGAAGACGCCTCCGTTCCCGATCGAAGACGGCGTTGAAGTTGACGAGTCGCTTCGTCTGAAGTATCGCTATCTTGACCTTCGTCGCCCTGAGATGCAGAAGACGTTGCTTCTTCGCTCCAAGGCAGCGAAAGTTTTCCGTGACTACCTTGACGGTCAAGGCTTCATCGATGTAGAAACACCGATCTTGACGAAGAGCACGCCAGAAGGCGCGCGCGACTATCTCGTACCAAGCCGTGTTCATCCAGGAGAATTCTTCGCATTGCCGCAATCGCCGCAAATCTTCAAGCAATTGCTCATGGTCAGCGGACTTGAGCGCTACTACCAAATCGCTCGCTGCTTCCGTGACGAAGACCTTCGTGCTGACCGTCAACCGGAGTTTACGCAAGTCGACATCGAGACGTCGTTCCTGTCGCAGGACCAACTGCTCGACCTGATGGAAGAGCTTGTTGTGAAGCTGTTCCGCGAAACGATTGGCGTTGAGATTCCTCGTCCGTTCCAACGGATTACGCATGCAGATGCTATGAACAAATATGGTTCCGACAAGCCGGATCTTCGTTTTGGCATGGAAATGGAAGATATCACTGACATCGTTGCAAGCAGCGACGTTAAAGTATTCGCTTCCGTAGCGGCAAGCGGCGGCGTTGTTAAGGTGTTGAACGCTAAAGGCTGCGCTAGCTGGAGCCGTAAAGAACTTGACGACCTGCAACCATTCGCAGCACGCTACGGCGGTAAAGGTCTTGCATGGGTAACGGTAAAAGAAGGCGAATGGCGCGGTCCGATCGTGAAATTCTTCAAGCCGGAAGAAATCGAAGCGATGACAGCTCGTCTTGGCGTGGAAGAAGGCGACTTGCTCCTGTTCTCTGCGGACAAGAAGAAAGTCGTAGCAGATGTTCTCGGCAACCTGCGTCTGAAGATCGGCAAACAGCTCGGCCTGATCGACGACTCCAAGTTCAAGCTTGAGTGGGTTGTTGACTTCCCGCTGCTAGGCTACGACGAAGAGGCAAAACGTTACGTAGCGGAGCATCATCCGTTCACGCGTCCTAACGAAGAAGACATCGCCCTGTTCGAATCAGATCCAGGCGCTATCCGCGCTCAAGCCTATGACCTCGTCCTGAATGGCTATGAAGTAGGCGGCGGTTCGATGCGTATCTACAAACGCGACGTGCAAGAGCTGATGTTCAAAGCGCTTGGCTTCTCGATGGAAGAAGCACACGAGAAATTCGGCTTCTTGCTGGATGCATTCGACTACGGTACGCCTCCGCACGGCGGCTTTGCATTCGGTTTCGACCGTCTCGTGATGCTGCTGACTGGCCGCACCAACCTGCGTGAAACGATCGCATTCCCTAAGACGGCAAGCGCAACAGACCTGCTTACAGATGCTCCGTCCGAGGTCGATATTGCTCAGCTGCAACAGCTGCATATCCGCACGATTCAGAAGCCTGTGAAGCAGCCTGAGGCTGCAGCTGCAACTGCAGCAGCGCAGGAGAATTAATTCAATGACCGGCTTTCGCCCCTTGGTATTCGTGGCGGAAGCCGGATTCTTTTGACACTATAAACAAGTAAGAGGTGTTTTTCATGCTGCACCAGTTTTCACGTACGGAGCTCGCAATCGGCCCGGAGGGGCTTGAGATTATGAAAGGCGCAACCGTTGCTGTGCTCGGCATCGGCGGCGTCGGCTCCATCGCAGCTGAGGCGCTTGCGCGTACAGGCGTAGGACGTCTTATTCTGATCGACAAGGACGTTGTCGACATTACGAACATTAACCGCCAAATCCACGCGCTCACCACGACGGTGGGGCAGCCGAAGGCGGATTTGATGCGCGATCGCATCAAGCTGATTAACCCGGAGTGCGATGCGATATCGCTGCGGATGTTCTATACAGAAGAGACGTATGAGAAGCTGTTTGAGTACGAGCTCGACTATGTGGTCGACGCTTCGGATACGATTTCATACAAAGTCCATCTGATCAAGGAGTGCTTGGAGCGGAAGATCCCGATCATCTCGAGTATGGGTGCCGCGAACAAGATGGATCCGACGAAGTTCCAGGTAGCGGATATCTCCAAGACATCAATGGACCCAATCGCAAGGGTTGTTCGCCAGAAGCTGCGCAAGGACGGCATTAAAAAAGGGGTTAAAGTGGTCTTCTCGACTGAGGAGCCCAAGAAGCCGCGCGTTGACGTTACACAGCGTATCGTACCGGATAACGCGCCTGAAATTCGCAAGGCACAGCAGCCGCCGGCAAGTAATGCATTCGTGCCGCCAGTCGCAGGACTCATTATGGTCAGCGTCGTTGTGAAAGATTTGCTCGCGCAAGGGGGACAACCAGTATGAACGCAGAACTCGTAAACAAGCTGCGCTTATCGCTTGATATGCGCGCAGTCGTTATGGAAATGCCAGAGCCGGAGCTGCTTGAGGAGCTGGGCTTGGAGAACAACGGTAAAGTGGAAGAGATGGACCGCGGCACGTATGATTTTGTCATGCTGTTCGTCAAAGACATCGCTAGCTTGAATGAGCATGCGCCGTCAGCACTGAAGGCAGTCAAGAAGGATGGGTTGCTCTGGATCTGTTATCCGAAGGGCACATCCAAGATGAGAACAGACATTAATCGCGATCGCGGCTGGAGAGTCGTGAAAGATGAGGGCTGGGAAGGCGTCTCGCTCGTATCGGTTAACGAGACATGGTCGGCCATGCGTTTCCGTCCGGTTGGCGCTGTGCAGACAAGTGCCAGAGCGAGCCGTGCTGCTGACCTGAGCCGCAGAACAGAGCCAGTGTCCAAAGAGATTGTTGTTCCTGACGATGTACAGGCTGCACTTGCATCCTATCCGGAAGCGGAGGAGTTCTTCGCTCAGCTTGCGACATCGCATCGCAAAGAATATGTTCGCTGGATCAACGAAGCGAAACAGGAAGTAACACGCGTTAAACGGATTATGGAGATGACGGAGAAGCTGTCTAACAAGCTGAAACGTCCTTCGGACAAGCCGGTAACTAAATAATTTTTTGTAAAAAGAAATCCGCTATGGAGTGTACAAGCAGTCAGTTGCTGCCACGCTCCGAGCGGATTTTTGTGCTTTCGCTGGGGCAACCTTGTTTACCTCGTATTAAAGTTTTGTCCCATCCTTAAAAAGTTGCCTTTGACAAACTTTTTTGAGTGTGTACAATGAAAATAGGAAACAATGGTTTCCTGCCTGCATATTTGTAGGGAGTGGCTTTAGCACATAATAGGACGGTCAGACGTTTATAAGAGGTGAATTACATGAGTGAACAATCAAATCCGCTCGCACAAGACAATAGCGGCTGGCGCTATCCGCGGAAGCAGAATACATTGCCTGAAGTTTATCGCTCGATGAAGATTCCGAAATCGGGTTCCTGGTTTCGCAAGTTTCTCGCCTTTGCCGGGCCTGGTTATTTGGTGGCTGTCGGTTACATGGATCCGGGCAACTGGGCGACGGACTTAGCTGGCGGTTCCAAGTTTGGATACACGCTGCTTGCCGTTATCCTGCTCTCCAACCTGATGGCGATTCTGCTGCAGGCGCTCGCAGGGAAGCTCGGTATCGTAACAGGGCGGGACTTGGCACAAGCATGTAGGGATCACTACAGCAAGCCGGTAGCGATGGGACTGTGGGTAATGTGTGAGCTGGCTATTGCAGCCTGCGACTTAGCCGAAGTTATCGGTGCGGCGATCGCGCTCAACTTATTGTTCGGCATACCGCTTATAGCAGGTGTCGTCATTACGGTTCTTGATGTACTGCTCGTGCTGCTGCTGCAGAACAAAGGCTTCCGATATATCGAAGCACTCGTTATCGTATTGATTGTTACGATTGGCGGCTGTTTCTTGATCGAAATCTTCTGGTCACAGCCAGAAGTCGGCGCCGTTATGAAAGGCTTTATCCCAACTAGTCAGATTATTACGAATCCTGAGATGCTTTACATTGCCATCGGTATTCTCGGTGCGACCGTAATGCCGCACAACTTATATTTGCACTCATCCATCGTTCAAACTAGACAGTTCGATCAAACAGCACTTGGCAAGCGCCAAGCGATTAAATATGCAACATGGGATTCGACAATCGCGTTATTCTTTGCCCTTTTCATTAACGCAGCTATCCTTATTATCTCCGCAGCAACGTTCCATTCGGCGGGACACACAGATGTAGCGGATATTAATGAGGCGTACCACCTGCTGTCGCCGATGCTGGGCACGGCTGCGGCAAGTGTATTGTTCGGCGTTGCGCTGCTGGCGTCCGGACAGAACTCGACGTTGACAGGCACGCTCGCAGGTCAGATCGTCATGGAAGGTTTCCTGAACCTTCGTATCGCGGCATGGCTGAGAAGGCTCGTCACGCGGCTAATTGCAATTATTCCGGCAGTCATCGTTACATGGCTGTATGGTGAGGGCGGTACGATGGAACTGCTCATCCTGAGCCAAGTCATCCTATCGCTTCAGCTGTCATTCGCAGTCATACCGCTTGTGAAGTTTACGAGCGATAAGCAGAAGATGGGCGAGTTCGTGAATAAGCCTTGGATGAAATGGCTGTCATGGGTCGTTGCGATTGTAATCGCGGGGCTGAACATTTATTTGCTGTATCAGACATTTACAGGCTAATTGAATATCAATTTATTAGACCAAGATGGGGCATTTCTCGGAGTTCGAGAAGTGCCTCTCTTGTTGTCTTTTACGTTGTCTTCATAGCGAACGTTTGTGCTTGTGTGCTATGATAGTTGGGTGAAAAGGATGTGTGGAGCATATGGATCTGTTTACGTATCAGAACGAAGAAGAGGCGCCTCGGGCCAAGCTGTTAGCGGACCGGATGCGGCCTCAGACCATAGATGAGTATATTGGCCAGACGGAAATCGTAGGTCCTGGAAAGCTGCTAAGAAGGGCGATTGAGGCGGATCAGGTGTCATCGATTCTGCTCTATGGCCCTCCAGGCTGCGGCAAAACGACGCTTGCCCATATTATCTCGATGCGGACGCAAGGAGATTTTGTGAAGCTGAATGCCGTGGATGCATCGGTAAAAGATGTCCGCGAAGTGATTGATCGCGCAAGAATGACCAAATCCATGTACGGTCGCAAAACGATTCTGTTCCTCGATGAGGTGCATCGTTTCAACTCGTCGCGGCAGGACGCGCTACTGCCTGCGGTTGAGCAGGGCATCATTATCTTCATTGGAGCAACGACGGAGAATCCGTTCCACTATGTCAACGGAGCTTTGTTGTCGCGTTCTACGTTGTTCCAGCTCGAAGCGCTCACGAGGGAGGACGCGCTGACGGCGATGCGGCGTGCCCTGTCGGATAAGGAGCGGGGACTTGGCTTCATGGAGCTGCATGTGGAGGAAGAGGCGCTGCAGCATATCGCGAGCATGGCTGGCGGCGATATTCGCCGTGCGCTCAATGCGATTGAGCTTGCGGCAGTGACGACTCCGTCACAGCCGGATGGATCTGTCATTGTAACGCTTGGAGTAGCGGAAGAATCCATCCGCAAGCCGACGATCCGTGCGGACGAATCGACGCAGTACGATGTGCTGTCCGCATTTCATAAGAGCGTACGCGGCTCCAGCGATGCGGCGCTATTCTGGTTTCTATATGCCGTTGAGAAGCTCGGCATGGACCCAATGACGTTCGTTCGAAGGCTGATCGTCGCTTGCAGCGAAGATATCGGCCTTGCGAATCCGCAGGCGATGGTACAAGCAGTAACGGCGATGGATGCTTATCATAAGATTGGATGGCCGGAAGCGAAGTACAACATTACGCAAGCGATTCTGTTCGCTGTCGAAAGTCCGAAGTCGAATGCTTCAGCTATTGCTATCGGAAATGTGATGAACACGATCGAGCAGATTGGTTCTGCGGAAGTGCCGCTGCATTTGCGGGACACGCATTACAGCGGGGCGCAGCGTCTTGGTCATGTTGGCTATAAATATCCGCATGATTACCCTGGACATTATGTGGAGCAGCAGTATTTGCCTGACCGAGTTGCGAAGAAGAAATTCTACCAAGCGACGAATCAAGGCATGGAAGACAAGATTCGACAGAATCAAGAACGCCGTAAGTAAGCGGTAATTTACGCTTATATCTGCATAAACAATAGCAGGAGCTAGAAAATGGCGCATAAAGGCCGACCTTTACGGAATAAACATTACTAAAACCCGAATTTGAGCCAGAAGGTGGGATGACGGCGTTTGACGTAAAGTTAATCCATCGTCTAATCTAGTATTATAACATTTCTTTATAATTTTCAGTTCCCGAAGGAGGTGCACCTGTTCGTCGTGAATGCAGTTATCGTCAGCTGCGGACGGCAAACAGGGAATCGTTGAGTAGTGACCCGTTACCCTTATTTTTAAGTATTTTATTAATTGTAGTGCTCGTCTTTCTAAACGGATTTTTCGTTGCAGCTGAGTTTGCGATGGTTAAAGTGAGAAGCAGCCGGATTGATACGCTCGCCTTGGACGGCAATCGTCGCGCGCGTTTTGCTTCGCAGCTTACCAACAATTTGGACGCTTATTTGTCGGCCTGTCAGCTTGGCATTACGCTTGCTTCCCTTGGACTTGGTTGGGTTGGTGAACCAGCCATCGGGCATCTTATTGAACCATTGCTCAAGAGTCTTCACTTTAGCGAAGTTGGCGTCTCTACAGTATCCTTTGTACTTGCGTTCTCGATTATTACCATTCTGCACATCGTTCTAGGTGAATTGGCGCCGAAGACGGTTGCGATTCGCAAGTCTGAGCCTGTAACCCTTTGGACAGCAATGCCGCTTATTGCTTTCCACAAGCTGATGTACCCGTTCATTTATTTGCTTAACGGAATGGCAAACTGGCTCTTGAAGCGCATAGGTATTGAACCAGCTGCTGAGCATGAATCGGCGCATACCGAGGAAGAAATTCGGATCCTCATGAAAGAAAGCCATAAATCCGGTCTAATTGATAATACGGAGCTTACGCTTGTCGATAATATATTTGATTTTGCGGAGACGCACGCCAGAGAGATCATGATTCCGCGGACAGAGATGATCTGTCTCTATGCGAACCTGTCGTTCGAGGAGAACCAAGCGATTGCGCTCAAGGAGATGCATACGCGCTACCCGGTTTGTGACGGCGATAAGGATAACATCATTGGCTTTGTGCACATTAAGGACCTGCTTAAAGTGACGCAGCAAGGTCTGAACGATATTCGTGTCATTACGCGTCCGATGACGACCGTACCTGATTCGATGCATATCAGCGCATTGCTGAAGCTGATGCAGAAGAAGAAGACGCAGATCGCCATTCTGATTGATGAATATGGCGGTACTTCCGGCCTTGTAACGCTTGAGGATATCATGGAAGAGATCGTCGGTGAAATTCAGGACGAATTCGATGAGGAACGCCCTGATATCGAGCCGCGCGAGAACGAATCGCACTCGATCAATGGCATGATGTTGATTGAGGAAGTGAACAGCTACTTCGGTCTCGAAATCGAGAGCGACGACTACGACACGATCGGCGGCTGGATGTACGCGCAGATCGAGAATCCGCCAACGAAGGGCGAGCGAGTCGTTCATCCGGATGGCTTCGAATTTGTCATCGAAGAGACCGATCATCTTCGTATCTCGCGTATCGTTATCCGTAAGTTTACGGAGAGCGAAGAGATGGAAGAGGTAGAGCTGCGAGCTGAAACAGGATAAACGAATAACACAGCACTCGAACTTTGGTTCGGGTGCTTTTTTTGCGCCGTTAAGCGGTAGAAATAAAAACAACCCCGCGTCCATTGAACGCAGGGTTGTTCTCCATTTTATTGATTCACAACATCGATTGTGCCGCCGCCTAGGCATACATCGCCATCGTAGAAGACGACCGCTTGGCCGGGGGTGATCGCTTTCTGCAGGTTGTCGAAGATAACATCCGCAGTTGTGCCGTCTGCGCGGAGCGTGAGGGTCACGCCTTGGTCCGGCTGGCGATAGCGGAACTTCGCTGTGCATTTGAGCGGTCCCACTGGCTTAACATGCGAAATCCAGTTGATGCCTGTCGCAACGAGACTGTGCGAGTACAAGCTCGCATGCTTGTCTCCTTGAACGACGTAGAGGATATTCTCCTCCAAATCCTTCGCAGCTACGAACCAAGGCTCACCATTGCCTGAGCCGCCGATGCCAAGACCCTGCCTCTGACCGAGCGTGTAGTACATGAGCCCGTCGTGACGGCCTTTGGTCTCGCCCGACTCAATGTCGACCATGTTGCCAGGCTGAGCCGGCAGGTAACCGCTCAGGAACTCCTTGAAGTTACGCTCGCCGATGAAGCAGACGCCTGTGCTATCTTTTTTCTTCGCGGTGTATAGTCCGAACTCTTCCGCAATGCGTCTAACTTCCGGCTTCGGCAGATGTCCGATCGGGAACATTGCTTTCTCGAGTTGGTCTTGACGAAGCGCGTGCAGGAAGTACGTCTGATCCTTATTGGAATCGACTCCGCGCAACAGCTTCGCTTCACCGTCTGCGGTACGCTCTAAACGGGCATAATGACCAGTAGCCAAGTAATCCGCACCGAGCTCCAGCGCTTTCTGCAAGAAATCGCCGAATTTAATTTCACGGTTGCACATTACATCCGGATTCGGTGTGCGGCCATTCCGGTACTCATCGAGGAAGTAAGCGAACACTTTATCGAAATACTGCTTCTCGAAATTGACCGTATAGTAAGGAATGCCGATCTGGTCGCAGACGCGGCGAACATCTTCTGCGTCCTCTTCAGCCGTACAATGGCCGAATTCATCGGTGTCATCCCAGTTTTTCATGAAAATCCCGATTACATCATAGCCCTGCTGCTTGAGCAGAAGCGCGGTAACGGATGAATCAACGCCGCCGGACATGCCGACAACGACACGAATATTCGAATTGCTCATAATCAATAGACACCACCTTATAGATCAAGCCCATCCCTCTAATTCACATAGGAAAGACGCTTACGTTTTTATATTGTAGCACATTATGCAAATGATTTTCATGAAAACGACATGTTTTTTCAACATAAGACTCGTCTAGTATGTTAACATAGATATGATATGGGAATACCATGGATTGTGATCACATGATTGCATCAGCCTTTAAATAAGATACAGTTTTGCTTGGGAAGAGGTGCAGCAGTTGAAAATTTCAACGAAAGGCCGCTACGGCCTAACGATTATGATGGAGCTTGCGGGTAAATTCGGTGAAGGTCCTACATCGCTCAAAAGTATAGCGGAACGTAATTCTTTGTCGGAGCACTACTTGGAGCAGCTGATTGCCCCTTTGCGCAACGCAGGACTTGTGAAGAGCATCCGCGGTGCATATGGCGGCTATATTTTGTCCAGAGATCCGGGAGAAATTACTTCAGGCGACGTTATTCGTATTCTGGAGGGACCGATCTCTCCGGTTGATTTCACCGAGGAAGATGATCCGGCTAAGCGCGATCTATGGCTTCGCATTCGTGACAGCATCGCGGAAGTGCTAGACTCGACGACACTAGCAGATCTTGTCTCCTTCAGAGAAGAGGGTCCGCAGGACTCCTACATGTTCTATATTTAAGGATGATGCGAGAATGGAACGGATTTATTATGATCATGCGGCTTCCTCGCCGATACACCCTGAAGTAGCAAGCGAAATGATGTCCGTCTATACGGGGACGTTCGGCAACCCGTCCAGCACACATGCTTATGGACGCGGCGTACGCCAGTTGCTTAACCGTGCGCGCGATATTGTTGCAGCAAGCACAGGCTGCACGGCGGCGGAGATCGTCTTCACTGGAGGCGGAACCGAGAGTGACAACATGGCACTCATTGGTGCGGCCAGAGCAGCTCGTAAACAACACGGCAAGACCCATATCATCACGGCTGCGACGGAGCATCATGCCATTCTTCACGCTAGTGAGGCGCTCGAAGAAGAAGGATTCCGCATTACGATTTTGCCAGTGGACGAGCAGGGACTTGTATCGATAACGGATGTTGCAAACGCAATTGAAGCGGAAACCGCCATGATTAGCATCATGTATGTAAATAATGAGACCGGAACCATTCAGCCGATCCATGAGATTGGTGAACTCGCCCGGTCTTCCGGAGTGCTCTTTCACGTCGATGCCGTACAAGCGCTCGGATCGATTGCTATTGACCTGAAGCAATTGCCTGTTGATCTTATGAGCTTCTCCGCTCACAAGATTAATGGGCCGCAAGGCGTTGGCGCACTCTTCGTTCGTAAAGGCGTCACCTTTGAGCCACTCTCACACGGCGGCTTGCAAGAAAGAGGCAGACGCTCGGGCACGGAGAATGTTGCCGGCATTGTTGGTTTCGCGAAAGCTGTTGAACTTTCTGTGAATTCAATCGAAGAACGGAAACTTTTGCTCGCGCAACTTCGTTATACATGGATAGAGCGGATGATTGAGACGTTAGGCGATGACCGGATTGCTGTAAACGGCCATGAGACGCTGCACGCGCCACATATTCTGAATATGAGCTTTATCGGTATTAGTTCCGAGACGATGCTCATGAATCTGGATCTGGCAGGCGTAGCGGCATCGGGCGGATCGGCTTGTACATCAGGCGCGCTTGAACCATCCTACGTGCTTCGAGCGATGGACGTTTCTATCGAGAGACAAGCTTCCGCTGTAAGATTTAGCTTCGGATTGGGAAACACTATGGAGGAACTCGAGCAGGCCGCAAAAAAAGTTGCAACTTTTATAGGCCGTGTTCGTACTAATGCCTAGGAGGCTTTCCTAAAACGGTGCTAAGACTACAGCATGTGATCGGGCTTCCGGTCGTTGAGATGAGTGCCGGCAAGCAAGTCGGCCATGTGAAGGATGCATGGTTTGACGAGCACTGGCAGCTTGGCGGGATTGTATTGGACGCCGGCAGACGATTCTTGACCGCAATGAAAGCAGTGCTCTGGAGTGAAGTACTCGTCTGCGGTGCAGATACCGTAATTATTATGAATACGGCATCTGTTCGGAAGACGAAGCAAGCCGAAATTCAGCGTTCGTTCCAGACTGGATTGATCCGTTTGAAAGATTTGCCCGTCGTGACTACGGATGGTGAACAACTTGGCCGAGTATCAGATGTTTATTTTGATCAATTACAGGGTACACAAATAGTAGGCTATGAGTTGACTGATGGTTTTATAGCGGACATGTTGGAAGGCCGCAAGTGGCTTCCGGTGCCCCAGCTAACAGAAGAAGTCATGCTCGGAGAAAATGTCATAATTGTACCGGCCGGCAGCGAGGCTTACCTTACCCCGGTCGCAGTTTCTGAGTCGGATATAGGGAGAAATGAACCATGAAATGCCCAAATTGCAGTTCCAAAGATATCGGTAAAATCGGATCCCACCAGTATTATTGTTGGGGTTGCTTCATTGAATTAACGGTGAACGGCGAGAAAATGTCCGTGTACCAAGTCGAAGAAGACGGTACACTGAGCTCGCTCGACGATCTCTTCTTTGAAGATGATATGCCGCAAGTGCATGCGAATTAATGTAGCATAAGGAACGGTAGGCGACCTCTGGCGAGAGGTCGTCTTTTTTCATTGGCGGGATGAAAACGACAGCCTGTACATATACTGTTAGTACGTATGCTATTTTTTGCCGGTCCAAGGGAGGGGTTCAGCCTGGAACGCTTTACGAACAACCGTCTGTTTGTATGGCTTGTCTATCTCATTCTGGGGCTGATTGCCCTTTATTTGCTTCTGCTGCTGAAACCGATCATTATCCATATTTATGTGTTTCTGCGCGCGGTATTAGCACCGTTCCTTATCGCTATGATCATATCCTATGTGCTCAATCCGATTGTCAGCCTGCTAAATGAACGGAAGGTGCCAAGGACCATTGCCGTACTGCTCATCTATGCGGTGTTCTGCGGCGCCCTCACGGTTATTCTAATGAATGCCATTCCGATGTTTCTGGAGCAGCTTCAGGAGCTGAATGAGCATATGCCGGATTTAACAATGAAGGCACAGGGAATCGTGAATGACTTGAACAATTCATCGTTCTTGCCGGAGAGTATTCGCGGCGGAATTAACAAGTCGATCTACAAACTGGAGAAGCAGAGCTCGGATGCCATCTTCAGCTTCATTAATAATATCGGGGCGATGATCAACATCGTATTCATTGCGTTCATCATCCCGTTCCTGGCGTTCTATATATTGAAGGATTTCGAGGTGTTCGAGCGTACGCTGCTTACCTACGTGCCCAAATCGCATCGCAAGCATGCCGTGCGGCTGCTCAAGGACATCGACAATGCGCTTGGCAGCTACATTCGCGGTCAGTTTCTTGTTTGCGTTATTGTTGGCACACTTGCTTACGTGGGTTATTTGATTATCGGCATGCCTTATGCGCTGCTGCTCGCAAGCGTTGTAGCCGTGACGAACATCATTCCATATCTCGGTCCGTTCTTCGGCGCGGCGCCTGCGCTTATCATGGCATCAACCGTTTCGCTCAAAATGATGCTGCTCGTCGTCGTCGTCAACACCGCCTGCCAAATTCTTGAGGGCAACATTATTTCGCCGCAAGTGGTGGGCAGAACGCTGCATATGCATCCGTTGTCGATTATATTCGTCTTGCTCGTCGGAGGTGAGCTGGCGGGAATCGTCGGGATGATACTAGCCGTACCGATCTTCGCTGCGCTGAAGGTCATCATTCAGCACTTCTTCGCTTATTACGTTAGGCGGAAGACAATTTGACATTGTATACCTGTTGTGAGTATACTATTGACAACTACGTCAACCGCATATTGAAATCGTAGATGAAACATAAAGTAAGTCATAGACCGCTGCCAGAGAGAGAATTCCTTCGTGAGCGCTGTAAGCGCCCGCGTCGGCTGCGAGAATTCTAACGGCGAAGGATGGCTGAAAGCTGGTTTCGGAGAGTGAATGAACTTCACCGGGTGGACCCGTTAACGTCTGACTAAGGAGATTGCATGGCTTAAATCGTGATTGATGCGAGTAGGCGTGCAATAACCAGGGTGGTACCGCGAATGATTCGTCCCTGTTTTTTAGGGGCGTTTTTTTTATTTCTACTAAATTTGGGGGTTGAACAGTATGAAAGCAAGTGAAATCCGTTCGAAGTGGCTCTCCTTCTTCGAGAGCAAAGGCCATAAGGTTGAGCCGAGTGCTTCCCTAGTTCCGCATAATGATCCGTCGCTGCTTTGGATTAACGCTGGTATGGCGCCTCTGAAGTCTTATTTTGACGGCCGTGTTATCCCTGACAATCCGCGTATTACAAACTCGCAGAAATGTATCCGTACGAACGATATCGAGAATGTCGGCAAGACTCGCCGTCACCAAACGATGTTCGAGATGCTCGGCAACTTCTCGATTGGCGATTATTTCAAAGAAGAAGCCATTACTTGGGCATGGGAGTTCCTGACGAGCCCGCAATGGATCGGCTTCGATCCGGAGCGTCTATCTGTTACGGTATATCCGGAGGACGAGGAAGCATTCAAATTCTGGAATGAGAAAATCGGGCTTCCAGCAGAGCGTATCTACCGTTTGCAGGATAACTTCTGGGACATCGGCGAAGGCCCGTGCGGACCATGTACCGAGATCTTCTATGACCGCGGCGATGCTTTCGGCGACCTGAGTGATCCGGAATGCTGGCCTGGCGGAGAAAACGAACGGTTCCTCGAAGTATGGAACCTCGTATTTTCGCAATATAATCATAATAAGGACGGCAGCTACACGCCGCTGCCTAACAAGAACATCGATACAGGCGCGGGTCTTGAGCGCATCACTTCGATTCTGCAAAATGTCGACTCGAACTTCGACACGGATTTGTTCCGTCCGATCATTGAGCGCACTTGCCAAATCGCGAACGTTACGTACCACACGGATGTAGAGAACGACATCGCTTTGAAGGTCATTGCTGACCATGTCCGTACGGTTGCCTTCGCAGTTGGCGACGGCGTTATGCCTTCTAACGAAGGCCGCGGCTACGTCATCCGACGCTTGCTTCGCCGCGCGGTTCGTTACGGCAAGACGCTGGGCGTTGACCGTCCGTTCTTGTTTGAGCTCGTATCGGTAGTAGGCGAGATTATGGGCGGCCACTATACAGAAGTTGTCGATAAGCGCGAGTTCATCGAGAAAGTCATTCGTACCGAAGAAGAGCGTTTCCATGAGACACTTTCTGACGGTCTGGCACTGCTCGGTGATCTAGTTAAAACAGCGAAGGCTGCCGGCGTTACGCAAGTTAGCGGAGCTGACGCGTTCAAGCTGTATGACACCTATGGCTTCCCGTTCGATCTGACGGAAGACTATGCAGCCGAACAAGGCATGACGGTTGACCGCGACGGCTTCGACGCTTCGATGGAAGAGCAGCGTATGCGCGCGCGTGCAGCTCGCCAAGACACTGGTGGCATGAATGTTCAAGGCGGACCACTTGCTGATTTCACGGCAAAATCCGAATTCGTCGGCTATCAGGATCTGGCGATTGAAGGCGCAACAGTTCTTGCAATCGTGAATGGCGATGCGCTAGTTGATTCTGCATCCGAAGGCAGTGACGTGCTTGTCATTCTCGATCGCACGACGTTCTATGCAGAGAGCGGCGGTCAAATCGGCGACAGCGGTACGATTACTGGCCAAGGCTTCACGCTCACAGTCGAAGGTGTGACGAAGGCGCCACATGGTCAACCGGTACACCACGCTGTTGTGACGAGCGGAACGGTCAAAGTTGGCGATCAAGTACAAACGGCTGTATCGACGCAAACGCGTGAAGATACAATCAAGAACCACACGGCAACACACTTGCTGCACCGCGCGCTGAAAGACGTTCTCGGCGAGCATGTTAACCAAGCAGGCTCCCTCGTTGAGCCAGACCGTCTCCGCTTTGACTTCTCGCACTTCGGCAGCATCACGCCGGAAGAGCTGACGGAGATCGAGCGCCGCGTCAACCAGCAGATCTGGCTTGGCACAACGCTTGATATCGACTATAAGTCGCTCGTAGAAGCGAAGGAAATGGGCGCAATGGCGCTGTTCGGCGAGAAGTATGGCGATGTTGTCCGCGTTGTTCGCGTCGGCAGCTACAGCCTTGAGCTGTGCGGCGGCTGTCACGTAGCAAACACGGCGCAGATCGGGTTGTTCAAGCTGGTAAGCGAGAGCGGCATCGGTTCCGGCGTTCGCCGGATTGAAGCTGTAACTGGCCGTAACGCGTACCTGTACATGGAAGGCCAGCTGGATCAACTGAAGCAAGCGGCAGCGCTATTGAAGACGAACTTGAACGACGTGCCTAAGCGGATCGAAGCGCTGCATGTACAAGTGAAAGAGCTTGCTCGCGAGAACGAGTCGCTGCAAGGCAAGCTTAGCCGTATCGAAGCAGGCTCGCTGGAGACGCAGGCGAAGACTGTCGGCGGCGTTACTGTGCTTGCTGCACAAGTAAACGCTCCTTCCATGGACGCGCTGCGCGGTATTGTTGATGAGCTGAAAGCGAAGCTTCCAAACGCGGTTATCGTGCTTGGCGCAGCTGCAGAAGACAAGGTTAATCTCGTCGCAGCTGTTGCTCCGGAGCTAGTGAAACAAGGCTTTAACGCTGGCAAGATCATCAAAGAAGCGGCAGCAGCATGCGGCGGTGGCGGCGGCGGTCGCCCGGATATGGCGCAAGCAGGCGGGAAAGATCCGTCAAAACTGGGCGAAGCGCTCCAAATTGCCGAAGAACTGGTTCTCTCGCAGGCAAATGTGATATAGTAAGTTTATTAAACGGCTGTTAAGCGGCTTGGAAAGTGAGGTGCTGGCGATGAATTCAATGGACAAGACAATGAAATTTGACGTGAAGGCGGAAGGGCTGGAAGCTTCTTCGAAAGAAATTATGCTTACGGTGTATGATGCACTGCTGGAGAAGGATTACAATCCGATTAACCAGATTGTCGGTTATCTATTGTCCGGAGATCCCGCATACATTCCGCGGCATAACAATGCTCGAAGTTTAATTCGAAGGAAAGAACGAGACGAGCTCATTGAAGAGCTGGTACGTTCCTACTTAAGTCAGCACAGCAAATAACGAAGTTCATGGAAAAGAGGCACCAGATCGTATGCGTCTGATGGGATTGGATTACGGTGACCGCCGAATTGGCGTTGCCGTCAGTGATGCATTCGGCTGGACCGCGCAAGGCGTCGGCGTCGTGGAGAAACGTCGCGACAACGGCGAGATTGAAGCCATTGCCCAGCTTGTAAAGGAACATGAAGTATCAGAGATCGTGGTCGGTCTACCTAAGAACATGAATGGCACCATCGGGCCGCGTGGCGAAATTTGCATCGCATTCGCAGGAGATTTACAGCAGAAGCTAAATTTACCCGTACACCTTTGGGACGAACGGCTAACGACCGTGGCCGCAGAGCGCACATTGCTTGAGGCAGACGTTAGCCGTAAGAAGCGAAAGTTAGTGGTGGACAAAATGGCGGCAACGCTTATTTTGCAAAATTATCTCGATTCTAAAACGAAAAGGTGAGGGTAACGATGACAAAGGACAACATGCAGTTTGAAGAGCCGGAAATCATCTACATTCCAGATGAAGACGGCAACGAAGAAGAATTCGAGGTAGTCATGAAGTTTGAAGTAGACGGCTCCGATCAGAAATATATGATGGTTGTGCCGCTTAATGTCGATTCAAGCGAAGAAGATGATGAAGAGTCGGACGAGGTTTATGCCTTCCGTTATGAGGAAGACGGCGATGATCTGAAGCTCTACACCATCGAAGACGAAGAAGAGTGGAACATGGTTGAAGAAACGTTCAACACACTTCTTGCTGAGATCGACGAGAACGACTAACAGCCGCCCGTGTGGCTGAAGGGAGCTTTGAACATTGTCTGAAGTAAAACGTATTTCGGTTCTGAAGTCGATTTATGGCGAAGAAGTAGATTTGATTGGCGAAGAAGGGGCAGCAGAGCCGTTCCAGATCGTCGCTGAATTCCAGCTGGGTAACCACTCCTATGCCGGATTGCAGTCGCAAGATATGCAGAAAGAAGATGAAGTCGCTTTCTTCCGCATTACGATTCAGGATGGCGCCGATCCGGAGCTGGAATCGATCGAGGATGACGAGGAATGGGAAGCCGTCGCTGAAGCATACGATGATTTGTTGTTCGCAGGCGATGAACAGCCTTAATTAGCGATTCTCTTGCATTAAACCAGAGCGATGCTTGGCAAGCTCGGTTTTACTTATAGGAGTACGGAAGGGGCGGCATATACCGCCCTTTTTCCGCGCTGATTCGGAAACGGAGGATACGTCGTTTGCACTCATCAGAAGAACAGTCAACTCAGCATCGTCCCGCAGGACCTAGGCGGGGTCGCATTACTTTCTGGGTCATTACAATCATTATTGGTCTGATGGCTATCTCGGTAGGCAGTGTATACTTCTATATTTGGAATGGATTACGGCCGGCATCTTCCGGAGACACTGTCCAAGTGGAGCTCAAGAAGGGATCTTCACCTTTCGTGTTCGCAGAAACGCTTGAAGAGCAAGGTGTTATTCGCAATGCTTTTATTTTTAAATATTACCTACGCTATAAACATGAGGGACCGAAATTCCAAGCGGGCGTGTATGAGCTTAAACCAGGCATGACCAAGGATGAAATCATCGCGAAGCTCAATGCTGGCGAGACAAAGAAGGAAGAAACAATCCGCTTTACGATTCCGGAAGGCTTCACTGTGGAGCAAATTGCGGATACGTTAAGTAAAGCGGGTTATGTCGATAAAGCCGCATTTATCGCGCTTGCCGATAAGGATCAAGTATGGAGCGATGCGGATGCAGTGAAGAATATACCGAAGGATGCGAAACTGCGTCACAGGCTTGAAGGGTACTTGTTCCCTGACACGTACGAGATGGTGAAGAGCAGCAAACCGGAAGATATTATTACGCGCATGCTGCAGGAGCTCGATCATAAGCTCGATACGCTTCCTGAGAATTGGGAAGAATCGCTCACTGAGCATCATATTTCTATGCATGAGATGCTGACGATCGCATCACTTGTGGAGCGGGAAGTTGTTATTGATGAAGAGCGTCCGATTGTGGCAGGCATTATATATAATCGCCTTAAGATAGGCATGCCGCTGCAAATCGACGCAACCGTGCAATATTTGCTTGATAAGCAGAAGGAACGATTGCTTCTGTCTGATCTGGAAGTGGACAGCCCTTACAACACGTATAAGGTGAAAGGATTGCCGCCTGGTCCAATCGCATCGCCGAGCATCAAGTCGATTGAAGCGGCGCTGTTCCCGAAACAAACCGATTATTATTACTACGTGACGAAGAAAGATGGCAGTCATGAGCATCTATTCGCCGAAACGCTCAAAGAGCATAATCGCAATATTGAGAAAAGCAACGAAACGGCAAAGCAATAGGAGGACTTACCATGGCAACAAAACCGGAGCTGCTCATTGATGCAGCATCCCTTGCCGACATGGAGCGATTAATCGCAGCGGGCGCAGATGCGATCGTTGTTGGAGAATCGCGCTATGGCATGCGGCTACCGGGCGAATTTGACCTGACAATGATTGCTGAGGCAGTGAAGCTCGCGCATCCGCAAGGCGCCAAAATTTATGCAGCAGTAAATAATGTAATGGACAATGCGACAGTGGATTCGCTTCCGGGTTATATTCACGGCTTGGCTGAAGCTGGCGTTGACGGTATTGTCTTTGGTGATCCGGCTGTATTGATGATAGCTCGGACGGAAGCACCAGGGATGAAATTGCATTGGAATGCTGAGATGACATCAACAAACTATGCGACTGCTAATTATTGGGGCCGTCGTGGTGCGACGAGAGTCATTCTTGCGCGTGAGCTGAACATGGATCAAGTATTAGATGTGAAGGCGAATACGGAGATGGAAGTTCAAGTTCAAGTTCATGGCTTGACGAACATTTATCATTCTAAGCGTCCGCTCGTGCACAATTACTTCGATCATCAAGCGAAGGATGATGAGGTGTTTCAAGATAAGCAGATCGATGGGACCATCGAGAATGGCTTATATTTGGTGGAAACAGAGCGTCCGGACGAGCGTTTCCCGATTTACGAAGACGCTAATGGTACGCATATCATGAGTTCCGATGATCTGTGCATGATCGAGAACCTGCATGAGCTAATGGAAGTTAATATGGATAGCTTTCGGATTGAAGGACTGCTAAAATCAATAGCATACAACGAAGCAGTCGTGCGCGCATATCGCGCAACCATTGACGCTTATTATGCAGACCCGGAAGGTTATGCGTTTAACGAAGAATGGCTCGATTCCATCCGAGAACTGCAAGATCCGTCGCGTGAGCTGTCATACGGGTTCTTCTTCAAGGAACAGGTTTATTAATTGTCACCGAAGGAAGTGGAGGTGAAGCTGGTGACTTCAACAACAAAAGTAGCACATCGCTACGAAGGTAAAAGAAACCGACTGGATAAGCCGGAGCTGCTGGCTCCTGCTGGAAATTTAGAGAAATTAAAGTTTGCCGTTCATTATGGGGCAGATGCGGTATATATTGGCGGACAGAAGTACGGTCTGCGTTCCAATGCCGATAACTTCAGCTTCGCAGAGATGAAGGAAGGCGTAGAGTTCGCGGAGAAATACGGCGCCAAAGTATTCGTTGCAACGAACATCTACGCGCACAATGAGGATATCGCAGGGCTTGAGGAATATCTGCGCGAGCTTGAGAATGCTGGCATCGCAGCGATTATTGCTGCGGATCCAATTATTATTGAAACAGCACAGCGCGTTGCGCCCAAGCTTGAGGTGCATCTGAGCACGCAGCAATCGACAATGAACTGGCAAGCCGTTAAGTTCTGGAAGGACGAAGGGCTGCCGCGTGTCGTATTAGCGCGTGAAGTTAGCCTGGAAGAGATCCAGGAAATTAAAGAACATGTCGATATTGAGATCGAAGCGTTCATCCATGGCGCAATGTGCTCGTCCTATTCTGGACGCTGCGTATTGTCGAACCATTTTACGGATCGTGACTCCAATCGCGGCGGCTGCTGCCAGTCATGCCGTTGGAAGTACGATATTTACGAGGATGACATTCAGATGGTCGGTATGGACGCCGATAAGTTTACAATGGGCTCCAAGGATCTCTGCATGCTGGAGAGCATTCCGGATCTTATTGACGTAGGTGTGGACAGCTTCAAGATTGAAGGCCGAATGAAGAGCCTTCATTATGTAGCAACGGTTGTAAATGCATACCGTCAAGCGATTGATTCGTATATGGCTGATCCGGAGAACTATGAGCTGAAGCAAGTATGGCTGGATGATATTCAGAAGGCAGCTAACCGTCCGGTGAACACAGGCTTCTTCTACGATACGCCTGGCGCAGAAGATCATATCTATGAACCGGAAGATAAGGCTGCGCCTTATGATTTCGCTGGCGTTGTCATCTCGTATGATGAGTCGACAGGCAATGCTGTCATTCAGCAGCGTAATCATTTCAAGCCGGGTCAAGAGGTAGAGTTCTTCGGACCGAACGGAACATTCTTTAAACAAGTTGTTACCGAAATCAAGGATGAGAGCGGCAATGTGCTTGACGCTGCGAGACATCCGCTGCAGCATATCGTCATGAAGACGGAAGCACCAGTTAAGCCTATGGACATGATGCGTAAGAAAGTGCGTTAATGCTCTGCCTGAGTCTTATGACCTGTTATAATCCTAACCGAGTGATCGGTTAGGATTATTTTTTTTGTTAATTATTTTCATTAACTGCTAACATATCTGTGCAAAGTTGCCGATATTATCACTACTGCTGTTATAGAAATATTAGACAAAATATGGCGAAATACGCGCAGAATTGGTGGTGTCAGGCAGTGAAGTTGAAATTCAAGTTAAACTCGAAAAAGGAAGCATTGAAAACGGAATCAGAAGGTGATAAACGGACTCCGAATGTGAAAGAATTGTACAATTCCTCGGTGAATGGAATTAAGAATGTGAAGATGACGAATCCGATCAAATCGGTAGGCCTCATGCTCTTCTTAATTATTTTCAGCGCAATTCTATTGTGCGTTCTTGTTGTAGGATTATTCTCCTATTCAACATCCAAAAGCATCATTAAGGATAAGGTGACCGAATCGAGCGCTGTAGCTATTGAACAGTCGGCGGGTAAGCTGGACATGATGTTTAAGAACTACGAAGCGCTTTCGATGCAAATATTGCTCGACAAGAATGTTCAAGATAATTTGAGTACACTCGATACTGTAAAAGACGACTACCAGAAATTCGATACGATGAAGAAGCTCAGCGATGCGCTGCAGTCATACATTCTCGGCAACCAATCGATTCTCGGGGCAGCCATTATTCCGATCAAAGGGGATGTGACTGCAGTCTCGACAGGTTCTTCTGCCATTTCGACAGAGCTCGCACAGAAGTCGGATTGGATGAAGAAGGTTGTGGAGGGTAATGGTCGTCTTGTATGGCTTCCAGCCAAAGCTAAAGGGTACAGAGGCGATGTTCCTGAAGCAACTTTCGCAATGGGCCGTGTAATGAAGAACACTGTCACCAATCAAGGCAATTTTATTATGATTATTGAGATTTACTTGAGAGAGCTTAGCGATGTCCTTTCGAGCGTTAAGCTGGGAGAAGACAGCAGCATTACGATTGTTGATGATGCGGGTAATTACGTGCTTCCAAGCAATCCTTCTAGCAAGCCTGAAGATATCGGCAAGCCTTCGGTAATTTCATTCCCGAAAGATGGCAAAGCTGCAGAGAGCGGCTCCAAAACAGCAACAGATGCGAATGGCAAGGAAGTGCTTGCGATCTACAATCAGTTCGAGAATGTGAACTGGAAGCTCGTTGGTTCCGTTCCTGTTGATGAGCTCGTGAAGGATGCCAAGCAAATTCTGAACACGACTTGGCTCATTGCGGGTATTGCAGCTCTGATTGCAATCGGTATCGGTTTGCTTGTTATCCGGATGGTTGCAATTCCGCTCGTAAGATTGCGCAACCTGATGAATGAAGGTGAGCGCGGTAACCTGACTGTACGTTCCACGATCAATAAGAAGGATGAGATCGGTCAACTGGCGCAAAGCTTTAACCAGATGATGACGCAGATTACATCCCTTGTTAATCAGACAAACCAGTCTGCCCAAGACGTACTGGCTACAGCCGGGGAATTATCTGACGCATCCAAGAAGACGGCAATCTCTGCGCGTGAAATTGCGGTTGCGACGGAAGAGATCGCGAACGGCGCTTCGAGCTTGGCAACTGAAGCCGAGAAGGGCAGTGACCTGACGAGCGAGATTGGCGAACAAATGCAGCAGGTAATGACTTCGAACCAAGAGATGGGTGTTGCAGCATCCGACGTTGAGAAGGCAAGCCGTCAAGGTACAACGTACATGAACAGCCTCATCGAGAAGACAGGTATGACCGAAGAGATGACGCGCTCCATGGTGGAGAAGGTTGATCGCCTGAAAGAAAGCACGCGTTCGATTCGTAAAATTCTCGATGTGCTCAATAACATGACGAAGCAGACGAATATTCTTTCCTTGAACGCAACAATTGAAGCAGCGCGTGCTGGTGCAGCCGGCAAAGGCTTCATGGTCGTAGCGGATGAGATTCGCAAGCTGGCGGATCAATCCCGTCAATCGATCGATGTTGTTGGTCAGATTACAGAGACGATTCAGAAAGAAATCGATGAGACTGTTATTGTATTGTCGACAGCTTACCCGATCTTCCAAGAGCAGATTCAATCCGTTAAAGAAGCAAATCAAATCTTCTTGACCGTTCAAGGTCAAATGGGTGACTTCGTGGGTCGCCTTGGTACAGTTACGGAGTCGATCAGCAAGCTGGAAAGCTCGCAGGTTGTCTTGTCTGAAGCAATGAGCAACGTTAGTGCGGTAGCTGAAGAATCTTCCGCGACGTCTGAAGAGGTTGCATCTCTTAGCACCGAGCAGAACAGCATTAGCGAAGGGCTTGTACGCCTGTCCGATAAGCTTGAAACAGTATCCACGGGTCTTAAAGAAACGCTGTCCCGTTTCCGTACAGAATAGCATGAACAAGAAGAACCGGTGCCTCTTAGGGGGCACCGGTTCTTTGCGTAACAAAAAAAGCGAGGAGCTAAGCTCCCCGCGTCTCGTGCATATACTTATTAATTAATCGCGATCCGATTGCGTAAAGATAAGAATGTACTTGAGCAATTCAAGCAAGGAGATGAGCGCTGCAGCTACGTAAGTAAGAGCTGCGGCATTAAGCACTTTGGCGACGCCTCGTTCTTCCTCGTTCGAGATAAAGCCCTCAGAGACCATAATTTCGCGAGCCCGGTTGCTGGCATTGAACTCGACCGGCAATGTAACGAGCTGGAATGCAACTGCACAGGAGAAGAAGATAATACCGATTCCGATAAGTCCTGTTGCTTGGAACAAGAAGCCTGCAAGCAGCAGGAAAGGCGCGATGCCGGATGCGATGTTCACGATCGGGAAGATCTTATGGCGAACAACGAGCATCGGGTAATGGACGCTGTGCTGGATCGCATGGCCAACCTCGTGACAAGCGACAGAGATGGCCGAGATTGAGTTCTCGTAATAAACATGCTCTGACAGTCTAACGACGCGGTGAATCGGGTCGTAGTGGTCAGAGAGCGTGCCAGGCACCGGCTCAATCGGAACATCATGCAAGCCGTTGCGGTCGAGCATCATCCGTGCTGCCTGGTACCCTGTTAGCCCGCTCATCGTTTGTACTTCAGACCAACGATTAAATGTACCGCGAACGCGGAACTGGGCCCAGAGCGACAATAGGAATGCAGGTAAGATTAGAATATCCAGCGGGTGAAAAAACATCGTTGTTCCCTCCAATTAAATAAATGCTACATAATACCGCCCTTGTTAAGCAGAAGCATGAGTGCCTCGACGCAAGCAGCCGTTTGGGGTACAAGACGTTTGAAGACCTGCTTAGCCTGCTGCGGCTTCAATTGACTGAGCACTGGCTCAATCTCCTTCACCTCTCGCTGCAGCTGCTCCAAATGCTTCTGCAGGTCCATCAGCTTGTCGGATACTTGCTCCTCTGATGAAACTTTACGCCAGACCGCCATACTCGCTTTAATTTCGTCGAGCGACAATTTGTCTTTCTTCAATTGTTCAATACGTTTGAGCCGATGCAAGGTTTCATCATTATAGAGACGATAATTTTTGGCGGAACGGCGTTCAGGCTCAATAAGGCCGAGCGATGTGTAGAAATCGATTGTGCGTGGACTTAAACCAGCCATTTTGGATAATTCACCAATCCGGTATAACGGCAATGACAATTCGGACATTGGAATCACCTCTTTCATTTCAACAGTATGTACGGCATGAGCTTCTAGTTCCTATGATACAGAAAGATGAACCGTACAGTCAAACGTAATGCTTTGGTGAATTTTCCATGTAGAAAAGCTGACATGGATGCCGAAATGTTCGAAGATGGAGGTAAAATATAGGTTATAAAGTGGTTGTTGCTCGTGAAGTGATAGGTGAGCGACTACTCAAAATGCGAAGGATTTTCCAACGGGACTGGCAATTTGATGCCATTCTCGTTAAAAAACTTAACATTCGATTCGTTTGATGAGACGAACGTTAGATTTTTTTTAGAAAATCAGGAAAAATGTATTGTCAAATTGGATCCTCCAACCTATAATGACATTAAGTCTTTCTTATTGTGTAAAGAAACATAACATTAGGGAGTGGTCGTTCATGGTCAAAAAGTTAATCGTGTCATTAGGAGCTCTTTCGCTGTTATTCCCAGCTATGGCTTTTGCAGACGACCCGTCTGCAGCAACGCTCAACATGGGGCTCAACTCCATCTGGGTGCTCGTTGCGGCGATTCTAGTCATTCTGATGCAAGGCGGATTCATCCTGCTGGAAGCTGGTTCGACTCGAATGAAGAACGCGGGTCACATCGCAGGTAAAACGGTGTTCACGTTAGGTCTTTGTACATTGGTTTATTGGGCAGTCGGTTATGCAATTGCTTTCGGCGCTGATAACGCTGAGAGCTCGGTCAGCAAAATCCTCGGCTGGGGCAGCTACCTCTTTGCTCCATCGGTAGCAGCTGCTGACGGTGAGGCTCTTCCATCGACAATCTTCTTCATTTTCCAGCTGGCATTCGCAGCCGTATCGCTCTCGATCGCATGGGGCGGTTTCGCAGAACGCGCTAAATTGTCCGCTTACCTCGTATTTACAATATTGTTCACAGCAATCGTTTATCCGGTTATCTCGCACTGGATTTGGAGCCCGACAGGCTGGTTGTTCGCTGAAGGCGCGCAAGACTATGCTGGTTCCACCGTCGTGCACTTAACTGGCGCACTAGCAGCCTTCGCGGCGACAGTATTATTGAAGCCACGTATTGGTCGCTTCAATAAAGATGGTTCTGCAAATGAAATTCAAGGGCATAACCAAGTATTCGGCGCACTCTCCGTTCTTCTCCTGTGGGTTGGCTGGTTCGGCTTTAACGCGGGCAGCGCACTTGGCGTAGGCGATGGCTTCTTCGGTTATGTCGCATTCAATACTCAACTCGGCGCAGCCGGCGGCGCAGTATCGGCGCTTCTGATCTCCTGGCTTGTTAACGGCAAAGCTGACATCACAACAACATTGAACGGCGGCTTGGCTGGTCTGGTCGCAATCACAGCTTCTTGCGCATTCGTTGATCCTTGGGCAGCGGTTGTGATCGGTCTTGTTGCAGGCGTGCTCGTATTCTTCAGCGCGAAGTTCTTCGAGAAAATTAAAGTCGATGATCCAATCTATGCACTTTCCGTTCACGGCGCAGCAGGAGTTTGGGGTACGCTCTCGAATGGTATCTTTGCAACGGATGCACTTGCTAAGAAGTTGAACGTTGGCGAAGGCGGCATCATTGACACAGGCAACTGGCACCAAATGTGGGTACAGCTTGAATCGGTACTTGTGTGCGGCGGTTACGTGCTTGCGGTTTCCTTCATCATCCTCGGCGTAATGAAGCTTGTAATGGGTCTTCGTGTAACAGAAGAGCAAGAGATTATCGGTCTTGACCTGTCTGAGCACGGTGCATTCGGATATCCGGAACAAATGAAAAAAGCACAAAGCAGCATGTAAGACCTGCTATTCGTCGCTTCTACTATTCGACAGGGGTGAGCACAGCATGGGCGATTCGGTTCGTGCAAAGCTGTTCACACGCATCGGGACTACAGATGATGTGATTGCGCTGCGCAGCCTGCGGGATCAAATCCATGAGGAGATGGCTCTGCTGCAAGCTGAGCAGCCGATCGAACAATTTTATACGGATCTGAATGAGATACACGATGCGTTAATTCGCCAGGCAATCTCACTCTCAGAAGCGAAGCTGGCACGGATGGGGCATGGATCCCCACCCGTGCCTTACGCGTATTTATTGTTCGGCAGCGGGGGCAGACAAGAACAAACATTATCCAGCGACCAAGACAGCGGATTGATTTATGCGGATCCGGTGGAAGAGGCGGAACGAGAAGAGACAGAGGAATATTTTCGCCTGCTAAGTGGTACGGTCGTCGAGACTTTGCAAGCAATCGGTTATCCTCCGTGTGAAGGGAATGTCATTAGCTCTAATCCGCTATGGTGCCAATCGCTCTCAAGCTGGCAGGCGAAGCTCGATAGCTGGTTCCGGGAGCCGGACTGGGAATGTGTCAGGTATCTTCTCATCGTCGCGGATTGCAGATGTGTATATGGACAAGAAGATTTGCTGTACGCGCTCAAAAGCCATTATTATACCGATACGCTGGAGAATCAGATGATTGTTCAGCACATGCTTAACAATACGATGCGTCATAAAGTGCTCATTGGCGTGTTCGGCCAGCTGCTCAAGGAGCAGTACGGCGAAGAGGCAGGGAGCCTGGATTTGAAATACGGGGCTTACATCCCGATGGTGAATGCGATTCGGCTTATGAGCGTCAAAGCGGGGGTAAGGGAAACCGCGACACTTTCCCGAATTGAATTGCTAAGCGAGCGAGGTTTTATTGCAGAGCCAGAAGGTGCCGAGTATACGAACGTCTTCAAGCTGTTTATGCGCCTTCGACTGATGACGATGACGCGCAACGAGGATGGAGTATATACGAACAGCGGCAAGCTGCCGCAGGCAAAGCTGACAAGAGAGTTAATTGATGAGCTCAAGGCGGCGCTTCGAGTCGTGAAGAAGCTGCAGCGGCAGGTTCAGAAACAAGCGAAGGGCAGGCACTAATAGCAAGGCGGAAGCTTGACGGAGGGGAGAAGTATGAAGGAGCAACGCAGCATGGGCAGAATGTGGCATTTGTACAAAATGGGCGGGCTTACGTCAGCGATTGCCGGCGCGGTTGGCGCTCAAAATGCGCAGCAGATGGCCTTCATTCGCTCAATGTCGAAAGAGCAGCGCAAAGAATCAATTATGGATCAGCCGCTAAGCGACATAGAGGTGGTCGTCTTCGATCTGGAGACGACAGGCTTCTATCCGACGAACGGCGATGAGATTATATCTTTCGGCGCCGTCCTGTTGAAGGGCGAGGAGCTAGTTCCGGAGAAGACCTTCTATAGCCTCGTCAATCCGAAGCGGAAAGTGCCCAAGCATATTACGGAGCTAACCGGCATCACGAACGCGATGACGGAGGATGCCCCTGATCTGATGCAGGTGCTGCATGATTTCATGGAGTTCGTCGGCAAAAGAATGTTGATTGCGCATGCGAGCGGACATGATAAGCAATTTCTAAATGCAGCGCTCTGGCGCACGTCGAAGGTCAATATGACGCATCGGGTCCTTGATACGATGCTAATTGCGAAGTGGCTGGAACCGGATCGCGAGAGCTACAGCCTCGACGATCTGCTCGAGCATAGCGGCATTGAGATCACTACGCGGCATCATGCCCTGGAAGATTCGATTATGACCGCGAAGTTGTGGCAGCACTACTTACGGCGAATTCAAAGCAGGAATGTGATTACGCTTGGGGACTTATACGCTTATCTCAGCAAGCATTAATGGACTGCAGCGCAGCTGACCGCTTGGGTCTTGATGGATCCAGTACGGTTGAACGATTGGCTGCTGTATCGAATCTGCAAACGATATTATCCAATACGATGTGTCGCACGCAGCTGCCGCCCGTATGCCGTTAACATCGGCAGTGCTCGGGTTAGGCGGAGATGTGGGGTGCGAATGGAAATAACCGACAAGCGATTGTCGGTTATTTTGCATGCGATAAAGCGTTTGAACCCATGAAGAGGGTTCAAACGCGAAACGGTTGTTCACGTTGGCTGCAGCCGCCATATTCATTATCGGATATACATTCGTGACCTTTACCATCATCTTCACATTCAAATGTGAAGGGTCGTCGATTTGCTCGAACGTTCCAGCGAGGACGCCGCATGCTTCGTTAGGCATTGCTTCTATGCAAGTGCGCAATAACTGTGCATGTGCCTGCGGTGTTAAGCTAGCGGCAGATGGAATCGATTGTCCAGTCATACGGATTGGCATACGAGTGCGAGACCTCTTTCCTGCATATAGATGGTTAGCTAAGGTTTAGCTTCATCTATTATACGTGACCATGCCTCGCGTTCGTCAACCGCTCAACCGTTCAACCGCTGTCTCCCGCTTTCTGTGGAGGATGTACAAGGAATATAATGATGAGCAGCGCGCATGCGGAGAGGGCAGACACAACGCTGTATAGCAAAGTATCCGAACGAGCTGCCATCCACCCGAACAAAGGCGGGCCGAAGGCTACGCCGAGGAATCGAAGGCTGCTGTAAAGCGATGTCACCATGCCGCGATGCGGCCGATCGACAGCTCCGGTAATGAGCGTGTTCAGACAGGGCAGAAGCAAGCCTGTGCCGAGACTACTTAGCGCAGCGAAACCAATCAGCGCGTAGATATTGTGATGCAGGAACGCAGCTGCGGCTAGCGCGCCGCTCATGACAGCGAGACCGATAATCATAAGCCGGCGCATGAGCGTGCCGTTGTTCTTAATGCGATGCCCGGTGATGTAGGCGGTGACGACAAGGAAGAGGAGCGGGATTGCAAGGACGCCGCCTTTTGCCACGCCATCGATATGGTATGGAGCTTTTTCGAGCAAATCCGACAGTCGGAAGAGAACGCCGAACAGGATGAAGAGACCAAGCGAGCCGGAAATAAAGGACGAGATGAGCCAGCGGCCTTTTTCGCGGAATACCTTCTTAATATCACCGACGTATTGCTTGACGGGAACGACCTCTTTGTTCTCTTTAGGCGGTTCTTTAATGAACAGCATCATCGCAAAGAACGAGCCTGCACAGAAGAGCGGAAAAGCAAACAGGGGCACATACCAAGCGATGAGCGCAAGCAGTGAGCCTATGATCGGGCTGACCACTTTGCCAGCGCCGTTGGACGCCTCAATAAGGCCGAGCGCTTCGCTCTCTGTGCCGTCCTTGTACATGTCCCCGACAAGCGCCATAGCGATGGGTGAAGTGCCTGCTGCGCCAATCCCTTGCAACGCTCGAAACGCAATGAGAAGCCAATAGGAGTGCATGACTGCGCCGATCCCTGCTACGATGCCGGCAACACCATATAGAGCGAGCGAAGGCAAGATAACGGCTTTACGTGAAAAGCGATCGGATAAATAACCGGATATGGGAATAATGAGACCAGCCGAAACTGAAAATAAAGTAATAACAAGGCTCGCCTGGAAGCTGGAAATATGCATCTTCTTCTCCATATCCGGCAAGATCGGTACGAGCATGGAGTTGCCGAGGACGAGGACAAGAGGCACGGTGGCAAGTGCCATGTACTCCAGCCATTTTCCGCTTCCGCCTTGTTCCTGCTTCTTCGTATCGCTTTTGTCGTGACCGCTATGGTCTGCAGTCCGCAGCTTGCCGGGTTTGCTCGCAGCCCATTTCGATGATGTCGATTGCTTCATTTTGCGTGGATCCCCTATGCTTGTGGTTTGACCTTCGACCTGTAATGTGCCCATGAGCTTGAGCAACCATTCTCAGACATGGTAACATGTAGGGAGGCTATGTCGAACTAACGTAAAATGTAGAAAGAAGGCGCAATATGAAACGTTCTATCGTGTTGATTCTCATCGTGCTCGCACTTGCAGGTGCGGCAATTTATCAGAATAAAGGGAAGCATGACCAGGCGCTTGCCGCTTCTAGCGATATGCTGCCTAAGCCAGGCTACACTGCGCCGACGCTGCAGCTGCCGAATTTGGATGATAAGTCCGAGAACATAGGCGGTAAGCGGGACAAGCTGCTGCTGCTCAATTTCTGGGCGTCATGGTGCGGACCTTGCGAGCTGGAAGCGCCTGATTTGCAGGCGTTGTCGGAGAAGTACGGCGATAAACTTGAACTGTACGGCGTGAATGCAACGAGCATGGATAAGGAGCGGCAGGCGAGGGAATTTGTCGATCAGCAGCAGTTTACGTTCCCGATATTAATGGACCGGGATGGCAAAGCGACAGACTTGTACAAGATCAATCAATTCCCGACAAGTTTGCTAATTGACAGCAACGGAGTCGTGCGGGAGCGGATTACCGGGGTGATCTCGAAGAGCAAGTGGGAATCCATGATTGAGAAGTGGATTGCGGTTCAGGAAGACGCCGAGCAGAAGCCAAGCGCATAAACTACAAAAACGCCAGGTCAGCGGAAGGAACATGCTGATCTGGCGTTTCTTTATTTCGTGAAGATTAGTGGTTGAGCAAGCCAAGCTGCTCGCGCGGTTCTTCGTGTGCATTGTCAATCTTGTTCATGCTAAGCAGCGCATACCGGATACTATCAACGAGCGCTTCCCAGCTTGCTTCGATGACATTGTTCGAGACGCCGACTGTGTTCCAAGTCGTCTTGAAGTCGGTTGATTCGATGAGAACGCGAACTTTGCCTGCTGTCGCGCCTTTCTCGTCAATGACACGAACCTTGTAATCAGATAGGTGGAAATCATTGATGCTCGGATAGAAGGGCTCCAGCGCTTTACGCAGCGCGTTGTTGAGTGCATTGACCGGACCGTTGCCTTCAGCCGCCGTGTAGATCGTCTGGCCGTCGACATTCACTTTCACGATTGCTTCTGCGTTCATGCAGCCATTCGTTTTCTCAACGAGCATTTTCAAGGATTCGAGCTTGAAAATCTCATTATTCTCGCCGAAGGCATCTCGAAGCAGCAACTCCAGCGATGCATCCGCACCTTCGAACTGGTAGCCTTGATGCTCCAGATCTTTAATGCGCTCCATAATTTCTTTGGTCTTCTCATTGCCTGTATTCACGTCAAGGCCAAGCTCTTGCGCCTTGGAGATAATGTTGCTCTGGCCTGCCAGCTCGGAGACGAGTACGCGCTGCTTGTTGCCGACCAATTCAGGGCGAATATGCTCGTACGTCTTCGAGTCTTTCATAATCGCTGAGACGTGGATGCCGCCTTTGTGTGCGAACGCAGCATTGCCTACATACGGCTGTGCGACAGGCATGTGCACGTTAGCAATCTCGCTAATATAACGCGCTGTCTTCGTGAGCGATTGCAATTGATCGTCGCTAACGCAGCGGTAGTCCATTTTGATTTGCAAATTCGGGATGATGGAGCACAGATTAGCATTGCCGCAACGCTCGCCATAGCCGTTAATCGTGCCTTGCACTTGACGAGCGCCGGCTTGTACTGCCGCCAGCGTGTTCGCGACAGCTAGCTCGCAGTCATTATGCGTATGGATGCCTAGCGGCGCATTAAGCTCCGCGCGGATGCGCGAGACAATGTCATGCACTTCAGTCGGCAGCGTGCCGCCATTCGTATCGCAGAGCACGATCCAGTCAGCGCCGGCATCTTGGGCTTTGCGCAGCACCGCGAGCGCGTACTCCGGGTTATGCTTGTAGCCATCGAAGAAGTGCTCCGCATCGAAGATCGCTTCAACATCGTTCCGTTTCAGATAAGCAAACGAATCATAGATCATCGAGAGATTCTCTTCAAGCGTCGTTTGAAGAGCGGTATGTACATGGAAATCCCATGACTTGCCAACGAGTGTTGCCGCCGGAACGCCGGATTCGACAATGCGCAGCAGGCTGCTGTCTTGCTCTGCAAGGCTGTTCTTCCGTCTTGTGCTGCCGAAAGCGGTAATCTTCGCGTTCAGACGAAGGCCCTTGGCGCGCTGGAAGAATTCGATATCCTTGCTGTTGCTGCCTGGATTTCCGCCTTCAATATAATGAACGCCGAGCAAATCAAGCTTCTGGGCGATTTTTATTTTGTCATCTGCTGAGAGGCTGATTCCTTCACCTTGCGTACCGTCTCGCAGCGTCGTGTCAAAGATGGAGATTGTGTTTGCCATGAATACTTATAGCCCCTTCCTATGTGAAACGATGCATTGTGATAATTTTTTATTATATCATCAGTTATCGAGTGCGTAAATGCGACTTTCTTGCTTATAGAGATAGCTATTGCATACAACGCGAGTTGACGGTGATTTTCGTCAAAGGTATGCTGGAATTAGTTGTTACTTAATGAAGCAAAAATGAGGAGGTGCGTGCAGCGATGGAGAAGGAGACGGTGAGAGAAAAAACGGCGAAAAACCGCGTTATTCTTCATTTAGATATGAATGCCTTCTACTGCTCGGTGCACGAAGCGGAAGAACCTCATCTCTATAAAGATAAACCGACCGCTGTGGCAGGAAGCGTAGAGCAGCGTAGGGGCATTATCGTCACCTCGTCCTACGCCGCGCGGAAACAAGGGGTCAAGACTGGCATGACGGTTCGCGAGGGAATGCGTCGCTGCCCGGATCTAATTCTGATCAAGCCCGACTTTCAATTGTATCGTAAATATTCGCAAGGGTTCATGTCGATTGCGAAGCAGTACACGCCGCTCGTGGAAGCGATGTCGATAGACGAGTGCTACTTGGATATCACGGGTTCGTCCACCTTCGGCGAGCCGCTCGAAATCGCACATCAGATTCAGGATCGAATCGTGTCCGAGTGGAACCTGCCTTGTTCGATGGGAGTCGCGCCGAACAAGCTGCTGGCGAAGATGGCTTCTGATATGCAGAAGCCTAACGGGTTTACGGTGCTGCGCATACGCGATGTGCCCAAGCTTCTATGGGACAAGCCGTGCGACTCCTTGTTTGGCATTGGCCGCAAGACGGCTGAGAAGCTGACGAGGCTGAATATTAGAACGATCGGGCAGCTAGCGGCAGCGGACGAAGCGATGCTGAACAAACATTTTGGCGTGATCGGCTCTTGGATGAAGGCAGCTGCGCATGGCCACGATAGTTCGGCCGTCAACGCTTCAAGGGAACGCAACAAGTCAATCGGACATACAACGACGCTGCCGAAGGATGTGAAGGAGCGCGGGGATGCACATAGGGTGCTGCTCAATCTAGCAGATCAGACGGGCCGTAGAATGCGCCACCAGAAGATGATGGCCTCTACCATTCAGCTTGTGATGCGGCGGCCGGATATGTCGACGTTCAATCGCTCCGTTACGCTAACATCGCCTACGGATTCGGCATATGATATTCACAGAGAAGCTTGCAAGCTGTTCGATAAGCATTGGAAGGAAGGCGAACCGCTTCGTCTGCTCGGTATCACTCTTCAGAATCTATCACTTCAATCTGAAACAGCTGTTCAGCTTGATCTCTTCGACTATAAAGAGCAGCCGCGAAAGGATGCCTTGACGAAGACGATGGATATGCTGCGAGACAAGTTTGGCGAGGATGCGGTACTTACCGCGGGCATGCTTGGCGATGATCCTTCTGCGCTTATTCGCAACAAACGAATTAGAGGGACATCCTTGCAAACTGACGATCATATGTTATATAGTGATGAGTGAAGGTTGTTCGCTAATTTGTTTGCACAAGTACAAGTAAGCGTTTTAAGCTTAGAACTAATAGGAGGGAAAACGATGTCGAAGTTTACATGGGTTGAGAAAGATACTTGCATTGCTTGCGGTGCATGCGGCGCAACGGCACCGGATATTTATGACTACGACGATGAAGGACTTGCAGAGGTTATCTTTGGCGGCGACGGCAACCACGGTAACACTGAAATTCCATCCGATCTATATGATGACTTGCAAGACGCAGCAGACGGCTGCCCTACAGATTCCATTAAGATTGCAGACGCTGCTTTCAACAACTAAGATCTCTTCATAGGATCGAACTAAAGTCCCATTCCTTGTATCGACAAGGAATGGGGCTTTTCTTGTTTTTTCGACAATTATTATTGCCAATGGCTGTAAATCTACAATAGAATAGAAGAAAAGAATGAGAGGCAATATTATCCGTTCCTAAACTAGAATAGGAGGTAATTATGCGTAAGCGTAAATGGTTGTTGACAACCGCGGCGGCACTGGCCATTTGCTTGTTCTGGTCCTTCCTCAGCAGCTTGGGAACCGGAGGCTCATTGAACCGGATGGAGTCCTTTTTGCAGGACAAAGTTACCCAGCAGACAGACGCGGAGAGAGCGCCTAACGTCAACATTAAACTAATCAAGATTGACCAGGCGTCACTCGACAATTTAGGACAATTTCCATGGGACCGTGGTCTCTATGCGCAGCTCATCTCGATGCTAGCCGATGCTGGAGCCAAAGCGATTGCGCTCGACGTCGTGCTTGCGGAGCCGGGGAAGGATCCCGAGAGCGATGCAATGATGGCGGAAACGATGAAGAAGTACCCGAATGTCATTCTGCCGGTTGTCTTCAATTTCAAAGCAAGACAAGATGAAGCGGGAGAGCTGGAGACCGAGTCGATCTCCTATCCAGCGGATACAATCGGGGCAAGCGAAGGCCAGCTCGGCCATATCAATGTCATGCAGGACCAAGACGGAACGGTCCGTAAGCTCACTGTCGGCCTACAGAATGACAAGCAGCAGATGATTCCGGCATTCAGCGTGAAACTCGCGAATTATCTGCTAGATAAGGACCATCAAATCTCCTGGAACGCAGACAAGTCAGCTTGGTACCGCGGCAGCCAGCGTATTCCGGTAGACAAACGCAACCAGATTGCAACAGAGTTCTACACGATGCCCAGGGAAGAGATGAGCGCAGAGACAGGCTATGATTCGCAATCCTTCTTCGATGTGCTCTCAGGCAATGTGCCAGCGGATTACTATAGTGGCGATGTAGTCTTGATCGGCCCTTACGCGCCTGGTCTTCAGGACGAATACTTAACACCGCTCAGCACAACGCTCAAGATGTACGGAGTTGAAATTCACGCCAATATGGTGCAGTCACTCGTTGCGGGCAAGTTCTCGACGAAAGCGACGCCAGCCGTGAATTACACATTGATCGTATTGCTTACGCTGCTTACGATCCTTCTATTTGAGAGAGTAACTGGAGGCAAAGCGTTTATCGTATACGCTGCGCTTGCAGCTGGCTATATTCTCACATGGATTGAACTCTATCAACTGAAATCTCTATTTATTACGATTACATATCCTTTCCTGGCGATGACCACGGCCTTTATCTGGACGGTTGTTAGCCATTATGTAACGGAGCGGCGTGAGAGAAGCCGTGTGACGAACATCTTCGGCCGATTCGTTCCGAGAACTGTTGTGGATGAAATGCTCGCTTCGGGCGAAGAAGTGACCGTTGGCGGTCAACGCCGTGATATCAGCGTTATCTTCGTCGATATTCGCGGCTTCACGCCGATGTCTGAGAAGCTGCAGCCGGAGCAGGTTATTCAGGTGCTGAATGAGTACTTGGATATCTGTACGAAAGCGGTCTTCAAATGGAATGGCACGCTGGATAAATTCATCGGTGACGGCGTTATGGCGATCTTCGGAGCTCCGATCTCGCAGCCGAATCACCCAGAGCTCGCCGTTCGGGCAGCTCTTGAGATGAAGCGACAATCGGCAGAGCTGGAAGAGCGCTGCTTGCGAGAGATCGGCGTGCCGGTAAGGTTCGGCGTCGGCGTAAACAGCGGCCCTGCGGTTGTTGGCAACATCGGCTCGCAGATGCTTCGGCTCGACTATACGGCGATCGGAGACACGGTCAACTTGTCGGCGAGGCTTGAGTCCAATGCGAAGCCGGGACAAATTCTTATTAGCGAAGAAACGCTGGCCCGCGTGAAAGGCAAGTTTATTACGCAGACCATCGGTGAGATTAAGGTGAAGGGCAAGGAACTGCCTGTACTCGTAACGGAAGTGCTCGGCGAAGTCGAGGACCAATCGGAAGACGTACGGGAATTACAACATGTGGGGAGAGAAGGGGCATGAGTTTTCGCAGAAATATGAATAGTCGATCGCTCCTGATGGTGCTATGTCTGCTGCTTGTTTTTGGACCTGTCTCGCTGTTTGCAGGTTTGGGACATGCCTCTGCGCAAGTGATGCGCGTTGCAGTCGTCAAAGAACTGAGCGGTACGGTGAATGTGCTCAAATCAGGCGGAGCGAAGCCGTTTAAGGCTTTCCGCAATATGAGCTTGAACGAGGGCGATCAAATTGCGACAGGCAAAGACGGCTCAGCCACTCTAACTCTGTCGAGCAGCGCCGCAGATCAAGACGAGATCAACGTTAGCGCCGCTTCTCAAGTGACGTTCTCCAAGATGAAGGACAGCGGCGGCACGAAAACGAAGATGAGCGTTTGGGCAGGATCGTTGTGGGTGAAGGTCAAATCCGTCTCCAACGCGAGCGATCAATTCGAAATCGAAACGCCAACTTCAATTATGGGTGTGCGCGGGACGCATTTCTTCGTGAAAGTGAACCCGTTGACCGGTCAGACAGAGGTTTTCCTGGCAGCGGGCGTAGTCGAATCCATGTCCAATAACAACCGGACGGCGGCGGAGAGTAACTCAGGCATGTCGAATTCCGTTCTGCTCTATCCATCACAGCAATTAGGTGAAGCGAGAAATGGAGATGGCCTGGAAACGTCGATCTCCATCGTCGATCTCCAAGCATTCGTTAGCGGTGCAGCTCCGGATATCGTCCAAGCGTTGTTAAAGGATGCTGCGTCTATCGCTGCGGAACAGAAACAAATGCTTGAGAAAGCGAGTCAGAGCATAAACTCGCAGCCGAATAAAGACAACTTCGGAGGGCTCATTCAATCACCTGAAGATCTGAAACGGATAGCGGATAATTTATCGAACCTGGTATCGCTCATTGCCAAAGAAGCGGTAGCTCAAAAAAAAGTGGATCAGCAGTTAATCGACCAAATTAATAAAGAGGTCGGTAGCAAGTTGATTGATCCGTCAACGGCCAGTGAGCTCAAGCTGACTGATAAAGAGAAGCTTGCGCAGGAGCAAGCGAAGAAATTCGAAGAGGTGCAGAAGAAGCTCGCAGACAAGAAGGCTGAGGAGCTGAAGAAACAGCAGGAATTGCAGCAGGAGCTCATTAAGAAAGCGCAAGAGCTGAAAGAGAAACTCGATGCAGCGAACAAGCTGGCACAGCAGAAGCAGCAAGAGAAGAATAATCAAACCTATTATAACCAGCTAACACCTGAAGAACAGAAGCGCATTGATGATGCGCGTGATTCACTCGGATTGCCAAGTATTCCGGGCGGCGGTACGAACAGTGGTACAGGAAGTGCAGATACGAAGTCCACGGTAAACCTGAAGACGGTGGGGCAGTCTTCAAATGGGGCACTCGACCTTGGTGTCGTATTTAAGGGATTCACCGGATCGAAGAAAATGATGGGATATCAAATTGAAGTTGAATATGAGTCCAATAAAGTCGCATTTGATAGTGATAAGTTCAAATCGAACTCGTTAACGTATCGCGGCGGTGCTTCTGGCTTTGTCGTAGAGCCGGAGAACCAAACGGTTCCAAATGCGAACAGCATCGATGACTATCGAGTTATTGAAGGAGCGGGTACGCATGCAACCGTGCTATACACCGTCGTGAAATTCAGCGGTAACGCGGTTGAAATTAATGCGGATACGACACTTGTTCGTCTGCCATTCTATCCCGTTGGCGAGTTCCCGACTCCGCCAGACACGCTGCCTGTGAAGTTCACTATCAAATCCATCACAGCAGTAGATGAGAACGGCAATGCCGTCGCAGTAGTTAAAGGTTCGGATTTAACTGTGCAAATGGCGAAACCACTAGTATAAAGGGGACAGAGCCTTCATGAAGAAACGATCAAGAGGTGCCGCGCTGCTGCTTGCCGCAGCAGTGTCGGTTGGCGCGTTTAGCAGCAGCAGCTACGCTGCAGCAGGCAAAGCCGAGCCTTCAATTGGTAATTTGGCCTTATATGAAGTACATACATTAGCTGGCTCTGGCGCTTTCGATCGTGTAGATGGAAGCTCGGCAACAGCGGCATTCCGCGAGCCGACATCGCTGATCTACTCGGCGAAGTCGGGCAGTTATCTCGTCGCAGATGCGCGGAATCAGATGCTTCGCAGCGTAAGCGCAACGACAACGACTACCGCTGCAGGGCTGTACATCGGAGCTGATGATTACAATGCGCCGCTCGGCAGCTTGCTGGACGGCAACGCGGGGAAAGCATCATTCAACTTGCCATCGGGTCTCGCAGCAGATAGCGATGGCACGGTATATATCGCGGATGCGGATAATAACAGCATTCGGAAGTTGTCAGCGAATGGCGTCGTTACGACAGTGGCGGGCACTGGAGTCATTGGTGCTGATAATGGCGCTGCAACAAGTGCGAGCTTCTATCATCCGCTTGATATTGCGGTGAATAAGGATGGCGTTATCTATGTCGCAGATACGCTCAATCATGTCATCCGCCAAATTAAGAATGGTCATGTATCGACATTGAACGCTCCATCCACGCGGATTATTGAATATTATCCGGGAGTGATTGAAGCTGTCGGCGATTATGCAGACGGACCGCTTGCCCAGGCGAAATTCAATGAACCTAGCGGTTTGGCGCTTGATGCTAAAGGCAATCTATATGTTAGCGACACTGGAAATAATCGCATTCGATACATTGATTTCAAGACGAATACAGTGACGACGGTAGCTGGCGGCGTAACTGGCGAGAAGTTGAGTTATGAAGCGGACTCGCCGTATTCAAGTGGCGGCTTTGCGGATGGAGCTGCAGCGATAGCGAAACTGCATGCGCCGCGCGGACTTTCTGTCACTCCGGATGGCGGCTTGCTTATTGCGGATTCATTGAACCATGCAATACGTTACCTCGCGAGCGGGAAAGTAGCCACAGTTGCAGGCACGCCTGAGGAAGAAGGCATGGTCGACGGTATTGCTCGATACTCCGCGTTCAACCGGCCAACTGACGTTGAATGGATCGGCGGCGGTGCTTTTGCGGTCGCAGATTCAGGCAGCAACACCATTCGTATTGTTGCTCCATATGCTGCGCCGACAGGCGTAAAGGCGAATGGAAGCTTGCACCTGCTGTATAACAGCGGAGAGCTGACAAGCGATGTATCGCCTATTATTGCGAGCGGGGTCACGTTCGTGCCTGTCCGAGTGCTCACGGAGAAGCTTGGCTTCAAGGTGCAATATGCGAATGGTCAGACAGTCCTTAAGCATGATGCAATCTCCTATACCGTGAAGAATGGCTCCACTCAAGTGGTGAAGCAGGTGACTGGCGGAGCGACAACTACGGTGTCGCTGCCCAAAGCGCCGATGATTTCCGGTAATCGGCAGTTTCTGCCAGTCAGATTCTTCGCGGAAGAGATGGGACTTGATGTGCAATGGCTGTCCGATCTGCGCGCAGTTCTTCTGCGTGATAAGCAGTTCACGAAATAAAACGCAAAAAAAATTGCCGTCCGGTGCAAACCGGGCGGCTTTTTTTGCCGATATAGTACCTACAACGATAAGCAATGGAGGTCCTACCCGTGCAGCTGCAAGAAGACAATATGAGCTATTTAAAGCGCTACGTGCAGAACCATCCGAAGAATCGTATGGCATGGTATTTGCTTGGCAAGCAGTATGTGCTTGAAGGAAAGGAAGGCAAAGCGAACTACTGCTTCTTGCAATCTGGCAGTGTCTATGATGCTTATGAACGGAAAGAGCATCCGCTGGCGAATCAGCCGAAGGAATTGATCGCCAAGTGGAACCGGAAGCAGAAGTTCTCCATGCTAGCTGCGCGTACCTCGGCAGCGACCATGTTATTGACCGGTCTCATGCTCGTGCTGCCGTTCAGCTGGCAACAGGACGAAGCTGATTCGCCTGCTGATAAGGCTGCGGGAACAAGCACGAAGGGAACTGCGCCACAACAGCAAGCGAATGCGCCTCAGAGCAATCAACCGGGGCTGACTGTTGCCATCGTGAGGCCAGCCGGTGACAATACAATGGGCAAGGCGCTTAGTGCATTGTTGAAAGGAACGGCAGAGAAACAGCAAACCGGCATTGCCGCGATGCTTCAGCAAGCGGGCAAGTGGCGCCAATGGACGGGGGAGACCAGGCTGCTTGCGATGTCGAAGCGGCAAGGCGAAGCAGATCCGGTCGCAGTCCGTTTGCTGGATAGCTCTGCATGCGACTGCCAGCCTAGTGATTCAACCTCCGCATATAAGCTTTATGACAAGTGGAGCGCGCAGCAAGAACAGATATGGACGCTGCGCAGCGCAATCGCACAGTATCGCGCCATGAATAAAGCTTGGCCATCCAGTATGAATGATCTGACACGTCCTTATCCAGATAATGTACTCGCAGGTACTTCGACCGCGATGAAGCAATTGTTCCCGAAGCTTCTTAAAGAACTGAAGATTAAAGCGCAAGCCAATGCGGCTGGCAGCGGTGATAAGCCGTCGTCTGGAAGCGGTGCGGCAGATGGAAACAAAGGCGATACGTCCGGGACTGGCACGAATAGTGCTGGAGCCTCGCGAGTGGATGATACGAAGCTGCCGACGGAGCCGCTCTCCATTGTCGTTGATAGAGACAAGCACCAGCTCGCTGTCATCAGCGGGGATGTCATCGTTCGGAGTTACACCGTAGGGCTAGGCGGCGAGAAGACGCCGGCAGGAAGCTTCTATATAAGTGAGAAGGTCCGCCATCCGAATGGAAGTGATGATAGCGAATTCGGCAGCAGGGGGATGACGTTGTCGAACACGCTGTACGCCATTCATGGAACGAATGATCCTGATAGTATTGGGAAGGATGAGTCGCACGGCTGTGTACGGATGAATCAGAAGGATCTCGAGGAGTTGTACGACATGGTTCCGCTCGGCACGAAGGTAACTATAAAAAGCGGTGTCCTTCCCGCTGAAGCACCGCCGGCTTCCGAGCGTTTCCGCTTGAAGCCGGTGCAGGACGAGACGAACACCGCTGTTGTTTATAAGTGGCTTAATTAGAGGCTTAATGAGAAGCTTACTTATCAATTATGAGAAGCACGGCCATAATGATAACGATGACAACAAATACAGATCCGATCCAGATGAGCGCCTTCTTATTGATTTGTTCCTTCTGCTGCTTCTTCATAATCGGTGGCTTCTTCTTCACGTGACTCATGCGGATCAACCTTTCTCTCACATTGAATAGGGATATACCTATATTGTAATCGTTTTCTTATTCAGGCACAACTAGACGACATCCCGAAAATGTGAAGTCTGCCCTTGATGAAAGCGGGGGCGGGCTCTTTCTTTTTCCTGCCTAACGCGTTAAACTGTTCGATAGAGCTAACACGAAGAACGGAGTGAACGTAAGTGTTGTATACGAAATTGGCCAAGCCTTATTTCTTCCGGATGGATGCCGAGAAGGCCCACCATATGGTAATTGATGGTTTACATACGGCAAGTGGGGTGCCGGGAATCCCTGCACTCATGCGTACGATGTACGGCGTAGAGGAAGCGAGAGAACTGGCAGTTTCTTTATTCGGCCTTCATTTTGCCCATCCGATTGGACTGGCAGCTGGCCTTGATAAGAACGCGAAAGCGGTCGATATGTTTGCGAATATCGGTTTTGGATTTGCCGAAGTTGGCACGGTAACGCCGAAGGGACAAGCAGGTAATGACCTGCCGCGCCTGTTCAGGCTTCCTACTGATGAAGCGCTCATTAACCGAATGGGCTTCAATAACGATGGCGCCGATGCAATGGCGGAACGGCTTGCCAAGGATACGAAGCGCCGCATTCCGATCGCGGTGAACATTGGCAAGAACAAGACAACGCCGAATGAGCTTGCGCATGAAGACTATCGCGCTTGTTTGCAGAAACTGTATACATATGGCGACTTCTTCGTCGTCAACATCAGCTCGCCGAATACACCGGATCTTAGAGCGCTGCAACATGGCGATGAGCTAAGACTGCTTCTTTCGACCGTTATGGACGAAATGAACGTCCAGGCGAAACGCTCGGGCGCGGCGCAGAAGCCGGTACTCGTTAAGATCGCACCGGATATGACCAATGAACAGCTTGCTTATACGGTCGATACGATTGTAGCAAGCGGTGTGAATGGCATCATTGCCTCGAATACGACGATCAGCCGCGAGGGGCTGCAGCATCCGAACGCGAAGGAAATCGGCGGCCTTAGCGGCAAGCCGGTGAAGGAGCGTTCAACTGAGGTTATTCGCGAAGTGTACCGCCAAACAGGCGGCAAATTGCCCATTATTGGTTCAGGCGGCATCTTTACGGCTGCTGATGCATACGATAAAATTCGCGCAGGTGCAAGTCTTGTAGAAATTTATACAGCGCTCATCTACAAAGGGCCGGAGCTGCTGCGTGAACTTGCGAGCGGCTTGAAGGAAGCGCTCCGCAAAGACGGATTTAAATCAATTACAGAAGCGGTAGGAGCAGATCATCGGTCTTAAGATAGGAGGCGGCCGGATGGACGGAAGAGACTGGGGACTATTTTTACAACCGTATGAGCAAGCGGTAGAAGAATTGAAGGTTAAGCTGAAGACACTGCGTACGGAGCTGAAGAATCGGGAAGCATACTCGCCGATTGAATTCGTAACAGGACGGGTCAAGCGCATCTCCTCCATATTGGAGAAGGCGAAGCGTTTATCCGTACCGATGGAAAAAATCGATACGGGAATAGAAGATATAGCGGGGATCCGCATCATGTGTCAATTCGTCGATGATATTCACCGCGTCGCGGGGTTCATACGTTTGCGCAAAGACCTGAAGCTCGTATATGAAAAGGACTACATTACGAATTTCAAAGAAAGCGGCTATCGCAGCTACCATATGATTGTCGAATATCCGGTTCAGACGGCGATTGGGCTTAAGCATGTGCTGGCAGAAATTCAAATTCGTACGTTAGCGATGAATTTCTGGGCGACAATCGAACATTCGCTGAACTACAAATATAAAGAAAGCTTGCCTGACGAAGTGCGCGGCCGATTGAAGACAGCAGCCGAAGCAGCATCCGTGCTGGATGCGGAGATGTCGAGCATTCGCAACGAAATCTTGGATGCGCAGCGTGACTTCGAAGAGAAGTCGAATATGTTCTCGAGCGTACTAAGCGATATACAAGAATTGTACTTCTTCCATCGCGTGCGCGAGGCGGTGCAGTTCCAGCTGCGATTCAACGAGCTGTGGGAGCAAGAGGATACGTTCGGAATCCGAATGTTGTCCGATGAGATCAAGACAGCGATTAGCAGAGCGAAGAAGAGCGGTACGACGTAAGTGATGGCGCATGGAGAACATTCCTATGACGAGCGGTTTGTCCATTTTGTCGTACTGTTTAATGTAGATCTGGATTACTTTGAGTGCCATGAGGTGATGGAGGAGCTGTGGCTGGAAGAAGGCCGCAATCTCCTTTACCAAGGGCTGCTGCAGGCGGCAGTCGGGCTGCATCATTGGCGCAATGATAATTTCTCGGGAGCTGTGAAGCTGTTCAACCAAGCACTTCACAAGCTGGAGCACTATTCCGATGTGGAGATGGGTCTTGATTTGCGGCAGCTCCGTGCCGATGTGGCGATGAGCTTGGCACAGCTGAGCAGCGACGCGAATGCTCGCCTTCTCTTCGTACCTTTTGAAGTTATCGTTGTGGATGAGCAGCTGCGTTCTCTAGCGAAAGCGCTTGCGGAGATTCCGCTTGAGGAGCGCCTTCATGTAGAAGATTAAATCCCTTGTCCCGATTGCGGGGCAGGGGATTTTTCATTGTAAAGAAAATGGAGTTCGGTTGGTCAATAAAGCTTACTTATTATACAATAGGATGAAGTGCTAGAGATGTCTGGAGGAAAAGAATCACATGGCAAAACGAATGCGGCTGGATAAGCTGCTGTCCAATATGGGATTTGGAACGCGCAGCGAGATCCGGAAGGTTGTCAAGCAAGGGCGAGTTACGGTTGATGGCACGGTAGTCAAAGATTTCGGGATGCAGTTGGACCCGGAAGCACAGACCGTTAAGTTCGATGATGAAACGGTTATATACAAGGATACGATCTATGTCATGCTGAATAAGCCGCAAGGCGTTATATCCGCAACTGAGGATACGCGCGATCGGACAGTAATTGATCTGCTCGACCCGGAGGATCAGGTGTTGCAGCCGTTCCCTGTTGGAAGGTTGGACAAGGATACCGAAGGTTTGCTGCTGCTAACCAATGACGGGAAGCTTGCACATGAGCTTCTGTCGCCGAAGAAGCATGTCCCGAAGACGTATGAAGCGCTCGTCCATGGCGATGTGAATGCGAGTGACCAGGATGCTTTTGCCGGGGGCGTTACGCTTGAGGATGGGTACGAGACGATGCCGGCGAAGCTGATCATTGGCGAGAAAGAGAGCCGTGAGGAAGGCATCTACACCAGCATCACGCTAACGATTCATGAAGGCAAATTCCATCAAGTGAAGCGGATGTTCGAGGCCGTCGGCAAGAAGGTCGTTTATTTGCGCCGGATTTCGATGGGACCGCTCGTCCTAGATGAGTCGCTTCCGCTTGGCTCGTATCGTCCTCTGACAGAGGCGGAGCTGGAGTCGCTCCAAAACGTACATCGAAATGAAGCTTAGCATTAGCATACAGAGATAGAGACAGGATGGTGGGAGAGAAATGACCAAGCTGAATTATGATTTAATTGCACTGGATATTGACGGGACGCTGTTGACTGACGATCATGTGTTGACAGAAGGTGTACGCGAAGCTGTGCGAGAAGCAGCTAGCCGAGGCGCGGAGATCGTGCTGTGTACAGGGCGAGGCCCAGGGTCTGCGCTGCCGGTGCTGGATGCGCTAGGATTGTCCGGCACGATGATTACGCATAATGGGGCCGCGACGATCGATGCTGCTCGCCGAGAGGTTCTGCACCAATACAGCATTGACGCGCATGAAATTGCACGGTTCCGCGATTACTGCAAGAATAGCGAATTGCATTTTGACTATAATACGGCTTTCCAAATGCTGATCGAGGGCATGACGCCGGAAGCGGAAGAGATGTACAAGATGTTTGAGGCGAAGCCGGTCATGCGAAGCGCGGATGAGCCGCTGCCAGATGATCTCGTGAAGTTCACTTTGTTCGGTGACAAAGCCGATCTTGATCGCGTTGAAGCAGAATGGAACAACTGGAATCACGGTCTGTCGCATATCCGCAGCGGTGAATATTTCATTGATGTCATGCATAAAGAAGCAAGCAAGGGAACAGCGCTCCGGCAGCTCGCACTCGCTAGAGGCATTGACCCGAGCCGTGTCATGGCGATCGGCAATTATTTCAACGATCTGGGGATGCTTACATTCGCAGGCCTTGGCATTGCTGTGGCGAATTCGCCGGATGGCGTCAAGGAAGCGGCAGATAAGGTGACGCTCTCCAACGAAGAAGATGGCGTCGCGCATGCCTTATATACGTACGCGTGGCAGAGCTAGAAAACCGAAAAACCGTCGAGAGGTCAAGCCTCTCGACGGTTTTTACAATATCGGATCAGAGAATGTTGTTTACAAGAACAATCCGCGGGTTACGATGACCAGCAGGATAAACAACACCAAGATCACGCCAGCAGAAGTGAAACCACCGTGCATACCGGACATGCAACTTCCTCCCTTAACAGGTAATTCCGGTGCCCTAGGCTGCGATTTATGTTGATGTTTGGCACCCGGTATACGATATAGTATGAAAATCAGGGCGGGGCGATTGGACAGATGTCCCGTCTTATTTATAATTAGGCACTTATATGAGGAAGGATGTCCCGAATATGAGATGAACGCCGGGGAGGGTTTTGCCACGGAGTTTCCGTCTATAGATGATTGCCTTGTTTTGGTTGAGTTGTGCTGAATGTGTTGGATATTCTGGATACAAAAGGGAAAATTTCAAGTGGTGTCGAATGAATAGAGAACTAGGCTTCAAGGACTAGGGGAGGGTGAGTATGGGGGATACAAGGATCAGAACGGAAACGGATGCCGATTATGGCATCGTTCGCGAAGTGAATTATGATGCGTTCAACAATCGTGATTATGAGCCTGATCTGGTCGAGCGCATCCGGGGATCAGCGGAATTCATTCCCGAGCTGTCGCTTGTGGCGGAGCGGGATGGCCGAATCGTTGGTCATCTGCTAATCAGCAAAGCTTCTATCATTCATGAGAGTGCCAGCCATGAAGTGCTTGTGCTTGCTCCTATCGCGGTGCATCCTGCCAATCAGAGGCAAGGGGTTGGAGGAGAACTCATTCGTGAAGGGCTGAAGCGCAGCAAAGCATTAGGGTATTCAGCTGTACTGCTCATTGGACATCCGACGTATTATCCGAAATTCGGCTTTGTTCCCGCTAGCCGCTTCGGCATTGAGCTCAAGCAATTTCCGGTACCGGACGAAGTGTTCATGGCGCGTGAGCTTGAGGATGGCTCGTTGAAAGGGATTGTTGGCGAGCTAAAATATCCGGAGGCATTCTCAGTTTAAAGTTAATACGAGGAGTAGAACCATGGTAACAGTAGAGACAGCAGTGTTGATTAATGCGCCTCTCGATCACTGCTTTGATCTGGCGCGAGATATTGATGTGCATACCCAAACCGTTTGGTCGCACACCAAGGAGCAGGCCATTGCCGGTATTACGAGCGGACCGATCGGGCATGGCGAGACAGTGACTTTCGAGGCGACTCATCTCGGCGTGAGGCAGCGGCTGACATCGCGAATAACTGAATTTCGAGCTCCCTATTATTTTGTGGATGAAATGCAGCGAGGTGCCTTTAAATACTTGCGGCATGAGCATTTTTTTGAACATGTGGAAGGGAAAACGCTGATGCGGGACCGGTTAACGTTCGCTGCGCCGTTCGGCGTGTTAGGTTGGCTTGTCGAGCGAGCCGTATTGCGCCGGTATATGCGGAGGTTTCTCACGCATCGTAATGAGCAGTTGAAGGTGCTTGCAGAAGGAAACTAGTCGTGGAGGGGGAGAGACAAGTGAATCCGGAGCTTCTAACTGGTCAAGTGAACAACAATGGTGTTCGCATTCATTATTTGGATTCGATTCATGCGGCTGATCCGAGACTTACTCCGTTGCTTATTTGTCCGGGGCTGTCAGAAACAGCAGATGAATATGCGGACCTAGTGGAATATCTTCTTCCGCGGCGGTGTGTTGTGCTCTCTTTCAGAGGTAGAGGAGATAGCAGCACGCCACCTGCCGGATATAATCTGGATTCGCATATCACGGACCTGGAAGCTGTCATTCAAGCGACCGGCTTAGAGCGATTCCATCTATTCGCGCATTCAAGAGGCGTCTCTTACGCGCTCGGTTATGTACAGCAACATAGTCGAGTCGGCAATGAGTCGGCGGTGTCGCTTATCCTATGCGATTACCCGCCTGAGCACCGACAAATGCCTGAAGGCTGGGCGAACGATTATATAACGAATTATCTCATTCCGTTCGAGCGAACCAGTAACATCCGCCCAGAAGCAGTTTGGGGTATTCAGCACGAAGCGGAGCAGATTGATCTCGCCGCGCCGCTAAGCCATGTACATAAAGCTTTAGTGTTAAGAGGAACCCTAGCAGACTCTGACTCGCTGCTATGTGATGCGGATGTTGAGAGATATACGCCGATGTTCGCGAGTTGCCGAGTAGAGGCGCTGGAGCAGTCTGGACATAATTTGATGGATAATGAGCGAGCAGGTTGTTTCAAGTTCATACGCGATTTTCTAGATGAGGAATAAGAAAGGAGCTTTAGCAGCATGGACGACATTAACATTAGATTCGGTACTCCTGCGGAAATTGCTACTGCCGTTAGTCATGATCGGTATACGCCTGAGCATATTTTGGCATGGAAGCTTGCGCATCACGACATCGTTCTGGCAGAAGACGATCACGGCAGTGTCGTCGGCTATTTGAAGCTGGAACATCTGTGGTCCCAGTTCCCGTATATCGGGCTGATCAAAGTGAAGGAAGGCTACCGCGGCGTTGGTATCGGGAAGCGGATGTTACAGTTTGTGCAAGCGCATTTGAAGGAAAAGGGCATTCGTGCGCTGTACAGTTCTTCTCAAGCAGATGAGCCGCAGCCACAGCGTTGGCATCGGACGATGGGTTTCTCCGAATGCGGAATTATCAACGGAATTAATGACGGTAACGTCGGTGAAATTTTCTTCGTTATTAAGTTTTAGATGAAGACGAGTCATAAGGCAAACTATGAGTTTACTATAATCCTAGAGGTGATCCAGATGGGAACGGCCTATTCATCGATTTTACCTGAGCATGACGCGTTTATTCGTGAGCAGAAGATGTTCTTTGTCGGTACGGCAGCGCAGGAAGGACATGTGAACCTGTCGCCGAAAGGACATGATGCGTTCCGGATCTTATCGCCGAACCGAGTCGCCTATTTGGATTTGACCGGAAGCGGCAATGAGACGAGCGCACACTTGACGGCAACGAATCGGATTACATTCATGTTCGTCGCGTTCGAAGGGAAACCGCTTATTCTGAGACTGTATGGCACGGGCCAAGTCATTCTGCCCACTTCACCAGAGTGGGATGAGATCGCAGCGCATTTCAACCTCTATCCCGGTTTCCGGCAAATTATCGTTTCCGAAGTGGATATCGTGAAAACCTCGTGCGGATTCAGCGTGCCCTACTATTCGTACGAGGGAGAGCGTGACCTGCTGCTGAATTGGGCGACGAATCAAGGCGACGAGAAGCTCGTCGAATATCGTAAAAGGAAAAATTCCGAGAGCATGGACGGCTTCGTCACGCCAATCGGCAGAGAGTTTGAAGAGCAAGGGAGCTAAAGTTAAGTAGTGGCAACCAGTGCATCCTTTAATTCAATTCGGTTTCCTTCCGGATCATGAAGCAGCCCGACGGTACCCCAGTGGTGAGCAGCGACTTCGACTTGCACACCGCGCAGGCGAAGTGCGTCAACTTCTTGAGCGAAGTCGGTAATATCAAGGCGCAGGCAGGTTGGATTCTGAGCTCTTGACTTCGGTTCGAGCGATGCGATGCCCCCGTCCTCGATCATGAGGTAGCTTCCTCCGAAGTCCAGAACAGCGAGCTTCTCTTTCTCGTAGCGAAGTTTAAGGCCTAATTTATTCAAGTAGAAGGCAAGCGTCGTATCATAGTGCTCCGTAAATAGAATGATGCCGGATTGATGAAATTGCATTGGAATTTACCTCCATTTTTTGATTATACACTAAACATACATTATTGTATGTAAACTGACAAGCGCAAAGGAGGCTATGTAACGAGCATGCAAGTTGAAGAACGGATATTGGAACGCAAGCTTATCCAGCTCCTACTGGAGCATGAATCTCTCATGGATGAACTCCGTCTCGTGCGAAGCATGCAATTAACTCAGTGCTACATCGCTGCCGGCTATATCCGCAACTATATCTGGGATCGAATTTCAGGTTATAGCAGCCGATCACTTCACGATGACATCGACTTGGTATACTTCGACAGCTCCGATCTCTCGCCAGAGCGGGATCAAGAGCTTGAACAATCCCTTATCGCAGCTACAGGTAATCCGAAGTGGTCGGTCAAGAATCAAGCGAGAATGCATATTCGTAATGGAGCTGAGCTGCCATATCAGTCCACCGAAGATGCGCTAAGCCAGTGGCCGGAGATCGTCACTGCGATTGGCGTTCGACTGAGCGAAGAGGACCAGCTGGAGATTTGCTGTCCACATGGGCTTGATGATCTGTTTCAGATGCGCGTACAGCGAAGCCCATCCTTCGCGGATCATGCTTACTACCTGGAGCGGGTATCGAAGAAAGACTGGAAGCAGTATTGGCCAAATTTAATTATCATCACCTGAAATTTGATGGTGGGCGAGACGCGGCAAAATCGGTTACACTAGGATAGTGCTTCAAAACTAGCTTATCTGGACAACTAGAGAGTAGAGGGTCAATTATTATTATGTTGGTTTGGAAAGGTATTCTTATTGGATTATCGATCGCGGCCCCAGTAGGTCCGATCGGCGTATTGTGCATGAAGAGAACCATTAACCAAGGGCGGATGTATGGATTTTCTGCCGGATTAGGCGCTGCAACTGCCGATGGTCTATATGGCTTAATTGCCGCTTTCGGCTTTGACTTCATAACGAGCGGTTTGCTCGCTCAGCAAGTTTGGATTAGCCTCATCGGCGGCCTGTTTCTATGTTACTTAGGCATTCAGTCCATCCGTTCGAATGCTGCTCCTAACGCGGAAGCGGCTATGAGCCGTAATATTGCCGCTGCGTATTTCACTACATTTCTGCTGACGATAACGAATCCGATGACGATTTTATCGTTCCTTGGCATCTTCGCAGGACTTCAGATAACCGGCGCAACAACGGGAGATTCACTGCTGCTTGTGATTGGCGTATTCACAGGATCAATGCTCTGGTGGCTGTTCCTCAGCGTTGTCATCGGAGCGTTCCGCAAGACGTTAAGCGGTGGAGCGATGCGCTCGATCAATCGGCTGTCCGGGCTCGTGCTGCTCGGGTTTGGAATTGTCTCTTTATGGCATGTCATTTAAGTAAGAGCAAGAAGGATGAGCGAAGATGAATGGACGTACCGAACAGGCAGCTGTCCTTAGGACGAGGCGGCTTGTGCTGCGCACGATAGATGAGACGTTTGCCGAGCAAGCGCTGGAATTTGTACTGCGAAACAAGGAAGCTCTTAGCGAATGGGAGCCATCAAGAAATGATGAGTACTACACGTTAGAAGTGCAGAAGCAGTTCATCTTGGATGATCTGCGGAGCGTGCGCAGCGGACAAAGCGCGAAGTTCTGGTTTAGTGAATCGGATCAGCCAGGCGTCCCGCTGCTAGGCACAATTACGCTTAACAATATTGTGAGAGGCGCATTCCAATCCTGCCATCTCGGATACAGGACTGATGAGGCTGTGCGAGGTAAGGGATATATGACCGAAGCGCTGTCGCAGGTGATCGAGTATGCCTGGAACGAGCTCAATCTACACCGGATTGAAGCGAATATTATGCCTCGCAACGCAGCCTCGCTGAAGGTTATAGAGAAGCTGGGATTCAAACACGAGGGTATTGCCCGTGACTATTTGCGCATTAATGGCAAATGGGAGGATCACATTCACATGGTGCTGCTGAATCCGGCGTGGGAGGAACGATAATTCGCAAGCTTAATTTGATGCGGATATTCCAGAACATCGCCAGATCGTGGTAAACTATAGTTTATATCCATTTTTGCTTCAAATGGAAGGTGAGTGCATCTAGACATGCTGACAATGATACGTTCGTGCAAGCCTGAGCATATCGTGCATGAGCTTGATATATTTAATACCAATCCACAATTTAATTTGATTTCCAAAGATAAAGCGATACTAACTGCCGAAGACATTGCTGCCGAGCTGAACGATGCTGAACAAGCCGGAGCTGAACGATATTTGCTTGGCGATCACAATCAATACATCGGTATTCTTGAGCTGCTCATGCACAATCCTAAAGATAGCTGCACCTGGATTGGGCTGCTCATTATTAACGGCCGCTACCATGGGCACGGTTATGGCAGCGCTGCGCTTGAGTTGTTCGACAGCGTCATGCGCGAGCGCGGCGTACGATCGCACCGACTAGGCGTACTCGTCAATAATCCGAATGCGCATCGTTTCTGGCAGCGGCATGGCTGTGTGGAAGTCCGTCCAGCTGAGCTGCCGGATGGAAAAGCGATAATGATTTATGAACGAACGATAGAACAGATAAACAGCTCAATCAATACTTAAAGACGGGAGAAAACAACCATGTACAGAAGGGCGACGCTCGGCGCGCTGCTAAGCATGATGCTACTGGTAAGTGCCTGTACAGCAAAGGAAGAACCGAGATCAGATGGGACTGCGCTCGGGGAACAGATGGATTACTCCAATTCAGGCGCCAACCGGACGATGAATGCATACGAAGAGTCGATGGTAGAGGCAATCAATAAGAACCGTTTCTCTCTCGTGGAAGGACTATTGGATCCTAATGGACCGCTCTTCCGGCAGCAGGAAAGCCTTGTTCGCAGGCTCAGCTCGAAGAACATCAAGGAGAAGCTGATCCGTTATCAGATCATGAATATCCAGAAGATGAACGGGAACTACAAGTTTTATATTACCGAGAAGATCGGGGTGTACTACCCGGATGGCCGCGTTGATATGAATGAATACGATTGGATCTATACCGTGACTGAAGATCCTGGTACAGGCCAGACGAAAGTATATAGCATTGAACGTTGGGTATAGATAGCAAGAGACGCGAGACTATGGACAACAAGATACGAGGATAAGGATGAGGTGCAAGTTGGTGGCAGAACTAACGTTTGAGAGTTATTCAGAACCGTATTTGGAAGCGGTTCGCAGTACTTACAATTACTATGTGGAGCATACAACGGTTACGTATGACTTGAATCCGTATACTTCGGATCAGATGAAACAACTGATCGAACCGCTCTCGGATCTGTACCGCACGTATGTCGTGCTCGTTGATGGTCAATATGCCGGTTACGTGCTTCTTACACAGCACAAGAAGCGTCCGGCGTTTAACGTAACGGCAGAAGTGAGCATCTATCTCGATCAGGCGTTCATCGGTCAAGGGATCGGCCGCAAAGCTGCGGAATTCATTGAGCGCATTGCGCGCGAGCTGAATTTCCATTCGTTAATTGCAGCGATTTGCACGGAGAATACGGGCAGCGTTGCCTTGTTCGACAAGCTCGGGTACAAGCAAGTGGCGTACTATCAAGAAATCGCCAGCAAGTTTGACCGCTGGCTGGATTCGGTCTCATTCCAGAAGATTTTGACCTAATTATTCATAGACTCCTACCACCGGTAAAGGCGTGATGGACGGATGCATTGGCAAACGAAGCTGCGAATTGTAGTTGCGGTTATTATTCTTGCTGTTCTGTTCTCAAGCAACATCCATCGTAGTCGCGACCTGCAGCAGCGCCTTGATGCTCAGGATGCTCAGCTTACTGCGGAGCAGGAGAAAGGCAAGCGTCTGCAGTCGCAGCTTGACGCGCTGAACGGACAACTCGCTGCAGAGCAGACGAATGTAAGTGAGTTAACAGAGAAGCTGAAATCCGCGACGGACAAGCTTCAGCAGACGGAGACTTCATCGTCTTCGCAGGCTGCAAGCGCAGAGGCGGAGTCTGGAGCATTAATCCGGGTTGACTCGCAAATCCCTGCCGATGCTGTCGCGTTTCTCTTTGCCTTTATTGATGTCGTTCATCATCAGCCTAAGCCGGATGCGAAGATATGGGATACCTATCTCGCGGACAGCAAGCATCTCAGCTGGCTGATTGAAGCCATGAGGAAGCAGCCGGATTTAACATACACCGAGCTGCAATATAAAGGCGAGACCATTTACAAAAAGCCAGGCAAGACGAATGTGACCATTGGCGTGTACGGGATTAGAGGAGATCGCACAGATGCTTATGCCCTGAGCAATATTAACGGGGCGGGTTGGAAAATTACCGACGTCGACTAAGCGCTAAGCAATCGGAAGCGACGGCATTCGCTCGCAAGGGGAGCTGTGCACAATCATGAAGAAGCTATATGCACTTATCATTTTCGGTTATACGCTGCTGCTTTTTTACTGGATGTTTATCGGATTTGGCCGATCGGCGGTTCACACGTCGGAATACCGATACAATGTCATTCCGTTTCAGACTGTTCGTTTATACTTTGAACATGCAGACAGTTTCAACGCAACATATTGGATCGTCAATATGGTAGGCAATGTAGCGGTGTTCATGCCGTTCGGGCTCGTTCTGCCGTACTTGCTCGGAATGAAATTTGTCCGATTTATACTTCTGTTCATTGCGTCGCTCTTCGTGCTGGAGCTGCTGCAGCTGCTGCTCCACCGTGGCAGCTTCGATGTTGACGATGTCATTCTCAATACGATCGGCGCATGGCTGGGATACTTGCTATATCGGTTAAATGTGAAGCGGACCTAGATCCAGAGCTAACAAGAGAAGAGGGAACACACGTGAAATTCAGACCTTGTATCGACCTGCATAAAGGCAAAGTGAAACAAATTGTCGGTGAAACCTTAAATCAAAGCGATGACCAGCAAGTCGTCGAGAACTTCGTCTCGGAGCATGATTCCGCTTATTATGCCGACATGTTCAAGCGTGACCAGCTGACCGGCGGCCATGTGATTATGCTCGGCGGCGGCAATGAAGAGGCTGCGTTATCGGCGCTTCGTGCATATCCGGGCGGACTCCAGATCGGCGGGGGCATTCGCGCCGAGAATGCAGCGCAATATCTCGAAGCTGGCGCGTCGCATGTAATCGTCACCTCATACATTTTCCGCGACGGTGAGCTGGATATGGGCAACCTGCAGCGTATCGTGTCTGAGGTCGGCAAGGACAGGCTGGTCATTGACCTGAGCTGCAAGAAGCGGGATGGCAAGTGGTTTGTCGTTACGAACCAATGGACAACCTTCAGCAGCTTCGAAGTGAAAGCTTCCCATCTGGAAGAGCTGGCGCAATATTGCGATGAGTATCTCGTTCATGCCGTTGATGTGGAGGGCAAGCGTAGCGGAATTCTGACGGACCTGGTGGAGCAGCTGGCTCAGTGGGTCACGATTCCGACGACGTATGCGGGCGGAGCCCGTTCGTTCGACGATCTCGCTTTGTTCCAGAAGCTCGCAGCTGGCAAGCTCGACATTACGATCGGCAGTGCGCTTGATATTTTTGGCGGCTCGATGCCGTATGAGGATGTTGTAGCTTTCTGCAATTCACGTGCGAGGTAGCTCGTCTTAGATACGCTCACTGTGGAGATTAAACGCACTACATATAACGCGAAACAGCCCGTAAATGCTGGAAACAGCATCCAAAGGGCTGTTTTTTTGTGCTTTTCTGTGATTGCGCTAACACTTTCCAAATAAAGTCGGATCAAAATCACACAATCCAAACGATGATTAAGAACTTACCAAATACTTAGCCCTTATAATCATTGTAGCTGTAATACGAAGGAGGAACGCAACTTGGAACAGACCATTAAGCGAATAGGTGATCATACATGATGAAGCTGCTCGAATTTTATAAAGAACTGTTTGAAGATGCATCGAGCCGATTCGAGCCGGTATGGCAAGCTGACCTCGCTTACTCGCACGGTTTTCGTTGGACCAAAGATAACTATCCGATACAGGAACAGTTTCGAATCACGGATATGGATGATGAGCCGCCTGTCATTATGTTCTCAGTAGTTCTCCCTGACATGTACTCAGAAACGAATGTCTTTGACGAAGTGTACCGGTATCCTTCCCATAACGATATGTCGATTGTGCTGATGAATCAGCAGATCTGGGTGAATGCCTCGCTCTGTACGAGCAAGCTGGAGCAATCCGTGCTCGGTTTCATCCATCAGGCGCGCAGTGAAATTATGAATATCTTCGATTGTGTCATTTTGAAGACAGATTTGGTTCATACGAAAGAAACCGAACGACATATCCGATAAACATTATTGAGAGTTGGACAAGGAGGGCCGAGCGGTGGCAAATTACATCGTAGTAGGGTTGAACGAGGAGAAATTTGCACTCCCGATCACAGACATTCAAGAGATTATCAAAGACATGCCAATTACCGAGATTCCAGCCGCAAGGGCGCATGTGAAAGGCGTTATTAATTTGCGCGGCGCAATCGTTCCGGTTATCGGGCTTCGCTCCAAATTTCGTATGATGGAGAGCCATTCGACGGCATCCTCCCGCATTGTTATTGTACAGACGCCAGAAGGCGAGCCTGTAGGGCTGTATGTGGACCGTGTGGAGCAAGTAGCGTTCTTCGCAGAAATATTGCCTACTCCAGATGGGATCGGCGGAGCTCAAGCAGGCAACCTGTCAGGTATTGGGAAGATTAATGACCAGCTTGTCAGCATCCTGCACCTGCCGTCAATCTTGAATACTGGAGGTGGTCTATAATGAACGAATCATTCGCGCTTACGTATTTAAGCGTTTTTCTGGATGAGCTGGAGGAGCAGCTGCAAGTTCTGGATGAGTCGATTCTGGAACTCGAGAACGGCGGCAATTCACCAGAGACGATTCAAACGATCTTCCGCGCTGCGCACACGCTCAAAGGTTCTTCCGCAGCTATGGGCTTCCAATCGATGAAAGAAGTGACGCATAAGGTTGAGAGCGTATTTGAGCTGCTTCGTCAGAATCGGCTGCAAACGAGCAAGCCGCTCATTAATGCGCTGTTTAAGTGTATTGATTATTTGAAGGCGAAGAAAGAGACGCTCCGCAAAGGCGATTTCAGTGATGAGCCGATTGAAACGCTCATTGAGATGCTAAGCGGCATTATGATCGACCAGCCGGCAGAAGAGACGCCGGAAGCGAGTACTGCTGCAAGCGAGCAGGCAGTGAAGGCGCAAGCGGCGCAGGAGCAAGCTATGTATGGCGGCTGGAGCGAAGCGGTACTCGCAGCCAAGACGCAGAAGCAAGCGGAAGGGCATCACTCGTACGAGATTAGCGTGACTCTCGCTGCGAATGTGGAGATGCCTACGGTCAAAGCAATGGTTGTACTTCGCAATCTGGGCGAGCTCGGCGTAGTCATCGGCACATCACCGGAGATCGGTTCGTGGGAGCAGGAGCAGCAGCTTACAGCCGGTCCGATCCATTTCTTGCTCGCAACGAAGCATGCAGAAGCGCTGATCGTTCGCAAAGTAGAGGAAGCGTCGCAGATTGTGAGCTTCACCGTGAAGCAGCTTCAAACCGGTGACGGCATTCAGATTGGGACCAAAGCGTCCGTCGTATCCGTCAATAAGCAGACAGCTGCAGCAGTTCCACAAGCTGTCCAAGTCCCGCAAGCGAGCACAGAGCAAGTGGCAACTAGTCCATCCGATGCTAAAGTACAAATCCAACAAACCGTTCGAGTTGATGTCAACCGTCTGGAGCATCTGCTGAACCTGGTTGGCGAATTGATTATTGATAACACGCGGATTCGCGAAGTGCGCAGACGTTTCGAGGAGCGGTTTAAGCAAGAACCGGAAACGCTGCTGCTCGGCGAGATTACAGACCACTTGGGCCGCGTCGTGGCAGAGCTGCAAGAAGGTACGATGAAGACGCGGATGATGCCGATTGAGCAGCTGTTTAATCGTTTTCCGCGTATGGTTCGCGACGTAGCAGAGCAAGCCGGCAAAGAAGTGACCTTCCAGGTTGAAGGCAAAGAAACGGAGCTGGACCGAACGTTGATCGAAGAGATCAGCGATCCGCTTATCCATATTATCCGCAATGCGATCGATCACGGCTTGGAGCCGCCGGATGAGCGCGAGAGGCTGGGTAAGAACCGCAAAGGGAATTTACTCCTTCGCGCAAGCCACCAGGAGAACGCTATCGTCATTACGCTTGCCGATGACGGGCGGGGTATCGATCTGGAGCGGATCAAACAGAAGGCCATTCAGAAAGGCTTCATCGGTGCAGAAGAAGCGCAAGCGTTAACAGATAAAGAAATGATCAGTCTGATCTTCCATTCAGGCATGTCCACTGCGGAGAAAGTGACGGAGCTTTCCGGTCGCGGTGTCGGTATGGACATCGTTCGCACCCATATTGAGAAGCTGAACGGCATTATTAACATTGAGACGACCGCTGGCGAAGGCACAGTATTCACGATCAAGCTGCCGCTTACGCTTGCGATTTCACGTTCGCTTCTAGTACAGCTTGGTAAGCATACTCTAGCGATTCCGCTTACGAACGTCATCGAGACATTCCGTTTGACGCCTGAAGATATTCAGATGGTGAACAGCGAAGAGGTTTGCGTCGTTCGCGGAGAGATTCTTCCAGTCGTACGGATGCACAGAAGACTTGGCACAACCGAGAACGATTCCGATTCGAAGGGTTACGCGGTTATGATCGGTCTTGCAGAGAAGCGCGTCTGCCTCTATGTCGACAAGCTGGTAGCGAACCAAGAGATCGTAATGAAGTCGCTAGGCAACTATTTAGGGCAAGTCGCATACGTATCCGGTGCTACCATTATGGGAGACGGCCGTATCGCTCTAATCCTAGACGTGAACGCTGTTATTCGTGACTCCGGTGCAACCATAAGCAAGACGAATGCGAGTGAGCAGAAGGTAACGGGACGCAAAGTGAAGCTTGTGACATTCGATCTGGAAGAGGAGCACTATGCCCTCGACATTAATCAGGCAAAAGAAATCATCAAAGTTCCTTCTATTCTGCGGATGGCAAACGCGCCAGCGGAAGTGTTAGGACTTATGAATCTGCGCGGCGAGCTGCTTCCGGTTATCGATCTTAAATCATGCCTTGGCCTGCGCCATTCCGAGCCGGATCAACATTCTCGCGTCATTATCCTGAACGAAGAAGGCCGTGATATCGGTATTCTCGTTGATCGTGTGCGCGAAGTGATTCATGTGACGCAGAGCCAGATTGATTCGGCGCCGAAGGATGTTACGATGATTTCCGATCAATATATCGGCGGCATTTGCAAGACAGACGAGCAGCTTGTAATTGTACTAAAACTTGATAAAATGCTCCGCTCAAGGGGATGGGACACGATTCATGCGTAGGCTTCTAGGCTTGGCCGATCCGCCTGCTCCATACGGTGTGCTCGTCGTCGATGATTCTGCCGTCATGCGGCAGATGATTAGCAGGCTTATCGAAAAAGATCCTAAACTATGGGTAATGGGAACGGCATCCAATGGTCAGGAGGCGCTTGAGCAATTAAAGGTCATGCGCCCTGACCTCGTTACTATGGACATTGAAATGCCAGTTCTGGACGGCTTATCCGCGCTCAGCCAGCTGATGGTTGAGAATCCGTTGCCGGTGATTATGCTGAGCAGCTATACCGATGAAGGCGCGTCGCCTGCAGTAGCGGCGCTCATGAATGGCGCAGCGGACTTTTTCCATAAAGACAGCCTGTTCCAATTCCCGGTGAATGCGCAGTTGGAGGAAGAGTTTCTGCTGCGCTGTCATGCAGCGATTGAGTCCAAGCCGTTCTGGAAAACGCTCGATCAAGAGGATCTTGCCAATCACGAGATGAAGGTGCTGCTGGAGTTCATGACAGGCTGCCTCGCATCCGAGCATACGATTCACGAAGAGCTGAATCGGACGATTCAGCAGCTAAACGGCTTCTATTGCTCGCTCATCAAACAAGCGAATGAGTTCATCCTTACCGATTGCAAAGGCGAGCTGTTAACCAAATTTGGACAATTAAGTCAGAGTTCCATAGGCCAGTCGCTTGATCATATTTTACCGGCTGAAGTAATGGCACAGCATGTGGAGCATCTCATTAGAGCGTGGAACGGCGAGGATTGCGTCAGTTACGATATCGAATGGCGGAAGTATTATTTTACGACAGTAGCCCGTCCAGTGCGGATTAACGGCATTGTGAAAGAAATCATTGTCGTCACCTTCGAGGTAACAGAGCGAAAGCGGATGGAAGAGAAAATTCAGTTTCTGCTGAACCACGACCAGCTGACAGGGCTGCCGAATCAGAATCAGCTTCTGTCAGAGATGGATCGCGCGAAAGCAAAATATGGACGGTTTGCCGTTCTATTCTTTAACTTCGATCATTTCAAACAAATTAACGACTCGATGGGTCATGCGAAGGGCGACTCGTTGCTACAGCTTCTAGCTCGAAGATTGAAGCGGTTTGCTTCCGTGGACACGACGATTATTCGTGTGAATAGTGATGAGTTCATTTGTATAATGGGCGGCGCATCCTTCGATACCATCGAACGAAATGCCGAGCGGCTGCTGAACTGCGTTCGTCAGCCCATTATTTTGGATGGATTAGAAATACATATGACATCAAGCATGGGTATTAGCCAATATCCAGACAATCATACGAATATCGAACACATTATCCGCTATGCGCACATGGCGATGAACATCGCGAAGAAAGCTGGCGGCAACCAGATTCAATTCTATGAAGCGCGCTTTCAGGAAGAGATTCACCGCAAAATGGAGATTGAGCGCAGGCTGCGCAAAGCGATTGACCGTGAAGAGTTCTACTTGAACTATCAGCCGGTCTATAACGGTAGCGATCGGACGATTAAAGGTGTGGAATGCTTGATCCGTTGGCAAAGTCCGGAGCTTGGGCGCGTGTCGCCGGCGGATTTTATCCCGATTGCGGAGGAGACGGGCTTGATTCACGCGATCGGCGAATGGGTGATGCTCGAAGCATGCCGCACGAATAAGCGCTGGCAGGATCAAGGGCTGATGAAGATTCCGGTCGCAGTTAACCTATCTACACAACAGTTCAATGATGGGAAGATTATCGAGCGGATCGCGAACATCCTTAAGGAGACAGGTCTTGATCCAAAGTACCTTGTCATTGAGATTACCGAGAGCATGACCATGAACAAGCATCACGCGCTGATGATGCTTAAGAACTTGAAGCGTCTTGGCGTATCTATTGCCATTGACGATTTCGGTACAGGCTACAGTTCATTAAGTTATTTGAGCGAATTGCCAATCGATAAGTTGAAAGTTGACCAGTCGTTCGTGAAGAAGATGGACACACACGGGGTGAACGCTTCAATTGTCCATACCATTATTACGATGGCGGAGAATTTAAAGCTTGAAGTTATTGCTGAGGGCGTAGAGACAGAAGCGGAATTCGGCTTGCTGCTCCGTTATGGCTGCAACACGATGCAAGGCTATTTGCTTGGCCGTCCGATGAAAGCCGGCGAAATTGCCGAACAGCTCAACATGAGCAAACAAGTCCAAAAGATGAGGATCCAGTAACGTTAGGTTGCTGGTTCCTCCTTTTCACTTTAGTGACAATGATCAGAATAGGTTGCAACTTCTTTTTTGCATGGAGGTATATATTTTAGAAAAACAGGATAGCTTTTCGATCTGGAAGCGGATACAATGAGGGAGTGTAAACAAGCAGGTAACCATTTTCTTGAAAGAGGAGAGGCTGACTAATGGCAGGAAATCGTGCGGTAGTCTATGTAGAACCCGGCAAAGTTGAGGTACGGGATATTTCTTATCCTGATTTGATTTTGCGAGACGGGCCTGGCGTTAATCCACTCAATGTTGGCAGAAAATGTGAACATGGCGTCATTGTTAAAGTTATTACTACAAACATTTGCGGCAGCGACCAACATATGGTGCGTGGACGGACGACTGCGCCTAGCGGTCTCGTGCTCGGGCACGAAATTACAGGTGAAGTCATTGAGGTTGGGCGTGACGTTGAATTTATTAAGAAAGGCGATCTGGTCTCCGTTCCATTCAATATCGCATGCGGACGTTGCCGGAACTGCCGCGAGCGGAACACGAATGTGTGTACGAACGTGAATCCGGACCGTCCAGGCTCCGCTTATGGTTATGTCGATATGGGCGGCTGGGTTGGCGGACAATCCGAATATGTCATGGTTCCTTATGCGGACTTCCAACTGTTGAAGTTCCCGGATAAAGAGCGTGCAATGGAGAAAATTCTCGACCTGACTATGCTCTCGGATATCTTCCCAACGGGCTATCATGGCGCTGTCAGCGCTGGCGTTAAGCCAGGCTCAACGGTTTATGTGGCAGGCGCAGGTCCAGTCGGTCTTGCTGCGGCACATTCCGCGCAGCTGCTTGGCGCTGCTGTCGTCATCGTCGGTGACCTCAACAGCGAGCGTCTGGCGCAAGCGAGAAGCTTCGGCTGTGAAACGGTCAACCTTCGCGAGCATCCGAACCTCGGCGAGCAGATCGATCAAATTCTCGGTGTACCCGAAGTGGATTGCGCCATTGACTGCGTAGGCTTCGAAGCGCATGGACACGGGCATGCTCATGGTGAAGCTCCTGCAACGGTGCTGAACTCCATCATGCAAGTTACGCGTGCAGGCGGCAGACTTGGTATCCCTGGTCTCTATGTAACCGGCGATCCAGGTGCAGTTGACGCAGATGCGAAAGAGGGTACGCTCAAGATTCGTTTCGGCCTCGGCTGGGCGAAATCCCATACATTCGTAACGGGTCAAACACCTGTAATGCAATACAACCGCGAGCTGATGACAGCGATCCTCAGCGGCAAAGCGCAAATTGCGAAAGCCGTTAACGCGACGCTTATTTCGATCGACCAAGCTCCAGCAGCGTACACGGAGTTCGACCGCGGTGCGTCGAAGAAATTCGTCATCGACCCGCATGGCTCGATTAAACGCTAATTGAAATAAAGAAGGTGACACGTTCGAAGCCATGCTTCATGTGTCACCTTTTTTTACTTCATGCTTCAGGAGTTCCATTCCCTCTTCAGAATGGAGTACATCTTGAGGTCGACCAAGCTGCCTTTGACAGACATTTGCTCTCGCAGAAGACCTTCGTAATGCATGCCCGCCTTTTGCATGACACGTTCCGACGCTGTATTTGCCGCAAAACATCTTGCTTCGATTCGATTCAAGTTCAGCTCTTGAAACCCAAACTTGAGAATAAGCGATACGACTTCGGACATAAAGCCTTGATTCCAATAGTTATGTGACAGCACATATCCAATCTCCGCTCGGCGATGGTTCTCGTTGATGTATACCCACCCGCATGCTCCGATAAGCTTGTTTGTTGCCTTATGAATGATGCCCCAATCGCTAGGCTGGTTATGGCCGTACTTCTCCATCACAAAGTTGACGAAGGAATGAGTATTGTCCAGCGACTGATGCTGTTCCCATGATGTGAACCTCGACACCTCATAATCGCTCGCATACTCGAATAGATCAGCCGCGTCGTTAGGTGTAATGCGTCTGAGAAGCAAGCGCTCGCTCTCTAACGCAGGGTTATAATTTGATGGCTCCATGGTATCCCTCCTTTATGATGTGCCTATTTTACTTATAATCCATATAATTGGCAACAAATAGATACCAAACAAGCTTCTGATCATGGTAAACTGATATCGGGTTAACCTATAGCTTCTACTCAAACTTTGCAGGAGGTTATTCGCGATGGATAATTGCACATTAGTTACGAAGCCTACCTTGAACCTGGTTGGAATTAGCTATTGCGGTCCTTACTCGTCTTTCCCCGACGAAGCAATACTTCTGCAGAGCGCATTCCTCCAGAGGAAGCACGAGATTGAAGGAGAGGTAAAGACGACCGTGCTTTACAGTCCGTATTTCGGCAATGAAGTATTTGCTACATATTGGGCTTGCTTTGAGGTGCCCCATCTGGAGCAGGTGCCGCCAGGCATGGTGCAATTTACAGTTCCGCAGCGCACTTATGCAATGGCCGCTTGCACAAACAAACGAATCGGTGAAGGCTATGAGCAGCTCTCGGCATGGATTAACGAGCAGAAGCTGACGAGACGGGAAAATGCGGTTTCCCTTGAAATTTTTTATATTGACGAGCATTTGGAAGAGGAGCAGGTTGAACTGTTCATCCCCATTGAAGAGCAATAAAAGTTTCACAAGAAGTGGCTGCCTGCACCGAAGAAGGAGAAACGAATAAAGTTATGAATGCAGCCAAATTTTTTACCCATCCACTAGGAATAATTGGAGCTTCTATCAGCGCGACTTTGCTCTGGGGGAGCTCTTATCCGTTTATTAAGCTCAGCTACGAGAGGCTTGGCATTGGATCAGGAGATACGCTCGAGCAGCTGCTCTTTGCGGGGTACCGATTCTCGCTAGCGGGCATACTCATCCTGCTGTATATGCTTATTAGGCGGGAACGGCTGGGCTATCAGCGTGGCAGCGGAGGCATGTTGTCCTCCATCGCGTTGCTGCAAACGGTATTGCAGTATACATTCTTCTACGCTGGATTATCTATGAGCGCAGGCGTTGTAGGTGCGGTTATTGCGGGGACGATCTCGTTCTTCCAAATCGTAATCGCGCATTTCCTGTATAAGAACGACCGAATTAACGGGGCAAAAGGGCTAGGGCTTATCGTTGGTTTTATCGGCTTGCTCGTGCTCGGCCTATCCAAGCATGATGGCAATTCGGGTCTGCATTTCTCTGTTGGCGAGCTGCTGCTGATGGCGGCGACGCTCTTCAATGCTTGCGGCAACTTGCTATCGCGCAAGGCATCGGCTTCCTACAGCATTTCGTATATTAACGGTTACCAAATGCTGCTCGGCGGTATCGTTCTCTGCGTAATTGCTGCATGGAGCACAGGCCTCGCGCCATTCCATTTTGACGGTATCGCGCTTCTCATGCTTCTTCATCTAGCTCTTGTTTCGGCGCTTGCATTTACGCTTTGGAACAATGTGATGAAGTATAATCAGGTCGGCAGCGTATCGATGTATTTGTTCCTCATTCCGGTATTCGGAGTGCTCCAGTCCGCGCTGTTCTTGAACGAGCCGCTATCCGGCGCTGTTATTGGGGCGCTTGCGCTTGTCAGCTGTGGAATTATCGTGGTCAACCGTAAGAAGAAACAGAAAGTTCTCACGCCGTCAGAGGCGTAATCACGATGGATGCCGAACCGGATCAAACTCCGGGATCGGCATTTCTTACATAGAGGAGGAACATTAGAGGATGATGAATAGCCCAATAAGAATTCCAATTGCGCTCATTGATGCTTTTACAAGTAAGCCGTTCAAAGGGAACCCGGCCGCTGTTTGCCTGCTTGAAGAAGAGCGGGATGCGGCTTGGATGCAAGGCGTTGCGTCTGAGATGAACCAGTCGGAGACGGCGTTTCTTGTCCCCCGCGAGGATGGCAGCTATTCGCTTCGTTGGTTCACGCCGACGGTCGAGGTGGACTTGTGCGGTCACGCTACGCTCGCAAGTGCCCATTACTTGTGGGAGAACGGTCATCTTCCGCACAATAGGCAGGCGAGATTTCATACATTAAGCGGCTTGTTGACAGCCGACCGTTCGGTGGAAGGCATTATGCTGAATTTCCCGGCGGAGCCGGCTGTAGCGGTGAATGCGCCTGAGGAATTGATTCAGGGGCTTGGTCTCATCCCGAGGTATGCGGGGAAGAACCGGATCGACTATCTTGTTGAGGTCGATAGTGAGGAAACGGTTCGAACGCTGAAGCCTGACTTCGCCATGCTTGCTCGTGTTGAAGCTCGGGGCATTATTATAACGAGCAAAGCGAGCAGCGGCAGCGAATACGACTTCGTCTCGCGAGCATTCTATCCGGCGACCGGATGCGATGAAGACCCGGTAACCGGCTCCGCGCATTGTGCGCTCGCTCCGTATTGGCAGCGTAGACTTCGCAAGGATGATTTCCTTGCCTACCAGGCTTCTGCAAGAGGCGGGGAGCTGCAGCTTGCAATTGTAGGCAACCGCATCCTGATTTCAGGCAAAGCTGTGACAGTTTTGAACGGACATCTTTCCGTGTAATGCAAGTTGTGCTATAATTGCATATTGCAATTGCATAAAAGGAGAAGGTGTGAAACGTGACTTACGAGATTCCGAAGCATATTGAGCAATTCGGGACCGACATTGAGGAGCAGCAGCTTCGTTATCATAATAAGCGGGTGCTCGTTTCAAAGGAATTTACTTTTGACAGTGCGCATCATTTGCATTTATACGAGGGCAAGTGCAAGAGCTTGCACGGCCATACTTATAAACTTCAAACGATTATGTCCGGCAAAACAGATAAACGCGGGTTGACGATCGATTTTGCAGATATGAAGCGAATTGCCAAAGAGCGTGTCATCGACAAGCTGGACCATCGCTACTTGAACGAAGTGCTACCGCCAATGAATACGACGGCTGAGAATATGGTCGTCTGGATTTATGAACAAATTCATGAAGCGCTCGTTGAGGAAGGCCACTACCCGGATATTCGGATCGAAGAGATTCGTCTATGGGAAACGCCAACCAGCTACGCCGCTGTTACTCGTGAATTGATGGAGGCGGACGAACATGTCGGTTAATGCTGTAGAGCAAGAGAAACGCTCCGTTCGTCTGCCCATGGTAGAAATTTTTGAAACGGTCGAAGGCGAAGGCACACGTGCCGGGTTCCCGACCGTTTTTGTACGTCTGTTCGGCTGCAACCTCCGCTGCGTCTGGTGCGATACGAAGTATAGTTATCCTCCTGCTGAGGCAGAGTTCACCATGACCATTGAAGATATTGTTGCCGAAGTTGAGCAGAAGTATAAAGCGGAGCATATCTGCATGACCGGTGGTGAGCCGCTGCTGTACGGCAGCCGTTCAGGCGAGCTGCTGCAGGCGCTTTGCAATATCGAACGCATCAAGGACGTGCATGTAGAGACGAATGGAGCCATTGATCTGGCACCGTTTCTTCGTGACATCGCATCGCCTAAAGCACGCTACATTATGGATTACAAGCTGCCGGACTCCGGCGAGAATGAAGCGATGATTCATGAGAACTTCGCCTTGCTGCGCGAGCAGGATGAAGTGAAGTTCGTCATTGCAAGCGACCGTGATTTCGATGCTGCGGTAGAGACGCTTGCGAAGTATCCAACGAAGGCGCTAGCATTGTTCAGCCCCGTATGGGAGTCGATGCCTCCAGCACGTCTTGTCGAGAAGCTGCTCGCAAGCGGGCTAACTGGCGTAAAGCTGAATATGCAGCTGCACAAAATTATTTGGGATCCGGCTAAGAGAGGTGTGTAAGGAAATGAAAAAAGCAGTCGTTATACTAAGCGGCGGTTTGGATAGTACAACTTGCATGGGGTATGCAAAGGAAGCGGGCTATGAGCTGTACCCGATTACGTTCAACTATGGTCAACGCCATAAGATTGAATTGAACAATGCACGTGCAGTTGCGGAGTATTATGGCGTGAGTGACCGATTCAGACTGGTTGAGCTCGGCTTCCTGCGTGATTTCGGCGGCAGCGCGCTGACCGATGACAGCATTGACGTGCCGAAAGTCGGCACAGATCCAGTGCCAGACGAAGCGGGTGAAATTCCGGTGACATACGTGCCTGGACGTAACCTGTTGTTCTTGTCGATTGCAACATCATTCGCGGAGACAGTAGGGGCAGAAGCGATCTATATTGGCGTGAATGCGCTGGATTACAGCGGTTATCCAGACTGCCGTCCGGAGTTTATCGCGAAGGTGGAAGAAGTGATTGCAATTGCCACGAAGATCGGAGTCGAAGGCAAGCCAATCTCGATCGAGACACCGCTTATCCATCTGACGAAAGCAGACATTGTCAAAGAAGGAACAAGAATGGGCGTTCCTTACCAGCTGACAACCTCATGCTACAATGGAGAACCTGAAGCTTGCGGCGAATGCGATAGCTGCAGACTGCGCTTGAAAGGCTTTGCTGAAGCGGGTATGAGTGATCCGATTCCTTATAAATAATTGGTTGAGATCATATGAAACAACATAAAACCGCCCTTTTTTTTTGGAGGGCGGTTTTATGTTGTTAGTAGATGGTATGTGGTTGGATATAAGCAGTCCAAAGGTTACAAATTAGGGTAAGTGATATCATATTTTTTTGAAACCTCAATTAAGTGCTGAAAAAATTCCGGCTTAGGCGGTTCTGAATCTCGCTCCATGCCTTCCTTATAAGGGACGCCTAATTCTTTGACAAAAGCATCAAAGCCAGAAGGGGACGCCGTCACCAAAAACCGTGCTTCTGATGTTGTGGCATTGAATGTATGAGGGATGCCGCGAGGTGCGAAGATGTAGTCGCCCGGTCCGGCCTTAATAATTCTGTTCCCAACCGTGAAATCAAGCTCTCCTTCCAGTACATAAAAGGGCTTCATCTTCTGATCCGTGAATATGGAGAGGAGGGCCGGAGTCTTGCGGGACGAGACAATGCACCACACAATATGCTCCGTTAGTATCTTCTCCGCTAACCAGAATCGAGGCTCAAAGCTATTCTAAGCTAGTTATTATTTCGTGTAAATTTAATCATTATTAATTTTAATGAAGTAAAACTTAATTGAATTTGACGAGGTGTCTCAACCTTAGAAATTCGATAAGCTTAAAAACGGTCCATTGTGAAAGCTACTCAACAAGCGCAAGTAGTTCAGCCCAAATGAAAAAACGCCCCGCAGCCACTGCCTGTGGCTAACGAGACGGTTCTAAGTGCAACATGTTATCTATTACGCTTGCTTGCTGCGCTTCGACCCTTCGCCTTCCGAGCGGGAGCGCTTCTGCACGGATGGATGCAGCGTAACCTTATTCTTGCCGGTAGTCTTGGACTGGTACATCGCTTCATCCGCCTGCTTGACGACTTCAACTATCGTTGTGCCTTCGCGTGATGCACTGACGCCAACGCTGATCGTGACAATCGTTTCCTTCTCGACGCGGCTCCGAATGGCTTCCGCTACATCTTCGGGTTTGACGCCGGGCGCTGCGACGAGCCCGAGCAGCTCCTCGCCTCCGTAACGTCCAGCCGTGCCAATGCCTGCTGTCTCTTCTCTAATAATATCGGCGACCTGCTTCAGTACGCCGTCTGCTTTATGATGACCCTGTGTATCGTTCAGCTTCTTGAAATTGTCGATATCGCAGAAGATGATGGCGATCCGGTTCATCTCGCGCAGCAACTGCTCCGCTTTCTTATTGAAGTGCCGCCGGTTGTACAAGCTCGTCAAGCCATCGGTAATCGACGACTGGAACGTCATCATGAGCCGCTCAAGCACCCACTCGAACAAGAGCAGAAACAAGAGCGTATAATAGACGATAGGCAGCAAATGAATGAAGATGACCAGGATGGACTTGTCTCCGTGGAACACACTGTCTGCCATGGCCGAGAGCTGATAAACAAAATAGACGATCAGGCTTGCGGAATAATTGAATCGCTGGTCAATGCCGCGCAGGTTGAGCAGAATGGCGAAGTTCAGAACCAGTCCGTAGAAATCAAGCGCAAGCAGATCAATACCGCCAGCAGAGATCGGACTGCTCAGCATCTCAGGTTTATAGGCGATTTGAGCGGCGGCAACCAGGACTAGACCGATCACCATCAAAAAGAAGGGCATGCCCTTCAATCTGGCCGCAGGACCGGTATATAATTTCATGAAAACAAAGTTTATAATGATAAAAGAGAGCAAGCTGACAAACGAGTATCCAATATGTAAGTAAGGCGATGCCGACCAGTCGGGAGCGGATAGAGTAATGAGCGCGCCGTTCTGGATAATGATGATCGGAAGCACGATGATGAGCACAAGATGCGTGCGGTTTCGTCTGTAGCTCTTGTACAGCTTCATCGCCATAAAGAGCATGAGTACAAGAATCGTCATCACGCAAGCGGATGTGAAGGTTTGCCCGGCTTGTCCGGCGAGCCAATTAACAACTGTCATGTTTAGAAACCACCTAATTTTGAGAGTAGACGCACGGTGCATGAATGGAGTCGGTGAAGCCCGGTACATCAGCTTTACAGAAACGTATGTTCTAGTATATCATGTTTTTGGCAGGTCGAGAAGTATAATGCAGGTTTGTTTGAGGAGGTTCGCGGGCACATGAATATTTTGCAGGCATTGTTTTTCCCACCGGAGCAACCGGGCGGCGTGTCCTCAATGGTTCCCTATATTCAAGAGCGTTTCAATAAGCTTGGCTGGCAGATGGAGCTGTTCTCGCTGCCGAAGCGCGTGCGCAGCAAAGGTCAGGAACAAGTAACATTCGATACTTTCGATATAAGCATATATGAGGGCAATCCTATCATTGATAAATATTTGCAAACTTACCGTGACTACGTTTGGTGGACGAAGCTGCGGCTGAATAAGAAATATGATCTCATTCACGCTCACCATCCGATTCCGGCGCTTGTGATGAAGCAGTTGTTCCCGGATACGCCGATCGTGATGACGATTCACTCGAGCTATGAGCGAGAGCTTATTCTCAATGGCAAAATCATCGAAGGCGGCTTGGAGCATAGGTTTCTTACATCGATCTATCGCGAGATCGAATCCAAGGTGGACAGAATTCTTACCGCTTCAGATTCATTCCGCAACTATATGCGTCCGTATGTGAATGATGCGGACCGGATTGTTGTGATCCCGAACGGTTTCGATGAGAAGCGTTTTAAGCCGATCTCTCACGAAAATGAGGTCGTGCAGCTCATTACCGTATGCCGTCTCGTTCCGGCGAAGGGGCTTGATATTCTGCTCCATGCATGCGCGCAGCTGAAGGAACGCGGACAGCCGTTTGTCCTTCATATTATCGGTGACGGACCGATCAGGCCGGAACTGGAGCTTCTGGCGCAGCAGCTCAATTTGTATGACGATATTATTTTTTACGGCTATATGCTGCATCCGGAAGAGTTCATGCCATTCTTCGACGTCTTCGTGCTTCCTTCGCGCGCAGAGGCATTCGGCTCGGTGTTCGCGGAGGCGGCGCTCTGCTGGCTTGCGCTCGTCGGCACGAATGTCGGCGGCATTGCCGAGCAGATCGATGACGGCATCAACGGCTTGCTCGTCGAACCGGAGAATCCGACTGCGCTTGCGAATGCGCTGGAGAAAGTGGTATCGGACCCGGATTTCCGCTATAACTTGGCAAGAGCCGCATGGAATAAAGCGAAGAAAGCATACTCGCTGCAGCGCGTAATCGCACAGCTGAGACAAGTGTATCTCGAAGTCAATCCAGGTGCGGAACAAACGTAAATAGAGAGGAATAGGTGACATGGGAGTTTCATTTCGATTCATGCATGCAGCTGATTTGCATGTCGACAGTCCGTTTCGCGGATTGACGGATGCGCCGGCGCATGTGCGAGAAGCGCTCCAAATGTCCACCTTCCAGGCCGTTCGAAATTTAGTGGATACGGCGCTGTCGGAAGCGGTAGATTTCATCGTAATTGCGGGAGATCTCTACGATTCGGCGGACCGCTCGCTGCGTGCTCAACTGTATTTGCAGCGGGAATGGGAGAGGCTGCACGCCAACGGTGTGCAGCTTTTTGTCATTCATGGCAATCATGATCCGCTGTCCGGGCAAAGAGCGAAGCTAACTTGGCCGGCGTCTGTATATTTCTTCGGCACGGAGAAGGTGGAGAAGGCAGCTGCTTATACCAAATCAGGAGAGCTTGCTGCATATGTACACGGCATCTCATATGGCACAAGATCGGTCACAGAGAATATGGCCGCAAGGTATCATGCTGACCATGGGAGCGGCGTCTATCAGATTGCTATGCTGCATGGCAATGTAGACGGGCAGCAGGGCCACGATCCCTATGCGCCGTGCAGCTTGGCAGAGCTGGCTGGTTCCGGGTTCCATTATTGGGCGCTCGGACATATTCATCAGCGAGAGGTGCTGCATACTTTTCCGCATGTCGTCTATGCGGGAAACACACAAGGCAGGCACTCGAAGGAAACAGGTGCAAAAGGTTGTTACATCGTTGATGTGTCACCAGCGTATGATACCGAGCTGAAGTTCATACCCCTCGATATCGTAAGGTGGGAAAGTGCCGTCATTGCTATTGATGGCATTGAATCGGAGCAAGCATTGCTAGGTGTGTTGGAACATGCGGTGACGGCTGCCGCTTCAACTTGTGAGAGACGCTCGAGCATGTTGAGATTGAGCCTTCAGGGTAGAGGACCGCTGCATTACCAATTATCAGACGCCAGCTTCATGCAAGAGCTGCTCCAAGGTATTCGTGTGAGGATCGCTGATCAACAAGAATTGCCGGATGATATTGCCGAGCCATGGTGCTGGGTTTATCAGATCGAGGCGGAATCCGGCGCTGAACTGGATTATGAGGTGCTTGCAAGAGAGGACAGCTTCACTGGCGAGTTAATCCGAAGCAGCTTGATAATTGAGGCAGATGAAGCTGCATTAAGTGAATTGGCGAATGAAGCACTTCAGCCGTTGCATGCGAATGCAAAGCTGCGCAAGCTCGTTCGGCAGATGCAGGACGAGCGGTCTCGTCAATGGCTCATGGGTGCAAGAGAGCTGGCTGCGGGGCTGCTGATCGAGGACGAGCAGTTAAGATCGGCTGATAAACATGAGGCGCCGCTCGAGGGAGGCGATAAGGGATGAAGCTGCGAGGCATACATATTGATGGCTTCGGCAAGCTAAGTGACCGAGCGTATCGCTTCGATTCGCCGGTTACGATCGTCTATGGCCCGAATGAAGCGGGAAAAAGCACCATGATGGGCTTTATTCGCTCGATGCTGTTTGGTTTTGCGAGCAAGGGCAATCCGGCTGAGCGTTTGGAGCCTGTGAACGGCGGCCGCCATGGCGGGAGATTGTTTTTGGAGAATGCGGATGGGGTCCATTATGTGTTAGAGCGTTATGGAGAAGCGTCCAGCAAAATCAACATTAGGTTAGAACGTAACGATGGATTGCCTAGCGCTGATAACGGAGCATCGCTTGGAGCGGAAGTGCTCACGCAGCAGCAGTGGGAGCGAATGTTCCTTGGCAGTGTCAACGAGCGGTTATTCCGCGAGCTGTACGCGATCACGTTATCAGAGCTGCAAGCAATCGGAATGCTGGAAGGGGACGAGCTTGGCAAGCAGTTGTACCATGCCGGATGGAATGGAGGCGGAGCCATAGCGAAGACGGAGAAGCTGCTAACAACGCAGCTAGACAGTCTGTATCGACCTCGAGGCAGCACGCAGCAGATGAATAAGCTCGTGAAGTCGCTAGAAGAGACGGAAGCGCAGCTGCGACAGCTGGAGGACGGCATTGCGGCGTATAATGCGTTATCCGAGGAGCTTGCAGCCGCGGAAGCGGAGCTCGCCCAGATAGATACTCAGCTGCCTACATTGCGCGAGCGCGAGCACTTGCTTACGCGAGCATGTGAGCTGAGAGAGATTTGGGTAGAGCGGTTGGCGCTGCTTCATGAGCAGGCGGCAATAGGGGCTTTGGCGCCAAGGCTCGCCGTTGATGCTCGTTCTCGCTGGGAAGCGATTGCGGAAGAGCTTTCTCGAGTGAAGCAGGAGCTCGAGAAAGCGAAGGTGCTTGCTGAGCGGCAACGAAGAGAATACAGCTCCCTGACGGTTGATGAAGAGCTGTTAGTAAGGAAGCCTGAGATTGAATCGCTGATGCTGTCAGCGGAATCGATGAACGCAGCGGGTCTGTCGCTCGTGGAGTTGACAGCAGAAGCGAGGGAAGATATAGAGGCTGTGCGCCGATTGATCGCCCAGATCTCGCCGTTATGGACCGAAGCTTCGCTGCGTTCGTTCCAATCCGGAGTAGCGGAGAGGGAAGCGATTCGGGTATATCGCTCTTCGCTTCAGGAGCGGGAGAAGGCGATTAGCCAGGCTGAAGCGGAGCTTCGCGCTGCTGCTGTGCAGCTGAAGGAAGCGGATGCGCTGCTTGTGGAGCTGGATGCCGGAGGCGTGCAGCCTCGGAGGCAAGGGATTGAGCTGCTTCCTCAGACGCTGGAGGAGCTGCGAAGCGCATCCAGACAATTCGAGGAAGCCTGGCATGAGCTTGAGCTTGCGCAGGTTCGCGCGCAAGCAGGTTCTGTTGTGGAGAGGCGGCGAGTGCCTGACGCTGCTTATTGGGTTGCCAGCGGTGTGATGGCCGCTGGCGCTGTTTTGTTGGCCGCTGCGGGCTGGCCTGTCGCGGCAGCAGCCGCCGGCGCCCTTGCGGCTGCGATGGCGGCGCCGCCGCTGCTGCGCCTCGCGCAGCGGCAGCCGCGAGCCGCGGCGGAGCCGGGCCGCGGCGGCCGCGCTCGGCGCGGGCGTGCGCCAGCGCCAGCGGCGGCAGCGCCATCAGCGGCTGCGGTGCACGCGCAGCCGCTTGCAGCAGCGCAGCGGCGCGTCGCGGCCGCACTGCAGCAGCTCGCTCGCGAAGCCGAGCCGCTGCTGCACGGCCTGCTCGCGGCGAGCGCAGCGCCGCCGCCGGCGCTTGCTGCGGCGCACAACGAAGCTGCCGCAGGCTATGCCGGCGCAGCCGACCGCGCTGCGCCGCTGCTCTCGCGCCTGCGCGCAGCGATCGACGCGCGGCAGGACGAGCTCCGCGCCAGTGCGAGCACCGCGGAGCGCCGCCAGGAGCTCGCGCGCCGGCAATCCCGGCTGCGCGCGCAGCATGAAGCCGCTGCAGCCGCGGCAGAGCACGCGGCCGAAGCAGCGGATGCAATCGCGGCCAAGTGGCGCGATTGGCTTGAACATAGGGCGCTTCAGGCGGAGTTATCGCCCGAAGCAGCCCTTGAAACATACGATCTCGCTGAGCAAGCGCAGCTTCGATTGCAAGCCTATGACCGCGCCGCAGACAAGGCGGCGCGAATCGAACGGCAGCTTGCTGATTTCGAGCAAGCCGTCTTCCAGCTGTCCGAAGCGTTCCCGGCAGTCAGTTACCGGGCGCACGGTGATGCTGCCGCAGCGCTTCGGCTTCTGCAGGCAGAACTGGACAAGCAAAGCTTGCTTGCAAGGCAGAAGAGCGAGCTTAACCGTCAGCTAGCCGATCAAGAGCTGCTGCTTGACCAGAAGGACAAGATTGTAAGGGAACTTGAACATAAACAGCAACAGTGGTTTCAAGCTGCACATGCTGCCGATGAGCTGGAATGGCTCGATGCCCTGGAGCGCTCTGAGCGGCTTGCAGCAATTGAGACCTCTCTGTTTAAGATGGATGCCCAATTGACCGCTGGATTAACAACGATGCAGCGAGAGCAGCTTGAGAGTTGGTATGCGACTTACGATGGCAATCAACTTGACCGCATGAAGGCAGAGGCAGGAGTCGAATTGTCGAAGCTAGAAGCGCGGAACGTAGAGCTGCTTGAGCATATTGGACGCAAGAGGCAGCGCATGGAACAGCTGCTTCAGAACAGCGACAGGCAGCGATTGACGATGGATCGTGAGCAGACAACCGCTTCGTTGGAGCAGCTTATTGAGCGCTACGCCGTCTTATCCTTTTGCATGGCAATGATTAGACGGACGAAACGATTGATGGAAGAGCAGCGTCAGCCAGCGGTTCTGCGCGAAGCATCGAGGCTGATGAGCATCATGTCCGGCGGCAAGTACAAGCGAATTTGGCTGCAGGAAGAGAAACAGGCTATCTCCCTGGAAACGGAAGATAGCCGGATTATTGGAAGCATGTATTTGAGCAGAGGGACCGCTGAACAGCTTTATCTCGCCATGCGGCTCGCTCTTGCCGAGGAGGCTTCTTCGTCAGCCAGCGCATTGCCGCTCATTCTCGATGATCCTCTCGTCAATTTCGATATCGGACGGTTGAAAGGCTCGGCGGCTGTTCTGAGGGAGTTGGCCGAGCGAAGGCAGATCATTCTATTCACTTGCCACGACCATATGAGGGACGCCTTGCAAAGCGCGATCCCAGATGCAGCCATCATCGATCTTATATCATAGCGCCTAGGCTTCATATTCACTTTTCATATTTTCTCACGTCTCCTAGGCTTTTTCTAATCCTAATTCAACTTCGTTCACACTTAATCTCCAGCAGGAGGCCGCTGCTTTATAAGCAGCACCAGCCACCCGAGACTGATCAGTCCGAACAGCGGGTAGAGCGTCGAGAGCAACGGGCCAAAGCCAATCTGGCTGGCGACGTAGCAGCAGGCGAGGGTGATGAGCGTGAGCAGTGTTCTAGAGATCTTAAGCCGTTCCTGAAGCTGTAATGTTAAGCCATAGATATCTGCAATGAGCGTCGTGAAGATCTCGGCAAATATCAAGAAAATATAAATCCACTGGATGCCGTGCCCGAGCTCGCGAGCGATGCCGCCCATGGGGATGGCGAATTGGCGGATGCCCGGCATATAGACGGATAGGGCAATGTGGCCGGCAAGCAGCATGAAGCCGATACCGATACCGCCGACCCAGGAACCATATACGATCGTTTTGCGGTCTTGCATTTGCGCACCGAGTGGTACGAGCACCGCTTGCGCCATGGACAGGTTAAAAGCAGCGTATAGGAACGGAGAAGCCCAGAGTGCAATCGGAGAGTGATCGCTGCTAAGCAGCAGCCATCTGTTCGACCCAGGCGTCTGAACCGTATCGATGATGATGAGCACGGTGAATAGCAGCATAATCGGAACGACGATGGCATTGACAGCCAGAATCGCGTTCATTCCTTTGCGAAGCAGCAGGAAGCAACCGAATATGGTTATTAGCAAGCCGGACTGATAGGAGATATTCCAGTTCTCAGAGAAGATCGAACCGGCACCTGCGAGCATGACGGCGCACACGCCGAACAGCACAAGCAGCATGAAATGGCTGACCCAGCGTCCGTACCGCTCGCCGAACAGCACTTTATTGACATCTTCATACGACTTGGCGCGGACGTCGCTGGCAATCAGCATCATTTTGGCGCCTAGCCAGATGAACATCATTGTAGCCATAATAATTGTAATCGCCCCAGGGAATCCGAACCGCGTAAAAAACTGCAAGATTTCTTGGCCGGTTGCGAACCCTGCGCCAACTATTGTGCCCATATACGTAAAAGCAATTTGTAATACCTTGCTTGTCCGCTTCATCATCTAAGCCACGACCTCCTATTTCCCAAACGATACCTATTAACAAGGTATGTCCAAAGAGGGACGGGCATGACTATTATGACAGGTTAGCGAGTTGATCCTACTTTTATGAACATTGCAATTGCAGTCAGCGTCTTCTCTGCTTCTCTTGCGCTTATTGTTTGGCGTCCCCGAGGCATTCATGAAGCCATTATCGCGCTGATCGGCGCACTCTTATTATTCGCAGCAAGGCTGCTTGCGCCTTCGGACGCCGCGTATATATGGGGCTTCGTCTGGGACGCTACGTTCTCTCTCATCGGTATCATGCTATTTACTTCGCTGCTGGATGCGAACGGATTCTTTAGATGGGCGGCGCTTCATATCGTTCGACGGTTCCACCATCATCAGTTAACGCTGCTCGTGCTGCTCTGCTTGCTTGCAGCCGGCATTACGATCTTCTTTAACAATGACGGTACGATTCTTATCATGATCCCGATCGTGCTGGAGGTCACATCGCTGCTCGCTTTATCGCGCAAGACGAGGATCGCTTTCTTGCTGGGCGTCGGACTGATGGCGGATACAGCTAGTGCGCCGCTTATGATGAGCAACCTGACGAATATTTTAACGGCGGATTTCTTCGATATTTCGTTTGGCGAGTACGCGAGAACGATGCTGCTTCCAGGCTTAAGTTCCATTGTCGCAACGGTTGTTGTAACGGCAGCCTTTTTCGGCCGAAGCATTCGGAGAGAAGAGCATAGAACAGGCGCGCCTCAATCGTTTCCAGAGCCGGCTTCAGTTATTGGAAGCAGGCCTTTGTTCGTCCTATCATGGGTGATCATGGCGGCTATGCTGGCAGGTTACTTGCTTGCAGAGCGATTGCATTTGCCTGTATCGGCGATTGCACTTGGGGGAGCTGCGCTTCAATGGGCGGCGAGCTTGCTCGCACGTCAGGGGGATTTCCAGCGGACGGTTAGACAGACTCCGTGGCTCATCATCATCTTCGCACTGTCGATGAACCTGATCGTGTACAGCTTATATTTACATGGAGCAATCGCGTGGTTTCCAGAGCTTCTGAAGCCATTGGTGGAGCATGGCGAGTTTGTAGGAATTGTCAGTTCGGGGCTTGTCTTCTCATTGCTGAGCGCGGCGGTGAATAATCTGCCGGCCGTTCTCGTTTCCTCGCTCTCAATCGAACATATAGCAGGGCCGCATTACTTGCCGTTTGCCAGCCTTCTCGGAACATCGGTTGGAGCGAAGCTTACCCCAATCGGGTCGCTCGCTACACTGCTGTGGATGCAGCTGCTTCGCAGAGGCGGCATCGAGATTACATGGCGGGAGTACGGCAAGCTAGGCTTGCTACTGACGATGCCGATTCTGTTCGTTTCGCTTGTCACGCTCTGGCTAGTTTGGATTTGAGAACAGCTTAATGGAGAGAACTTTATTATTTGCAGGATCTAGATCGAGCTTCAGCAGAGCGCCGGTTCCCTTGTACGCAAGCACGCTTGCCGTTTGAATATCGGGTTTACCGAGCGACTTGACGACTGCATTCTGGCTGTCGCCAACATGAAGCCCATTGAGTCCTGTGTTGGCGTTCTTATCGAATACGTCAACGAACTTCACCTTCTTATCGGCACCATAGCCGACAGAGAAAGCCGTATATTCATAAACGGTGACGGACTCTTTATCATCATCCATCTTATAGCTGTCAGCAGGCTTGCCGAGTTTGCTATCCCAAGTCTCTTTGGCGTCGCCAATTGCAATGCCGAGGAGCTTGGGCGCTTTGGAGTCCCAATTCTTGTCGTTCTTCGCTGCTGGCGATTTGGTCGACGGCTTCGTACCGGTAGAAGTGGATTCAGTGGTTGCATCGGCAATCGTTGTCTCATCGTTATTCACAGCTGTTTCACTGGAATTAGTTTCGGCTGCAGATTTAGTCGTATCCAGCGCCTTCTGCGGGCTGTCCGATTGCTCATTTGAAATGGTATTCGTTTGACTTATAGCGGAATGATCGTCGTTCGTAAGCGTGAAGTTCCCGCTGCTGAGCTGACAACCTCCGATGAGAAGAAACATTAGGCATACAGCCCCGGTTAAAGCAGGTTTATTGAATCGAGATCTCGAAAATATATCCATGTATATTTGCACCACCAGTATGTTCTGCAGAATGCGCCTAGGACAGCCAGGCTTCTGGTAACCAATTAGACGCTCGTTTTGGAAAAAAGTTGCAGTAGAATAGAATGGTCTTGCTATTTTTGAACCGGTAAGTTGCGCACCTCAGGGTACATATGGTAACTTTATTGGAAAAGATTTTTACGGTGGAGGTTTAGCGAATGGAACTGTTAAAAGAACGCATACTGCGCGAAGCTTCTATTCTGAATCAGGACGTCCTGAAGCTGGATGCATTGCTTAATCATCAGGTCGATCCGCTGTTAACGCAAGAGATGGGCAAGGAGTTCGCGCGCCTGTATGCCGAGACTCCGATTACAAAGGTAATTACGGTAGAATCCTCCGGCATTCCTATTGCGTACTCGACTGCGCTTGCTCTAGGTGTACCGCTTGTATTCGCAAGAAGGAAGAAGACGCTAATCGCTGACCCGGATGCTTACTGCGAACGAGTGCCTTCTTTCACGAAAGGAATTGTAACGGATATTATGGTTTCCCGTCAATTCTTGACTGAGGAGGACACGGTTCTCTTCATAGATGATATTATTGCGAACGGCGATGCAGCGCGCGGCTTGATCAAGATTATTGAGCGTTCCGGTGCGAAGCTTGCTGGTCTAGGCATCGTGGTAGAGAAGTCGTTCCAATCCGGAGGTCGGACGATCCGCGAACAAGGAATTCGCGTCGAATCGCTCGTGAAGATTGCATCCTTGGACGGCGGTCATATCCGCTTCGAGTAATGCCAACATTCAGTATCTTTCCACACGCTCTGATTTGACTTATAATGTTCATAAGTAATGGAGGGAGGCGTCAATATATGGGTAAACTTACAGCAGATTACTTGATTAGTAAATTGTCGGACGCGAAAAATCATTTCGAACGTGCACTCGACTGCAAGCATACTGAATTTGATGACTTGTACCCTTATATGATTGAGCACCCGCAGTTCTTCTGGTATAAACGTTATGTCGCATGGTCAGAGCTGCTCACGATTGTGAAGCTTGCCGATGAGCTTGAGATTGACTGGAAAGAACAGTTTTCCGAGAAACAGTCGGAGTATATTACGAGCCGCGTCATGTCATCCCGTGTCTTGGATGAATGGTATGAGACGAATGACTCTAAGGAGCATGTCGGTTAAGTAGAAACTCGAAAGCCTCAGGGAGAGGAGCAATCCTACGCCCCCTGAGGTTTTTTTATAACGATGAAGCGTAAAGGAGTGAAAGGCAATCGTGATTTCCGAAGAACAGCTGGATCAATACCGGGTTGAAGGGACCTCTCTGCGCGTCGTGCGCGACGGTATGGAGGCCAATGATGTAATGGGCATCGTTGTTGCATGGGACGCCGATAGCGTCGTCATACGCAAGCGTAATCGCAAAGTGGTGAAGCTTAGCCGAGGCTATACTTATGAGCCGGTAATAGCGCCAAGAACACAGCTGTAGCTGCCGTTATAGCGCGAACAGTACATAGGCGGTAATCCTTGCAGAAGAAGCTCCTTGATAATAATCAAGGAGCTTCTTTATACCTTTTACATACCACTACATATAAAAGATATATTCTTTAGATCAAGAATTTAGTAAATTGTATTGGATTCGCGGCCCGAATCCCGATATACTGACTATTAAGTATAAGTTTTGCCAATTAAACTAACATTTGAACCGATAGGCTGAGGTGTAACGATTAGTGCTGAGCGATAATAAGCCGTTATATAGTCAAATACTCGGGATATTGCGCGAGCGAATTTCCCAAGGAGAATATGTTACCGGCCAGCAGCTTCCGACGGAGCTTGAGCTAGCCGAACAGTTCGGCGTCAGCCGCATCACGTCCAAGCGTGCATTAATCGAGCTGGAAAGAGAAGGATTGATCTACCGCAGACGAGGGAGCGGCAGCTTCGTAAAGCAGCTTGATGAGGCGAAGAAGCTGGCAGAAGTGCCCGTAATGCAAGCATCCAGCATGATTATCTCGATGGTGCTGCCTTTCGCATCGCCGAACAATTCATTGGAGCATATGCAATCTGTTGCCCAATATTTGGAGACCAAAGGTTATTACTTGAGCATTCATAACAGCAATTGGAGCATTGAACGGGAGCGGGAGCTGCTTATCTCATTGCCCAAGCGGGGGACAGCGGGCATTATTCTCTATCCGGTGAGCTCGCAGCATAACCTCGATGTTGTCCATGCGCTTCATAGGAATGATTATCCGATCGTGACGCTAGATCAGTACTATAATTTGTTAAAGATGGGCAGCGTCGTCTCTGATAATGCGGATGGCGGCTATATCGCTGCGTCGAAGCTGATTGAGCTTGGACACACACGAATCGCGTTCATATCGACGGTGGGCATTCAATACCGAAGCACTGTTCGAGACCGCTTCTTCGGATATACGCGAGCATTGAATGATAACGGGCTTCCGATCGATATCGAGCTGTGCTTCAGCAATTTGCCGGGCGATGCCGAAGGTACGCCGACAGTACGCCGGGAGTTCTATAAGAAGCTCGTCGGCAAGCTGCAGGAGCTGAACGTGACCGCCATTCAAGCTGAGCATGATCTGGTAGCGCTCGATTGTTTAAAGGCGGCGCTCGAGCTTGGCATTAAAGTACCTGAGGAGCTGTCGATTATCGGCTTCGATAATAGCGAGCTCAGCGCACAGGCGGAGGTTCCTATCTCGACGCTGGAGCAGAATTATGATGAGATTGGCAGGCGCACAGCCATGATGATCGTGGATCAATTGGAGAACGGCGCGGTCCAGCAGGAGCGAGCGGTCATCCCGGTGGAATGGGTTTCTAGACAGTCAGTCGGTCCGGGGCCTGAGCTGCAAGATTTGAGCGAATAGATCAGCTGTTTAAGTAAACCTTCTTGCGAGGTACTCTCTATGAGACTCGCTGGGAGGTTTTTTGTTATAGAAGTATAATGTTGGAAGTGGTTATGGTATATCTTTTACTTACTTTTTTCATGAAAAACGGTATAATAAAGGCGGTGTAAGACGGTATTACGAATATAAGGTATATCTAATGGGAGAGGGACAAACATGAATTTAAACAGACTTGAAGAGCCCGCTATTCTGGATTACGCACCAAAGCATTATGTTTGCCGTCGTGCCGTAGGGCCGCTCGAGCTGGATGGCAGACTGGACAAGCCATTCTGGGAGCAGGCGCAATGGACGGAGGACTTCGTAGACATTGAAGGCGATGCGAAGCCGCTGCCAGCCAAGCGCACACGCGTGAAGATGCTGTGGGACGATGAGTATTTCTATTTCGGAGCTGAGCTGGTGGAAGACGAGATATGGGCGACGCTTACTGAGCGTGACTCCGTTATTTTCTATGATAATGACTTCGAAATCTTCATTGATCCTGACGGCGATTCGCATCAATATTATGAGTTTGAGATTAATGCCCTGAATACGGTGTGGGATCTGCTGCTTATCAAGCCGTACCGTGACGGAGGCCCGCCGGTCGATGCTTGGGATATTGCCGGATTGAAGACAGCAGTGCACATAGACGGAGAGCTGAATAATCCGAGTGCGGCTAACCGCAGCTGGAGTGTTGAAGTGGCGATGCCATGGAAGAGCTTGCTCGAATGCGCGAACGACCGGAAGCGTCCATCGGTCGGACAATTCTGGCGCGTCAATTTCTCGCGGGTCGAATGGCAGGTACAAGTGAAGGATGGCCGTTATGAGAAGGTCATTAATCCCGCAACAGGCAAGGCATACCCGGAAGATAACTGGGTATGGTCGCCAATGGGCCTTATTAATATGCATTATCCGGAGCTATGGGGCTATGTTGTTTTTGGCGATGACGCAACATCTTCTGAGTTTGCACTTCCGCAAGATGAGCTTGTGAAATGGGAATTACGCCGCCTGTACTACCGTCAGCGCAATTATTACGCTGAGCACGGACAATACGCAGCAGATCCGGCTGTACTGATGACTGGTGAGGGATGGACCATTCAGCCGCAGATCGAGCTTACGAGCCGACTATTCCAAATTTCCGCTTCATCGGCAGATGGACAAGGGACTTATTACATCGGGCAAGACGGCAAGTTGTGGAGCGAGTAACAGCGCTCATTAAATAGAGATGGTGGAGGAGAACAAGTTGAATTCGAATTATATTAAAGCAGGGTATGTCGGGGATTCATGGCTGCCTAAAGTAAGAGAAGAAGATGCACGCAAGCTTACGCATATGAACATCGCTTTTGGACATGTCGTGGACGACGGAATCAGTATCAGTCATCTGAAGCATTTGGACAGTCTGGATACGTTGAAACAATATAATCCAGATCTCGTCATTCTTCTCTCCGTAGGCGGCTGGAGTGCAGGCGGCTTCTCTGAAGCTGCATCAACTGCGAATGGCCGCAAGCGGATGGCGGATACAGCTGTAGAGATACTGCGCGAATATCCGATTGATGGAATCGATCTGGATTGGGAGTACCCTTGCTATGGCGTTGCGGGCATTGGAGCAAGCCCGGATGACCGTGTCAATTTCACGCTGCTGCTCAAAGAAATCCGGGAGGCGATTGATCTTCTCGGAGCTGAGAGAGGCCGTCACTACTTGTTGACCATTGCGGCTGGCGCAGATCAATACTATATCGACGGGACTCAAATGGATCAGGTGCAGCAGTATCTGGACTTCATCCAACTGATGACGTACGACATGCGCGGCGGATTCCAAACGTTGACCGGACATCATACGAATCTGCATGCTTCGACAGGCGATCTGTTCCGCATCAGCGTGGAAGCATCCGTTCGCTTGTTCAGAAATGCGGGAGTACCGAAGGAGAAGATCGTCATCGGTGCAGCGTTCTACTCGCGCTTATGGATGCATGTGCCTAATGTGAATAACGGCTTGCATCAGATGGCTGGAACAGCTGGCGGTTACGGTCCGGATTACACGAAGCTTGTGAACGAGTACATCGGCAAAAACGGATATGTCCGGTATTGGGATGACGAAGCGAAAGCGCCATATTTGTTCAATGGACAGAGCTTCGTTACTTATGATGATGAGGAGTCGATGAAGCATAAAGCTGATTTTGTCATCCGTGAGGAGCTCGCAGGCATCATGTTCTGGGAGTATTGCTGTGATACAACCTACCAGCTTCTTGATGCCATTCATCACGGATTCGAATCCGTTAACAAAAAATAAATAAAAATGAAGTTATAGATTGACTTGTCCAGAAAGATTATGGTATATTAATTTTCGTTGCTTCACTTGGAAGCGATAACTGCCAGATGCGGTCGTGGCGGAATTGGCAGACGCGCTAGATTCAGGTTCTAGTGTCAGCAATGACGTGGAGGTTCGAGTCCTCTCGACCGCACCATCTTACAAACACAACTCTTCGAAGTCATTCGAAGAGTTTTTTTATGCGTTACGGCTAGATAGAAGTAAATTCGGAGGAGTAAGCATGCTGAATGTAACAGCCGAAGTAACCAAAGATCCTTTCTTTGAATTGATCCAATCGCTTACCATCGATTTTATAGAGGTCGCCTTCTATGACAGCGGGGCTACTTTTCACTCGACGCCACATGCCCACAATTGGTTTGATATCAGCTATGTCATGAATGGAACCATTCAATATGAAATCGAGGGCAAGTCGTACGATGTCTCGAAAGGCCAATTGGTCTTGGTTGCCCCTGATAAAATCCATAGAGAAATCGGGATGCCCGGAACACCGTTCGAAGTCATGTTTCTTTGTTTGAAATTTTCCAGAGACGGGCTGCCGTTTAATCTGGCAGAATATCTCGGTATTGAAGAGCTGGAGTGCGTTTCCAGGAATGAGGCGCTTCGAGACACATTTGAGACGATCCTCCACGAGATCGCTTATCGCGAAGACGGTTACTTGCTTAAGCTTAACGCTCAAATCTACAATCTGTTGGTGGCAATTCGCAGAGGCATGGGACGCGGCCGAAGTAAAGTGGAACCTCCCAATCCATCGATTCATCTACGTAAGGAAAAGATCATCCACGATATTACTAATTTTCTGGAACAGAACTGGGATCAGAAAATATCCATGCGCCAGCTTTCCCTTACTTTCTTCCTCAGTATTCCTTATCTATCGACATTGTTTAAAAGGCATACCGGGAATTCAGTGGTGGAGTATATAAACAAGATCAAAATTAACAAGTCCAAATCGTTGCTCATCTCAGGTATGGAGGTCAGCGAGGTGTGGACGAAGGTTGGATACAGCAATATCCACTACTTTTACAAAGTATTTAAGCAATATACCGGTATGACCCCCATTCAATTTATAAAAGATACGATGGCACAGCAGATGAAAAAAGAACAATAAATGAAGAAGATTGTTGAAAGATTCTACTCCTTCACTTGGATTACCATAAGTAATGCAAGCGACATCTGAAGGAGGCATATCCATATGGATTTCAAAATCAAGGAATACGGAATCGGGACAAAGTTCGATTCTAGCGATATCGAGATTATGTCACATTTACTGCAAACGGCGGATACACTTGCTTTTGGCCCGCTTAGAAATAAGTTCGAACAGGATTTTTCAGCCTATGTAGGTGTTGAACATGCTGTAGCTGTCACTTCGGCGACGGCTGCCTTGAACCTAGCCGCGCAGCTCATCGGGTTGAAACAAGGGGATGAGGTCATCGGCAGCCCGCAAACCTTCCGGGCAACCTTCCTCGGTCTGGCTGCTAGAGAGGTTCACGTGCGGTTTGCGGATATCGACCCCAACACGCTAAATATGGACCCTAAAACAATAGAAGATAAAATTACGCCGAAGACGAAAGCAATATTCGTTGTTCATTATGGCGGCAACCCGGCGGAGATGGATGAGATTCTGGCGATTGCCCGCAAGCATAATTTGATCGTTGTCGAAGATGCGGCGCATGCGCTTGGCGCTAGCTACAAAGGACGTAAAATCGGTTCAATCGGAGATTTTACTTGTTTTTCCTTCAACTCCTTAAAAAACATGACCACTCTGGGAGAAGGCGGCATGCTTACGTTCCATGACTCCAAGTATTTGGAGTCTGCCTTATATTTACGCTCTATGGGATTAATCGGTGAGTGTGAAACAAGGCAGCGTACATTCGGTCCTTACGGCATGATGGATCCGTCTATTCATGATCATTCGGAGGGGGCTTTCACGCGCAAATGGAATCGGATCGACGATTGGGGGACTCACTATCGGATGAGCGATGCCCAAGCTGCCGGAGGAATCGTACAGCTTCGAAAGCTGGACGAGATGAACGATTTGCGCAGAGAAAGAGCAGATCGTTACAACGAGGGCTTATCGGAGATTCCGGGTATACGTACTCCTTATACCCCGTCTCATTCGCATAATGTTTGGCATCTCTACCCGTTGTTTATAGAACCGGAAGTTGTCGGTACGACCAGAGAAGCATTTATTCGATATTTGCAGGACGTGAAAGGCATTCATATTAATTTGCGCTATTTCCCGGTGCATTTGTCCGATTATATGCAATATTACGGACATGAGTATGGCGAATGTCCCGTGTGCGAGAAAGTCTGGTTTGAGCAGCATATCAATTTCCCGATCAATCCGAGAATGCCGCTTGAAGACGTTAATTACGTGGTAGACAGCGTCCGCGAAGCAGTGGAGCATTTTCAAGACATGTACGCTAGTGCAGCCATAATAGCCGAATAAGTTAGTCGAGCGCATTTTCTGAACCATGCAGGTACTAACGAAAACGAAACCCTTCGAGTAAAATCGAAGGGTTTATTTTTTGTTTTTCTAAAGGTATGGCTAATTTCTTTAACGAGAAGTCCGTTCATGTTTCCTTGAGGATCGATAACTCCGAAAAGGTCAGTTCCAGTTAACTGTTAAAATAGTGCCCCTCTTCCAGATCCGGAATCAGTGCTGCGTGCACAGGCCGCCATCCCATGGTTTCCTGAGTTAGTGTACTCGACGTGGGATTGTCGGCAGATGCGGCGAAGAAGAGCCAGCCGAAGTGGTTGACAGCCTCTTCGCTGGATATGCTGACAACTGGCAGGTTCAGGTGACGACCGATGACGCTGGCAATATCACGGAAAGGAATCCCTTCTTCACCGACACCGTGCAAACGCGAGCCTGCCGGTGCGGATTCCAACGCCAAGCGGAACAGACGTGCCGCATCAAGGCGATGAACGGCAGGCCAGCGGTTAGCCCCGTCGCTGATGTAAGCAGACACGCCTTTGGCGCGAGCGATGTCGATCAGTGCTTTGACAAAACCATGATCGCCTGTGCCGTGTACAGACGGTGCGAGTCGTACAATCGATGAATATACGCCTTGCTCCACAAGCTTCATCGTAGCTTCCTCGGAGCGCCGAGGCGAAGCTGAGTTCTGAGCGTCCTCTTCCGTAGCCAGTCGTCCTCTTGAGAGCAGAAGCGTACCCGAAGCGCCGACAAAACGTTTGCCTGTACCCTCGAGTACGGAGCCTATTGCCTCGATTGCCAGCCTGTCGGTATCGGCGGCGGCCGCAAAGTTCAAGAAGTCGTGATTGAAGGCGAGGTGAATGACGCCGTCCGCTGCGGAAGCGCCTTCGCGCAGGCTGTCGAGGTCATCCAGGTCACCTCGATGTACTTCTGCTCCAGCAGCCTTTAATGCTTCGGCTGCCTTGTCTGAACGGGCAAGCCCTACGACATGGTGCCCTGCGGAGAGTAGCTCGTGAACAACAGCGGATCCAATGAATCCAGTAGCGCCGGTGACGAAAACATGCATGAATAACTCCTCCAATTATGAAATCTCATTGCTTACAAGTGAAAGAATAAAGTATAGAGCGCACTCGATAGCAATACATTTCGAACCCATTTATAATAAAAAAATGGACAACTATTATTCGAGCAAACAAGTTTCTGAAAAAACCGGATTAAGCATTCACACGATGCGGTATTATGAGCAAATGGGTTTAATTGCAGGAATTGCACGGGACGATAATGGGTATCGCCGGTATTCAGAGGCCGATATCGTTTGGTTCCAAGTATTGAATTATTTTCGAATGATAGGGATGCCTATCCGAGAGATGCAGGAGTATTCTGCCTTCAATAAGAGTGAAGTCCCTACGTTAACAGCTCGAAGAGAGTTCATGGAAAGCTATCGCATGAAAGTCGTTGATCAAATAACGGAGCTAGAAGAGTCGTTGAAGCGAATCGATGACAAAATCACTTTTTTCAAAAATCTGGAGAATTCAGATGGAACGTAATCAGAAACCAAGTCTCATATAAAAAACCTCTTCGAATTATTTCGAAGAGGTTTTTTTATGCCTTCTGAGTGAGATTCCGCCGAAACCACTGATGATCGCAATGTAAAATCCGACATCGTACCACCAGCCCGTGTTGTTCGCTTCATATAGCCTAATGGCAGGTTTAAACAGACCGATAATAAGAGAGATAGGAGCAATCCAGCCATGCCAGATACCCCAGAAGAACCCTGCGGGACGAGCCGCGTTGTTGACGCCGTCACCGGGAACACAACCCGTTAATGATAGTACAATGACAACGATGAGCAGCAGAATGCATATCATTCTTCGTTTCATAATCGGCCTCCTTTTCTATTAAGGAGTCTATTCACCAAAGGACGACCTCATGCAATGCGTGTAAGTAAGATCATCTTTTCTAAAAAACAGTTGCGCCTCACGTAACGTGATGCATTAGATTAAATATGCGAGGTGATGATGGTGCTTTACAAAGTAAAGGAAGTTGCCGATTTGGTAGGCGTTAGCATCCGAACACTGCATCATTACGATGAGATCGATTTGCTGACGCCTCAAGCGGTGAACGCATTTGGTCATCGTCTGTACACGGACCGAGAATTGGAACGGCTTCAGCAAATCTTGTTCTTTCGCGAGCTTGGATTTCCATTGCATGAGATTAAGAGCGTTATGGACAGTCCCGATTATGATCGCAAACGAACGCTGGAGAAGCATAAGGAGCTATTGTTCCAGAAGAAGCAGCGTCTTGAAGACATTATTGGAACCGTTATCAAAACAATTCAATCTATGGAGGGTGGGTATACGATGTCTGCAGCAGAAATGTTTGGCGGGTTCGACTTCAAAGCAATTGAAGCTGACAAGAGCAAGTACACTGCACTAGGTAAGGAGCACACGTTAGCGGTCAAAGCTGATGGAACGGTATGGGGATGGGGCAATGTTGGTTTGAAGAACCGTGCTGAAGGAAGTATGCCTACTCCAACAAAAATACTATCCAATGTCGAAGGAATCGCTGCCGGTATGGGCAATTATCATTCTTTTGCGATTAGGGCAGACGGGACTGTATGGGGATGGGGGAGCAATACCCACGGCCAGCTTGGCAATGGTACGATTGACAACTTTGTCGATACGCCAATTCAAGTGGAAGGTATCGATGATGTTGCTTCTGTTTCAGGAGGCGTATTTCATGCTCTATCCATGAGAAAGGATGGCACGGTCTGGGCATGGGGACCGAACTGGTACGGTCAGCTAGGTGATGGAACCGTAGATGCAAGAATAGCTCCAGTGAAGATCGAGGGTTTATCCGACGTGAAAGAAGTGTCAGCCGGATGTTTCCATTCCATGGCTCTAAAAAACGATGGAACGGTATGGCGATGGGGAGGTTATGGGGATTGCACAGACCCTTACCCAATTAAGGATGAAGTTTGGGAGCCAACGCAAATTGCCCTGCTTGATCGAATCATTCAAATCTCTGCCGGGGGTTGTCACGGCACAGCATTAAGAGATGACGCAACGTCAACGGCGAGCTTGGAGATGGCACTTATGATAAGAATCGCTCGGCTAAACCGATCCAAGGACTTACGGATGTAATCCATATTGCCGCTGGTACCAAGCACGCAATGGCCCTTAAGAAAGACGGCAGCGTGTGGCTATGGGGCAGAAATGCGCACGGACAGCTTGGCGATATCGGCGAAAACTCGCGCAATGTACCTTTTCAGAGTTTCTAGAACGGAAAATTGTCCTCAATAATCTATCCATTTGACGAGGAGACAACATGTACGAGAACTTAATAAAAAATCTGCTGTTAGAGAAGTATTCCCTGGTTACTGAGCAAGTGGAGATGATATCGTACAGTGGCAAAATGGTATATAAGGTCCTGGGTACAGACAACGCTCCATATATCTTTGATCTATTCATTAAGAAGGAACAAGAGGACAGCACATCAAACGTTGATAACGTGAAATATTATACGCCCGAAGCCATCGCATCTGAAACGCGCATACTCCAGATTCTGCACCAGACGTATCCGGAACTTAAATCACCATGTCCTGTCCAGAACACAGACGGCCAATTGCTTTCAACAATGATGGTCGATGGCGCAAGCTTTCTATGCTCGGTGAGACAATTTATTACCGGGGTTGAACTGGTGAAGGGCAGCCCGGAGTATGTTAACCAGGCATTCGATGCTGGCGTCGTAGCAGCCAAGCTGCATCAATGTTCGATAGACCATATGCAGAGCGAATTTAGTAACAGACCTGTTCACAGGCAGCAATATGTGTACAATATCATCAATACCATTCTTCGGGGCATTGATGTCGCTACGATAACTCCCGATCAATTCGCTGTAGTTAGAGATGCTCTCACATTCATCATACGAAGAATGGACGAGATGGAGCAAAACCCGGAAAATCTCGGCATCGTTCACACCGATTTGCGTGATGCGAACTTTTTGACGGATGGAGAGAGCGTCATTCCAATCGACTTTGGAAGATGCATCTACGGCTACCATTTGTATGACATGGGAGAAATGTGCGCGCATATGGGAGGAGACGATAGCGATATCCTCGTGCAGCTTATTAAGGGCTATCATTCCATTCGCAAGCTAACTCCGTATGATATCGTTACTATTGAAGCATTCAAAATGTTATTCATATTAAGCGTAATTGCAGAGTTCATCTTACAAAAAGACAATCCGTACGTATACGATACGGTGAAAAGATTAACCGAGAAGGATTTAGTTCACCTTCTGTCCGGTGAGCCAGTTATTCAGGGCGTCCGGGATGCAATTATTTAACTACAAGAAGACGACCCCATACACATCAGCGTATGAGGTCGTCTTTAATGTTTCCGTTACTTGGCTTCCGCCTGGATATCGTCATTGGTCTCATCTTCTGCTGCTTGATCCAGCTCCGGCTGTGCTTCTCGATGCAATTCTTGCATATGCTGGATATGCTCCTTACCCCATTCACCCATCGCCATTAGAACCGGCGCTAAGCCTTTGCTGTGGTCGGTCATGGAATATTCGACCTTCGGCGGTATTTGCATATAGATTTTCCGGTGTACGATATCGTGGTACTCGAGTTCCCGCAGCTGCGTCGTCAGCATCTTCTTCGTAATTTCAGGCAAAGCGCGTTGCAGCTCGCTGAAACGCATCGTTCCGTTCGAGAAGAGTTGATACATAATCGAAGGCTTCCATTTGCCGCCTAGAATTTCCAGTACCTTTGTAAACTCACAGTTCTCAGACATGAGCATTCTCCTTAGGTATCTTTTTGTATACTATGTCACATTAATGTGCCTACTTCTCAATAGTGTCCCTAGAGGCTATTATACAGCCATAACATGCGAGCATTCAATTGCAGGCACAGTTGTTAAAAATAACCGGTAAGGGGAAAATGAGAGATGAATATTGCGCTGTGGGTCATTCAAGGAATATTGGCACTTATGTTTGTAATGGCTGGTATGATGAAAGCATTCCAGTACGAGAAAGTAAAAGCGAGTATGCCGTGGGCAAAAGACTATTCCAAAGGAACGGTGAATTTCATCGGATGGTCGGAGCTGCTCGGAGGAATTGGTCTGATCGTGCCATTCGCGACAGGGGTAGCGCCCATTCTAACTACAATTGCTGCGATTGCTCTCGCTTTCGTAATGGTACTCGCAATCGGCGTTCATGCGAAGCGTAAAGAGAATAAGGCCATCGTAATGAATGTGATCTGCGTCGTGCTGCTTGTCATTGTTGCAATCGGTCGTTGGTAATTGCACAAGAAGGAGGGGACGCGATGATTTCACCTGTATTTCTGGCGCATGGTTCGCCGATGACGATATTCGAGCAATCCGAGTTTACGGCTTTTCTTAACCGATATGGCAAAGAGAATCGGCCGAAGGCCATCGTTATCTTCTCTGCGCATTTCGAGAGCGAGATGACGACCATTGCTGCAACGGATGACGTCCATGAGATGGTATATGACTATTACGGTTTTCCGCCGTCATACTATCAGGTGCAATACCCGGCACGAGGCTCGTCGATTGTCGCGAATATGGTGGAGGAACGGCTTCGTCGTCATAATATCCCCGTACAGCAGAAGTACCGCGGACTCGATCACGGTGTCTTCCCAATTATGATGCATGCCTATCCGGAAGCGGATATTCCAATCGTTCCTGTATCGGTTAATCCGTATTTGCCTGCTGAGAAGCATATCGCAATCGGCGAAGCGTTGCAGGGGCTCGAGAAGGAAGGAATTCTTGTCATCGGCAGCGGATTTCTGACACATAATTTCAATGAAATTGACCGGGACAATGATGCGTTACCGCGGCAGTGGGCTGTGGAATTTAGAGATTGGGTTCGTGAAAAGGTACTTGCGCGCGATATCGAGTCGCTGAGCCGATATGAGACACTTGCCCCGCATGCGAGGCGCGGTGTTCCGCGAGCAGAGCATTTTGTACCGCTGCTCATTGCGCTTGGCGCGAATACGCCGGGCAATGATATCCGTGTTCTCTATGACACGATTGAACATGGTTCACTAAGTACGCTAAGCGTGCAGTTCTAGATAGGCATAACAAACTTTTTATGATGTAGTGTTGACTTCTCATTAACAGCCATGGTATATTAATTCTCGCCGCTTCGAAAGAAATGACGAAGTTGGTTACGAGATTTGCGGTCGTGGCGGAATTGGCAGACGCGCTAGATTCAGGTTCTAGTGTCAGCAATGACGTGGAGGTTCGAGTCCTCTCGACCGCATTACCCTTAATGATGATGCCCTTCAGATGATTCTGAAGGGCTTTTTTGTTTGCAAGAAAGGTAGATGTTTCTTGCGTTTTTTTGATATAATTGCCTCCATAATCTGATTGAACCAAAGGGAGAAGATTCAGTGACTGAGAATATGATAAAGCGAACATCAGGCAATCCGATTTTTGAAGGCTGGTATGCAGACCCTGAAGCTCGAATTTTCGAGAACAAGTATTGGATTTATCCGACTTATTCTGCTCCGTATGAGGAGCAAAGACATTTCGACGCGTTCTATTCCACGGATCTGATCGAGTGGACGAAGGTAGACCGTATTCTCGAGATGAGCAGTATCTCGTGGGCGTGGAGAGCGATGTGGGCGCCATCGCCGATTGAGCGCGGCGGCAAGTACTATTACTATTTTGCAGCGAACGATATTCAGAGTGACGATGAGCTTGGCGGCATCGGTGTAGCGGTAGCGGACAGGCCAGAGGGTCCTTATCGCGATGCGATTGGCAAACCGCTTATTGATAAGTTCCATCACGGCGCACAACCCATCGACCCGCATGTATTTATCGACGATGATGGAAGCGCATACTTGTACTACGGCGGCTGGGGACATTGCAATGTCGTGAAGCTGAATGAGGATATGATCAGCGTCGGACAATTCGATGATGGCGAGACGTTCAAGTCCGTCACTCCGGATCATTTTGTTGAGGGTCCATGTATGATTAAGCGCGATGGTTTCTATTACTTCATGTGGGCGGAAGGCGGCTGGGGCGTGCCGGATTATTCGGTCGCCTATGCGAAAGCGACGTCGCCGCTCGGTCCGTTCGAGCGTGTCGGGAAGATTCTGCAGCAGAATCCGGACGTGGCGACAAGCGCGGGGCATCATGGCATGATTCAAGTGCCTGGCACGGACGAATGGATTATCGTGTACCATCGCCGTCCGCTTAGCGAGACAGACCGCAATCACCGCGTCGTCTGCCTGGACCGTATGGAGTTTGAGGAGGATGGCAGCATCCGCCCCGTACAACTGACGTTCGAAGGGGTTAGCGCACGACCAATCGGAGAGTAGCAGGCAGCAGGAACAACTCGTCCACACCAAATGAATGCGATTTTCATAGAGTAGCATTATCTGGTGATGGAAGGAGTTGATGAAAGAATGACACACGTAATCTTTTATAATGTCAGCGTACCAGCCGTCGTCACCGATCAGGTTCATATCGAAATTCCGATTACGCCTGAGAAAGTGATTTTGGCTGAGCTAGGCATCTTTGTTGCTCCGCATTTCCCGAACAACCGCGTTGAGCTGAATGCTACTGTTGGTGTTGCAGGCGAGGAAGCTAGCGTATCGCAATTGTTATTCCGCGTGTTCCGGGGAACGCAAGAGATCTTCTATGCCCTGCAAGGAGTAGAACCGGGCTATGAGAGAAACATGATTGTCACTTTCCAAGTGATTGACATTAATGTATCTGAGGGAGCACATGGTTACTCCTTATATGTAGAGAAATTGTATAACTCAGGTGCTTCCGTTATCGGACCAATCAACCTGAGCGCAACTGTATATGCAGTCTAGCTAGGAGCACGAATGAAGAAGATGGGGATCAGCGATGATCCTCATCTTTTTTTTGTCTGCAGCATTAATTGGGGCGAATACATAAACTTTCCTATTCCCACAAACAATGAAGACGTCTGAGTATTCATGAATAGAGAGGAATGTATACATATGAGCCAGTTGAAGCGGTTTGTTGGGGCGGGTTTATGCGCCTTGATCGCTGCGATATTGCTGCTCCTGCCGACTACCGGCACGGCCGAAGCAAACAAACAAAGCGAAGTAAAGGGCAACCGTCAGGTCGCCATTGTTATTGATGATTTCGGCAACAACATGACGGGAACGCCTGAGATGATGGAGCTCCCGGTTCATTTTACGGTTGCAGTCATGCCGTTCATGCCGACGACGAAGCAGGATGCGGAGCTTGCGCATAAGCTCGGTCACGATGTAATCGTTCATATGCCGATGGAGCCGGTGCGGGGCAAGCCGGAGTGGCTCGGTCCTGGCGCGATAATGACTTCGATGAGCGACGAAGAGATCCGCAAACGCGTCGAAGAGGCGATTAGCGCCGTTCCATATGCCGTTGGGATGAATAACCATATGGGCTCCAAGGTGACGGCAGATGAACGCGTCATGCGAGTCGTGCTATCTGTCGTGAAGGCACACGGCATGTTCTTCCTCGATAGCCGTACAACCTTTAAGACGGTGCTGCCTAAGGTAACAGCAGAGCTTGGCGTGCCTTTATTGTCGAATCAAGTGTTTCTTGATGACGTGTATTCGACCAGTCACATCTCGAAGCAAATCGGCATTCTGCGGAGATATCTGGAGGACCATGATAGCTGTATCACGATCGGCCATGTCGGTCCTCCCGGCAAACTTACAGCGTCGGTGCTGAAAGCGAGCATTCCAAGCATGCAGTCGAACACAACGTTCGTCACGTTATCCCAAATGATCGTTCCATCAGCGGAGAAGGATATAATTCCGCACCCCTGAGTTAATGGCTTCTGCAAGCTGCACCTGCCTATGCGGATCGGTCAGCATCGCACGGTCGCCTTCGTGACTGAGAAATCCCAGTTCTACGATGACGGCGGGCTGTTTGACGACATTGAGCAGATAGAAAGGCCTGCCGACGCGCGGAAGTGCCTGCGTATTCTGTTTGCGGTTCAGCGCATCCTGGATGCAAAAAGCAAGCAGGGCACTCTCGCCCTCATTCTGATGAAGCACGAGCGGACCATGCTCGGTCTTGTCAGGCGCCCAATTGACGTGAATGCTGACGAGGATGCGCGTCTGAATTTCTTTGGTCAATTGGCTTCGCTGAGACAAGTCCCGTCTATGCCTTGAGCCGGCGGGGTTCCACCGATTATCGTCGCTTAGCGCGTAGTCGGCATCGCGATTAAGTACAGCTTTAATGCCGCTAGCGCTTAGTAGCAGATAGAGCTTCTTGGCGATCGCAAGGTTGATGTCTTTCTCGAGCAGATCTTCGTGATGAGCGCCGCCGTCAATGCCGCCATGTCCGACGTCGATCAGTACTTCTGCGCTTGGCAGTGCACGTCTGTAATCCGGCGGCAGCACACGAGAACTAACGGTATGCTTCGCAGGCGCATCCAGTGGATATTCGGCAGTCGCGGCGCAATGTGCCGGCTGAACGGAGCTTATGGCGATGACTGCGCAAAGCGGTAGAATGAGTCGCGTCAATGTTCGGTGAATGAGATTTAATGACATGGACATGCCTAACCTCCAGCTCCATAATACTTGAGGTTAGCGTGGCACAGTCCAAGGAAACTCATTCATGTTTGAAAGAAATGATTAGCGGAAACACTGTAGATAAGCAATTCATAAGGAAAAAGGAGCGGGGATATCATGGCTGTTGAAAAACCGGAAGAATACATTAAATTCATTACGGGCAAAGCGATCCATTTCATTGATATGCCGATGGACACGCGCAGAGAGAATCGCCAAAAAGCCAAAGCGACAAGAGAGCCTTGGCTGACGCGCTGGTTCGGTATTGGCGGATTCGGTCTCGTGCAGATGTTCAAGTCGTCATCTCGTGAGAATAGCATTAGCGAAGAACAACCTGATTTACCGGTAAAAATGACCTAATGTGTTCATAGTCGCCATCGGGATGTATCGCGAACCTTCATAATCCACTTCTACGAAGATGGACGAGTCGTCCCATCTGTGATAACCGATGGCAGGGAATACGAAGAGCACGGTCTGGCGATACAGCTCCGCGGTATAGCGGATTTGGCTCATCTGATCCAGATATTCCGGGAGATGCAGCCGAACTTGATCATACGATAACGGAGATTTGGTCAACCATGGCATCCGTTCATACGCATCGAAGCAGTCATTTGCTTGCGCCTTCGATATGGTGTTAAGCGTCTGAGCAGCTTGCTGCTTCAGTTTAGCGGAGACAGCCGATGACTGCTCGTCCCACATTTGGTTGTTAATCGGCAAGGCTTCTGCTGTCCATGCGTCCAAATAATACGTTCCTCCGTTTGCTGTTGTCCATTTCCAAACAGCGAGAACCGGAGATAGGTAAAGCCGTTCCAGATGGAGCGGCTTTTTTGCGGCTTCAGCGAAGGATGTAATCAGACCTTGACGGATCATAGAGCGATAAAGGGTATTCGGATCGAAGGCAGGATGATTGCCGGCTCCGTATTCACCAAGCTCAAATCCGCCGTTTGCTGTAGCATTAACAATCATATAGCCAACCGGTTGATGATTCACTTGAAAGGTGACCAGCCATCCATGCGTGCCAGGGCCAATCGGGACAATGACAGGTGTCGCGCTCTTCCAGGCTTCGAACCCTGGTTGCTTGGATATCGTATCTGACCATGCGTGTACTTGCTGCTCCAGCTTCGACTTCACCGGGGCAGGTGCCCCAGTGGAGCGAGCGATGATCGCGGCACCAGAAACAACCTCTGTAGACATCAAGAAGAAAGCGGACACAAGTATGGCCAAAATGAGGATACGGCGACGAAAGCTTTGCATGATGCATCACCTGCTGCTTCCTTAGATTTGACTTGCCATCGTGCATTCGATCCTGACACCGTCATTGTAACGAAATGGCGCGAAAAAGGGTGTAGGAACCTGTCAAGCGGCTGGGACAAGAATCGTTCTATTTTTGCCGGATAGTTGGTTCATACCACTGTTCTTGTCGCATCATGCATTCTTGTACGGCTCAGCCGATGCCCTGCAAGTAAAAGATGCCGCAATTGATGGCGGAAGCCGTCACGCGCGGTTCATACTGCCAGCGGATCTCTTCCTGGCGGCGCTCGAATTGTTCCGTAATTTGCGGTTTGTTCTCTTCCTCAGCAGATTCAATCAGCGGCTTGTAGTAGTGGTTAATCGTTTCGAGCTCTTCGTTTAGCCGCTTCGCTGCAGCAACCGCCCATGAATAATCGTAATTGCGCAGCTTGCGCTCAAGCGACTGTTCCGCGATGGTGGCGGCTTTGACTAAGCTGAGCGCATTCTTGGCCGTATGCACATTCGGAGGCAGCTTAGGCGTCATCCGGTATTGCAGCAGGTGATCATGAAACTGTTCGATGCACTGGCCGGTAGCCAGCGAGATACCGAAGGAGTGGAATTCTTCGCGCTTCATATCGCAGGCGAATTCGACCTTCATATTGACACCTAGCCAAGCGCTGTAAGCGGTTGAGTCGAGCGGGTGGCTGCTGCGCTTCTCGGGCTCTTGGAATAGGCACAGGTAGCTGCCGCCTAGACGGGAAGACTCGAACAGCTGATTAAGTCGCCTCGAGCCATAATAAAGATCCTCTCGAGGGACGCGGACATTCGTGTTCAATGTTCCGTGAATGTAGCCGAAAGAGCGGCCAAGTGCGGCCTCTGCGGAGTTAGTCGCTTGTGTTTCCTGCGAAGCGCTGCCTGGCTGGGCAGCTCCTATTGTTCCGCTCGCCCCGGTATTGCTTGGAGCCTGCTGCTGACTTTGCGCCGCCGCTTGATTGTCGTACTTCTGCTTGTCCGTAACGAGCAGCAGAGACATCGTCTCAGGCTCAACGCCCGTGCGGTCGACGAAGCTCCAGTAATAGGGGCGGTTCGTCAGATCACGGTCGGCCTTCGGAGACAGCTTGACTTGGAAGTGGGCAGGCGATTTCTCTACGATGTGGCAGCCTGTAGCATCCAAGTACCGCTGCACGAATTTCTGAATTTGGCGTTCGTTCATGGTCGCACCTCAATTGTTTGGCCAACGGCATTCATAATAGAGTTGATCGCGCTCATCTCATCATCCTCCAGCTCCACTTCATCGCGGATGCGGTTCAGCGAGTTGCCGAGATCGTCCATTTGCTTGCGCAGCAGATCGCCATTGCCGCCGGTCTCGAGCATGAGCCGGGCAAGCCGCTGCTCCAGCGATTCATTCTTCTCGAACCGTTCGAGAATATGATCCAGCTCGCCGATGACAAGCTCGAACAGGTTGATTTTCTCATGCAGCAGATTGACGATATGCTCTTCGATGGTTCCTTGTGTGCACAGATTATAAATCCGCACATCGCTCGTCTGACCAAGCCGATGGACCCGTCCAATCCGCTGCTCCACCCGCATCGGATTCCATGGAAGATCGAAGTTGATCATATGGTGACAAAACTGCAGATTGATGCCTTCACCGCCAGCCTCGGTTGCAATGAGTACCTGAGCGCGGCCGCGGAACAAGTCCATCATCCAATCTTTCTTGCCCCGGTTCATCCCGCCCCGGTACGGGACCGCAACCATATTGTTCGCGCGGAAATACTGAAGCAAGTATTCCTGAGTCGCCCGGTATTCCGTGAAAATAATAACCTTGTCGTTCATCTCGCGGACGAGCTCCATCGTTTTCTCCGCTTTCGTATTGGAGGTGATGGCCTTAATCACTTCGACAAGCTCCCATATCTTCGCACGAAGCGGAGAATCCTCTGCCGTCTTCTTGAACATGTTGACGAGCGTGACGAATACGGCGTCACGGCTGCTGCACACCTCGCGCTGCAGTGTAACGAGTGACAGCAAGCTCGACCAATCTCCATCAGATTCGCTTGCGCGATCACGGACAAACTTCGTTACGCCGTCATAGAGTGCTTGCTCCTCGTTGGAGAGTTGAAGCGGGATATTCTTCACGATCCGTTTCGTGAATTGAATATCGCCATCGCCGCGGCGGTTGCGGATCATGACGGTGGACAGCGCCTCGTGCAGCTGCTCCTCGTTCTTCGGGAGCCGCTTATCGACGACGAAGTTCGCGGCGAATTCATTCTGCCCGCCGAGCTGGCCCGGCTTAAGCAGCGTAATCAGGTTATACAGCTCATCCAGATCGTTCTGTACTGGCGTTGCGGTCAGCAGGAGACAGTATTTCTTGCGGAGCTGGTTGACGAACTGGTAGTTTGTCGTCTTCTTGTTCTTCAGCTTATGTGCCTCATCAATAATAATAATGTCATAGTCTTCCGCGAGCAGCCGTTCGCGGTGGGGATCACGCTTCGCAGTGTCCATAGAAGCGACGACAACATCATTGGCCCAGGAATGCTCCTTCTTCTGAGCGACGGCCGAGATGCCGAACTTCCCGTTCAGCTCGCGCACCCATTGCAGTACGAGAGAAGCGGGAACAAGTATAAGCGCCTTCTTCACTAAACCTCGCACAATATATTCTTTCAGCACGAGACCGGCTTCGATCGTCTTGCCAAGGCCAACCTCATCGGCAAGAATAGCGCGTCCGCTCATTTCATGCAGCACCTTGCGCGCTGTTGATATCTGATGCGTCATCGGCTCGAAGGAAGGGAGGCTGCGCAAACATTGCAAATCATCGAAGCTTCCAATGAGCCTTGACTGCTCTGCTTCAATCGCCAGCTGATACATCGTCCAATCGTCCCACGGGCCGTTGCGGTCAACGCGATCCTGCAGATTGTGAAGCCAGTTGCGGTCGAATTGCAGATCAACGCTCGGATGCAGCTTGCGTTTGACGGCCGGAGCCTCTTTTATGGGGTCGTTAGTCGGTTGCATGTGCTTATCGGACTCCTTTCAGTGACCAGGCGAAGCTTAAGTCAGCTTGACCTATCTAGTAGTATGGCCTTTAAGCTGACATTTCATAAGGAAGGGGATGTAGCGAGGAAGAGCAAAAGAAAAAGACCCTCGAATGGAGGGTCTTTCGTGTGTCGAGAAGAAATTCGCCTTTGTTTCAGCGAGCGGATTGAAGCGAGTTCAGATGAAGTAGCTGATCTTCAAAAATTGTAACGGTTGTCACAGCGCTTATTTGTGAAGATACCGCCTACTCAAACATTAAGCGGTTGTGAGAGAGCTTATTGGGCTCGAATGGATTGATTTACAGGCTGTAACCGCCGAATAGCTGCCCTGAGAACCGTTAGAAATTCAAATGGACTATTTGAGGCGAAATAGCGATCTTGATAACCGTTAGCACAGGCGAGGAGTTTAGACTCATCCTCTCGAAAGTCGAAAGACCCTCGAATGGAGGGTCTTTCGCGTGAATGCCGTAATGTGAACGAATGAAGTAGTGAGCTATGGTTCTAGCTTCTCAACCTTCTGAAGCTTCGAAGGATTGTTGATCTTGTAGCGGACAGGATGCTTGGTTAGCTTCTTCTCCACAATCTTGCACTCGAATGTAATCGTTGTGCCGATCTCGAGCTCTAATTTCTTGAGCGTCGCGCTGTAGCTCGACCATGCGTCACCAAGATCGAGAGCGGGCTCCTCTATGGAAGCCGCTTCATAAATAATGACTTCGTCCTCTTCCTCGGTGAAATTATTCGGCACCGTCGTAAACTCCTTGACCGTCGCCGTCATTCTCACCTTCTCCACAGGAAGCTGCAGCTTAGGCGCTTTCTCCTTCTTCGCTGCTGCTTTCTTCTTCGGCTCTGCCGCTGCAGGAGCTTCGGTCTCCGTATCGGCTTCTGCAGCCGCCGCTGCCGCATGAATAGCGGCAGTCTCTGCCGATTCCGCTGTCGTCTCTGCCGAAGCAGACGCAGTTGGCGCCTCGCTAGCGGGAGCCTCTTGATCGCCGCTGCTTTCCTCGCTCGCGGCCGATTGTCTCACGCCGAAGCTAGCGGTCTGCATTTCTTTCAAGTAGGAAGGGTGAATGCAGTGCTGCTGCTTATTATCAAATTCGAGCACAGCTGTCATTGTATCGACGTAGCCGACAATGGAGCAGGTCGTATTCAGGCCGCCGCCTTTATATGCGAATCGTTTCGTCTTCGTAGCTTTCTCGGATAGTAAGCCCCATTCTTTACATTGCTGTATTTGCTCATCTTCGCTAGCGAAGGGAGCGAAAGTGCTGGGCGCGATCATGAACATATGTACCATTAATTCTCCGCCTTTCGATATAGATACCTCTCCCAGTTTACCATGTTTCGAGCTGCGGATACACGTTTGATATATTGAATAAATAATTAATCATGTGTATATTTATACAATACAATTGGAGGTGGACAATAATGAACAGTAGCTTGGTTCAGACAATTGAGGAGCTGACTATGAACGCATGGCCATCTCTGCAGACACTAGCCTACGAAGGCTGGCTGCTGCGATTCGCGAATGGTTATACGAAGAGATCGAATTCGGTCCATGCGATGTACGGGGTTAGTGTGGAGGATGTGGTGCTTGCTACACGTATCGAAGCATGTGAGTCAATATATAGAAGAGAAGGACTGCCGGCCATCTTCAAGCTGACAGCTTTATGTCCGAGCGCGCTGGATACTGCACTTCAGCAACGAAATTATGCCATAGAAGATCCTTCACGTGTTATGCTATTGGAAAGTCTGCTGGAGTTGCCAGCTCCGGCGCTGCCACACATCGAGGTTGAGTCAGCCTTAACCGACGAGTGGTTGCATCGAATGTGTACGTTCAACGAGATTTCGGAAGCGAATCAGGCGAATTGTGCCCGGATCATCAAGCAATCAAAGGTGAGGCAGGCGTTCTTCACACTGTATGACGGCGATCGTCCGGTTGCTTGCGGACTCGGTGCTATGGAGCGAGAATACCTCGGACTCTATGATATCGTGACGAATCGCCCAGATAGGAAGCACGGCTATGGCGAGCAGCTTATTCTCCATATGCTCGAATGGGCACGTCAGAATGGAGCGACGAAGAGCTATCTGCTCGTCGTAAGGAATAACGCGCCGGCTAATCATTTATACGAGAAATTGAAGTATAAAGAAATCTACCGTTACTGGTACCGCGTTCAACACTAATAAATCCAGGCTCATCCATAGCCATTGTACAAAGGAGGATGCAACATGGAGATCCGGCTTCGCGGACATCATCTGCTCTGTCTGCTCGGGTTCCGAGGGATGGGCTACTCAGCTGAATTCGCAGCGAATATGCGTCTTGTCTATAACGAGCTGCGCGACAAGCCTCAGACGCCGATCACGATAATCGGCGGACCTGATGACTTGTGCGCGTGTTTCCCGAAGGATGCCGAGCAGCACTGCGAGAATCGTTCTGTATATGAACATGATAAGCGTATTCTGAATAAGCTTGGCTTCGAAGCAGGGCTGACCATGCCATGGGCGGATGTCATAGCTAGAGTCCGCGCACGTATGCAGCCGGAGGACATTAATACTCTCTGTTATACATGCGAATGGCGTTCATATGGCGTCTGCGAGGCAGGCGTTAGGACCATTAATCAAGGCGCATGGATGCCGTCGTTATAAGCTTTATTCCTGTTCGTCTGCAAAAGGCAGCAATGCCACAAAACGTTTCGAAGCGGAGGAGAGCGGAACGCCGCGAAGGATGGCAATGCCGATGTGCCGCTCTGGTGGAGCCGGGGTGAGTGGGATTTCGACCAACTCGCCCCGCGCAAGCTCCTGCTCCACATAATTGCGCGTGACAAAGGCTAGACCAAAGCCGCTCATCGCGAATTGCACGAGCAAATCCATACTGCCTAGCTCAAGCTCCGGCTTCAACTGCACGCCGGCCGCTTCAGCATAATGGTCCAGAAATTGCCGTGTACTGCCGCCTGGCTCGAGCATTATTAGTGGATACTCATGCAGCTGTTCTAGCGCAAGCGGCTGCTGCTGAAGCCGGCGCGACAATTCAGCATAAGCCTTGCCGCCGACCAGACAATCCTGCTGCGGCAAGCTGCGCTTGCATTCGATTTTGCGATCTTCCGCCGGCAGATTGACGATCCCGATATCCATCTTGCCCTCTTTGAGCAGATGCAGCGTCTCCGGAGTCGTCTGATTCGTTACATGTATGCGGATGTTCGGATATTGGTTATGGAACTTCTCCAAGTAGGGAAGCAAATAATGCTTGCTCAGCGTATCGCCCGCCCCGATTCGAATCTCGCCTTCGTCCAGATTACGCATGTCCGATATGCGCTTCTCCCCGGATGCAAACAGATTGAATGCCTGTTCGACATATTGCAGCACAACCTCGCCTTCAGCGGTTAAGGACACCCCCTTGGATGAACGGAAGAACATCGGTCCTCCCAGCGCGTGCTCCAGCTGCTTCAATGTATGACTGATTGCCGGCTGCGTAATATGCAGATGCTCCGCGGCCCGTGATAAACTCCCCAATCTTGCCGTCCAGTAGAAGCTTCGATACCATTCCATATTAATCTCGTTCATGATATTACCTCATTTTATAAGTGATATTACTTATATCAATTATTCTAATGACTCCTCCCGCCATTATAATCAACTTTGCAAGCTACAAACAAGGCTCAGGAGGCGATTGTATGACAGTAACGGCAATTGTAGGTGCGAATTGGGGCGACGAAGGCAAGGGGAAGCTGACGGATGTGCTCGCGGCACATTCATCTTTCGTCGTGCGATATCAAGGCGGCAGCAATGCGGGACACACGATCATTAACGAGTTCGGCAAGTTTGCGCTGCACATGCTCCCATCAGGGGTATTTTATCCTCATGTCACGAATGTAATTGGACCAGGCACGGCGCTTGATGCCGAAGTCTTGTTGCAGGAACTGGATGCACTGGAAGCGCGCGGAGTTCCCAAGCCAAGCGTGCGTATATCTGAGCGAGCTCAGCTTGTTCTGCCATATCACCGGTTGTTCGATCAGCTGGAAGAAGAACGTCTTGGTTCGTTAAGCTTTGGCTCCACACGGCGGGGGATTGCGCCATTCTATGCGGACAAATATGCGAAGCTCGGCATACAAGCTTTCGATCTGATGGATCCTGTAAGACTGCGCAGCCGGTTGTCCCAATCGCTTGCGGCCAAGAACGTGCTGCTCGAGCATCTATACGGCGAAGCTCCGATTGATCTTGAAGCTGTGCTAGAAGAGCTGAGTGAATATGCGGTTAAGCTTCAGCCTTACCTGGCAAATACAACAGAGCTGCTTGCAACGCGCTATCCAGAATGGAGACTCTATCCTCGTAGAAGGTCAGCTTGGCGCTCTTCGCGACCCGGATCATGGCATTTATCCATACTCTACTTCATCCTCTACACTAGCTGGTTTCGCTCCGGTAGGCGCAGGCATTCCAGCAAGCAGCATTGAGCGGGTTATCGCGGTTGTGAAGGCATATTCAAGCTGTGTCGGTGCAGGGCCGTTCGTCTCTGAAATAACTGGCGAGGAAGCGCATGCCCTTCGTATCCGTGGGGGAGATGCAGGAGAATTCGGCGCAACTACCGGCCGTCCGAGACGGATGGGATGGTTCGATGCGGTCGCGACCAGATATGGATGCATGGTTCAAGGGGCGACCGAAGTCGCGCTCACGAACCTCGATGTGCTCGGGTATTTGGAGGTAATTCCAGTCTGCAGCGCATACCGGTTGGCAGACGGCACAGTTACCCGAGAATTTCCGGTGAACGCTAAGTTGGAAGGAGCTGAGCCGGTTCTGAGCGAGCTGCCAGGCTGGAGCTGCGATATTAGCGGCATAAGAAGCTTCGATCAGCTTCCGTCGAATGCGATCGCCTATGTGGAGTGGATGGAACAAGCGATAGGCGTGCGCATCGGCTCGATTTCCGTTGGTCCTCGCAGGGACCAAATTATATGGCGCTAGCATGCGAGAACAGGCGATTACATAGCTATACAGTATGAACAAGCTGTTCTTTGCTCCAGCTTTCGTTCACTTAGCTATGGAGGTGTCTGATCGAAGCGATGAGTACATTTATAGTGACGAGACAGCAGCAAGCTTTCTTTGATACGTTTGGCTATTTGGTATTCCGCGGGTTGATGCAAGACCGGATCATGGAGATAACGGAAGAATTCGATCAAGTGTTTCATAAGCAAGGGGGCAATTATAACGGCAAGCCCCATAATTTCAAGAAGACCTCGACCATCGTCGCTTTTCTCGGTCACAGCGAGAAGCTCGCTTCACTGCTCGATGATCCGCGTGTCCATCAGATTTGCCAGACGTTGCTAGGTGAAGATTACAACTACCTAACGAGCGCAGGGAACAAGTATGTCGGCGATACCGGCTGGCATTCGGACACAACGATGGATAAGCTGTGGCCGGGGAACCTGAAGAGCATCAACCTGTCGTTCTATCTCGATCCGGTGACCAAAGAAACAGGAGCGCTCCGCATCATACCGGGCAGCCAGTTCATCGGCGACCAGTTCACGGAGCTGTTGAAGGCGCAAATCCATACGGCGGATATACAAGGGCAGTGGGGTGTAGATCGGTCAGAGCTTCCCGCCATTCCAATTGACATCCGGCCAGGCGATCTGCTGGTGTTCAACAACTATGTGAAGCATGCCGCGTTCGGCGGGGGCAATAATCGCAGAGTGCTGCTCATTAATTTCTCCAGGCATTATACGGATGAGCATATGGATGAGCTGCATGAGTATGTGAGCACGTTTGCGCCATACTGGGTCGAAGAGCTGCATGGCGAAGCCGTATTGAATGGGGCAAGCGAGGAACGTATGCGCCATCTTCGCCAAATTCAAGATAACCAGGCGCACTTGCCAGCTCTTGCAAGGGCTGCTCGGATCGCAGCTCAACAGGGTCAGCAGGAGCAATAATAAGAAATAGGCGGCAGGTTCGTTTCGCTTCAGGCGGAAGAACCTGTTTTTTTGTCGGCTTGTCGGGTAAGCTTAGATGGATTTGATTTTGAATGTCAGAAAGTGTAAGATCACCTGTATTATAGCCTGGCGGCAACAGGAAGAAACGGGGAGAGACTTCGTGGGTAGTAAAGCATCTATGGTCGCAATGTGGATCTCTCTGCTGAGCAACGTGCTGCTGACTGGATTGAAGCTCATCGTGGGGGTCGTGTTTAACAGTCAGGTTCTCATCGCGGACGGCATTCATAGCGCTGGCGATATTATTGCAACGGCGACCGCATACAGTTCTATGCGCGTATCCGGCAAGCCACCGGATGAAGATCATCCGTACGGTCACGGTAAAGCGGAAGTGCTCGGCGCCGGCATCGTTGCGTTCATCTTGATTGCAGCGGCGCTCTATATGGGCTATCATGCCGTGCTCGCATTCTTCGGGCCGCCGTCGGATGCTCATCTTATCGCACTCGGAGCAGCCATTATCTCCTTGATCGCGAAGCAAATTCTCTATATCTACACGCTTCGGCTGAGCAAGCTGACGAATAGCAAGGCAATGCTGGCGACTGCTTACGATCATCTTGCGGACGTTTATGCCTCGCTGGCGGCGACGATCGGTATTGGGCTTGGCTGGATCGGCGAACGGAAGGATATTGATTGGCTCAGCTACGGGGACCCAGCGGCAGGCGTCGTTGTGTCGCTGCTTGTTCTGAAGCTCGGCGTCGATATGGCGCGCGAGGCAATGGATGTGCTGATGGACAAGAGTCTCAGTCCGGAGAAGATCGAAGATATTACGGAGCATTTGCATGAAGTGCCAGAAGTGAAGCGGATCGACCGGTTGCGGGCGCGAGAGCATGGTCATTATGTGCTCGTCGATGCGCGTGTCTCTGTGCTTGGAACGCTGACGATTCAGGAAGGGCATGATATTATTCGCAAAATCAAACAGAAGTTGATGGATGCCCATCCTGAGGTAGACGAGGTGCTCGTGCACTTGAATCCGTGGTACGAGAACGATAATCAATGATGTGGGAAGCCGGTTTGGATGCAGATCCAGACCGGTTTTTTGTCGGATTTTGCTTTTTTTATTATAGAGATGCAACCTTTTCCAAACCATCACCGTCAGTAAGCGTGTAAGACAGTTTAACCTAATAAACTACTAAGGTAGCGAGAGGGGAAAAATAATAATGAAGTTGAACAAGAAGAAAGTAATTATTGTGGCTACACTAGCAGGACTTATGGCAACGACGGCAGCAGTTGATGCGTCAGGCTTTTTCAAAAAGGTACAAGGTTTACTGCGCAGCGATATTTCGGTAACGGTTGACGGATCGAAAACTTCGATGAAGCCTGTTTTCATCAACGGCCAAGCCTATCTTCCAGCGAAGAGCGAAGCGGAAGCGCTCGGCTACGATGTCAAGTATAATGCAAGAGAGAAACGTCTGGAACTGACGAACAAAGAAGAACAGGGCCCAGGTGAGCAGGATTTGATTCGGATGCAAGGCATTATTGAAACCGTAGAGGCAGGCTCGGACGGCTCGACGCGCATTACCGTGCTTGGCAGAGGCGGCAGCAACTGGATGGTGCTGAGCGTTGATAAAGATACCGTACTTACAGACAGCCAAGGCAAGAAGCTTGATCCTAAGTCTCTGAAGCCTGGTCAAGATGTTCAAGAAGCTCAATTCGGTCCACTCGTGGCAATGAGCTACCCAGGTCAATCGCATGCGGCGAAATTGATTGTCGGTTCGGACCACCTGGTGAAAGATGCAGTCATTCAATCGGTGAAGAAGACTGATGACGGCTGGCAAGTGACGATTAATGACAGCGTGAATGGCGAGAATGCGAAAGCAATTATCCTGAACGCAGGCAAAGAGACGCAAGTCGTTGACCAAGAGCGCCAGCCGCTTGAATTCTCGAATCTGAAGGCAGGTCTGAAGGTTCGCGCTTACTACGGCCCAATCATGACGAAGAGCCTTCCTCCGATCAGCCCAGTATTCTACTTGGTAGCAGATACGTCCGCGAATGCGACGCTCTCCCCTGCTGCTGTAGCAGAGTTCCAAACGCTGAGCTGGAGCAAGCTGACTGACGATCAGAAGAGCCATCTGAAGACGAAGAAGGATGAGGCAGAAGTGACGCTTGTGAATGCAGCTGATTCCGGTATCTTGGCAAGCACGGATGATCAGAAGAAAGCTCTTGCGGATCTGAAAGCGAAAGGCGGCAGCATCGTCGTCGTATCGTACAAGACCGATCAAGACGAGCTGATCGGACCTTTATCGCTTGGCTTCGATAGCGAGTCGAAGACTCTTCTCGGCTACGGAGTTCGTAGATAAGGTATAGCACATACAGAAGGATTGCCTCTTTGTTCATCTATGATGACGAAGGGGCGATCCTTCTTTTTGCGTATTGCTAAGCGATGGAGCTGGCGGATAAAATGGAGGATGTTATATACAATTTATTACTTTTAAGTGAGGAGAAACCATGTCATCCACTCTACATCGCATTTGGAAATACCGGCTCCACTACTTAATCGTCCTTCCTGCGTTAATGCTGCTGTTTATATTCAAAGGCATTCCACTCGTTCAAATGCTCTACTGCGCCTTCGTGGATTACGATTTCATGCATCGATTATGGGGCAGCGAATGGGTTGGGCTAGCGAACTTCCGGTCGTTATTCCAGAATCCTGCCTTCGGCTCTGTGTTGCGAAATACACTTATAATGAAGCTAGGCTATACGCTGGCTTGCGGTATCGTGGCATTTGTTGCAGCGCTTGCGCTCAGCTGTATTCGGAATAATCGGTACCGAGGCGGGTTAGCGGCACTGTTCCTCGCACCGTATTTTATTCCGTCGATCCTGTTCTCTTATTTGGTTATGGTCGTTCTATCGCCGACGCAATCCCCGATTGGCGGGATTCATACACTGGTGTTAGCAAAGCCTGAGCTATTTCGAACACTGTTTATCACGGTGGAAGTGATCAAGTCCTGCGGTATCCCGATTATGCTTGCTTTGGCTGCGATCGGCAGGGTGCATGCCGCCATGGAAGCCGGTATCATACCGAACCGATCCAGCTTCAATAGAAGACATGTGTTACCAGCCTTGCAGGCAATTGGCGCGTTCATGCTCATGCAGCTGTCGAGCGTACTTACGCAAGATACGGAGCTACTGCGCATGCTTCTGAATCCGCTCGTCTTCGAGAAAGGCGATGCGCTTGGCAGTTATTCGTATCGGCTTATCTATGAGAATATGGAAGTGAACATTGCGGGGGCCCTGGGCTTGTTCGAGCTGCTGATCCAACTGGCATTCACGCTGCTAGCGTATACGGTAATTCGGCGGACATTAGCCAAGACATTGTTTGCTTCTTCGGCGAATTTGAATATAGTAGCTATTCAGCCTAATCAGCGATATAACGTTACTGGCATTGTAATCGGCACAGCGATGGCGCTCGCTGCTGCTGCTATTCTCTATATGTTCTTTGTTTACCCATTCACCGCCCAACATGCTGCAGGTCCAGGAGTAGGTTCGTTGCTCTCGCTGAGCAATTACATACGATACATGCTGATCGACCTAGTTGCTGTGATTCCATTCATGCTCGTGACAGTGACGCTCGCTTTCCCGCTTACGGTCAAGGATTTGCCAGGCAGAGGCTTGTATAAGCTGCTGCTGCTCGCCTTGCTTGTCATGGGGAGCGGAACATTCTATGAATTCCTCTTCTACAAAGACTTACATATGCTCAATACGATCTTCCCGATGTTCATCACCGGCATCTTCTCGATTCTGCCTGTCTTTATTTTGAAAAGCGTTGCAAGCAGCCGAATGGCGATACAGGAGGATGCAGAGGGGAAGGGGGAGCTGCATAAGTTCTTCTATGTTTACTTGCCAGCTTGCTGGAAGCCATTGCTAGCGCTTGGCGCACTGCAGTTCGTGATGCAATGGAATTCGGTAACATGGCCTACGCTCATTATGAGCAATCCCTCGAAGTTCCCGCCATTACAGCAATTTATGATGGCGATGTACACAGGAAGCGGGACGGACGCCGCTTACAGTCCGGCAGCGCTGTTGCAGTTCGGAGCGATCACTATGCTTCCGCCGCTCATTGTGCTCCTAATTTGCCGCAAGTGGCTGACAGCCGCCGTGTTGACTTCGCAGGTTCGGAATCTATAGCTGAACAACCAGAAAGGGAAAGGGCTACTGCTTCGAAGCAGTAGCCCTTTTCTAAACCGCATATATGGATTTACGAGTTACTCGCACGATATTCCGTTGGGCTCTGCCCGGCTTCCTTGCGGAAAAACTTCGCGAAATGATTCGTTTCTTTGAAGCCGATCTGATCGGCAATTTCCTTGATGCTGAGCGTCGTCGTAGTCAGGAGGATGCGCGCTTTATCCGCTCGTTTGCGACTCACATATTTAAGCGGCGGTACGCCGAAATGCTTCTTGAAGTACGCGATAAAATAGTTCGGATGCAGATGCGCCGCCTTCGCCATGTCTTCGATCTTCAAGCTGCTCTCGAGGTGGCTGTCGATATATTCTTGGATAAACTGGATGCGCTTCATATCTTCTGAGCGATGCTGGAGGATCGTAATCGGCACATGCTCCAAATAACGCGCAATAATCTCCAGCATAATCGACTTCTCCCGCAGCCGCGAGATAAGCGACGGGTTCGCATGCAAGCTGACAAGCAGCTTGAACAGGGCGGTCATCTCTTCTTGATCGGCAGTCGTGATGCGCAGCGGAACGCCAATCCATTGGAACAGATCAAATGGGCCGATGGACGCTGTGAAATGGCACCAGTATTTCAGGTACGGTTTCTTGCCTTCCACATAGGAATACGATTGCTTCGTGAAAGCGGGCATTAGGCAGAGTTCGCCGGGAACCGGGTACATCTCGTTGCTGTCTACCTTCAAGTAGCCATCGCCTTCGATAATATAGTAGAGCTTATTATATTCGGGTACGTAATCCATATCCCGCCAATCTGCCGGAACTTGCGTCTTCTGTGCGCTGCTGACGTCGACCTGCAGCGCCTGCAGCAGCTCCATTAAAGCGGAGGCTTCGCGTTTGTTTTTCATAAGTTTCAATTCTCCTATTATTGCGATTAAACATGTTCTTGCCTTGCCTAATTCTCGGCTGTAATCGTTTTCTCTATCATAGAGTATTTTGATGGCTCGCGATACCGCTACCTTAATTTTGGAACCTTCATTCTTATTCTTAGCCATTGGAAACGTATTCTTGATCGTTCATAATCGAGACATAGCAAACGAAGCATACTTTATGGGAGGCTCGATTAATATGACTGCAAATGTACAACAACCGCTATTGCTTTCAGACGATCAGATGAAACAATTTATTACGAACGGATTTTTGATTCTGAAGACCGATTTCCCGCGTGAATTCCACGAGCGTCTCGTGGAACAGCTGAACAACATCTACGATAATGAAGGCAACCCAGGTAACAATATCTTGCCCCGCATCCGCGAACTGCAACGTGTATTCGAGAATCCGGTCATTACAGGGGCGCTAACAAGCGTGCTTGGACCAAACTACTTGCTGCACACACACCGTCACGGCCATTACAATTCCGTTCCTAAGCCAGGCGGCTGGCATAAGGACAGCTACTGGGGCTATGACCGTCTGCGTAATCATCACCCATGGTGGGCAATGATTATGTACTTCCCGCAGGACACGCCGCTGGAGCTTGGACCAACAGGCGTTATGCCAGGCACGCAATATCAAGATCAGCGCAACTTTGCTTCCGATGAGAATGCAGAGGAAGCGACTGCAAAAGGTGAAGCAGGCACATTCGCGCTCATCCATTACGATATTTGGCATCGTTCGACGCCGAATCTGCTCGGTCAGCCGCGCTTCATGCTGAAGTTCGAATTCATGCGTACGCAATTCCCAACTGCGCCATCATGGGACAATAAAGTAAACAGCTGGCAAGAGATTGCTGACGGCTCTGAGCTGAATAGCGAGATTGGCGAAGATGTGTGGAACTGGCTTTCAGGTCGCACGGCAGCAACTGCAAATACGCAGCCTGCTGATGCAGCTGAGATTGCTGCGCTGCTGGAAGCTGTAAGTTCGGCGGATCAAGAGCCAGCTGCTCTGGCAGCAGCTTATGTTCTAGCGAGAAAGGGAGAAGCGGGTATTGCAGCACTGCTGCAAGCGGTTCAGAACGAGAACAAGCGTGTTTCTCGTGCTGCTTCCTACGGATTATCGGTTGCAGGAGCTGGCGCAGTAGAAGGACTGACGTCGCTGCTGGCTAATGACAGCGAGCAAGTCGTGAATCTTGCGCTGTTCGCATTGTCCGAGCTGCGCGATCTGGCAGAGAACGCTGTGCCTGCAGTAGCCGGTCTGCTTGATCATTCGTCTGCGAAAGTCCGCCGCACGGCGATTGAAGCGCTCGGAATTATGAGCAGCGACGCAGCGGCTGTCGTTCCAGCACTCATCAAAGGATTGAAGGATGAAGATACGCAAGTTCGCTTCACGACAGGCTTGTCGCTTGTCCGTATCGGTTCCGCTGCTGCTGATGCAGTACCAGCTCTTGCAGAAGTACTCGATGACGAGAACCGCTATGTTCGCGGACATGCGCTGGAAGCTCTTCGCTATATCGGTACCAAGGAAGCACATGAAGTATTGCTAGCTGAATTGTTCAATACGCGCTGGTGCTCGGATACGACACCTGCAAGCACGTTCTAAATAAGAAGAAAGCCTTCGAGGGTGCGCATCACGCAGCTCTCGAAGGCTTTTTTTTTACATTGAATAGATTAGACCAGCTTGTCCATGGTCGGCATGCCGTCTTGCGCGCCGAACACCGTCACGGAATAGGATGCAGCTTTTACTGCCAACGGAAGCGTCTGATCTAGCGACCAGCCGTTCGCAACGCCGTAGCATAAGGCGGCATTAAACGAATCGCCAGCGCCTGTCGTGTCAACGACTTGAACAACTGGGGCCGCGAAAGTAGCGATGCTTCCCGAATCGGCGCAGGAGATGCCATGCTTGCCGCGCGTGACGATGAGCTTCTGTCCAGGGAAGCGATTATTCCAAGCAGTCATCCGCTCGAATAGCTGCTCCTCGGAATCGATGTCGATCGTACCGCCGCAGTACATCTCGAACTCGTTCTCATTCGGCGTGAAGTAGTCAGCGAGCGCGATCTGCTCATCAGTCAGCGGCAGGGCAGGGGCCGGGTTTAGAATCGTCGTTACGCCGGCTTCGCGCGCAATGCGTAGAGCGGCTTCAACAGCTGGCATTGGGATCTCTAGCTGCACGATGAGCGCATTGGCACTGCGAATAAAATCAGCATATGGCGCTATAGTCGCTTCGGGCGAGCATTCGCCGTTCGCACCAGGCACGATGACGATACAGTTGTCATTCTCCGTATGCATAATGGTTGCCGTGCCAGTCGGTACGCCTTCGAGCGTAGCAATTGCTTCGGTCTTCACGCCGAACTGCTTCATGCGCTGCATGATTTCCGTGCCGAACGCATCGTTTCCGACTGCGCCGATCATCGTTACATCAGCGCCAAGCTTCGCGCAGCCGACCGCTTGATTCGCGCCTTTGCCACCGGATATATAATGGATTGCGTCCCCTTGGATGGTTTCCCCAATCTTAGGCATTCTTTGCATGGAAATGACAAGATCCATGTTCAAGCTTCCAACAACCGCAATCGTAGGGCGTTTGCTCACTCGTATATCATCCTTCTCTGTAATAGGAATGTGGTAACGGTTACATACATCTTTCACTGAATATAGCATGCTCCAATTTGCATCGTCAATCACACCATATCCAATCCTTTCCGAATACAAAAAAGAAGCTTAAGCACGAGGCTTAAGCTTCTCTCAATCTATTCTATGTATTACATAATTTCAAATGGTCGGGATGACACGATTTGAACATGCGACCCCCTGGTCCCAAACCAGGTGCTCTACCAAGCTGAGCTACATCCCGTAGTAAAGAAGATGGTGCCGGCGATAGGAGTCGAACCCACGACCTACTGATTACAAGTCAGTTGCTCTACCAACTGAGCTACACCGGCATCTCATTTACTGAAGCACAAGAGGTATCTTATCACAGGAACAAAAATTTATGCAAGTCCCTCTTTAAATTTTTTTTGTTATTTTGTCGACTAACGTTGAAAATGCTTATTTGTCCACAGAATTCGGCGATCTTCGAGCAGCGCAAAACCGAATTTCCTGTAGAAGTGGCGCAGCCTCTCAAGATGCCCCTTCTGATCGGTCAGATGCATGCGACCTTCGATATACTCGATACCTTCACGCCTTGCGCGCTTCAAGAGTTCCTCCATCATGATGGATCCGTAGCCTTGTCCGATTTTGTCGCCAAGAATTCGGATGTATTGGAGCTTCCATGCCTGCTTTCCAGGGAGCCTCGTGACAAACATGTTCAAGTCATTGACATAACGCTTCGTCGCAATGCCGCTTGCGTACACAATCCTCGCATTAATATCGCAGCTGTCCAAAGGTGAATACAGAATAACGGTATCGCCATGTCTGGATTCGGTGACTTGAAGCACGCGGCAGTGGTCTTCTTCGATGTGGGCTAGCTCAGCGTACAATCTTGTTTCATCCATCTCGCATGACCTCCCAAACTTAAGAATGAGCTGTCGTAATTCCATCCTATTTGGCCTGCGAACAAGAAATGACTTTCCTGCTGCCATATCTATGAACTTGGCCGAATACGCTAGTATAAAAGCCAGGAAGGGGTGGGATGCGCCTTGAGCACACAGAAGCCGACTGCGACGAAGGAAGAGCTGCTGCAGAAAGACCGCAAATATGTATGGCATCATATGTCCCCTCATAATGACAACCCACTCATCATTGTCTCGGGAGATGGCAGCTGGATAACCGACGCGGACGGGAACCGTTACTTCGACGGCATGTCGGGACTGTGGTGCGTCAACGTCGGGCATGGGCGGGAGCGGATCGCGCAGGCAGCCTATGAGCAGATGAAGACCATTGCTTATTCGCCGATGAGCCAATCGCATGTACCTGCTATTCAACTGGCGGAGAAGATTGGCAGCTGGCTTGAAGGGGACTATCGGATCTTCTTCTCGAACTCCGGATCGGATGCGAATGAGGTGGCGTTCAAGATTGCGAGGCAGTATTATCATCAAAAAGGGGAGCCGGCGCGCCACAAGTTTATTGCGAGGCATCGCGCCTATCATGGCAGTTCGTTTGGAGCGCTGAGCGCTACCGGACAGGCGCAGCGGAAGCTGAAGTATGAGCCGCTTGGGGCGGGATTCCAGCATGTTCCACCACCCTATTGTTATCGCTGTCCGTTCGGACAATCCTATGGCAGCTGCAAGCTGGAATGTGCTGATGCCTTCGAGGCGGCGATTAACTGGGAGGGAGCTGACTCCGTAGCTGGCGTTATCCTTGAGCCGGCGATCACGGGCGGGGGCATGATCGTGCCGCCTGCGGAATACTTGCCGAAGGTTCGCGAGATCTGCGACAAATACGGCGTGCTGCTCATTCTGGATGAGGTCATCTGCGGATTCGGAAGGTCGGGGGAAAAGTTCGGTCATCACAATTTCGGCGTGGAGCCGGATATCGTGACGATGGCGAAGGGGTTGACCAGCGCCTATTCGCCGCTCTCGGCAACGGCTGTCCGTGGCTCGTTGTACGAGAGTTTCAAGGGCAAGGATGGAGCAAGCCACTTCCGCCATGTGAACACGTTCGGCGGCAATCAAGTGTCGTGCGCGGTGGCAATTGCGAACCTAGAGATTATGGAGGAGGAGCAGCTCGTCGCAAGGTCCGCTCAGATGGGCAAAGAGCTGGGAAGGCTGCTTGAACCACTGAGAGCGCATCCGAACGTTGGCGACATTCGTCTTTTCGGCTCTGCGTGCGGTATCGAGCTTGTGGAAGATCAGCAGTCGAAAGTGCCAGCAGAGGCGAACCTTGTGCTGCAGGTCATCGTCGGCTGCAAGGCGCGCGGCCTACTCGTTGGGAAGAACGGCGATACGGTGCCGGGCTTCAACAATATCATCACACTATGTCCGCCGCTCATTACGACGGATGACGAGCTAGCTTGGATTGCAGGGACGCTAACGGAGGTATTAGATTCGATCAGCTCATAGGCAGGGGGGAGCAAAATGTCAACAGACGGCAATCTGACCATCAACAACGAGCGATTGCATCAGCGGATTGAAGAGCTTGCCCGAATCGGCAAGTTAGGCGATACCGGCGTATGCCGACTTGCGCTTTCACCCGAGGACTTGCAAGGCGTCCTGTTAGTGAAGAGCTGGATGGAGCAGGCAGGCCTCGCTGCTCGCATCGATGCCTTCGGCAATTTGATCGGCCGCTTGGAAGGGAAGGATCCAGGCAAGCCGATTCTGATGCTCGGCTCGCATATTGATTCCCAGCCTTACGGCGGCAGGTTTGACGGCGCGATTGGCGTGCTGGGGGCGCTCGAAGCGGTGCAAACACTGATTGAGCGGGGGGAGCAGCCAGAGCAGCCGATCGAGGTTGTGGCGTTCTGCGATGAAGAAGGCTGCCGCTTCAACAAAGGGCTGTTCGGCGTTCGCGGCATAACCGGGACGCTCGAGGAAGGGGAGCTGGAACGCCAAGACGGGAGCGGTGTTTCGCGGCTAGATGCATTGCTTGCCTTCGGCGGCGACCCGAGCCGCTTCGAGGCAGATCAATATCCTGCCGGAGCCGTCGGAGCCTTCCTCGAGCTGCACATTGAACAAGGGCCTGTGCTTGACGCGAGGCAGGAGCCAATCGGCATCGTGACCGGTATTGCCGGACCGCTCTGGCTGACGGTGGAGCTGACGGGCTTCGCTGGCCATGCCGGTTCCGTGCCGATGCCGATGCGTCGGGATGCGCTCGTCGGCGCGGCTCGCATCATTACGGCGCTCAACCAGCTCGCGCGCTCCGAAGCCGGTGCGCCGACAGTCGGCACCGTCGGCTCGCTCACGGTATTTCCGAATTCGCGAAACATCATCCCCGAGAAGGTAACGTTCACCGTCGATCTCCGCGACATTGACATGGCGCGGCGTGCCGAGCGAGAAGCTCAGCTGCGCAATGTGCTCGAAGAAGTGTGCGCGGAGTATAAGCTCTCGTATACGGTTCGTGAGGATACAAACAGTGAAGCGAGATTTTGCACAGATGGGATCAAGGCGATCATGCGCGAGGAAGCGCGGGGCTTAATCGGGTACGCGCCGCCGGAGCTCATGAGCGGTCCGTTTCACGATTCGCTCGCCATGTCGTATGTGTGCGATTATGCAATGATTTTTGTACGCTGCAAGGACGGCATCAGCCATAATCCGCTTGAATACGCTGCTCCGCGCGACATTGAGCTTGGCGCCGAGCTGTTGTACCGGACGATGCTGCGTCTTGCAAAGGGTGAGGAGGTGTAAAACGTTGTTTATTTCTGAGGATGCATTAAAGCGCAATTTCGCTGAAGTGAAGCCGGGACTGCGGCCGAAGCAGGCGTTCGAGGAGGCTCATCGCTGCCTCTATTGTTACGATGCGCCGTGCATTAAAGCGTGCCCGACCGGCATTAATATTCCGTCTTTCATCAAGAGGATCGCGAACAAGAACATGCTCGGCTCAGCAAGGACGATTCTGGAGGCGAATCCGATGGGAGCCAGCTGTGCGCGCGTATGCCCGACCGAAGAGCTGTGCGAAGGGGCTTGCGTGCTGAATGATTCGTCGAAGCCGATTCTCATCGGCGATTTGCAGAGGTTTGCAACGGATTGGGCGATTCGCAACAATCAGCAGCTGTTTGCCTCCGGGGAGAAGAACGGACGTAGCGTTGCTGTGATCGGAGGGGGGCCGGCAGGGCTGTCCGCAGCGCGTGAGCTGGCTAGGTTCGGATTCGCCGTCACCGTCTATGAGGCCAAGGCGCAAGCTGGCGGGCTGAACACCTACGGCATTGTATCCTTCCGTTTGCCGCAAGAAATCGCTCTCTGGGAAGTGGATCAAGTGCGCAGGCTCGGTGTCGACATTCTAACGAATACGGTTGTCGGGCGGGATGTGACGGCTGCGGACCTGATCGCTTCCAATGATGCCGTTGTTCTGGCGGTGGGCATGTCCAAGGTGCCGATGATGGGCATTCCTGGCGAGGAACTTGAAGGCGTCTACGATGCGATTGAGCTCGTTGAGAAGACGAAGGTTTCACTCTCCGGGGAGCTAAGCGGTCGCCGTGTCGTCGTCATTGGCGCCGGCAATACGGCGATTGATGCGGCAACCTGCTCCGTTCGCATGGGGGCGGACCACGTCGAGATTTGCTATCGCAGATCCAAGCAAGAGATGACTGCCTATGAATTCGAATACGAATTTGCGAAGAGTGACGGCGTTGCGTTCCGCTGGCTGACAGCCCCTGTACGTATTCTTGGCGATGAGCAAGGCCGCGTGAAAGCAATCGAGTGCGTAAGGATGAAGCTGGAGCAGGTGGAGAGCGGCAGGCGCGCGCGTCCGGTGCCGATTGCAGGCAGTGAATTTACGATTGAAGCGGATGCCGTCATCAAGGCGATCGGGCAAACGAGGCATGTTTCGCTTGTGGACCAATTTCAGCTCTCCCACACGCGCGGAGTCGTAACCATTAACAAAGAAACCTACCAGACATCGAATCCGAAAATATTCGCCGCAGGTGACGTCATATTCGGTGAAGGGCAGGGAGATGCGATGGTCGTGTCCGCCGTGCAGCAGGGAAAACTGGCGGCTTTCGCGATTTATAAGCAGCTCGTGCTGGACGCTGGAGAAGGGGACGGGGACAGTCAAACGTAAGTTTACATTTCATAGAAGGGCAGGGCGTTCCTATGGCTGATTTGCGCATTAACTTGGCGGGGATCGAATCCCCGAACCCGTTCTGGCTCGCCTCCGCGCCTCCTACCAATACGGGGTATCAGGTGCAGCGGGCTTTCGAGGCCGGCTGGGGAGGCGCGGTATGGAAGACGCTTGGCGATCCGATCATCAACACGTCCTCCAGGTTCGCAGCCGTGCATTTTAACGGACAACGGGTTGCTGGCTTTAACAATATCGAGCTCATTACGGACCGCCCGCTAGACGTCAATTTGAAGGAAATTTACGAGACAAAGAAGCTTTTCCCTGACCGTGCGCTCGTTGTGTCACTGATGGTTGAGCCGAAGCGGGAGAAATGGCATGAGATTGTAAAAAAGGTGGAGGCTGTCGGGGTGGACGGGCTGGAGCTGAACTTCGGCTGTCCGCATGGCATGGCGGAGCGAGGCATGGGCTCGGCTTCGGGTCAGCAGCCGGATCTCGTGGAGCGGCAGACGTACTGGGCGAAAGAGGCGGCAAGGACGCCGGTTATCGTCAAGCTGACGCCGAACATCACTGATATTACGGCAACGGCGATTGCAGCAACGAGGGGCTGCGCGGATGCGATTTCGCTCATCAACACGATTAACTCGCTTGCAGGCGTCGATCTCGACTCCTGGAACACGATTCCGCATGTGGCGGGCAAAGGCTCGCATGGCGGCTACTGCGGACCTGCCGTGAAGCCGATCGCGCTTAATATGGTGGCGGAATGTGCGCGTAATCCGAAGGTCGGCATCCCGATATCAGGCATTGGCGGCATCTCGGATTGGAAGGATGCGGCAGAGTTTATGCTGATGGGCGCTACCGGCGTGCAAGTGTGCACAGCGGTGATGCATCATGGGTTCCGCATCGTTGAAGAGATGATCGACGGACTATCGAACTATCTCGACAGCAAAGGCATCGAACGTGTGAGCGATCTTACCGGACGCGCCGTCACGCGATATACGGATTGGGGCAACTTGGATCTGAATTATGCGGTGACTGCCCGAATTCATACGGATACCTGCATTAATTGCAACAAGTGCTACATTGCCTGCGAAGATACAGCGCATCAGTGTATCGAACGGATTGAAGCTTCAGGCGAGAGCTACTTGAAGGTTCGCGAGGAAGACTGCGTCGGCTGTAATCTGTGCGCGATTGTGTGTCCAGTCGAAGGCGCAATTGAGATGGTGGACCAACCGTCTGCGGCTATGCCGATGACTTGGAATGAAAGGCAGGCAGCGATCGCGAAGCTGAATATGAAAGGAGCGTGACGAGGATGGCCAGGCTCATAAAGAACGGTATCGTCGTGACGGCGGCAGACACGATGAAGGCTGATGTGCTAATCGAGAACGGCATCGTGACGGCAATAGGCCGTTCATTGGGGCAGCTTGCTCCGCCAGACACGGAGGTGATTGATGCTGCGGGCTGCTATGTGTTCCCTGGCGGCGTCGATCCGCATACGCATCTGGATATGCCGTTCGGCGGCACGGTGACTGCGGACGATTTTGAGACAGGTACAATTGCGGCTGCATTCGGGGGCACCACAACGATTGTTGACTTCTGCCTGACGGAGAAAGGGAAGCCTCTTCGAAGCTCCATTGATACTTGGCATCGCAAAGCCGAAGGGAAAGCGGTCATTGACTATGGCTTTCATCTTATGATCAGCGAGATCAATGATCAAGTACTTGGGGAGCTGCCAGACATTATCAAGCAGGAAGGCATCACGTCATTCAAAGTGTTCATGGCGTACAAGAACGTGCTGCAAGCCGACGATGGCATCCTATATCGGACGCTTCAGAGCGCGAAGCAGCACGGCGCGCTCGTCATGGTGCATGCCGAGAATGGAGATGTCATTGATGAGCTGATCAAGCAGGCGTTGGCGGCAGGACATACGGAGCCGATCTATCACGCGCTGACGCGTCCTTCGATTCTGGAAGGCGAGGCGACGGGCAGAGCGGTGAGGCTGACGGCGCTAGCGGATTCTCAGCTCTATGTCGTCCATGTCACCTGCGAGGAAGCGGTGAACCAGATTGCGCAAGGCCGGCTGGAGGGTAATAACGTATGGGGAGAGACTTGCCCGCAATATTTGCTCCTTGATATCACGCAGTTGGAGAAGCCGGACTTTGAAGGGGCGAAGTACGTCTGGTCGCCTCCGCTGCGCGCCAAAGAGCATCAGGAGGTGCTGTGGAATGCCTTGAAGAATGGCCAGCTGCAGACGGTTGGTTCGGATCAATGCTCGTTCAACTTCAAAGGGCAGAAGGAGCTTGGAGCAGCGGATTTCAGCAAAATCCCAAATGGCGGCCCGATTATCGAGGACAGGTTCAGCTTGCTCTACTCCGAAGGGGTCGTTAAAGGCAGGCTGACGCTCAATCAATTCGTCGATGTGATAGCAACTCGTGCCGCGAAGCTGTTCGGCGTCTTCCCGCAGAAAGGGACGATCGCGGTCGGCAGCGACGCGGACATTGTTATCTTCGATCCGTCCGTGAAGCGGGTCATCTCGGCGCAAACCCATCATATGAATGTCGATTATAATCCCTTCGAAGGGGTAGCGGTGATGGGCGAACCCATCTCCGTGCTAAGCCGCGGCGAGTTCATTATTCGGGATCGGCAGTTTGTCGGAACGAAGGGAAGCGGCACGTTTCTGCACCGTCAAACATTCGGAACTTCATTATAAGGGAGGAGTTGACTTATGTCGGACTACCATGAATTCCTTGCGGAGAAAAATGCGATAGACGAGTACTTGGAGCAGGATTACCGTATCGTCGGAGTAACGGAGGAGTTGTATGGCGACAGGCTGCGGCTTCAGCCCCCGTCAGGAGCACCGGACAGCAAGCCGGTGACGCTGCTGATCCAGAACGCAAATGCACGCAAATATTGGTCGACGCTGCTGTTCGCAACCTCCGAATCGGATGAAGGTTGATTGGGATAGATGTTGTAATCCTGTGATTTGTGCGTCGAATAACGATATTGGGTATCGTGGGTCGGCACGGTAGCGTAAGAAGTCACTCTCACACCAGGCACTCTTCTGCGCTAAGCTGCACGTTCTCTCGCTGAGAGAACAAATACGTTCTCTCAGCAACAACCATACATCATTTATACCTTTTCCCACTATTCGGGAAAAGGTTCTTTCGTTTATGGCTGCTTTTGATATAATGATGTCAACAAAGTTAACATAAAACTCTGGCGCGAGGTGGTCGGCATGTCCGGTGTCATTGGCAAAGCGATCGATATTCTGGATGCGCTCGTTCCGCAAGGGATGGAGAAGGAGCTCAGCGTGACGGAGATCAGCAAACAGCTGGATATGCCCGTCCAGAGCGCGCATCGGATCTTAAACACTCTCATCCAGTACGGCTTCGTCACCCAGAACGGCAAATCGAAGAAGTATAAGCTCGGCCTCTCGCTCATGAAGTACGGCTTTCTGATGTGGGACAGTCTCATGTTCCGTTCAGTCGCACGACCCTACATTGAAGAGTTATCGCAAAAAACACGTGAGACGGTATACCTCGCAAGCCGCGAAAATAACGAAGGCGTCTACATCGACTCCATCGATTCTCCGCAAATCCTCAAGATCTCCGAGCCGATCGGACTCCGGCTTCCGCTCTACATCGGTGCGTCTAATCGAGTCATTCTGGCGTATATGCCGTTGAAACTGCAAGAACAGCTGCTTCGGGGCGTCGATTGGGCGAATGTGCCTTCGCTTAAGCCCCTTACGCTGGAGTATATCAGAGCGGATCTGCAGCGCATTCGGGCTCTGGGCTACAGTGTCACGACCGGGGAAGCGACGGAAGGGACAACCGGCATCGCCGCGCCGATCTTCTCCTATGAGCGCACCGTTGTCGGGTCCATCAACGTTGCAGGGCCAGAGCTGCGTTTCCAAGCCGATACGATTGAGAAGTACAGCTATTATGTGAAGAAATATGCGGCGTTGATCTCGGCGGAGCTCGGTTATTCCGGCAGTTCCGAACGGGCTTAACTTTAGCAGCGCGGCCTCGATATCTCCGATGCACCTCCTTGTAGTTGGGAGCTGCCGGAGATTTTTTTATGTAAAATTTATGCTCCTTCCCATTATTCGGGAAAAGGCTCTTTGGCGTGCTTAGGTTTGTTTCTATAATGTGAGATAACCTCACCTTGATCGTAAGCAGCATGATTGAGGAGGCATTTTGGCAGGAGAAAGAGAGGAATGGAGAATGGAACTGATACAGAAACAGAAGGTGAAGCATCCGCTCGAACCGCTCAGCACGGAGGAAATCGCGCTTGCCGTGAAGGTGCTAAGAGAGAGAAAGCATCTCGGCGCATTCGACCGGTTCGTATCCGTCATGTTGAGAGAGCCGAAGAAGAGTGACGTGTTTCTCTTCGATTATTCGAATCCGATCAATCGGGAAGCAGCCATTATTATTCTGAACAATGCGCAGAATGCCTGCTATGAAGCGATCGTGTCGCTCGGGACCGAATCAGTCGTCTCGTGGTTGCATATTCCTGGCGTACAGCCGTCGATCATGCTGGATGAACAGATCGAATGCGAAGTTGCTGTAAAAGAGGATAAGACGTTTCAGGCGGCGCTCGCCAGGCTTGGTGTAACGGATGCCTCGCTTGTCATGGTCGACCTGTGGTCTGCAGGTAATTTCGGCGGCACCTACGAGAATACGCGCCGAATCGCAAGACCGCTTTGTTTCTTGCGAAGCAAGCAAGGGGAGAATGGCTACGCGCGTCCGCTTGGTATTATCCCGGTTGTTGATTTGAACGAGATGAAGGTGTTAGAGGTTGAGGAGTATCCTTACCATGCGATCCCGTCGAAGCCGGCTCATTATGCGCTTAGTGAAATGGGACCGATGCGCGCCGATTTGAAGCGTATCGATATTACGCAGCCCGACGGCCCGAGCTTTACGATAGATAGCCATGAGGTGAACTGGCAGAAGTGGAATCTTCGAGTCGGCTTCAATGCCAGAGAAGGTTTGACGATCCATACGGTCAGCTATAACGATGGCGGAGTGAATCGCCCCGTACTGTATCGGGCGGCTTTATCGGAAATGGTTGTGCCATATGGCGATCCCGGACCGACGCAGAATCGCAAGAATGCATTCGACAGCGGCGAGTACGGCATCGGCCAATTGGCGAACAGTCTGGAGCTAGGCTGTGATTGCGTGGGCTTCATCCGTTACTTAGATGCAGCAATGACGAACAGCCGCGGCGATACCGTCGTAATCAAGAATGCGATTTGCATGCATGAGGAGGACTACGGCATCTTATGGAAGCACACGGACTGGCGTACGAATGAGGTCGAGGTTAGACGTTCACGCAGGCTCGTTATTTCGTCGATTTCAACGGTCGCTAATTATGAATATGGATTCTTCTGGTATTTCTATCAGGACGGCAATATCGAATTTCAAGTGAAGCTGACCGGCATTCTGTCTGTCGGCTGTCTGACCGAAGGCGAGAAGCCATTATATGGCACGATGGTAGCGCCTGAACTCTATGCGCCGAATCATCAGCATTTCTTCAATGTGCGGCTTGACCTTCAGATTGACGGGAACGAGAACTCGGTTTACGAGGTCGATACGGTGCCTGCTCCGCTTGGACCTGAGAACCCGATGAGCAACGCATTCATGGCAAAGTCGACCGTGTTAGCGACCGAGAGTGAAGCGGTGCGGGACTTGAAGCTGGAGACGGCGCGCTACTGGAAGTTCGTGAACGACAATGTAAAGAACGATATGAACCAATCCGTCGGTTACAAAATCGTCCCCGGCGAGAACTGCTTCCCCTTCGCCGCACCGGAGTCCGATCTCATCAAGCGCGCCGGATTCATTACGCACCACATGTGGGTGACACCGTATGATCCGGAGGAAATGTATGCGGCTGGCAAATATCCGAATCAGCATGCGGGCGGTGACGGCTTGGCGAAGTGGTCGAAGCAGAACCGTTCCGTTGAGAATTCGGACATCGTCGTCTGGTACACCATGGGGCACAATCATATTCCTCGTCCGGAGGATTGGCCGGTCATGCCTACGGCGTATACCGGATTTCTGCTGAAACCAAGCGGCTTCTTCAACTGCAGCCCAGCGCTTGACGTACCTTCGACAGTGAAGAAGACAGCTGTAAGCGCAGGGGATACGTGCTGCTCAAGGGAGGGGCATGGATGAACGAGAGCCATAGCCATAGCCGCGCAGCTATAAAAGAAGAAGAGAACCGCTTGTTCGCCTTGTCGACAGTTCCGGTTGCACTCATGCTGCTCATTCATGGTGTTCATCTGCTGCTTGCTCCAGCTCTTGCCGGTATTGGCTTAGGAGCAGCGGCGATGCAACATGCGCATCAGCATAAGATGGACTCGTCGATGGCGATGAACATGTCCATGTCCATGCCTTCGTCCATGACTGGCGCAGGCAGCTCGCTGTCGTGGTTGAGCGCAGTGTTAATAATCCTTAACGGCATCGCGATCTACTGCGCTTGCAGGATGCTATACCGGATGGCGAAACAGCGCGAGTCGGAAAGGACTCACAAAGCACGGTTGAAAGCAGCTGTATCCGTGCTGTCCATACTTATTGGAATTGCGACATTCGTTGTCATGTAGAAGATGGAGGCGATGCGGATGAATAGAAGGAAGGGTTACTTATCGTTGTCGTTGGCGGTCCGAATTGGATTAGCGGTTATTGCACTATGGTGTTTAACGATGACCTCCGTGTTTGCAGAGGAAGCTGCGGCGCCTGTCGTAGATACAGGCGATACCGCTTGGATGTTGATTTCCTCTGCCATCGTCATGTTCATGTTCGTCCCGGGCCTTGCGCTGTTCTACGGCGGCATGGTCAGCTCGCGCAATGTGCTCTCGACGATGATGTACAGCTTGAGCAGCATGCTCGTCGTTAGCCTCGTATGGGTGCTGTGCGCCTACACGCTCGCCTTCGGTCCTGATGCGGCTGGCTTGATTGGCAAGCTTGATTTTGCCATGTTCAGCGGGGTGAGCGGAGACCCGGCAGGTACGATGACCATACCGCATTTCATCTTCGCGATCTTCCAGTGTTTGTTCGCCGCAATAACCGTTGCTCTGATTTCCGGTGCCGCAGCAGAACGGATTCGCCTATCAGCATGGGTGATCTTCTCGGTGCTGTGGGTCATCTTCGTATATGCGCCAATGGCTCACTGGACGTGGGGTGGCGGCTGGCTGATGCAACTGGGCGGGCTTGATTTTGCCGGAGGGACTGTCGTTCATATTCTGTCAGGCGTCAGCGCACTTGTCGTAGCGCTCATGATTGGACCTCGCGAAGGGTTTCCGCATCAGAAGGAATCCATGCACAATGTCATCTTGTTCTTCATTGGCGGCATGTCGCTGTGGTTCGGCTGGATGGGCTTCAACGGCGGCAGCGCGCTTGCTTCAGGCTCTTTGGCAACACTCGCCTACGCAACGACGCATATGGCTGCATCAGCTGGCGGTATCGCGTGGATGGCGATTGAGTGGTACAAACGCGGCAAGCCGACGCTTGTTGGCACCGTCACTGGCGTTATTGCCGGTCTCATTGCCATTACCCCGGCAGCGGGATTCGTCTCCGTCGCCTCTTCCATTCCGATTGGCGCTGTGGCGAGCATCGTCTGTTACTTTGGCGTTCATTTTCTCAAATCTCGCTTCAATTACGACGATACGCTTGATGTATTTGGCTTGCATGGTTTAGGAGGCATCTGGGGAGCGATTGCGACTGGCATCTTCGCCAGCAAATCGGTCAATCCGGCCGGCAATGACGGACTGCTCTTCGGCAATCCGAAGCAGTTGCTGATTCAGCTGCTCGATGTTGGTGTGGCGATCGCGCTCGCAGCTGTCGGCACCTACGTACTGTTGAAGTTTATCAGCGTCTTTGTACCGCTTCGTGTTGCCAAAGATCAAGAGGAGGTCGGACTCGACATCAGCTTGCAAGGGGAGAATGCGTATAAAACCCCTTCGCCGACGCCAGCGGTCGCAGCATCTAGCCGGCAGCCATCGCATGCGCTTGTTGGTGATTGAGAGCTGCGCTGTAAAATGGCTTCATTCGCTTCTCCTATTCGAAGGAAGAAAGAGGTTCTCCGACAGCTGGCGGAGAATCTCCTTTTTGTGTTGTCCAAATACAAACAGATGCAATTGCCACATTCTTGCAGGAATCGGTTATAATAAAAGAAATAAATAAATTTGAAACATCTATTTCGGATGTGTCGTATTAGAAAGCATGAACGAAAGACGATCAACATTTTCGAGGAGGAACATGAACCATGTCTGTATTTAAACGATTGAGAGATCTTACTTTGTCGAACGTATATGCAATGATTGAGAAAGCAGAGGATCCGATTAAGCTGACTGACCAGTACATCCGCGATATGCAGGAAGATCTCGAGGACGCAGAGAAAGCTGTAGCTTCGCAAATTGCGATTGAGAAGAAATTCAAACAATTGTATGAGGAGCAAGACGCACTCGTAGCGAAGCGCGAAGAGCAGGCGCATACGGCTGCATCGCTTCAGAACCTCGAATTAGCTCGCCGCGCGCTGGAAGAGAAGAAATCTGCCGAGCAGAAGCGTAATGAGTACAAGGCAAGCTTCGATCAGAACAAGGCTGCTGCCGACAATCTGCGTGGAAAGCTATCCGAAATGCGCAGCCAGCTGACTGAGATGAAGAACAAGCGCGAGACGCTTGTGGCGCGTTATCAGGCAGCGAAGGCGCAAGCGGACATTAACAAGTCGATGGCTGGTTTCAGCTCCGACACGGCAATGGCTGGTCTGAAGCGGATGGAAGAGAAGATGCTCCAGGCTGAGGCGCAGGCGGAAGCAAGCAATGAAATGAACAGCAAGGCGAAATCGCTTGACGATGAATTTGAAGCGCTTGGCAAGAACAAGGAAGTTGATGATGAGCTTGCTGCGCTGATGAAGAAGTACGAGAACAAAGAGTAACGCTTGAAGCTTGCGAAGGAAGAACGTCTGCAGGGAGACTGGGTCATACCAGGGCGCCTGGCGGCGTTTTTTCTTTGCAGGGTACATGAACTCACATATTGATGATGGAGGATCATTCCGATGACGTTGAATGAGATGGTAGGCATTCTGGTATGGACAGGCGCAGGTGCGGTGCTGCTGATCGTGTTGATGGCCGTCGATTCATTTTTCACCCGATACAAGGACTTGGAAGAAATTAAGAAGGGAAATGTGGCGGTGACGAGCCGTTTCATCATGAAGCTGCTCGCGCAAGCGTATATCCTGGCGCAGTCCATTGCAAGCTCGAGCCATCTCGGTGACGCATTGCTCGCATCTGTCATTTCTTTCGTCATTCTACTGCTTATCGAGAGCTTGGTTGAAATCGCGCTTAGGACGACGGTTTCCCTTGATCTGGGCGAAGGCACGAAGGATGGCAAGATGTCGCACGCACTGCTCGCGGGTTCGCTTCATATAGCAGGAGCGCTCGTAATCGGCGCATGTTTATAATCTTGAACATTAGGGAGTCCTAACACATGAGTTTATTCAAACGGATAAAGAATATTATGGCGAAGCCAGAGCCCCCTCGCGCGGAGAAGAGTATGTTGACGATCGGACCTGGCGATGTATGTGAAGTGTCGCTCGTGACGTATCAAGTGGTTGGCCGTCTCCATAACCGGCAGCGGAACATCGTTGTGCTGACGCTGCAGGATGGCTCAGCAATCCGTTACCTGGCCATTGAGGAGAGGGAACGGACAGAGTTCACGCTCTATGCGGATATCGATGGCAGACTTGATTCCGTCGAAGAGGTGCCGACAGAGCTTGAGCTTGATGGACGGATGTTCTATCTCGAGGAGCAATATTCCGGTTTGGTCGTGACGGCCGGACGAACGCCGTTTAGACAGGGCGGAGAGCAGTACGTGTGGCAGTTTCAGTCCGATGACATGAAGCTGCTGCGCATTGAGTGGCAGGACGGCAGGTTCATGCTGTACGAAGGTGAAGATGTGCTGTCAGCCGATGTGCGCGTTCTCCGCGGCAGTTAGGAGTGGATGAGCTAAAGTGCGAATTCATCGTTCTTATTTGATCAAAATATTGCTTGTCATCTCATTGATCTTCCCACTGCTTGCCGCTTGCGGCATTACGGAGACGATTCAAGAGAAATATCCGCTCGAATCGGTTAATGGCAGCGGCTCGCAGACCTCCTATGTGTACCGTGCTGCCGGCGTGAGCGTTCCGGATGTAGCGAAGGCGCTCGTCGATGAGTCGAAGCCACAGCAGCAATCGCCGGAGAAGACGGATCATATGTTTCTCGTCTATTCGGACAAGATCATTCATCTTCAGCAGGATGCGAAGAAGCCAGAGGATACGCTCATCGAGGTTGATTCGAAGGAATATGTCCGCAACAATTACAGCTCCAGCTTCCTGGAAGGGTATTTAATTGCGAGTCTGCTGAGCGATCTGTTCGATAATGGGCGGTACGGGCATGGCACTTACCGCGGCTACGATAACCGTGATACCTACAAGCCGAAGTCAGGCAGCTACCACGCGCCGACGACCCAGGAGAAGAAAGCAATCCCGCCGATGACGGTGAACCGGACCGGTTCGATCTTCAAACGTTCGAAGAATGCGGATACGAGCAGGGTAGGCGAAGGCGGCATATTTAACAAAGCCCCTCCGAAGTCATCCGGCAAGATCACGCGAGGCTCTGACGGTGACAAGAAATCAAGCTGGTACTCACCTCCGAAGAAGTCCAAGCCGAAGACTAGAGTCGGATTTGGACGGGTGTCGAGGCGCAGATAATTTACGAGTGTACGACAAGAGCAGAACAGCAAGAACGGTATGTGCGGGCGGTATTGCCTCCCTCATGCCGTTCTTTTTTTTGTAACTTTATGTCCGGGAGGGAAATGGTATATGATGAGAAAATGATGATTTGAGTAATGGCTCCAAACAGGAAGGGGAACTAATGGGATGAAACGGTTATTGTCGCCGCTGAATACGGTGGTGCTCACGCAGTTTTTAAGTGCGTTCGCGGATAATTTGAACTTCTTCCTCATCGTTGGAATGGTTAAGCGCCAAGGGGTGGCGAATCCTGATATTGCGGTCAATTACATACAGATCGCTTTTCTTTGCGCTTATGTCGTTCTTGCGCCGATTGTCGGTGCTTTCGCGGATAAAAATGCGAAATCGCAAGTGCTCCTGCTCGGCAATATTCTGAAAGCGATCGGGATCGCGATGCTGTTGTTCGGCTTGCCTCCGGCACTCTGTTATATGTTTGTCGGCATTGGCGCGGTCGTCTATTCGCCAGGTAAGTACGGCATCTTGACCGAGCTTACATCCACGGAGGACGAATTGCTCCGAGCGAATGCGAAGGTGGAGGGCTCCACGATATTGGCTATCCTGCTCGGTACGATAGCGGGCGGCTTCTTGGCGGAGAACTCGGATATGCCGGCGATTCTAACTTGTCTCGGCGTTTATCTATTGTCTCTGCTAATGACGTTCATCATTCCGGCACGGGCAGGCAACAAGTCGCTTCGGTATGGCCCGGAAGCAATCCAGTTCCTTCGCGATGTCGCCATGTTGTTCCGCAATCCGCGGGCTCGCTTCTCTCTGATCGGCACAGGCTCATTCTGGCTGACGGCCGCGGTGCTCCGCATTGCGCTAATCGCTTGGCTGCCGCTTAATCTTGGCATCGAAGACACCGATCAGCAGTCGATGATGATCGGCATTACGGCGATCGGGGTCGTCTGCAGCGCTTTCTTGACGCCGCGCTTCGTACCGGCAGGCAAGCTGCACCGAGGATTCTATTTTGGCTTATTCATGGTCGCTTCTGTTATGGTGGCATCTCTCACATACGAGCTTTGGCTGACGATTGTGCTGCTCTTCCTGATCGGCTTGTTCGGCGGAATCTTCGTCATTCCGCTCAATACGATGCTGCAGGAGGAAGGCAAATCCCTTATCGGCTCCGGCAAAACAATTGCCGTTCAGAATTTCAGCGAGAACATTCTTACGGTCACCGGCTTGTGCATTTATCTAACGCTGAGCCAAATGCATGTATCCGTGAACGGCTCCGTTATTGGTATTGGTCTAGTGCTGCTCATGTTCATTCTGTTCTTGGCAACGCAGCTGTCCAGCATCCGTGGAGCCGGCAAACAGACTGCAGCTGCTCTTCGCGAACAGCAGCGCTGATTGTGCGGGTATGAATCAAAAAGACGTATAACCGTAACGGAAGGTGAATAGTATCAATTGGCTATATCTCCTTTGTCAATTGTCTGCTAAACTATACGGACGTTACTATTTTTGTAGGAGGCTTCTCTCTTGTCGTCGGAACCACTGCTTACATTTTTATCTCCGCCGCTGCCTTATTTTATTGAGTCCAACCGAACTACATATCAGCCTGGCGGCGAACACCCGAACCGCCGGAATATCGGCGTGTTCGATCTGTTATTCGTTCATAGCGGGAAGCTGTATGTTGGCGAGGAAACTCAAACTTGGGAAGTCGGCCCTGGCCAGATGCTCATTCTAAGGCCGGACAAATGGCATTATCCGACAAAGCCTTGCACAGAGGAAACTGTATTCGATTGGGTGCATTTCCAAACTGCAGGACCGTGGGAAGAGCTAAGCGATATCAACTGCGGCACGCTCCGCGGCGATTATTATTCATATGCGATCCGGTTGCCGAAGACGATGTCATTCTCGTATCCGGAAGAAGTGATAACGCTGTTCGGGAAGCTGCATGAAGCCGCGCTTGGCACGTCGCATGCCGCGTTCTGGCAGCGTCAGCAATGGTTCCTGCATCTCTTGCAGGTGTTCGATGAAGGTTGGCGAAGCGATGCGGCGAAAGCGCCGATTGCGGTTGCGGAAGAGGCCGCTGCTTATCTGAAAATGCATTTCCGGACAACAGTGACGAACGGCAAGCTCGGCGAAGTGTTGGGACTACATCCTAACTATATCGCGCGTTGTATGAGCGATGTGTTCGACTGTACGCCGCAGCAATATTTGCTCTCTTATCGGATGGACCAAGCGAAGCTCATGCTGATGAAGACGAATTGGCCGATTTCGCGTATCGCGGATGAGACCGGATTCAAGCAGACGCCGCATTTCTCGCGGTCGTTCGCAGAGCATGTCGGCATTACGCCGCTCTCTTACCGGAAACGGTTCACGGGCAGCGCCAGCGGCAGCAGCAAGCATGCTGATCCGCGCGAAGACGGGTTCTAGTGATTAGTGCTGCAATTGTTACTTTATAAGTTTGTGAGAAGGTCGTTCCTATCTGAGGGGCGGCCTTTTCTGTACGCTCAGAGCAGCATCGGCCGATTTTTTTGCGAGAGCACGTATATGTTCTCTCAGAGGGCTTTCAGCGCAATTTGGATACTGAGAGTACGTATATGTTCTCTCAGTTTCACCCCGTGGTGCTAAGCGATCGTTTTCGATCTTACAACATCTTACAACCCACTTCTCGCGCTCGCTCCTCCACTGAGAGAGATTATTTCCTCTCTCAGCACCTGTTTTCGCTATTTTCGCTCGACGAGAGCGGGTATTTCCTCTCTCGTCGCTGAAAATCCGAGCGCGGAGCGATTTTTCCCTGCTAAAAGAGCTCATTCCCTCTCTCTCAGCGCCGCTCAGCAAGCAATCCGCCGAATTAATTGCTGAGATTGTACGCTCAGCTCCGGCACGCTACCGATAATTGACAGGGTTTCTCTACAATCTGAAGAAAGGTCGTTCCGTAAGGAACGACCTTTCTTGTTTACTGTCCCATCTAACGCTACAATTACAGCGCCAATTCAAGAATCTGCCTAACATCCTCTTGTTGCAGCTTCTTGAAGTTGCCGAGCGGTCCGAATAGCACCGCTTCTTTGGCCATGACATCGAGATTGTCTTTGCCGATCTCGTAGTGCGCGAGCGTCGCAGGAGCTCCTATGCGGGTGAAGAACTCGCGAGTGGCTTCGATGCCGGCAAGCGCCAGTTCCTCATCGGACTTCGCTCCACGTTCGATTCCCCATACTCGCTCCGCATATTGCGTGAAGCGGTCGATCCGCTCTTTGTACACATATTTCATCCAGTTCGGGAACACGATGGACAAGCCAGATCCATGCGGAATGTCGTAGATAGCGCTAATCTCGTGTTCTATGCCATGCGAAGCCCAGTCGTTCTGCGTGCCGACACTGATCAAGCCGCCATTCAGAGCCATCGTGCCGCATAACATCAAGTTCGCTCGCGCGTCGTAATCGTTCGGGTTCTCGAGTGCCTTCTCTGCATTCTCAATAACGGTGAGCAGCACGGATTCACAGAGGCGCTCTTGAAGCGGCGCGTTCTCCGTGAGCGTGAAATATTGCTCGAAGACGTGCGACATAATGTCTACGACTCCGTTGACGGTTTGGTCGCGCGGAACAGAGAAGGTTAGCGTTGGATCGAGAATGGAGAAGCGCGGGTAGGCATGCTGGCTGCCGAATGCTCGCTTCTGCTTCGTTTCCCAGTTCGAGATTACAGCGTTACCGTTCATCTCCGAGCCGGTTGCCGAAAGCGTCAGAATCGTGCCTATCGGAAGAGCGTCCTGGATTTGCGCCTTCTGCATGAAGAAATCCCATACATCGCCATCATGAACCGCACCTGCCGCAATCGCCTTCGCTGCGTCAATAACGCTGCCGCCGCCGACGGCCAGAATCAGATCGACCTTCTCGCTGCGGCACAATTCAATGCCTTTATTTACGGACGTTAGACGCGGATTAGGCTCTACGCCGGACAATTCAACAACTTTAGCGCCAATCGAATTCAACTGAGCAAGCACATCATCATACAAACCGCTGCGTTTAATGCTGCCGCCTCCATAGACGAGCAGAACCGTTTTACCAAACGGTGCAACCAAGCTGGCGAGCTGGCTTACCGTGTCTTTGCCGAAAACGATTTTGGTCTGGTTTTGAAATGAAAATGAATTCAAGAGTAGCACCTCCTGGTCAATTTTTACACCGAATCCATCTTAGCGATATTGCGTTGGTGAAGTCAAGGCGACGACCTGGGCACCACGTTCAGGCAGCCCCTTTACAAACACTTAAAGAAGAATCAAAATTTTCTGAAAATATAGTGCGATTTATGAAAATGCCGTGTATAATGGAATAAAATCGCGCTAGTGCTAATAAAGGTGACTTTTTATCCGCAAAAAGCTGTATTTTGGGAGGTGCTTGCCGTATATGGCGAATGCTGCTGCAATTGGATTATCCACGCGCGATTTATATCTGTTTAACAAAGGAAATTATTTCCATAGTTATCGAACTTTCGGCGCGCACATCGTGCAGCTTGAAGGCAAGACTGGCGTTCGGTTTACAGTATGGGCGCCTGGTGCGAAGCAGGTCAATGTTGCTGGCTCCTTCAATGAGTGGGATGGCGCATTGCATCGTATGGAGCTGATTGGCGAAACAGGCGTATGGAGTCTATTCATATCTGATATCGGCGCAGGCGCCGCTTATAAGTATGAGATATTCACTATGGCAGGACAACGGCTGCTGAAGTCCGATCCGTATGCGTTCGCGTCAGAGCTTAGGCCTAGCACCGCTTCAATTGTTACAGAACTATTCGATTATAAATGGAATGATGGAGACTGGCATCAGCGTAAGCTAGAAGACAGCCCTTATCATGAACCGATGCTCATCTATGAGGTGCATCTGGGTTCTTGGCGCAACAATGGGAAGGAGCTGTTCTGGACTTACGAGCAGATGGCTGACGAGCTCGTCGAGTACGTCGTGGAGATGAAATACACGCATATTGAGCTGCTTCCCATTACCGAGCATCCGCTTGACCAATCTTGGGGCTACCAAACGACTGGCTATTACGCAGCCACGAGCAGATATGGGACCCCGGAGCAATTGATGATGCTTATTGATCGCTGCCATCAGAAGGGCATAGGCGTCATTCTCGACTGGGTGCCCGGACATTTCTGCAAAGACGACCATGGCCTCAGAGAATTCGACGGGACGCCGATTTACGAAGGGAAGGACTTGAAGCGGGCAGAGAAGCCTTCATGGGGCACACTTGCTTTTGACTTTGGCTGCACGGAAGTGCAGAGCTTTCTCATCTCGAATGCCGTATTCTGGATGGATGTCTTCCACATTGACGGCCTTCGGGTCGATGCTGTAGCCAGCATGATTGATCTTCACTTTGATAAACCACCTGAGCTTTACACCTACAACGCTTTTGGCGGCACGGAGAATACCGATGCCCTTCGCTTCCTCAAACGACTAAACGAAGTTGTATTCCAGTACTACCCTAATACCCTTATGATTGCCGAAGATTCTTCCGCTTGGCCTGCAGTCACTTCACCTACATACATGGGCGGTCTTGGCTTTAACTTCAAGTGGAACATGGGTTGGATGAATGACATGCTTCGTTATATGGCGCTGGATCCCAATGAGAGGATGCGCCACCACAACCTCGTTACATTTTCACTAATGTACGCCTTTTCCGAAAACTACGTATTGCCCTTGTCGCACGACGAAGTCGTCCATGGCAAGCGGTCTCTCCTTAACAAAATGTCAGGCACGTATGAACAGAAATTCGCTCAGCTCCGATTATTTTACGGCTACTGGATGACGCATCCCGGCAAGAAGCTGCTCTTCATGGGCGGCGAATGGGGGCAGTTTGACGAATGGAAGGATGCCGAATCGCTAGATTGGATGCTGCTAGATTATGAGTTGCACGGGGCGATGCATGACTATGTAAAGTCCTTGAATGATAGATATAGCGCGACTCCATCGCTATGGGAGCGCGACTGCGATCCCGGCGGTTTCGAATGGATTGATGTACATAACGCAGCACAGAGCATCATCATCTTCATGCGCCGCGGCCATGCGGAGGATGAGTTCTCGATCATTGTGTGCAATTTCTCGTATCACCACTATCCCGAATACCGCATTGGTGTTCCGAAACCGGGTCGCTACCGGACTGCTCTGCATAGTGAAGCGGCATCTTTCGGCGGCAGTTTATCAACTGCTGATTCCACGAAAGTTTATCATAGCAACAAGTCACCTTGGCAAGGAAGGCCATGCAGCATCACGCTTGATCTTCCGCCGCTTTCGTTTCAATTGTTTATTTTTGCAAAAGGGGAACCTCGCCGCAACCAAGAGAACGCCGTATTGCACTAAATGGTGGAACTCATCATTACACGAACTGCAGCAAGCCGTTGCAGTTAAGAAGGAGAGAACGTACATGGGCAGAAAACGGATGGTGGCTATGCTTCTAGCCGGCGGAGAAGGGAAGCGACTCGGCGTGCTGACGAAAGATTTGGCGAAGCCGGCGGTTCATTTTGGCGGGAAGTACCGAATTATCGATTTTACTCTCAGCAATTGCACTCATTCGGGGATTGACACAATCGGTGTACTGACGCAGTATCAGCCTCTCATCCTGAATACTTATCTTGGGATCGGCAGTCCGTGGGGATTGGACAGACGTGATGGCGGCATGGCTATCCTTCCGCCTTACGTGAAGCAGAAGGGCGGTATGTGGTACAAAGGCACAGCGAACGCGATCTATCAGAACATGGGCTTCATCGACCGGTACGACCCGGATTATGTGCTTGTCATTTCAGGCGATCACATTTATACGATGGACTACGAGCTTATGCTCCAGGAGCATGAGGAGCGCGGAGCAGATGTGACGATCGCGTGCATCGAGGTCAGCTTGAAGGAAGCGAGTCGTTTCGGCATTATGCATGTCGACGATGAAGGGTTGATTACAGCGTTCGAAGAGAAGCCGAAGGTGCCGACGAGCAACCTGGCTTCGATGGGTATCTATATTTTCTCATGGCCTGTGCTGCAGCAGTACCTCATTCGTGATGAAGCGAACCGCAGCTCCAGCAATGACTTTGGCAAGGATATCATTCCAGCAATGCTGCAGGATGGCGTAAGGCTGAACTCGTATACCTTCAAGGGCTATTGGAAGGATGTCGGTACCCTAGAGAGCCTCTGGGAAGCGAATATGGATCTATTGTCCGAGAAGCCGGTACTGAATTTGAATGATAAGAATTGGCGCATCTATTCCGTCAATCCGAATCGTCCTGCCCATTATTCGGCATCGACGGCGGAAATCTACGATTCGCTCATTACCGAGGGCTGCATTATCGAAGGGCTTGTGCACAAGTCGGTGTTGTTCTACGGCGTACAGGCGGGAGTAGAAAGCGAAGTGTATGAATCGGTCATCATGCCGAACGTGAAGATCGGGAAGGGAGCGCGAATCTACAAAGCGATCATCGGCGAGAATGCCATCATTGCGGATGGTGTCGTCATTGGTGATCCAAGCAGAGAGAGCGTTACGGTAATCGGCAGTGATGAATTTGTTGCGGCTAACCAATCGTTGCAGGAGGTAGAGTAGCTATGAACTCCAACATACTAGGTGTCATCAATCTCATTCATGAAGCGGACGAAATGGAGACGTTGACGGCAAGCCGTTGCCTTGCTACCGTGCCGTTCGGGGCGCGTTATCGGTTAATAGATTTCATGCTCTCGAGCATGGTGAACTCCGGGATTTCGAAGGTAGCGGTCTTCGCGCAGACGAAGTACCGTTCTTTAATTGACCATTTGGGCTCCGGCAAGCATTGGGATTTGCATCACCGTCAGAGCGGACTGTTTATTCTGCCGCCGGTGACGGACGATGTGAATGAAGTGCGCCGCGGCGATCTGTACCATTTCTATCAGCACCGCGATTATTTTACGCGCAGTTCACAAGAGTATGTGCTCGTTACGCGCAGCCATATGATATGTAATATTGACTTCGAGGAACTGCTAGTTTCACATAAAGCAAGCGGGGCGAGCATTACGGTAGTCTGCAAACGACAAAACGACCTGCTCGGCGGTAAAGCACGTAAAGTGCAAGTCGACGAGAAAGGCCGGATTACTTCGATGCAGGACCATTACGGCCGCTTGAATACCGATCTCATCTCGATGGAGATGTACTTGATGAAGAAAGAACTGCTGCTTGAGATTGTAGACAGCTCGCTCGCGCAAGGGCAGGATCACCTCGTGCGCCATGCGATTATGTCGCGTCTCGACCGGCTTCATATCCAGAGTTATGTCTATGAAGGCTATCTCGGCGTCGTGAACACACTGACGAGCTACTATCAGAACAGCATGCAACTATTGCGTCCTGATGTCTGGAAGGGCTTGTTCTTCGAGCCGGGTCCGATCTATACGAAGGTCAAGGATGAACCGCCTGCGCGCTACGCTGAAGGTGCGAAGACGAGCAATTCGCTCGTTGCGAACGGCTGCATCATTGAGGGGACGGTGATTAACAGTATTTTGTTTAGGGGCGTGCATGTCCGCAAAGGAGCGGTTGTACGCAATAGCATTATTATGCAGAACGGAATTGTCGGCGAGAACAGCATCGTAGACCATGTCATTCTTGATAAAGATGTAACAGTAGAGCGCAGCCGTGAGCTGCGCGGCGCCGAGGTGTCACCCTTTCTTGCTACTAAAAGAAAGGTTATCTAAGTCGTTCATGCTGTACCGATCCGCTGCAATGTTAGAGAGATAGAAGCTTTATAAGCGATAGAAGAAGAGGTGAACCCATACGATGAAAGTATTGTTTGTAGCATCAGAGGCGGTGCCGCTCGTGAAAACGGGCGGTCTCGCCGATGTAGCCGGCGCGCTCCCGAAAGCATTAAATGCCAAGGGGGCAGACGTTCGCGTCATTATTCCGAAGTATGAGCTCATTCCTGCCGCGCTGCTTGAGCAGTTCGAGACGATTGCTACCTTCACGGTACGAATCGGCTGGCGGGAACAATTCTGCGGCTTGCTCAAAGCAGAGCTGGACGGCGTCGTCTATTATTTGATCGACAACGAACATTATTTTAAACGTGGTGTCCTCTATGGCTATGGAGACGATGCAGAACGATTCATCTTCTTCTGCTACGCGGTCATGGAGTCGCTGTACCATCTTGATTTCCATCCGGAGATTATTCACTGCCATGATTGGCAGACCGGTCTCATCCCGTTCCTGCACAAGACCAGATATCGGTTCGATCCGGCTTGCGCGGATATCGCGACGGTATATACGATTCACAATTTGAAGTATCAAGGGGTATTCGGGAAAGAGTTATTTCAGGACCTGATGAATGCTGGAGAAGAGCTATTCTTCTCGGAAGGCATCGAGTTCTACGGAGCCGGCAATTGTATGCTCGGCGGCCTCCGTTACGCGGACAAGCTCACGACCGTCAGCCCGACTTATGCGCAGGAGATACAAACAGAGTACTACGGAGAACGGCTGGACGGATTGCTGCGGCATCGCAGCGAAGATCTCGTTGGCATCGTCAACGGGATTGATACCGACTTGTTCGATCCCATGAATGACGGGGCCATTCCATTCCCTTACCGCGGCTCGCTTGCGCGCAAACAGAAGAACAAGGTGGCGCTGCAGCGTGAGCTCGGTTTGCGAGAGTCGGAGGAGACGCCGCTCATCGGCATCGTCTCAAGGCTCGTCGATCAGAAGGGCTTCGATTTGATCGCAGCTGTGTTCAATGAAATTGTGCAGGAGGATGTGCAGCTCGTCGTGCTTGGCTCCGGTGATGTGAAGTATGAGGATTTGTTTCGCAGGGCGGAGGCCGAGCGTCCGGGACAAGTGGCGACCTGGTTCGGATTTAACGATGGACTCGCCCGCCGCATCTATGCAGGCAGCGATATGTACTTGATGCCGTCGCAATTCGAACCTTGTGGACTTAGCCAATTGCTAGCGCTTCGATACCGCAGCGTCCCGATTGTTCGGGAAACCGGAGGATTGAAAGACACTGTACTTGCCTATAACGAATATACTGGGGAAGGTAATGGCTTCAGCTTTGTGAATTATAACGCGCACGACATGCTTCACACGATTAGAAGGGCAATCAGCTTCTATACGGATGAAGCGGCATGGCAGCAAATTGTCTCGAACAGCGCCAAGGAAGACTATAGCTGGACCCGCTCCGCGAAAGCTTACATGTCGCTTTACACCACGATTTCGCCACATAGAAAGGAGCGCCAGCCATGGCCCGTCACCTCGTAATCGGCAACGGTAAAATTCTGATCAACCTAGATCGCAACTGTTACATTCGGGATATTTACTATCCATTCGTTGGACAGCTGAATCATGTCGGCGGTCAATATTGCAGGCTTGGCATTTGGGTAGCTGGCCAATTCTCCTGGCTAGAAGACCCGGATTGGAAGTTCGAGCTTGGCTACATCGCGGACTCGCTTGTCACGAATGTCATCGCACGCAATGATCGGCTTGCGATTGAGCTGCATATGAATGACGGCATTCACCAGCGGGAATGCATCTACATGAAGCGAGTTGTCATTCGCAACCTTGCGGGTGATTCGCGTGAAGTGAGATTGTTCTTTCATCAGGACTTGATGATAGACGGCTCGGAAGTCGGCGATACCGCGGCCTATTATCCAGATAATCACACGCTGTATCATTACAAGCGCTCGTCGTATTTCATGTTCAACGGCTTCTCGGATGAAGGCGGCATGATGCAGTATACGACTGGCATCAAGCGGTTCCACTCGGCCGAGGGCACTTGGCGTGACGCCGAGGACGGCAACTTGATGGGCAACTCGATTGCCCAGGGGTCTGTCGACAGTACGATCAGCTTCCGCACGGTCGTTCAGCCTGGCGGGGAACAGACGGTTTACTACTGGATGTCCATCGGCAGTGATCTGGAAGCGGTGAAGAAGCTGGACCAATATGTGCAGGACAGCCATCCGGAGAAGCTGCTCAGCCGCATCGTTATTTACTGGAACCATTGGCTGCAGCGCGCGGAACATAATCTCGGCGATCTGACGCCGGAGGTGGCTCGGTTGTTCCGGCTCAGCTTGCTGCTCGTTCGGACGCAGACGGATGAACGCGGAGCCATTATTGCAGCGAATGACACGGATATTCTCCAGTACAACCGTGATCATTACAGCTACATGTGGCCTCGCGACGGTGCGCTAATCGCGGATGCCATGTCGGCGGCGGGCTTCCAGAGCGTCATCGCGCCTTTCTTCCAATTCTGCGCCCAGACGTTATCGCCGGAGGGCTACTTGTTCCACAAGTACAATCCGGATGGCACAGTCGGCTCCAGCTGGCATCCATACATTGTGCAAGGAAGCCGGAGGCTGCCGATTCAGGAGGACGAAACGGCGCTTGTGCTGTTCGCGCTGTGGAAGGACTACACGCGCCATCAAGTCATCGAGCTGCCGCAGTCGCTCTATAACAATCTGATTCGTAAGAGCGCCGCATTCCTCAGCCAATACATGGATTACACCTTGTCGCTTCCGAAGCCAAGCTATGATCTGTGGGAGGAACGGTACGGCATCTGGACGTATACCGTCGCATCGGTATACGGCGGCTTGATCGCGGCTGCGTTCTTCACGGAGCTGTTCGGCGATTATGAGCGCAGCGATCATTTCCGTTCGACCGCGCATTCGATCAAGCAGGCGATGCTCACCCATCTGTGGGATGAGGAGACTGGCCGCTTCGCGCGCGGGCTTATCCAGAAGGATAATCGCTGGGTTAAGGATATGACGCTGGAGAGCAGCTTGTTCGGCATTTGGGAGTTCGGCGTACTGCCGGTTGATGACGAGCGGGTCATCAGCACGATGAATGCGATCAAGCATGGTCTGTCCATTCGCACGCATGTAGGCGGCGCGGCGCGGTATACGAACGATTATTACTTCCAACAATCTGGCGACATTGATAACGTGCCAGGTAATCCTTGGATTATCTGTACGCTGTGGGTGGCGAACTTCGAGATCGAATCGGCGAATTGCCTCGCCGATCTGGAGAAGCCTCGCGAGACGCTGGAATGGGTCGTGAAGAATGCGCTCGAGAGCGGCGTGCTGCCCGAGCAGATGCATCCGCTCGACGGCAGTCCGCTGTCAGTTGCTCCGCTGACCTGGTCGCATGCGACATATGTGCAGTCGGTCACACGATATGCGCAGAAGTATAAAGCGCTCTTGGCCGAGGCTCACGTAGCCGCAAGTGTTGAGGCTTAATGATGTAATCTAACCAAGGAAAAGCAGCAGTCAGGGCATTATTGCTCTGGCTGCTGTTCTTCTTTGTGCAAGAGCTTTAGGAGCACTTTTCAGAATATTAGGCAAACTCCCTCTTGAACTTTCTGAGAGACCCACATATAATATGGAGCACAGCAGTATATCAGGCGATAACCAAAGACATGATTCCCTTCCGTCAGGCTGCACAGAGAGAGGAGCGATTGCTGCAAGCTCCTTCTGTCCTGAGATCGGAGTTACCCCTTTGCAGCCGTGCCGTGGAACCTTGGCGACTATGTGTCCCAGTTGTAAACGGCGCCGCCCTCATCCCCGTTAACGGATGCTAAGAAGGACCTCTCGCTTATTTGAGCATTCGCTCTCGCGAGGGTCGAATTAGGGTGGAACCACGAGCTGAACGCACTCGTCCCTTATGGACATGTGCGTTTTTTTGCGTTCAAATTTATCAATTGAAACGGAGGAAGTCTGGTGGGAAACATCGTAAATGTAAAGCTGCCAAGCGGAAAGGTAAGAAGCTACGAAACAGGCGTATCGGCGGAGGATGTGGCGAAATCAATTAGCGCTTCCTTGGCGAAGCAGGCCGTAGCCGGCAAAGTGAACGGGAAGCTGGTCGATCTCAGCAGTCTCGTGGAAGAAGATTGTGAGCTTGCGATCATCGAGCTCGAGGATGAGGATGGGGTTCGAATTCTCCGCCACAGCACAGCGCATCTAATGGCTCAGGCAATTAAGCGCATCTATGGCGAGGAGGCGGTTCAGCTCGGAGTCGGGCCGGTCATCGAGGATGGCTTCTACTACGACGTTGCGATTGCGCAGCCGCTCTCTTCAGCGGATTTGCTGGCGATTGAGAAAGAAATGGAGCGGATCGTTCAGCAAAATGTACCGATTGTCCGCCGCGTCGTAAGCCGGGAGGAAGCTCTTGAGTATTTCGCTAACAAAGGCGAGCAGCTGAAGCTGGAGCTCATCCGTGACTTGCCGGAATCGGAAGTCATCTCGATCTATGAGCAGGGGGAGTTCGCAGACCTCTGCAGAGGACCGCATCTGCCCTCGACAGGCCGAATTAAGGCGTTCAAGCTGCAGTCTGTCGCTGGCGCGTATTGGCGGGGCAATTCAGACAATGCCGTGCTGCAGCGTATCTACGGCACAGCGTTCCCGAAGAAGGCGCAGCTGGATGAGCATCTGCAGCTGCTTGAGGAAGCGAAGAAGCGGGATCATCGGAAGCTCGGCAAGGAGCTTGAGCTGTTCATGTTCTCGGAGGAAGCGCCAGGCATGCCGTTCTATCTGCCGAAGGGTATGAAGCTGCGGACAGAGCTGGAGCAGTTCTCTCGGGAGATGCAGAACAGACGAGGATATGATGAGGTCCGCACGCCGTTCATGATGAACCAGCGGATGTGGGAAGAATCCGGCCACTGGGATCATTACAAGGACAATATGTATTTCACTGAAGTGGATGAGACGAATTATGCGCTCAAGCCGATGAACTGCCCAGGACATATGTTGATCTACAAGAACAGCTTGCATTCATACCGCGAGCTACCGATTCGAATCGCGGAGTTCGGACAGGTGCATCGCCACGAGTTCTCCGGCGCGTTGAACGGCATGATGCGAGTACGGACATTTTGCCAGGATGATGCGCATTTGTTCGTCCGTCCCGATCAGATCGAGGAGGAGATCGGCAAGATTATTGCGCTCATTGACGATATCTACGCGGTGTTCGGGTTCTCCTACCGGATTGAGCTGTCGACTCGTCCGGAAGATTCAATGGGCTCACAGGAACTATGGGATCAAGCGGAATCCTCGCTGCAGCAAGTGCTTGATAATCGGGGCATCGCTTACCTTGTGAATGAAGGCGACGGCGCGTTCTACGGGCCGAAGATCGATTTTCACATCCTAGATGCGTTGAAGCGCAGCTGGCAATGCGCAACAATTCAGCTGGATTTCCAAATGCCGGTGAAGTTCGACTTGTCCTACATCGGCGAGGATGGCGCGAAGCATCGCCCTGTCGTCATTCACCGCGCCGTCTATGGCTCGATCGATCGGTTCATCGGCATCCTCACAGAGCATTATGCGGGGGCATTCCCGCTCTGGCTCTCGCCCGTACAGGTGAAGGTCATTCCCGTATCGGAGAAGGATCTTGATCATTCCATCTCTGTGAAGCAGCAGCTGGAGGAGGCGGGGCTTCGCGTGGAGATTGACCATCGGAATGAAAAGCTCGGCTATAAGATCCGCGAAGCGCAGCTTGAGAAGGTGCCATATATGCTCGTTCTTGGTGAAGCAGAGCGCCAGTCGAATGACGTCGCGGTGAGGCAGAGGGGGAAAGGCGATATCGGGTCCAAGTCGATCGCCGATTTCATTCAGCAGCTTAAGGACGAAGTTGAAGCGAAAAAGTAAAAACAAGAACAAAGCAAAAACAAGAACAAGCAAAAACCGGCCCTGCCATCTGTGGCAGGACCGGTTCTTGTTATGAGCAATAGGATGTTAGATAAAACCGCCACGAAGAACGATTACTAACAAAATATAGAGTACAAGAATAATGCCCGCACTAGTCCAAAGAAGGCCTGGTCCGCATCCCATTCCTGCGCCACCTACACCGCCGTATCCCACTGTACATACCTCCCGAGTGGTTATTTTGTGATGTTTCTGATCACATTTGTAATATATGCCTTTTCTATTAATTCGATTGGACGTTTGTACCGGGTGAACTTGTATTTGCACATTCGCCTAGGAGGGATCGGGGGTTTCATGCGGGTAGATACGCCTGGCATGTCAAGCGTCTAATTAGGTCGCTGAATCGTATATCCTCGGAACAGGTGTCGAGACAGCGAATTGCCGCACATGCTTGACTCTCGCTTCGCCCTTCATCTTAAGACTGTTGCCGACGAGGAGCAGCGCCGCACTACTGATCGCGATGATCTCGATGCAGCCAACGCTGATTGTAGGTAAGCAATTGGTTGTCCGTACAACATCCGGTTCGGGATCCAGTTCATTAATAAGTGGATATAATGTTGGCGTGTCGCGGTCGAAGATGTCATAAGACTCGAAATAGACTTTACCGGATATGAGGTGGTCCGTAGCTCGTTGAACGGCAAGCGCGCGGAGTGAAGCATTCACCTCTGCGCGGTCGCCGATCTGCACGACTGAGGCGGTACCTACTGTGTTCACGTAGATACCGCCAATCTCGGATGTGCGGACTGGGAAATCCTCAAGCTGGGCTTCAAGATTCTCAAGCTTCTGGAGATTCATGATTCTTCAGCGCCTCCAGCCCTTCCAGCGTTTCCTTCTTGAACACGTCCGCTTCGCCTTCAGCGCGTTCAAACCCTTCCGGCTCTTCCAGCGGCGCAAGCGGTCCAACGATGACAGACTCCGGCGGCGTATCGAACATGGAGACGAGCGAAATCTGCTCGGTATCTCCGATTTGAAGCATGGAGGCACTCGCGACAGCGGTTAATTGAATGCTCCCGACGGCGAGCACGTGATTGACGACATTTAATTGCATGAGTTATTAGGCTCCTATCTAGCTGCCATTGCTCTGCAGCTTATTCATATAGTTACGCATCGCCATCTCGATATCACGTGTTGTCTTGGAGATAACGGTCTGCGGTATGCTCGGTTTGTTGAACTCGCCAGCGCCAGCGCCAGTGCCTGAGCCGCTTTGTCCTTCAGCTTGCGCTCCGTTATGCGACTTGGTCTCTTGTTCAATATAGAACTGAATGCGTGCGCTCATTTGCTTGCGGATATCTTCGATGACCAGTCTTCGATGATACGCATCAAGCGGGATGGTCATTTCTGTCTCGATCGCTTTGAGCCGTTCTGGGGCCGTATGATCGAGGAACAGATCGACCTGTCGCCGAATCTCCGGGAATGGGGCGGAGGGCATGACATCCTGCGGACCGCCGACCCAGCCGCCCTGAGCCGGGAAGTGATTGACTTTGCCGTTCTGCGGGCTTGGGGCTTTCATTTGCTGATGCGTCTTGCCTAGCATGCCAGGATCATTCACAACGACATCGCTGACATTACCGTTGCTTGGGTTGCTTGGCAGCACGAGCTGGCCGACTTCCTTGACGAATTCTTCGCTTGGCGGCGTCATCCCGATATTGAGCGTGCCATCCAGTTTCTCGACCTTCAATTGGTCAAAATGATATTGGATCGTATCGACATGATACATCGGTTTATTCTCAGCCATCTCGATGCGGGCATTTAGCATATCTATTTGCTTGTTCAGCTTCATAATGACGGCCTGCTGCTCATTCAGCTGGCAATGCAGCTTATGCATATTTTGGCTGAGCAGATTCCACATCTGCCACGGCGTGAGCGGCTGTTGATCGCTTGGCTGCATGGGCAATAGGCACCTCCGAACGTTAACGTGGATTCGGTAGCGGCACGAAATTCAGAGGATTCTCTTCGACCTGCGGCGCCGCCTCGGCAAATCCACCTGAATTGTACAGCTGCGACAAGGACGATATGGACCCCGCCGTCCCGACTTGCAGGACGGAGGAGTTCGCCACACTGTCAACCCTAAGCTGATGAATCGTAATGGTCTGATGAACGGTAATCGCCATTAGACGTTCACTCCAGTAGCCACTTCATTCTGCGTATTATCCTGGAAGTCAGGATCGTTCGTATTCGTTGCACTGACGGCGTTGTTGGAGTTCGTGAGGCCGCCTGTTAAGAAGGAGCCTGCTCCAGCATAAGTCTTGGATGAACTTGACGGGGAAATTTGGACAGAATCGCCAAACTGAACGACGGCGCTTGAGCCGACGCTGATCACTTTAACGAAGCCAACGATTGCGGGCATTGCACGGTCACTCCTTACCTGATACTTCAGCACGGGATATGACATCTTATGCGGCAAATGCCCAGTTGTTCCATTGCGGCACGGTTTGTGCCCATCTTGCCCGAAAATGCATATGATGTAGGCGACAAGGTTTATGGTGCGGGGGGCGAATGGATATGGCAGGGGATTGGGAGGAGCTGGAGCAATGGATGGAGACGCAGCAGCTGCCTAAGGGATTCGATATCTTCAAGCAATCGGATTGGATCGAGAATTATGTACGCAAAATGATGAATAAAGCGCTGCCTGCTGCTTCATCAGCGCTGAAGCCATCGGCAGCGAACATATTAGAGACGAAGCGTTATATCATCGTGACATATCCGCTTGGGGAATCGGCAGATCTTGGTGCTGTGAAGCTGCTCGTGAAAGAGGACCGCGTCAAGCTGAGCGGTATTAATGGAAGCGAGAGCGAGGTGGTTCGTCTGCCGAAGCTCGTGCTGCCGCGTTCGTGCATTGCGGAGTATGACGGTGCGGTTCTGAAGATTAAGCTGAAGAAACGGCCGCCTAGCAAGCGATCGCATATCGCTTCGATTCAGGGGCTGTAATCAGGGGCAGCATATTATAGAAGAAAATTCACGAATTTGTCTGATATTGCTTCTCCTGGGCGCTGGCGATGCTTGTCGATATTGGCGTATAATGCGAATATAGACTTGCATAGGGAGTGTTTCATTTGACACTGGTTGACGTTAGCCAAATTTCTGCGGCGCTATTCATTGTAGGCGCTGTGTTTATCTTGCTGTTCTTCTCGCTTCTCAGTTTCGGCATTCTCCAGATGTTCCAGCAGCGTATCCGTGCAGGCGTATACAGCTTCGTTGGCGCTGTAGTTAGCGGCGTTACATTCGGAATTATTCTTGCCAATTGGTCATTTTGAAGTTAAGTAGAAAGCTAGCAATTTCGCTTCCAAATAAGCTGTCCCAGCGACTGTGATCACGCAGTCGAGGGGCGGCTTTTTTTGTTCCTCGTATCCTTTATATGCTTGAATTGCATGGCCTAATCGCTTTAATAAAATTGTTGTCCAAATGGGCTCGAAATAGCTAAAAATAGTCAATAATCCAAGTTGCCAGAACATAAGATGAAGTATAAGATAATCATATGAGAGAATATTCAGAACATTTCGTCAAATGAATTCCAATCGAAGGGAGGGCTTGCCGATGAACAAAAGTTACGAAGTGGAGTACTGCAATTTGGAGCTGCGATTCGACCGCCGGCAAATCCAAAATCTTATTCGGGATTTGATCCAGGAGGGATATTCGCTTTATTGGAGCGAAACAGACGTTTATTTTCTCATATCGGTCCGAAGCGGCCGCAAGCTGGTGAAACTGAGGTTTCAGCGGGTTCGGGGTCGTTACAAAATCGTCGGGGATTATCTGATTAAGGATGAGAAGCTGTCGGATTTGCTCGAGAAGTTAATCAATGATTCACGCGGTCATGCAGTTGTCAAACGGTTTAAAGACAGGCAAATCGTAATTGAAAGCATTATGTTTGGCGAAATTATTCGTCTTGTGGAGGTGTCCGGCATGGAACATCGTATCATTTATCAGAAGAAACCTTTTGTTACGGTGGAGGAAGTGATTCAAGCCTTTCAGTCGAAGAGGGCTGAGGAGCGGGCTTCGGTGCTGCGGTATGAGCTTGATTATGAGCTATCCGTCCTCCACGAAGCAATAACGGATGGGCGCGAAGCCGATATGGCGCAGTCCAAGGAGCGACTACAATCCCTTAGAACTGAGATGATCCAGCTTGAGCTTTGATATAGCCAAGATTAAAGCACTCGAATAAACCTCCGGAGCGTTCGCGATCCGGGGGTTTATTTTGTGCTATTTGAAATCTTACGCACTGGCATCGACAATTTTTATGGGGCATATGGTTTTCATTCCCGGTTAAAAAGAGTAAAATAGGTGTATTGTATTCGTGAACTTGCCTTTATGGGCAACGCAACTGTTACTACTATTAAAGAGAAAAGGTGTGGAGCAACCATATGTCTAAACAGCAAATTGGCGTTATCGGTCTTGCGGTAATGGGCAAGAACCTTGCATTGAACATCGAAAGCAGAGGATTTACAGTATCGGTATTTAACCGTTCCCGTGAGAAGACAGACGATCTGCTCAAAGAATCGGCTGGCAAAAACCTGGTCGGTACATTTACGATCGAAGAGTTCGTAGCATCCCTTGAAGTTCCTCGCAAAATTCTGATCATGGTACAAGCTGGCGCAGGTACTGACGCAACAATCGACGCGCTCGTGCCCCACCTGACAGAAGGCGATATTATTATCGACGGCGGTAACGCGTACTTCCCTGATACGGTTCGCCGCAGCAAAACGCTTGAAGAGAAAGGCTTCCGCTTCATCGGCACTGGCGTTTCCGGCGGCGAAGAAGGCGCGCTGAAAGGACCGTCCATCATGCCTGGCGGTCAAGAGTCTGCTTATAAATTGGTTGAACCAATCCTGACAGCCATCTCCGCGAAAGTAGGCGGCGACGCTTGCTGCACATACATCGGTCCAGACGGTGCCGGTCACTACGTGAAGATGGTTCACAACGGCATTGAGTACGGCGACATGCAGCTGATCTGCGAAGCGTACGATCTGCTAAACCGCGTTCTTGGCGTTAGCACGGAAGAGCTTCACTCGATCTTCTCCGAGTGGAACAAAGGCGAGCTCGACAGCTACTTGATCGAGATTACAGCTGACATCTTCTCCAAATACGATCCAGAGACGAACAAGCCTATGGTTGACGTTATCCTCGATTCCGCAGGCCAGAAGGGTACAGGCAAATGGACAAGCCAAAGCTCGCTTGATCTTGGCGTACCTCTCTCGATCATTACGGAATCGGTATTCTCCCGTTTCTTGTCCGCACTGAAGGACGAGCGCGTAGCGGCAAGCAAGCTGCTTAAAGGACCGCAAACAGCTCCTTACCAAGGCGACAAAGCGGCATTCATCGAAGCCGTACGCAAAGCGCTGTTCGCAAGTAAAATTTGCTCGTACGCGCAAGGCTTCGCTCAAATGCGCGCAGCTAGCGACGAGTACGGCTGGAACCTGCGTTACGGCGATATCGCAATGATCTTCCGCGGCGGCTGCATCATCCGTGCAGGCTTCCTGCAGAACATCAAGGACGCGTACGACCGCGATCCTGGCCTGACGAACCTGCTGCTTGACAGCTACTTCCAAGAAATCGTGGAATCGTACCAAGGCGCATGGCGCGAAGTAATCGCTACTGCAGTTACGCAAGGTATTCCGGTACCGGCATTCTCAAGCGCGCTGTCTTACTACGACAGCTACCGCACAGAGCGTCTGCCTGCGAACCTGCTTCAAGCGCAGCGCGACTACTTCGGCGCTCACACGTTCAAACGTGTGGACAAAGAAGGCACATTCCACTTCAATTGGATTCAATCTTAAGACCTGTAATGACATCTTGCAGACAGCGGCGCATACGGTCGGCTTCAACGCCGCCGCAGCCGCTGCGCTGCTTTAGCAGAAGCAATGACGCTTCGGCGAAGCTTTGAAATTTCTTTAATAGAAGTGGCTGGGGGAGACTGAGCAATTCAGGCGCTTCATCAGCCACTTTCTTTTTCATAAATTCAAGTGTCCATATGACATCTTCGGATGAGATTGGGTAATCCGGATTAAAGATACGGTTTACACGATATTGGACGGAGAACGGTTCGGGGATCGCGGCCATTGCTCTTGTCACTCCTCATCTAATTAGTGTGCTTATTGGTACTATCAACTCTACGGTAGATTGAACTTTTTTATACCCGTTATTCCTGAATAATGGTATAATCGTGGGAAATGTTTTAGAATCCAGGTTTACGCTTTCAAAAGGCAGGGGAAGGTGTTTCGAGTGAGCATGGAAAAGTCGCGCCAACATATAGCCCTCATCGGGTTTATGGGCACAGGCAAATCAACGGTCAGCAAGGAGCTTGCTGCTCGGCTGAATTGCGGCGTTATCGACATTGATGCGGAGATCGTTCGGCGTGAAGGCGCATCGATACCCGATATCTTCACGACACGCGGCGAAACGGAGTTCCGCGCAGCGGAAACAGCTGCACTCGCTGACGTTATCGACCGCGCGGAACCGCTCGTTATCGCAACAGGCGGAGGTGCCGTGCTGGCAGAGCATAATCGGAAGCTGATGCTTGATGGCAGCTTCGTGGTGGCGCTGAAGGCAGACGCAGAGCAGATTATTGCGCGTGTCAGCCAAGATCCGGATCGCCCATTGCTGCAAGGCGATGTTGAAGGCAGGGTGCATAAGCTGCTTGAGGATCGGAAGCATGCGTATGATTTTGCCCATTTGGCCATTGACACCACTCCTCTTACTGTGCAAGAAGTAGTCGATCAAATCGAGCGAGGCTTGAAGCAGCGCTTCTAACACTTACACCTACATAAAGGAGACGACTTTAACGATGGATGTACGCGTAACCCCAACACCAAGACTGCAAGGCGAGCTTCAAGCACTTTCTTCCAAGAACTATACAACACGATACCTGCTTGTTGCTGCTCTGGCAGAAGGGACAAGCACCATTTACTACCCGGCTCACAGCGAGGACAGTGACGCGATGCGCCGTTGCATTCGCGATCTGGGCGCAGTCATCGAAGAAGACGATGAGAAAATTACGATTACCGGTTTCGGACGTAGTCCAAAGGATGTTAAAGAGCTTGATGTAGGCAACGCTGGCGCTGTGCTTCGTTTCTTGATGGCGATCGCGGCTCTCGCTCCGGATGTCACGTTCATTAACCGCTACCCGGACTCGCTGGGCAAGCGTCCGCATGATGACCTCATCGATGCGCTCGGCCAGATCGGAGTAGACGTTCAACATAATAACGGCAGGCTTCCGATCACTATTCGCGGCGGACAAGCTAAAGGTGGTAAAATTCAAGTTAGCGGCAATGTTAGCTCGCAGTTCCTGAGCGCACTGTTGTTCTTGACGCCACTGCTTGAAGAGGACAGCGAGATTGAAGTGCTCCATGATCTCAAGTCCAAAGTTGTCGTCGGCCAAACGCTTGAAGTATTGGCGCAAGCTGGCATCGTCATCGAAGCAAGCGAAGATTTGATGCACTACAAGGTTAAGGGCGGTCAGAAGTACGAAGCTAAGAAGTACGTCGTTCAAGGCGACTACCCAGGCTCCGCGGCAGTTCTTGCAGCTGCAGCAGTAACCGAATCAGACGTTATCCTTCACCGTCTGGAGGAGAACAGCAAGCAAGGCGAACGCGCGATTGTCGACGTTCTGCGCATGATGGAAGTTCCGCTTACGCACAAGGACGGCGTCGTTCATGTGAAAGGCAACGGCAAGCTGAAGGCTGTCGAGTTCGACGGCGATAAGGCGACTGACGCGGTACTCGCTATGGTCGCGGCTGCTGTGTTCGCGGAAGGCACGTCCCGTTTCTACGACGTGGAGAACCTTCGTTACAAAGAGTGCGACCGGATTACGGATTACTTGAACGAGCTTCGCAAAGCCGGTGCAAACGTGGAAGAGCGCCAAGCTGAAATTATCGTCCATGGACGTCCGGAAGGCGTTGAAGGCGGCGTAGAAATCAATGCACATTATGACCACCGCGTCATCATGGCGCTGACGGTTGTTGGCCTTCGCGCGAAGCAGCCGCTTCGTATCCGCGATGCGCATCATGTGGCGAAGTCGTATCCAATCTTCTTCGATCATTTGAAGGCACTCGGCGCGAACGTCGAATGGATTGAATAGGAAATCAGCTCTCTAAGCAGGCTAAGCGGGTAATCAATAGAAGAAGGGATGGTATTCACATGGCTTTTACTAATCCTTCACGCGATGACATCAAACGAATTCTTGAAGCAACAACGACGGTAGCTGTCGTTGGTTTATCCGACAAGCCGGATCGCACCTCCTATATGGTGTCTGAGGCAATGAAAGCGAAGGGGTATCGGATCATTCCGGTTAATCCGAACGCAACGGAGATTCTAGGAGAGACGAGTTACGCATCGCTCAAAGATATTCCATTCCCGGTTGACCTCGTCAACGTCTTCCGCCGCAGCGAGCATACGCCTCCTGTCGCAGAAGAAGCGGCTGAGATTGGCGCGAAGACGCTATGGCTGCAGCTTGGCATCCACAATGACGAAGTCGCTGCCATTGCTGAGCGCGCTGGCATGCAGCTTATTATGGACCGCTGCATTAAAGTAGAAGATTCCATTCTTCTGCCGCACGGAAAAACAAGCTCGTAGCACGAAACAGATTATTCATGTCACGTCAATTCGATCTAGACGGACCAAACGCGGTCCGTCTTTTCTTTTGACAAAGGCGGGGTGAACGCTTACGATCAAGAGTAGCATCGATTCACAAGAAACATAGAGGAGGCAGCTTATGAACATAATGGGTCACCTGCAGCAGCTTGGCCGATCATTGATGCTGCCGACGATTGTACTGCCCGCCGCATCTATTTTTCTCAGCCTAAGCGCTCTGCCATGGGCTTCAATAGGATTGCCCGACATGCAGACTCATCTGCAAGTTGCAGGTCATGCATTGTTTACCTATTTGCCGTATTTGTTTGCTTTCGGCGTTGCGATGGGCATGACGAGCAATGCATTGACAGCTGGCCTGGCCGCTATTGCAGGTATGTTTATTTATACAAGCGTGATTAATGCAAGTCATTATGAGCTCGAGCCAACCGTGCTCACAGGCGTGCTCATCGGACTTGTCACCAGTATCTTTAACGAACGATTTAAGTCGATCAAGTTTCCGGAGTACATCCAGTTCTTCGGCGGACCGAGGTTTATCCCGCTAGCAGTAAGCGTGTTCTCCACATTGCTAGCGATATTAATGGTCCAGATCGCGCCTTATATACATAACGGTCTTATGGAGCTTGGCGATGTCATTGAATCTGGCGGAGGCTTCGGCGTCTTCCTATTCGGCTTCGTCCTGCGAATCCTCGTCGTATTCGGATTACATCATCTCGTTAGCCATGTATTCTGGTTCCAAGTCGGCGGCTTCACATCAGGCGACGGCTCGGTCGTCTTCGGTGACCTCCCTCGTTTCTTCGCGGGCGATCCGACAGCGGGCGGCTATATGGCGGGCTTGTACCCGACAATGATGTTCGCACTGCCAGCGATTGCTTTTGCCATTATTCATGAGGCACGCGAAGACTTGAAGCCGAAGATCAGGAAGACGTTCATGATCGCTGCGTTGTCTTCTTTTTTAACTGGCGTGACGGAACCGATCGAATTTGCGTTTCTATTTGTAGCACCATATTTGTTTGTGATCCATGCGCTGCTCTCTGGTGCGATGATGTGGTTTACATATGAACTTGGCATTCGGCACGGCTTCTCATTCTCCGCGGGAGCCATAGACTTCTTGATTAACGAGCATCTCGCAACGAGAGGCTGGCTGCTCATACCGATTGGACTCATATTCGGCTTACTCTATTATGTGATGTTCCGCTGGGCGATTCACCGGTTCCAAATTCCGACACCAGGCCGTGAGGAAGGCTCGCAGCTCGATGAATGGGCGGGCGATATACCTTATCGGGCGCCGCTTATTTTACAGGCGATTGGCGGCAAAGAGAACATTGTCCAGATGGAAGCCTGCATCACGAGGCTTCGTCTGAAGGTTGGAAGCGACAAGCTCATTGACATCAACGCGCTCCGCCATCTAGGCGCTGCAGGCGTTATCCGGCTAGGCGGAGGCAATGTTCAGATCGTATTCGGCACGTACTCGGAGCTGATACGGGAGGAAATGGACAAAGCTATACGAAGAGATATATCTAGAGTCCTGTTCAGCGCACCGATGCAGGGCATGATGATGCCGCTGTCCGAAGTGCCTGACCCGATCTTCTCCGGCAAGCTTGTCGGTGACGGGGTTGCATTCATGCCGGATCGAGGCGAGCTTGTCTCGCCGGTAACGGGCAAGGTCATTCATATCTATCCGACCAAGCATGCAATCGGCATTCGGACAGCGGAAGGGCTGGAAGTGCTGCTGCACATCGGCATTGATACTTCGCAGCTGAAAGGGCAAGGCTTCGAGGCCATCGTACAGGAAGGCGATCAGGTGAAGCCGGGTCAGCTGCTCATTACGTTCGATATGCAGAAGGTCCGCAAAGGAAGCAAGTCGCTTGCGACACCAATGGTTATCACCAATTCGGATCTTGTCAGCTCCTGGAGCTTCGCCCCGTTCAAAGGGGTTAAGAAGGGTCAAGCTTCCGTCATGTCAGTCGTTCTAAAAGAGAGAAGCGGTGGAGGGGAAACAACGTGATTCAAGGAATTGGGGCATCACCAGGCATCGCAATCGGGAAGGCGTTCGTTCTGCCGAATTGGGAATGGGATCTGCCGGAACAGAAGATCGACGTAGGGGACTTGGCTCGCGAATTTGAACGATTGTATGAGGGCATTCGTACCTCCAAGGTCGAGATCGAGCAGATGAAGGATGAGCTGCGCGAAGTAGTTGGACCGGAGGAAAGCAGCATATTTGACGCGCATATTGCGATACTGGACGATCCTGTCTTCATGAATGAGATCCAAGGCATTATCCAGCGGCAATACAAAGCGGCAGAGGTTGCGGTGAAAGAAGCGATTGACCACTTCGTGACTATGTTCGACCTGCTCGACGATGAATATATGAAGGAACGCGCGCTTGATATCAAGGATGTCGGTAACCGGCTGCTCAAGCATCTGCTCGGAGCGCCTGAGATTACGCTGCCTTCGGATACACAGCCGTTTATCCTGATTGCGAAGGAGTTGTCTCCTTCACAGCTTGCGCATCTGAATCCGAATCACGTGCTAGGTATCGCCACGCTTGCCGGAAGTACGACCTCGCACTCGTCCATTATGGCGCGAGCGCTTGGCGTACCGCTCGTTGTCGGCATTGAATCGAAGCTGGAGGAGCCGATTCAAACAGGAGATATGCTCATCATAGATGGCGAGCTTGGTATGGTCATCATACAGCCGGAACAATTGATTGTTGAGAAGTACACGGCGAAGCAGTGGCTCCATCAGGAGAAGAAGCAGCAGCTGCGAGGCATCGTTGGCATTCAGCCGGTTACGAAGGACGGCAAGGAGCTGGAGCTGAGCGCGAATATTAGCTCGATCAAGGAGCTGGAGGTCGCGCTAGCGAGCGGCACGAGCGGTGTCGGTCTGTTCCGCACCGAGTTTCTTTACATGGACCGCAGCAGATTGCCTCAGGAAGAGGAGCAGTTCGAGGTGTATCGGGGCGCAGCTGAGAAGCTTGATAATAAACCGCTTATTATTCGCACGCTCGATATCGGCGGCGACAAGCACCTCGATTATTTCGAGCTTCCGGAGGAGGAGAATCCGTTCCTCGGCTACCGGGCCATCCGAATCTGTCTTGATAAGCCTTCTTTGTTCAAGACGCAGCTTCGAGCGATACTGCGAGCGAGCTATTTCGGTAATGTGAAGATCATGTACCCGCTCATTTCATCTGTGGAAGAGATCAGGGCGGCGAACAACCTGCTGGAGCAATGCAAGCAGGAGCTGCGCGCGGAAGGGATCGGCTTCTCGGAAAAGATCCAGGTAGGTATCATGATTGAGCTTCCGGCAGCCGTCGTTATCGCGGATATGCTGGCAGAAGAGGTCGACTTCTTCAGTATCGGAACGAATGATCTTATTCAGTTCACGCTTGCCGTCGACCGGATGAACGAACAGATCTCGTACATGTATGAGCCATTCCATCCAGCTGTCCTGCGTATGCTGAAGCTGACGATTGAAGCGGCGAAGCGCAAAGGCATTCATGTTGGCGTCTGCGGCGAAATGGCCGGCGATCTGAAGGCGCTGCCGATCTGGCTGGCGCTTGACGTCGATGAGCTCAGCATGTCAGCGCAGGCGATTCTGCCGGTGAAGGAGAAGCTGCTGACGCTTACGCAGCAATCGAGCCGGGAAGTGTTTGACCGGATACTTGCTTGCAGAACAAGCCAGCAAATTCATGATATTCTTTCACCGCTGGATGTGAGGGCTGTGAGTGAGCAAGAACAGCCAGCTGAACGACAGCCAGCTGAACGACAGCCGGTTGAACGTCAGCCAGCGGCCAAAGTGACCAAATAAAATAAGGCGGCTTCCCTAAGCAAGATCAGGGAAGCCGCCTTTCTTCATTTATTGGTTCTTCAAAGCATCAACGAATGCTTTCGCATACGGCGGCAGATCTGGCGGACGGCGAGACGATATAATATGTCCGTCCACGACAACCGGCGCATCGATCCAAGTTGCGCCTGCATTCTCCATATCGTCGCGAATGCCTGGCGTAGAAGTAACGTTGCGGCCTTGAAGGATTTTTGCCGAGATCAATACCCAGCCTGCGTGGCAGATTTGGCCGATCGGCTTGCCTGCCGCATCCATCTCCTTCACAAGCTGCAGCACCTTCGGATAACGGCGGAGCTTGTCCGGCGCCCAGCCGCCTGGAACGAGCAAGCCGTCGATCTGGCTGCCGTCTACTTCATCAAAGCTAAGGTCCGCTGTTGCGGGAACGCCGTATTTGCCAATATGAGTCCGGTTCTTCTCCGGTCCTGCGAATAACACGGTAGCGCCTTCTTCACGAACGCGATAAACCGGATACCACAGCTCCAAATCCTCGAATTCGTCATCCAGCAAGCAGATAATCATTTTACCTTGTAAAGACAATTTCCTTCCTCCTCTAGCAATGTATAGAAGCTCCTACTTATTGTACCCTCCGGCGGTTCTATGAAGCAAACCGGACTGGTTGTAACATCCGAATGATGCAAAAATTACAACCTGCCGCAAAGCAGGACTTTTTTTGTGATAGGTCGAATATCATATTCGTCGAGTAACGCCTTTCTATACCTTTCTAAGGCGTTGTACTTGTTTAGGAGAAGGAGTGGACGATCTTGCTAAAACGCTGTTCTTGCGGCGAGGATATGCCAATGAAGCTGCGTACTGTTATATATTCGAATAAAGTTGAAATTGATAATGTACCGATATTCTCTTGCGGTTCCTGCAATCGCAGCGAGGTGTTTCCGGAAGTGAAGCCGGATCTTACGGGGCTGATCGGCAAGCTTGGCGCTCACCCTGTAAAGCAGACCTTCTTGTTTAACGAATGGAATGAATGGGCAAATTTGTTGGTAGAGGCTTACCATGATAAGAAAGTGTCCGATCCGGCCATCATGCGGCGCATGACGGAAGAACGTATCGATATGCTGCTTGATTTGTTCCAGGTTGCACAGGCAGCAGGAGATGCCGAGTGGACAGCAGATATACATAAGCGGCTAGCACAGCTGAGCCGGAGTCTGCTTCAATATGGAAGGCGATAGAAGAAGGGAGAGAGGCATTAGCCTATGGAGCTGCCCTCACCAATAACAACAATGGAACAGTGGGAAGCCGCTTATGCGGCGGCTGCCACAGAACCGCTGTTAATTTTCAAGCACAGCACGACCTGTTCCATCAGTAGCGGCGCTCACGAAGAGCTGTCGAACTGGTTGGAGGATGCATCGAAGCTCGCGTTCCACATGATTGTGGTCCTTGTACCGGAGAACCGGGAAGTTTCGAATGCGATTTCAAAGAAACTCGGCGTGAAGCACGAGTCGCCTCAGCTGCTCTTTGTACAGGATGGAAGCGTCACCTGGCATGCTTCTCACTGGCGGATTACCTACTCAACATTAGACGAGCATCTCGGGACACATTGCGAAAAGTAATATTTTGTCGTATCATTACGGTAAAGTAATGCGGCGCGAGAACAAATTTGAGTTAATGGAGAGAAGGACCGTGACGGTAACCATTTATGATGTAGCAAGAGAAGCCGGCGTATCGATGGCGACTGTTTCCCGGGTTGTGAACAACAATCCGAACGTTAAGCCACAGACACGCAAGAAAGTATTTGAAGCCATTGAACGACTTGGCTATCGTCCTAACGCAGTAGCGCGCGGACTTGCGAGCAAGAAAACAACGACAGTTGGCGTCGTTATTCCTGATATTTCGAATGCGATCTTCGCCGAAGTTGCACGGGGCATTGAAGATATCGCGAATATGTATCATTACAATATCATTCTTTGCAACGCAGATAAGAAGAAAGATAAAGAGATTCGCGTTATCAACACCTTGCTTGAGAAGCAAGTGGACGGGCTGTTGTTTATGGGCGGCGCGGTAACGGAAGAACATCTGCAAGCGTTCAAAACAGCTAACGTGCCGATTGTACTCTGTGCGACGACAGATGAGCAGGGCGTAATCCCTTCGGTTGATATTGATCACGAGAGCGCAGCATTCGATGCTGTACAAGCTCTTATTCGCAGCGGACACACACGCATTGCAATGATCTGCGGAACGCTGCAAGATCCATCGAACGGTTATGCTCGTTTCCAAGGCTACAAGCGCGCGCTTGAAGTTGCTGGCTTGCCATATGATGAATCGCTCGTTCGTATCGGCAACTACCGTTATGAATCCGGCGTAGATGCAATGAAGTATTTCTTGGAGCAAGGCGATCGTCCAACAGCTGTTTTCTCCGCAACGGATGAGATGGCGATTGGCGCGATTCACTGTATCCAGGACGCAGGACTTAAAGTGCCAGAGAATATCTCTGTTATCAGCGTAGATAACAGCCGTATGGCGTCGATGGTGCGTCCGCAGCTGACAGCTGTTGCGCAGCCAATGTATGATATCGGTGCGGTTTCGATGCGACTGCTTACGAAGCTTATGAAGAAGGAAACGGTTGAGAACGCGCGCGTTATTCTGCCGCATGAAATTGTGAACCGTCAGTCGGTAGGGAGCAAATAAAGGATTATGACTACAACGTATCACAAGATAGGCATTATCGGTGCCATGGTGGAAGAGATTGAACTGCTGCACAAGCATGTCGAGAAGACAGGCTCGTTCGTGAAAGCAGGTATTGAATATGTAGAAGGCACTTTGCACGGTCGTCAGGTTGTATTCTGCAAATCTGGCGTCGGTAAAGTGAATGCAGCAGTATGTACGCAGCTACTGGTAGATGCTGGAGTAGAATGCGTGCTGTTCACTGGTGTTGCTGGCGCGGTTGATCCGAGCCTGAACATTGGAGATATCGTCGTGTCGACGTCCTGCTTGCAGCATGATATGGACGTGACTGCGCTTGGCTTTGCACGCGGTCAGATCCCGTTCCAGGACGTTTGGGAATTTAAAGCGTCTCCGGATCTGGTGGAGCTGGCAACGAATGCTGCTGAGAAGCTGTTCCCAGGCCGCAGTGCGAAGGGCAAAGTGCTCTCCGGCGATCAATTCGTATCGTCGAGAGAAACGGTTAAAGCGCTGCATGATGAGCTTAGCGGTGCATGCACGGAGATGGAAGGCGCGGCGCTTGCGCAAGTCTGTGTCATGAACGAGGTTCCGTTCGTCGTCATCCGCTCGATGTCGGATAAGGCAGACGGCTCCGCACATGTGAACTTTGCGGAATTTACGGTGCAAGCTTCGGTGAATTCGCATTCCATTATTGATGAAATGATTCAACATATGTAGGGAGCGGCTTACTCGTAGAGCCGACTCGAAGAAAGATAAAGGCAGCTACTCATCTCGTTCCAAGCGGAGCGGATGGTAGCTGCCTTTTGCATGCCATTAGAGCTGTTGAATTGCGAGTGCTGCGACTTCACGATTACGCGTTTCAATTTCGCTTCTCCGAGGAATCGGCTGCCACTGTTGCGAGTCATCCAGCCAATGGGTCGGCAGCTCTTCCGGGCTGTTGGTAGACCAGCTGTCGATCCATGCTTGAGGCAGCGTCTCGTTAGCCGACTGCGTGCGCAGCTGTGTGGCAATCGGGTGATTGGTCATCTCGAGCCATACGAGCGCCCATGCGCGCGGAACGACGCGCCAGATGTCGTAACCGCCGCCGCCGACGGCGATCCAGCGTCCGTCTGTATAACGATGTGCAAGCTGATGGATAAGTGCGGGCATTGCTTGATAAATTCGCATACTGCAATGAATATGCGACAGCGGATCATAGGCATGAGCGTCACAGCCATGCTGGCTGACGATAACATCCGGCTTGAACGCATCTATGACCTTCTCTATCGTTGTGGCGAAGCTTGCAAGCCAGGATTCATCCTCGGTGTACGGTTCGACGGGCACATTAATGGTCGTCCCGTAGCCAGCGTCTATGCCGCGCTCGGATACGAATCCGGTGCCTGGGAATAAATATTTGCCTGTCTCATGAATCGAATAGGTACAGACATCAGGGTCGGCATAGAACGTCCACTGAACGCCGTCGCCATGATGGACGTCCGTGTCGATATAGAGGACGCGCGCGCCGTACTGCTTCCGAATGTGGGCGATCGCGATGGCCGCGTCATTATAAACGCAGAAGCCTGCTCCGCGATCTGGAAAAGCATGATGCAGCCCTCCAGCCATGTGATACGCGTGCTGGGCTTGCCCGCTCATCACAAGATCTGCCGCAAGGACCGAGCCACCAACGATGGCTGCTGTTGCATCGTGCATACCGGGGAAGAAGGGCGTATCCTCCGTATTCAGCCCGTATTGCTCAGCTCGATTGATGGCTTCAGCAGCAGGTTTGTCAGTGCTCAAGCTGCGCACGGCTTCAATATAATCAACACGATGGACGAGCTGCAACTGCTCGTCATCCGCAGGAGCAGGCTGTCTGCATTGTGTATCAGTCAGCGCACCTACTGCTTCGAGAAGGCTGTGCGTGAGCGTCAAGCGCATCGGGTCGAACGGATGGTCTTTATTAAATTTATACCGACTTGCATCTTGATGATGGATATATACGGCATTGTCCGTCATAATGCGTTATTCGCTTCCTTTCTACGTTTGCTGCACCAGCTGCTAATACATAAAGCGTTGTCTGAAGCGAACACGGTCGAATTGTTCGATCGAGCTAAGCGGTACTTCACGTCCGATTCGTACCATGAGGCAGTTAGCCGGATGGGCACAGATCTCAGGATCATCGGTCGCCACCCATTCCATGTCGACGGACTTCATCAGCCGCTCCATCATGGCGCGGTATTCCCACACGCTGAGGCCTGTTCCTTCCAGGTCCCAGTGCCAATAATATTCGGTTGTATACACAATGACATTTTCCAGTTGATCATAGGCAAAAGCGTTCTGGATCATTTTCTTGCCGAGACCAAGCGAGCGGTAATCGTCCGCTACTTCTACGGCGCCGAGCTCGACGAGATCCGTCATGCCGCCTTCAGACCAGCGCTCCAGCTCGTCCGGATAGTGAAAGGTGACATAGCCGACGATGACTTCACCGTCTCTTGCCGCGATAATGCGGCCTTCCGGCAGTTCCGCAATTTCAACCAGCGCTTTGTGCTGCTCAACTGGTCTTCGGAATGCATCGAGCTGCGGGTGAAGGGTGAGCCCGGTCAGCGCTTCAGCGGGGAGCGGCCCTTCGATGATAATATCGCGTTCGATGTTCGGGACAACCTGCGCATGAATTCTTTTGCGATGCTCCAACAAGTGATGGCTCCTTTCCCGTTCTACACTACTTATAGCAAAAAAAACAAGACATGAAAAGAATGGTTCAACGTAAGCAAGCATGATATAATGTGAAAGCGTATTCCTAGTAAGAGCGTCATTACGGGGGCTGCTCCCGCTAGAAACGGTTGTTTGCAAATTGGGTAGGAGGATGATGGAAATGTCAAACATGCATCAAGAACGGATTCCGGTGACGGCATCTGGCTCCAACATGACAAGCTATGAAGAAACCTATAATGCGTTTAGTTTTGATCAGCTTGAACAGCAGTTCTCCTGGCATGAAACAGGCAAGGTCAATATGGCTTACGAAGCGATCGACCGTCACGTTGCAGAAGGCCGAGGCGATAAAGTCGCCCTCTACTATAGCGATAACAGCAGAGACGAGTCTTATACGTACCAGGAACTATCCAAACAATCGAACCGTTTCGCGAATGTGCTTCGCGGACTCGGAATCGGGAAGGGCGAGCGCGTATTCATTTTTATGCCGCGTACGCCGGAGCTTTACTTCAGCTTAATTGGCTCGCTTAAAGTCGGCGCAATCGTTGGGCCGCTCTTTGAGGCGTTCATGGAGACGGCGGTTAGAGACCGTCTGATTGATAGCAGCGCTACGGCGATCATTACAACGCCGGCACTTCTCTCACGTATTCCGCGCAGCGAGCTGCCTGATCTGAAGCATGTCATCGTATTCGGCGACAATGTGGAAGCAAGCGAAGGCATCGTTGATTTCAAAGCCGAGATGGCAGCAGCTTCGGATGAAGCAGAGATCGAATGGCTCGGCCGCGAAGATGGTTTGCTGATCCACTATACATCCGGATCGACAGGCAAGCCGAAGGGTATTTTGCATGTGCAAAATGCGATGATTCAGCATTATTTTACAGGGCGGGTCGTGCTCGATCTACAGCCTGATGATATTTATTGGTGTACAGCCGATCCAGGCTGGGTTACAGGCACGTCGTACGGCATCTTCGCACCATGGCTTAACGGTGCGACGAATGTAATCCGCGGCGGTCGTTTCAGCCCTCAGGATTGGTACTCGACAATTGCACGCTACGGCGTAACGGTATGGTACAGCGCACCAACTGCGTTCCGTATGCTGATGGGTGCAGGCGACGATGTTGTGAAACAGTTCGACCTGTCGAGCCTGCGCCACGTGCTTAGTGTTGGTGAACCGCTCAATCCGGAGGTTGTACGTTGGGGACTTAAAGTGTACAACCAACGTATTCACGATACTTGGTGGATGACAGAGACCGGCGCGCAGCTGATCTGTAACTATCCAAGCATGGAGATTAAGCCAGGCTCGATGGGCAAGCCGATTCCGGGCGTGAAAGCAGCCATTATCGACGATAGCGGCAATGAGCTTCCACCATATCGGATGGGTAACCTGGCTATTCAGACGCCATGGCCTTCCATGATGCGCAAAGTATGGAACAACCCAGCCAAGTACGAGGAGTACTTCCGTATTCCAGGCTGGTACATTTCTGGTGACTCCGCATATCGCGACGAAGATGGATACTTCTGGTTCCAAGGCCGGATCGACGATGTTATTAATACGGCAGGCGAGCGGGTAGGTCCGTTCGAGGTCGAGAGCAAGCTGGTCGAGCATCCAGCCGTTGCTGAGGCCGGCGTAATCGGCAAACCTGACCCGATGCGCGGAGAAATCATTAAAGCGTTTGTCGCGCTTCGTGAGGGCTTCACGCCGTCTGAGGAGCTGAAGGCGGATATCGCCAAGTTCGTCAAAGAAGGACTGTCCGCGCATGCTGCACCGCGTGAGATCGAGTTCAAGGATAAGCTGCCGAAGACACGCAGCGGCAAGATTATGCGCCGTGTTCTGAAAGCTTGGGAATTGAACTTGCCGACTGGCGACCTGTCGACAATTGAGGACTAATCAGCGTTAGCTGATTAGTGCAATAAAGCGTTAGCTGATTAGTGCAATAAACAATAAGCGAGGGCAGCATCCTAGGATGCTGCCCTCGCTTATTTATTTTACATTCTATTGCACACTTGCCGTCGCAGAGGCGGCGGATTCGCCGGCCTCATTGACAGCAGTGACGCGGAAGAATCCGCTCGTCATTGGCGATACATATTCAAATCTGGCTTCATTCGTAGAGCCGATTTTTTTGTATCTGCCTTTCTCGCTAGTGCTGAAATACACATCATACTGTGTGACCTGTTCAGACGTCGCATTATCGGACCAAGTTAGCTTGATGCCGATATCGGTACGCTCGATTTGGACATTCATTGGCGCAGCCGGTTGTGTAAGTCCTGTTGGCTGTTCGTTCCCCGTGCCTTGGTCTCCGTTCGAGTTACTGCCATCGCCAGGCAAGATGATGCTTGGGTCGTCGCCCGTATTCAGTGAGCCTGATTGTGAGCCGCTAGGCGTCTGTGCAGGAGGCGACGTCGTGCCGTTACTGCTGACAACTAAGCTAGGCGCGGATTCCTTGCCCGCTACGTCAACTGCAGTTATGTAGTAGCTGTACACGCCAGCGCCAACATAATTAACGAATCTTGTTTCTTCACCTGTAAGAACAGGTTTGTTCGTATTGACGAATGAACCGTCGTTCGCCTTGCGGTACAACCGATATCCGACAACATCCTTCTGAGGAGATGCTGCGAATGTTATCCGGTATGCGCTCGAGCCTTCAACAGGTACAAGTCGTACGCTTGTTGGAGCTGAAGGAGCCGCTCCATCATCTACACGAGGGTCAACGATGGAAGGGGCATCTTGCTTGGCATCCGGCGGCAAGTATACAGACATTGGCCGGCGGCTGTCCGCAGGAAGCTTCGCTTGTGCGGCTTCAATTTCTTGCATGAGCTCATCGAGAGGCTTCTCGCGTTTCACGAGCGTCATCTCTTTGATCATGTCAGCAGGAGTCGAAGGCTGCGGGATATAATTGACGCCATTGAAGGAGATAACCGCCATCTTCACGAGCGCGTCATCCGATTCCTTCGGTAAGAACTTGCTGTTGAACCAGTCTGTCACAAGCTTGCCGCTCGCTCTAGTCAGCTGTGTCGGCAGTTTGCCACTTACGCTCGACACGGTCGACTTGACGATCCCCGAAGGCATTGAGAATTGCTTCGTCGGGAACAAGTTTGGTTGTAGATCGGTTACTTCGTTCATAATCTTCGCCCAGATCTGTTTAGCGTGATTTCGGCCGTCTTTGGACAAGGTATTGATCTGCTTCTCGTATCCGACCCAAACGCCTAGCGTGATGTCAGGAGTGAATCCCATGAACCAGACGTCGCCATAGCTTTGGGTTGAACCTGTCTTGCCGACAACAGGGATTTTGCCATATTTGTTGAACAACGATGCAATCATATGACCAGATCCGTTCCTCTCCGAGATAACGGTTCTGAGCATATCCGTCATCAGGAATGCCGTCTGTTCGGAGAAGACGCGAAGCGGCTTCTTCTCATGCTCATAAACGACGTTACCGTTCGCATCGGTAATCCGGCTGATCATATAAGCGTCATTGAAAACGCCGTCGTCTGCGATTGCGCCATATGCATTCGTAAGCTCTTCAACAGATACTCCGACGCTAAGTCCGCCGATTACGCCTGTTTGCGCATAATCATCTTCAGGTTTGAGCGTCGTAATACCAAGCTTCTTCGCGAACTTCCACGCTTCTGGGATCGTCACCATATTGTTGAAGATCTTGAGCGCCGGCAAGTTCAACGAGCGGTTCAGCGCATCACGCGCCGTAATCAAACCGTAGAACTTCTTCGTGACGTTCATCGGAATGTGATAGCCCTTCTGGCCATCTTTAAGTACCATCGGCGTATCGTCTACGATACTCGCCGGTTGGATGAGACCCGATTCGATAGCAGGTAAGTAAGCCGCGATTGGCTTCATCGTCGAACCTGGCTGACGCGTCATCTGAGTCGCATGGTTCATCTGCTCGGCATAGAAATCTCGTCCCTCAAGCATGCCGAGAATCGCGCCTGTCTTATGATCCAGCATAACGGCGGCCGTTTGCTCCATCCCTTTGGTCTTGCTGTCCGGATCAAAGTTGGATGGATCGGAGCCGACCTTATGCATCGCGTTGTAGACCTTCTTGTCAATCGTCGTATAGATATGATAACCGCCGCGTAGCAGGTGCTCACGGGCTTCTTCGACGAGCGGAGCGTTCTCTTTCTTGCGCACGTCGCTGATCGTCAAGTTCGGGTCTTCCTGCATCAGCAAAATTTCGGCTGCCTGACGCTCGGATTCCAGCATGAGAAACGGGAATGTCGAGTAAGCTTTCTCCGTCGGCTTCGCGAGCGATGCGCGAAGATCGAAATTGAGCGCTTCATTATACTGTTCACTGCTGATGCGGCCCGTTTCAAGCATCCGCTTAAGTACGATATGTTGGCGATCGACCGCCAGCTTAAAGCCCGATTCGTTGAACTTCCCTTTGCTCGTAAAAGCGGTATAAGCAGAAGGGCGCTGCGGCAATCCAGCCAAATATGCGGACTGCGCAATGTTCAGCTGGGTCAAGTCTGTGATATTGAATATCCCTTTGGCAGCTGCTTTAATCCCATATAGGTTATAACCGCTGTTACCTGTACCGAATTGAACTTTGTTCAGATAAGCAGTCAGAATCTCGTCCTTAGTCATGAACCGCTCAAGACGAAGCGCGAGGAAGATCTCCTTCACCTTACGGCTGTCTGTCTTGTCCAGCGTAAGGAACACTTGCCTTGCCAGCTGCTGAGTCAGCGTACTGCCGCCTGTCTGTGTATCTTCATTAAGCACCTTCTGCTTGACTGCGCGGGCAAGACCGTTGAAATCGACGCCGATATGCGTATAGAAGTTGTTGTCCTCTGTAGCTAGTACGGCATTGATAACTTGCGGAGGAATATCGCTCCGCTTAATTAGCCGCCGATCCTCCTGCGTACGCAGCTGACCGACTGGTGTTTGTCCATCATTGAAGTAAACGAATCCTGTGATGGCGTTCTCATTTATTTTATTCTCGATATCAGTGCGTGGACGTACAGGCTCGTCCTTGACGAAGGAAGCGACATAACCAGCGACGGTTGCTCCGGCAAACAACCCGATTAATAAACCGAAGATGAATAACCATTTCAAGGTAATGAGCGTCACGATCCCAAAAGTCCGCCATTTGCTGTATCCTTTTGTCTTCTGCTCACGTTCTTGTTCCATATAATGATAAGCCTCCTCTGATTAACAGAGCTATTATAGCATAAATCGCCAGCCTGATTGCAGCTTCGGGAGACGTATTTGTCTAAGAATTCACTAATTTGGCAATGGAATGGCTGCTCAAAATGGGATTTCATTGACTTTTGCAAGCCGCTTATGGTATAAGAAGATCAGCTAAAAAAGTTCATATTCCAACGTGTTGACAGGCTTCAGTAGAGCTGCAGATGGAACGTTTCAGAGAGCCGGTGGATGGTGCAAACCGGTACGCGCTGCAACTTGAATTACCGCCTCGAGCTGATCAGACGAACGACGCACAAGGTGACTTGTGACGTGCCAGTAGTCTGTTTCCGGATAGAATCCGTTATGAAATGAAGTGAGAGCCGCCTTATTCGTAAAGGCTCGTACCCTAATTTAGGTGCGATTGCCGGCGACTCTAACGAGGGTGGTACCGCGAGCAAATCCTTCTCGTCCCTTGAGGACAGAAGGATTTTTTGTATTTTCCGGATAAGAGAGGACAAATCGAAATGGTTAAATGGGAAGAGCTAACAGCTGCGCAGCAGCAGGAAGTCGAGCGCCAAATGGAAGTTATCCGCCGCGGCGTTGTGGAGATCGTGCCGGAGGATGAGTTGAAGGCGAAGGTAGCGAATGCGGTTGCAACGGGCAAGCCGCTCAAAGTAAAGCTTGGACTAGATCCATCCGCGCCGGATATTCATATCGGTCATACGGTCGTTCTGCACAAGCTGAGACAGTTCCAACAGCTAGGACACGCCGTTCAGCTCATTATCGGTGACTTCACAGGCCGGATTGGCGATCCGACAGGCAAATCTGAGACGCGCAAGCAGCTGAGCGAAGAAGATGTGAAGCGCAATGCAGAGACGTACAAGAAGCAAATCTACAAGCTGCTTGATCCGGAGAAGACGACGGTGTACTACAACTCCGAGTGGCTTGGCCCGATGAATTTTGCTGATGTCGTTACTCTCTCGGCGAAAGTAACGGTAGCTCGGATGCTGGAACGCGATGATTTCACGAAACGTTACACGACCGGCCAACCGATCAGCATCCATGAGTTCTTCTACCCGCTCATGCAAGGCTTCGATTCCGTGGCGCTGGAGAGCGATGTCGAGCTTGGCGGTACAGACCAGAAGTTCAACCTGCTGATGGGTCGCACGCTGCAGAAGGAATACGGCAAAGCAACGCAAGCGGCGATTATGACTCCGCTGATCGAAGGCCTTGACGGCGTGAACAAGATGAGCAAGAGCCTTGGCAACTACATCGGTATTGACGAAGAGCCGAATCAAATCTACGGCAAGTCGATGTCCATCCCGGATGAGCTGATGCTCAAGTACTACGAGCTTGCTACGGATATGAGCAACGATGAACTCGCTGCATTGCGTAGCGGTCTTGCTGACGGCACCAAGCATCCGCGTGATGCCAAGATGGCGCTGGCTCGCACGTTCGTGCGGATGTACCATGGCGAAGAGGCAGCAGAAGCAGCTGAGCAGCATTTCGTGACGGTGTTCCAGAAGCGTGCCCTTCCAGATGATATCCAAGATGCGGTGCTGTCTGCAGCAGATCTGGATAACGGTTCAATCTTGATCACGAAGCTGCTGACGACGCTTGGCATGCAAGCTTCCATCAGCGAAGCGAGACGGAGCGTTCAGCAAGGTGCAGTACGTATCAATGAAGAGAAGATTGAAGATCCGGCAATCGCGGTTACACCGGCTGACGGAGATATCATTCAAGTCGGCAAACGTAAATTTGTTAAATTAGTGCTTCAATAGTATGGAGAGAAAGCTTACTGTGCATCGTTTCTGCGGCAGTAAGCTTTTTTTTGACCTTAAATGGTGGAAACTAGGGGAAGCGAAACTTCTCGTGATATGTAGCGTAATACATAACATGAAGAATTCTTCTAATTTTTGGATACTGTGATAATAGAAGGGAGGGAGGGCGCTGGAAGGTTTATTTATCGGCTGTTTGACATTAGGCATCCTATTCGCCATTGTGAGCGTTATTCTTGGCGACTGGCTGAGCGCCTCCCTTGATGGGATGCTCGATTTCTTATCACTCGATGGTTACCCTGTGGTGCAGCCGACGACCATCGTTAGCGGGATTACCATCTTCGGCGGTACAGGGCTTCTGCTTGAGCATCACACCTCATTGCATGCTGCCCTTGTGATTCTCACTGCTGTTCTCATCGGAGCAGCCGGAGCTGTCCTTATGTTCTTCTTCTACGTAAGGCCGATGGCTCGCAGCGAGAACTCGACCAGCTATTCCATGAAGGAACTGACTGGCACGATAGGCGAAGTCAGCGTAACGATTCCGGGGAAAGGCTTCGGCGAGGTACTCATTAAAGTCGGCGCGGGAATCACGAATCACATTGCTTCGAGCGTGGATGGCGATCAGATTCCGACTGGTGAGCGAGTCGTCGTCGTTGGCGTAGACGTTGCTGGCCACACGCTTCAAGTTACCAAGCTAGAGCTGTAAGTACGGACAAGAGAGGGGATTTTCAATTGATTCCAGATTACTACGTTATTCCAGCAATCGTCGTTGGCATACTGATTGTACTCGGTCTTGCTTTCTGGGCGAGATACCGTACGGTTGGACCAGACAAAGCAATGATCGTAACCGGTTCTTTCCTTGGCATTAAGAATGCAACTGTCGATGAGACAGGACGCAAAATCAAGATCGTACGAGGCGGCGGTGCCTTCATTCTGCCCGTGTTCCAGAAGTCTGACTTCCTGTCCTTGCTGTCGCATAAGCTGGATGTCACGACGCCTGAAGTGTACACCGAGCAAGGCGTGCCTGTAATCTGCGACGGCGTAGCGATCATCAAGATTGGCGGTGCTGTCGAAGATGTTGCTACCGCAGCAGAGCAGTTCCTCGGCAAGCCGACGGAAGCTCTGAAAGGCGAAGCGCAGGAAGTGCTTGAAGGACATCTGCGGGCGATTCTCGGTTCCATGACTGTTGAGGAAGTGTACCGGAATCGGGATAAATTCGCCCAAGAGGTGCAAGGCGTTGCTGCACGCGACCTTAAGAAAATGGGATTGCAGATCGTCTCGTTCACGATCAAGGATTTGCGCGATAAGCATGGTTACCTTGATGCGCTTGGTAAGCCACGAATTGCCGCAGTTAAGCGCGACGCTGATATTGCCGAGGCGGAAGCGGTTCGGGATTCGCGGATTCAGAAGGCAAGAGCAGAGGAAGAAGGCTTGAAGGCTGAGCTGCTGCGCGATACGAATATCGCGGAAGCGTCCAAAGCGAAGGAGCTGAAGGTGGCGTCCTTCAAGAAGGAGCAGGATTCAGCGAAGGCGGAAGCTGACCAAGCCTATGCGATTCAAGAAGCGCGTGCGAAGCAACAAGTGGTTGAAGAGCAGATGCAGGTTGAGCTCGTCCGCAAAGAGCGTGAGATCGACCTTGAAGGCAAGGAGATTCTACGCCGCGAGAAGCAGTATGACGCGGAAGTGAAGAAGAAGGCGGATGCTGATCGCTACGCGGTAGAGCAGGCGGCAGAAGCCGACAAGTCGAAGCGGATGCGTGAGGCGGATGCGGCGCAGTACAAGATCGAGGCGGAAGCGAAGGCGAATGCCGAGCAGAAGCGGCTCGAGGGTCTCGCGATTGCAGACGCGGAGCGTGCGAAAGGTACGGCAGAAGCCGATGTCATCCGGCTGCGCGGTCTTGCAGAGGCGGAAGCGAAAGAGAAGCTCGCAAAAGCGTTTGAACTGTTCGGCGAAGCGGCTGTACTCGATATCATCGTGAAGATGCTGCCTGAGCTTGCCGGTAAAGTCGCGGAGCCGATTAGCGCGATTGATAAGCTGACCGTAGTTGATACCGGTCACGGCGAAGGTGCCGCTCGTATAAGCAACTATGTAACAACGCTTATGGCGACTGCGCCAGAGATGCTGAAGAGTGTGTCGGGCATTGATCTGAACGCGTTTGTTCGCGGATTAACCTCGAAGACGGCTGCCGGAACAGCAGCAACAGCAGCAGCTGCTGCAATGTTGCCTGAGAGCTTGCCTTCGGCGGCAGCGCCTGCAACGAATAACATAAAGCCTGACCCAATGAGCTAATTTTAAGTGTAACGTTTCACCTAAATGATCCGAAGCAGAGGCTTCGGATCATTTTTTTTGCCCGATTTACCTTCTCGACGAATGTCCATATACCAGTTATACTTCATTTAGAGTGCCGATCTACTAAAATTTTCTAGCGAGAGAAGGGGAATTGAACATGAATAAACTTACTCAGGTTCCTTGGCGAAACGTTTCGATTAAAGATGGCTTCTGGGGAACATGGCAGCAGACCAATTCCAGCTCTACTGTAAATGCAGTTTATAACCGATTCTACGAAACGGGACGAGTCCACGCCATGCGTCTTGACTGGCAGGAAGGACAACCAGATAAGCCTCATGAGTTCTGGGATTCGGATGTAGCGAAGTGGATGGAAGGCGCTGCTTATATTCTGTACTATCATCCAAACGAAGAATTGAGTCAGAAGCTGGAGAACATTATAGATCTCATCGAGAAGGGCCAGGATGAGTCCGGTTACTTCAACTCGTTCTTCTTAACCCTTGAACCGGACAACGTCTTCACAGATCGTAGTGCCCATGAGCTTTATACTGCAGGTCACATGATAGAGGCTGCTGTGGCTCATTATTATTCCACAGGAAGTAAGCGCTTCCTTAACGTGATGTCCCGTTTTGCCGATTGTATCGAGCGAGCTTTCGTCATCGATGGAACGGCCAAATATTCGACTTGCGGCCATCAGGAGATTGAGCTTGCACTCGTTCGGCTCTGGCAAGCAACAGAGGATGAACGCTATCTGCTGCTCTCGAAGCACTTCGTCGACTCTCGCGGACTGGATCCGAAGGAGCGGGTGTTCTCGGTGCCGAACGGTACTCCACCGGCTGATCCGAAGGTGCGCTGCTATGTTCACTATAATGACAGCTATGCGCAAGACGACGCGCCGGCTCGCGAGCTGCCTGCAGCGGCAGGTCATGCCGTGAGAGCGATGTATTACTACTCGTCCATGGCGGATCTCTCCAGAGAGTATGATGACAAGGAGCTGTACGATGCTTGCTTGCGTCTGTGGAACGATGCCACTCTGCGTAAAATGTACGTAACAGGCGGTGTAAGTGCGGATCGATACGGCGAAGCGATCGGAGCTGCATTTACGCTTCCGAATGCGGGGTCTTATGCGGAGACATGCGCTTCAATCGCAATGGCATTTTTCGCACAACGGATGTTCTCGATGGAGCCTGATGCACGTTATACCGATATCGTCGAACTGCAAATGTTTAATGGTGCACTGGTCGGATTATCGCTGGATGGAACAGGCTTCTTCTACGATAATGCCCTGCAGTCGTCTCCGGCTTACAATGACTTCTCGAGAGGCATCAACGATAAGCGCCTGCTGTTCCCTCATTACCGGCGCGAACGCGTATTTGAATGCTCATGCTGCCCTCCGAACATCTTGCGCTTCATCGGAGCGCTTGGCGAATATATTTACTCGACGGAGAACGACACGGTCTATGTGAATCAATATGCGCAGAGCGAGGCGAATGTCCGACTAACCTCCGGTACATTACAAATCTCACAGGTGACCAACTACCCGTGGACGGAGTCTGTCACGTTCAAGATGGACGCAGATCAGGCGCCGAATGCGGTTGTTGCCTTCCGGATGCCGGGCTGGTGTACTGCGCCAAGCGTTACGATTGACAGTACGGTCGTGTACGACAACACAACAATCGCACAAGGGATTGTCGCTTCTCGAGGCTATGTCTATGTCCCTGCATCGATGATTGCAAGCGGTACTGTCGTGCTGAATTTCCCTATGACGGTCGTCGAGCTTGAAGCGAATCCGCTTGTTGCAGAGGACACCGGTAAAATTGCGATCATGCGTGGTCCGATTGTTTATTGCGTAGAAGCTGAAGACAACGCAGGCGTGAATATATTTGATATGACTGTACTTCGCAATCCTGAGTATGGGCATCAGATGGGGCAAATTAGCGGGGTACCGATGGTTCTGCTGAATGGTAAAGCGGCGGTGCGTTCGACAGAAGGCTGGACAAATACGCTGTATCGCTCCAGCAGCTCCACATTTATGAATGTTGATTTCACGGCTATTCCGTATTTTGCTTGGGCGAACCGCGAAGCTGGCGATATGTCAGTGTGGTTGAAGAAAGAAACGGCGATCTCATAAGAATACAAAAAAAGCGATCCGGAGCATAATGCTCTGGATCGCTTGATTTATTAACGGCTGTAGAACTCGACGATTTGTTTCTCGTCGATCTCTTGTGGAAGCTCAGCACGCTCTGGAAGACGAAGGAACTTGCCTTCAACAGCTGCTTCGTTGAACTCAAGGTAGTTTGGCAGGTAGTTGCGGCCAGCCAAAGCTTCTTTAATGGATTTCTGTGCACGGCTGCGCTCACGCAGACCGATTACATCGCCGATCGATACTGTGTAAGAAGCGATGTCGACTTTCTTGCCGTTTACTGTAACGTGACCGTGGGATACCAATTGACGAGCTCCTGCACGGGAGTTAGCGAAACCAAGACGGTAAACCAGGTTGTCCAAACGGCTCTCAAGAAGGGCCATGAAGTTTTCACCGGCAATACCTTTCAGTTTCGAAGCTTTATCGAACAAGTTGCGGAATTGTTTTTCGTTCATTCCGTACATGTGACGAAGCTTTTGCTTCTCTTGCAATTGGATACCGTAACCGCTCATTTTTTTACGTTGGCCAGGACCGTGTTGACCTGGAGGGAAAGCGCGTTTCAATTCTTTGCCTGTACCGCTAAGGGAGATGCCGAGTCGACGGCTAAGTTTAAATTTAGGACCTGTATATCTTGACATGTGTCGTAAAACTCCTTCTTCAAATGGGATGTTTGAAAATGGGTGTTTCGCCGAGTGCTGTCGATCGCCGCATTGTATTAACAATGAAAGCCTAATATGCATGTTCAGCCGCAGGCATATCAGCGACAGTCTCTTGAGGGTGACACAAAACCGTTCCCATGTATTCAACTATAAATATTATATAAACTCAGTGCCTAAAGTCAAGCGATTTGCATGATTAAGTGATGGATAATTTATAACATCCAGGCTGTGGGTTGTAAGGCCTATGAATCGTTTCTACTAATAGTGCATTTACTCTATGAATCGGGTATAGTTAGAGAATAGTCATGACTGACAACAAAGAGGTGGCTGCTGATGGTAAGAAACAGTGACTCGCAGTGGAAGAACATATCGAATAATATGACACACAGCACAGTACAGCAGCCTAATCAAGAGCTCTTTCATATAGATGTACATGAAAGGGATGAGCACGACGTTAACGATTTGCTGAAGGAGTGCTTTCAGCAATGGCTGGATGAGACGAAGCAGACACGCTCGCCGCTCCTCCAATATAGGTTGGAATTATGCGGGGCAGGAGGCCAGCTGCTTGTGCATGAGGGCCAACCAAATCCCGAAGTTCCGTATCCGTTCATTGAAGTACCGATTACGAAGCGATCTGATGCTTCACAGCTGCTTGGTCAGTTGCGATTCATGAAGCAGGATATAAGCGATGAGATGGTTGCTCTCTTGCATGCTGCTGCGCTGCATATCAAACAGATTTTCTATCACCTTTATGATCTGAATCATGCTTCTCAACTGCTCCGGCAGCACGAGAAGCGCGTGCTGGATCAACGCAGCCGCGACACATTGTTTCTGATTGCCAAGCGTCTCCATGATCAGAATGACGTCTCAAGCGTCCTTCAAGTGCTTCTGGAAGACTTCGCGCAGCTATACCCCTATGCAGAATTTCAACTGTATCTTTCCCAGGACCATGTGAATGTAGATCCGCGTGTAAAGCCGCTCCTTCTGCGACATGCAATGGAAGATCTGAATGCGACAGCGTTCCTGACCGGCCAGCCGAATCTAATGGAAGATGAGCTGGGTAACATGAAGCTCGCGGTTCCGATGTGCGGCAAGCAAGCGGTGTACGGCGTACTCAGCATCGGTATGCGAGGTGAACAATGGGACGAGTCGGAGCTGGACGCATTGATCATGCTTGCAGATACGGCAGGCTCTGCCTTCGAGAATGCGAAGCTATTCGAGCAGTCGAATTTGCTTATTAGCGAGCTCCAGCTTATTAATGAACTAGCAAAGCGCTTAAATCAATCGCTGCGGCTAAGCGAAGTGTTTGAGTTTGCCGTCAGTGAGTTGCTGTCCATATTTAAGGCGGATTACTGCAATATTTTGCAGCTGAATACAGATGAGAAGTTCCAGATCGTCGCGAGCAACGTGCCGCATGAGGCGAAAGAATTGTATTCCACCCGTTACGGATTCTGCGGAATGGTATACAGCACGAAAGAACCGCTCATTATCGCGGACTATTGGTCAACGCGCATTGTGGACTCGAAGTTGATGGACGCGACTAGCTCCAGATCACTGATCGCCGTGCCATTGATGGCTGGTCAAGACGTTGTTGGCGTTATTATGGTTTCGCATCAGAATGCGAATTATTTCTCTTATGAGAACTACAAGCTGCTGCAAGTGCTGTCCACGCATATTGGGCTTGCAATCTCCAATGCATCGCTGCATGCGGAGGTGCGCCGTATGGTCATTACCGATAATTTGACCGGACTGCATGCACGGCATTACTTGAACGAGAACATTCAAAGCAGGCAGCGCAAAGATCCATTCGGTTCACTCGTCCTTGTCGATATTGATCATTTCAAGAAAGTGAATGATACGTACGGTCATTTGCACGGCGACAGTATCCTGGTGAAAGTGAGCGATGTCATTCGCGCTTGTATCCGAGATAGCGATATCGCGGCACGATGGGGCGGCGAAGAGCTTGCCGTATATTTGCCTATGATTCGCACAGCGCAGGCTTACCGTATCGCAGAACGGATTCGCAGTATGGTAGAGCTTCATACGAATCCGGTTGTAACCGTGTCGTGCGGCTTGTCGGAATGGACGTTTGAAGATGACAAAATCAGCGTAGAGTCGCTCTTCAATAAAGCAGATATGGCGTTGTACGAAGCGAAGAAGAAAGGCCGCAACTGCATCGTCATTGGTTAATAGTAATGAGCAGTCAACGGGAGCACCTATGGTGTTTCCGTTTTTTTGTCGTTTCTTTGGAACGGGATAGAATTGGCGGCAGCCGTTTACACTTGCATAAAGCAATGCTGTGCTACAGACGCTATAAGAAGCATAAAAGTTGTGTGGAGGAATGACGAGTTGAGAATGCTGCGAATTGTAACCTTTGGTTGTGTCCTGCTCATGCTGCCTGGCTGCGGCAATGCATCTGACGATAAATCACCGCAAGAACTGCTCACCCTCTCGGTGTCCGGCCTATCCGGCGTTGATCGGTATGCTTTCTCAGGTAAGACGGGCATTGGCTTTGGCAGCAGTGTGATGGAGAGCAGAGCGACCGCATTCGAAGGAACTGTCGAGAATCATAATCAGGTGCAGCTGAAAGCAAATGAGAACGACAATTTAAGCACGAATGTTCGGCCACTTGAGCTGCTTACTGAGGTACAGAAGACCGCGCAGACGACAGAGCTGGTCGAATCAGAGTCAGGCAACCGGACTGCTGTGCTTCGCATCAAGGCGAATGAGAAGCTTGCGAGCGAGAACTGGCGCAATAAGCTGCGCAGTGAATTCAGCGCGCTGGAGCAGAAGGTGCCTGCCGCCATTAGTGCCAAGATGAAGAGCACACAAGCGAGTGACAATGGCAAGAAGACAGAGCTTGAGAAGGCATGGCAAGATGAACTTGTGAAGTCGAAGAGCGAACTTGAGAGTATGCTGTCCACACTGAGCGTACAGTCGAGCTACCGGCTAATCATTGACCGGAATAAGCTGCTGCCGCTGCAGCTGGAGGAGCAGACTATGCTTCGCTACAAAGCGGAAGGCGCACAGCAGCAGGAGTCGCGGAAGACAGTGGTCAAGTTTATGCGCCTAGGCGGGGGGAATCTATAGCTTCGTGCATCCGAGACAAAAAAATGGTAGGATAGAATTGAAATTCTTAAACTTTGGAGGTTTTATTAACCATGCGTGATCCCCGTATGCAGAAGCTTGCTCAGAACTTAGTTGGATACTCCATCAGTGTACAGCCTGGAGAGAATGTCCTCATCGATATGATTGGCTCAGAGCGTGAACTTGCAAAATGTATCGTCGAAGAGGTGGCAAAGGCAGGAGGACGTCCGTTTGTAGAAACAAGCGACCGTTCCGTGCTTCGTTCGATGCTGATGAACGCGACAGAAGAACAAATCAAGCTGTGGGCTTCGTTTGATTTGGAGCGTATGAAAGCGATGCAAGGCTATATCGCGATCCGTTCCGGCGAGAACGTCAACTCGCTTGCCGACGTGCCAAGCGACAAGATGCGCCTCTACGAGAAGTACTACCGTCATCCAATTCACTCCGAGCAGCGCGTAAAACACACCAAGTGGGTCGTTCTGCGTTATCCGAACGATTCGATGGCTCAGCTGGCTAACATGAGCACGGAAGCGTTCGAAAACTTCTACTTTGATGTATGTAACCTTGACTATGCGAAGATGGATAAGGCTCAGGACCCGCTTGCTGATCTGATGGCGAAGACGGACAAAGTCCGCATCGTATCGCCAGGAACGGATTTGACGTTCTCGATTAAAGGCATTGGCGCAAGCAAATGCTCCGGCGAGCGCAATATTCCCGATGGCGAAGTGTTCAGCTGCCCGATCAAAGACTCCGTCCAAGGCACAATCACATACAATGCGCCTTCGGTATACTCCGGCATCACGTTCGAGAATATCAAGTTCACGTTCAAGGACGGCAAGATCGTAGAAGCGACGAGCAACAATACAGAGAAGCTGAACGAAATTCTCGACACGGACGAAGGCTCTCGTTATATCGGAGAATTCGCCTTGGGCTTCAACCCTTACATCCTGAACCCAATGAATGATATACTGTTCGATGAGAAAATTTCCGGCAGCTTGCACTTCACGCCTGGTCAAGCTTACGAAGAGACGGATAACGGCAACCGTTCCGCGGTTCATTGGGACCTTGTCCTTATTCAAAGACCGGAATACGGCGGCGGCGAAGTGTACTTCGATGACCGTTTGATCCGCAAAGACGGCCTGTTCGTCATTCCTGAGCTGGAAGGGCTAAACCCGAACAATTTGAAGTAAATAAATCTTGTATGTGTCTTTAAATCGGGTTATGATGAGGTAGTTAGCAACTAAATTATGGAGGGATTCCCATGTCCAATAACGCGGCAATCGTAGATATTTCCCAAACGGCGAATAAATTCGTATCATCCATCGTACTTCAAGCCGAGAATAAATACATTGACGTTAAGAGCATTCTCGGACTATTCACTACATTGGTCGGTGGACATTCCTATGAGCTTCACGTCCACGGCACAGATGCAGCGGAAGCGAAAGTTGCTCTGGCTGAAGTGTTCGCGAAACATAATTTGAACGTTAAAGTTATTGAATAGTCATTCGCTATAATGAATCGGAAGCGTTCCTGCTGAATAATCAGCGGGGCGCTTTTTTCGTTTGACCTTGTACATTCCGTTCATTTCGACTAATATAAGATTATAAAATGTTTCGTAAGTAGCGCGAGAAGGAGGAGTACGATGTCTTCATCCGATGTTCTTATTCACCTGCATCAAAAAGCGATCAATCTCCTTCACGAGGATGCCAATAAAATCGAGAAGTTAATCGAAGTGCAAATGGAAAATTTGGCAACGAGAAAATGTCCGTTGTATGAAGAGGTACTGGACACTCAAATATACGGTTTTTCCAAAGAAATCGATTTTGCAGTTCGTGCAGGACTTGTTTCAGAAGTGGCAGGCAAAGATTTGATTAGTAAACTCGAGCGGAACTTGGCACAGCTCTATGAAGCGCTAGGCAACGGTTAACCGCTTAAATAGTGCTACATAACAAAGACGCTCCCTCATGTGAGGGAGCGTCTTTGTTATGTAGCTGGCTTTCTCGTCTAGACGAGGTAGAACGAGATGCCGAGGATAATATAAACGATCAAGAGGAGTGAACCTTCGTACCAGTTGGTTCTTCCGTCATCCGAGATCGACTTCGCGATAAAGACGGAGACGGCGATAGCCGCAAGCTCAATCGGGGTGAAGACAATGTCCATCGTCTCGCCGAACAGCGCACTGACGAGAATCAGAACCGGAGCAACGAAGAGCGCGATCTGTAGGCTGCTGCCAATCGCGATCTCCACCGCGGCACCGATCTTGTTCTTCATTGCGAGCAGTACAGCTGCGCTGTGCTCAGCGGCATTACCGACAATGGCAATGAGGAATGCGCCGACGAACACTTCCGAGAGTCCGAACTTGGCCGTAAACGAGTGCAAAGTACTGACCAGCCATTCCGAGACGAACGCTGTCATCACAGTTGCCAATACGAGAAACATAATGGACTTGCCTTTAGACCAGGAAGGCTCTTCGCCATGGTCAGGCGTAGTTTCTACTTCATCCGCAAGCACGTCTTTGTGCGTAACCATGGAGAAGATGAGCCACAGGATGTAGGCAACAATGAGAATGCCGGCAATGATCAAGCTAAGCGTATTTGTCTTATGCGTCGTAAAATGCTGCGTAGAGATGAAGATCGCAGGAATGCCTAGCGCGATAACGGCAAGAATCATCAAGGAAGCATTATGGCTGGCAAGCTGCACGTTAAAGCGCTGCTCCTTGTATTTCAGCCCGCCGAGCAGGACGCTCGCTCCAAGAACAAGCAGCAAGTTACCGATAATGGAGCCCGTGATGCTTGCTTTAACCATGTCGAACAAGCCTTCACGTACCAGGAAGATTGCAATAATGAGCTCGGCTGCGTTGCCGAACGTGGCATTCAAGAATCCGCCGAGCCGCTGGCCAGCATAGTGTGCTACACTTTCTGTCGCTTTTCCGAGAAAACCGGCAACAAACAGAATCGCAGCTGCGGAAATAATAAATTCAATAATGGTTCCGAAGTGGGCGTAATGGCTTATACCGCTGAGTACAAATAGAGATAGAAGCAGTGTGAAAAACAATTTCTGGTTCAACGAAGAGCACCTCTCATGCGCATTTTGATGAAAATGGAAATCTGATAACACTATAGCTGAAAAAGGAAGTTGTGTAAACGCCGAAACCGTAATTGACAACTTTCGACCTGATGGGCAAAACATTGCATGATTGTAGTGTTAGGTTTGCTTTCTCTTCTTATTCCATGAAGTTCATAAGATAAGCAAGGTGAACATTCGTTCCTAATTTTGGGGCACTAGCCTTGATTCAAAAGTGGTGTTCCATTACAATGGAAACATAAGGTGAACAAGGAGTGAGTGGCATGACAGAAGAACTTCAAACAGGCATTATTCGTATTTCCGACGACGTAGTTGCCACAATCGCGGGATTGGCTGCACTTGAAACTCCAGGTATTGCTGCAATGTCCGGAGGGATCTCTGAAGGATTAGCGAAGCGTCTGAGCGGAAAAAACGTACAAAAAGGCGTATCTGTTGAGGTTGGCCAGCTGGAAGCGGCAATCGATCTGCGCATTATTGTGAAATATGGTATCCCGATTCAAGAGGTATGCCGCCAATTGCAGGAGAATGTCCGCGAAACGGTAACGAATATGACAGGGCTTCACGTCGTTGAAGTCAACATCAAGGTGGAAGGCGTGGCCTTCAAGGAAGACGAAACAGCGGAAGATACCGCTCGTCTGAAGTAAAGTGAGTTCTGTAGAATAACCAAAAAGGCATGCTCTGATGAGCATGCCTTTTTGGTTATTTGCGAGCTGAGTGCTGCGGTCGTAAGGTTTGGGTATGCGTTGTAGTTGATCTCGTCTGCTGTTGTTGCTTCTCCGGGCGATTGTACTCGCGAGAGATGCTGAGCAATACGCCCATGCCAAGCAAGGAGACAATCAGAGACGAACCGCCGTGGCTGATGAATGGAAGCGTAACGCCTGTTAACGGCATCGCTCCGGTTACACCGCCGATATTGACGAGTGCTTGTACCGCAAACATTCCGACAATGCCGACGCCAACGATAGTGCCATAGCTGTCCGGACACCTTAGCGCGACAAGCAAGCCTCGCCATAGGAAGAACAAGTAGAAGAGCAGGAACAACAAGCTTCCGATAAATCCGAATTCCTCGGCGATGATGGAGAAAATAAAGTCGCTGTATGCATATGGCAAGTAATGCAGCTTCTGTACGCTATGACCGAAGCCAGCGCCAGTAATGCTGCCATGGCCAAGCGCCTGCAAGGAACGCGACAATTGGTAGGTGGTGTTCTGCTCGTCCGATGTCGGATCCATAAAAGCGGTAAATCGGTTAATCCGGTATTCCCAGCCCGATGGATCTTTCATGATGGAGATGCTGGCCCATGCTGCGACAAGCGACGAAATAATAATGCCTGCGAGAAACAGCTGCTTCAGGTTGGCTCCGCCTGCAACGATAATAAGGATCGAACAAGCGGCAATCACGATGCATGCTCCAAGATCGGGCTGCAGCATAATAAGTCCGCAGATGAATCCGATGATGATGAAGACGGGAACAAGCCCTTTCTTGAAATCCCGGAAGTTCTCGCCTTTCTTGGAGATCAATGAGCCTAAATAAAGGATAAGTCCAAGCTTTGCAAACTCTGTCGGTTGTATGCCAAGTGATCCGACGCCAAACCAGCTTCGTGCGCCGTTCAATTCCTTTCCTATGAAAGGTACGAGAATGAGCATAATCAGAACGGGGATAAAGTAGAGGATGAACCCTTTTTTAAAAACCGTATAGGGTATGTTCATGATGACGAACATGGAGATGATGCCCATAACGGCCCACATCAACTGGCGCTTCGTGAAATACAAGGCATCAAAATTGGAGCTTTTGGAAATGACCGCTGTGTTCGAGCTGGCGCTGAATACCATAACCAGGCCGAAGCCGACGAGCAGCAGCGTAAGCACGAGTAATAAGAAATCAGGCCTGCCGCGCAGGCCGTTTGACTTCTGTTTAATGGGTTGTGGACTCATCGCCCATTAAGCAAGCAATTTCTTCAATTCTTGCAGACGTTGATTAGCGGAGTTCAGAATCGCTTGCGGTACAGGCGATTCGTAGTCCAAGCCGTGCGGGAATGTAGCGCGTCCGATATAGACGGATTCCACTTGAAGCACAGCATGCGATGATTCCAGCTTGCCCTCAATTGCGCGGACATTGAAGCGCAGGAAGTAATCTTCGCGGTTAGTGCGGTCTTCCAGCTTCAAATCATAAGTAGCGCGATAATATTCCCATTGCCAACGAACGAAGCCAAGCTTCTCCGAGGACTCATCAAGATGCGCAAGGTCACTAGTCATGCCGTTCAGGCCTGTATTCTCAATAATCATGTGGGGTGCGTCCTCCTTCAAGCTACAAAACAAGGTTTTCTTCTTATCCATGATAGTATTTTTCCATTGCCAGTGCAAGCCTTCCTCTTGCGGCAACCATGCGGCAAAAGTGACATTTTAGCGAAAAATGTTCCCATTATTTAACCAAATCATATCTTTCAGTACGTTCGCACAATCTGCTACAATAGGGAGATAAAGTCATAAAGGCGTAAGGAGGTTTGTAAGCGTGGAGATTATAGCAACAACAGAAGCACAGCTGCAAACTGTCTTTCCTCAAATGGTGAAGTGGCGCCGTTATTTGCATCAGCATCCGGAGGTTTCTTTTCACGAGAAGGAAACATCGCGTTGGATTGCAGAACGACTTAAAGAAATGGGTATTGTCGTGAAGGAACGTGTTGGCGGGGGCTATGGGCTGATCGCTTCAATTAAAGGCGACAAGCCAGGTCCAGTCGTAGCACTGCGTTGCGATATTGACGCCTTGCCGATTCAAGACGAGAAGAAAACGGACTATATCTCGACCGTTCCTGGCGTCATGCATGCTTGCGGACATGATGCGCATACATCGACGATGCTCGCGATAGCGAGTTACTATAACGCGAATAAAGCGGCAATTGCCGGAGAGCGCAGGCTGATCTTCCAACCGGCTGAGGAAGTGTCTCCAGGCGGTGCGAAGAGCATGATCGAAGCAGGAGCACTGGATGGGGTCGATGCGATCTATGGCGTGCATCTGTGGACGCCGATGCCGTATGGAACAGCAGCTACGAAGCCAGGCCCGTTCATGGCAGCGCCGGATGAAATCTATATTGAGATTGTCGGGAAAGGCGGACATGGCGGACTGCCGCATGAGACCATTGATGCGGTGCTGATCGGGTCGGCGATCGTACAGGCTATTCAATCCGTTGTCAGCCGCAATGTGAATCCGCTTGATCCGGCTGTTGTATCTATCGGTTCCATTCAAGCCGGTTCAACCGCGAACGTGATCGCAGAGCGGTGCAAGATGACAGGAACGGTGAGAACGTTCACGGAAGAGATTCGTGCCTTTATTAAGGAACGGCTGAATGTCATCGTGAGCCAAACGGCGGCGATGTACGGCGCTACAGCGACATTCGAATATCGGGACGGGTATCCGCCGGTGGTGAACGATGCGAAGGAAGCGGCTCGCTTCTTCAAGGTCGCGCCATCCGAGTTCGGAGAAGAAGGCGTATCGGAGTCGCCGCTTATTATGGCAGGCGAAGATTTCACGTATTATCTACGCGAGGTTCCGGGCTGCTTCATGTTCGTCGGAGCAGGCGGGGAAGCAAGCGGTGCGACATATCCGCATCACCATCCACGCTTCGATATCGATGAGCGTGCAATGCTGCGCTCAGCCAAGCTGATGATTGCTATGGCTGAGGATTTTGCAGCGGAAGCTGCTTCAGGCGCGTAAGCTATGCGATGCATGAGGGAGTCTCGTCAAGGCTAACCTAACAGATGGGAGCAGTGCTGCAGATGCAGCTACTTCATCTAAGGAAGGAGCAATAGCCAAGTGACGAGACTTGTGAAAGATCTGATGTCCACGAACTGTGTGACAGCCACTTTACTTGATAACGTGTATGAGCTTGCTGTTTTAATGAAGGACCATGATATCGGGTTTGTGCCGATCGTTGACGGGCAGAAGCTGATCGGCATCGTAACGGACCGTGATTTGGTCGTTCGCGGGTATGCGGAGAAGCATTCCGGCTCGACGGCGGTATCCGAAGTCATCACGACCGATATACGAACGATTGATGCCAGTACGACTGTTGATGAAGCCGCTCGGATTATGGCCGATCATCAGATCAGGCGGCTGCCAGTTGTGCAGGATGGCAATCTAGTTGGCATCGTCTCGATTGGGGATTTGGCCGTGCGCGAAATATTCGTGAACGAAGCGGGCGATGCGCTGAGCAGCATTTCGCAGCAGCATGGCGGTGATACACAACAGCATACTTTACATTAACGTGAACGCGATTTAGCCGATTGGGCTGGATCGCGTTTTTTTTGCATAATTTTGTACGAATCATTGGATACTGAAGTCATAGGAACATTAGGACAACTATGGGCAAAATGCCACGATTCAGGGGGATGATGCAGGTGATGAAACGTGAAGACAAGCCCTTGTGCGTACAGGCTGACTTTACTGTACTGCTGGATGATCGGCACGCGGATGCGGAGGCTGCCCGCGAGCAGCTAAGCCGCTTCGCGGATCTAACGAAGCGGCCGGGACATATCCATACGTACCGGATAACGCCAATGTCGATTTGGAACGCCGCTTCGGCAGGCATGACGCCGAAAGAGATGATTCGGGCGCTCGGCGAGTACAGCTGCTACGAGGTACCTCTGCAGGTGACAAGCGGCATTCGAAAGCTTGCGGAGCGCTATGGCAAGCTGATGCTTCAGCTAACCGCTGAAGGCAAGCTGCTGCTGCTTGGTGAAGATGAGCTGTTAAATACGCTGCGCGTGAATAAGACGATCAGCGGGTTTTTGCAGGATTCGGAAAGCGGTGACGCTGAAGACAACCTCGTCGTCCGTCCTGAATCTAGAGGGCTGCTGAAGCAGGAGCTTACTCGGCTCGGCTATCCAGTGCTCGACCTGGCTGGATACCGGCATGGCGAAGCGCTTGAAGTTTCTCTTCAGGAGCGGACAGCGTCAGGCAGAGCATTCGAGCTGCGTGATTACCAGCTGAGAGCTGTCAATTTATTCTATTTGGAGGGACAGGCTGATGGCGGCAGCGGCGTGCTTGTCCTGCCTTGCGGAGCGGGCAAGACGGTAATCGGTATTGCGGCTCTTGCGCGGCTGCGCTGTGACACACTAATACTGACCTCGAACGTAACCTCTGTGCAGCAATGGAAGGCAGAGCTGCTTGATAAGACGACGCTGAGGGAAGGCGAGATCGGTACCTATGCGGCTGATTCGAAGGATGTTAAGCCGGTCACGATTGCAACTTATCAGATATTAACGAGCCGCAGACAGAAGACCGACGAATACAGCCATATGCGGCTGTTCCAGGAGCGGAACTGGGGGCTCATTATCTACGATGAGGTGCATCTGCTGCCAGCACCTGTTTTTCGGATGACGGCAGATTTGCAAGCGACGAGGCGGCTTGGCCTTACGGCGACGCTTGTCAGGGAAGATGGGCGGGAAGAGGATGTGTTCTCGCTGATTGGGCCGAAGCGCTTCGACTTGCCGTGGAAGACGCTGGAGCAGCGGCAGTACATCGCTTCGCTGACATGCACCGAAATCCGGATCCCGCTGGCGCATGAGGAGCTTGAAGATTATGTAGCTGCGGAGGAGAAGGCTAAGGTGCGTATGGCTGGCGAGAATTCCGCCAAGATCGAGGTCGTGCGCGAGCTGCTGCGTTACCATAAGGGCAAGCCAGCGCTCGTGATTGGTCAGTATCTGACTCAGCTGCATAGGCTTGCGGAGGAGCTTCATGCGCCGATCTTGACCGGCGAACTGCCGCATGAGGAGCGGGCGAAGCTGTACGAGCAGTTCAAGGCGGGTGAAATCCCTGTGCTTGTCGTATCGAAGGTGGCGAATTTCGCCGTAGATCTCCCAGACGCAGCAGTAGCGATTCAAGTATCGGGCAGCTACGGCTCAAGACAGGAAGAAGCGCAGCGGATTGGACGGATTCTAAGACCGAAGTCTGGTGACAATCAGGCTTGGTTTTATACGGTTGTTTCGCAGCATACGAAGGAAACCGAATATGCGAGCAGACGCCAGCTGTTCTTGCTCGAGCAGGGCTACCGGTATTCCCTGCGGGAATGGGATGAGATGAAAGGCGAATGGGCTTATGAGGATGACGCAGTGAGCCGGGAGGCAGCGCAGTGAAGCTTGATGAGATTGCCCGGAAGCTGACTGAAGAGCAGAGGCTTAGGTTTGTTGCGCATCCATTGTGGAACGAGATGAGCAGCTTCGTGTGGCCGGAATCACTGACAACAAGCACGTGCGCGACAGAGGCATGGCTAAGGCTGGATGACCCGGCACACTATGTTCTTGAAGTGATTCTGCTCGGATTCGGGCGGTCGCTGTTCAGCGAGGAACAGCTCTTGCAGGCAGCGAAGCCGCGGCTCTCCGGGTCCGAGCTGCGAATTGGCCTGTTTAATTTGCAAGAAGCAGGCATTGTGTTTGCTGTCCGCAGAGGTTGGGGCGAGAAGTTGTATGGAGTCCCGAGTGACATGTTTATGGTCTGGTATCATGCCATGCAAGCTGGGAAGCGGTTGCCGGCCATGCCAGTGATAGATTCATATGATATTGTTCCAATAGAGGGTAACGAAGGCTACGTTCCGCCATTAAGTGTTCAGCTGCTTCATGCCATGGCAGTGCTGCAGCATGTGGGATTGAAGAGAACGGCACGAGGCGTCCTCACGAAGCGCGCTATCGAGAGCGCAGCTGCGCAGCTGCAATACGACAGCGAGCAGTTGCTTGGCGTTGCGGAGCTGAGCCAGTCGGATGATGCGCAGCAGTATCCGCTGCCGCTCGCGATTATGCTTCAGCTCGCCGTGCAAGAGGGCTGGCTCATCGAACGAGCAACCTCCTATTATTTCAATCAATCGGCGTGGGAGAATTGGCTGAAGCAGCATTCCTCTATACGTGAAGAGAAGCTTCTTCAGCAGATACTTGAGCTGCTCAGCAACCAGAATGCTGCTGCAGCAGTTGCAGCAGCTGAGTTATGTACACAATCGCTTGCTTATACCTGGTACAGCGCTTCCGATGTGGAGGAGCGGCTGAATCATGCAAGCAGTGCAGTCTTGACGAAGCTGCATCACAATGCGATTGCTCAATGGTGCGGGCTGCTTCGCACATTAGGGTGGATAGAACTCGCGGAGGAGGAGGCTGGCGCTGCTGTGTTTCGATGGTTGATTCAACCGTTCGAGCACAGCGTGAGCGAAGCGGCCGGCGATCAGAATGGCTTCAAGCCCAGCACCAGCAGCGAAGCGGTAGCGATTCAGTTCACGCCTGATGGTGATATCTACGTACAAGAGGATTGTCCCTATGAGGTCAGGTGGCAGCTCGAAATTATTGCGGAGCGCCGTAGAACGGATCGTGTTACCGTCTACCGGATGACAGAGCGCAGTTACAAACGCGCGGCTGATCAGGGAATTGGTGCAGATGAGATCATTCAAATGCTGGAAACAGCTGCAGATGAGCCTCTTCCAGAGACGATGCGAGCAGCGATATCGATCGGGATGAGCGTACATGCGGTGGTGGCACTCTCTCCTGCTACATCTACAGAAGAGGCCATGTCTGTTACGCTGCACGGATCAAACCCGAGCGAACACGAATCGTCTCTTCTGGTCCTTCAAGGAGGCAACGGAAGCGGCAGAAGCAGCAACAGTAACCATGGAACTCAATCATACGAGCTGATTCTCGAACACAAGGCTGTCCGCTCACTGTTTATCGGCATTGAATCCGTCCCCGCGATGTGGCTGAAACAATTCCGCGCCTATCACCTTTCGACGCGAAGGGAACTGATGGAACAGGCGTTAAGCTGGCGGACAGCGGTTAAACTAAGCTGTGAAGGCATAATCAAGCCTTTTATTCCCGAGCGAATTGTTGATGAAGCAGGCCAATGGGCAGTTGTCGGGCACTTGCAGGAGGGCGAGGATTGTGTGCCCGTGAAGCTTCAACCGGACATGTGGCAGGAAATGATGCTCGTGCTGCCGGAAGGCACGATCATTAATTAGGTTCTCCCGTTTCTTCTTATCTATCGTTATGATATGATATTGAAAGTAGGCTATAGCCTTCAAGTTCATAAAGGGGCGGATAGAATGAGAACGATATCATTATCAGACCCTCACAGCCTTGAAATGAACTTGCCCACCTATGAAGCATTCGATGCTTATGGAGGAAGTCACATTGAGGCGCTGGATATGGGTCAGCTGCTGTTAAACGCCTATGAAATTGGCGATATGATAAACCAGTCGGCAGAAGTAGCCGAATTCGCATATTGGAAACATGTTGTCGACCAGAATGCACAGGTGCATGAGCTTGTGAAGCAATTCAATAAAGCGAAGGAGCTGTTCACGGAATGCGAACGCTTCGGACGCTTCCATCCCGATTACAACGAGGCGAAGGATAAAGTTGTCGCGATCGAGCAGCAACTCGGGGAGATTGAATGCGTGAGCAAGTACAAAGCAGCTGAGCAGGCGGTAGATGATATGCTGCATGATATTGCGAAAGAAATTGCGTTCTCGGTGTCCGAGACGATTAAAGTGCCGAGCAATGATCCGCTGCCTAAAGGCGGCGGCTGTGGAAGCGGCGGATCGTGCAGCTGCGGAAGCGGCGGCTGCGGCTAGTTTGTACCAGAGGGGAAACGGGGGGCTTACATGTTTTCGGAACGTGTCGGTTATATCGTGTGGGTCAGCGACCTGAAGGCAGCCCGCACATTAGAGAAATACGGCACCGTTCATTACATGTCGCGCAAGATGCATTATGTGGTCATGTATATGAACGCGGATCGTGCAGAAGAGGTTGTTCGCAATATGGGCCGGCTGCCGTTTGTGAAGCGGATTGAGCGGTCGTTCCGCAATGAAATCAAGACCGAATATACGCAAGGCGTACCAGACAAAACGCGATTTTACAGTTTATAATGACACCATGAAAGTCTCGCCAGTGTGAATGGCGAGACTTTTTTTACAACTTTCCAATCCCAATTTGTCCCATAAATGGAGCAAGGTTATTTTAATGTTGAAATATCAGACAGGCATGCTACAATAAACTGGAAAGTACATATAGATAATAAGTCCTACTTCCAAAGGAGGAGTGGATTGCGGTGAAAGACAAGATGACAGAACGTTGGAGCACCTACGAGACTTTTCACATCGCACTTGGTGACAAGAAAGTGGCGGATATCGTCATCACGAACCACGCTAGGAGCCGATGGGGTGATCGTGTCGAGAGTGAGAAGACCGGATTCGAGGATATCGCCGATTTTATGTGGCAAACCTTAAAGCAGGGGCGTGTAGAGCCTTATTATCGCAACGAACAGGACGTATATTTAATTGATGATGATCTTGTGTTCGTCGCCGAGTTCACGGTTATTGAGAATGAAACGGATCTCGCTGGTGGACCTCTCCACAAGATGATTGTGGTTACTTTTCTTGGCAGAATGTCTGAGACTATAGAACTACGTGATCTGAAGTCGTATTATTCATGGCTGAGACATTCCAGAAGAATGACATTAATTAAAAATAGCAGGAAGCGGAAATAATAACTTACATTTAATGGGTAACGTAAAGCATGGGCGTCGCAGGCTCATGCTTTTTGCCTTATAAAGGCGATGACAGCTTCACGGATTGTTGTATAATGGTTCCAATGAGAAAGGAAGGGATGCCCTTCATGGCGCTTAATTTTCATCAGCTCCATATCTTCTATACGGTTGCGGAGCGGGGGAGCTTCTCGGCAGCCGCGCAAGCGCTTCACATGACACAGCCTGCTGTAACGATGCAGGTTCAGTCGCTGGAAGATTACTTTGGCACGAAGCTGCTTCAGCGTTCAACGAAACGAATTGAGCTTACCGAAGCGGGACGAGCTCTAATGCCTTATGCAAAACGCAGTATTGAACTTATTAGAGACACGGACGTTCAGATGTCTAAATTCACAAAACAGCTAAAGGGCCGGCTGCAGCTCGGCGCCAGTCTGACGATTGGCGAATATATTCTGCCGCGTCTGCTTGGGCCGTTCGGCTCTGAATATCCGCATATCGCCATCAGCATGAAAGTGATGAACACGGCGCAGATCATGGAAGATATTATTAACCATCAGCTAAATTTCGGTCTTGTTGAGGCTCCGGTTAATCATCCCGATATGCACATGGAAGCGGTTATGAGTGACGAACTGAAGCTCATTGTTGGCAAATCGCATCCGCTGGCAGGCTCGAAGGAAGTTGAGCTCGATGACGTCATGACCTATCCATTCGTACTCCGTGAGCAAGGTTCGGGTACCCGTCTTGTGATGGAAGATGTGCTGCGTGCGAAGAATATCGATTTGTCCGAGATGAAGATCGTCATGGAACTAGGCAGCACTGGCGCAGTCAAATCAGCAGTTGAGGCGGGCCTTGGCATCTCCTTTGTATCGAGCTCATCGGTGAAGCATGAGATTGCGCTTGGCCTTATTCAGACGATTCCGATTCGGGACGTTCAGTTCAAGCGGCAATTTTATTCGATCTTCTTGAAGTCTGCGCTGCTGCCCATCTCGGCGGTGACGTTCCTAACCTTTTTGAGAGAGAGGGATTTGCACCAATGGCTGTAGGAGATTTGAGTGGGAGAGCTGATCTGCACTCGCATACGACCGCTTCGGATGGTACGATGCGGCCATCTGAGGTCGTAGCGCTCGCGAAGGCGCGAGGGCTCGGCGCGGTTGCGATTACCGATCATGATACAGTAGACGGAATCAAGGAAGCACTGGAAGCGGGTGAACGGCTCGCGATAACCGTCGTTCCTGGTGTGGAAATTAGCACTGTTGCAGAAGGCCGAGATATTCATATGCTTGGCTACTATATCGACTGGCAGAACGAGGGTTGGCGATCGAAGCTGGGGACGCTGGTTTCGGTACGCGATCGCCGTAACGATATGATCGTCGAGAAGCTGTGCGAACTCGGCTGCACGATTACGATGGACGAAGTAATTGCTGAAGCTCGTGCGCGAGGCAAGGACGGCGGCTCGATCGGGAGACCGCATATTGCTGCGGTCCTGGTGAGCAAAGGCTACGTCAGCTCGATGCAGGAAGCGTTCGATCGATATCTTGGCAGTGATGGTGCTGCATACAGAAACCCGCCGAGGCTACATCCGTTTGACGCGATTGCTTGGATTAAGGAAGCGGGCGGCGCTTGTGTCATTGCCCATCCTGGCTTATACGGTAACGACGAGCTTGTTGAACAGATCATCGCAGCAGGTGCAGATGGCATCGAAGTGTACCACTCCGATCATTCCGAGGCTGATGAGGCGCGGTACCTAGAGCTTGCACAGCGTTATGGCTTAATTGTAACAGGCGGCTCGGACTATCACGGCGAGCGTCTTGGCGTTGTTTTTCATGGTGAGCTTGGATCGAAGTCAGTCGGCATTGAAGTGTTGGAGCAGTTGAAATAGGACTCTAATAAGAAATAAGAAAGACACGAGTTATGCGGCAGAGCAATCTGCCGCATAGGCTCGTGTCTTTTATTGTTTATTACTTGATGGCCGATGGGAGACCTTTGATGCGCTGCTCGTCCGGCGTAATGAACAGCGTCTTCTGATTGTCGTAGATGACATAGCCGGGTTTGGCGCCGCTAGGCTTCTTCACGTAGCGGATCAGCGTGTAATCGACAGGGACAAGACTGGACGACTTCGCTTGGCTGAAGTGTGCGGCAAGCATCGCTGCTTCCTCCAGCGTCTCGTCGCCGAAGCTAGTTCCCCGAATGACGACGTGGGAGCCTGGAATGTCCTTCGTATGCAGCCAAGTGTCGTTCGGCGCTGAAGATTTATTCGTTAGAAAATCATTCTGCGTATTGTTCTTCCCGACGAAGATCGGCACGCCTTCCGAAGACGTATAGCAGAGCAGCGCCGGTTGCTTCGGCTTGCGCTTCTTGGCGCCGCGCTTCTCGCGAGAACGCAAATAACCTTGCTCGACAAGCTCCTCGCGGATTTCGTCGAGGTCAGATAGCGATGCGCTCTCAAGCTGCTGAAGGAGCGATTCGAGATAAGACGTCTCTTCCGAAGTGCGCTCCATCTGCTCCGCGACAACCGTCAAGCTGTTACGATACTTCGTATATTTCTTGAAATACCGCTGAGCGTTCTGCGATGGGTTAAGCAGCGGATCGAGCGCGATCTTAATGATTGGCTGCTCTTCGTCGTAATAATCGATCGTCTCGACAAAATCGTCTCCGCGCTGGATGGTATGCAGATTCATCGTCAGCAGCTCGCCGAGACTGCGGAACTTATCCGCATCCTTCGCTTCCTGCAGCGTTTCCTCCAGCTTGCCTTGCTTCTTCGTATTTTTGTTCCGCTCATTTTGCAGAAATTTGATTAGATCATTCGCACGCTGTTTGACCGTATCGCGCTCCGCCTTATCGCCGTAGAAGGCCTCCAAACACCGGCTCACAGTTTCGAAGGTGACGACCTCGCCATCCAAGTGCGTTAGCGCCGTTACGGAGAATGCTGGCTTGGCCTTAGCGGATGCTGCGACAACCTGCGGCTCATACCGATTGGAACGGAATTGCTCCATCATGTCTCGGAATGCCGGCCATACCAACGCTGCATTCGTGACGATGTGTTCAGCGCCATTCGGTAGCGGCGATGCAGCTGTCGCGCTGCGGTGGATGATCTCCTTCGCCAGAAGCGGGCTAAGACCGCTGAATGCGCCGACAAGCAGCTGGCCTGGCGTAATCGAAGCAGGGTCTGCAGCCTTCGGCACCGATCCGAAATGAATGCTGTCCTCATCCGGAATCGGCGGGTTGATAAGCGAATCCGCCGTTTGTCTCAGCGCAACGGTGAAGGTTGCTTCATCTTCCATTGCCAGCGGATCGTCCTTGCCCTGCTCCGGCGGTGCGATATAGCTCGTACCTGGCATGATGACCCTGTAGCTGCTGATCATTGGCGTCACATGATGAATGCCGTCATGAATCGTCTCCGTCGCAGCATCGACGAGAATGATGTTGCTGTGCTTGCCCATCAGCTCGATGATGATTCTTTTGAAAGACATATCGCCCAGCTCATCGCGCTGCCTCACATCAAGATGAATGATGCGCTCATTGCCGACTTGGCGCACCGCTTCAATCACGGCCCCTTCGCAGTGCTTGCGAAGCAGCATGCAGAACATCGGCGCTTCCAGCGGATTGATGAACGATTGCTCCGTGAAATGCATGCGCGGATAAGTCGGGTTCGCGGATATCAGGAGCTTGCCTTGAACGCCTCCGCCGCGAATTTGCAGCACAAGATCATGAGGTCCAGGCTGATGTATTTTATAAATGCGTGCTCCTACGCATGCTTGCAGCTCGTGCGTGATGGCACGGGTAACGATTCCGTCCAAAGCCATACTAATCTTCCCCTTTACATCTGATTCACTCTCTATCATGCCATAACTTGTACAAAAACTTAAGTGCTCGCTGGGATATTTTGCAGTTTGTCCGAATACAAATAGCCCATAGAGGCTGTCCGTCAGGCGGCAGGTTAACGGGAGGGAGACGGGGCATGGAACATGGAAAGTGGCATCAAATGGAAACAGGCGAGCTGGCGCAAACGCTTGAGGCTAAATTAGATACCGGTCTTACGGCAAGCGCGGCTGCGGAGCGGCTCGTTCAGACAGGGCGCAATGAGCTGACAGAGGGGAAGAAAGCATCTCCGATTAAGCTGTTCCTAGGCCAATTCAAAGATTTTATGGTGCTTGTGCTTATGGGGGCAACGCTCATATCCGGGTTGCTCGGCGAGTATCTTGATGCAATTACGATCATTGCCATTATCGTCATTAACGCTGTGCTTGGATTCGTTCAAGAATTTCGTGCGGAGAAATCGCTTCGTGCGCTGAAAGCTTTATCGGCGCCAGTAGCGAAGGCGATTCGTGGCGGCGAGATCGTCATCGTGCCGGCGAGCGAGCTCGTGCCAGGTGACGTGGTTGAGCTAGAGAGCGGAGATCGCATTCCGGCGGACATTCGGTTTATTGAAGCGAACAGCTGCTATGCGGAAGAATCGGCGTTGACAGGCGAGTCGGTCCCAGTCGGCAAGCATTGCAATCCGATTGCCGCAGACGAGCTGCCGCTGGGTGATATGCGCAACATCGGCTTCATGGGCACGATGATTACGCGCGGAACCGCCAAAGGGATGGTTATTCGTACAGGCATGTCAACCGAGATGGGTAAGATTGCCAATCTCATCCAACAGACCGAATCGATGGAAACACCGCTTCAGCATCGTCTCGAGCAGCTAGGCAAAATCCTCATTATTGTGGCGCTGGCGCTCACAGTAATGGTAGTTCTAGCAGGTATTCTGCATGGTCAGCCGGCCTATGAAATGTTCCTGGCAGGCGTGAGTCTCGCAGTAGCCGCGATTCCCGAAGGTCTGCCGGCAATCGTTACCATTGCGCTCGCCCTTGGCGTACAGCGAATGATTAAGCGACGAGCCATCGTACGCAAGCTGCCATCCGTTGAGACTTTAGGCTGCGCATCGGTCATCTGTTCGGACAAGACAGGCACGCTCACGCAGAACAAAATGACCGTTACAAAGCTCTGGATCGGCGGGCACAGCTTGGACGTCACTGGTGAAGGTTATGAGTCTGCTGGCGGCTGCTTCGAGAACGGCAAGGCTGTCGATGTGAAGCATGACCAGTCGCTGCGCAGATTGCTGCAAGTTGCAGCGCTTTGTAATAACGCCGTTGTCACCAGAATGGAAGAAGATAGCGAAGCGGCAAAACGGAAGAAAGGCAAGGGCACGTTCATCCAAGATGAATGGGTATTGAAGGGCGACCCGACAGAAGGCGCGCTCACGGTGCTTGCATCCAAGCTTGGCGTATCAGCGAAGTCGATGGAGGGCATCTACCAACGTGTCAAAGAGTATCCGTTCGACTCCGAGCGGAAGCGGATGTCAGTTCTCGTCACGCATCAAGGCGGACGCCTGATCTGCACGAAGGGCGCGCCGGATATGCTGATGGAGCAGTGCTCCTATGTGCTGTGGGATGGCAAAGTCGTACCGTTCACAGGAAGCCTTAAGCAGAAGGTGACGGATTCGGCAGAGACGATGGCGCAAAATGCGCTCCGCGTGCTTGGTTTCGCTTACCGCGAGCTGCGTTCGCATGATGCAACCGAAGCAGAGTCGGATGTAGAGAATCAGCTCATCTTCATCGGTCTCTCAGGTATGATTGACCCGCCTCGTCGCGAGGTACGCGAGTCGATTGCGAACTGCCGCCGCGCAGGCATCAAGACCATTATGATTACAGGCGACCACCAGCTGACAGCAGAGGCTATCGCAGGACAGCTTGGCATTATGCCACGCGGCGGGCTGGCTATTAGCGGCCAGCAGTTGAACGGCATGAATGAGGAGCAGTTGGATCGGTTGATCGATAATATCTATGTCTATGCTCGCGTATCTCCAGAGCATAAGCTTCGGATCGTCAAAGCGCTGCAGCGCAAAGGCCATGTCGTGGCGATGACCGGCGACGGCGTGAATGACGCTCCTGCGATTAAAGCCGCGGATATCGGGATTTCGATGGGCATCACCGGCACGGATGTGTCGAAGGAAGCATCGTCGCTTGTCCTTAGTGACGATAACTTCTCCAGCATCGTCGCTGCGATTGAAGAGGGCCGCGGCATCTATGAGAATATCCGCAAATTCATTCGATATCTGCTCGCTTCCAACGTTGGCGAGATTCTGACAATGTTCCTCGCGATGATGGCAGGTCTACCGCTCCCGCTCGTGCCGATTCAGATTCTATGGGTCAACCTTGTAACGGACGGTCTGCCGGCAATGGCACTCGGCGTCGACCAATCGGAGAAGGATCTAATGCAGCAGAAGCCGCGTTCTGCGAAAGAGAATATCTTTGCAAGGCGGCTTGGCTGGAAAATCATTAGCCGGGGCATTCTGATCGGCGTCTGTACGCTCGGCGCATTCTGGATTACACTGCAAATCGCACCTAAGAGTCCGGCGAATCTCGTTCATGCGCAGACGGTTGCTTTTGCCACACTTGTCATGGCTCAGCTCATTCACGTCTTCGACTGCCGCAGCTCGCGCTCGATCTTCCACCGCAACATGCTGCAAAATAAATATTTGCTCTTCGCGGTGCTCTCATCGGTGCTGCTCATGCTCGGCGTGCTCTATATCGACGCTCTGCAGCCGATCTTCAAGACGGTGCCGCTTGGCTTCCGCGACTGGTGTCTTGTCCTCGTAGCCGCAGGTATTCCGACGTTCTTAATGGGTATCGGCAGCGTGCTCGGCACGACAGAGAAGAAGAAAAAGTCCAAATGGCCGCTTCAAGGGCCGAAATCAGTTACAAGATAATGGGAAACATACAGGAAAGCCAGCGCTGGTCGCTGGCTTTTTTTGCGCTGCTCGTTTCGCTTAACCTTCACCTAAGGTTATCGTTTATACTTGTTTATTAGGAAGAGGTGGAGCGGGATATATGAAAATCAATGAACTGGCGCAGAAGCTTCATATAACGCCGAGAGCAATCCGATTGTACGAAGCGAAAGGGTTGCTCAGCCCGGCACGCGGTGAGGATAATGGATACCGCTATTATTCGGATCAAGATGCATGGCGGCTGCAAACTATCGCTTCACTACGCGAGATGGGACTAAGCTTGGAGCAAATAAAAGCGTTGATGGAGAAGCTGGATGAAGGCGACGATGCATCTGTTCATCACTATCTGGAAATGCAGCGAATGGCGCTCTATGAGAAATGGACGAACTGGAAGCATATCATCGGGTCGCTTGATGAGCTGATCGCGCGACTGGAAATGAAGCAGACGCTTGTGCTCGATGATTTGTTCCAGCTCTCCGGCGATTTGCAGCTCATTCATGAAAGTGTATCGACGTGGAAGGATACTTGGAATTTCGACCGAATCGCGGCTGGATTTGATGGCTCGCCGGCTTTGCTGTCTAGCGGATCGTCATTATCGCAGAGCGAATATGAGACAGTGCTTGATTTTATCATGCAATGGGTCGCTCCGAAGCAGGGCGAGGAAGGACTGGATATTGGCACAGGGACTGGGAATTTGGCGGGAAGATTGCAGCTTGGCGGAGCGATAATGTCGGCGATAGACCAGTCGAAGGAGATGCTTGCACGGTGCCGAGAGAAGTTTCCCTCCATCGCAACGAAGCTTGGCAACGCGCTGGCGCTGCCTTATCTGGATAAACAATTCTCGTTCCTCGTATCGGCGTTCGCTCTGCACCATCTGGATGCCAAGCAGCAGGAGCTGGCTTTTGCGGAGATGGACCGAGTGTTAATGCCGAACGGACGGATCTGCGTGGCAGGTCTTATGTACGAAGGCATCAGTGTGGACGAAGCGTATGCAATGGAAAAGGTAAACGGCAAGCATCCTATTAATCGAACGAAGCTGCTTGAATGGTTCCATGCTCATGATTACATAACCGTTCAGCATGCTGTGAATGAGTGGATTCATGTCGTTTATGCGGTTCGCAAACATTAGGTCGTCGAGGGTATTGACCTTAACCTTAAGTCAGCTTCTAAGGTGAAGAGGCGAGTTACTTAAACTTAGAGGAGTGCTTATGAATGCCGAATCATGATGAGATTTACCAAACCGAAGCTGAGCGGTACGATCTGTTGGTTTCAAGGGAAGATGTCACAAACAACCTGCTGGAAACGATTCGCAAAATCTGTCCAAACCTTTCTGATCTAAACGCAGCCGATCTCGGCGCTGGCACGGGGAGATTGACAACATTGCTCGCTCCACTAGTCCGTTCAATTGTTGCCATTGATTCCTCGGCGGCGATGCTAGAAATCGCAACAGCCAAGCTTCGCGGCAAAGGCGCTGAGAATTGGCTGACGAAAGTTGGGTATCACGATGCAATGCCAATGTCCGACCATTCTGTCGACCTTCTAACAGCTGGATGGACAATCTGTTACTCAACAAGCTCCAACGTAGCAGACTGGCGTGAACAACTGGAGCGTATTATCGCTGAAATCCGTCGTGTTATTCGTCCAGGGGGCGCAGTGATTATCTTCGAAAATTTCGGCACAGGCACGGAGCAGCCAAGTCCGCCGGATTTCTTAACGAGCTACTACTCTGCTCTCGAGCAGCAATATGGTTTCGAGCATATCGCGATTCGAACAGACTATCAGTTCGAGTCGATAGAAGAAGCGATTGCTCTTACAAGCTTCTTCTTCGGCGAAGCAATCAGCGGCGAAGTCGCAGCAAGCGGCAATACGACCGTCCCTGAATGGACGGGGGTATGGTGGAAAAGGTTTTGAGGTTGTGCAAGGTCGGTAGGGTTACGTCTTTTCCGCCGAGGGAAGGGGGGCAAGATTACGAGGAGTGGCGCAGCCTCTCCGGTGTAATCTTTCACTTGCTCTTCGCTTTACCAACTAACCTATCCGCCAGTAAGACTAGGCGGCCCCAAGATTACCGGGAGTGGCAAAGCCGCTCCCCTGGTAATCCTCAACATCCCTTCCGCTCTCAAATTAAAGTGTGTCCCGCCAGGGACGAAAACGAGCCCCAGCACTCACCTCACTCCAATGCATCTCTCTAACTCCACACGTTCCGATGGTCCCGCGAAGGCGGGACACCAGGTAGCTCGCGAGCGCCAAACGTCAAAGTGGGTCCCGCGAGGGACGTAAACGAGGCTAGCACGTATGATCTCAACCGCGCTTCTCTCTAGCTCCAACGTTATCCCATTCGGGTGTCCAGAGGGTGAAACCCTTGGGGTCCCCCTTCGGGAAGGGGGATTTAGGGGGAAGCTTATGAGGATGAGTACAAGGAAGTGTTCCAAAAATGCAAAGATTAAAGTACACTAAATAAATTATAATGGTTGCAACAATAGTTTTCAGGGGAGTGCGAGTAGATGAACTTTACGAAAATGCATGGACTAGGAAACGACTTCATCGTCGTAGCAGGGGAAACGCAATTACCAGATAACGTAGCACAGCTCGCAGAACAGCTTTGCAACCGCTTCTTCGGCATCGGTGCAGACGGTCTTGTATATATTTTGCCTTCAGAGAAAGCGGACTTCCGGATGCGCATTATTAATTCGGACGGCTCGGAAGCGGAGCAATGCGGCAACGCAATCCGCTGCGTAGCGAAGTACGTTTACGATAATGGCTTAACAGATAAAGAATCACTCACGATTGAGACGCTCGGCGCTGGCGTGCAAGCAGTGCAGCTGACAGTCGACAATGGCAAAGTGGTGCTTGTTCGCGTGAACATGGGCCAACCAATTCTCGAAGGCTTGAAAGTGCCGACGACGATCGATGCCAACCCGGTGATCAACCAATCCATCGAAGTGGACGGCCGTGAGTTCAAGTTCACAGCTGTATCGATGGGCAACCCGCACTGCGTCATCTATGTTGACGATGCAGTGAATTTCGACCTTGCAACATGGGGGCCGAAGCTCGAAGTACATCCACTCTTCCCGCGCAAAATCAACGTGGAATTCGTAACGGTACGTTCGAAAGACTTCACGGATATGCGTGTATGGGAGCGCGGCGCAGGCCCTACGCTGGCATGCGGAACTGGCGCTTGCGCAACAGTTGTAGCATCGGTGTTAAACGGCTACACTGATCGTACAGCAACCGTATCGCTTAAAGGCGGCGACCTGCTGATTGAATGGGATGAAGAAAGCAACTACGTATATATGAGTGGTCCGGCAGCAGAAGTGTTCCGCGGCACGGTGTAAGCAAGCGATAGAAGAAGGAGTTTATGAATATGAAACCGGATCTAAGAGAAGCGCTCTCGAAGCGCATCTTGACCGGGGACGGCGCGATGGGAACCTACCTGTATGGGATGGGGTTCCCTGTCGGCGTTTCATACGAAGAATTTAATTTGATTCGTCCCCATGTCATCGAAGATGTGCACCGCCGTTATTATGAAGCAGGGGCACGCGTAATTGAAACCAATACATTCTCAGCCAACCTTGCTAGTCTCTCGAACTATGGTTTGGACAGCGAAGTTGAAGCGATCAACCGGGCAGGCGTTCGCATTGCACGGGCAGCGGTCGGCAGCGATGCTTATGTAGTCGGTGCGGTAGGCTCGATAAGAGCGGGCAAGCGTAAAAATATAGCAGAAGCGCAGCTTGAGCAGCTGTTCCGTCAGCAAATGGATGCCTTGTTACAAGAAGGTGCCGACGGACTGCTGCTTGAGACGTTTTATGATCTGGAAGAGGCTCTGCTAGCTCTTCGCATCGCGCGTTCGTTATCGGATGTGCCGGTCATTACCCAATTTGCGGTTGAGAAGGACGCTGTCACGCAAGACGGCGTGCCGCTCGCGGAAGCATTCGAGCAGTTGAAGCAAGCTGGAGCAGATGTGGTCGGTTTTAACTGCCGCAGCGGCCCGAACGGCATCCTCCGCGCAATCGACGCGATTGTAGGCGACATTCCATTGCCGCTCTCGGTATTCCCGAATGCAGGTATTCCGGATTATGTGGACGGTAAATATACGTTTACAGCATCGCCGGAGTATTTTGCAGAATCGGCACGGAAGTTCGCAGACCGCGGAGCGCGCATTATCGGAGGCTGCTGTGGGACGACGCCTGAGCATGTTGCGGCGATCTCGGCTGCACTTAATGGCTATGTGCCGCAGCTCGCTGTTGAAACTCGCGAAACAGCTTCAGCCGTACAAACAGAATCGATTCAAATCAAAGACTCATTCACGCCGCCGGTACAATTGGAACCGAACATAGTCGACCTCGTCAAGGAACGGCACACGGTTATCGTCGAGCTGGACCCGCCGCGTGATCTCGATATTCAGAAGTTTATGGCTGGCGCCAAAGCGCTCGCTGAAGTGAAGGCAGACGCCGTTACGATGGCAGACAACTCCTTGGCGGTCACGCGCATGAGCAATATCGCCCTTGCCGCGCTCGTACAGCAGCAAGCAGGCATCCGACCGCTCGTCCATATCGCTTGCCGAGATCGTAATCTCATCGGTACGCAGTCTCATATGATGGGACTCGATGCGCTCGGCATTGACCATGTTCTTGCTGTAACCGGAGACCCTGCAAGATTCGGCGACTTGCCGGATTCCAGCTCGGTCTATGATCTCACTTCATTCGAGATGATCCGCATGATCAAGCAGTTGAATGAAGGGATTGCTTTCTCCGGCAAACCGCTCAAGCAGAAAGCGAAATTCGTTACGGGAGCAGCATTCAATCCGAACGTCAAGTATTTGGACAAGGCGATCCAGCGTCTAGAGAAGAAGATCGAGTCCGGCGCGGATTACATTATGACGCAGCCTGTCTATGATAAAGAATTGATCATTCGTGTAGCGGAAGCGACGAAGCATCTGTCCGTTCCGGTGTTCATCGGCATCATGCCGCTCGCAAGCGGTCGGAACGCCGAGTATCTTCATAATGAAGTGCCCGGCATTCAATTGTCGGACGTAGTCCGCAAGCGGATGGCAGGGCTTGAGGGCGAGACAGGACGCGCTGAAGGCGTAAGAATCGCAGAAGAATTGCTGGATACAGCGCTGGAACATTTCAAAGGCATCTATCTAATAACTCCGTTTATGTTCTATGAGATGACGGTTAAGCTGACCGACTATGTTTGGCGAAAAACGAGCAAATTAACGAGGTAAGCTCGTAATTTCTCCTGTTTACGCTTTAACACTTGTTCGTCTGTCCAAAATGGATTAGAATAGACCTTGGATGCACTTGCCATGCCGCCCCGAATGCGTTAGAATAGGGGACCTGACCAAGTGTCTTAATGGACGGGTTTAATCGGCTGGGTTACGTATGCTCCGGACTTTTTTCGTCAAGAATAGTGCAATATTCTACCAATTCATTTGGGATATGCAGGGGATTCGACTCCATCATTCTTGCGCTTATCTATACATCGTGTTCTTATTGCATACTTATGCACGAGAGATACCGGAGGGGAACTTAAATGGCCATTAAGCTCATTAATATCGGTTTCGGAAACATCGTTTCCGCCAATCGGATCATTTCGATTGTAAGCCCTGAATCGGCACCGATTAAACGTATTATTCAAGAGGCACGCGACCGACATATGCTGATTGACGCTACATATGGACGCCGCACACGCGCTGTTATTATTACGGACAGCGATCACGTTATTCTATCGGCTGTGCAGCCGGAAACCGTTGCGCACAGACTATCGACCAAGGATGACGATCACGACGAATAGTGACGGGGAGTTATATGAAAAGAGGATTGTTAATTGTACTTTCGGGCCCTTCTGGCGTAGGCAAGGGTACGGTTTGCGCAGAACTGCGGCATAAGCAGAATGATCTTGTTTATTCGGTATCTGCGACAACACGGTCGCCTCGCCAAGGTGAGACCGACGGAATCAATTATTTTTTTAAGACGAAAGAACAGTTTCAAGAGATGATTGCGAAGGATGCGCTGCTCGAATTTGCAGAGTATGTCGGCAATTACTACGGCACGCCTCGTGATTTCGTGGAACGCACGCTTGCTTCGGGCAAAGATATCATTCTTGAAATTGAAGTGCAAGGCGCACTTAAGGTCAAGGAGAAATTCCCACAAGGTGTCTTTATTTTCTTGGTGCCGCCATCACTCGATGAGCTGAAATCGCGCATTACAGGACGCGGTACGGAGAATGCCGATATTATCGACCATCGCATGAACGTTGCGGTGGAAGAGATGAACCTTATTCATTATTACGATTATGCTGTCGTTAACGATCAAATTGACGCGGCTTGTCATCGCATTCAATCCATTATTGTAGCCGAGCATTGCCGGAAAGAACGGTTTATCGAGCAGCTTGAAGAAGTGAAAGAAGCTTCTGAGAAAGCATAAGAGGTGAAGGAAAATGCTATATCCATCTATTGATGAAATGATGAAGAAGGTTGACAGCAAGTATTCCCTTGTTGTTGCAGCATCCCGTCGTGCAAGAATGTTGCGAGACGGAAGCAAGACGGATATCCGTTCGCCGAAGTCGCACAAGTTCGTTGGTGTGGCGCTTGAAGAGATTTATCAAGATATCCTTGTTGTAGAGAGTACGCTTAACAAGAAGGACTAACTAGGAAAGACATGATGGCAACGAATAACAACCCTTGAGGTTGTTATTTTTTTAGCGTCTGAATGTATGCGAACTTGAGAGGAGGGCTGTCATGCTGCAAGGCAAAACGATTGTGCTTGGGATTTCCGGCGGAATTGCGGCTTACAAGGCGGCAACAATCTGCAGTAGATTAGTCCAGGCAGGTGCGCAGGTTCGCGTCATCATGACCGAATCGGCGACGAAGTTCATTGCACCGCTGACGCTGCAGACATTGTCTCGGCATCAGGTCTACTTAGATACATTCGATGAGTTCGATCCTTCGGTCGTCGCTCATATTAATGTTGCCGATAGCGCGGATCTGGTCGTAGTCGCACCAGCGACTGCTAATATATTGGCGAAAATGGCGAACGGATTGGCAGATGATATGCTCAGCACGACGCTCCTCGCCACGACAGCACCGATCATGGTCGCTCCTGCGATGAATGTCCATATGTATGAGCATCCTGCGGTTGCACGCAACATGGATATTTTGGCGGAGAGAGGCGTTCGTTACGTTGAACCGGGAACAGGCTTGCTAGCTTGCGGATACGTTGGGAAAGGTCGGCTTGCTGAGCCGGAGGATATCGTGTTTGCGGTGCAGCAATGGTTCGCCCAGAGCCAAGAGCTTAAAGGCAAGAAGGTGCTTGTTACTGCGGGGGGAACGATGGAACGGCTTGATCCCGTACGCTATTTGACCAATGATTCTTCGGGGAAAATGGGGTTTGCGTTAGCGGAAGCTGCGGCGAATCGAGGCGCAGACGTCACTCTCATTGCAGCGCGTACAACAGCTGCGCCTGTAGCTGGCGTGAACACGGTCTATGTCGAGTCAGCCGAGGATATGCTGCAGGCTGTGCTTGAGCGGTATGAGACAGCGGATCTCGTTATCAAGGCAGCTGCTGTAGCGGACTACCGTCCAGTGACGAAGGCGAGTACGAAGATCAAGAAGGGCAGCGAGAAGTTCGTACTTGAACTGGAGCGGACAACGGATATTTTGAAGACGCTCGGCGAACGCAAGTCGCATCAGTTCTTGGTTGGCTTTGCCGCGGAAACAGAGCAATTAGAGCACTATGCAATGGACAAGCTGAAGCGCAAGAATTGTGATCTCATTGTCGGCAACGATGTGTCGCAAGCCGGCGCTGGTTTTAATGTTGATACGAACATTGTTCAGATCTTCGGCGAAGAAGGACTTGCCTTGTCATTGCCCATGCTGAGCAAACGTGAAGTGGCTGACAGGCTGATGACGATGATTACGCAGAGGATGAAAGCGGCCCAGGGGGCTAAGGGGGCCGCGGAATGATCGCGAAAGTCATTGTCGATGTGCCGAGCCGGGCAACGGATCGGCCTTTTGACTATAAAATCCCGCCGCAGCTGTTAGGCTGGGTGGAAGTTGGCAGCCGAGTTGGCGTCCCATTCGGCGGACGCGTGCTGCAGGGGTTCGTGGTCGGCATTACGGATTATGCCGATATTGATGTGATGAAGCTCAAGCCAATTGCTGAGCTGCTCGACCATATTCCTCCGCTATCGCCAGATCTTGTCGAGCTTGCAAGCTGGATTAGCGATAAATATTGCTGCACGATGACGTCTGCGCTCCAAGTGATGATTCCTGCTGCTTTGAAAGGAAAAGCAGATTCCGTCGTCACGCTTGTAGAAGAGGAGCTGGAGAGCAGCTTGGTCTTCGAAGAGCCTTGGCTTCAATACATACGTCTTAATGGCGGTTCAATGCGAATGGCTGCGCTCCAGGAGAGGTATCCAGAAGACGCTGCTGCCATCAAAGCAGCAGTCAAGCAGGGGCTGTTAACGGAGCAAGTTACGATTCGGGACCGATTGTCCGTTCGGAAAGTACTAACCGTCTTCCCACCCGACAATGAAGCCCTCGCGCTTGAGGCACTGGCGAATTATCCGGCTAGGGCGGCGAAGCAACAGGAAGTTCTCCGTTACATGCTGGAACACCGCGAGCCAATTGCGATGACGGCGCTTGTTGAAGCGCTGTCGACGACGTCCAGCACCGTTCGCGCTGTCGCGGAGAAAGGCTTGCTCACGATTCAAGAGATGGAACAGAGCCGTGACCCGTACGCAGGCCGCGAGTTCAAACGTACGGTGCCGCTATCGCTAACAGAAGGTCAGCAAGCCGTGTATGAAGAGATTGCCGCTTCGCTGGATGCGGAACAGTCTCGCGTCTTCTTGCTGCATGGCGTAACCGGCAGCGGTAAGACAGAAGTGTATTTGCAAACGATTGAACGCAGCCTGCAGCATGAGAGGCAGGCGATCGTGCTCGTACCGGAGATTTCGCTGACCCCCCAAATGGTGGAGCGGTTCAAAGGCCGCTTCGGCGATCTCGTTGCTGTACTGCACAGCCGATTATCAAACGGAGAACGATATGACGAATGGCGCAAAATCCGCGAGGGACGCGCGCAGGTTGCAGTTGGCGCACGCTCCGCGATTTTCGCGCCTTTTGATCGGATCGGCCTCATCATTATAGATGAAGAACATGAATCCTCGTATAAACAAGAGGAAACACCTAAGTATCACGCGCGTGATGTCGCGGTGAGAAGAGCAAGGCAGCATGGCGCTGCCGTTGTGCTCGGCTCAGCGACGCCGTCGCTGGAGAGCTTCGCGGCGGCTTCGCGAGTCGTATCCGCCAGCAGCGAAGCAAACGACGCGACGGCAGCAAGGGCATCAAGCGGCGCAGCATTGCTGCCGATGCCTAGCCGGGTCGGCGGCCGGCCGATGCCGAAGGTGCATCTCATCGACATGCGCGATGAGCTGAAGAACGGCAACCGCTCGATGTTCAGCAGGCAGCTGCATGAAGCGCTGCTTGATCGGCTTGAGCGGGGCGAGCAGTCCGTGCTGCTGCTGAACCGAAGAGGCTATTCGACGTTCGTAATGTGCCGTTCCTGCGGGTATACCGCGCAGTGTCCGCACTGCGATATTTCGCTGACCTATCATCAGAAATCACGCGTCCTACGCTGTCATTATTGCGGTCATGCGGAGCAAGCGCCGGAGAAATGCCCATCTTGTGAGAGCGAGCATATCCGCTTCTTCGGAACAGGCACGCAGCGCGTGGAAGAGGAACTGGCGAAGCTGTTCCCAGGGATCCGGGTCATTAGGATGGATGTTGATACGACGACCGAGAAGGGCTCCCACGAGAAGTGGCTGACCATGTTCGGCGAACGTAAAGCAGATGTGCTGCTCGGCACGCAAATGGTAGCCAAAGGGCTCGATTTTCCATACGTTACGTTAGTTGGCGTTATTGCCGCGGATACTTCTCTGCATCTTCCGGACTTCCGGTCTGCGGAGAAGACGTTCCAGCTGCTGACCCAAGTTGCGGGACGCGCGGGCAGGCATGAGCTGCCGGGCGAAGTCGTTGTCCAAACGTACAACCCCGAGCACTATGCTATCGTTACAGCGCAGCATCATGATTATGCGGCTTTCGTGCAAGAAGAGCTGAAGCATCGGCGCTTTATGGGCTACCCGCCATTTTGCCGGCTTATCGTGGTAACGCTCTCTGATGAGCAGCTGCCGCTTCTTATCACGACAGGCGAAAAATTGGCATCAGCGCTGCGCCAGCTCGCATATGAATCAGGAATCAAGGGTTCAATGGATAGCGATGGTACTCGTTTTATCGATATTCTGGGACCTGTCGCTTCGCCTATTCCGCGGATGAAAGATCGATATCGTTTTCAATGTATGGTAAAATATCGTGGAAATGTGAACGCTAACGAGCTTCTGAAGCAGGCAATCAGCCAGCTCTCGGGGCCGCAAGGGCAGCCTCCAGTTCAGATTAGCGTGGATGTCGATCCACAAATGATTTTATAACATGAATGTTAAATAGGGGGACTCTACTATGGCGATCAGACTGATTGTTCAAGATCCAGATCCGGTTCTGCGAGAGCGGGCTATTGAAGTAACGAAATTTAATTCCAATTTGCATAAATTGCTCAATGACATGGCGGCAACGATGTATGATGCGGAAGGCGTAGGCCTTGCAGCACCGCAAGTAGGCATCTCCAAACGAGTCATCGTTGTCGATGTCGGTGACGATAACGGCCTCATCGAGATGGTCAATCCGGAAATTATCGAAGCATCCGGCGAGCAGCTCGGACCGGAAGGCTGCCTCAGTATCGCGAAGCTGAACGGCGAGGTGAAACGTGCTCAGCACATCAAGCTTAAAGGTCAGGATCGCGACGGCAATCCGATTGAAATCGAAGCAACGGACTACCTGGCTCGTGCATTCCAGCACGAGGTTGACCATTTGAACGGCATTCTATTCACAGACATTGCCGTATCGATCTATGATGTATCAGCTCGCCAGCGTCAAGACGGAGAGTGATCAGATGCGTATTGTGTTTATGGGTACACCCGAGTTCGCCGTTCCATCGCTGGAAGCGATCTTGGAAGAAGGACATACAGTTGAACTAGTCGTCACTCAGCCAGATCGGCCAAAAGGTCGCAAAAAAACGTTGACGCCGCCTCCGGTCAAGGATGCGGCGCTTCTGCGCGGTCTGCCCGTTGCTCAGCCTGAGCGACTTCGCAGATCGGAGACAGTCGATCAGATTGCGGCGATCAAACCGGACCTTATTGTAACCGCCGCGTATGGACAGATACTGCCGAAAGCGGTACTGGAAATTCCTCGCCTAGGCTGTATTAATGTTCACGGCTCGCTGCTGCCGAAGTATCGCGGCGGCGCTCCGATTCAGCGCTCCATTATCAACGGTGAGACAGTGACAGGCGTCACGATTATGTATATGGCGGAAGGCCTTGATACGGGCGATATGATTAGCGTCGTGGAAGTGCCGATCTCGGATGAAGATACGTCGGGCACGTTGTTTGAGAAATTGACTATCGCAGGTGCGCAGCTGCTGCGCGAGACACTTCCGAGCATAGAAGCAGGGACGGTTCAAGCAGTTCCGCAGAATCATGATGAAGCGTCATATTCACCGAACTTAACGCGTGAAGATGAGCGAATCGACTGGAGCCGTCCTGCCCGCGCAATCTATAACCAAGTTCGCGGACTTTCGCCGATGGCTGGTGGCTTTACGATCTGGAATGGCGAGCCGTTCAAGGTATGGGGCTGCAAGCCGGTAGACCAGAGCCGTACGAAGGCTGAGCCGGGCACGGTGCTCGAAACGACGGACGCAGGCATTGTCGTCCAGACAGGCGAAGAGGCGCTTCTTCTGACGGTTATTCAACCGGCTGGGAAGAAAGCGATGAACGCTGTGGAATGGCTGAAAGGTGCGCGTCTTGAGGCGGGTACGGTGTTCGGCGGAGGTGAAGCGTGAGCGGTCGGGACAAGCAGGGAAGCGGCGGCTCAGCAGGCGCGAAGTCTGGTGGAGGAGCTGGCGCTGCTGCGCGAGGCAATCGCAACAAGAAGCCTCAGAATAAGCAGCAGCAACAGCCTCAGCGTAAGAAGACTGCACGCGAAGTCGCGCATGAGACGCTTGTGAAAGTCGCGGAAGCCGGCGCCTATAGCAATTTGCAGCTTAATCGTGCGCTGCAAGACGCGCAGCTGTCGAGGCAGGATGCAGGGCTTGCAACAGAGCTGGTATATGGCACGATTCAGCACCAGCGGCTGCTGGATGAACGGCTTAGCGAGCTGGTGACAAAAGGCTTTAACAAGCTTACGCCTTGGGTACTCGTGCTGCTGCGCATGAGCGCTTATCAACTTCTAATGCTTGACCGGATTCCTCCGCATGCAGCCGTCAACGAAGCGGTGGTCATTGCGAAGCGTCGCGGTCATAGCGGCATCTCGGGTATGGTGAACGGCGTGCTCCGCAATATGGAACGCAGTTTGGCAGAGTTCAAGAAACCGCTTGTTATCGCTGATCCAGTGAAGCGGATCGGCATCACATATTCGTATCCGGACTGGCTCGTGAAGCGCTGGATCGACAGCTATGGCGAAGCGATCACCGAGCAGATCTGCGCATCAGGCAATGAGCCTCCGCACAATAGCGTGCGCGTCAATCCGCTTAGACTGTCTCGCGACAAAGCGGCTTCGATGCTTGCAGAAGCAAGCGGAGGAGAGGCGTCCGTAGAGCCCTCGCAGCTGTCCGAGCATGCGCTTATTGTAAGCGGCGCGGGTAATATCGCGGGCACCGAGGGCTATCGCAGCGGGCTCTGGTCGCTGCAAGACGAGAGTTCGATGCTCGTCGCTGAAGTGTGCGCACCGAAGCCGGGCATGAAAGTGCTTGATTGCTGCGCGGCTCCTGGCGGGAAGACGACGCATCTAGCAGAGTTGATGGAAGATCGCGGACAGGTCATCGCCAATGACGTGCATCCGCATAAGAAGCAGCTCATTGAAGAGCAAGCGACGCGGCTCGGTCTGACCTCTGTACAGGCGGTTACAGGCGATGCGGCTGAACTTTCTTCTCGATTCGAGCCAAGCAGCTTCGATGTGGTGCTGCTTGATGCTCCTTGCTCCGGCTTTGGCGTCATCCGGCGCAAGCCGGAGATCAAATGGACGAAGAGCGCCGAAGATGTCCATGCGATTGCTGCTCTGCAAGAGCGGCTTATGGATGAGGCGGCGAAGCTCGTTCGCCTTGGCGGCACGCTCGTGTACAGTACATGTACGATCGAGCGTGAAGAGAACGAGCGCCAAGTGGCGAAGTTCCTCGAGCGCCATCCGGCCTACAAGCTCGATGCAGAGTGGCCGGCGCAAGTGCTTCGCCCTCTGCAGGAGGCGCATGCCATCGCTGAGCCTTTCAGCGGCATGGTGCAGCTGCTGCCGCAGCAATTCGGCAGCGACGGCTTTTTTATCGCGCGTTTGACGCGTCAGTCGTAGCAAGCAAAATAACGCCCATGACAGCACAAAGTGGTCTGTTATGGGCGTTTGTGGTAAAATAATCGAAAGGCGCTAACCTTGCAGTATTAGGCTTGGCAGCGTCAATATTTTCAAAAGAAACAGGTGCAATCTGATGAAACCATTCATCTATGACTATACGTTAGAGCAGCTACAAGATTGGATGAAAGAGAACGGCGAATCCGCATTCCGCGGCACGCAGCTGTTCGAGTGGCTCTATGTGAAACGCGTGAAGAACTTCGAAGAGATGAGCAATCTGTCGAAGGGACTTCGCGAGAAGCTGGGCGAGCATTTCCAATTCGTCACGCTAACTGAAATTACACGCTTCGAATCAAAAGACGGTACGGTGAAATTCTTGTTTGGCTTGCATGACAACCATGCAATCGAGACGGTTATTATGCGGCACAGCTACGGGAACAGCATCTGCGTCACAACGCAAGTCGGTTGCCGAATCGGTTGTACGTTCTGTGCATCGACCCTTGGGGGCTTGAAGCGCAACCTGACTGCAGGCGAGATTGTCGCTCAGGTTGTTGTCGCACAGCAATTGCTTGACGCAACGAATGAACGCGTATCGAGCATCGTAATCATGGGCTCCGGCGAGCCATTCGAGAATTATGACCCCACGATGACTTTCCTGCGTCTCATGATTCACGAGAAAGGGCTTAACATCGGACAGCGCCACATTACGGTGTCGACAAGCGGTATCGTTCCGAGCATGTACAAATTCGCGGAAGAGAACACGCAGATCAATCTTGCGATCTCGATCCATGCGCCGAACGACAAACTTCGTTCCAAGCTGATGCCGGTTAACCGCCGCTACCCATTCGAAGAAGTAATGGAAGCTTGCCGGAACTACATCGCGAAGACCGGACGCCGGATTACGTTCGAATACGCGTTGATAGGTGGCGTAAACGACCAGAGCGAGCATGCCGAAGAACTCGCGCAAGTGCTCAAAGGTATGCTTTGCCATGTGAACCTTATCCCGGTCAATCACGTACCGGAGAGGGATTATGTGCGCACGCCGCGTGAACAGATTTTCGAGTTCCACCGCATTTTGGAGAAAAACAAAATTAATGCAACAATCCGCAGAGAACAAGGCCACGACATCGCAGCGGCGTGCGGACAGCTTCGTGCTAAACATATGGAGTCTACGGCGGGGTGATGAGTTGTGATAATCGCTTATCGAAGTGATGTTGGGCGAATTCGAACAATTAACGAAGACACAGCGTGGTCGGAACTATTAGATTCCGGCCTCGCCCTGGCGATTGTTGCCGATGGCATGGGCGGGCATAAGGCTGGCGAAGTTGCCAGCGGGCTCGCTGTTGATACTTTCCGTGAAGCGCTGGAAGGCATCCCTGCCACGCTGACGCTGGAAGAGCGCAAGACATTAATGAGCCAAGCGATTCTGCAAGCGAATGAAGCTGTTTATGAAACGGCTTCAAGCAACGAGCAGTACCATAATATGGGTACGACGGTCGTTGCCGCACTTATTCAAGATGATAATGCAGTTATAGGTCATATCGGCGACAGCCGGGTATATAAATGGCGGGACCAAGTGCTCACGCAATTGACGGATGATCATACCCTTGTCAATGAGCTAGTGAAGTCCGGTCAAATTACGCTTGAAGAAGCGGCAACACACCCGCGCCGCAACGTCATAACACGAGCGCTCGGAACAGACGAGCAAGTGGAAGTGGACATTATTTGCACGGGCTGGCGCGAGGATGATGTGCTGATGCTGTGCAGCGATGGGTTGACGACAATGGTCAGTCCTTCCGAAATCATAGGTACCTTGGAGCAGAATGAACTAAGCTTGGATCAGAAGGCAGAGAAACTCTTACAGCTTGCCCTGCAAGCCGGCGGAGACGATAATATCACGGTCATTCTGCTGCATCATGCCGAAGACACAAAGCAAGAGGAGTGATCGACATGATAGGACATGAACTCGGCGGACGTTACGAAATTATAACGCGTATCGGCGGAGGCGGCATGGCGCTTGTTTACAAAGCCCATGACATTCTGCTGAACCGCAATGTTGCGGTGAAGGTGCTGCGTCAGCAGTTCGTGCATGACGAAGAATTTATTCGCCGTTTCAGACGCGAGGCGCAATCGGCTGCCGCGCTGTCGCATCCCAATGTCGTCAGCATATACGACGTTGGGCAGGAAGACGATACGCATTATATCGTCATGGAATATGTTGAAGGCAACAATTTGAATGAAATCATTAAAGAACGTGCGCCGCTTCAGGCGGATGAGGCTGTTCGAATTGCGACTCAAATCTGCGATGCTCTAGATCATGCGCATCATAACCAAATCATCCATCGCGATATTAAGCCGCACAACATTCTCATTGGGAAGAACGGACGTGTGAAGGTTACAGATTTCGGCATCGCGCGTGCAGTGACGTCCTCGACGATTACGCAGACTGGTTCTGTTGTAGGATCGGTGCATTATTTCTCGCCAGAGCATGCAAAGGGTGTCGTCACCGGCGAAAAATCTGACCTGTACTCACTCGGTATCGTACTTTACCAGATGGTTACGGGGAAGCTGCCGTTTCTAGGCGAAAGCCCAATTAGCGTTGCACTGAAGCACTTGCAGGAAAACTTCGCGGAGCCGCGCGCCATTAATCCGTACATACCGCAAAGTGTAGAGAATATCATCCTTAAAGCGATGCGCAAAAATCCGAATGAACGCTATACATCGGCTTCCGAAATGCTGAATGACCTGGAAACAGCGCTGCACCCAGAACGGCTGACAGAACCGAAGATCACGTTCGGTAATCCGGATTTCGACGAGACTCGCGTCATGCCTGCGATTCGGGGCAGCATTGTGGATAAACTCGAAGCTTCGACTGTAGCTTCGATGACAGAGCCGGTGGAAATTGCTCAGATTTCTGCGAAACCGGATGATGACAGCGATAAAGCTGACCGTTGGAACTCCGATGGACTTGCTGAGACTCGTAAGAAAAGATGGGTCAAGCCTGTCGTGACTGTGCTCATTACATTCCTCGTTATTGCTCTGGTCTACTGGGGAGCAATGAAAGTACTCAGCTGGTTCGATATTAAGGAAGTCGACGTGCCGTATGTCGTCAATATGACAGAGGCGGAAGCGCGGACAACACTTGAAGCAGCTGGCTTGAAGGTTGAGGAGCCATCGATCTACACGGATAAAGAAGATGTGGCCAAAGATGTGGTCTACGAGCAATCGAAGCCGAACCAGCGAGTGAAGGTCGGCTCGTTTATCAAGCTCTATGTCAGTAAGGGGCCGAAGCTTGAAACGGTGAACGATTATCAAGGCAAGAGCTACGAAGATTCGTATAATGCCCTCGTTAGCCTTGGTGTAGCAGAAGAGAATATTGAGAAGCACGAAGTGTTCAGCGATGAGACGCCAGGAATCATTCTCGAGCAAACGCCGGCTTCCGGAGAACAATACGATCCGAAGACTGCCAAATTCAGTTTCACGGTAAGCCAAGGCAAAGAGACGTTCCCTATGCCGAAGCTGCTTGACTTGTCGGAGAAAGAGGCGATCGCGCTCTTGAAGTCCAAGGGACTCAAGATTAACGAAGCCGACATCGTTCGGGAGCCAAGCTATAAAACGGAAGGTACCGTTATCGCACAGTATCCGTTCGATCCGCAAGCTGCGGTATCTGCTGGTGAAGCGATCACGCTGACCGTAAGCTCGGGCTTGCCGCAAGAGGCGCTGGAATATACGTTCAATATTGTTATTTCTCCAGCGGTTGCGGGCAAGACAAGCGAGATTCGGATTACGTATACCGATGCTCGCGGCGAGAATATTGAATGGGGCAAACGCAAAATCAAAGATACTCAGACCTTCCCGGTCAAGGTTGTTCTGAGCCCGAATACGGAAGCAAGTGTCACGATCTATCGTGATAAGCAGTTTACCGATACGTTCTCCAAGACGTATGAGGATGTGAAGTCGGGAGCTGAAGGGGCGCCGGAGACGGTGCCAGGCACTGAAATGCCGCCAGCTGATCAGCCGGCACAAACCGAGGAGAGTCCAACTGATGGCAATACGAACACCACAAACGAGCAGCCAGCGAACACAGAAGAGCAACAGCCGGCCGACCAAACAGCAGGGCAATAAAGAGCAAACAGGGCGAATCGTCAAAGCATTAAGCGGCTATTACTACGTGCGGCCGCTTGATGCAGCTTCTGATGAGCCGCCGATTCAGTGCAGAGCGCGCGGCATATTCAAGAAGCGGGGCGAATCGCCGCTAGTTGGCGATGTCGTGGAGTTCGAAGAGACGGAGAACGGCGAAGGCGCGGTCAATTCGATCGCGGCTCGTACTTCGGAACTCATTCGTCCCCAAGTTGCGAATATTGATCTGGCTGTTCTCGTTTTCTCGGTGACCGAACCGACGCTTAATCTGCAGCTTCTCGATAAGTTCCTCGTTCATATCGAGCATGCAGGTATTGACGCGTTACTTTGTCTCAGTAAACAGGATTTGACGGAAGATGGCGAAGAAACGGAAGAAGCGCGGAAGGCTCTAAGCGATGTACTGCGTATTTATGAGCCGATTGGCTACGAAGTGCTCGTGACTAGCTCCAAGCAAGGCGAAGGGACGACGGCAATGTCTGAACGGCTGAGAGGGCACCTTGCGGTGTTCGCAGGCCAATCCGGTGTTGGCAAGTCGTCGCTCCTTAACGCCCTCGTTCCGGGTTTGACGCTGGAAACGAATGCAATTAGCAACCGGCTCGGCCGGGGCAAACATACAACACGTCATGTAGAGCTTATTGATATTGGCGGCGGATACGTTGCAGACACACCTGGCTTTAGCCAACTGGATTTTGCCGAGCTTGGCATTGAAGAGCTGGGCAGCTGCTTCAGAGAAATGAAGGAGCTTTCTTCTTCCTGCAAATTCCGCGGATGCACACACCTTCATGAACCGGAATGTGCCGTCCGAGAAGCGCTGGAGAAAGGTGAGATCGCTCCAAGCCGCTACAGCAACTATGAGATCTTCATGGCTGAAATGAAAGAGAAAAAGCGGAGGTACTGAAATGTCTATCATTGCACCATCCATTCTGTCGGCGAATTTCGCGACACTTGCAGAAGAGATTAAAGACGTTGAACGTGCCGGCGCCGATTGGATTCATATCGATGTCATGGACGGTCATTTTGTGCCGACGTTAACATTTGGCCCGATCGTCATCGGAGCGGTTCGTCCTGCAACGAAGCTAACGTTCGATGTTCATCTCATGATTGAACGTCCGGAGCTGCATATTGCTTCTTATGTCGCAGCAGGCGCGGATCGGATTACGGTCCATGCGGAGGCTTGCGTCCATCTGCACCGCGTTATCCATCAAATCAAGGAAGCAGGTCTTCCAGCTGGCGTAGCGATTAATCCAGCGACACCGCTAAGCGTTCTGGAGCATGTTCTGGACGATCTTGATATGGTCCTTATTATGACGGTGAACCCGGGCTTCGGTGGGCAGCAGTTCATCCCTCAGTCGATTCAGAAGCTCAGGCAGCTGCGTGCGATGCTGGAACCGCGCGGATTGGGCGATATGCTCATTCAAGTCGATGGCGGCATCAATGCGACTACAGCGCCTCTAGTAACTGAAGCTGGAGCGAATGTGCTCGTGGCAGGCAATGCAGTCTTCACAGAACGGGATCGTGCGGCTGCTATCGCGGCTTTGCGCTAAAGGGGGGACATCATGGGCGACAATATGAAGAAAGGGCTCTGGATGGCCCTTTACAGCGCTGGCTGTGGACTCACGCTCTCGATCTTTCCATTTATGAAGAGCGGCATTAATATGATCTTCTCATTGATTGCAATTGTCATTGCAATCTTCTATTTCAAGCGGTCCGCATCGCTGCGTTCACGGATCACTTTCGTGATCTTTGCGCTGTTCTTCTTTATCTTCTTCACCCTGGTTATCGCTATTGTCCTCTATACCAAGAACCAGTCGCTGCCGTCTGCAGCTTGACCTTGGAACTACTGTCCCGCAGGAATAGGACAGTCATCTATCGCATAGGATGGTTACATGAACGAACGTTCTTGTAACCTTTTTTATTTGGAAGGTGAGAGAGCTGTTACGGATGGAGTGAACAGAAGTTTTGCTGCCAGCAAAACTTTCAGGAGGGGTGGAGCATGAAATTTTACACCATCAAGCTGCCGAAGTTTTTGGGAGGCTTTGTGAAGGCGATTTTGAATACGTTTCAGAAGAACTGAGCAACGGATGCAGGCAGCTTCTCGTAGAACGGAGTGCGACGAAGTGGCTGAACATGCAAAAAAGCACCTGATCGAAATCAGGTGCTTTTTGTCCATGGCTTTATGCCGTTATACACGAGTAACTTTGCCGGATTTCAGAGCACGAGTGCTGACATAAACGCGTTTTGGCTTGCCGTCAACGAGAATTCTAACTTTCTGTACGTTAACGCCCCAAGAGCGGCGAGTTTTGTTGTTAGCGTGCGAGACATTGTTACCTACTCCTGGACCTTTGCCCGTAATGAAACATTTGCGAGACATGGAATACACCTCCCTTGAAGATTCACTGCAAACAAACAGACTCCAATATAATATCATATGTCCATGCATTCATCAAGCATAAGCTTATTATGAATATAACCTAAGAAAACGCTTATGATGTAGAATATGGTCGAAAAACGGGCTCTGGACTTCAAAAACGTCGTTATTTATAGTACAATGCTATTTAGTCCATAATAATAACGGTGAAGGAGTGGTATCCATGCCTCTGCAGATCAATTCGGAAATCGGAAGTGTTTTCATTACGGACCATGTCATCTCCGTCCTTGCCGGTTCGGCGGCTATGGATTGTTATGGACTGGTAGGTATGGCTTCGAGAAAGCAGCTGAAAGACGGCATTGCCGAGCTGCTTGGTCGAGATAACTTGTCGCGCGGTGTCGAAGTCCACCGAGAGAACGATTACTTACACATAGATTTGTACATCATCGTGAGCTACGGCACAAAAATATCCGAGGTCGCACATAACATTCAATCCAAAGTGAAATATGTGATGAATGAGGTTCTCGGCGTCAAAGTAGACGTCGTCAATATTTTTGTCCAAGGCGTACGGGTATCTCGGTAGGAAGGGGTAATTTCGTTTGACTAAACGCTTTATTAACGGCTCGGATTTTATAGCAATGGTTCTGAGCGGAGCGGAAAACTTACAGAACAATGTAGAGCGCATTAACGCGCTAAATGTGTTCCCGGTTCCAGATGGCGATACCGGAACGAATATGAATTTAACGATGACCTCCGGCAAACGGGAACTGCAAAGCAAGCCTTCTCCAGCAGTAGGCAAAGTTGCGGAAGCGCTTTCTAAGGGGTTATTGATGGGCGCTCGCGGCAATTCGGGTGTTATTCTGTCGCAGCTGTTCCGTGGCTTCTCGAAGAGCATAGGCCAATTAGAGCAGATTGATACGAATCAATTTGCGGCTGCCTTGCAGAACGGTGTAGACATGGCGTACAAAGCAGTCGTGAAGCCTGTTGAAGGAACGATTCTTACTGTAGCCAAAGATGCAGCGAAGCATGCAGTGTTCTATGCGAAGCGCACGAATGACATGACAGAGCTGATGACGGAAGTGCTGGAGAAAGCGAATGAATCGCTAGCCCGCACGCCTGACTTGCTGCCGGTCCTGAAGCAGGTAGGCGTCGTTGATTCCGGCGGTCAAGGCCTCGTGTGCATCTACGAAGGCTACTTGCGTGCGATTAAAGAAGAGCAAGGGATTAACGCTGATCATTCACTCGGAACGGAAGCGGCTTTCCCTGAACTGTTCAAGGCAGCGAATCTGCAAGCGCATGTTGTCACCGCGCCTGCGCCACAGCGTCCTGCACACGCGAATGCAAGCGCGCAATCGCGCCTGGAGACCGAAGATATCGAATTCCTATACGATATGGAGTTCTTTATTAACCGCAAGCTGGGAGACCGCAGTAAACTTCGGTTCGACGAAGCCTTGTTCAAAGGCATGCTCAGCAGAGACGGCGATTCCATTCTGGTTATTGCCGATGACGATATTATTAAAGTTCATGTCCATTCGCGCAAACCGGGAGATGTGCTGAACTACGCGCTTCCGTACGGCGAGTTGACCGACATTCATATCTTGAACATGCGCGAGCAGCACCGTGATCTACTCCACGAAGAGACGGTTGAACTGAACAGCACTGCAGCTTCCAGCGATACACTTCATGAGACAGCGATCGTGGAAGAAGCAGCGCTCGGGCTCGCCGTATCCGAAGTGCTGACAGGCACTCAGGCGACATCGCTCTCCGCAGAGCAAGCGCATGAATGGGCGCCGTTCGGCATCATCGCAGTTGCGATGGGCGAAGGCATCGGCTCGATCTTCCTCGATAACAACGTTGACGTCGTGTTATCCGGCGGACAATCCATGAACCCGTCTACAGAAGACTTCGTCAATGCAATTGATTCTCTCGCGGCTGAACATATCTTCTTGCTGCCGAACAACGGCAATATCATTCTGGCTGCTCAGCAAGCCGCTGAATTGACGGATCGGAACGTAACCGTAATCGGGACGAAGACAATCCCTCAAGGTCTTGCAGCCGTGCTGGCGTTCAAAGAAGAAGGAACAGCCGAGGAGAATACGGAAGCGATGAGTTCCGCATCCAAGCATGTCCGCTCCGGCCAGGTAACCAATGCGGTTCGCAACACAGAGATCGACGACATCACGATCCAAGAGGGCGATTACATCGGCATCATGGAGAAGTCGATTGTAGCCTCGTCTGCTAGCTTGCAAGAGACATGCCAAGCGCTGCTGACTCGCATGCTTCAGGACGGTGGCGAGCTCGTCACGATTCTGACTGGCGAGCAGGCAAATCCAGCGGAAACATCCGAATTCATCGCGTGGGCGAAGGAAACGTTTGACGATGCTGAGTTTGAAGTGCATGCTGGCGGTCAACCGCTTTATCCATATCTTTTTGCAGTGGAATAGGGGGCATGTAGGATGGGCGCAGTCAAAATTATTACGGACAGCACGGCCGATGTGCCGAAGCGCGTTCGCGAACAATATGGCATCGAGATGGTGCCTCTGAAAGTGTTGTTCGGAGAAGAGTCGTTCCTTGATACGGTGACGATTACGAATAATGAATTCTATGAGCGTCTTGCGAAGTCAGAGATGCTGCCGAAGACATCGCAGCCTTCTCCGACGGAATTTATGGAAATGTACGAGCGGCAGGTTGCCCAGAAACCGGATCAATCCATTATCTCGATTCATCTGTCTTCTGCGCTTAGCGGCACTTATCAGTCCGCGCTTCTGGGCTCGACGCTGCTCGAAACGGAAAGTGACATCACGGTGATCGATTCCAAGTCGGCATCGTATGGGTGCGGTATGCTTGTTGTGGCGGCTGCCGAGATGGCTGCGGCCGGCGAGTCGAAAGAGAGGATTCTTGCGAAGATTGATGAAATGATCAAGAACCGCAAAATTTATTTCTTGCTCGATACGCTCGATTACTTGCAGAAGGGCGGCCGTATTGGCAAAGCTGCTGCATTGTTTGGTTCGATTCTGAACATTAAGCCGATTCTGACCATTGATCAGGATGGCGAAGTGTCGGCGGTCGATAAAGTACGCGGCACGAAGAAAGCCATGCAGCGCATCGTAGATCTATTCAAGCAGGAATACGGCGACGATCCCGTTGAAATGACGGTTGGCTGGACGCATAAGAGCGATCTTGCAAAGGAGCTTGCGGCTCTCGCGCAGACGCAGCTCAAAGTGGTTACGATCAGACAGACGGAGATCGGCTCCGTTATCGGAACGCATGCCGGCCCAGGGGCCGCTGCGTTATTCATTACGCGAGTGTGAGGTTTGGGAGATGAAGCTGGATGAGATTACGGTCCGGCAAATAAAAGGCGTGAGTGCTCAGAAAGAACAAGAGCTTCACGCCTTTGGCGTTCATACGATCGCCGATTTGCTGGATTACTTTCCGTTTCGGTATGAGGATTACCGCATTCGGGACATTGGGGAAACGAAGGACGGAGAGAAAGCGACGTTCGAAGGCAAAATCATGGGCAATCCGTTGCTTCAGCGCTACGGAAAGGCGAAGACGAGGCTTACTTGCAAGATCGTGATTGAGAACGTACTCATCACAGCGGTGTGGTTTAATCGTCATTTTCTGCAGGAGCAGCTGATCCCTGGCCGTGATATTATCATCACCGGCAAGTGGGAACAGCATCGGCTGCAGATGACGGTGTCGGACTCGGAGTTCCCCGATAAAGGGAAAGCGAAATCCGGTACGCTTCAATCGGTTTATTCGGTTGGAGGAAGCATCACACAGCCATGGATGCGCAAAACAATCAATCAAGCGCTCTTGCAGTACGACGCGATGATTGAAGAGATGCTGCCGGTAGAGCTCATGGACAAGCATGGACTGATGCCGCGCAAAGATGCGGTTATGCACATCCACAATCCCGAAGATATTGCCATGGGGCAAGCTGCCAGGCGTAGGCTCGTGTACGAGGAGCTGTTCTTGTTCCAGCTCAAGCTGCAGGCGTATCGCACGATCAATCGGAAACGGCAGGATGGTGTTGCGCATGTAGTTGACGGCGAGTCGATTCGCGTCTTCGTGCGCACTCTGCCTTTCGAGCTGACGGATTCGCAGAAGAAGGTCGTCAATGAGATTCTCATTGATATGCGCCATCCGTCCTGCATGAATCGACTGCTGCAAGGCGACGTCGGCTCAGGCAAAACGGTGGTGGCGGCCATTGCGCTGTTTGCCGCGGTTAAAGCGGGTCACCAAGGCGCGCTGATGGTGCCGACGGAGATACTAGCGGAGCAGCATTACCGTTCGTTACAGAAGCTGCTTGGCGGCGTAGGGCTGCAGGTCGGCTTGTTAACGGGCAGTCTCACGGAGAAGAAGCGGCGGGATGTACTGGCTGGGCTGCAAATGGGCCTTATAGATGTGATTGTCGGCACGCAGGCGATCATCCAGGAAGGCGTCAATTTCCGCAGCCTTGGACTCGTCGTTACAGATGAGCAGCATCGGTTCGGCGTCAACCAGCGGAGTATTCTGCGCCGTAAAGGGATGAATCCGGATGTGCTTACGATGACAGCGACTCCGATTCCGAGAACGCTTGCGATCACGGCGTTCGGTGATCTGGATGTGTCAACGCTCCGCGAGCGCCCGCAAGGACGCAAGCCTATTCAAACCAATTGGGTCAAGCATAATATGCTGGACCGTGTTCTTGGCTTTATTCGGCGTGAAGTAGAGGCGGGACGTCAATGCTACTTCATCTGTCCGCTTATTGAGGAATCCGACAAGCTCGATGTCCAGAATGCGATTGATCTGCACATTCAGATTCAACAGGCGTTCCCGGATCTGCGGATAGGGTTATTGCACGGGCGGCTTACGACGGCGGAGAAAGACGAGGTCATGCGCGCATTCAGTGAGAATGAAGTGCATGTGCTGGTAGCAACGACCGTCGTAGAAGTCGGTGTAGACGTACCGAATGCGACGCTCATGGTCATCATGGATGCGGAACGGTTCGGCCTCTCACAGCTGCATCAGCTGCGCGGGCGGGTAGGTCGTGGAGCTCATCAATCGTATTGTGTGCTCATTGCGGATCCGAAGTCCGAGAACGGCCGTGAACGGATGAAGATCATGACGGAGACGGGCGATGGCTTCGAAGTGTCCAGGCGGGATCTTGAGCTGCGCGGCCCTGGCGACTTCTTCGGTACGAAGCAGAGCGGAGTACCGGACTTTAAGCTGGCCGATATGGCGGCGGACTTCGGCGTCCTTGAGGATGCGAGGGATGATGCGGCAGAGCTGACGGCAAAGCCGGATTTCTGGAGTGCGGCCGCATTCGCGAGACTGCGCGAGGTACTTAGGCGGGAGCAACTTTTTCAGGGAGAGCTATTGGACTAGTTTCTTAAAAGCGCTCAGGCGGCATATAGTACAACGAATGGCTTTTATGAAGCCGGACGGAGGTGCTATATCGAAGATGAGCTATACGAAATACGGCATTCGGCCGGATCTGGTCGAGCGTGTGAAAGTGAAAATGAAGAACCCTGTCACTAAGGATAAAGTAAAGAAGCTGCTCGAGGGCGTGAACAAATATGATTTGCAGGATCGGCTCAAGGTGCGCAAGCTCGTTCGGGCAGCAGCTGGGGTATTGCAAGAGCCGCTAACGGAGCTTCAAGAGGAGCAGCTCATCTCGTTCGTGCTCGGTCAAAAGATCGATCCGAATAATACGCTGCACCTAATTAAATTATGGGCAATGTTCCGCTAATCTTCGGATTGGCGGTTTTTTTTATGTATAGGGGCATGTATTAGCTAGCTCGTAAGCGGTTCGATGCAGGACGGATCGTCATAGCTGACGCTACCCACGGTCTTGGCGACAGGGTAGGCATCCATTAGCTCCGACGGGAAAGGAATTAGGAGTTTATCGAGGTCCGTACGCGTCTGAATGCGCCGATTCAGCCAGAGGTGCTCGTCCTCCTCATGAAGAATGACAGGCATGCGGTCATGAATGGGCTCCATTAGCTCGTTCGGGGTAGTTGTAAGAATCGTGCATGTGCTAAGCTTAACGCCTTCGTGTGAAATCCACGTATCATATAAGCCTGCCATGCTGAATAGCTTGCGGTCTTGTCGTACGATCCGCATCGGCTGTTTCCCTGTGAGCTCATCTTGCCGCCAGTCATAGAATCCGTCTGCTGGAATGATGCAGCGCTTGCGGCGGATCAACTCACGGAAAGCCGGCTTCTCCCAAGCGGTTTCTGCTCTTGCATTGAGCATCTTCGGTCCTACCTTCGGACTTTCTGCCCATGAAGGGACAAGCCCCCATTTGAGCTCGCCAAGACGGTTCTGTTCCCCATCATTAATAATCGCCATAATCATCTGCCCTGGGGCTACATTGTATTTAGGCTTGTGAAAAGGCACATTTGAAGAGGAAATGAAATACCGTAGCATAAGCTCTTCCATCGTAATGGTAATCGTATACCGTCCGCACATTCGGCTGCAGCCCCTTTATTATCACGTTTTGGTTCTCTTTTTTAAGTATACTACGAGCGGCTAATTGAAGGTAGTGAAGCAGATACTATCGCTTAGGCAGATGAAAAGAAGGAGGGAGAGGGATATGAACCGCCTGCTCAAGCTGTTCAAGCGGCTCGCATTGCTGCCGGCCAAACTGATAGGATATGCTGCGATGAAGCGGCGGGCACGAGTAAAGTCCGAGCAGCAGCTGATTCAAGCGGAGGCTCCGAAAATGCGGCTAGAGCTTGTCCGTGAGCTACAGCAAACTTGGCATTCGCTCCCGAAGGTGCTCGACAAACGCGATCAGGAGTATATGAAGGTCGAACGCGCGCTTATCCATCGAATCCTTCATGAGACGGAGCAAGCCAACCGAAACAACGTAACGCGCACCGAAGCATATCGGGCGATCTATCATCGCAATCAGGAGCTGCACTGGGCGCTTCTTGCACATGTTGTTTCCCGCAATGGCGGCTGGAATATGACGGATCTGCAGGGGGATCTGCTGCCGAGGCTGCTCGATGAGGGGCACCGGAAGGATACGTTTCTTCTTCTTGAGCGAGCGAATTCGCTTATTTTCCAGGATGCCTACCCGCAGCTGCTTCTCTATGAAGCTTCATGCAAGGCAGGAAGAGAGCTGTTCGATTTGCTGCCTGCTTTTCATGTGTCAGCTTTTATGAAGCCGGTATGGAAGCAATTCTGGCGGCGGGAAGACTCGGCGATTCTTACGACAGCGCTTATTGTCAATGAACAGCATGTCATTGAAGAGCCAATCATCCAAAGTCCTTTCTTCAAGCAGCATGTGCTCGGTCAGCCTTCATTTCTGCTGCAATCCCCTATGCAGACAAACGCCGTGTTCATGCCTTATTGCACGCCAGGTTGTGTAGATACGAGGCTGGCCGGTCTCATATTGGAGGATTTCAGCGACTTGCGTGAGCGAATCGAATTCGGGAAACGATTGTATGCCATACTATTCGGTGTCCCTGAGGTATCGGATGGGGTGCATGCCTTCGTTCGCGCCGTGCCGCACACGGGTTCGCGTGTGGATTACGCACCGCATCTGTTTACGAAGGAGCAGGATGCGACAGCTTCATCAGCGGCATATGCGGAGAAGCTGGACGGCTGTGGGCTGCGTGCTGGCGCTACTAAGCTATCGAGTCTGGAGCTGGCCTCGGCATGGGAGGATGTTCCGTTCGAAGCAGTGGGTCTGCAGGATTGGTTCAATGAGGTGAAGGATAATCTGGTGAGTTATTTCGCCGCGGCGGAACTGCCATTGCCGGATGTCTTCGAGATGACGGAGGAGCACTGCTATGCGCTGAACAAAATCGAGCTTGCCGTACTAGCCGCTGAACGGCTGCGGATGACATTCACAGAGAAAAGAAAAGGCGATAAAACGAGCTGACGAATGAACGTGCAGCCTATTTTATCGCCTTTTTGGTGCTGTTAATTGTTGATTGTTACGCCTTGCGTTGCAGCAGCTCCCAGCGGTAAACATATTCGAACAAGAATTCGAATGCTTCCAGATGGCGCTTCGCTTCGAACGCATTCGCGCCCCAAGCGTAGATGCCATGCTTGCGCAGCATGATGCCAGGGATACGAGGATCAAGACGCTCAGTTACTTCCGGCACGATACTTGGGATATGGGCAAAATTCGAAACGATCGGAATGTCGATATGCGCTTCCTCGTCCCAAATGTTGAACGCTTTAATTAGCTCAACGCCGTCAACTGGAATTGACTTGCGCTCCCAGAACAGCTCGGACACGATGCTGTTGAACACGGAATGGATATGAAAAATCGCCCCTGCACCTGTTTGACGATAAATCTCGCAGTGGATAAGCGTTTCCGCGGAAGGCTTCAGACGTGTCGTCTCGCAAGGCTTGCCCGATTGATCAACGAACAGGAAGTCCTCCGGCGTCGACAGCGACTTGTCTTTTCCGCTCGCCGTAATGGCGAAGTGGAATTCGTCCGGTGCGTAATCGCCGACGCGAATGGACAGATTGCCGCTTGTGCCCGGGAACCAGCCGCGGGAAGCGAAGAGGCTCTTCACTTCGGTAAGCTCTGCAAGCGCGCGCTGTTTATCTTCTGTAGCAATTTGTTCGAATGACATCGTTAAGTGGTCGCCTCCTGCAGTTTCAGTACCTGTATAACCTCATGGAAGGTTTCGAACGGATGGAAAGGTAGTCCGAGCTCCTTGCATTTCTGGATGAGATGCGAGCGTGCGAATACGGTGTCAACGAGCTTCGCGCCTTCAAAGTCCGTTACGCTGTCGCCAATAATGATTCGCTCATAGCGCTCAGCTGGGAAGCGGCGGATGATGGTCGATTTGCACATGCCGCAATCGGTCTTGCAATCGCCCTGGCACGGATGCGGCCAAGTGATCTCGATCTGCTCGCCAGAGAAGTCGCTGCCGTTGCAATAAATATGCTCTTCCGGAATGCCGAATGGCGCAAGCAGCGGATAGACGAAGAAGTCGATCCCGCCGCTCGTGACGTAGAACTCGATATCGGCATCTTTGCAGTATTGCAGCAGCTCGGCGAAGCCAGCGCGAATCTTCGCGTTCGAGATGGCATAATCCACAACTTCGCGTTTCATCGAAGTGGGAAGCAGGAGGAACAGTTCACCGACGCCTTGCCGGATAGTCTTGCACCCCGCGACGATGTCGTTCACAATTGCCTCCCAGCCGGGAGGGTTGAAATGACGGATAATCGCGACAATGTTATCGTTCTCGGTAATCGTACCGTCAAAATCACAAAAAATAACGCGTTTCATTACTGTTTATACCCCCACAATTCAATCGCGGCCTTGAGTGCTTCATTGCCAGGTTGTGCTGCCGCATCAGGCAGTGGAACGCCCGCGCTTGTCGCTTCAATCGCTTGACGGAACGCATGACCGCCGGCTGCAGTGCCCATAGGATGTCCGTGGATGCCGCCGCCTGCGTTCACGACAACCTCTGTACCGAAGTCCCTCAGGATGAGCGGGACGAGACCCGGGTGAATGCCTGCGGAAGGGACAGGGAAGCTAGTGCGAACAGGCAATGCTGCATCGATAAGCGCGGCTTGAACCGCGAGATTCTCTTCTCTTGGCATGACAACAGAGCCGTATGGCGACGGGAAGAGGGCGAGATCCGCGCCAGCAAGACGCATAAGCTTGCCAAGCAAGAGCGGAGCTGCAATGCCGTAATGCGGCGATGGGTAGAGTGCTCCAGCCATCGCAGGGTGAGCGGCAATTGGCACCGAAATTTCCGGATCGCTGCTTAGCTCATGAAGCACGTCGTAGCCGTAAGCCAAGACGTTGAAGAGCAGGGCATTGGCGCCTGCAGCAATTGCTCGCTTCGCTTGCGAAGCCAGCTTCGAAGTTGGTCCAGTTAAATTAACGGCATAGAGCAGCTTCTGGCCGGTTTCAGCTTCTGCTTGACGCGCTGCTTCCATACATGCTTCCACACGCTTCTCAAGCGGTGTGAGCGGGTTCTCGAATAGAATTTCGTCATCCTTAATCAGATCCACGCCGCCGAGCGCTTGTTTGTAGAATTGGTCGCGCAAGTTGGGGAGGTCATGTCCGATAACGGATTTGAAGATGCTCATAAGCAGTGGACGATCATACACACCGAGCAGATCGCGAATGCCGGAAATACCGAACTTCGGGCCAGGGAACGCGGATACGAAGTCGGAAGAGAAATCGAGATCAAGCAGCTTGATCTTGCCGTCCATGGACAGCTTGCCAAATACGGTTACAAGCAGGGCAGGGAGGTCACGGCTAAAGTTGACGTCGGGGTAAGCGATGCGGATATCCGCATAACGCTCACCTGGCGCTGCATCAGCCGGCTCACAAGCCTCAACCGAAACGACGCGTCCGAGATGCTTCTCCATCTCGGCTTTGCGCGCTTCCGGCAGCTCTGTCCAGCTGCCTACGGTAAGCCCTACGGCAATGCCGAGCGCTTTCTTCTGAAAATCTGCTTTATCGTCATGTAGACGATACGTTGCTATACATACTGCACCATTGCTCATGATGTCGCTTTCCTTTCAATTTCTGCGCCCATCTCGGCAGCTCGCTCAGCAGCGCGTGCTATTGCGCTGATTAAGCCGCCAGAGAAATTATGCGCATCCAATTTTTCAATTGCCGCTTGGGTCGTTCCGTTCGGAGACGTTACCTTGCGGCGTAGATCTGCCGGATTCTCACCTGTAGCTTTTACCATATGGGCAGCTCCTAGTACGGTTTGAATCGTCAACTCGCGTGCTGCTTCCTCGGTTAAGCCAAGCTCAGCACCGGCAGCAATCATTGCTTCCATCAAATAATAGACATAGGCAGGTCCGCTGCCGGAAAGTCCAGTAACTACATCAAGCTTTGGTTCCTCTACGACGGCCGTCAAGCCGACGGATTGGAAGATCAGCTCCGCAACCGATCTCTGCGAAGCCGAAACGGAAGCAGAGAAGCTGACGCCTGTTGCGCCAAGGCCGATTGTACTCGAAGTGTTCGGCATTGTACGTACGATGGGCATCGGCATGCCGACGAGCGTTTCGAGCGTCTTAATGGTCATCCCAGCGATAATCGAGATTATCAGTTGGCCAGGATGAAGCAAATCACGGACTTGCGAGATTGCTTCGGCCGCGTCCTTGGGCTTCATCGCGAGGAAGACAATATCGGCATCGCGCAGCATCTCGGATTTCGCCTCATCCTCTGCTGAGGTATGAACGCCATATCGGGAGGATAGCTCGTTAAGCCGGTCAACGTTCGAACGATTCATCATGCTAACCTGCTGCGGTTCCGTTAAACCACGGTCCAGCAAGCCTCTTACCATGGCTTCGGCCATTGAGCCTGCGCCGTAGAAACACATCTTGAGCGAACTGATTTCTTGTACAGCTTCTGCATTCGAAAGTGTTGTCATTGCCTTACGCTCCTCCTGTCCTTATCCGCGAATTTGTCCGTTGCCGTAAACTCGAAACTTCGTTGAAGTGAGCGCAGGCAGACCCATCGGTCCGCGTGCATGCAGCTTCTGAGTGCTGATGCCGATTTCGGCGCCATAACCGAATTCGAAGCCGTCTGTGAATCTTGTGGAAGCATTATGGTAAACTGCTGCAGCATCAACCTGCTGCAAGAATGCAGCTGCATGCTCTTCATTCTCCGTCACAATGCATTCCGAGTGCATCGTGCCATACTTGCGGATATGCTGGATCGCTTCGTCCACGCCTCCGACAATTCGAATATTCATGATGTAGTCATTGTATTCTGTCGCATAATCGGCATCCGTTACTGATTTCGCTTCAGGGATTAGGTTCAATGTCTGCTGGCAGCCGCGAAGCTCTACGTTAGCCGAGAGGAAACGGTTTGCAAGTTCACGCAGATGGCGAGCAGCCCAAGCTTCATGAACGAGCAGCGTCTCCATGGAGTTGCAGACGGAAGGGCGCTGTACTTTGGCATTGAAGGCGATGTCCGTTGCCATATCCGGCTGCGCGCTTTCATCCAAATAAGTATGACAAATGCCTGCCCCGGTTTCAATGACAGGGACGGTCGCATTTTCAACAACATTACGAATTAATGAAGCTCCGCCGCGAGGAATGACTACATCGAGCAGGCCGTTCAGCTTTAGCATCTCGTCGACCGAGCTGCGGGATGGATCTTCGATGAGCTGCAATGCATCTGGCGGAAGGGCAGTGCCAACGAGCGCTTCGCGCAGCACCTCGATGATGCGGCGGTTCGATTCAAGCGCTGCAGAGCCGCCGCGAAGCACGACTGCGTTGCCTGTCTTAAGACAGAGTCCAGCGGCATCAACGGTGACATTCGGACGCGCTTCGTAGATCATGCCGATGACGCCAAGCGGCACCGATACTTTCTCAACGCGAAGTCCGTTCGGGCGTTCGAACGTTTCGAGCATCTTGCCGACAGGATCCGGAAGATCCGCGACTTGGCGCAACCCTTCCGCAATATCTCCAATACGGTTCTGCGTTAGAGTGAGGCGATCTAGCAAAGACTCGCTTGTTCCATTCGCACGGCCGCGATCAATATCGATGCGATTGGCTGCAATGATGGAATCTTGCTGCAAGATCAGATGGTCCGCCATCACTTGCAATGCTTTGTTTTTCTCATTCGTGGTCATTCGGTTCATGACAGCCGCAGCTTGTTTTGCTAACGCTGCTTTTTCCCTCACTTCACTCATAACGCTCTCCCTCTCCATCTCTTATCTATGCTCTAAGTGTGACCCATTCATCGCGGTGGATGACTTCAATCCGTGATACTTCGACGCGTCTGCGCACTTCCTCGGTGCTGAGTCCGGCGACGGCTTGAACTTGCCATGCCGCGTAGTTGACGACGCCGCGTCCGAGCGATTGCTGATGCGCATTGAACACTTCAACCACATCGCCAGGGTGGAAGTCGCCGTCGATTGCTTGAATCCCTGCCGGCAACAAACTCTTCCCGCCGAGCAGGAGAGCCTTCTCAGCGCCGTCATCGACAATAATGCGGCCTTGCGGCATCGAGTGGAAGCCGAGCCACTGCTTCTTCGTAGTCAAGTTATGTTCACTCGTGTCAAAATAAGTGCCTTTGCCTTCATTCTTCACAGCAAGCATCAGATCACCGGGTTCCATCACGCGGCCGATAAAGACCGGAACGCCGCCGCGCATCGCAATTCTCGCCGCTTCGATCTTGGAGCGCATGCCGCCGGTTCCGACAGATGAGCCTGCGCCGCCAGCGATACGGAGAATGTCGTCCGTAATGTGATCGACGCGGTCGATCTTCACCGCATTCGGATTTTTGCGCGGGTCTCCCGTATACAAGCCGTCCATGTCGGTGAGAATAATAAGCCTCTTCGCTTTCACGAGATTGCCGACAAGCGCGGATAAGGTATCATTTTCGCTGAACTTCAGCTCATCCGTTGCGACGGTATCGTTCTCGTTGATTATCGGCACCATCCGTCGATGGAGGAGCTCTTCAATGGTCATGAGTGCGTTATTGATTCGCTTGCGGTTAGAGAAATCTGCGCGCGTCAGCAGAATCTGAGCTACTCCGATTCCTTCGCCAGTTCCATAGGAAGCGAACGCTTCTTGATAGGCTTGCATGAGCAGCGCTTGACCGACTGCTGCGGCAGCTTGTTTCTCATGAACGAGCTTGGGCCGTGAAGCGTAGCCGATCTTCTTGAAGCCTGCGGCAATTGCGCCGGAGGTAACGAGCAGTACTTGAAATCCGGCTTCATGCAGGGAAGCGAGCTCATTCGCGAAGAAGGCAATGCGTTCCTTGTTGATGCCTCCTTCTTCGGAGGTTAAGGAGCTGCTGCCGATTTTGACTATGATGGTATCTGTCATGATTCACCTCAAGCCCTTTCTATGTAGATAAAATAAAAAAAACTTCCATCCCTTGTAATTATACAAAGGACGAAAGTTGTTTACTTCCGCGGTACCACCTTTATTAACGGCGATGAGGCTCCAATTGGCTGGAGGCATGCCGTTCCGCTCAAAGACCTGTTAACAGCAGGCCGCTGTCCGACTCGTCGCCGGCCGTTCCGGGGTAGGTTTCTGCAGCAAATGCTGTAAATTCTCTCAGCTAATGAATTTACTCTCTGATCGCATCTGCGGTCTGCATACTTAGCCCCATCAATACGTTCTCGTTATTTAATTAACGATAAGCATACCACGCAGAGGCTCGGGCTGTAAAGACATACAAAACCCGTAAAGCTTAAGCTTTACGGGCGGTCATTGCTACTTAAAAAAGATTCAATTTCCCTATGCGGTGAATCGCTTCCTGCAGCCGTTCTTCCGATGCGAGCAAGCCAAGCCGGACGTATGATTCTCCATGCGTACCGAATCCGACGCCTGGCGCGAGTACGACATCCGCATGCTCAAGCACGTAATCGGAGAACGATGCAGAAGTGTGACCTTTCGGCACAGGCAGCCAGCAGAAGAAGGAACCGCTAGGCTTCGCAGCTTGCCAGCCGATCTCATTCATCGCTTCGTAGAGGGCGTTACGGCGACTCTCATAAGCGGAGGTGAGATCTTTGACGCATTGCTGGGAGCCGGTGAGCGCTTCTGCAGCAGCGGCTTGTATGCCGCCGAAGAGACTGCAATAGTAGTGGTCTTGAATAAGATTGATGAGCGAAATAATTTCTGAGTTGCCGAGCGCAAAGCCGACGCGCCAACCTGCCATGTTATAGGTTTTGGACAGCGTATAGAACTCAACGCCGACTTCCTTCGCGCCAGGCGTCTGCAAGAAACTGACTGGCTGCTTGCCATCGAAGCCAATAGCGCCGTAAGCGAAATCGCTAGCAACGACGATACCGTGCTTCGCTGCAAATTCAACCGTACGCGAGTAAAATGCTGAATCAGCCGTCGCGCCAGTCGGGTTGTTCGGATAGTTAATGAACATCAGCTTTGCTTTGTCCGCTACTTCCGGTTTGACGCGGTCATAATCAGGCAAGAATGCATTGTCCGCTGTGAGCGGCATATATTCCATTCGGCCGCCTGCAAGCGCGACGCCGGACCAGTAATCTGGATATCCGGGATCAGGAACGAGGCAGACGTCCCCAGGATTGAGCAAACATTGCGAGATTTCGATTAGACCTGTTTTGCCCCCGAACAGAATGGCAACTTCCTTCTCCGGGTCAAGGTCGACGCCATAATCTTCCTTGTACCGCTGCGCGACCGCTTGTTTCAGAAACGGATAGCCGCTGAAAGGCGGGTAGCGGTGATAAAGCGGGTTTGGCGCCGCTTCCTGAAGCGCTGTTACAATATGCTCTGGGGTTGGCCGGTCTGGATTGCCTTGTCCCAAGTTGATGACATCGCGACCTTTGGCCGTCTGGGCATTCGCTTTGCCAACAAGTCTTGCGAAAAATTGTGTAGGCAAACCGGTCATCCGGTTTGCCGGGTTGATTTGAAATGTTTTTGTTCCATCCATCGTCATCACTCCACCGTTAATCTAAGCCTAAATGTAGCATAGGAGCGCTCGCTACATCAATGCATGAGTTTTAATATGTTCTTTAAGTGCAATACCGGCTCCGCCTCGAAATTGCGATGATCGCTCCCGTTGTACTTCGTACAAAAGTCGCTCTCATTCGCAATTTCGACTGCTGCGCCTTCTTGCACCAAAGAACAAACGACAAACTCACGATTGATTCGCTCGTTTGGTGGGGGGAAAGAAAAAACCTATAGATCGATTGCCTTCAGGAACGGCTTAATATTCCCTTTGAACGTGAGCAAATAGGGTTTACGGTTCTCATCGAAGATAAGAAGCAGCTGAGGCTTCTTCGGGCAATAGAACAGGAATACGTCCTGGGTCATGACTTGAGTGCCGCCGGCATTGACGGCTGTTGTCTCGTCGAGCGGGATACGGAACACATAGCCGCATTTGTCATCGGCCGTTAGTTTGGGCGACAGACCGGTTACGCCTTTGAGCCATGACTTGGCGTAGCCTTGATATTCTGGGCTGTTCGGTACGGACTTGACGACTTTGCCTTGCACGACGTCGAAGGCTTGGACAGGTCGCTGTCCTGCGCCGCCTTCATCATGTTTCGCTGCGCCAGCTGCATTCGGGATCATTAAGCATAGGAATAACGCGATAACGGCAATGAAGTGCTTGCGGTACATTCTCATCATGTTCATCAGATTGGTCTCCTTTATGTCGGTCATGGTGGTTTCTCAGTTACGTTACCCATCTTGACAGCGAAGCATGAGACGTTATGATAAGGTAAAACTGAGCAGATAAGGTCGGTTCAGCTAGTGTTTTAAGGAGGCAAATTATTATGACAGATACGAAGCTGCGGATTGCGCTTGTGCAGATGCATGTTGATGCAGGAAATCCGGATGCCAATTATGAACGGTTGAAGGCAAAGCTGGAAGAGGCGGTACAAGGTACCGAGAAGCCAGATCTCATTATGCTGCCGGAGATGTGGAATACGGGTTATGCGCTGGAGCAAATCGATCAGCTTGCAGATCCGAACGGGGAACGCACGAAATCGATGCTGTCTGCATTCGCAAGCGAGCATCGCGTTCAAATTATCGGCGGTTCTATCGCGGAGAAACGCGATAACGGCGTATTTAATACGATCTACGCTTTTAATGAGCAAGGAGAAGTGATTGCGGATTATTCGAAGATCCACTTGTTCCGTCTTATGGACGAAGAGAAGCACTTGCTCGCAGGGGAGAAGCTTGGGAAGCTCCAAGTAGCTGGAGCGGACGCTGGCATGATGATCTGCTACGATATCCGGTTCCCGGAGCTTGCGCGCAAGCTTGCGCTTGATGGAGCGAAGGCCATGTTCGTGCCGGCACAATGGCCGAATCCGAGATTGCATCATTGGCGTACACTGCTGCTTGCAAGAGCGATTGAGAATCAAATGTTCGTTATCGCTTGCAATCGCTGCGGCACGAGCGGTGCGAGCACGTTCTTCGGCCACTCGCTTATTATTGATCCGTGGGGTGAAATTATCGCAGAAGCGGGCGAGGAGGAGACGATTCTTCGAGCGGAGATCGACCTCTCCATGGTGGATGCGGTTCGCGCCAAGATTCCAGTGTTCGAAGATCGTCGTCCATCGTTGTACTAACTGTTCACAGCTTGCTGTTAGCTGCCAAAATGCTGTTCCGTCGTCAGTTTCATCGTTTCAATGAACGCTTCGGCCGCTCTCGACAGATAGCGGCCCTTGCGGCTTGCGATGACGAGCGTCCTGATGGGTGCGGGTGATGCGAGCGGAAGGTATACAGGGGTCAAAGCGTTCGCGTTTGTCCGCGTAATCATCTTGGGTATGAAGGTGATGCCCATTCCAGCGGCTACGAGCGATTGAACCGTCTCAATGTTTGTGCTCTCGAAGACGATCCGCGGCTCGAAGCCGGCTTTCTCGCATATTTCCATAACATTTTGCCGGAAGCCTTGTCCTTTCTTCAGAACGATGAAGGGCTCATTACGTAAACTTTCGATCCGAACAGGCTCAAATTGTTTCGCCAGGTGATGCTCCGGCGGCACGGCAAGTACAATTTCTTCTTCTATAATAGGGACCCATTCAAGCGATGGCTCGAATAGCGGAAGGGCGAGCAGACTTAGATCTGTCTGACCGCTTGCTGTAAGCTGCTCAAGCTTGGATGGAGTATCCTCGACGAGGACAATTTCAATCTCGGGATACTGCTCGCCGAAGATCGGCAGTACGATTGGCAGAACATGAGACCCTGTAATCGAGAGGCTGCCGACGACAAGCTTACCCTTTCGCATGTGGGCGAGGTCATCAAGTTCTTGCTTCAGCTGTTCGATATTATCGAGGATGCCTTGCGCTTTGGTAACGAAGACAGAGCCGGCGTGTGTCAGTTCTACCGAGTTTGTAGTTCGGCGAAACAGGAGGACGCCAATTTCCTTCTCCAGCTTCGAGAGCTGCTGACTTAGTGACGGTTGAGCGATATGAAGCTTCTCAGCGGCACGGGAAAAGTTCTTCTCTTTGGCAATTTGTATGACATATTGGAGCTGGCGAAATTCCATTCTTAGTTCACTCCACGACTTATATGAATTGTAAGGTATACTCATAGGTTAAACCTATTGCTGTTATAGATATTATATCTTAGATCAATGAAGAATGAAATGTTATGATTGCTTCAGTGAAACACATTGAAAGTACGATTAAGTACGATGAATTGATAATTGAACGAATCAAATGAACTTATGAGGTGAATTCATATGACAAAAAGAACGATGTTTGAGAAAATTTGGGATAATCACGTCATTCATTCAGAGGCTGGCAAGCCAAGCGTCATTTATATCGACCTGCACCTGGTGCACGAAGTAACTTCTCCGCAAGCGTTCGAAGGTCTTCGTCTGACAGGCCGTCAAGTTCGCCGTCCTGAGCTGACTTTCGCAACGATGGATCACAACGTACCGACAAAGGATCGTTACAACATTACAGATCCAATCTCCAAACAGCAGATTGATACGCTTACGCAGAACTGCAAAGACTTCGGCGTAACATTGTACGATCTGGACAGCATCGACCAAGGCGTTGTTCACGTTATGGGTCCTGAGCTCGGTCTTACGCACCCTGGCAAAACAATCGTATGTGGTGACAGCCACACTTCGACACACGGCGCATTCGGTGCACTTGCTTTCGGTATCGGTACTTCCGAGGTTGAGCATGTAATGGCTACTCAATGTTTGCAACAATCCAAAGCGAAGACGATGGAAGTTCGTTTCATCGGTAGCCGTAAACCAGGCGTAACGGCGAAGGATATGATTCTTGGCGTTATTGCCAAATACGGCACAGACTTCGGTACTGGCTATGTTATGGAGTACACAGGCGAAGCAATCCGCAGCCTGTCAATGGAAGAGCGTATGACAGTATGTAACATGTCCATCGAAGGCGGTGCACGTGCTGGTCTTATCGCTCCGGACGAAACAACTTTCGAATACCTGCGCGGCCGTGAATATGCACCGCAAGGCGAAGCATTCGATCGTGCTGTTGCCGCTTGGCAAGAGCTTCAAACAGACGAAGGCGCTACATTCGATACGGTTCTTGATTTCGATGTAGATTCCTTGATTCCGCAAGTAACTTGGGGCACAAGCCCTGGCATGGGTACTGACATCACAGCAAACGTACCTGTACCAGCTGAGCTGCCTACAGAGAATGAACGCAAAGCTGCTGAAAAAGCACTTGAATATATGGGCCTTACTCCAGGCACGCCAATGAGCGAAATTGACATTGACTATGTCTTCATCGGTTCTTGCACGAACGGTCGTATCGAAGACCTTCGCGCTGCGGCTGAAGTTGCACGCGGCTACCAAGTAAGCGATCGTGTAACGGCAATCGTTGTTCCAGGCTCAGGCCGCGTTAAGATTCAAGCGGAGAAAGAAGGTCTTGATAAGATCTTCACAGAAGCAGGCTTCGAATGGCGTGACGCTGGTTGCTCCATGTGCCTTGCGATGAACCCTGACGTACTAGAACCAGGCCAACGCTGCGCATCGACATCCAACCGTAACTTCGAAGGTCGTCAAGGCCGCGGCGGACGTACGCATCTCGTATCTCCGGCAATGGCTGCAGCTGCTGCAATTATGGGTAAATTCACAGACGTTCGCGATTGGCAGATCAAATCCGAAGTTCTGAACTAGTATATATTTGAGATTCGAGAGGAGTTCATCAACATGGAAGCTTTCAAACAACTAACGGGTCTTGTTGCCCCGGTAGACCGTGTAAACGTAGATACAGACGCAATCATCCCGAAACAATTTCTGAAGCGCATCGAACGCAGCGGATTCGGTCAATTCCTGTTCTTCGAATGGCGCTGGGACGAGAAAGGCAATGTCATTGACAGCTTCAGCCTGAACCAACCGCGCTATCAAGGTTCGGAAGTGCTGATCTCCCGCGCTAACTTCGGCTGCGGATCTTCCCGTGAGCATGCACCATGGGCAATCATGGACTATGGCTTCAAAGTGGTCATCGCGCCTTCGTTCGCTGATATTTTCTACAACAACTGTTTCAAGAATGGCATCCTGCCGATTCGTCTGAGCGAAGAGCAAGTTGAAGACTTGTTCCAGCGTACAAACAAGACAGAAGGTTATAAGTTGAATGTCGACCTCGAGAACAATACAATTACTGATGATGCAGGCCTTAGCATCTCGTTCGATCTCGATGAGCACCGCCGTCAATTCTTGCTGCTCGGTCTTGACGATATCGGCCTGACGCTTCAGCACGAGGACAAGATCTCTGCTTATGAAGCGAGCCGCGTAGCATTCTAATCCGTTTGAAATAATACGTTCAATGAGAAACTCCGGTACCGGTGTACCGGGGTTTCTTTTTTTTTGCGTCAAACATGTTACAAATTTCCTCAAAACGCAACTTTTTCTGTCAAATTGCGTCTAAGTAAGCGATAAAAAGTCACGAGGTGAAAGATGAAGAAATTTGTAACCGCTGTACTGTTGTTGTCGTTCCTCATCTCTATGTTTCCGGCTCTTGTAGGAGCTGCAGAAGCTGCGCCGAAGCTCTATCTGAACGGCAAGCAGCTGCAAAGCGGCACAGAACCGCAAATTGTCGGCGATACCACTTTTGTGCCTATTCGCACGGTAACCGAAGGACTTGGATTTGATGTATCATGGACGTCGCCTGTTGTCACCATCTCGAATGGCGATACGAGCATGCTGCTAACGATTGGCGATAAGACGGCCATCGTGAACGGTCAAGAAGCGTCGCTAGAGAAGCCTGCTATGATATCGACGGGTTCGACGTTAGTTCCGCTTCGATTCGTAGGCGAACAGTTTGGGTTACAAGTTTATTGGGACAAGCTGTCACGATCTGTACACTTATATGCCGACTCCACTGCACCGGGTTCGCCTGACGATTCAGGTAACGGCAATGGAGGAGACAACGGCACGGGTTCAGGCGATTCCGGCAACCCAGGCACTGACCCGTCAACCGATCCACCAACCGACGAGCCAAATTCCACAACAATGTTGAAATCTATCGAGTATAATGGACTTGGCAGTATTTCTCTCCCTTATGACGGCAGCTTCGGCGATGCACAAACACAAGTGCTGCACAGCCCTGAGCGAATCGTCATTGATTTGCCGAATATGAATTTCGCATCGGATTTCACGCCAGGATTCACGAACAGCACCGCGAAACTCGGGGAAATTCTCGTCGATTCGCATCCGACTCTACAGAAGATCCGATTCTCGTATTATTCGGACAAGCCTTCGACCGTTCGTATTGTATTGGATCTGACGGCTCCGACCAATTACAAGGTCGTGAAGGAAGATCAAGCCATTCGCATTGATGTGCTTGAGCAGACAGGACCACCGCCTGTCGACCCGCCGCCGGTGACCGATCCGGATCCGCCGATAGTAACACCGCCAACTGGACCGGTTATTTATAAAGTCGTATTGGATGCCGGGCACGGAGGCAAGGACCCGGGTGCTGCAAGCGTAAACGGGCATAAGGAGAAAGAGTACAATCTAGCGATTACTTTGAAAGTAAAAGCGCTTCTTGACAAAGAAACAAGAATTAAGCCGTATCTGACAAGATCGAATGATACCTTCATTGAACTTGATGATCGCGCTGCATTCGCAAACAAACTTAAAGCGGACTTATTTATTTCATTCCATGCGAATAAAGCAGAAACTGCATCCGTTACCGGTTCGGAGACGTACTACTATCATGCCAATAGCAAAGCTTTCGCTGATATCATTCACAAGCACTTGATAGCTGGTACCGGACTTAAGGATCGCAGTGTAAGAACGGCTGCATTCCGCGTCGTGAAAGCAACGACGATGCCGGCGATCTTGCTTGAAGCAGGATATCTGTCGAATAGTAATGACAGCTCGGTATTGTTTAGTGACCAGAAGCAGAATAAGATCGCTGCAGAAATCGTCAAAGGAATCAAAGAATATTTGAAGCTAAGCTAGGAGGATGCAGGATGAAACGTCATGTCACGACTTCTTTATTTTCAGTTCTCATAGCTGCAACGATGATCGTCCCTCTTAGTGCCTGCGGAAGCCGAGCCTCTCAGGAAGGTCAGCAGCAGAATTCACAAGCGGGCTCTGTAAACCAGCAGAATACGAATGCGAATGCGAATGCGGATACGAACGCGAACCAGTCGCTCGCGGGAGGAACGAATTCGGATAATACGGCCTCGAATGAAGAACAAGAGCCGCCGAAGCCAGAGGTAAAGAAGGAGCAAATCTCGCTTTACTATACCGATGACGAAATGCTGGATTTACATGAGCAGAAGGCCGAGATTGAGTACAGCGATGGCAAACAGAAGCTGGAAGCGGCTTTCGCTGCCATGAAGAAGGACGATGCGAAGGGTGAACCTTCCCTGTGGAAGCATGCTGAACTCCTCAGTGCAAAGCAGGAAGGAACTGCAATTACGCTTGATCTTCATCTTCCGGATGAAGCGCGGCTCGGGGCTCCGGGCGAGATGCTCGCTCTTGAGGCGTTAGAGAAGACTTACTTCCAATTCCAGGACGTGACTTCCATAGACTTGCTGGTCGACGGCAAGTCCGTGGAAAGCCTTATGGGTCATATGGATTTGGACCATCCAATTACTAAACAATAGAGGGAGCTTACAGACATGCCGCAACAGAAGAAATGGGTCAAGGCAGTATCGTCGATTATGGTGTTCTCGCTGTTAACAGGTTTCTCCGCAGTAGGAAGCACGCTTGCACATGCAGAAGCTTCTTCAGTCGTTACGAAATTCACCGATGTACCTGCCGGCCATTGGGCGGAGAAGCATATCGCGAAGCTAGCCATGCAAGGCATTATTAAAGGAACGAACGGCGCGTTCAAGCCAGCCGATAATGTGTCGCAGCAGGAAGCAATAGCGCTTGCGATTCGCTTCATTGGTAAAGAGCAAGATGTGAAGGCAGACGACGCGATCGTCTTCCCGGAAAGCTTCGATGTCAGCACTTATTTCAAACCTTATATCATTCTTGCTTTCCAACTTGGTCTACTTGATCAGACAGAAGAATTTAAACTTGCGGAAGCAGACACGAATTCGCAGTGGGGACTCAAGAAAGCGTCCCGGGAGTGGATTACGAAGCTAATTGTTAAAGCTATCGAGAAGCAGAAGACGGCGGACGAGCTAGCTTCAGCTCCGGTTTCCTTCAAAGATGCAAGCAAAATCGACAAAGGCTATGCAGGATATATTAATGCAGCCGTATCACTGGGTCTCATTAAAGGGATGACGGCGGATACGTTTGATCCGCAGGGCTTCATTACACGTGCTTCTATCGCTACGATCTTCAGCAGAGCCGAAACTCAGTACCCAATGAATTATAATGGCCAGTATAATGCTATTCTTACTAGCGCTGATGCAAGCACGCTTCACCTCTTTGCCAATGACAAGGATACAACGATTGCATTGTCACCGGATACTTACGTGTACCGTTTCGATTCCGAGAAGCCGGCAACAGTCAGCCAATTGACGCCTAACACGAAGTTGCTCGTTATCGCGGATGGCACGAATCCGCTTTACGTAGAGCAACTGGATGACAAAGCTCAGGTAAGTACGGTGTCAGGTGCGGTAACTCGCGTAGCTGCAAATGATAAAAAGCTTTGGATCTGGTCTGATGAAGACATGGTTCCGATTACATACAGCAGCGCAACAAAAGTGACGGACGGCTCTGGCAATGCGATTGCTATAACAAGCTTAGCGGCAGACAGCCAAGTTGAAATTACTCAAGATACATACCGGGCTAAGCCAGTAGCAATTGCAATTAAAGTCCAATCCGCTCCAGTTAATAAGACAGGACAAGGCATCATTCAATCCGTACAAGTATCTCCACCTTCGTTAACGATCCAAGATGATGAGGCAGATACAACTTCGATGTATAACGCCGCTTCTCAGGTCGATGTGGTTTGGCAAGGACAAATTCTTGATGGCGGCTTGTCGGCTCTGCGTGTTGGCGATGTCGTTTCTTACGAAGTGAAGGATTCGCTTATTACGAAAGTAACAATTGTGCAAACATCAGCAAAGCTTGTCCGCGGTGAATTCTACACCGTGAGCAGCGATGGCAAGATTATTTCGTACTTGAGCACAACCGGCTCTGCGAAGCTGGAAGCGAAGTTTATTTCCAGCAATGTTGAAGTAACGATTGATGGACTGACGGGCACCTCGGTCGCGGATCTTGTAAAAGGCGATGTACTTGATATTACGCTGAATAGCAAGGATGAAGTAGTCGCGATTAAAGTAGTGAACCGTCAAGTGGAAGTGCTTGGCGGAGCATCCATTGTAAGTTACGATTCTGATTTGAAGGCACTATTGTTGAAGTCCTCTGCCGGAGGATTGATTTCAGTTTACTTGACTGATGCTACGAGGATTGACATGAACGGTTCGCCGCTCTCAGTCACGGGTGCAAGTGCATTCCTCGTTAAGAACAAGAAACTGACAATCGGTTACACGAACGATAAAGCGGTATTCATCCAATTCGTATACAAATACAGCGGTACGGCTACAAGCGTTAGCTCCAGCTTGAAGCAGGTTACGATCGTACAATCGAATGGGCTTAACATTACGCTCCCGATGGATACGGTTAGTACAGTTGAAATTAACGGCAAAACTTCGGCTACTTTGTCGGATATTACAGTTGGAGATACGGTTACAGCTGTATTGAATGCGAATCAAGATAAGGTTGCAGTGCTGCAAGTGCATACGGCGAAGCAAGCAGCTGTGACTTCGGTAGATAGCACCAATAAGAAGATTACGGTAAGAACGAGCGAAGGAACTCTGGTCGACATCCCTGTAGCAGCTATTGATATGACCAATGAGAACGGCGATAAGCTGACTATTGCGAGCTTCAAGGCCGGACAGACAGTTAACGTGTATTATGTAGGGAAAACTGTTTCTTCTGTGAAACTCGTAAATGTAGCTGTTGGCCGAGTAGTGGCTGTTGCTGCTGGAAGTGTATCCATCATCGATTACAGCGGCAAAGCATCAGAAGTTCAGCTTGGCACAGGCTTCTCCATTCAGAAGAACGGAACGACAAGCAGTAGCTCGACTGTGCTCACTGTCGGTGACCGGGTTGAAGTGAAGAAGAATGTGAAGGATGCTGTGGTCGTTACGGCCTACAGCGGTGTTAACAAGACGTTCTGGAAGTATGACTCGACAAACGGTCAGTTGTCTGTGAAACGGGTGTCGCTGAATGATGCCAACACCTACACAGTGACTTCTGCAACGAAAGTGACACAGGGCGGCAATGTAATCTCGATCGCCCAATTGACAGACGGCGATTCGATTGTGCTTTATGTGAATCAGAACTCCGTTATTGAGATTGAGAAGCTATAATTTCGATCATCGCGGTCCTGGCTGAGAGGCCAGGACTTCTTTTTTTGCAATTCTGTGAAAAGAGGAACAAAATAGAACTTCTTAGGCTAGTTGGCGCGCCAAAGCGGTTGATTAATGCGACATTTTTCGCTACACTTTAGGGCAATGGCCGTAAATAGGAGTGAGTTATCGGTTGAAGGCGAAAGAGAAGATGGATCATTTTTTGCGAGTCGTTGGCGAGATGTTTCCGGATGCCCATTGCGAACTCAATCACCGCAATCCGTTCGAGCTTACAATCGCCGTCCTATTGTCCGCACAATGCACCGATGAAACAGTCAATAAAGTAACGGCAGATTTGTTTCAGAAATATCAGACGCCCGCGGATTATCTGGCTGTACCGCTCGAAGAGCTGCAGCATGACATAAGACGAATTGGTCTATTCCGCAATAAAGCACTGTTTATTCAGAAATTGTGCCGGATTCTCATTGATGAGCATGACGGCGAAGTGCCGGAGAAGCACGAGCAGCTGACGAAGCTGCCTGGTGTAGGGCGCAAAACGGCTAATGTTGTTGTTTCCAACGCCTTTGGCGTTCCAGCCATTGCAGTAGATACACATGTCGAGCGTGTTTCCAAGCGGCTAGGATTTGCCAAGAATGATGATAGCGTGCTTGAAGTTGAGAAGAAATTGATGAAGCTAGTGCCTCGAGATCTTTGGACGGAAACGCATCATCGGCTTATTTTCTTCGGAAGGTATCACTGTAAAGCTCAAAATCCGCAATGCGAGGTTTGCCCAGTGGCAGAACATTGCAAAGAAGGTAAAGGACGTATGAAACTTGCCTTAAACCGAAAGGCTAAGTAATACGTGCGGATCACCACCACCACTAACTAACTTAAATGAGAAGGATGATTGAACCATGAAATGCATCTCCGTATACACGAAAGATTTTTCCCTATTCTCTGATATCTACGAGCAAATTATGGAGTCACCTCCAGCTGAGAATGAAGAAATTATTGTGGAAGGCGTTACAGTAAGCGGCGCAGGCGACGTGCCTGATCAATATATTGAACGTATGAGATTGAAACCGGAATGCGTCGTCATGAAGGAGAAAGAGCGCAACATTACGATTCTCCAGCACGGCGAAGTGTTTGAAATTTGCGTACCTGCTGTTCAATTGGTATAAGAGCGTAAAGCGTAAAGTGTAATTTATAAGCAGTGCAAAGCGAAAGGGTCACAAGGAATGAAGCTAAGTTCGAGCGGTCAAGGTACGTGGCCAGAGAACAAAGGTTTGTTCTTATTGTGGTCCTTTCGTTCAATTATGCTGTATAATGACATGATGAATGGGAAGAAGACAGGGAGAGAGAGAAATGAGCCAAACGATGGAGAAGTCCGCTCAAACGCTTAACAGTTCACTTGCAGAGATAGCGCCTATAATGGCGGAGCAAGGGGATACGGCGGATGCGGCAAGACTGCTGGAGCTGCGTGAAAAGCTGGGGAACGGTCAGTTGACCGTCGCTTTCTGCGGACATTTCTCGGCAGGGAAATCAACACTCGTCAATCGGCTGTGCGGCACTCAGCTGCTGCCATCGAGCCCGATTCCAACGAGCGCGAACGTGGTCAGCATCGTGAACGGCGATGCGAAAGCGACGATCAAGAAGCTGATCGCAGGCGAAGAACAGACGATTGAAGTTCCGGTTGATCAAGTGAATGCCTATTGCAAGGACGGCGAAACGGTGCTATCCGTCAGCTTGTCCTATCCGATCCCGCGTCTTGGCGCACACACGGTGCTGCTAGATACGCCCGGAATTGACTCAACGGACGACGCGCACCGGATGGCGACCGAATCGGCGCTCCATTTGGCAGACGTCGTCTTTTATGTGATGGACTATAACCATGTCCAATCGGAAATTAATTTCACGTTCGCGAAGCAATTGAAAGAGTGGGGAAAGCCGCTCTATCTGATCGTGAATCAGATTGACAAACATCGGGAGCGCGAGCTTTCATTTGAAGCATACAAGCAAAGCGTTGATGAAGCGTTCAGCAACTGGCATCTGGAGCCGAGCGGCATCATCTATCTGTCTCTGCGCGAGCCGGATCATCCGCATTCGGAGCTGTCCGCGCTGGAAGGCCTGTTCGAGTCGCTTGCCGCGATCCGCGGGCCGCTGTCGGTGAACAGCGTGGATGCGTCAGCTCGCTATGTTGTTCGGATGCATGGCAAGTATATGGAGGAAGCATCGGAATCAGAGCGGGAGCGTCTGTTGGCAGAAGCAGGGGGCGAAGGCGAAGCAGAGCGTCTGCGTGGTGAGATCGCAGGGCTGGAAGAAGAGCTGCGCGTGTTTGCTGCGGAGAGCGAAGGCCTGAAGACGAAGCTGCGCCTTGAAATTCAAAGCATTCTCGATAATGCCAATATTACGCCTGCCCCGACAAGGGACTTGGCGCACACTTTCCTTGAGAGCCGCAAACCTGGCTTTAAAGCAGGGCTGATATTCGCCGGAGCGAAGACAGCAGCGGAGCAGGAGCGCCGCCTGAACGCGTTCTTCGAGGACTTCGACGATCGCGTCCGCGCCGGAATTGAGTGGCATGTTCTTGATGTGCTGCGTAAAGCGGCAGATGCAATTGGCTGGCGCGATGAGTCGCTTGAGCATGAGCTGAAGAGCCAGTTCAACGGCTTACTCACGCCTGAGGTGCTTGTGAAGCTCGTGAACACCGGAGCGGTGTTCGGCAATGAATATACAATGACGTATAGCCGCGATCTAGCCGCGGAAGTGAAAGGGCTGTTCCGCAAGCGCGCGCTGGAATGGATCGACGCGCTAGGCACTCGTGCGGCAGCGGCTGGCGAAGCTGCCGCTGCACCGCTTCGCGCGCGGCTTGCCGAGCTCGCGCAGCAAGCCGGCGCGCTCGCGCAGCTGGCCGCGCTTGAGCAGCGCGCGGCCGCGCACCTCGCGCGGCTGGCGGCGCTGCTGCCTCCGGCGCCGCCACGCCCGGAGCTGCCGAAGCCGCAGGCAGCGGCTATCGGCAGCGGGGCGCTTCGCGCCCCTGGCGCCGTGCCGACTGCGGCAGGCGAAGCCGCCGCCGGCACTGGCGCAGCCGCTCTCGCAGGCGGCGATGCGCACGCCCGCGAAGCGGCAGCAGCGTCTGCGACGGCGGACCTCGCCGCAGACGCTGGCGCTGCGGCGCCGCACGCGCTCGCGCCGCAGCGGCAAGCCGCGGAGCGGCTAACACGCGCCGCCGAGCTGCTGGCGGCGCAGCCATCGCTTGCCGCGACGGTCGCCGGCATGCGCGACAAAGCAGAGCGGCTGCGCAGCAGCCGCTTCACGATCGCGCTGTTCGGCGCGTTCAGCGCGGGCAAATCATCGCTCGCGAATGCGCTGCTCGGCGATTCCGTATTGCCGGTGTCGCCGAACCCGACGACGGCGGCGGTCAACCGGATCGTGCCGCCAAGCGAAGGTCATCCGCATGGTACGGCAACCGTGCTTATGAAATCGCGTCAATCGATGCTGGATGATCTACGATATTCACTTGAGCTGCTTGGCGAAGACGCTGGGTCGCTTAGCGACACAGCTCTGCTGCAAGCGATTGTGAAGCTGACTCCGGATGCCGTGCATGCCGGAGGCAGACCGCACTACAGCTTCTTGAAGGCAGCTGCCAAGGGCTGGGCTGCTCATGAAGCGCTGCTCGGTCAGCAGTTATCTGTAAGCGGCGAAGAGTACCGCAGCTATGTAGCGGATGAGTCGCGCTCTTGCTTCGTCAGCGAGATTGAACTGCATCATCGCAATCCGCTCACCGCGCAAGGCATCGTCCTAGTTGATACGCCGGGGGCGGATTCAGTCAATGCCCGGCATACCGGCGTTGCGTTTAACTACATCAAGAACGCGGACGCGATTCTGTTCGTGACTTACTATAACCATGCGTTCTCGCAAGCGGACCGCCAGTTCCTGATGCAACTGGGCCGCGTGAAGGACCAATTCGAGCTTGATAAAATGTTCTTTATCGTCAATGCGGCCGACCTCGCGGCAAGCGAGCAGGAGCGTGACGATGTACTTGCCCACGTAGAGCGCAATCTGCAGCAGCACGGCATCCGCTTCCCGCGGATGTTCCCTGTATCCAGCCTGCAGGCGCTGGATGGCAAGCAGAGCGGCAATGCTTCTCTTCTTGCATCATCCGGAATAGGTGCATTCGAAGATTCGTTCCTCAGCTTTACGCAGAACGATCTCGGTGCGCTTGCGGTAAGCTCAGCCGAGCAGGAGCTTGAGCGTGCTCGCCGTACAATTGCGAACTGGCTGGAAGCTGCGTCAGGCGATGCCCTCTCTCGCGAGCAGGCGCGCGCAGCACTGCAGGCAAGCGCAGACGAAGCTCGTGCGCGGGGAGCGGCTCTTGCCGAGTCGCCGAACAATCAGCAGCTGCAGCAAGAGCTGAAGGAGCTTCTCTTCTACGTGCTGCAGCGCGTGCAGCTTCGCTTCGGCGATCATTATAACTTCGCCTTCAATCCTTCCGTCCTCCAGGACGATGGCCGGGATTTGAAGAAAGCAATGCTTACCTGCTGGCTGGAGTTGCAGCGACTGCTGCAAATTGAGCTTGCGCAAGAGCTTGAGGCCACTTCTCTGCGCCTTGATAACGCGCTGAATAAGCTGGCAGCGAAGAAAGCTGCTGATACAGCGGAAGAAACTTCTCAACTGCTCCCTGGCTTCGCGCCATCCGGCTTCAAGCCGCTTGAGATTGCGACGCCGGAGGAGCGTACTGCTTGGCAGGCGAAGAACATTGACACGAAGCTGCTCTGGAGCAAGTTCAAGTCGCCGCGCCATTTCTTCGAGGGCGAAGGCAAGGCAGCGCTTCGCGCTTTGCTTGAGAATGAGCTTGCTGCGCCGCTGCAGAGCTGGATCAGCGAAGCGGAAGCCGACTGGAGCGAGCGTTATGCCCAGCTGTGGCAGCAGGCAATGAATAACAGCGGGTCAGCGCTGCAGCAGGATATCAGCTCCTTCAGTGAAGGCAAGTTGAGCTCGTTGTCGGATAATGCGAACCTGGAAGAGCTGCGCAGCATCTATGCTGAACTATTAGCAATTTAATGCTTAATTAACTGGCTGCCTCCTTCGGGCTAACGAATCGTATAGCGCTTATTTAGCCCATTTCGGCTGAATTAACCGGTTAACGAACCGTGGGCACGCTATTGCCTCGATTATGCCACCAGAATGGTTAAAATGCGCGGAATAACGTTATGTGAGTTCGTTAGAATATCAATCCAGCCCAATTGTCTCGAATAACGACTCCTGAGTTCGTTAGAGTGAGAGAAGGGCGAGGGAGTAATCGTGCTTCGTTAGAGGCGTCGCATGCTGCACTTACCAAAGTTATATCTTATTAACTGCATAAAAAATCAAACAGAAGCTTATACACCGAAAGAAAACATTCGTGTATAAGCTTCTTTAATTTTTTCAAATAAAATTATGCAAAAAAGAGGGCAAATGTGCAAAAACGGAGCAATACGGACCTATATAGGGTGATTTCAGACGATTTAGAAGAATACCCCCTTACTTTTGATCGAGATGGAAGAGGAAGCGAAAATTGTCAACTATATGCCCCAGCACTCTGTTTGCCGTACCGCACTCATGCTGTTAATATTCACTCATATTCATAAAAAAGACAAAAACGCTGTAGGGAGTGGGTTACCCATTGGACGTCTTTAGGCAACTAAAAGAGTATTATTGGGTCGAACGGAAGAACTTGTTTCTTTCCATCTTCTGTTTGATCTGCGCAACCGCGCTGGGGCTTGTGTATCCGAATTTGCTGAGGATTCTGATCGACGATGTCATCAAGCCAAGAGACTTTAGGCTCGTACCAGCACTTTCTCTAACTGTAGTAGGGGTCGTAACACTTAAAGGCTGTCTGCAATTCCTAAGCGGCTTGTTCGGAGGAAGGCTCGGCAACCGGGTTGCGTTCCGACTTCGCAACGCGTGCTACACGAAACTGCAATCGCTATCTTTCCAGTACTATGACACGGCGAAGACCGGCGACTTGATGTCCCGTCTTACAGCTGATCTGGAGGCGGTGCGCAACTTCATCGGTTTCGGTTTTGCCCAAATCTTCAACATGGTCCTCATGGTTGTCTTCGGGGCAGCAATGATGTTCTCGATTCACTGGCAGCTGACGCTCATTACGCTGATTACGATGCCGGCGCTCGTGCTTGTCGCACTCAAGTTCGAGAAGCTTATTCATCCAGCGTTCCGCGAAATGCGCCAAGCGATGAGCAATCTGACAACGGCGGTGCAAGAGAACATTACCGGCGTTCGAACTGTAAAATCCTTTGCCCGCGAATCGTTCGAGATGGATAAGTTTTCGAGCCGCAGTGATTCGTACAAACAGAATCAGATCTCTGCTTCGGGACTGTGGGGCAAATATTTTCCGGTCATGGAGCTGCTCTCATCGCTGTGTGCGGTTATCCTCCTCGTTGCAGGCGGTACGCTTGTTATCCGGGGATCCCTCACGCTTGGTCAAATGGTCGCATTTTTCAGTATGGTGTGGTACATCATTGGACCGATGTGGTCGATGGGCTTCCTCATCAACAACTTTACGCAATCCAAAGCTTCCGGCGAACGTCTGGTTGAGCTGCTGAACGAATATGTACATGTGAAAGATGTCGAATCGGCGATTGAACTTGACGACAAGCATGTCAAAGGACATGTCGAATTCCATAACGTCACATTCAACTTCGCGGACAAAGCGCCTGCGATTACGAACGTTAACCTGGATGCGAAGCCGGGCATGGTTATTGGTCTGCTCGGGGCTACAGGCTCAGGGAAATCGACGATCATACAGCTGCTTATGCGTGCTTATAACGTGAAGACCGGCTCGATTACCCTTGATGGCACGGATATCCGCGACATCTCGATTGAGAGCCTGCGATCACAGATCGCGACCGTCTTCCAAGAGACATTCCTGTTCTCTTGCTCCATCCGGGACAACATTGCGTACGCAATGAAGAACGTTAGTATGGATGATATTGTTAAAGCGGCGAAGCTTGCGAAAGCCCATGACTTTATTATGGAATTGCCTGAAGGCTATGACACGATCGTCGGTGAACGGGGAATGGGCCTCTCCGGCGGTCAGAAACAGCGTATCGCGATTGCGCGCGCCTTGATTAAGAATCCGCGGATCCTGATCCTTGACGATGCGACCAGCGCCGTCGATATGGAGACAGAGCACGAGATTCAAGCCGGCTTCAGCGAACTTATGGCGGGACGCACCACATTTATTATTGCCCACCGGATCTCATCTCTTCGCCATGCGAACGAAATTATCGTCCTTGATAAAGGCCATGTTGTACAGCGCGGTCAGCATGAGAAGCTGATTGCTCAGGAAGGCCCGTATCTGGATACGTATAACATCCAATACGCGGATCGTCCTAGCGCCGCTAATCCGAATTTGCAAGTAGAAAGAAGGGTCGCACAGTGAGTGAGCAGCAGCAGAAGGGGCAGCCGCGCGCGAGCCATGAACGGTTCATCTATAAGGATGACGAAGCAATCGAGAAACCGTTTAACTGGGCTCAAGTGACAAGGCTGTTCACCTATATGAAACCATACCGCAAGCAGTTGCTGCCGGTCATCATCATTACGATGGTGCTCGGCACGCTCACGCGGCTGGCGATTCCAGCCATTATTATTATGGCGATTGACCAAGCGATTCAGCCGAAGAACGGCGGAGATGCGAGTCTCTCGAAGCTGTATCTGTACGCTGGATTGATGCTAGCTCTCTATATTATTCAATGGGCAGCTAACACGTACCGAATTAAGTATACGAATATCATTGGTCAGCAGGTCATTTATGATCTGCGGGCAGATTTGTTCAAGCATATCCAGAAGCTCTCATTCCGTTTCTTCGATAAACGCCCGGCAGGCTCCGTTCTCGTGCGTGTAACGAATGATGTTAACGCACTGCAGGATCTGTTCACCAACGGCGTCGTCAACTTGCTGATGGATTGCATTCAGCTTTTCGGTATCGTTATCATTTTGCTTCTCTGGAACTGGAAGCTCGGCCTTGCGATTATGATTACTGTGCCACTCATGTTCGTCATTTCGACGAAGCTGCGCAAACGGATCCGCTTCGCTTGGCAGGACGTTCGGATGAAGCAATCTCGTATTAATGCTCATCTCAACGAGAGCATTCAAGGAATGCGCGTGACCCAAGCGTATACGCAGGAGAAAGCAAACTTCAGCTTCTTCACGAGCGTTAACGGTACGAATATTAAAGCGTGGAATAAAGCTTCGGCAATGAACCAAATGTTCGGACCGATCATAGAGATTACGTCAGCACTCGGGACACTCATCCTGTTCTGGTACGGTGCGCATCTCATTCAAGTCGATGAAATTACTGTCGGTGTACTCGTCGGTTTCGCCAACTATGTGGGCAACTTCTGGGATCCGATCAATCGATTAGGTCAAATGTATGCACAGTTGCTCATTGCAATGGCATCCTCAGAGCGGATCTTCGAGTTTATCGACGAGGAGCCAACGGTAGGCGAGCTTGAAGATGCGGCCCAGCTTCCGCGCATTCGCGGGGATGTCTCCTTCGATTCCATCATATTCGAATACGAGAAGGGGAGACCGGCGCTTCGCGGCATCAGCCTCGACGTGCAGGCAGGCCAGACCATCGCGCTTGTCGGCCACACCGGCTCAGGCAAGAGTACGATCATGAACCTGCTATGCCGGTTCTACGATCCCGTTCAAGGCGCAGTGCGCATCGACGGTATCGACATTCGGAATGTAAGCATCGAGAGCTTGCGCTCGCAAGTCGGCGTCGTGCTGCAGGATACATTTATTTTCTCAGGTACGATTCGTGAAAATATCCGGTTCGGACGCCTTGATGCAACGGACGATGAAATTGTGAAAGCAGCAACGGCAGTCGATGCTCATGATTTCATAATGAGCTTGCCTGACGGATACGACACCGAAGTACAAGAGCGCGGCAACAGCCTCTCGATGGGTCAGCGCCAGCTGCTTTCCTTCGCACGTGCATTGCTTGCAGATCCTCGGGTTCTCATTCTCGATGAAGCAACCGCGAGCATCGATACAGAGACGGAGCTGAAGATCCAGGAAGCGCTGAAGAAGCTGCTGCAGGGTCGTACTTCCTTCATCGTAGCACACCGTCTATCCACGATTCGTAATGCAGATCGCATCGTCGTGCTCGATCACGGTCAAATTGTTGAACAAGGCAGCCATGAAGAGCTTATTCGTCAGCAGGGCACCTATAACGGGCTTATCGAAGCACAGTACCGCTTTTTATCGGCATAATTCTTGATTTTTCGCGAGAGAACCTCCACAATGGAAGAAAACATTTCTTCCAGGAGGTTCTTTCCTTTTATGTACGGATCACCGCTATCTTCGAACGCTCGCAAAATCATGCTGCTTGGCTCAGGTGAGCTCGGCAAGGAAGTCATTATTGAAGCACAGCGCCTCGGCATCGAGACTATCGCTGTTGATCGTTACGACAATGCGCCAGCGATGCAGGTTGCTCATCGTTCGTATGTCATTGACATGCTTGACGCTGCCGCGCTTCGTGGCCTTATAGAGAAGGAGAAACCGGATTTCATCGTTCCAGAGATCGAAGCGATTGCGACAAGCGCGCTTGTCGAGCTGGAGAAGGAAGGCTTCCGCGTCATTCCAACTGCACGTGCCGCTCTGCTCACAATGGACCGTGAAGGCATTCGCCGCCTCGCCGCAGAAACATTGCAATTGCCAACAGCGCCATACCGTTTCGCCGATACGCTCGAAGAGCTGAAGGCAGCGGTTGAGGAACTTGGCACGCCGTGCGTCATTAAGCCGATTATGAGCTCGTCCGGTAAAGGACAGAGCGTCTGCAAGACGGAAGCGGATGCAGAGAGCTGCTGGCAGTACGCGATGGATGGCGGACGCGCTAAGAAACAACGCGTAATCGTCGAAGGCTTCATTCATTTTGACTCGGAGATTACGCTGCTTACTGTTCGTTCGTCTTCCGGCACGACGTTCTGTGCGCCGATCGGACATGTTCAGAAGGACGGCGACTATATCGAATCGTGGCAGCCGCATGAAATGTCGCAGCAACAGGTTGAGGAAGCGCAGGAGATTGCGCGTGCCGTAACAGAAGAGCTGGGCGGCTACGGTATCTATGGCGTAGAGCTGTTCTTGACGAAAGATGGCGTGCTGTTCAGTGAAGTTTCGCCGCGTCCGCATGATACGGGCATGGTTACGATGGTCACGCAGGATCTGTCTGAATTTGCGCTGCATGCGCGTGCCATTCTCGGCTTCCCTGTGCCGACGATTCGCCTGCTGACGCCTGGCGCGACGTATACGCTCAAAGCTGACCGCGATTCGGATAGCTTCCGTATCGGCGGGGTAAACGAGGCGCTTGCGCTGCCGAATACGCAAGTACGTGTCTTCGGTAAACCGGTGACGAAGCCGGGTCGCCGAATGGCAGTCGCGATGAGCTCTGCGGATTCCTGCGACGAAGCGCGCAAGGTAGCGAAGCAAGCGGCTGAGCTGCTTCATATTTCGTACGAATAATCACTTGGATTGAGCTGGCGCTGTTGCGCTAGCTCTTTTTTCATTCTCGGGCCTGCATTGCTAGTGTGTCTTCCATGGAGAAATTTGCAAATTGATCCCGAAAGCATTACTTTAAAAAGAAAACGAGTTTTAACGAATTGTGAAGTTTGTGGAAAGAGAGAGGAGAAGCTGCCGCAATGACAAGGAAAACATCGAACGCGCTATGGCGGGCGATCGGCATAAGCGCATTAGTCTCGACTGCGGTGCTGCTTGCCGGCTTCGGCTATGCCGTCAAAGATATGCTTGCCCCCGCAGGGTCTACATACGAGGGTAAACCAGCTGCCGATCCAGCACCCGCTGCGCAATCCCCGTTAAGCGAGAGCAAGACGATTACCGTTGCCGCAATCGGCGACTCGTTGACGAAAGGGACAGGCGATGCGACAGGGCAAGGCTATGTGAAGCAGGTCGTCGATCTGTTGAAAGCCAAGTACCCGACCAAATTAGTCAAGCTTGGCAACAACCTGGCTCTGAATGGGTTGCGCGCGGATCAGTTGGCTCACTTGCTTAGTACTGACAAAGGCTATCGTTACGCGCTGCAGCAGGCGAACTTAATCGTGTTCACGATAGGCGGCAACGACTTGTTCCAGATCGCATCTGGCCAATCCTCGAATCAAGTGACCGGCGATATTAGCCTTGATCAGGTGAAAGCGGAGCTGCCCAAAGGAATTGAACGATTTAAGAAGGTCGTAAAGATTCTGCATGACATCAATCCGAATGCGCATGTCGTTTATGCAGGGATGTACAATCCGTTCTTCGATATTCAAGATTTGCGCGACGGCAGTCTGCAAGTGCAGAAGTGGAATGAAGAAGCGTATGCCATTATGCATCAATATCCGAATATGACGATGGTTCCGACGTTTGACCTGTTTGAGAGGACGATTGGCGACTATTTGTCGAATGATCATTTTCATCCGAATCATGAAGGTTATGGGCAAATTGCGGATCGAATCGTACAATCGCTGGAATAGGAGGGCAAGCCTATGCGTACACATGCAGCAGCATCTGAGGATGTCGTGCTTTCCGTGCAGGATGTAAAGAAACGGATTAGCGGCAAAATGATTATTAAAAATGTCTCCTTCGACGTCAAACAAGGTGAAATCTTCGGTTTCCTTGGTCCGAACGGGTCAGGCAAGACGACTACGATCCGCATGCTCGTTGATCTAATTAAGCCGACCTCTGGCGTCATTCGCATATGCGGCCACGACGTGCAGCGAGATCCGGAGCGAGCGCTTAGCTATATTGGCTGTATCGTGGAGAATCCCGAGGTTTACAGCTATATGACCGGATGGGAGAACCTCGAGCATTTCGCACGCATGCAGCGCGGCATCGACGAGAAGCGAATAGCAGAAGTAGTTGAGATCGTCAGCCTTCAGCAGCGCATTCACGATAAAGTGAAGACGTATTCGCTCGGGATGCGGCAACGGCTCGGCATTGCACAGGCGCTGCTTGGGCGACCGAAGTTGCTCATTCTCGACGAGCCGACGAACGGGCTCGATCCGAAGGGAATCAAGGAGTTGCGAGAGTTCGTGCGCATGCTGGCTGATCAAGGGATGAGCTTGTTTATCTCCAGTCATCTTCTCAGCGAAATCCAGCTCATGTGCGACCGGGTTGCGATCATTAGTCATGGCGAGGTGCTGGCGGTCGGCACGGTTGACGAGCTGGTAAGCCAAGCGGGCAATTACGTGCTGTGGCAGTTCGACAAGCCCGAAGCTGGCAGACAGTTGCTGGCTAGTGAGCCTGGCATGAAGATTATCGGTCATCACGAACACCACATTGATGAGAACATTCTCGCTGGCATGACGGATGCGATCATTACGACGATGAATACGGACCGGATCGCCGCGTTCGTGGAGAAGGCCGTGCACGCAGGCATCGGCGTCCTCTCCGTACAAAAGGTTGCGCCTACGCTGGAAGAGTTATTTTTGCAAATGACGGAAGGTGAAAGCATTGGATAGACTGCTCCCGCTCATTCAGAATGAAACGCTCAAGGTATGGAAGAAGAAACGGTTTTTCGTCGTTCTTCTCGTTCTTCTCGTTCTTATTCCGATTTTTACGTATGCGCAAATGAAGATTGCGGAAACAAATAAGAAGAACTTCAATGATTGGCGCAATCAGCTCGTCCAACAGATTAATGAGTATCAGAATATGCTCTCGAGTGACCGGATTCCGGAGGAATGGAAGCGTCAGCGCCGTATCGCAGTCCAGCAGCTGCAATACTATCTGGATCACGATGTGAACCCGAATTCGCCGAATGGCGTTACGTTCACGCGCAGCTTTATGTCCAATGCGGTGACGCTGTTCTATCCTTTGCTCGTGCTTGCCGTTGCATCGGATCTTGTCTCTGGTGAACGGTCGACGGGAACAATCAAGATGCTGCTGACTAGACCTGTCCGAAGATGGAAAATCTTGTTTAGCAAGCTCATCGCACTCACCATGTATGTTTCATTAACCGTTGTCGCGAGCGCCATTCTCTGTTATCTTATATCAGGCGCAGTATTCGGCTACGGCGGCTGGCAGATGCCGGTCTTCACAGGATTCGTTATTAACGGCTCAACCGTTGAAAGTTCTTATGTGCATGCCGTACCGCAATGGCTCTATGTGCTGATGGAAGGCGGGCTCATCTGGGTGTCGTCGATGACGGTCGCGATTCTGGCACTAATGGTATCCGTACTTGTTCGAAGCACAGCCGCAAGCATTGTAACGATGATGGCAGCGATTATCGCAGGGACGATTCTATCGAGCATGTCGTCCTCCTGGGAGAGCGCTAAATATATTTTTGCAGTGAATTTACAGCTTACGGACTATTTGGCAGGCTCTCCGCCACCGATACAAGGAATGACGTTATCTTTTTCACTGCTCATCCTTGCCATTTGGGCGGCCGCGGGACTGTTCGTCTCATTCCGTGTCTTTACGAAACAGGACATCATGAATTAGAATAGCTTGAAGTGAAGGGCGAATGCGCGTAAAGCGTTTAGAAGATAGCACGAAGATTACCAAAGGAGGAGCCTATGACTGAGCAGTTGAATCTGTTTACGGGCGATACGAATTCGGCTGCCGGCAATTATGATGCAGACGATATTCAAGTGCTGGAAGGACTGACGGCAGTCCGCAAGCGCCCTGGTATGTATATCGGGAGCACGAGCACATCCGGTCTTCATCATCTCGTCTGGGAGATTGTCGATAATGCGGTGGACGAGCATCTCGCGAAGTTCTGTTCCGCGATTGATGTGACGATACATAACGACGGTTCGATTACCGTTCGCGACAATGGACGCGGCATTCCGACCGGGATGCATAAAACCGGCATTCCAACGCCACAGGTTGTATTTACGATGCTGCATGCTGGCGGCAAATTTGGCGGTGGAGGGTACAAGAAGTCCGGCGGCCTTCACGGCGTTGGTGCATCGGTGACGAACGCGCTCTCCGAGTGGCTGGAAGTGGAAATTTACCGCGATGGGAAGATCCATAAGCAGCGCTTTGAGTACTGGGTCGATGATAAAGGCAAAGAGCATGTCGGCGAACCGGTGACCGGCCTTGAAGTAACCGGCAATACGAACCGTACGGGCACGAAGGTTACGTTTAAACCGGACGTGCGTGTGTTTCATGGCAATATTTCGATTAACTACGATACGTTATCCGAGCGGCTGCAAGAAATTGCGTTTCTGAACTCAGGCCTTAAAGTGACGGTGAAAGACAGCCGCAGCGGCAAAGAGGATCAATTCCACTACGAAGGCGGCGCGAGCCAGTTTGTCCAGTTCCTGAATGAGGACAAAACGGTGCTTCACGATGTCATTCATTTTACTGGCGAGAAGGATGAAATCGAGTTGGAGGTTGCGCTTCAGTATAACGATGGTTATACCGAGACGATGGCATCCTTCGTTAACTCGATTCCGACGCGCGGAGGCGGTACGCATGAGACGGGCTTTAAGACGGCGTACACACGTGTCATGAATGATTATGCACGCAAGAACGGTCTTGTGAAGGAGAAAGAAAAGAATCTCGACGGCAACGATCTACGTGAAGGCATGATGGCTGTCATCAACATCAAGATGGGCGAGGTTGAGTTCGTCGGACAGACGAAGGACCAGCTCGGCAGTGCATCGGCAAGAAGTGTAGTCGATGCGATTGTTTCGGACAAAATGCAGGTGTTCCTCGAGGAGAACCCGCAGGTAGCACAGATGTTGCTGAAGAAAGCGGTGCAAGCTTCGAAAGCTCGTGAAGCTGCGCGCAAAGCACGCGATGAAATCCGCAGCGGCAAGAAGAGGAGCGAGAGCTCGAATCTTGGCGGCAAGCTGTCGCCAGCTCAGTCGAAAGATGTCACGCGCACGGAGCTTTTCATTGTAGAGGGTGACTCCGCGGGCGGATCGGCGAAGCAAGGGCGCGACTCGAAGTATCAGGCGATTCTTCCTTTGAAAGGCAAGCCGATGAATCCGGAGAAGGCGAAGCTCCTTGATATTTTGAAAAACGATGAATATAAGGCGGTTATCGCAGCAATCGGTGCCGGAATCGGCCCGGAATTCGACGCGGAATCGTGTAACTATAGCAAAATCATCATTATGACCGACGCGGATACGGACGGCGCGCATATTCAAGTGCTGCTCCTGACGTTCTTCTACCGTTACATGAAGCCGCTAATTGATCTTGGACGCGTCTTCATCGCACAACCGCCGCTTTACAAGATTACGCGCAAATCCGGCAAGCTGGAGACGGTGCGTTACGCTTGGTCCGACGAGCAGCTGCAGAACTACTTGAAGGAGTTCGGCAAAAACTTCGAGCTGCAGCGGTATAAAGGACTTGGCGAGATGAATCCGGACCAGCTGTGGGAGACGACGATGAACTCGGAGACGCGCACGCTTCTTCAGGTTCAGATCGAGGATGCAGCCAAAGCGGAACGCCGCGTATCGACGCTGATGGGCGATAAGGTTGACCCGCGCAAGCGCTGGATCGTCGAGAACGTTGATTTTACGGAGTATGTAGAATAGGAGAGTAGCGGCATGAGTATGCTGGAACAGTTTTTGCCCGCGTTTCTGGAAGAGGTTGTTGGCGACCGATTCGGACGCTATTCCAAATATATTATTCAAGACCGTGCGATTCCCGACGTTCGTGACGGGTTGAAGCCGGTGCAGCGGCGTATTCTGTACGCCATGTATGATGCAGGCAACACGCCTGACAAAGGCTACCGGAAGTCTGCGAAGACCGTCGGCGACGTTATGGGTAACTACCATCCGCACGGCGATTCTTCGATCTATGAAGGTATGGTGCGTATGGCGCAGCCTTGGAAAATGGCGCATATGCTCATTGACGGCCATGGCAACTGGGGCTCGATCGACGATGATCCGGCTGCTGCGATGCGTTATACGGAAGCGCGTTTGTCGCCAATTGCGATGGAGCTGCTGCGTGATATTGAGAAGAGAACGGTCTTATTCAAAGACAATTTCGATAATACAACGAAGGAACCGGTCGTACTGCCTTCCCGTTATCCGAACCTGTTAGTAAACGGGGTCAGCGGGATCTCGTCCGGCTTCGCAACGGAAATTCCGCCTCATAACTTACGAGAAGTTATTAATGCATGCATTGCCATGATGGAGAACCCGGACATTGAGCTTGCACAGCTCATGTCAATCGTGAAGGGACCGGACTTCCCAACTGGCGGCCTCATTATGGGCGAAGATGGCATTCGGGAAGCATATACGAACGGCAAGGGACGCATCTACCACCGATCCAAATCGACGATTGAAGATATGAAGGGCGGACGCCAGCAAATCGTCATTACGGAGATTCCGTACCAGGTGGTGAAGTCGCGTCTTGTTACGGCGATGGAGAACATCCGTATTGAGAAAAAGGTTGAAGGCATCGCGGAAGTTCGGGACGAAAGTGGTCGTAACGGTCTACGAATCGTTGTGGAGCTGAAGAAGGATGCAGATGCCACGGGAATCCTGGCGTTCCTGCTGAAGAAGACCGACCTTCAAGTTGCTTACAACTTCAATATGGTCGCGATCGTCAACAAGACGCCGAAGCAGCTGGGCCTGAAAGAAATGCTGAGCGCTTATATCGCGCATCAGCGTGAAGTGGTGACGCACCGTTCTCAATACGAGCTGGAGAAAGCGGAAGACCGTGCTCATGTGCTCGAAGGGCTTGCGAAGGCGCTTAATTTGCTCGATGAAGTCATCGCGACCATTAAGGCTTCGAAGAACCGTCAAGATGCGCAGAACAACTTGGTCGCGAAGTTCACGTTTACGGAGCGTCAAGCCGATGCGATATTGACCCTCCAATTGTACCGTCTGACGAATCTGGAGATTACTTCGATTGAGAAGGAATTGAAGGATATCCAGAAGAAAATTGCTTACCTTAGCTCTATTCTTGCGAGCGATAAGAAGCTGATTGGCGTCATTCGGGAAGAGCTGCTTGAAATCCGCGAGAAATTCGGCATTGACCGCCGCTCGGATATTCAGGGCGAGGTTGAAGAGCTGAAGGTTAATCTCGAAGTGATGGTTCCAGCCGAAGATGTGTTCGTGACGTTAAGCCAAGAAGGCTATATCAAACGGACTTCGAAGCTGTCCTTCACCCGTTCCGGCGGCGAGCTGAACAACGCTGGCGTTAAGGAAGGCGACATTATTCGTACGCTGCTTGACGTGAATACGATTGACCAGCTGTTGCTCTTCACGCGCAAAGGCCAGTATTATCAGCTGCCTGTCCACCAAATTCCAGAGTTCAAGTGGAAGGATACCGGCACAGCCATCGTCAACGTTATTCCGATGCCTAAGGATGACAGCATTATTAGCGTCATCCCGGTGAAGGATTTCGAAGCGGCAGCGGATCAGTCATTAGTGTTTGTGACGAAGCGCGGCCAGGTGAAACGTACGGAGCTGAAAGAATATAAATCGACGCGCTCAACTGCCATTGCAGCCGTGAAGGTTGCGGATGGCGATGAGGTATTGCGTGTTCTAACGAGCGACAATAGTATGGACTTGCTGCTCATCACGAAGAACGGCCTCAGCATCCGGTTCCCTGAGAATGAAGTGAATCCGATGGGACGCGTTGCGGCAGGCGTTCGAGGCATTGCTCTGAAAGACGGCGATGAGCTTGTCGCTGCAGAGCGTGTTGTAGGCGATGAAGGCGAAGTGCTCGTCCTAAGCGAGCTCGGCTTCGCGAAGCGATCGCTGCTGCTGGATTATCCGATCCAAGGACGCGGCGGCAAAGGTGTTGCGACGTTCGAGTTCAAGGTGGGCAAAGGCGTCCGTACAAACGGCAATGAGCTAATTGGCGGATTGCATTGCAAGGAAGAGCGCGAGCTTGTCCTGTTCACCGCATCAGGTGCGAATTTCATTGCATCTACGGAGAAAGCGCCGATTGATGATCGCAAGTCAACAGGCCGTGCGCTCGCACCGGTAGATAAGAAAGATGTGCTTATTTCCATGTTCGTCCGCGCGGAACTGACGCGAGAAGGATAAGTAGTTATTGTTTTCGGTTAATCGTAGGGCAGATGGGGCGGTTCTTTCCGCTCCACCATTTGCATAATAAGATCAAGCACGACCCATAATGGCGCAGGTTCATCAAGTCGATCCAGCCATCGTGGGTCTTTTTTTATACCGAGATCCGCTAATTTACGTACGAGTTCAGCTTTGCGCTCATCCATAATTGGTCACGCTCCTTAACCGTTTTGCAGGCGAGCAAAACGGGCTTAGTAAGGTAATGCTTGGGGCTAAATTCGAGCCGGTACAACAGCCTATAGCACCAATGTATGTCTAAAGCTGTCAAATGGTTCTCTTTCAGCGCGATTAATGAGACAAAATATTAACTGCGTTAACCTTATATTCGACAATATCGCATGCTATAATAAAAGTAAGAAAACTCGGACAGAAAGCAGGTGGGTGTCATCGTTTCTGCGGAATTTGCACGGTTGTGGATGAAGATGACGAAGGAATGGAAATCGCATCTCGAGGAAGCGCTGGCGCCGAATTTAACGGAAGGCCAGCTCAGCGTGCTGGAGCTGCTGAGGCAGCATCAACCGATGAAACCGTCTGATTTGCTAGGATATTTGGAAACGACACCTGCGGCGATTACGACGCTGCTGGACCGCATGGAGCGGGGCGGACTCGTCGTGCGCAACCGCGATGAGAGCGACCGCCGCATCGTGTGGGTGACGATGACCGAGAAGGGACAAGCCGAGAGTGAGCGCGGCGTAGCCATCCGCGACGCCTACATTACCGAGGCGCTGGATCGGATCTCGTCGCATAACCAGCAGTTGCTGGTGTATTTACTCGGGAAGGTAGCGAATTCATAAAATGGTAGGCAGCAGCGCAGGAGTGATCTGCGCTGCTGTTTTTTTGTGTTGCGGGGTTTCTGTGCTGCAGTTCATGATAGAGAGAGGTTTGTTGAGAGAACACATGTGTGCTCTCGGCACCGAAGAGTGACCAACTAACATTCATTCTGTAGCTGAGAGAACGCATACGTGCTCTCAACCGCCAAACCACGCCGAAAGTTAGCTGAGAGAACCTATATGTGCTCTCAGCACCGAAGTCTGCCCAACTAACCAGTTTTCTTAGGCTGAGAGAACACATACGTGCTCTCAGCACCGGAGTATGCCCAACTAATCAGTTTTCTTTAGCTGAGAGAATGCACGCGTGCTCTCAGCCTCCAAACCACGCCGAAAGTTAGCTGAGAGAACCTATATGTGCTCTCAGCACCGAAGTGTGTCCAACTAACCGGGGTGTATTTCGGAACTGAGAGAGGTAAAACTCGCTCTCGGAGTGGGAAAACGGACGAAAGTGGCAGTGAGAGAGGGAAAAGTCGCTCTCAGAGCACAAAGGAGACTAACCAAGGCAATTTACGGGGCTGAGAGAGGTAAAACCCGCTCTCGAAGCGGAACTGTGGTGAAATTGGCGCTGAGAGAGGGAAAAGCCTCTATAAGTTGTTGTTCAAATGGGTTGTTCCCGGCAAAATAACAAATAAAACCTCCAGCTCTACAAGTAGCTGGAGGTTTTATTAACTTACCCGGCAACAGGCAGTTTGAGCGTTTTACCTGACATCGCGTGAATACGCTTGGTCAGCTGGCTGTACATGCTGGATAGGCTGCGATAATCGGCAGTGGACAAGTCTTTGAGCGACTTGGCATCTATCGTTTGTTTAAGCGGGACGACCGAGAACTTGCTGACGCCACCTGTCTTAATGCGATGAACCCAAGTGGGGATCGCTTCAACATCCTTGATCGTCGTTAGCTTGGACGGACCGTCCTTGTGAATTTGAACTTTATAAATGACACCATAGTCTTTCGATTTGCCTTGTTGGCTGGAAATGAAATTGCCCATCGAATAAATAATGAGTCCCTTGTGCACGGTGCCGTCTGGCTGAGCGGCTTCGACCATCTCATACGGCTGGACAACGTGCGGGTGAGAACCTGCGATAATATCGGCGCCAGCAGCGATTAGCTTGCGGGCCAATGTCTTCTGTGCATCATTCGGCGCAGTTTGGTATTCAATGCCGAAGTGAAGAACCACTGTGATGAAATCTGCTCCCGCAGCGCGCACTTTCTTGATGTCCTGCTGCATTTTCGTTTCATCAATCAGCGACACAGCGTAAGGTTGATCCTTCGGAAGCGGAATTCCATTCGTGCCGTACGTGTATGCGAGTAAGCCCATCTTAATGCCTTTGCGCTCCACGATCGTAATCTTCTCTGACTCAGCCTTCGAGCGAGCGGTGCCTTTAATATCAAAGCCGAGCTTCTCAAGCTTCGCCAGCGTCAGCGAAATGCCTTTGGCACCACGGTCGAGCGCGTGATTGTTCGCGGTCGTAACCGTTGTGAAGCCGGCGTACTTGAGCGCATCGCCCAGCTCAGTAGGGGCGTTGAACCTTGGATAGCCGGAGTAGCCGAGCGACTTGCCGCCAATCGGCGTCTCTAGGTTCGCCAAGGTCCAATCTCCCTCTTCCAGAATCGGCTTAACTGGTGTGAAGAACGAGTTAAAGTTGTACGTCTTCGTCTTCTCGTTATACGCGCCAGGGAGCTGAGGCATGTGCATCATAATGTCGCCAACAGCTACCCATGTCGCGTCAACTGATGGATCCGGCTGCTCAGGAGGTGGGGGAGTCTCGGAGTTCGAACTTCCCTGACCTGCATCCGAATTCGATCCTGGAGCATCCGCATTGTCTCCAGAACCATCATCGGCATTCGAAGCTGTCCCATTTCCAGTTCCATTCCCACTATTCGTAGCCGTACCATCTCCAGTTCCACTGTCTCCATTTGCAGAAGAATCAGCATTGTCAGATGGCGTTGTCGCATCATTACCTGGATTATTGGCCGTGTTATTCACGCCGTTATTGGGTGTATGCGGCTGCCCATTATTGACAGATGATTCATTGCCACAGCTGCAGAGCAGCAAGACGAGCAGCGGCAGCCACAACCATCGAAATGGTTTGGTCATGAGCCGTCAGTTCCTTTCTGCGGCAGTATCGTTTGTGCCCGTGCATAATCCTCATCGCTAAATCGGCTCCATGGCTCCGTCTTCGGCGGGGCTGCATGAAACGTCAGCCATTCCTTCGTGACAGGGTGTGCCACGCCGACCATCGCGGACCATAAAGCAATGTCTTGCTCACCCTGCACCACAGGAGCGCCGTACTTGCGGTCATAGACTAGCGGGCAACCGATCGCCGACATTTGGGCTCGGATCTGATGCGAGCGTCCTGTCAGCAGCTTCACGGCTACGAGCGAGTAGGCGCCATTCCTTGCGACAACCGAGTAGTCAAGAATCGCTTCTTTGGCATCCTGTACCTGTTTCGTATGCACCGTGACGATATTGCGTCCTGCATCTTTGCGAAGAAAGTGCCGCAAACGCCCTGACGAAGCTTCAGGCGTCCCATGTACAACGGCAACGTACAGCTTATCAAAAGAGCGGCTGCGAACCGATTCCGATAGCCTGCTTGCCGCCTTCGAGGTCTTCGCAAACAACATCGTGCCGCCAACCGGACGATCCAAGCGATGCACCAGTCCGACATAGACGTTGCCAGGCTTGTCGTAGCGCACCTTCAAGTCTTCCTTGAGCAGTGTCACCATATCCTGCTCTCCGGTATCATCGGCTTGCGAGAGTATCCCTGGCGGCTTGATAACGGCGAGCAGATGGTTATCTTCGTATAAAACAGGAAGGAGCGGGGTTGGTCCCGCTCCTTTGTCCATTGCCATCTTACTTGCCCTCCCAGCGACCGAGGATGCCACAAGGCAGTGTTAGGCCGGATGCCGAGATCGGCAGCCCGATCTCTCCGCATTGAATCGACCCTTCAAACTTGCGGCCGACCGTCATGTGCAGCATATTGTGCAGCACAGTAGGGGAGATGCCTGTTGTATATGAATTCACGAGCACGAATAGCGGATTCTCCGACAGAATCGTCGTACAGAAATCGAGGAACGGGAACAGGTTCGTCTCCAGCTTCCACATCTCTCCGTTCGGTCCGCGTCCGTACGAAGGCGGGTCCATAATGATCGCATCATACTTATTGCCGCGGCGCTCTTCGCGCTGGACGAATTTGAACACATCATCCGTAATATAACGGATTGGAGCAGATGCAAGGCCGGATAGCTCAGCGTTTTCTTTTGCCCACTGGACCATTCCTTTTGCCGCGTCGACGTGACAGACTTCTGCGCCAGCAGCAGCAGCTGCAACTGTTGCACCGCCAGTGTATGCGAACAGGTTGAGTACGCGAATCGGACGGCTTGCATTCCGGATTTTGTCCATCATCCACGTCCAGTTTACCGCTTGCTCAGGGAACAAGCCTGTGTGCTTGAAGCTCGTTGGCTTGATATGGAATTTCAGCTCACCATACTCAACCGTCCAACGTTCCGGCATCTTCGTGCGGAATTCCCATTCGCCGCCGCCTGAGGAGCTGCGGTGATAATGGCCATCGGCCGTCTTCCATTGTCCGGTTTCGTTCTCAATTGGCCAAATCGTCTGCGGGTCAGGTCTGCGCAGCACGAAGCGTCCCCAGCGCTCTAATTTCTCGCCGCCCCCCGTATCGAGAAGCTCATAGTCTTTCCATAAATCAGCGTTGTACATGAAGATTTCCTTCCTTGAAGTTAAATTTGTAGCCTACGCCCCGTACAGTCACAATGAAGATCGGGTTTGCAGGATCGGGCTCGATTTTTTTGCGAAGATTGCTGATATGCACCATCAGCGTGCGCGTATCCCCCATACTGTCATGACCCCAAACGACCGTATACAAGTCATCCAGCGCAAAAGCACGGTTAGGCGTCTTTGCGAGACGAACGAGCAGTTCGAACTCCTTGGCGGACAGGAAGACTTCCTTATCCCGCACATGAACCGTTCTTGCAGGCAGATCAATCACAAGGCCTTCAAACTGCAGCACCTCGCCAGTCATGCGTTCGATGGAACGCTGCTCATTGACCGTTTGGCGACGCAGATGCGCTTTCACGCGCGCGACGAGCTGGCTTGGGCTGAAAGGCTTCGTCATATAATCATCGCCGCCTACCGTAAGACCATGTATAATGTCAGTATCGTCGCTCTTGCAGCTGATAAACAATATGGGAACGTTGGAAACGGTACGAATTTGCTTGCAAACCTCGTAACCATCCAAATTTTTGAGCGAAATATCGAGCAAAATCATGTCCGGAATAATAGATTCCGCCAAACGGACGGCGTCTTCACCGTTGTCTGTTGTATGTACATCGTAGCCTTCGCGTTCCATATAAAGCGTAATGAGCTCAGTAATGTCAGCTTCATCGTCTACAACTAATATTTTGCTCCCACTCATCTTCGTTTCTTCCCCCTCTTCCTAGGCTATTATAACGAAAGGAGACAGGGGTGGGCAATCCGCGTTTCCAGGAGGTTAGCACAATTCGGCGTTATTTATGTTATTTTCTATTCGTTATGATCCCGATTCTTGCATTAACAAGTTGTTCGGTCGAGAATAAGCAGGTTAAACCGGCAGCCAAGGAAGGGACAATTGACCTGCGAAGCTGGCAGTTCGGATCAGACGGTCAGGTAGAATTGGCTGGTCAATGGGCGTTCTATGCAGGCAAACTGCTGCGGCCGGGCGATGCAGCGCTCGAGCAGCGCACAGCGACTGTAAGTGTGCCTCGGTCGTGGAACAGCTATCGTGACGTGCAGGGCATTAACGCGGGCCAAGGCTATGCGACGTATAAGTTAACCGTACTGATACAACGAACGGATCATGTGCTCGCGATGCGTCTGCCGAATATTTTTAGCAGCTATAAGCTTTGGGTGAACGGCAAGGAGCTCGCAGAGCTCGGGGAAGTCGGCACGAGCAGGGACAACTCAAAGGCGGAGCAGTTTCCGAAGATTGTCTCATTCAGCTCGGATTCGGACAAGCTCGAAATCGTCATCCAAGTATCCAACTTTCAGCATCGCAAAGGAGGCATTTGGGTTCCGATTCAGCTCGGCGACAGCGATTCGATCGTTGACGCGCAGATGAAGACAACAGCCAAAGAGATGCTGATTCTCGGCAGCCTCATCATTATCGGCGTCTATCACATTGGTCTGTACGCATTTCGGAGACAGGAGCAGTTCACGATTTATTTTGGCTTGCTCTGTTTATTCGTTGCTGCAAGAGCAAGCGTGACAGGGGAGAATTACCTGCTAAGACTATTCCCGATTTCGTGGGAAGCAGGACTCAAGATCGAATACATAGCATTCGCGCTCAGCGCGGTAACGGGCTTCCTCTATGTGTACAGGCTGTTCCCGATGGACGCCTCGAAGCGTTTGATACCTTTTGTAACGGGAATTGGGCTGTCTTTATGCGTGTTTGTGCTCATAACCCCTGCAATTATCTTCTCGAAGCAGCTTGCTCTGTTTCAATTATTCGTCGTAGGCGTTGCGATCTACTTGCTTGCCGTGCTCATTACCGCTCGGATACGCCGAAGAATCGGCTCCGCATTCGTCCTTACGGGGCTTGCCGTCTTCGTCGTGACCGTATTAAACGACATGTTGTTCTTCAATGAGTGGCTCGTCTATACGCAGTTAGTGCCGCTTGGCTTGTTCTTCTTTATGCTGATGCAATCATTCATTATATCAAGGCGCTTCTCGAATGCGATGGTGCAAGTGGAGCTTGTATCGAATGAGCTTCGTGAACTGAATACGCATCTGGAGGAGAGAATCGAAGAGCGTACGATCGCACTTAGCGATACGAACGCTACGCTGGAGCAGACGAACCGCGAACTGCAGCGATCGGAGACGTCACGGAGACATCTGATGACGAATATCTCTCATGATTTGCGTACGCCAATTACGCTCCTGCAAGGTTATTTGGAAGCCTTCCAGGATGGCTTGGTGCAGACGGAGGAGCAGCAGCGGCGCTATATTCGGATGATGCTCGGCAAAGTAGGAGGGCTCAACCGTCTCATCCGTGATTTGTTTGAGCTGACGAAGCTGGAGGCAGGTCAGACGCGGTTTGATTTTGCGAAGGTGCCGCTTGGGCAATGGATCCAGCAGCTGCATGACATGTACGAGATTGATGTCATCAGCAGCGGCTTGCGGTTCAGCTGCGATTTCCACAGTGTCAGCTCCACAGAGGATGGCCATGCGCATGAGAAAGAACAGCAGAACCGCATACTGCTTAGCCTCGATCTGGCAAGAATGGATCAAGTGCTGGCGAACGTTGTGTATAATGCGATCAAGTACACGCCAAGAGGCGGGGAAATCACGCTCTCCTTCTTCTTCGAGGAGCATACAAGCCGAGTCATCGTAACGGTGAGCGATACCGGCAGCGGAATCGCGGATGAACATTTGCCGTACATATTCGACCGTTTCTACAAGAAAGACGTGTCGCGGAATTCAGCGGATGGCGGAAGCGGGCTTGGGCTTGCGATTGCCAAAGAAATTGTGGAGGCGCATGAAGGCGCGATAGGTGCGGTGAGTACGGTGGATAAAGGGACAATGATTTGGTTCATGCTGCCGGCGGAAGTGCGGAAAGTTAGTTAATCGACTTGTTTAATGACAGCCATCATACGGTCAATGGACACTTTGCGCTTCTCCTGATCCATATTGCTGAGCAGCCGAATAATTTCGATCGTCTCAGGTGTCAATGTAGGTGATTCGCGCCTTGATGGCTCACCGCCGATAATATAGTCGAGCGAAACGCTGAACAGAGCGGCTAGTTTCCTCAATGTGTCATAGACAGGTTGTCTATTGTTAATCTCATAATGGCTGTAGGCAGAGCGGGTAATGCCGATCTGCCTTGCCACCTCGTCTTGCGAGTATTTGTGGCGCAGTCGCAGCTCACGTAATCGATCTCCCATCGTCATCATCGAAAACCCCTTACTTCATAATTATTTATCTATTTTGCTACAGAATGTCCTATTATGTAATTTATGATACAAACTGTATCGTTGTCAAGTGATTTTTTATATCGTATTGATCTAGCAGCGGGCTAGGACGGCAAAAGGTGAATAGGCAAAGGCCAAGCAGAGCGATGACTCAGCCTGGCCTTTACTTGCGTTAATGCACAATATATCTCCGCATACCTATAGTCGCGCACACCGTATTTGGTTCAAGTACGATAGGAATCACTCGGTTCGGTCGAATGTCAGCAGGTGCGTGCTTGGATAATGAGGCGAAATTCGGATATATAAACTGATCCTCCAGATAGGCGGATTCCGTCGCACCAGGGGCGCGATGCTTATTCAGCGCTCTGATAATGCCTTCCCCGTCCTCCATGCCGATGCCATGTCCGAAATAGTTATCCTCGCCCATCTTGATCACATTCTCGCCTTGCCAGATTCGTTCCTCCGGATTAACCTCCGGATTCTTGAAGTACAGGACATCGCCGGGCTTCGAGTTCGAGCTTGGCGCGTCTTCCCGGGTTAATCCAAGATTGTTGTCGAACTGCCACGAATGCAAGTAGAGCCTTGGGAATAGGCGGTTGAACTGCTCATCTCCGAGCGTCTCCAACACTGCTTTGTATTCAATTATCATTACAGCAGTCGCACACTCAAATCCATATTTACTCGAATTGGTGTAAATATCGCGGATCCCTTCAGCTGCTGTGACATCCCGCTTCAGCTCGAAGCCGCCCTCGCTAGTCAAATTCCAATATTCCGGATTGCTATACGACGTCCGGAACGTCGCGAACCCCGCATCGCTATTGTTCATGGCTCTGGCCGCTGCCAAAATATTCGACCGTAATACCGGTTCAAAATTCATCTCTCATACCGCCTTTCTCATGCAGCTCTCACGCCTACCCCATTGTATGGGCAAAGGATAATGCTTGTGCATTTAGCAAACCCTGTAAAGGTTGACGCAAGTTTGAGGGAGGTGAGGAATGGCATGCGCAATGCAAGGTTCATCTGGCAGATCGTCTGTCTACTCGGGATCGCTGTTATGCTTGGCAATGGCAGCTACCGCGCCTCTGCTGAAGCTGAAGGGGCAAAGCTGCGCGTGGCTGCGACACCTGAATCGGTCAGGGCAACGGAGCTTGCGATCGGGAGCGATGAAGCCATTACGAAGATGCTGAACAATGGGTCTCGCGTCCGGATATATTCGATCCCCGTCACGGATACATACATCTCCTTTAGAAAAGGAAGCGAGGAGCTGACGCTTCCAGTCGATCGTTACGGCGCTGTATATGACACGGTTGCTGAAGAGAAATTGATCCTGCGAGAACCGGATCAGCAGCTGCTCTCTCAGCGTGTTCATGAGCTTCGGAGAGCATTTTATGGTCGAGTGCTGCCATGGGAAGAGGCGAAAGTGTTTGTTCCGCTCATGTCCAGCTTCACTCTTACCGATCTCGATACTGGCCTGACGTTTAACGTGCAGCGACGAGCCGGCAGCAGCCATGCCGATGTTCAGCCATTGACGCGCGAGGACACGGAGATTATGAAACGCATCTATAATGGCAAATGGAGCTGGAAGCGAAAAGCGATTCTCGTTCAGGCAGACGGTGAGGTGCTGGCAGCTTCGATGCACGGTATGCCGCATGGGGGAGACGGGATCCCGGATAATGATTTTTCCGGCCACTTCTGTGTGCATTTTCTCGGGAGCACGACGCACAAGACGCAAAGCGTCGACCCGGAGCATCAACTTATGGTGTTCAAAGCAGCCGGCAAGCTGCCCGAGTATGTTGGCGCCATGAATCCGGACAACATTGTCACAACCTTCTTCAAGACTTTTAATTTGAGGGAAATTCAAGCTGCCCGCATGTTGTTCGAGGACCCTTATGATGAGAAGCTTGATAGGCTTCTTGCTCATGTGGAACGGATCGCTGCCGAGCAGAAGAAAGAGATCGCGGTGAACGCCTTGGAAGACGAGCTCATCGCGGATCTCTCGCAGAATGTAAGGATGCTGGCTCAGAACAAGAAGGTGCTGAGGCTGAAGCTGGGGCTGATTCTCGTTCGGGAATCTCCGGCAGAGCCATGGAAGATCGAGTCGATTGCCGCGACGGACGGCAAGGGCCGAGATATGCTTGAAGCGGACCAATAAGTATAGTAAAGCCAGCTAACAGCTTGTGATGTTCATTCATCCCCCATACTTGTTGCGGTAATGAGCGAGAGCGAGCAAGGGCCAGACGAGCGGGTAGCTCTCGTAGCAGGAATAGATATAACCGGGCAGGCCAGCGCCATTCGGATAGCGTGCAGCAAGCGATTGCTGCTGCAGATGCTCGCCGGGCAGCTCGCGCAGCAAGTAGGCGCAGGCGCGCTCCATCGTCACGGTCGGCGACGCATGCACCGCTATGAGAGCATCCAGCGCCCAAGCGGTTTGGACGAGTGTGGAGGCAGGTAGGGGGACGAAGCGCTTCCCGATGTCGCTAGCGCATGATTCACCGAAGCCGCCATCCTCGCGCTGGATGCTGTTCAGCCAATCGACTGCGCGGCGGATTTGCGGATGCTGCGGCGGTTCGCTGACAGCGGCGAGTCCGGTCAGAGCCGCCCAGGTGCCATAGATATAACAGACGCCCCAGCGTCCGTACCAAGAGCCATCCGGCTCCTGATGGCTGTAGAGCCAATTCGCAGCTCGGCGGATGAAGTGATGCTCGGTTGTCAGCCTGCCGAAGCGGCCGAGGTATTCGAGCGTCCTGCCAGTCAGATCCGGCGTGGATGGATCAGTTGCTGCGTCCTCGGCGCCGTCAAGCGGTACCCAGCTGATCAGTTTGCTGTCGATGCCCCGTTCGAACGCGGCCCAGCCGCCGTCGGTGTTCTGCATCGAGAGAAGCCAGTTGAACCCTTTCTCGCGAGAGGCTGTGTAGTCCTCTGCTGCTAGAGCATGAATGGCTCGCAAGGCAGCTGTTGTATCATCATTGTCGGGGTTGATCGTGTTAATGTTCGAGAAGCCCCAGCCGCCAGGAGCGGGATTCGCGACTTTGCGCTGCCAGTCGCCAAGCTTCGTATGCTGCCGCGAGAGCAAGAATTGCCCCGCGCGCAGGATAGAAGGATGCGACGGAGAGAAACCGGCTGCTTGCAGCGCGTGGCTGATGAGTGCGGTATCCCAGACGGCGGACGTAGTATTTTGGACTGTGGAGGCTCTGCTATGCTGTGTCCAGTCTGGTGTAAGCATGGTCTCGAGCCCTTGGATCGCTCCGGCAATTAGCGGATGCCCCGCCTTGAAGCCAAGTGCCCGCAGCGCATGAACCATCAGAACGGTAGCTGTCGCATAGCTGTACAGCATGCCATCGGCTTCGATGCGCGCTTGCATGAACGAGACGGCTCGATCGGTCGCCTCCTGATGCAGCACACGGCGATCATCATCGATCTGCCGCAGTTTATAATGAAAATGCCTCTGCCAGCTGCCCTGCTGCAGCCTTTGTTCCTCATCTGAGCTTCTCAGTGATTGGAGCGGAGCGATCGACGGCAGCGTGAATGCGGGCTTGCGGTCACCAAGTATGAGCATCGGCGCCATATGGACGCGCGCGTAGCCGGAGAATTGATAGAAGTGGATAGGCGCTGATTTCGGCAATAACATGAGGGTGAGCGGGACCGGAAACCAGCGCGGCCAACGGTATTGTCCAACTGCGGCGAGCAGAAACTTCGTTAATAGGCTGTCGATACGGGATAAGCCGCCAAGCGCGAGCATAGCCTCGCGAGCTCGCTTCATATGCGGCTCATTCGGGGATGCGCCTGCGAATTGCAAGGCGTAGTAGCATTCCGCTGTTGCGGCGGCATGTCCGGCCGCATCATTCGGGTAGCTGCGCCACGCGCCATCCGCGCTCTGCTTGGCTTCGATCCTCTGCCGCAGCTCAGCGACTAATTGGGGCTTCGGTATTTGCATGCTCTGCAGCAGCATGATAACTGCCGCATCCGTGGACGTCCCGGCATCCACGAAACCAAGTCGCCAGCTGCCATCGGCGTGTTGCCTCGGCAGCAGACGATTGACGAGCAGATTGATGCCAGCTTGGATCTGGTTCAGCTCTGGCTGCATAGCGGCACCTCCTTCCCAAGTTGCATCTGCGATCCGCTCGATATGGATGCTGCCCTTCGGGTATAAGTGTATGATGCTAACGCCATCATTCATGAGGAGATTGACACAAAAAAAGTAACAAATGTTGCTTGACCTGCGCTGCAATAAGGAAAAGATTCGCGTAATGGATGGACAACTTCACTGGAACTCTTTATTATGAAAATAATTCTCAGTTGAACCCGTGCTACGCATCCTTCAGGTACAAGAGGTACATAAGTAAAGGTGGTTTATGATTGTGCAGTCTCAGTCTCACTCGATCTCCCGAGCAGAAGAGCCGGATGTAACGATTCAATCGCGTCCGCTTGCTGCTATTATCCTGCTCATTGTCGGGAGCGCACTGCTCTTGCTCAGCGCTGGGTTATCCATCGCAGTTGGCGCGGCGGATATCTCGCTAGCTACGGTATGGGAGTCGCTCGTTCATTTCAATCCCGATCTGACCTCGCATCAGGTCATTCATCAGCTCCGCATTCCGCGTGTTATCGCAGGAGCACTCACAGGAGCTGCATTCGCAACGGCTGGCGCGCTTATGCAGGGGATGACGCGCAACCCGATTGCAGATTCAGGATTGCTTGGCATTAATGCAGGCTCGGGCCTGCTGCTCGCGGTTTGCTTCGCGTTCTTCCCGGGAATGTCCTTCGTCAATTTGCTGTTCTTCTCGTTCATCGGAGCTGCACTCGCGGCTGTTATCGTATTTGGCGCAGGATCGATGGTGAAGGGCGGTCTGACGCCGGTGCGGCTTGTGCTTGCTGGCGCCGCCGTATCCGCTCTGATGCTTGCGATAAGCGAAGCGATTGCGATTCATTACAACGTCGGCCAAGAGCTTGCATTCTGGTATGCAGGCGGTTTGCAAGGCGTTCAATGGCCGCAGGTGAAGATTATTACGCCTTGGATTCTTGGCAGCATCGCGGTGGCGATTCTCTTGTCCCGCTCCATTACTTTGCTTAGCCTAGGCGATGATATTGCAACAGGACTCGGACAACGTACAGGTCTTGTCAAAGCGATAGGAGCGCTCCTCATTCTCATCTTGGCAGGTGCTTCCGTCTCCGTCGTAGGCGCAGTAGGCTTCGTCGGCTTGATCATTCCGCATGTGGCGCGCTATCTGGTAGGCGTTGACTACCGCTGGATCATTCCGTGTTCCGCTGTGCTCGGCTCGCTGCTTGTTGTACTCGCTGATATCGGCGCAAGAATGTTCAACCCGTTCGCAGAGACGCCGCTAGGCGCGCTCATTGCGATTATTGGCGTGCCGTTCTTCCTCTATCTCGCCATGAACGAGAGGAGGGAGCTGTAGATGATGTCGACTGCCATTCCTGCTTCTTCAGAGGCAGCTCGCCGCAAACGGGCTTTCTCTATTATGACGCTATTATCTGTTCTCATCGTGATTGTCTTCATTATTAGTATGGATACCGGCCAATTGAAACTGACGCCGCATGAGGTATTGAATACCCTGCTCGGCAAAGGCAATGCGAAGCAGGAGCTCATTCTGTTCCAATTCCGGCTTCCGCGCATTGTCATGTCGCTGCTCGTTGGCGCAGCTTTTGCCGTGTCGGGCTGCATCCTGCAAGGGGTCACGCGCAATGTGCTCGCTGATCCGGGCATTCTCGGCATTAACGCCGGCGCAGGACTCGTCGTCGTGCTGTTCATCAGCGTCGTGCCGGTTAGCGGCACGATCTTCCTGCTGCCGCTGCTCGCACTGATCGGTGCGGGAGGTACTGCCGCGCTCATATTCACGCTCGCTTACCGGCGCAATCATGGCATCTCGACGATCCGTATGCTGCTCGTCGGTATCGCCGTAGCGGCCGGAATATCTGCGACGATGCTCGTGCTGACGCTTCGCCTCAACCCCGAACAGTTCAAATTCGTTCAGGTCTGGCTGGCTGGCAGCATCTTGGGCACCGATTGGCGATTCGTGCTCGCGCTTGTACCTTGGCTTGTCGTGCTGCTCCCGCTTGTATTCTTCAAAGCGCGGGTGCTCGACGTCATGAACCTCGGTGATCTTACCGCAAGAGGCCTTGGTACTGCGCTGAGCCGTGAGCGGCTTATCATGTATGCATCTGCTGTCGGATTAGCCGGTGCTGCAGTGGCAGTTGGGGGCGCCATCGGCTTCGTTGGTTTGATCGGCCCGCACGTGGCGAGACGGCTAGTTGGGCCTCAGCATCCGTATTTGCTGCCTGCCTCGGCGCTGGCTGGTGCTCTGCTGCTGATCATATCTGATACTTTCGCACGGTTGTACAACATTCCGACAGGTATAGTCGTTGCTGTGCTCGGTGCGCCTTATTTTCTCTATTTATTAATGCGGACCAAAGGGTCTGTTAGCTAATCTCTCGCAAGGACGGACAACGCTTGTTATCGCGCACCGGCTTGCGACGATCAAGAATGCGGACCGCATCGTCGTCGTGACCGAGGACGGCGTCTCCGAGCAAGGACGGTATGAGGAGCTGCTTGCTGCAGGCGGTCATTACAGCAGGCTGCATCATGCACAGTTCCAACATGCATGAAAGGCGGTATGAATGATGAGGCACAGAAAAACAACCCGTGTTATTTTGGCCCTTATGGCAATCTCCTTTGTTCTTCTAAGTCTCGGAACGCCTACTGCGGCTGCAGAGTCGCAATCGGGACAGGGACAGAACGTTCAGGTCATTATGCAGATTGGTTCATCAACAGCGACTATTAATGGGTATAACCAACAGCTTGATCCTAATCGCCGTAGCGCACCGCAGCTTATCAAAGGCGCAGTGTATCTGCCTGCTTCAAGCATTATGAAATGGTTCGGCGGGAGCAGTTCATGGGATGCGCGTCTGAAGAAGCTGACGTTGACTTACAAGAGTAAAGTTGCTAAGTTGACCCTCAATCAGGCAGCATCGGAAGTAAATGGTGCAACGGTACATCTATCGGCTGTGCCGCTGCTAGTAGATGGACAGTCCATGATTCCGCTGCGTGTATTGGAGCAATTGGGCATCTATGTCTATTGGCACGGCGCGAATAAGTTTATCACGCTTACCGCATCCGTTGCCGGGAAGAGACCTTGGTTCGCAGGGGATCAGTCGGGGAAGCTGAACCAGCTAGAAAGTGTGTATTATGACGGTGGCAAGTCTCGATTTAATTACAAAACAACCTTCCTCCAAGCATGGGGGATGCCGGTTGTCACCATTCGCGGCAACGATCCGTCCCAAGTGCTGAGCGGCTTCGGCGGCAAAGCGGTAATGGAGCATACGATCTTATTTTATCATTCCGATCATGCCTTGCTTCTTGGAAGCGTATGGAAGAGGGATGAGCAGCTTGATGATCAATCCTTTATGAAGCTGAATCATTTGCCTGTGGAGAGCAGTTCGACCTCGACAGTTAAAAAGCTTAGCGTGAAGGAAGCTGATAGCGCGTATCTCATCCACAATGGGAACAACGATACGTTCTGGTCGATGTCCGAATCGGATACGGTCTTGGTATTCAAAAGCAATGATGTGTTTATGCTGGAGCTGGTTCGGGAGAAAGGCATACTCTCGACTGTCTTTGAGGAAGATGTGCGTAAGTATTTCTACGATGATATGATTCCGAATATCTCGATTGGCAAGCTTGGGGCAATGCAATAATGCCTTCCGCTTTTTTGCATCCATCCCATTGACGCTGGTATAATATTTTGCTGAAAGAGATGTTACATAGAGGTTATTTAGAGGAGTGAAAAGAATGAACTCATTCGAGAATCGTTTAGCGCAATATGCAGCACTGGCTGTTGAAGTTGGCGTCAACATTCAACCCGGACAGAAGCTGTGCATTATGACTCAAGTAGAGGCAGCGCCTTACGTACGCCTTGTTGTTAAACGCGCATATGAAATTGGCGCAAGCTACGTCCATGTGGAATGGATAGATGAGGAGATCGTACGTACTCGGCTGGAGAAGTCGCCTGAAGAAGGACTTTCTTTCTATCCAGAGTGGATCGTCGATGGGCGCATTAAACTGGCAGAAGAGGGAGCGGCGTTCTTGTGGATCACAGCTGAGAATCCGGACCTGCTGAAAGGCATCGACGCATCGCGAATCTCCGCCGTGACGAAGCCTGCGCAGACCGCGCTTCAACCGTTCCGCAAATATACGCTCAGCAATGATTGTGCTTGGTCCATCGTAGCGGTACCAACGCCAGAGTGGGCTGAGAAAGTGTTCCCGGAGCTGGGATCGTCGGCTGAGCAAGTGAGTGCGTTGTGGGAAGCGATCTTCGCTGCAACCCGCGTGGATGCGGACAATCCGATCGCTTCTTGGCGTGAGCATGCAGCTGGGCTTCGCAGCAAAGCGGAGCGTCTGAATGAACTTCGATTCAAGGAACTGCGTTACCGCTCTGCTGCGTCAGGGACGGACGTGTCGATTGGTTTGCCGGACGGTCATCTCTGGGTATCCGCAGGAACGAAGAACAAACAGGGCAGCGTGTTTATCCCGAACATGCCGACGGAGGAAGTGTTCACATCGCCACATAAAGATGCTGTGAACGGCACCGTATACAGCAGTAAGCCGCTTAGCTACAACGGCAACTTGATCGACAAGTTCTCGATTACGTTCACGGAAGGACGCATTACGGATTACCAAGCTGAGCAGGGCTATGAAGCGCTCAAAGGGCTTGTTGAGACGGATGAAGGCTCGCATTTCCTCGGAGAGATTGCTCTCGTTCCTTTCCGCTCGCCAATCTCCGATACGAACTTGACGTTCTATAACACCTTGTTCGACGAGAATGCGGCATGCCATCTGGCGATTGGGTTTGCATTCCCGTTCTGTATTGATGGCGGGCTTCAGCTAAGCAAGGAAGAGCTGGCGGAGCGCGGCTTAAACAACAGCTTGACGCATGTTGATTTCATGATCGGAACGGCAGATCTTGATATTGACGGCGTACGCGAGGATGGTTCGCTCGAACCGCTGTTCCGCGGTGGCAACTGGGCATTTTAATTGAAAAAAAACGGACCGAGAACATCTCGGTCCGTTTTTTTTTACCGTGAAACGTTAGCTATGCCGCCCGGAGGACGGCGAGAGCCGGTTACACTTGTTTCAAGAACTTCTCGTATAAGCAAAAGCCGGTTGGCGACGTGCCTTTGAACGTGTAGCCCATTCCGCTGTAAAACTTGTTCAGCGTTTCATTGCTTGCAATGCAATCGAGGCGGATGCGGTCCTTGCCGGGGAACGAAACGCCTTCCTCCGCCCATCTTACGATGTCAGCGCCAATGCCTTGTCCGGCATATTCACGATTGATCGCGAGACGATGGAGGTAGACGATCGATTCATGTCCATCTGGTCCCCACAAACCGTGATCCCACTCGCCGGGCACCTGCATAAGCAATACGATGCCTGCGAGCGTGTCGCCGTCCTTGAACATGAAGAGCTCGCCTTTCTCGATATGTCCAGTCACATTATGGTGATCCTCGCCGTCTAGTAGCGCGCTCCACTGTGTGGAACCTTTGCTTTGCAACCAGCGTGCTGTGCCGACAAGCAGGTTCATTATGTCAGCAGCGTCAGAGGCTTGAGCTTGTACGACGCGGATACGATCGTTTGCGTATTCTTGTTGCATTGTGAATGCTAGCATAGATGAGTTCTCCATTTTAGTAAGTGTAGTGTAGCTCTGATCTATTGTAGCATTCGGTGCTTCCGGCAATCAAACCGGCGGACGTTTGGCATAATAATGCATGCTGAGCGGCCACCAAATCACAGCGAAGATCGGATAGATCGCCCAAACTTCATCTGGTGACGAGATTGCGTTCACTGTAATGAAGAGCGCGCTCGTCAGCAGTGATGCGCACAGCGAGAAGTCGAAATATCTGCGCGATCGCGTGAAATAGATGGACATTGGCCACCATAGGATTCCATACGCTACGAAGATAATCCATGGGTATCCCGGCGAGAATAGCAGGTTAAGAACGCCATACGAACCGATGATTAGGATACTGCTGATAATCGCCATGCCAAGCGTAGCAGCGTAACGGCCGGCGAGCATGATGATTGGCCACCAGATGACGGCTAGCGCCGGGTACAAGAACCAAGGATGGCCTGAGCCTTGGATAATATTTTCCCAAATAAGATAGAGAATAAGCAGAAGTGTCGTGACTAGCGAGTATTGCTTGATTCGTCCTGTCGCTGCAAAATACATCGCGATCGGCCACTGTATGAGCGCGAAGGCAGGATGGACGAACCATAAGTAATCCGGTGATGTAATAATGTTCACGATGAGCAGAAAGATGATGGTCATGATGCTGCCGGTCACGGCAAAGTTTGCACGATGGTTCCTCATAGCGGCGCCTCCTTATTTACCAGCCTAGCCACTTGTAGAACATGACAAGCGGCCACCAAGCAACTACGAATGCTGGGTACACGAACCAGATGGTGTTTGGCGTGTAGTACATGTTTATGAACAAGAAGAAGGCAATTATGAGGCATGTCCCCCAAATCGAGAAGCCTAAGTGCAAGCCGAACCGCTTGCGTGGATCCATTACAGGCTTGAAGCTAATAACGCCGAGCTCTTGCTTGATGTCTGAAATATCGCCGAACTCAACAATGGCTTTGTTCGTTGCATCTTCTTCGCTCTTGCCGGCACGCATAAGGTCGTACACTTTTTCTTCGAGGTTCTGCGTAATTTCCTCTTGAATCGATTGCTTCTGCTCGCTGTCCGGTATATCGCGAAACCATTCCTCAACATGTGTGTTAATCTTCTTCATTCTACAATCCCTCCATGAAAATATTGACGATCTCTTTAATTTCGTTCCATTCTTCAACCGTTTCCTTCAAGTAGGCTCGTCCAAGCTTCGTGATCTTGTAGTAGCGCCGCTTGCTGCCATGCGATACGTCACCCAAATACGATTCGATCAGCTCTTTGCGTTCGAGCCGTTGGAAGACGGCATACAGCGTTGCTTCCTTGATTTGGAACCGATCATCCGTCCGCACGCTGATTTCCTTGGAGATCTCATAGCCATAGCGGTCTTCTTCGTATATAAGCCGCAAAATAATCGCATCGAGATGTCCGCGAATGATGTCACTTCGAATCATGCAAGGTCCTCCTGTAAATCATAATCCTATGCCTGTCGTACGTGACGCTGTTGTACTCTGTCACATAGTGCTCTACCAGACATAGTTCTATCTGATGGAGTAAATTTAACATAGATTACTCTATGTGTCAAAGTAATTGTTAGAACTAATTTATTTCGGTGTATGAAGGAGGTGGAATGAACCAGGATATTGAGTCCTTGGTGTGTTTACTGAATAGAAGCAGCTGTTAAAGAAACCACTCATGCAGTGGATTTTTTTATTTTATACCCGTTTCCCTTGAAGCCGCACTTGCCATGATAGACCTGAATCTACAGTAGATAATCGATAATTTGTTAAGTGGCGGATTTTGGTTTACAGATCCTCGTCTATCCTTGATTCATATGGGTTAGCGTTAATGTATGTAAAGCGGATAATTGATAATTGTGCACGTGCGTTCCGTCCTCCTATACTTGGCATTGCAAGCGCTTACGGTTTACATAATGAGTGACTGGGGGATTGAGCATTGATGCGATTGGGCGGCCCGATCTTTAAAGCCGGGGAACGCGATCCGGCAAAGCTGGTGAAGGTTCATCAAAGGCTTGGCTATTCCGCGGCCTACTGCAGCTATATTGCAGATGCAAATGAGCGGGAAGAATTCAAGCATGCTTTTCGTGAGGCGGATATTGTGCTCGCTGAATTAGGGGCCTATTGCATCAACATATCGGACCCGGATATGGGGCAGCAGGAGAAGAACATTGTTGAAATTATGACTCGTCTCAGGCAGGCAGAGGAGATGGGGGCGGTCTGCTGTGTGATGCATGGCGGCAGCTACAACAACATGGGTTGCGTAATGAGCCATCGGGATAACTTCACGGAAGCGAACGTCGAACATAATATCCGGGTTATCCAGCGCATTATCGATGAAGTGCAGCCGAGCACAACAAAGCTTGTTCTAGAGACCGAATCTTATGTATTGCCGGACAATCCGGATCTTTATCTGCAGATGCTCAAGGGAATTAATCGAGATGCGTTTGCTGTACATCTGGATCCCGTCAACATGACCTCAGACCCGAGGCGTGTGTATTACAACGGTGATTTCATCCGTGAATGCTTTGAAAAGTTAGGCCCTTATATCGTCAGCTGCCATGCGAAAGATACCAATTTGATTCATCATGCCACAACGCAGATTACCGAAACCTTTGTGGGGAACGGCACGCTGGATTACGATGTTTACCTCTCCGAGCTCAGCAAGCTGCCGCAGGAGCCATCGCTCATGATTGAGCACTTAAGCGGAGATGAACTTCCTGCCGCCCTGGATTATCTCTTCGGTAAAGTAGAGAAATTGGGAATTTCATTCAAGTATGGCGAGAAGCGCGAAGTGTTCGGAGCTGGAGGCACCCGTTAGTTCTTATATTGATACATAAGGAGAGTTGAGATATGAAGCAGGCAGCAATTACTGGCGAGAGGAAAGCGGATCTCGTGGATAAGGAAATGCCAGAGTTGAAAGAAGGCTGGGCATTGGTGAAAATCCATGCTGCCCCGATGTGCGCCGAATACAAGGGCTTCGTGCATGGTCACAAGAATGACTGCCTTGGTCATGAGGCGGTGGGTGAAGTCATTCAGGCGGCTCCGGGCTGCAAAGTACAACCGGGCGATAGAGTCGCGGTCATGCCTCAATATCCGTGCGGGGAATGTGAATTATGCGTCCAAGGAGACTACATCCATTGCGAGCACAACTTGAATTATCACGCGGCGACGATGAGCCAGTTTATCGCCAAGCCTTCCGCGCTTCTCCCGAAAATTCCGGATGATGTTCCTTATGAGAAAGCTAGTCTTGCTTGCTGCGGATTAGGACCGTCTCACGGAGCCTTCGAACGGATGGGAGTCGATGCCTTCTCGACGGTATTGATTACCGGTCTTGGACCGGTCGGCCTGGGGGCGATCGTGAATGCCAAGTATCGGGGTGCAACTGTAATCGCCGTAGAGATGCAGGAGTATCGGATTAACCTCGCCAAACAGCTTGGAGTGGATCATATCATTGATCCTCGGGATCCGGAGGCTGTGCAGAAAATCAAAGCGTTGACTCGAGGAAAAGGAGCGGACTGCGGACTGGAATGCTCCGGGGTAGTCGCTGCGCACCGTCTGCAGATCGATTCCATCAAGCGGTTGGGTCAGATATGCTTCGTCGGCGAATGCGGGGAAGAAACGGCGATACGCGTGAGTCCGGACCTGATCCGAAAGGGGATTTCCCTGACAGGCTCCTGGCACTATAATATCAATCATTTTCCTAAAATTATGGAAGTCATTCAACATTCACCGCTGCTTGACACGTTTATTACCCACGTGATTCCGATGAGCCGAATCCAAGAAGCGTTTGAGGTGTCAGCTTCCCAGCTTAACGGCAAGATTATTCTGAAGCCCTGGGAGTGAGTGCTTTGAAAATAGGGATGAACTTGTTGTTATGGACCGATTCGCCGAGCGCGGAACATCATGCCAGCCTATTTCGGCAAATCAAGGAGTGGGGCTTTGACGGGATCGAGGTTCCGATCGATGGGCTGGATTTGAAGGAGGCTTCGGCAATCGGACTCGTACTGAAAGATTTGCAGCTTGGGTGTACAACGATATCCGCGCTTGACGCTTCTGTTGCGGACCCTGCGAGCCGTGATGCATCGCTTCGGCGGGCGGCGGTGGAAGCGCTTAAGCGAAACCTTGAACATTCACGAGCGGCTGGTGCGGACCTCATGTGCGGCCCATTATTCCAGGGACTCGGGCGGTTTACAGGGAGAGGTCCGGAGGCTGACGAATGGAGCTATGCGGTAGAGACAATCCGAGAAGCCGGCGAATACGCGCAAACGCTCGGCATTACGATCGCGCTTGAGCCGCTTAACCGATTTGAGATGTATATGGCGAATACGCTTGCAGACGGTGTCCGCTTCGTGAGTCAGGTTAGCCTTCCGAATGTCGGGCTGCTGGCGGATACCCATCATGGAAACGTGGAAGAAAACCATGTTCCGAGTGCATGGCGAGGTGCAAGCGAGCATATTGCGCATGTACATATCTCGGAGAACAACCGCGGAGTTCCGGGGAGCGGGCATGCCGTGACGCCCGAGATATTCGATGCCCTACAGGATATCGGGTATGACGGCTGGCTGACGATCGAAGCCTTCGGCACTACTGTGCAGGGGCTGATCCCGAGGTTGCATCTGTGGCGTTCTTACTCGGAACACAACGATGATGCCGCACGTTTAGGACTAACGTTTATCCGTGAAAGTCTGAAAGCGAGGTGAGATCCAATGCCTATCGTAACAACCAATGGCATTCAGCTCCATTATGAAGAACGCGGAAGCGGAGAGCCTTTAATTCTTCTTATGGGTCTTGGGGCAGACGGACCGACCTGGGAGGACCACGTGAAGGCTTACGAGCAGAACTTCCGCTGCATTCTGGTGGATAATCGCGGTGCGGGCCGCTCTGATAAGCCGAATGGCCCCTATACGACAAGAATGATGGCGGAAGACACAGCAGGCTTGATGGCAGCTCTTGGAATCGAAAAGGCGCATGTCTCTGGCATTTCCATGGGGAGCGGAATCGCTCAGGAGCTTGCGCTGCTTGCACCGGAGCGGATTCGATCGCTGACGCTGATTGCTTCATGGGATCGATGCGACCAATACACCGCTCGGATCTTCGAAGCCTTCCGCTCGCTGCGTGCGGAAGCCGACCCTGTTTCATTCAACCGGCTATTGCAGTTATGGATTTTTACGCCCGAGTGGCATATCAACAGGCTTGACGATCTGCTGCAAAGAGAGGAAGCGGGAAAGGCGTATCCATATCCCATGCCACTCCACGCGTTCCAAGCCCAGTGTGATGCCTGTATCTCGCATGATACGCATGACCGGCTGCATGAGATCCGGATACCCGTGTTGATTACCTCGGGAGATATGGATTTGTTTACACCATTGCATTATTCGGAGAAGATCGCTGAAGCCATTCCTGGCGCGGAGCTTGCAGTGTTCCGGGGCGGCGGCCATACGCACCACTGGGAGAAGCTCGATCAGTTTAACGAAACCACGCTGTCGTTTCTTCTAAAACATAGCAGTTAAATGAAGGAGGTCAGGACGATGATGAATCCGAAAATCTCGATCGGCTCCTGGGCATTTGCATTCGGGCCATTTGCTGCCTCACCCTGGCCATTCTCTCGCATTCTTCAATACGCGCAAGGAGCAGGCTTTGACGGTGTGGAGATCAACGGCTTCGCGCCTCATCCGACACCGGCAAGCCATCCTACGCAAGAGAGCAGACTTGCGCTGTTACGGGAGATCGAATCGTACGGACTTGGGATATCGGGCTACGCACCGGACTTTACTATGGTACCGCCGGCGCTTGTCGAAAAAGAGCGGTATCTGGAACGGCTGCGGAGTTATATCGCGTTTTCCAGTGATCTGGGGATTACAACGATTCGGGTCGATACGGTAAGCCCGCCTGAACATCTGGAGGAAGAGGAATACGCTGAGCGGTTTGATCGACTCGCGGAAACCTGGAGGGCTTCCGCCGAGTTGGCTGAACAGTCAGGCATGTGTATCGTATGGGAATTCGAGCCCGGCTTCTGGCTGAACAAGCCGAGCGAAGTCAAACAAATGGTGGAGACGATTCATCATCCTGCTTTTCAAATCCTGTTCGATACAAGCCATGCTTATATGAGCGGCGTCATAGGCGCAAGGCATGACGGGGAGAAGGAGATTCTTCAAGACGGTGTCATGGAATATGCGCGTATGCTAAGCGGGCATATCGGACACCTCCATCTCATCGATTCCGACGGAACGCTGCATGACGAAGAAACCAGTACCCATGCAGAATTCGGTGCCGGGTACATCGAATTTCGTGAAATCTTGACCGAATTGAGACCGGTTATCGCAAAACTGGACTGGTGGTGCGTAGACTTCTGTTTTAATGCACAGGTGGAAGCATGGGGCAAAGCTTCGGTGCCCTTCATAAGGGATCGGATTAAGGAGGTGGGCTGAAATGGCGATTAAATTCGGCTGCCAGACCTACACTTGGCAGATGTCCTATGACAAATTCAAGGATTCCTTTGCCGACATCCTGGACACGATTCAGGCATCAGGTTTTAGCGGCGTTGAAGCTGAGGTTTGTATGCTTGGCAGCTTTTACGACGACCCCATGCTGCTGAAAGAAGCTCTGTCGGCAAGGGGGTTGGAGCTGGCTGCGTTGACATTGGCACTTCCTTGGCTGCATCGGGAGGAGACGGATGAAGAGAAGGCAGAAGCAGACCGGCTTATCGCTTATTTGGGTCATTTTCCGGAAGCGCGTCTGATTCTGGTACAGCTTCCGGGAGCAGACCGGTCGAATCTCGAAGGACGGCAAGTCCATGCGCTGAGCTGCGTCAATTCGGTGGCGGAGCGCGCTAGTAGCCAAGGTATTATCTGCGCCTATCATCCGAACTCTCCTCCCGGATCGGTCTTTCGTACCAAAGAGGATTATGCCGTGATGTTCGCGGGATTGGACGAGAGATACGTGGGGTATTGCCCAGATTCGGGACATATCGCAAGCGGTGGTATGGATGCGACAGCCATGTTCAGCGAGAAGGGATCTATCATTCGCCACGTGCATTTCAAGGATATATCCGCTGACAAACAGTGGCGAACGATGGGAGGGGGCATACTTGACCATCCTGCTATCGTGGATTTCCTGAAGAAAATGGGTTATGACGGCTGGATTATGGTCGAAGAAGAATCTGAACTGGCTGAGAAAGAACCGGATCATGCAACGAGGATAAACGGGAAATATGTGCTTGAGGTGCTGCATGAACGAGCATAGGCTGATTCGGAAACGGTTTGCGAGATATTGGCAATTATATGTACTCCTTCTTTTACCGCTAGCGTACATCATCATTTTTAAATATGTTCCTATGCTCGGTGTACAGATCGCATTTAAGAACTACAACATCGTGAAGGGGGTATGGGGAAGCGACTGGGTTGGGTTGCAGTACTTTCGTCAGTTCTTCCGGTCCCCGAACTTCTGGCCCATTCTGAAGAATACGTTTGAGATCAGCATGGTAACGCTGCTTTTCAATTTCCCGGCTCCGATCATCTTGGCCTTGTTTTTGAACGAAATTCGCACCGGGTTTTTCAAGAAAACCGTCCAGATGGTTACTTACGCACCTCATTTCATCTCAACGGTCGTCATGAGCGGGATGATCCTTCTGTTCCTTTCCCCGACGGGGGAGATCGGCAAGTTATTCGGGTTCTTCGGTGCGAAAGCCGCCAATTATCTGGGGAGCGCGCAGGATTTTAAATATGTTTATGCAATAACAGATATGTGGCAGCATATGGGCTATGCCTCCATTATTTATCTAGCGGCGCTTTCTGGCATCAATCCGGATCTATACGAGGCTGCCCGTGTGGACGGAGCATCACGCTTCAAGAAGATACTGAATGTGGATCTTCCGGGCATCATGCCGGCTATTATCGTACTTCTTATATTAAGCACGGGTGATGTGCTGAATGTTGGGTTTGAGAAGACATACCTACTGCAAAATTCGCTCAATCTTCCCGGCTCCGAGGTCATTGCCACCTATGTCTACAAAGTAGGGCTTATCAATGCAAACTACAGCTACTCCACAGCGATCGGCGTTTTCAATTCGGCGATTACCTTCATTCTCTTGGTCCTCGTCAATGGTATCTCGCGGCGATTCTCGGAACACAGCCTATGGTGAAGACGAAAGGGGGCGCCCGCATGTCGAGGCCGATTAGAATCAAAGAGAGCCGGGGTGATCTAATCTTCCTGGGCATGATCTATACGATCTTATTTATGATACTCGTCATCGTAGCCTATCCGCTGCTCAATGTCGTCAGTTCTTCTTTCAGTGACTCCGATGCCGTCATTCAGGGGCGCGTCACTATTTTTCCAATTGAACCCACAATTGCGGCATATAAAGCGATTTTTGAAAGCTCGCAGTTGCTGAGAGGCTATTTGAATTCTATATTCTACACGGTAGCAGGCTTGCTGGTTCAAGTATCCTTGACCGTTATGATTGCTTATCCGCTTGCGCGAAGACAGCTCTATGGCAGAGGACTAATCATGGGTCTAATGGTTTTCACGATATTTTTCAGCGGCGGTCTGATCCCCACTTATTTGGTTGTCAAATCGCTAGGCATCCTTGACACACGGCTCGCATTAATCCTTCCCGGTGCCTTGGCGGTATTTCAGGTCATTGTCTCCCGGACTTTCTTCCAAACCAGTGTTCCGGATGAAATGTACGAAGCTGCAGAGCTAGACGGCTGTAGTGAGTTCGGTATCTTCTGGCGGGTTGTACTGCCGCTTGCAAAGCCAATCCTTGCGGTACTGGTACTCATTTACGGAGTGAACAATTGGAATGCCTATTTCGACGCAATGATTTACCTGAATTCAGACCACTTGTTCCCGCTGCAGCTGATCTTGCGCAACATTCTTATTCTGAATACGCAGCCCGGAAAAATCATTGCCGATCCTGAGCGTATGATTGCTCTTCAACGAATCGCGACACTTCTTAAATATGCCTTGATCGTAGTGGCAAGCCTTCCGGTTCTGATTTTCTATCCGTTTATTCAGAAGTACTTCGTCCAAGGTATGATGATCGGTTCGTTGAAAGGCTAATCAAATAGACATGGCTTGACTATATATCCTATGGGAGGTTTATCGTTCATGAGGAAATTGTTAGGATTGCTATTGGCCGTCGTGCTTGTACTCAGTGCATGCTCGTCAAATTCCGACTCCAATTCGAGTACGGGGAACACGAGCGATACAGCTGTCAATAAAGACGGGAATTCGGGGAACTCCGCATCCGCGGGCGCTACAATTTCACTCCCCGCATTCAGTGTTCAGTCTTCTGCGATTCAGGATTATGACAATAACGACCTGACCAAGAAGATAGCTGAACAATTCAATGTGGATATTAAATGGACGCTTGTACCGGGAGACGCAGTGCTGGAGAAGCAGAATGTGCTTCTTGCAAGCGGGAACTACCCGGCAGTTTTCTTCGGCGGCGATTTTAACCAAAATGACCAGATCAAGTATGGTCAGAGCGGGATCCTGATTCCGTTGAATAAACTCATTGATCAGTACGGTCCCAATATTAAAGCTGCCTTCGAGAAATCGCCTTACCTGCTCAAGGGCGTGACGGCACCGGACGGTAACATCTATGCTTTGCCTGGACTGGAAGAATGCTATCATTGTGATTACGCTCAAAAGCTATATATCAATAAAGAATGGCTGGCAAAGCTTAATCTGCAGATGCCGACCACAACCGATGAGCTCTACAATGTCTTGAAATCGTTTAAAGAGAATGATCCCAACGGCAACGGGGTACAGGATGAAATTCCGCTCACAGGAGCGACCAAGTGGTGGCACGGGGAACCGACTTACTATCTGATGAATTCTTTTATATACGCGACGGATAGCGAGTTTCTTACTTTACATGACGGGAAGGTCGATATTTCGGCTAATAAGCCGGAATGGAAAGAAGGGTTGGCTTATATTAGAAAGCTATATCAAGAGGGCTTGATCGATCCTCAGGCGTACACACAAAACTTCGAGGGTTTGCAGAAGGTTGCTGACAACCCCGACACGGTTATTATGGGAGCTTACACTGGCGGATGCTGTTCGGTAACTGTTGGTGATGATGGCAGATGGACGCAGTACGAAGTTGTCCCTCCGGTCAAAGGCCCTGGAGGAGCTCAGTTCACGGGTTACTTCGGCGGCAGCGTGGGAAGCGGACTCTTTGCGATTACGAGCAAGGCCAGTGAAGAGCAGCAGATCGCGGCGATCAAGATCGTTGATTACCTCTTCTCTCAGGATGGATCGCTTGATGAAATGTATGGTCCTAAGGGGATTGGCTGGAATGACGCGAAACCAGATGAGAAGGGAATCGACGGGAAGTCGGCGTTATATTCGGCGACCGAGCCTTATCAACGTGAGGATAAGCGTAGCGTGACTTGGGATAACGGACTGAAGTATACGCCGGCGGAACTCTTTAACGGTCGTGCCCAAGGACAGGATATTACCAAGCCGGACGGCTTCGAACGCTATCTTGCCGTTCAGACTGATAAACTGGTTCCGTTCAAGCCTCAAGAGTCATTTCCTCTTGCCATCTGGTACAACCCGGAGGAAGCGCAGAATATCGCACAGCTAAAGACGGATATCATGAATTACATTAATACGAATGCGCTTCAGTTTATTACCGGCAGCAATGATCTAGAGAAGGATTGGGATAGCTATGTAAAAGGATTTGATGGTCTTGGATTGAATACTTATATTGACGCTAACCAGAAGGCATACGACGAACAGTATAAAAAGTAGCATGTATTTTGACGGATTCCGGGTCTGCCATTGTAGGCAGACTCGCTTCCGGTTGTGGGGGATGCCGATGAAACGACCATGGTATTACCGTATGCTTCTCTCGTATCTGCCGATTGTTTTCTTTATCTCCTCTTTCCTGTTCTTTATTTTTTTTCAGGAATTAAGCGCGCAGTCCAAGAGAGATGCGGTAAAAGCGAACAGGGTGCTCAATCTTCTCGCCATGGATAAAGTGGAGAATTCACTTTCTACCATAGATTATGCCATGGTCGATTTCTCTTTGAACAACATTGTGCTGAACCGGTTTTTTCAGGCAGACAACAAGCAGAACGTTGTGCTGAACAAGGACGTTCTGAAGGAGATCGACGTCTTCAAAAGACAGAATTCTCTCGTGGATTCTGTCTATCTATTCCGTCCCGGCGACAATGTCGTTTTGACGGAAAATTATATGTTTGCCGAGGATGAGTTTCCCGGAAGGGCATACATACAAGACGTCATGCGGGCAAAGGGATCCGTGAAATGGACAACGCCTCACCTGTATCAGGTGTTCGATAAGTCCGTACCCAAGCAAGTGGTAACGCTTGCAAGAGTCCATTTTACGGTGCTTGGTGAGCGTTGTTTGATCGTGGTTAATGTCAAGATCGATTCACTAAGGCAGCTGGTCGAGCAAACCTATAATAAGGATGTGAGCTTCGTCTCCATCGCGGGTCCCCAAGGGACGGACATTCTTGGCAATCCCGATGATCAGGACGACCGTCAGGTATTGGCAGTGAATAAGTCGGATTATTTGAATTGGACATTCAGCAGCGGACTTGAAGATGGCAAGCTCAGTACATTTGTTTTTGAAATATCCAAACTCTGGTTGCTGCTTGGCGTTGTAGTCGTTCTGCTAGGTCTGATCGCAATCGTCTTCATCACCAGAAGAAATTATCGCCCGCTTGAGAACGTCGTCGCCCAGATCCAGTCCCTCGTGAGCGACAAGCCTAAGCAAGCAAAAGCAGGTGCCAATGAGTTTATGCTGATCGAGACGGCGATCGAGGATTTGAAGAAACGATCAACCATGAACGATAAGCGTCATGAAGAAGAGATGACACTTCGGAAAAAGCATTTTCTATATGAGGTCATCGAGGGTGTTCGGCTTATCAGTGACGATGAATGGGCGGCCGAAATGGCCAATTACGGTCTTCCCTTTTCCATACATGGTGCACAAGTGCTTGCGGTAGAAATCGATAACTATGCTGACTTTTGCAGCCGTTTCTCAAAGAAGGACCAGTTTTTGCTGATGTACGCCATTCATAATTGCGCAAAAGAAATGTTTCACCAACATAACCTGGCGAGCTGGAGCGAGTGGGTTACCGGAAAGAGGCTAATCTGCATCGCCTTGCAATCCGCCGGAAGCCATGATGAGACTACGAGGCAGGCGTGCGAGGAATTTCTTGCGTGGGTAGCTCGCCATTTGCCTCTGACCGTATCGATCGGCAAAGGGTCAGTAGCCCTCCATCATGATCAAATCACAGTCTCTTATCACGAAGCGCTTGAGGCTATTACCTACAAGTTTTTCAAAGGGTTCGGGACGGTTATCGGCTTCAGTGAAACCAAAATGAAGCATGGTGCTGAGCTGTTTTCCTATCTTCAGTCGATCCGCTCGCTAGCGCAGGATTATCGGATGGGAGCACCGGGATGGGAAGTGACCCTTCATCAGCTGTTTCATGATATTCGCTTCGCACAGCTGTCGAAGGATGACGTGATCAGCCTACTCAACTATTTGATCTTTCACTTGGAACGATCGATTGGCGAGCTGGCGCCGGAATACCAGAAGCTGTGGAAAGAGAATGGAATTTCGACGTTGACCGATGTGTTGGATAACACGGAGACGCTGCATGAAATTCAAATGCAGTTCCTCGCTGTACTTTGTGAAATGAGTGAGCTCATCGGCAGCGTTTCCGAAGCCAATCACCACCATCAGCTCCTGCTTGAAGTGCGCGGCTTTATAGAATTGAATTATACGGACCCGGATATGTCACTTGACCGTCTTAAGGATCAATTCGGATTGAGCCAGAAATACCTCAGCCAATTGTTCAAGGATAAATTCGGGGAAGGGTTCATGGACTTTCTGATCCGGCTGCGGATGGAGCATGCGAAAGAGCTGCTCCGAACAACCTCGGACACAGTTCAATCCATAGCAGGCAGAAGCGGATATTCGAACGTGATCTCATTTACACGCGCGTTTAAGAAAGTAAGTACGATGTCTCCTGGGGATTACAGAAGGCAGGAATCTCGGCCAAGAATCACACACGAAGGCTAACATCTACCGATAAACGATTATTGCTGGTAAGCAAAGGCTGCAAAGAGACAGCCTCAGGATGTAGTGAAACCCATGTCTTCTATGAGAAGACATGGGTTTCTTTTCTATTTCTTGCCTCTAGTTTTTCGTGGTTGAGGGAGGCGTATGCCTCCTTATACCTCTGTTCTAAGTGGTGGGCGATCAACGTGAGATTATGTTACATATTGATTCGTTTAGTCAGTATTATCAGCTCCTTGCACCTGGATGAGGCTCGCTTCGATTCCATTCGTTAAGGATCCAGATAGGTTGAATTTGCTCCTTTTGAACGATAAACCTGACATGGAAACCGTATTTGGAGGCGTGAGTTGCACGTTTACCGAATGCTATTCATGTAACAAGACATGAATGGAATAGCTCAATCAACGGTGTTGTGTCACTGTTTTTAAGTGTAAAAACGAACAATAATAGCGATATGAAGACATATCGTTCGCCAAAAAGGGCGATTACAGGCAGCTAGAAACGATTTCGTCGAATTAATCATTGCCAAAACAAATGGTCTACGTTAAAGTATGAATATGGAATGTAAGGAAACGTAACATTAAAAAGTGAATTCTGATGTTGGTAATTATCTTGTCTGCATTAACCTTACACAATAATGTTAGATAGTAGATTGGAGTGTGTGTTTCAATGAAAAAGAAACTTGTTTTGGTAGGAAACGGAATGGCCGGTGTGAATTGCATCGAACAGCTGCTGAAGCTGGCTCCGAACCTTTATGATATTACGATCATCGGCAGTGAGCCGCACCCCAACTATAACCGGATCCTGCTGTCCTCCGTTCTGGCAGGGGACGCTGATATGAAGGATATCGTCATAAACGATTGGTCCTGGTATGAAGAGAACCGCATTACGCTGCACACGGGGCAGACGGTTACGTCAATCGATTCCGATCGTAAGCTGATCGTGACGGATAAAGGTCTTAAGCTTCCATATGATGAGCTGATTATTGCGACAGGCTCCAGCGCTTTCATCCTCCCGGTTCCGGGGGTTGATAAACCGGGCGTTATTGCATTCCGGGATATCCAAGACTGCCAGACAATGATGGAGACGGCGAAGAAATACCGCAAAGCGGTTGTTATCGGCGGCGGCTTGCTCGGTCTTGAAGCAGCGCGTGGGCTGCTTAACTTGAACATGGAAGTAACGGTCGTGCACAAGCACCCTTACATCATGGAGCGCCAGCTGGATCAGACGGCATCGACGATGCTGCGCAGCGAGTTGGAGCAGCAAGGCATGAAGTTCCTGCTTAGCAAGAATACGGAGCGCATTTATGGCAAGAAGCGGATAACGGGTCTGCGGTTCACCGATGGCACGGAAGAAGAGGCGGATCTGATCGTCATGGCCGTCGGGATTCGGCCTAACGTTGCACTGGCACGTCAAGCAGGCATAACAATCAACCAAGGAATCGTCGTTAACGATCTTCTGGAGACGAATCTCCCGAACGTATATGCCGTCGGCGAGTGCGTCGAACACCGCGGAGTCGCTTATGGCCTTGTCGCACCGCTGTACGAGCAAGGCGCGGTCATCGCGAAGCGGCTGGCGGGACTTGCGACGGATGGCTATCACGGTTCGGTCGTCTCGACGAAGCTGAAAGTATCGGGCGTTGACGTATTCTCTGCCGGGGTGTACAACGATCTTCCGGGAGCTCGTTCGGTACGAGTGCAGGATGATTTTGGCGGGGTCTACAAGAAGGTCGTCATTAAAGACGGCAAAGTGATCGGCGCCGTCCTGTTCGGTGATATCACGGACAGCTCGAGATTGTTCAAGATGATTCGTACCAGTGAAGACGTTGAGGGACGCGAGAAAGAAGTGCTGCTCGGCGCGTCCGGTGGAGGCGCTCAGAAATCCGGGGCGGAGCTGGTGGCAGGAATGCCAGAGGATGAAATCGTCTGCGGCTGTAACGGGGTATCCAAAGGTGCGATTATGAATGCGATTAACGAGAAAGGCTGCAGCAGCGTTAACGAAATTAAAGCGTGCACCAAAGCAGGTGGATCCTGCGGCGGCTGTAAACCTCTCGTGGGAGATGTTCTGACGTACGTGCTTGGCGCGGATGGTGTGAAGACAGTGAAGGAAGGCATCTGCGGTTGTACGACGCTTGGCCGCGATGAAGTGGTCGAAGCGATCAAGAATATGCATCTGACGACGTCGAAGGAAGTCATGAATGTCCTCGGCTGGTCGAATACGGAAGGCTGTTCCAAGTGCCGCCCGGCACTCAATTATTACTTAGGCATGATATGGCCGGATGAGCATGAAGACGAGCGCGAATCCCGTTTCGTTAACGAACGTAACCACGCCAATATTCAAAAAGACGGCACGTATTCCGTCGTGCCTCGGATGTACGGCGGCGTGACGACGCCGGCGGATCTGCAGAAGATCGCTAATGTGGCGATTAAATATGACGTACCGCTTGTGAAGATGACCGGCGGACAACGGATTGACTTGCTTGGCGTGAAGAAGGAAGACTTGCCGAAGATGTGGGCCGATCTCGAAATGCCTTCGGGTTATGCATACGGCAAGACGCTGCGTACGGTTAAGACTTGCGTCGGCGAAACCTTCTGCCGTTTCGGCACGCAGGATGCGATGGGCATGGGCATCAAGATGGAGAAGAAGTTCGAGCGTCTGGCAACGCCAGCTAAGTTCAAAATGGCCGTATCGGGCTGCCCGCGCAACTGTGCGGAAGCGACGATCAAAGACTTCGGCGTCGTCGCGATCGACGGGGGCTGGGAGCTGTACATTTCCGGTAACGGCGGAACGAAGCTGCGCGGTTGCGATCTGTTGACCAAAGTGAAGACGGAGGACGAGGTCATGGAATGGTGCGGCGCGTTCATTCAATACTACCGCGAGACGGGCAAATACAACGAACGGACCAGCGAATGGCTGGAACGCATCGGCCTTGATACAGTGAAGGCTGCACTCAAGAAGCAGGAAGAGCGTCTGGCGCTTGTATCGCGCATCGAACACTCGCTCAGCCTGACAAAGGATCCGTGGAAAGAAATTATCGAGAAGGACGAACTGAACAAGACGTTTTCTCCAATGAGCGAAGGAATGCCGGCGTCCACACGATAAGCACATAGAGAAGGAGTTTGGAGAGATGACTAGAGTCCACATTGGCAAAGAAAGCGATATTGCTGAGAAACGTGCGCGGGTTGTACGAATCGGCGAGCTCGAAATCGCCGTGTTTAAGATGACCGGCGGCGAGCTGAAGGCAATCGAGAACCGCTGTCCTCACAAGGGCGGCAAGCTCTCGGAAGGCATCGTTTGCGATCAACATGTATACTGTCCGCTGCACGATTGGAAGATCAGTCTTCAGAACGGGCTCGTACAGGCGCCGGATGACGGCTGTGTAACGACCTATCAGCTCGAGATCGACGGGCAGAGCGGCGATGTTTGGCTTCACCTCCCGAAAAGTCAGACGATCGCATCCTAGGTACGGATAGGCAGGAAGAAGGGGTAGTCACATGAGCATTCCTAAGAACAGACAGATTCAGGCCTTACTGTTATCGACGATCGCCATGGCGGCGTCCTTCATCATATGGAATATGTTTTCTCCGCTTGTCGTCAAGATCAAGGAGCTGTATGACCTGACCGGTTTCCAGTCGAGCGTGCTGGTCGCAGCTCCGGTGCTCCTCGGTTCCGTCATGCGCATCCCGATGGGCATCTACGCTGACCGATACGGCGGCAGGCGCGTATTCTCCGCAACGATGCTGTTCTTGATCGTGCCGCTCTTGGCAGCCAGCTTCGCGTCATCCTATCCGGCCTTGCTGCTCTGCGCGCTGTTCCTAGGCATGGGCGGGTCGACCTTCGCAATCTCGCTGACCTATATCTCCAGGTGGTTTCCGGCCCAGAAGCAAGGTCTTGTGCTTGGCCTTGCGGGGCTTGGGAATCTTGGTGTGGCGGCGGCAAGCTACGGAGTTCCGGTCCTGCATGCGCATACGGGATTGAGTGGTACATTCCGCATCTTGGCGGTCATGATCGGCTTGGTGGCAATCTGCTTTTGGCTGCTGGCGCAGGATTTGCCTAAACCAGCATCGGTCAAAACATTCAAGCAATCTATGACGGTGCTGCGCAAGAAATCGACTTGGCTGCTCTCGTTATTCTACTTCTTGACGTTCGGCGGGTTCGTTGCATTCAGTGTGTACTTGCCGACGCTTCTGAAAGACCAGTTCGAACTTTCGGCGACGGAGGCCGGTCTTCGGACGGCGGTGTTCGTCCTGCTGGCGACGCTCATCCGGCCGCTCGGGGGCTTATGGGCGGATCGGACCGGTTCGCGCCGCGTGCTGGCCGTCGTGTTCTGCGGCATCGCTATTGCCGCATTCATCATGACATTGTCGCTTGAACGGCTTCCGCAATTCACGGCAGGCTGTCTGATGGGCGCGATGTTCCTCGGAATTGGCAATGGTGCCGTATTCAAAGTAGTGCCGGAAGTTTCGCCGCAAGATACAGGTGCCGTAACCGGCATCGTTGGCGCAGCAGGCGGCCTTGGCGGCTTCTTCCCACCGATGCTGCTCGGATTCATTCATGACGCAAGCGGATCGTACGTGTTTGGCTTCATCTTATTGATGGTTTTTACCGCCGTATGCTTTGGTTTCAATGTGTGGACCTTACGCCCTGCCATAGAGAAAGGGGCGACTCACGCCGCATAGCGTCCGACGTATCTGAAGCGAGAGGGTTATACCGCGAAGGATGAAAGTTTTGGTGTGGACAGTGGAGGTAATTGTATGAGGAAAACGAAGCTCGTTGTCATAGGTAACGGTATGGCGGGTGTACGATGTGTCGAGGAAATCCTGAAGCTGGCACCGGACGAATTCTCGGTGACGATCTTCGGAAGCGAGCCGCACCCGAACTACAACCGAATTATGTTGTCGAAGGTCCTGCAGGGAGATACGAAGTTGGCCGACATTACGATCAACGATTGGCAGTGGTATAAAGATAACGGCATTACGCTGCATCCTGGCGATCCCGTTGTCCGGGTCGATACCGAGCGCAAGCAGGTAATCAGCAACAACGGGGTAGTTGTCTCGTACGATAAACTTCTTTTCGCCACGGGTTCCTTGCCGTTCATGCTACCACTGCCTGGCGTCAACTTGCCTGGCGTTACCGCATTCCGGGATATTAAAGACTGCAACACAATGCTGGAAGCTTCCAAAACGTATCGCCGGGCTGCCGTTATCGGCGGCGGCTTGCTTGGATTGGAGGCGGCGCGCGGCTTGCTCAATCTTGGCATGCAGGTCGACGTCATCCACATTAATGAGTATTTAATGGAGCGTCAGCTGGACCGGGAAGCCTCGAGCATGCTGCGCAGGGAGCTGGAGAAGCAGGGGATGAATTTCCTGCTGACCAAGCAAACAGAGAGAATTCTCGGCAAGAAACGGGTCGAAGGACTGCTGTTCAAGGACGGCACGATCATAAACGTAGATCTGATCGTTATCGCTGTCGGCGTTCGTCCGAACGTAAGGCTGGCCGCCGAAGCCGGACTTGAGATCGATAGGGCGATTCTCGTCAACGATTATATGCAAACGAGTATAAAGGATGTCTATGCAGTTGGGGAGTGCGCAGAGCATCGCGGCATGGTTTACGGTATGGTATCTCCGCTGTATGAGCAGGGGAAAGTGCTTGCCAAGCACATCTGCGGCATCGAGACACAAGGGTACGAGGGCTCGATTCTCGCTTCCCATCTGAAAGTATCGGGCGTAGATGTATTCTCGGCCGGCGAGATCCGCGACAGCGCAACAGATGCATCTTATAAATTGTCCAATGGAATCAAAGGCACGTACAAGCGGGTTTTCGTTAAGGAAAGTAAGGTCGTCGGCGCGGTCCTGTTCGGGGACAGCGCAGAAGGCGGTAAGCTGCTCGGTTATATTAAGCAGCAATCGAATGCTTCCGTTTTGGAGAAGGAAGCGGTGCAAGCTTCAGGCGAGGGAGCGGATATGGCGTCAATCGCGGCAATGTCCGACAAAGATGCCATTTGTTCCTGCAATGGCGTAAGCAAAGGTGCAATCGTATCAGCAATTCGCGAGAACGGTCTGGAAACGTTCGAGCAAGTGCGCAGCTGTACGAAGGCTTCCAGCTCATGCGGCGGTTGTAAACCGCTCGTGTGCTCGATTTTGGATTATACGCTTGCGAACGAAGAAGAGCCGGAGCCGCCGAAGATAACGGTGTGCACTTGTACCAATCTGAGCCATAACGAGCTTCGCGTTGCGATTGCCGGCGGCAGCGAGACGCATCCAGCTGCGGTAAGACATTCACTCGGTTGGAAGACTGAGAATGGCTGCGACGTGTGCCAAGCGGCTTTAACGTATTATATTGGAGTTCATGCTTTTGTGAGGAAGGCGAAGGTCGAGGATTCGTCTGAAGCTGATTCGGAGCATAAAGGTGCAAGTCTTGCCTTCTCGCATCTAGCTGACGGCACGTATTCGATCATGCCGCGCATGTATGGCGGAATTACGAATGCGGATCAGCTGCGACGCATTGCCGAAGTCGTGGATCGTTTCAGAATTCCGCACGTGAAGCTGACGAGCACGGGCGGCCTGGATCTGCAAGGAATTGCCGCCGAGCAGGTTGCCGCCGTTGGTGCGGCGCTGGCTATGCCGCTGGCGGCATCCAGATATGGCAAGCCGCTTGGCGCGGTCATTACCTGTGCAGGTCCGAAGTATGATTCGGGGGCATGGCGCGATTCGGTGGAGCTGGGCGCGCGGCTGGAATGGATGCTCGAAGGTCTTGCTTTCCCGGCTGAATTTACAGCGGCAGTGTCCGGCAGTCCGATGCATCGCGCAGGGACGTTGACCGCCGACCTCGGTCTTGTTGGGACGCCGGCAGGCTGGGAGATCTATGCAGGCGGCAGCCGAGTCAAGGAGCTGCGGACGCCGCAGTTGCTTGGCGTATGCAGCAGTGACGAAGAGGCAATCGACATCGCGGCGGCTTTCGCCCTGTGGTACCGCAAAGAAGCGGAATATGGAGAACATGCATGGCAGTGGATGGAACGTATTGGCCTTATTCCGCTTCGTGAAGGACTGTTCAATAGCGATATTCGGGATCAGCTTCTGGCTAATGTACCTGCCGCGGATCATGTGAAACCGTTAGCTGAAGCGTTAAGCAGATCCATCTAAGGTCAAGAACCGGCAGCGGCCAATGGATCAGGAGGAAATGGCAATGAAAATGATGCAGCAGCAGGATCAGATGGTTGGCGCGGCTCCCATCCTGAAAGTGATGGAAACCCAATGCCCGTTCTGCAGCGTTCAGTGCAAAGCGGTGGTGACCGAGCGTTGGGAGCCCGGGGCTGCAAAGCCGATCTATACCGTGGAGCCGAAGATGAATAAGGCTTCCGAAGGGCGGCTCTGTATTAAAGGGATGAATGCTTACCAGCATTCGCTTCATCGGGAACGACTGACTGTGCCGATGCGCAGAGAAGGGGAGCGCTTCGTTCCGATCTCCTGGGAACATGCACTCGAGCTCATCGGCCAGCAATTCACCGAGCTGCAGGAGCGATTCGGCCGCGATACGGTCGGGGTATATGGCGGCGGCTCGCTGACGAATGAATCCGCTTATTTGCTTGGCAAGTTCGCACGTGTTGCGCTGCGGAGCAAATATATCGATTACAATGGACGGTTCTGCATGTCTGCCGCTGCTTCGGCTAGCAACAAGACGTTCGGCATCGATCGGGGGCTTACCAATCCGCTGTCCGATATTCCTTTGGCCAAATGCATCATTCTCGCCGGAACGAACATCGCAGAGTGCCAGCCGACGCTCATGCCTTATTTTACAAGGGCGAAAGAGAACGGTTCCTTCATTATCGCGATCGATCCGCGCGAGACGGGAACGACGCGGATAGCCGATCTGCATCTGAAGGTGAAGCCGGGCATGGATGCTGCGCTCGCGAACGGATTACAGAAGGTACTGCTCGAGGAAGGGCTGCTTGATGAAGCGTTCATGCAGGAGCGGACGAAAGGATTCGCGGAACTAAAGGCACACCTAGAGGTGCTTGATCTGGAAGAGATTTCGCAGCTGACGGGCGTCTCGGTCACGAACATCCGCAAAGCTGCGATCACGTACGGAAAGTCGAGCACGGCGATGGTCTTCACCGCCCGCGGCGTTGAGCAGCAGACTGACGGTTACATGGCGGTGCGCAGCTTCCTTAATATGGTGCTCATGACCGGCAAGATCGGCAAACCAGGCTCCGGGTATGGCGCCGTGACCGGTCAAGGCAACGGGCAAGGCGGACGCGAACATGGACAGAAAGCCGATCAGCTGCCAGGCTATCGGCTGATCGAGAATCCGGTCGACCGAGCGTATATCGCGGACGTATGGGATATTGAGCCTGAGGAGCTGCCTGGAAAAGGTGTATCCGCGTATGAGATGATGGAGAAGGTGCATGCGCAGGAGATTCGGGGCATGCTCGTGATGGGCTCCAACCCGATCGTCTCGAATCCGAATGCCAATTTCGTCGAGGAAGGGCTCCGCAAGCTTGATTTCCTCGTTGTTGCCGATATGTTCATGTCGGAGACGGCGCGTCTGGCTGATCTGATCCTCCCGGTGACCTCTTATATGGAGAATACAGGGACGCTAACGAATCTAGAGGGACGTGTGTTGCTGCGCGAAGCGAGCCGTCCTGCTCTCGGCGAGTCGCGTGACGACTGGCGAATTCTGTGCGATATCGCGAACCAGCTGGGCCGGGGCCAGTATTTTGAATTCGGCAGTGCCGAAGATATTTTCGAAGAGCTGCGAGTCGCGAGCCAAGGCGGCATCGCAGATTACTACGGCATTACCTATGAGCGGCTTCGCTTGGAAGAAGGGGTCTATTGGCCTTGTCCGTCCCCGGGCGAAGTGAATACCGGCCGACTGTTCGAGCAGCAATTCGCCCATGCCGACGGCAAAGCGGAGCTTGTTTCGGTCGACAATCATATGCCGGCCGAACTGACGGATGAAACGTACCCGCTGTATCTGACGACCGGCCGTGTGCTTTCGCAATATTTGACCGGTGTACAGACGCGCCGGAGTCACTCCTTGGCCGCTCGTGATGTGGAATCGTTCGTGGAGCTGCATCCGAAGACGGCTAAGGCTTATCGGATCTCCGATGGCGAGCTGGTGCGTATGACTTCACGCCGCGGCAGCATTGTCGTTCGCAGCAAGGTGACGACAGACATCCGGCAGGATACCGTATTCGTGCCGATGCATTGGGGCGATTCCCAGAACGTGAATAAAATTACCAATCAGGCACTCGATCCGACATGTCGGATGCCTGGCTTCAAGGTATGCGCAGTAAATATCGAGCCGCTTACGAGCGGGGCTTAATCTATAGGAAGATAAGGAGACTCGGCTTGCCGGGTCTCTCTTTTTCGTGGTTTGTGTAAGCGTGCGTTGATGAGAGATAATAGCGCAACAAGGATAGGCTGCCGCATCGACTCGGCAGCCTATTCCGCTGACGGACAATTTTGCTAATCAGTGGTCAATCTGTCAATGGAATTAGTGGTTCCGCAAACGGGAGTTAAGTTGAATAGAAAGAAATGATAAAATAAAGAAAACGAAGGACGTTCTGACAGTCTCTTATTTAAAGGAGTGCATTTATGATGCTTAAACAAGACAATACTGTAATTGGTTTTATTGGTACTGGCGTAATGGGTAAAAGCATGGCCGGTCATCTGTTGAAGGCTGGATATTCTTTAATCGTTTATAATCGGACAAAAAGTCGGTCAGATGAACTGATCGCTCAGGGCGCAGTTTGGAAGGATACTGTAGCGGAGGTTGTTTCACAAGCCAATGTTGTTATTACTATGGTGGGATATCCTAAAGATGTGGAAGAAATCTATTTTGGACATGACGGAATCATATCTAATGCGAAAGCAGGCACATATGTCATTGATATGACAACATCTACACCATCATTGGCGAGAAGAATTTATTTGGAATCGAAAAATAATGGCATTTACGCAGTTGACGCGCCGGTTTCCGGTGGCGATATTGGAGCAAGAGAAGCCAGATTAGCGATCATGGTTGGTGGAGACGCTTCTGCTTTCGAAGCACTTCTTCCGATTTTTCAAATCATCGGCAAGAATATTCAATTGCAAGGCGATTCAGGTGCCGGACAACATACAAAGATGTGCAACCAAATTGCAATAGCATCCAATATGATTGGTGTCTGTGAAGCGATCGTATATGCTGAAAGAGCAGGACTTGATCCTGATACCGTATTGAAAAGCATAGAAACCGGAGCAGCCGGAAGCTGGTCATTAAGTAATCTAGGACCGCGAATGATCAGTGGAAACTTCGAGCCCGGCTTTTATGTCAAACACTTCATCAAAGATATGGGGATTGCTCTTGATGCTGCCAAAGAAATGGGATTATTAACACCTGGGCTTGAATTAGCCAAATCATTATATGATGAGCTTGCAAGCAAAGGGGAAGAGAACAGCGGCACTCAAGCATTGTACAAGCTTTTGGCAGGTAAGGTTTAATATTGCAAATCCTTTATTTCGCCGGTTGGCCAGTACATTGTTGAGCTAACGAGCAGGTTTGTTAGTTTAAGAGCGGGAATAATATATGTACGATAAAAGGGGCAGTCCCAAAAGTCATTTAAATGACTTATGGGACTGCCCCTTTGGTTTTTAAGTTATGGGAGATGGCTGATAACGCGGTAAGACAATTGCAATTATCGTTTACAGTTCCCAAGGTCATGCCCAAGCCCAAAACCTGCGCGACAGAGGACTAAAAGTCATCTTCAGTCTTCGCGCCGAGCAAATCCGCCGAAAAAGCGAACTTGGAGAAGCTGTCAAACTAGCTGCCGTTGTTCAAACTTAATGCCGGATGTTAGCTGAGAGAACGTATATGTACTCTCACCACCGAAACCTGCAAACTAACCAAGATTCTGGAACTGAGAGCACACATATGTGCTCTCAGCAGTCAAAAAGCGCCGAAAATTTGCTGAGAGAACGTATATGTGCTCTCACCATGCCCCTCAGTAAATTCGACTAGTAATTTCCTCGCTGAGAGAGGATATAACCGAAATCGCCGGAGAATGCCGCCCATTCCCGTAAAGAGAGGGAAAACCCGCTCTCAGCCCTCAAAATCACGGAAACAGCATGCTGAGAGAGGGGAAAGCCGCTCTCGGAGTCCAAAATCACCGTAGAAGCAGCCTTTTCCCTGCAAAGAGAGGGAAAAGCCGCTTCCAGCCCTCAAAATCGCGAAACAGCATGCTGAGAGAGGAAAAAGCCGCTCTCGGTTCCGAATTCTCACCACGCGAAGACGCCACGATGGCTCAGCGTCAAGCGCAACAAAAAGAAGCCGAGAGCTCAAATCCTGATCTCTTGGCTTCGTTCTCTCGTCTTCAATCCCTCGCCTTCAATCTCTCGGCTCCAATCCCTCGCCTTCAATCTCTCGGCTCCAATCCCTCGCCTTCAATCTCTCGGCTCCAATCCCTCGCCTTCAATCTCTCGGCTCCAATCCCTCGGCTCCAATCTCTCGCCTTCAATCTCTCGCCTTCAATCTCTCGGCTTCAATCCCTCGCCTTCAATCTCCAGCTTCTTCCCCTCAACGCTTGCGAAGCATCTTCGTGTTCAGCCAAGCGCTGCTCGTCGGCTGCGGATTGCGCTGGCCCGCTTGATCGTTGATGCTACGGTTGACGGCGATCTGTCCGCCTTGGGTCGCTGCGAAACCGACGTGGCGGTTGATCATGCCGCCGCTTTCCGCTGTTTGAATGATTTTAATATTCTTTTTGATGATATTGCCGTAGTGAATCGAAATGTTGTAGGTGATGTTTACTATTTTTTTGTAGGAACGGTGTTTACTGCCCATCTCTCATCCTCCAATCCTATTTGCTCTACGATATGAATCTATGAGAGAGGGGAGTTGTGCGCATGTCCGGCCAAATAAAAAAAGGACAGCCATTAACTGGCTTGTCCTCTTCGCGAAAACCTATTGTTCCATGTTGAACTGCCACAGAATGCCGAACTTATCTGTCGCTTGTCCATAAAGCTTGCTCCAGAAAGTCTCTTGAAGCGGCATTGTAGCTGTGCCATCACCGCTAATGCGGTTGTAAACACGCGTAAGCTCTTCTGTATCATTAATAACGAGCGCAAGCGTGATGTTATTGCCCATCGTGAGCGGCATGCCCGGGAAAGTATCGGAGAACATGAGGTCGCTTCCGTAAGCATGGATGCGAGCGTGCATGATATGCTTTTCAGTTCCTGGTGGAAGCGGGTAATCCGGATGTGCCGGCACGCTGTCGAATGTAGCGAGGTTCGTTACTTCGACATTGAACACTTCAGCGTAGTATTCTACAGCTTCGCGTGTATTGCCTGGAAAATTGAGGTATGCACTGATTGCCATTACGATCACGCCTCCAAAGGTTTAGTAGATTTTGGCACAGAAGTACCTTCAATAGTTTATCATGTCCGATGCCAAAAGCAAATTTCGTCTTCAGCAAGACATCCCGCATTCAGCTATTTCTCCGCAGTTTCATCCAGGTCTTCTTTGTAAGCCAGTATGCCGCGTTTGAAATAATGCAGCTTCTCGTCGGTGGTCGTTTCCATCAGGTTCTGAATGAGCAGTTCTACGCTCTCCTTGTAGCTCTTGCTGTTGTACAGCGCCATGGCAAGGAACACTTGAATCGCCCTGTTCTCAGGGAATTCCTCACGACCCATACGCAGCGTCTCGACCGCTTCGTCGTACTGTCCCCAATACCGATAGGTGCTGCCGAGCCCCTTGAGGCATCGTTCGCGATCGGCGCCGGATAAGCCCAGCTCAAGCGCCTTCACATAATACGGAATGGCTTCTTTACCGAGACCCGTGTTGTCATGCACGATGCCGGTCTGATAGTTAACTTCTGCATCATCAGGATATTCAACTAATAATGACAATAATTGCGCCCGAACTTCACTCAGCAGCGCTTGATCCTGTTTAGCGCGGCCTTCTTCACGTTTCTCAATCAATTTCACAAGCTGTTCTCTTCCCATACATGCACCATCCTAACTCTAATACGGCATTAACAAAGATGGACTTATTTTAGCACAACGGCTGGTATCCTTTGTATAAGTTTCCAGTGGAAAATCGTGCAGGGTCGGGAACATATTTTACAATCATTTTCGAAACGATATAATCATGGTAGAATGACGGTGAAAATCGCGCAAGCTGAGGGAGAATATATGAAGAAGCCCATTTTTTATTCCATCATCGGAATTAGCTTGGCCGCCTTGGCTGTTACGCTCTATTCCATGTTCACGCTATATTCCAACGACCTTGGCATGTCGAACGTTTCGGAGCCTGTGCTGACGACGTCCAAGCCTCATATCGTTATTATTTCTCAGGAGCAGGGCAGCTATATGATGAACGAAATCCAGCGAGGGGCGCGGGATGCGGCGGCGTCGCACGGCATGGCCATCGAATTCTGGGGAGTCTACCGCTCGAATGTGGAAGAGTTGATTAAGCAGGTCGATATTGCAATCGCTTCCAAAGTCGACGGAATCATCATCGAAGGCGTTGACCGACCTGACTTCGTGGAGATGGTCAATAAAGCGATCTTCAGCGGGATTCCGGTCGTGACCATCCAATCCGATTCGCCGGGCAGCCTGCGCAAGTCGTACGTCGGCTCGGACCACTATCAAGAAGGGATTCTGATGGGGAAGCATATCGCACAGAAGCTGAATGGGCAAGGCACGGTAGGCGTCATTACGAATACGGAGGCGTCTGATACGGACAAGCTGCGGCAGCAAGGCTTGCATGAAGTGCTGAAGAACTATCCGTCGATCAAGCTTGTTACCGCTTCACACGACAATGCGAATGCGCCTGCGAACATGCAGACCTTCGACATTCTGAATCATTATCCGGCTGCGAACGCATTCATTGGCCTGCCGACAGAGTCCGGAAGAAGCATCGTGCAAGCAGGAGGAGCCCGTTCGCATTCCAGCCATTACCAAGTATTTATGTTCGACGATTCCCCGCAGACGATGAAGCTAATCCAGGAGAACATCGTGGAGTCCGGATTGTCGCAGCATTATGAGGAAATGGGCAAAATGAGCGTCGATCTCGTTAAACGTTGGCTCGATAGCGACAGGCTGCCGCTGCACAACAGTTATTTTACTCCCATCAGCGTCGTGGATTCGGCGGATGAAGGAGGCGACAAATAACCGATGAAGACGATCCGCAGCAAAATGATGCTTTTGTCCATTCTCATCTGGATCATTATGGCGCTTATCTGGCTGTCGATGAGTGCGTTCAATCAGAAGACGGTAGAGCAATATAACCAGATCTTGCAGCGTTATTTGCTCATGAATCAAGCTTCCCAGCAGAGCCAGCAGACTTTAACCTCCTTGAATAACTATCGTATTACTCCGACTGAGGCGAACCTTAGGCTGTATGAGGATGATAATAACACGCTGTTCCATACAAAGTCCGAGCTAAGCTGGCTTCGTAATCCGAACAATGAGATGACCTTGGATAACTTTCAGAATATGATTGAGAGCCAGTCTGAAGCGATGGACCTCGTCATTCGCTTCCAGAAGGACAATGACGAAGACTCGGTTGCCAAGAAATTCGACGAGGCATCGAACATTTCCAAATATATATCCGAGACAACGCTCACGCTGATCAGCGGCGAGCAGAAGACGTATGACGCGTTCTACCGCAAAATCATCAAGCGCAGCAATGATTTGTTCCGTATGGGCTTCTGGACGCTGGCCCTCGTATCGCTGCTCCTCCTGTTGTTCTCATTCCGCTTCGTTAACAGCGTTACTCAGCCGATTCTGAAGCTGACGCAAGGGGCGCGCGAGCTCTCGCGCGGTAATTTCCAGAAGCCGATAGAGATCGGCAATAACGACGATATGGCTTTTCTCGCCAGAACGCTAGATAATATGAGGCTGAACATCGGTAATTTATTCGATGAGATCCAGAGCAAAGCGCAGCTCGAATATGATCTGCATAAGCATAAGCTGATGCTGAAGGAAAGTGAATTGAAGAGCTTGCAGAGCCAGATTAATCCGCATTTTCTGTTCAATACGCTGAATATGCTTTCGAAGGAAGCGTTTCTGGCTGGCGCTGACAAGACGAGTGAGCTGATCAGCTCCGTTGCCGGCATGCTGCGTTACAATCTGCGCAGAATGGACAGCCGTGTGTCGCTGCGCGATGAGGTCGAGGTGCTGGAAGAGTATCTAACCATTCAGAAGGCGCGGTTCGATGACAGACTGACCGTCATTCGCGAGATCGACGAGGAGGCGCTTGATATCGAGGTGCCGATCTTGATTCTGCAGCCGCTGGCTGAGAACGTATTTATATATGCCATCGAACCCTCTGAGCATGGCGGGACATTGACGCTGCGCGTGAAGCAAGAGCAGGATCATGTCATTGTTCAAGTTGAGGATACTGGACAAGGCATGAGCATGGAGCAAATCGAGAAGCTGCTGTCCGAAGAGGAGAGCTCCACTTATAAAGGCCATTCAACCGGAATCGGCATTCGCAACGTCCTGCATCGACTTCAGTTGTTCTATGGTGTTGAAGACATTATTGCGATAGATTCAAAAATCGGCGAAGGAACATGCATTACGCTTACGCTTCCGAGGGGGAAACAACAATGATACGCGTACTAATTGTAGATGATGAGCCGATAGAACGGATTGCCTTGCAAAAGATAATTACGGAAGGCTTCGGCGAGGTCGAGGTCGTAGGACAGGCTGCCAACGGCAGGGAAGCGATTGAGCAGACGATGCTGTTAAAGCCGGACCTCATAACGATGGACATCAAGATGCCAGGATTAAGCGGACTTGAGGCGATCCAAGGGATTAAGGCGGCAGGCATTCGAACCAAGTTCATTATGGTGACCGCATATGATACGTTTGAGTTCGCCAGACAAGCACTGCAGCTCGGCGTTAGCGATTATTTGCTCAAGCCAAGCAAGAAAGCGGTCATTCTTGAAACGATCGGCAAAGTCGTAGATGAGATTGTTGCAGAGCGAATGGAGCAAGAGCGCCAGCAACTGGAATCGGAACGATTGCGGAAGATGCTGCCGATTGTGGAAGCGGATATCGTGTCCCAGCTCTTGTTCGATGATGTGCAATCTGTTCATCTGAGCGAGAACATTGAGCTGCTGGGCGTGCCGGGGTCAAGGGGCGGCTTCGTCGTCAACCTGCTGCTCTCGGATTCGAAGAAGGGTGACGCCGTGCCAGGCGAGCTTGAGCAGCTGTACGACACGATTATCGCGCAGCTGAACGATGCTTCGATCCATTATTGGATCGGCAAGCTATCCGGTAAGCAAGTGCCGATTATCATATTCATCTCTGGCGAGCTATCCTATCGCAATCACGCCGTTGGAATCGGCCGGAAGCTGGTTCAGCTCGTCCAGCGGCATAGCGAGTTTGAACCCTTCGCCGGCATTGGCGGCTTATGCATCGACATTGGGGATGCGATGCGCAAGTCGTATCATGAAGCGCTTCTTGCTTCCGTTGATCTCACCATACCTGCGCGATTCCGATTGTATGAAGATCTGCCGCAGCATGAAGATGTCCCAGCTCGAATCGAGACGCTCGAGATGGAGAAGAACGTACTGGAAGAAGTCCGTCGCGGCAGCTGGGAAGCAGCGGCTGATCTAGCTAACCAAATGATTGATGCTTATGAAGGAGCCGGCGAGCAGATCGGCATGGCGCAGCAGCGCATCTTCGAAGTGCTGATCATCGTCACGCGGATGCTGCATGAGATGGGCGTCGGCGTGGATAAGCCCTATTATCCGAGCCAAGCGGCAAGCTATGTGCAGCTCAAAGCCGAGACTCGTGCCATCTTTAACCGGCTCGCACAGACGGCTGCTGCGCTGGAAGGAGAGATGGAGTCCGATCTCTTGCTAACGCTGAAGCGCTATATTAAAGAACATGCGCATGAGGAATTATCGCTTGAGCGCATCGCGGCACATGTGGATCGCAATCCGTTCTATGTCAGCAAGCTGTTCAAAGAATATTTTGGCATGAATTATATTGATTATCTGACCGAATGCCGGGTAGAGACAGCGAAACAATTGATGCAAGAAACCGATAAGAGCTTGAAGGAAATTACGTTCGATATCGGCTATAATGACCCGAATTATTTCAGCCGCGTATTCAGGAAGATTGTCGGCAGCACGCCAACCGATTACCGGAAGCAGCTGCTGCGTCCGCCCGCGAAGAAACAGAGCTAAGGAGCGATGATCCTTGATGCCTATACAGAAATTTCATAAAGCAATTGGCGCCGCAATGATCATCGCTGCACTTGTGCTCAATTCATCCTGTTCGGTGCTGCAATCGGATAAAGGGAAGATCGGCGAAGCGCTGAAACAGCCGGAGAGGACGGAGCACGTTCGCGCTGCTGGCGACGACGATCAGCTCGTCATCGGGTTATCTATTGATACTCTTGAAGAGGAGCGGTGGGTGAAGGACCGCGACTTGTTCAAGGCGGCCGTGGAGGAGCTTGGCGCGAAGGTCGATGTTCAGGCGGCAAACGGAGATGACGCGAAGCAGATCGCGCAAGCGGAGAATATGATTTCGAGCGGCGTTGATGTGCTCGTCGTTGTGCCGCATGATGCCGAAGCGTGCGCGGCCATCGTGGCGAAGGCGCATCAAGCTGGCATAAAGGTCATCTCTTATGACCGGCTCATCTTGAATTCTGACGTCGACCTGTACATTTCCTTCGACAATGAGAAGGCGGGCGAGCTTCAGGCCGAGGCAATCGTGAAGCAAGTGCCGAAGGGCAATTATGTCTTGATTGAAGGCGCGGATACAGACAATAACGCCCATATGTTCAAGCAAGGCCAGATGAACATCATTAAGCCGCTCGTGGATAATGGCGACATCAAGATCGTGTATGACCAGTTCACGAAGGAATGGATTCCGTCCAATGCCAGAGCCAATATGGAGGTTGCGTTGAATGCGAATCAAGGTCATATTGACGCTGTTATTGCAGCCAATGACGGAACGGCTGGCGGAGTCATCAGTACGCTCGCAGACCACCATCTGGCCGGCAAGATCCCGGTCTCCGGGCAGGATGCCGAGCTTGCGGCTGCGCAGCGGATTGTGGAAGGAACGCAGACGATGACCGTATACAAGCCGATCCCGAAGTTGGCGGAGGCTGCGGCTGAGCTCGCGGTCAAGCTGGCGAAGGGTGAGGATGTAAGCACCGATCGGAAGGTGTTCAACAAGAAGATTGATGTCCCTGCCATTCTGCTCGAACCGATCGCCGTCGATTCGAACAATATGGAGGAGACAATCATTGCCGACGGCTTTCATAAGAAGGCAGACATCTACCGCAATGTGAAATAGACGCACAATCGGACGCTTCAGCTTATAGCTGGGGCGTTTTTCTTTTGCCATCAGGGAGGTCTGTTGCAGCTCTTTGCTCTCAAGCTTGTCTCGGAATCACAAAATAGTGTAGATGGTATAAAAAAAGTGCTAATGTATAGCGCTTTCATGATGTTTGACCGGTGCTATAGTTGCAATGTAAGCGTTTTAGAAAAACCGAAAGGGGAAACAAACATGAAAAAAGGATTCAAAGCAGTAGCGCTTCTGGTCGTCATTATGCTGTTCGCAGCAGTTGTAGCGGCTTGCGGTAAGAGCGAGAAAGTAAGCGTAGGTATCGTACTTCCAACGAAGGATGAGCCGCGTTGGGTACAAGACGAGCAGCGCTTCAAGGACGCGCTCAAAGGCACGGATTATACGACGGAGATTCTGTTCAGCCAAGGTTCCTCAGCGAAAGAGAAAGAGAACGTTGAGACACTTATCAATAAAGGCATTCAAGTATTGATCATCTGTCCTCAAGACGGCGATGCAGCTGCAGCAGCAGTTGAAGCTGCGAAGAAAGCAGACGTTAAAGTAATCTCTTATGACCGTTTGATCACGAAAACAGACGCAGTTGACTACTACGTTACATTCGACAGCGTTGCAGTAGGTAAAGCACAAGCGCAATACCTGGTTGACCACGCGAAAGGCAGCGGCGAGCCACTGTACCTGTACGCTGGCGCAGCTTCCGACAATAACGCATTCCTGTTCTTCGAAGGCGCATGGTCGGTGCTTCAACCGAAGATCGCTGACGGCACATTCAAGATCGCAAACTCCAGCGAAGCTGAAGCTCTGAAAGGCAACGCAACATTGGAGCGCGACCAAATGAGCAAGCTCATCGGTCAAATCACGACAAACTGGGATGCAAACGAAGCGAAGAACAAAGCACAAACTCACTTGACTGCAGCAGCAGCTGACATGAAAGGCGATGTTGCTATCCTTGCGCCTAACGATGGCACAGCACGTTCAATCGCAGACGTATTCGGTACAGATAAAGAAGTGAAGAGCTTCGTGATCTCGGGTCAAGATGCTGAGAAAGCTTCCATCCAATATGTTATTGACGGCAAGCAATCGATGACGGTATTCAAAGACGTTCGTAACCTTGTTAAAGACGCAATGGGCATGGCGCTGTCGATCCTCGATAACAAAACAGTTGAAACAACTGGCGAGTACGACAACGGCAGCATCAAAGTACCAGCGAAGCAAACGGATGTCATCGTAGTTGACAAAGACAACGTGAAATCGGCTCTGATCGATTCCGGCTACTACAAAGCTAGCGACTTCCAAGGGCTGTAATCCATAAAAGGTTCTTCGAGGAATAGTGATAGGTCATCTATCACTATTCTTCGATTCATCATTCAGGATTGCCTGTCATGTGGATGCCGCCAAGTAAACACCTGAATGATTTAGTTAAGGAGTGCGAAACCATGAGTGACTATATATTAGAGATGAACGGCATATCCAAAGAATTTCCTGGCGTGAAAGCACTGTCGGATGTGAGCTTCAAAGTGAAGAAGGGCGAGATACATTTTCTGGTCGGCGAGAACGGTGCAGGCAAATCTACGCTCATGAAGGTGCTCTCCGGGGTATATCCGCATGGAACGTACAGCGGAGACATTGTATTTGAAGGCAAAGTACAGAACTTCACCAAGATCAGCGATAGCGTAAAAACAGGCATTGCGATCATTTATCAAGAACTTGCGCTGTTCCCTGATTTGACGGTATACGAGAACATTTTCGCAGGAAACGAAATTAAGCGCGGCTCATTCGTCGATTGGAACCACACCATTATGCGGGCGAAGGAAATGCTGCAGATGGTGAAGCTGGATGTCAATCCGGAGACGCTCATCAAGGATCTGGGCGTCGGCAAGCAGCAGCTTGTCGAAATCGCCAAAGCGTTAAGCAAAGAAGTAAAGCTGCTCATTCTGGATGAGCCGACAGCCGCGCTGAATGAAGATGACAGCGAGAACCTGCTTGCGCTGCTTCGCGAGCTGAAGAAACAAGGCATTACTTGTATCATGATCTCCCATAAGCTGAAAGAAGTTATTTCGGTCGCGGACAAAGCAACCGTCCTCCGTGATGGACATACGATCTGTACGCTCGACGGCTCCAAAGGCGAAATTACGGAAAGCGCCATTATCAAAAACATGGTCGGTCGTGAGATCGAGGATATTTATCCGAAGCGGGCTGACAAGAAAGTTGGCCAGAAGATTCTAGAGCTTCAGAACTGGTCAGCGCATGATACGAATCTTGGCCGCAGCGTCGTCAAGAACGTCAATCTGCATGTTAAACAAGGTGAAATCGTCGGTATTGCCGGCTTAATGGGCTCTGGACGAACAGAACTTGCACAAAGCATTTTTGGTAATCCGAAGTCTTATAAATTGCAAGGCAGCTTGCTGCTTGACGGCAAGAAAAGAAGCTTTAAGCATCCGCAGGACGCGATTACCGCTGGTATTGCATACGTAACGGAAGACCGCAAGGGCGATGGCCTGTTCCTCATTCAAGATATTAAGAGCAACATCGTTGCGGCGAATCTGCACGGCATCTCATCGCGCGGTTTCATCAATCACAATGAAGAAGTGAAGATTTCGAATGCATATAAGCAATCGCTCAATATCAAAACACCTTCGGTCGAGCAGCTTGTCGGCAAGCTCAGCGGCGGTAACCAGCAGAAAGTGTCGCTCGGCAAATGGTTGTTCGTCGGACCGAAGCTGCTCATATTGGATGAGCCGACTCGCGGTATCGACGTTGGCGCCAAGTTCGAGATCTACACGCTCATGAACAAGCTAATCGCAGAAGGTATGAGTATTATCATGATTTCGTCAGAGCTTGGCGAGGTGCTCGGCATGAGCGATCGCATCTATGTAATGGCGGAAGGCCGCATGACAGGCGAGCTGTCCATCGAAGAAGCGGACCAAGAGAAAATTATGCAACTTGCAACGCAATAGGGGGAAGACATAATGAATTTCTTTAACGAAGCGAGATCATTGATCAAAGTAAATATACGCGAATACGGGATGTATATCGCACTGTTCGTCATTATGCTGACGTTCACGATTATGACTGACGGACTATTCTTGTCCTCGCGTAACATTAGCAACCTGCTTGACGCGACTGGTTACATCGCGGTGCTGGCTGTCGGAATGACGCTTGTCATCGTCATTCGGCACATCGACTTATCTGTCGGCTTCATGGCTGGATTTCTTGGCGCGATTGCTGCCATCTTCCTATCCCAAATGGGTGTGCCTTTCTACATTACGATTCCAATCATCCTTGTACTTGGTATCGTTGTTGGCTTGTTAAATGGCTTTCTCGTTGCACAGATCGGTATCCCATCCTTCGTTGCCTCGCTGGCAGGGATGCTGATCTTCAGAGGCGCGCTGCTTCTTGTAACGGAGAAGACAGGCACGATCATCATTAAAGACGACCATTTCAACGCGATCGGCAATGGCTTCATCCCGTCGCTTGCCAAAGTAGGCGGCCTGAATTTGCTTTCCTTGATTCTCGGCGCTGCTGCCATTCTGATCTACATTCTCGTTGAAATTTCGAACCGCAGAAAGAAGCAGCAATACAATTTCGAAGTCACCTCGAACAATATTTTTGCCGTAAAGCTTGTATTCGTTTCAGCAATCATCGCTTATATTACATGGCTAATCGCTGGCTATAACGGCTTCTCTTGGACTGTTGTTGTCATGCTGCTCGTCGTTGTGGTTTATCAAATTCTGTCCACAAAGACCGTTCTTGGCCGCCACATCTATGCAGTCGGAAGCAACCCGGAAGCAGCTCACCTGAGCGGTATCAGCGTAAAGAAAATTACGTATATCGTATTCGGTTCGATGGGGATGCTGTCTGCTCTTTCCGGCATTCTGTATACCGCCCGTCTGCAATCCGCGACAACGACTGCAGGTACGCTGTTCGAGCTTGATGCAATCGCAGCGGCTTATGTCGGGGGCGTGTCTGCGGCAGGCGGCGTAGGTAAAGTAACAGGATCGATTATCGGCGCGATCGTAATGGCTTCGCTATCCAGCGGTATGAACCTGCTCGGCGTTGGTATCTCCTATCAGTACATGATTCGCGGCGCGGTTCTCGCTGCAGCAGTTATATTCGACGTCATGACGCGCAAGAAGAGATCTTAGAATGATTTGATCCATAGTTGCTTTAAGGGGCCAGGGACAATACGTCCCTGGCTATTTTTTACACGTAAAGTCGAGCCAAGCAAATGCCGATATAGGAGAGAGGAGAGGAGTTGGACGTTTACGATGAGTAAAGAAATGTACTTGCAATCGGTGGTCGATATGATGGAAACGTATCAGCAAGCTTTTTCGGAGGAAACGATTCTGATCGTGATGGATTTGGAGAAAATTATCGGATTTAAGCCCACGCCATCAATCAACGTTACAATTCCCATAGGAACACCGCGCAGCGCGCTCCTTAATACTGTGTCGGATCAGGCATTAAGCCTGAATAAAGTATGCAATGAAGAACGTGGTCCCGAGACGTTTGGGATTGCATACGTTGCAACCGCATCGCCTCTGCGATATGAAGGCGAGCTTGTCGGTGTGCTTACCTCAGTAACGGTGAACGAGAAGTTCGAGATGATCCGTAATTCATCAGAGAGCCTCGCAGCTTCGGTAGAAGAAATGACGGCAACCTCGAATCATCTCGCCTCCGGTTTCGCTTCGATTAATGGCGAGATGGATCAATTGTCGGTGAAGTCGACCACGCTCATGCAAGATATCGGTGCGATTCAGTCCATTATCGGCGTTGTGCAGGAGTTGGCGGACACTTCGAATTTGCTTGGGCTGAACGCTTCTATTGAAGCTGCTCATGCCGGTCAATATGGCCGCGGTTTCGCTGTCGTAGCGAATGAGATTCGCAAGATGGCGAATCAGAGCAAGGATGCTTCAACCACGATCCGTGAGCAGCTAAGTGATATGCAGAACCGATTGAATGAGATCAACCGTTTCGTGGACACTGTCAAGCATGACATGGTTCATCATTCGGAGAGTGTCAAGGAGCTGGATTCCGCCTTCGAGCATGTTGCGGTAACTGCGAATGAGCTTCTCGATCGTTTCTCCAAGGTCACGCAAAAATAATGGAAGAGGTACCGCTAGTTCCTTAGATACAAAGGGCTGGCGGTTTTTTCATGCGGATTGCAGCATTGACAATATCTTCGACTCTCAGTTACTGTAAAACGTGGTACGAATTTGGTTAGAGAGGGTGCAGTTGATCGTGGATAATGGCATAGCTGTCGTTGTAGTAGAGAAAGAGACGGACGGCCAGTTGCGGCGCATTGATGAGCGGAATTGGACGACAGCGATGATTGCATCGCTTGAGCATATCAACTTCATTACAATTGGCAATCAGGAATATAAGACGATTGAAGGCCGTTTAAACTTGGACATTGGAAAACTTGAAATTTTAGTCGTAGCTGTACGTAATGAATAGAGGCTATGAGGGCTGCAACATGAGGAGGGGTAGTAATGAAAAGGAATGAAAGCGAAGCCGAGTCACTTCGGTGTAAGCTGTTCACAAGAGACGGCAAGCCGCTCCGGATCTTATCGACGTCGCTTGGCGTTGCTCTAATTGCGAATGCGGCGTTCGGTGCGATGGCTTATGCAGACGGAACTACGACTGCGGGAGCCGAACAGCCGAAGCTGGTGGCATTCTCTACAGAAGAGGTAAAGCAATATTTCGATCCTGCCGTGGATTGGAATTTGCCAATGCTTGGGGATGAGAACGCCGAGGAACAAGGCGACGATACTGCAACGGGAAGCGGCGGCAGTGGCGGAGTTGTTAGCGGAGGCGGCACAGGTGGCGGTACTTCGAGCTCTGGCGATACGGTAATTATTAACAACGGGTCGCACTCAAGCTTTGGCTGGGATGATCTGATGCTTTACCATTTGCTCTTTAACCAAGGCTCGTCGTATTCGACGTCGCGTTATTATACGACTCATACCGCGTATACGGCGAGCACTCGCCAGCCATACAAGCCGAAGACAACGTATTCGAGCGACAGTTTTCAAAATAAACCGGTTACCGGTTCGAGCGTCCGTCCAGTGACATCGAACAAGAGCGGCTCGGTTACGCGCCGTTCGACTTCGTCTTCGCCAGGCGGGATCGGCGGCAAGTCCAGTTCGATGAGCTCGTCAAGCAGCAGCAGTTCTTCGAAGAGTTCGTCACATTCAAGCTTTGGAGGCTTCGGCGGTTGAGGGCAGCTGCGAATCCATTCGTTGTGGCGACACAGCCTCATCCGGACCGCGCGTCTCGCGTCGCGCAGCTGCGTGAGATAGGCTTCGGTTGGGCTGACCTCGCGGATGAGCCTTACTGGATCGACCAGATCGTCACGATGCCGCGGTCGTTGTTTGAAGAATTGGAGACGGCATCTGCGAAGCTGTGGCTGATTCTGGATATGACTGCACGCCATATTCATGGCAAGCCGGAATTGTATGAGCTGCTTGGCATTCCCGAAGTGCTATGGGAGGCGCTTGATCTTCTCCCGGTTCCGGAAGAAGGGCTTATTAGCCGATATGCGCGGTTTGATTTTGCAATCTCGAATGAAGGCGTCATTAAGCTACTCGAACTGAATGCTGACACGCCAACGGGCTATGTCGAAGCTTCGATTGCGACGCCTTGGCTCTGCGAGGAAGCGGGCATCGCATCGCCGAATGCCGGTATGGCGCAGCGAGTGGCTGAGGCATGGGGCGTTGAACAGCCTGAAGCGGCAGCTTGCGTAGGGTATGGCGAGCATATGGAAGATTCAGGTACCATCGAGGCGCTTGTGAAGCATAGCGGCTTGCCAATGCGCTGCGTCAATTGCTTGGAGCTATGGGTAGACGAAGGCGTGCTGAAGGATGCCGATGGCCAGCCGATTCGCAGCATGTTTGCCTTGTATCCGAAGGAATGGATGGCTGTGGACGAAGGCGGAGAAGCGCTCGCATACGCGATCGAGAGCGGCAATCTGAAGCTGTATAACGGCATTCATAGCATTCTGTTGCAATCCAAAGGATTACTGGCTGCTGTCTGGGGCTTGTACGAATTAGGGCTTCTGTTTAGTGAGCAGGAGCGAGAGGCAATTAGCCGATATATGCTGCCTGCCTATAACAATCCGGTCTTCGAGGGCAGCTTCGTCTCGAAGTCAATGTTCGGCCGCGAGGGCGGCTCTGTCCGTCTGTTCAATCAAGCAGGCGAGCTGGAGCTTGCGGATGTAGACGGCTACGATACAAGCGAGCTGTTCCCACTCGTGTATCAGAAGCGGGCGGAGCTTGCCCGGATTGAGACAGCGGCAGGCGAGCTGCATCTGTTGACAGGCATGTTTGTCATCAATGGAGTTCCTTGCGGCATGCTTGGCCGTGCAGGCGGCCCGATTACGGGGAATACGAGCCATTTTGTGGCAATAGGAGTGAGAGAAGAATGAGGAAGGCTGGCAGGTTAAGGCTGCGGCTCTATGGGCTGACGATGCTTGTGCTACTTGCAGGTCTGCTGCTTGGCGCATGTGCATCGGATCAGCAGTCTGTATTCTCAAGCGCTGACGTTATGACGGAAGATGCGGCAACCGTTAATGCAATTCCGTGGGATTATCGCATTGTGCAGGGCAAAGTTGGCGATCTGGTCGGCGGCGACATGGTTATTTTGCCGGATAATACATTGATGGCGAACGATGGCAACTATGCGACGGGCGATGAGGTATGGACATTGCAATATATGACTGCGGAAATGTCTGCGGGCGCAAGCGGCAGCAACTCGATCAAGCTGTCGGCCTGGAATCCGATTAAGTCGTTCAAGACTGAAGCAAGCGCGAAGGAAGATCTTGCGAAGCTGAAGCTGTCGTTGCAGACGGAAGTTCCCCTTGTTGGCGTATATAAGACGTCGTATCAAGGGAAGACGCGGGATTTTGCCGTTATTACGCTGCCTTCGGGCAATCAGCTCAAGCAGCCGATTGACGATAAACGATATGAGAAGCTGAAAAGCTTAAAGAATGTGATGGTCAATATTGAAGAAGTGCATGACTATCTCAATTATGATCTCGCATATGCCAAATTCAGGGGGTGGGCGTAATGACCGTCGTCATTAATCTTGTCGTAAGTGTTGCTGCAATTATTGTACTTCAGTTGGCGGGCATGCTGATCTTCAGCTGGATGACGCCTTATAAGGATATGGAAGAGCTGCGCAAGGGCAATGTGGCCGTCGGTCTTGCGCTTGGCGGCAAGTTCTTGGCAACCGCGATCATTCTGGGTGTCGCAGCTTATACGAATACGTCGATCTGGCATGTCATGATGTGGTTCGGAGTAGGTTATGTTTGTCTTGTGGCGGCTTATTGGCTATTCGAGTTGGCAACGCCAAAGTTAAATGTGGCTGAGCATTTGGAGAAAGGCAATGTCGCGGTGGGGACGCTGTTGTTCTGCGTGTTCCTTGGCACAAGCTTTGCGGTGAGCAGCCTGATTATTTAATCTGGCCAAGTTGATCAGGACGAAACAACGGAGCGCAAATTGCGCTCCGTTGTTTTATTTTTGGGAGGAGAAAGGCTTCCGTACAAGCGCACAGCGTGGAAAGCCATTTACTAATAGGAGTTGAATGGTTAGGGATAGCTTGCTTGGGTAACGGGAGGTGGAGCGGCATGGGCGACAATGGTCCGATGAGGAACGAAGTGTTTCTTGAAGCTTCGAATCGTCGTCATAAATGCACCTGTACAGGTTCGTTAAGCTGTGACGGCTGCAGAGGTGTGACTGGAGCGACTGGAGTGACAGGAGCGACTGGGGAGACGGGAGCAACTGGAGCAACTGGAGCAACGGGAGCAACCGGGGCGACAGGAGCAACGGGAGCTACAGGAGCGACAGGAGTGACAGGGGCTACAGGGGCAACGGGAGCAACGGGAGCGACTGGGGAGACAGGAGCAACAGGGGCAACTGGAGCAACTGGAGCAACGGGAGCAACCGGGGCGACAGGAGTGACAGGAGCGACAGGGGCAACTGGAGCAACGGGGTCAACAGGTGCAACAGGTGCAACAGGTCCCACCGGAGCAACAGGAACGACCGGAGTGACAGGAGCAACCGGCGCAACGGGGTCTACTGGTCCAACAGGATCTACAGGAGCTACAGGATCTACAGGAGCGACCGGCGCAACCGGCGTCACTGGGGCAACCGGCCCCACCGGCCCCACCGGACCAACCGGTCCAACCGGTGAAACAGGTGCGACCGGGCCGAATTTTGCGGCAACGGGGTTTTCGGCTTTTTTATCAACGCTCTCGATATCAGCTAGCACGCAGCTGACGAACTGGTCTGTCGCGAGCCCATATTACGGACACGCGAACTTCAATGCGACGACCGGCAATTTCACCGTGCCTGCGACTGGAAGGTACACGATCCTCGCCACGATCAACTACGCAACAACTGCCGCGCTCTCGATAAGCCTTGGAGCTGGCGTCAATCCGGCTTTTACCGTACAGCGGACATCACCAACGGCAACAAACCTCGTGAGCGGTCTTTTTCCCATTCTGAACGTCAATATCGTGCTCTTGCTTACGCTTCGTGCCATTCTCGGCAGCGGTGTCGTGACGTTGGCTGGCGAGGTCACATTGAATGCTGGTGACGTCGTAGGGTTGTTCTATAACGCGAACGGACTAACGGTGTCCATTAACATCGGCAACGGCTCGACGAACGGCGTTGTTTGGTCGATGCATCAAATCACTTAAACTTAAACGAGATTGGTGCCCATTTGCCTAAAAACCCACTTTTCAAATGACCGCGCAGGAGGCTGAGGCATTTAATATACAAGTGCATCAATTCGGCGCTGCCCGCGAATAGGAGAAGAGGGGGAGTTTGAATGAAGGGATCGCCATTCTTAGCCATGAATCTCATCGTCAAGCTGCCCGCCTCGTCATGTCCCCCAAAAAACAAAAAGCCAAAATGCAAGAAGCCTAAGAAGCCATGCCCAGGACAAACGAAGAAACGGCGGCCTCGCCCCGTGTTTCCTTGTCCTCCCGTAAATCCACACCGCTGCGTACCTGTGAAGGAGATGCGCTCCATCTCCTACTGCCCACCACCACCAGTTCCACCGCCGCCACCGCCTCCAATCGTGCCCATTGATCCGATAAAGCCGGTTAACAACATTATTATCGATAAGGAGTGCTGCGGATCGATATTGATTCAAGGTGTCCAGCCTGATTTTCAAATTTGGGAAAATAACGTTATCGCCATGATTAATCTTGTCCAAATTAGCATCACCTCCAGCGCTAGCAGCACACAGTCGCTCGAAGTACTCATCTCAGGCACGGAACAAAAAAAGATGACTGTACCGCCAGGCAGTACAATCAATTATATCGGGCAGAGCATCCACGCGGTTATCATCCCTTCGCAGGGCAACGAATTCACCTATGTAGAAGGGCGATATGCCATCTCGACAAGCATCAAGCTGCCGGGCTGACAACACTCGCCTCATCATTAGAGCGTATAGCGAACGGTGATGCAGAACTCCCCTTGAACCGCGCCTGTGGACACCAGGTTGATCGTATTGAAGCGGCTAACGGTGAACGTTGAGCTACCATTAGGTGGAATAACGATCTGTTGAACAGGAGTGACTACACCAGTCAGCAAGAAGTTTACCGTCACCCCCACTGTGCCCGTTACAATCTTGACATAGCCGGTTCCTTTGATGATTTGGGACAGGTTGTCGGAGTAGATCGTTTGGGTGCCAGCCGCTGTAAACTGCCAGTTTATACATACCTTGTCTTGCACGGCTACGCTCTCTGAGCAGCAGCTAAGCGCAGAACTAGAATCACACATGGATGGATGCCTCCTTCATGAGCGTATTAGGTCATTGGGTAACGGGCGGTAATGCAGAATTCACCCTGATACGTCCCGGCATCCGTACCGGGCAGTGTCAAAGTGATTTGAGCAAAACGACGATAAGTAAAAGCGAGACTCGTTCCAGGTTCGATCGTAATTGGAGTAATCATCGGAGCGCCAGCGCTGTTAAGTAAATTGAGCGTTATCGCTGCCGGGCCAACGTCATATTGAACATAGCCGGTGCCGACGAGGTTCTGATTCAAGTTGTTGGTGAAGACAATAACGGTAACATCGGTAGCCGTGACAGTGCCGCTCCAAGGGGAGCAGACTTTATCTTGAACGTAATTTTTTTCGGAACAGCAGGTTAGGGCGCTTGCGCTGTTAGAACAGGACATAGTCAGATAACCTCCTATTTAGGTTCTGCACTATTTAATGCTCAAAACTCAGGGCTCGCATGGACAGGTGCCTGATTGGAGTCGAAATAATCATAGCCATAGGCTGAAAAGCGTCGAAACCTGCTGCTCCTAGTTACTGGGAATAGAAGATGCCGCGTCAAACCATCCTAAGAACAGACTTTGAACCCATTCAGCGCTACAAGCGTGCGGTTACACTTAAGGGGGAGCTAGCTTGACCATGACGACGGAGCAGCGCATTACGCTGCATGGCTTTAACAATTTGACCAAGTCGCTCAGTTTCAATATGTACGATATTTGCTTTACGAAGACGAAGGAAGAGCGCGAGGCGTACATCAGGTATATCGACCAGCAATACAATGCGGATCGGCTAACTGCCATTCTAAAGTCTGTAGCGGACATTATTGGCGCTTATGTGCTCAATATCGCGAAGCAGGACTACGAGCCGCAAGGCTCCAGCGTGACGATGCTCGTCTCGGAAGGGCCGATCGAGCAAGAGCCTGAGGAATCGTTCGAAGAGTCGCCGGGTCCCTTGCCGAAAGCCGTTGCCGTGCATTTGAACACAAGCCATATTACGGTACATACGTACCCGGAGTATCATCCGGACGAAGGCATCAGCACCTTCCGTGCAGATATCGACGTATCCACGTGCGGGGAGATCTCGCCGCTTAAAGCGCTCAATTACCTCATTCACTCCTTCGACACGGATATCCTGACGATGGATTACCGGGTACGTGGATTTACGCGCGACATTTACGGGCATAAGCTGTTTATTGACCACGATATCAGCTCGATTCAGAATTATATCCCGCCTGAGATTCAAGATCAGTACCAAATGATTGACGTTAATGTCTATCAGGAAAATATTTTCCACACCAAATGCAAGCTCCGCGAATTCGATCTGAACAATTATTTGTTCGGTTATACGAAGGATACGCTCAGCAGGGAGGAGCAGCTGGAGATCGAGAAGAGTGTGAAGTGGGAGATGGACGAAATCTTCTATGGCAAGAATATCGTCTTCAACTGAAAAAAAGAGACCGTCAGCAAGGAGTATCATGAACTCCCAAACTGGCGGTCTCTTCTTGTAGCTGCAACTATGAACTCGATTATTTCATTACTGCGCTCATGTGCGCTTCTGTAATGGACCAGTGAGAAGCTGTCCAATATTTCGCTTTATCCTTGATCAGGATAATTTGCGGAGACTCATGCTTCACAGCGGTATCTTCTGCGATTTGGTTGGATACCGGTCTCGACTCGATTACCTTAACGAGCACGAAATCAGTGTCATTTTGTTCCTCGTTGTTGTTCAAGTAGTTCGAGAACTCGGTGAATGCATTCGCGCTTACCGGGCAAGTTGTGCTGTGTTTGAACACAACGAGCGGGCGAGTGCTTGAGCCCTCCAAAGCCGCGTTCCATTCTTCAACGGTTGTCAGTTCTTTTAATGCTGGCATAGTGAACAGTCTCCTAACTGTTATAAAATGAGTTACAGAATAACCATCGTTAACATCATATCATAACGGGGAGCCGCCATTCCACTTGGATGAAAGTGTTATTTCTGCTGCAGCAGCATCGTCCACAAGGAAGCCTGCTCATAGCCGAGCCGCCATGCAGCGACGCCTGCCAGATCATATTTCTTGGCGATGGCAAGACGCGCTTTGACCGAGTCTGCTGTCTCTGCCCAGAATACATGGGTGTAACCATCCGAGCCTGTGTACTGGTATTTCACTTGGCCAGAGATCGGATCATACCTGCCGACAGCACCTGTTTCTTGTATAACGCTCGGCAGATCGCCCATCAGCAGCGCACGGTTGCTTACCAGGTTGCCGCTCGCATCGATGCTCCATTCCCGCACATAGAACGGGATGCCAAGCATCAGCTTGCTGCGCGGAACGCCATATGCGAGGAATTGTTTCACGCCATCCTCTACCCAAGTCAGCTCTGCGACTGAGCCGGCTTCGTCGCTGCCTTTCCAGTGCTGATCATACGCCATAATCATGATCATATCGACGATGCCTGCAAGTGCATTATGATCGTAGGCTGTCTTCGCATCCCACGCGATGTCGCCTCGCGGCAAATCGATGGATACGGTAAGGCCTGCTGCGTGAGCCGCTTTCGTAAGAGAACGAATGAATTCGGTATACAAGGTGCGGTCACTGCCAGCCATATTCTCAAAATCAACATTGACGCCTGCAACATGGAGAGAACTCAGCTTGCTTACGAGCGCATTAATGAATTTCGCCTTGGCTGCTTCATTACGCAAGAAGGCACTGGTCAGCTTGCTGTCGAATTGGTTGCTGACGAGCGGCGTTACTTTGATGCTGGACGATGCTAATGAGGTCATCAGCGCCGGATCGGAGAAGTCGCTCAGTGTGCCGTCAGCGCTAGCAAGCTCAAACCACGAAGGCGAATCATAATCAAGCCCTTGCGTCTGGCTGAGTTGATTCAATATGCTATCTGTACGCGCTGTACCGTTCCAGCCGAGAAGCTGCATCTTCTTCGTATTATCCCAGATCACGCGGGCATCGGGCGTGGTTACTTCCGTATTCGCATATAGGCTTGCAAATTGAACGGCTCCTTTGCGCGTATGGAAGGAGCGGAGCAGCTTGTCGCCTTGCACGACGCTCAGGTAGGGGGTGTTCGTCCACCACGTGAGGCCGTCCTTGACTACAGATGCGCCGGACAAGGAATTCGCGAAAGCAATTGCTTTCGTAATGCTGTAATACGAACCGACGACGCGGCCGGATTGAGTTACATCAAAGCTCGGTTTATTCGTTTGTACGACTTTTCCGGAAAGCGTATTAACGACATTGCTGCCTGGCAGCGAAAGTGAGGAGCGGATTGCATCGAATAGATAGCTGTATGTTTTGTCAGTGAGCGGAGTGCCGTCTTCGGCTTCGATGCTGTATACAGGAGCCGCTGCGCGTTGAACAGTCTCTTGGTATTCAGTCAGGTTGTCCCATACCCATTGATTCGTTGATAAATCGATAATATGTATGTTGCCGTATGCTTTAGCCGCTTTCTTCGCTTCGCCGAGCGTAGCGAAATTCCAGTTCGCTAATGTTTTGTCCCCTTGATAAAGACGGTAAGCGGGGTAGACGCTTTGTATGAAGCCAGGCTTCTCCAGATCGCGGATTTGCGCGAACGGAACTTTGCTGGCATACTGCTTCGCTTGAGCAAGCGTTGCGAACTCGCGACCAGACGAGGATACGCCGTTCTCGTATACTTTGTAGTGGGGGAAGTTGTCCCAAATCCATTCGCGGCCAGTAATCTTCTCGACATGCATATACGTAAAGTTCTTGGCATATGCAATTGCGCTTGCGCTCGTCGTAAACTCCTTGATCGCGGTATCGTTGTGATAGACGCGATACGCCGATGTCTGATCGGCAGAAGAGGCGGCATGGGCGGTAACAGCTGTCGTCGCAAAGCCGGCCTGCATAGCAATGACCAGTGCAAATACAAGCTGCTTCTTATTTCGAATTGGCATGGTAAAACATAACACTCCTCTCAAAAATCTACTCTATTAGACGTAGAATAGAGTGAGAGGTTGCGCCGATTTCGACAACTTCCGATAATTCCCATAGAAAAAGCGGGTACAGAGATGCTCTGTACCCGCTTTAAGTCTAACCTTGCATGCAATTAGTCTTCAATATCTGCCCAAAACTCTTCGTCCGCATCCAGTGTAATCTGAGAACGGAATTTACGGATTTGATACTGTTTCCATAAGTACTGCTCAATCGCTTCAAGCAAGTTCGCTTCAACCAGGTACTGGCTGCGGCCGTGCACCCACACTTCCGCTGTGTATCCGTACTCCTCTTCCCATGACAGCTGTACTTCGACATCTGTCGGCGAGACACCTTTACGTTCTGCCACATTCAGGCAAACGGCATTAATAATCTCGTCCGTATAGATTCTCATCCTTAGTAAGGTCTCCTATGTTCAGGATTCGCCGGTTTGCGGCGATTCTTGAAGTAATGGAATATACCTCGTATCGCTACAATGATCAGATAAATCGCGAGCACGTTAATAAGTAAGCCGAAGATATCACCGAGGAAACCCAATCCTCCAAACATGCCGCCGAACAGCATGCCTGCCAATCCGCCAATCATCAAGCCTTTCATGAAGCTACCGCCGCTGAAGAAACCACGTTTTGTTGTCGTAGATGCTGCTGCTCCGGGTTTTGTAGTGCCTGATGTGCTTTTGTTCACATTATCTGCAGGCTTCGCTGGGGTTGTCGTGAAACTCTTCTTTGGTGATTTCATACCGCCCCGTGGCTTAGCATCTGCTGACCCTACGCTGAAAGCAAAGAACAGCGCAAAAGCCATTAATAATAAAATCCCTTTTTTCATCTGTAATTCTCCTCCTAGTAGATTGCGATAGCTGAATATATTGCCTTTCAGTTCAATTACGAATAATATAGTCAAAGGTTTCAGATTTCATTCTTTTTTTCGAAAAGCGGGGGATAGCGATGGAGAACAAGTATCCGGCGGCATACGAAGCGTATCTCTATGAATTTCATGCGACGAGAGATTATTTCGAATGCCATGAGCTGCTGGAGGAATACTGGAAGGCGCATCCTGGAGATTCACGGAGTGAAACATGGGTCGGACTCATTCAGCTCGCTGTCAGCTCCTATCATCATCGAAGGAACAATTTCCGCGGCGCGCTGCTTATGATGCGTCAGTCTAGGCAACGGCTCACTGCAGAGCGGCTAGATGAGCTTGGGCTTCAGGGAGAAGCCGTATGCACGTTAATTGCCAAGAGGATTGCAGCGATTGAAAATAGTGAGTCATTCACGGATGTCAATTTGCCTCTTATAGATGAAGCGCTTCTTAAGCGAGGGATGCAGAAGGCTGAGCAGGAAGGTTATCGATGGGCAGCCCCGAGCCGAGAAGCGGATGAGCTTATTCATCGCCATAAGCTTCGTGATCGGAGCGATGTTATAGCAGCGCGGGCGGAAGCGGCAAGCCGCAGAAGGCAGCAGCCTCCCTTACAATAATAAAAGCTTAGCTTCAAGAGAGGAAATTAAAATCCCCTTGAGAAGCTAAGCTTTTTTTGAGTCGCAATTATTATTTCGCTGCCGCTGGTACGGAACCGTCTACGATAAGATCGAGCTTGCCGGTTTCCGGATCAATGATGAGGCCGTGTACCGGTGTGTTGACCGGAAGAAGCGGGTGGTTCTTAATGATGCCAACGCTTCGCTCAACGCTGTCCTGCACGTTATCGAAGCCAGTCAGCCAGCGCTCCAGGTGCATGCCGGAGTTCGTCAGCGTACGAATCGTTTCATCCGTTACGCCGCCATTCTCAAGCATGTGTTTGATAACGACGTCAGGATTGAGGCCTGTCATGCCACAGCCATGGTGGCCGATGACGACAACTTCCTCAGCACCTAGTTCGTAAACGGCGATCAGAATGCTTCGCATAATATTGCCGAACGGCTGCGTCACGATTGCGCCGGCATTCTTGATGATCTTCGCATCGCCGTTCTTCAAATTGAGCGCCTTAGGAAGCAGCTCGATCAGACGCGTATCCATGCAAGTAACGATAACCATTTTCTTCTCGGGGAAACGGCTCGTTATGTATGTCTCATACTCACGATTCTCTACAAACTGTTCATTGAACTCTAATATGTCTTTAAGATTGTTCACAGCAGTTCCTCCTCACTCATGTTCGAGTTTCTTCTAATGTTATTATGGCTTCATTAACCGCAAATTAGCGGTATAAATCTGATTGTCGCTCTTCAAGCTGAACGCATTCCGGTCCTCGTTGTAATCGACTTTTAGTTTCGGCTCGAAGAAAACTTCATACCGAGGCTCGTACCATACGGAATATGGCGTGCCTTCGCCAAGTTTATCATCCGCAAGCGGAGTTTCGATCACCTGCAAGGCAGGGACGCCGCTAACGACGCAGCCACAGCCTTCCGTATCGTACAACAGCTTCAGATGCTTGGTGCCATCCTGCATGAAATGTTCAAGCTGTGCTGCTGCGGAAGGTGTAAATGTAATATGCAAGGGTAAGGACTCCTTTCGCCAATGCTTGTTCGCTAAAGTGATGATGATTAGGTTGATTATACGGGTTGCAAAAAGTATGATCAAGTAGAAGCTGGTAAACGTTATGGAAAGGTGATGACAGTTTAATGACAAATTCGAACAAAGCGCTGGACTTATTCGTTGAACGAATCGCGCTCATTAAGAGTTATGAAGAGTCGCTGGGACTGCTTTATTGGGATTTGCGTACAGGCGCGCCGCGCAAAGGGATGGATGTTCGTTCGGAGGCAATCGGCAACCTGTCCGGGCAAATGTTCAAGCTTGCGACAGCGCCAGAGCTTGGCGAATGGCTGACAGAGCTGGAACAGCCGGCTGCATATGAAGGTTTAAGCGAAATTCATCAGCGTCTTGTGAAGGAGACGCGCAAGGAATATGATCGCAGCGTTAAGATACCGCCGAAGCTCTACCAAGAATACGTCGTCCTCACTTCGCAAGCGGAGTCGATGTGGGAAGATGCCAAAGCTAACAGCGATTACGCGTCGTTCGAGCCGTACCTCGACAAGATCATTACATACACGAACCAATTCATCGACCTGTGGGGCGTGAAAGGCACTCGTTATGATACGCTCCTCGATATGTACGAGCCAGGCATGACTACGGAAGAGCTGGACCGTGTGTTCGGCGGCCTGCGCGAGAAGCTTGTGCCGCTGTCGGCTGCGATTGCCAATTCGCCGCATCAGCCGGAGACGGGCTTCCTGAAGCAGCAGTATGCGAAGGAGTCGCAGAAGAAATTCAGCCTGTTCATTCTTGAGCAGATGGGCTTCGACTTCACTGGCGGCCGGCTTGATGAGAGCGCGCATCCTTTTGCAACGGGCCTCAATCCAGGCGATGTGCGGATCACAACTCGCTACTTGGCGGATGATGTGACGAGCGCGCTGTTCGGCACGATCCATGAAGGCGGCCATGCCTTGTATGAGCAGAATATTAGCAAGGACCTGATCGGCACGACGCTTTGCACAGGCACGTCGATGGGCATCCACGAGTCGCAATCCCGCTTCTGGGAGAATGTGATCGGACGCAGCACGGGCTTCTGGAAACGTTACTTCGGCGATTTGCAGCAGCATTTCCCGAATCAGCTGGATGTGTCCGTGGAAGATTTCTACCGCGCTACGAACGTCTCCCAGCCTTCCTTGATTCGTATCGAAGCGGATGAGCTGACCTACAACCTTCACATTATCATTCGTTATGAGATTGAGAAGCTGATCTTCAACGAAGGCGTGAAAGCATCCGAGCTACCTGCGCTCTGGAATGCCAAATATAAGGAATACCTTGGCATTGAGCCGGCGAACGATGGCGAGGGCGTCCTTCAGGATGTGCACTGGTCAGGCGGCGCATTCGGTTACTTCCCGTCGTACTCGCTTGGCAATATGTACGCGGCACAAATGACGGATACGCTGGAACGCGAAATGCCGAACTTCTGGCAGCTCGTGGAGAGCGGCAACCTTATTCCGATCAAAGAATGGTTGACGGATAAGGTGTACCAATACGGCAAGCTGAGAACGCCTTCGGAGCTCATTACGAGCATTACAGGCAAGCCGCTTGATCCGGACTATCTGTTCCGTTACCTGCAGAAGAAATATACGGACATCTATAAGCTGTAACAAGCATCCATCAGCCGCCCCCACGCTAACAAGCCGCAGGGGCGGCTTTGTTAAGATAGCAGAACGGGAGCCGACTATGGGTATACGTGTAATCAAAACCGCTATTGCAGCACTTGCTGCACTCTATACAGGGCATTATCTCGGGCTTCAGCCGCCGCTCGCAGCTGGCCTGCTTGCCATACTCGGCGTAGAAGTGACCGTCATGCGAGGTCTGCGCAATGCGTTTGCGAGGTTCATGGCTTCTGTACTTGGGTTATTTTTTGCCTCATTTCTATTTATGCTGTTCGGCTTTCACCTTTGGACCATTTCGATCTTCATTCTCGTGGCGTTCCCGATTCTGTCCCGGTTTCATTTGAAGGAAGGCATCGTCACGAGTGCGGTTATCGTCTTCCATGTCTACGCGAAGGAAGAAGTAACAACGCATCTGATCGCCAATGAAATCATGCTGCTTGTAACGGGGCTCGGCTGGGCGCTCGTCGTGAATTTGCTCTATATGCCCAAAGAGGAACATAAGCTAGTAGAGCTCAGGCATGTGACAGAAGAGAAGTTCGGCGCGATCTTTATGAAAATGGCTCAAACGTTGCGTCAGCCTGCAATGGTCTGGAACGGGGAAGAGCTGCTTGATGCAGGGAAGGCGATAGAAGAAGGGATTAGGCGCGCGGACGTGAGCCGGGAGAATTTGATTTGGCGCGGGCTTCGCAGCGGCTTTAGCGTGAAGATGCATTGGTCGAATTACTTCGAGATGCGCCAGCAGCAGCTCGATTCCGTCAGTCTCATGCTGACTCAATTGGCTCATGTTTATGAATCATTGCCGCAGGGAGAGCTGGCGGCCGAGCTGTTCGAGGATCTGGCTGGCGATCTGAAATCCGATGTGTACGAAGGCAAAGTGGAAGCACAGCGGAAGCTGCTCGGGGAGCGGTTCCGCGGTATGCCGCTGCCGACGACTCGCGATGAGTTCGAGATTCGGGCGGCAATCTGGCATCTGATGCATGAACTCGAGCATTATCTCTCCATTGCGAAGCGGCTGAAAAAGCAAAAAAACAGCCTAGAAGCCGCAGTAATGGCCGATTAGAATCGGATGCGGCACAGCTGTTTAACTATGAAATCAACCTTTTAAAATATAGAAAGTAAAAATTTGTACATGTCAAAAAGAAATAGTCACCGTAGACGAATGTCCTGCATACACTTTAATTGAATGATTGTATGGAGGAGGTTAGATCGATGGCTTATGCAGATAAACAGCTTAAGGCTAGAGAAATTATTACCAAAGCTGTCTGCGGCAAAGGTCGTAAGTTTTCCACAGTAACTCATAACGTTACGCCGCCTCATCACCCAACGAGCATTTTGGGCGCATGGATTATAAACCATCAATATGAGGCGGTCCGCTCAGGAGACGGGATCGAGGTTATCGGTACTTACGATATCAACATTTGGTATTCTTACAACAAAAACTCGCAAACAGACGTAGCCAAAGAGACGCTCTCTTACGTGGAACACGTGCCGCTCTCCTATCTGGATCCGAAGCATCGGGCTTCGACCGAGGAAGTATCTGCGGAGTCAACGCAAGAGCCGAACTGCATCGAGGCGAACATTTCGTCGAGCGGCAACGGTGTCGTCATTCGCGTGGAGCGCGAATTTGCGGTTATCCTTGTTGCTGAGACTAAAGTATGGGTAGCCACTTTGCCAGGCGGATCGGATGACGGTAAGGATTATGAGTATGGCGATGACGGTGACTTTGAAGATCTGGATCCGGAACTGCTCGACGACGAGCTGTAATTAGGCGATTACAGCGGTTGTAATGTAATGTATGCGAGGGCAGTGAAAGATTCGAGGGCGAGAGCCCTCTTTTTTTTCGAAAAATATGTGCTGCAGCGCTTGTTTACCAGGTGCTGCAGTGAAATGGAGTGGCTGCTAAGTGGGAGGCAGCGTATGGGTCGTGAACGAAGCGAAGCGGATTCGAATCGGCGCTTCGGCTAAGCGTGATCGGGACAAGGGGGGCATTAGTGACAATTGCTCTGAGACCCCCACTCATGGTGACGTCATCCTAGTTGGCGGCAAAGACTATGATGGAGCGGGGAGCGAGCTTCAGCTGCTTGTGTTGAACGATGGCGCAAGGGCGTTTGCTGCGGAATCTCATGAAGTGATTCGGAGGCGGCTTAGTCGTGCTGGCGTTGCAGTGGTGAGCAGCGGGAGAGTAGGTGTGGATGCGAGCGGGAGTGGGAGTACTCTTACGAATAGCGGGAGAGTAAGTACAGCTTCGAGCACGAGTGCTCTCAATCCGCCCGTTCCGACGCTGAGGAGTTTCCATGTGTCGCTGTTTCAGCTGCTGCCCATAGCGGTGGAACGTCTGCCTTTACGCGGAAACGGCGTCATGATGCGCGGGAATGGGAGTGAGCAGCTGCCCGAGGAGGATTCGCGCTATCGCCCTTTAACTCGGCTTGCGACTCGGGCGCTCTATGCTTGCGGGCTTGATTGCGGTTCGGTGCTGATTCATGCGGATATGGATGGTCGCTGTACGGTTGCTTCCGTAAATCTGCCACCCTATCAGCAGCTGCTTGATGCTGAGAGCATCTGGGGCAGAGCGCTTGCGCGTCTGGCTCAGATGCTCGTAGATGGCATGGATGGGAGTGGCGAGTCGAAGCAGGTGCTGCTTGGCGCCGATCCTGAATTTCTGTTGCTCTCGGAGAGCGGCAAAGTCATCTCCGCCGCACGTTACCTCGAAGGCGGACATGGAGCTGGCTGCGACTCCGTTCTCATCGGCGGGCAGATCAAGTACCCTGTCGCGGAGCTGCGGCCAGCGCCAACGGAATCGCCGGCTGAGCTCGCCCGGAATATCCAGCGACTGCTCGTGCAAGCAGCGAAGCGCATACCGGATCAGCCCCCGCTTCGCTGGGCAGCGGGTGGGATGCCTGCCGCAGGCTTTGCGCTTGGCGGGCATCTGCACTTGAGCGGTGTTCCGCTCACCGGCAGGCTGCTTCGCCTGCTGGACAGCTACATCGCGTTCCCCCTCGCGATGATTGAATCGCCGGCGGAGCAGGCGCGGCGTCCGCGCTACGGCAGCCTTGGCGACTTCCGCCTGCAGCCGCACGGCGGCTTCGAGTACCGGACGCTGCCGAGCTGGCTCGTGTCGCCGCTTGCCGCGAAGGCGGCGTTCGCGCTGGCGTTGCTCTGCGCGCGGGAGAGCGGAACGCTCGAGGCTTGCCCTGCAGCGGAGGAGCGGTATATCGACGCCTATTATGCAGGCGACCGCGACACGCTGCGCGGCTGCTTAGACGATCTCGCCGCCTCGATGGCGAAGACGGAGTCGTACCGCGAGCTCGCGGTTTGGATCGAGCCGCTGCTGGAGGCCATTCGAGCGGGGAGAACGTGGGACACCGAGGCGGATATCCGAGTGAAATGGAAGGTTGCACGAGCAGAAGCCAAAGGAGTGTAACGATGCTAAGAACCCGTATCCGGTGGGATACGGGTTCTTGGTTCTAGATGAAGTGATAGGCGCAATCGTGAGTCCAAACGCAGTAGCTGCGCTAACGGTTGTCAGAGCGCCTATTTGGCATTATCGGCATCGAAATCAATCGATTTGAGCCCAATAAGCGCTTTGGCAGAGGAGCAGATAGCGAAAGCTCTTACGGATAAGATTGATGATCCGTATCGCGAATGCGGTATAAGCTCATCAGCCTGTCAATGGGCAGCTTCGCAGGCAGAGCCGCCGCGCGGTCCTGATACCAATATGCCGTGGACGAATACCAGTAGGGCTTCAGATGCTTCGCTTCCCACGGATTAACGAAGGAAATTCGCAGATTTTCCTTGAATGCAATCGCGTCGCGCTCATGGAATCGGTACATGCTGATCATGGAACGCAGCGTGTCTTTGAGCGGCACGCCGTGCAGCTCGCTATGGAATTCGCCGTCGCGGAAGTACCAGCCCCCGTTAAAATAATCCTCAAGCCCTGTTCCCACAATCGTCGGTTCGTCACTATCCGTATCAATATGGATGTACTCCGGCGCCTCCAAATAAGATAAGTAATTCAACTCTTCGCCCTGCATGGACAATGCGCAGCCGACATAATGACCGCTTCCTTGGATGTCGAGCAGCGGCAGCGGATCGGATCCGTTCAGGCGATTCGTCTGGAACAGGCAATGGAACCGGCCTTGTCCGGGTTGTGGCTCATCATATTCCTCGTAATTGGCGTTAAAGAAAACGTCGCACGGAATGCTCTCATGCAGATTTTCCAGCTCGATCCGAACTTTATTGTAGGGCATTGGGAAGTAACAGTAGAACCCGCCGCTCGACATGCCCAAGTAACGGGATACATAATGGCGGAACTCGCAATGGCCGTTGCCGAAAAAATCACCGACAGGCGCTTCTACGGATGGGTGCTGCTCGCCGTCCCAATAAATGCGAAGAATAAGCTTTTTCAAAGTAGAGGGATCGTTCTTTGCTTTCGAATCCCAGTGCCTCCAGAACCAGCCGGGAAAAGTGAGCCACATCCGCGTAATCATCCCCGGTTTGTCGCTTTCAATGAGCGTCGTGGCAGGTGCGCCAGGTTCGATTCGTCTGGTCTTGCTCTTCGTATGCGGATCGAACGTCGTGAACTGCTTCGAAGTTACGCTCCGCAGCTCGGAAATGGTGTTCAGCACAGATATTCATCTCCTTATTCGGTATTCCATTCTAATGGAAGAAAAGATGTAATCGCTTACGAATGGCTAGATTATATAATGTGTTGTGCAAATTGTACATGTAATTCTAGTAAACAAATTGCTCACTTTACTCGAAATGCACATTTTGTTTGATTACATTTTATACGAAGTCAGTAAACTCCAAGCGGGGTAGCTTTTCTGCTATAATAAAAGTCTGTTGTTTATCGCTCATATCTATAGGAGGATCGGCATGACTGCATATACCCCCATGATTCAACAATATCTAGGGATAAAAGAGGGCGCGCAGGACGCGATTCTTTTTTTTCGCTTAGGTGATTTCTATGAGATGTTCTTCGACGATGCGATTAACGCGTCGCGCGAGCTTGAGATTACATTAACGGGCCGTGAAGGCGGCGGGGACAAGAAGATCCCGATGTGCGGCGTTCCCTATCATTCCGCTGACAATTACATCGCCCGTTTAATTGAAAAAGGCTATAAAGTCGCGATATGCGAGCAAGTCGAAGACCCTTCGGCTGCAAAAGGCGTCGTCCGCCGCGAAATCATTCGCGTCGTAACCCCAGGTACGGTTATGGAGACGAAGTCGCTTGCGGATAAAGCGAATAACTTCATCGTGGCAGCTTCGCTCCAAGACGGTGTTTTTGGCGTGGCGGCTTGTGACCTCACGACAGGTGAATTGTATGTCACTTCATTCGCAGCGACTGCAGAGTCGCTGTATGACGAGGTGAACGTGTACCATCCATCTGAACTCGTCGGTGATGCTGAAGCGCTGGAACTTCTGCGACCTGCTGCATCGACGTGGAATCGCCCTGTCCTGTTTACGGAACGGGCTCCAATGGACTCCCGCAGACTATCCGAGCAGTTCAGCCAGCTTGCGCTTGACGCTCTGAATCCTGCTAGACATCGCGCTGTAAGCCTGTTGACCGGCTATCTCGATGAGACGCAGAAGCGCTCTCTTGGGCATGTACGACGCATCTCGGTCTACGAGCCTAATCAATATATGATTCTTGATCCGTTTACAAGACGGAATCTTGAGCTGACGGAAACCGTACGTGACCGCAACAAGAAAGGCTCGCTCCTCTGGTTGCTGGATCGTACGCGCACTTCGATGGGAGCACGTCTGCTTCGCCGCTGGATCGACAAGCCGCTGCTCTCGAAGTCGGCCATTGATGAACGGCTGGAAGCGGTGGACAAGCTGTATCACAGCTTTATTTTGCGAGATGAGCTTCGCCATGAATTGAATGAGATCTATGACCTTGAACGTCTGGTTGGACGGGTCGCCTATGGCAGCGCGAACGGACGCGATCTTAATGCGCTCAAGACTTCGCTGCAGCATGTGCCAGCACTGGCAGCATTGTGCGTGGACTCCGATTCGGAAACGCTGCGCAAGCTGGTCGAGGGCGTTGATGCTTGTGCCGATCTCGCTGAGATGATTGAGACCGTCATCGTTGAGGAGCCGCCGGTTTCTGTCAGGGAAGGCGGCTTGATCCGCGCAGGCTACGACAGCTATTTGGATGAGCTGCGCGAAGCGAGCGTGAACGGCAAGAAGTGGCTTGCTGAGCTCGAACGTCGTGAGCGTGAGGCGACCGGCATCAAGTCGTTGAAGATTGGCTACAACAAAGTGTTCGGATACTACTTGGAAGTGTCCAAAGCGAACATCGGCATGCTGCCGGAAGGGCGCTATGAGCGAAAACAAACGCTGACGAATGCAGAGCGTTACGTTACGCCGGAGCTCAAGGAGAAAGAGACGCTCATTCTCGAAGCAGAGGACAAAATGGTCGATCTCGAGTATGCCAAGTTCGTCGAGCTGCGGGAGCATTTGACTGCGCATCTGCACCGATTGCAGAAGCTGGCAGAAGTCATTGCAGCGCTTGACGTGTATCAATCGCTTGCAACGGTCAGTGGCGAGCAGCGCTATGTGAAGCCAATTGTGACCGATGAATATAGCTTCGTCGTGCGTGAGGGTCGCCATCCGGTTGTTGAAGCGGTGATGGAGGGCTCGGCATTTATCGCGAACGACACGACGCTCGTGAAGGACGATAGCAATGCTTCGATGCTGCTCATCACAGGTCCGAATATGGCAGGTAAAAGCACGTACATGCGCCAAGTTGCATTAATCAGCATCATGGCACAGATCGGCTGCTTCGTTCCGGCGAAGCATGCGGAGGTGCCGCTAATTGACCGTATCTTCACGCGGATCGGCGCGGCGGATGACCTTATCGGCGGTCAAAGTACGTTCATGGTAGAGATGAAGGATATTCAAATCATGACGGACAAAGCAACGGCGCAAAGCTTGGTCATCATCGACGAGTTGGGCCGAGGCACATCGACAGGTGAAGGAATGGCGATCGCGCAAGCGGTCATTGAATTCGTCCATCACGAGGTTGGCTGCAAAGCACTAGTGTCGACGCACTTCCATGAGCTGGCCCACTTAAGCGAGACGCTGCCGCATCTGGCGAATGCTTGTATGGCGGTACAGGAAACGGGCGATAATGTCACGTTCCTGCGCAAGCTCGTGCCAGGAGCAGCGGGAAGCAGCTACGGCATCTATTGCGCTCAGCTGGCCGGATTGCCTGGCAGCATTATCGAGCGCGCTTATTCGCTGCTTGAGCTGCATACATCGCAAGAGGATGCCGCAGCGGTTGCAGCAGCAGCTGTCGCGTGGAAATCGCCGGCACAGCCGCAGCACGCGGATCAAGCTGCCGAGTCGGCAGCGAAGTACGTCGCGCCAGCGCTGGAGCAAGTGACTATCGCGCCTGCACCTGTACTTGTTGCCGAGGAACCGGCTGAACTTCCGTTGACTTCAGGAGCTGGCGGAGTCGTGCAGCTCTCGATCTTCGAAGAGCCAGTCGTTGCTGATGCGGGCAAACACCGCAAGGGGAATTCTCGCGCCGAGCAGGTAGCAGAGCAGCTGCGCAAGCTCGATCTATTTAATATGACGCCGATGCAGGCGATGCAATTCTTGAATGACATGAAATTAAAGCTTCACGAAGACAAGTAGGAGGTGCTGCGTAAGATGAGCAAAATCCGCGTATTGGACGAGCAGCTTGCCAACCAAATTGCTGCCGGTGAGGTAGTTGAACGGCCGTCTTCCGTTGTGAAAGAGCTTGTCGAGAACGCAGTCGATGCGGGAAGTACGACGATTGATATCGTCATTGAAGACGGCGGTCTTGCGCTCGTGCGCGTCACAGATAACGGTTCCGGCATCGAAGGTGACGATATCGAGACTGCGTTCTACCGTCATGCGACAAGCAAGCTCTCTTCCAGTAAAGATTTGTTCCGAATTGCAAGCCTCGGCTTTAGAGGCGAAGCGCTGCCGAGTATCGCGGCTGTGGCGCGAGTGGAATGCGTATCCTCGCCGGATAATTCGGGTCTTGGGCGCAAGCTGGTTATCGAAGGCGGCACCATTACCGCGAACGAAGAAACGAACGCTCCGCAAGGAACGGACATTAGCGTCCGCGAGCTGTTTTATAATACGCCTGCCAGGCTTAAGTATATGAAGACGATCCAGACCGAGATCGGTCACATTGCCGATTATGTCAACCGGCTGGCGCTAGCTCATCCGGGCATCGCATTCACGTTGAAGCATAACGGCAGCCTGCTGCTGCGTACGCTTGGCAGCGGCGATCGGCTTCAAGCCTTCGCCGCGATTTATGGCACGGCAACAGCAAAGGCGATGCTACCCGTCCAGGGCGAGCATCCAGACTATGAACTGCGCGGCTACATCTCGAAGCCGGAGCAGACACGCTCGAACCGTAATGGCATCACGATCGTAGTCAACGGTCGCTATATTAAGAGCTTCATCATTAATCAAGCGATCATGCAGGCATATCACACGCTGTTGCCGATCAATCGATTCCCGCTTGTTGTCTTGGAGCTTGGCATGCATCCGAGCTTGCTCGATGTGAACGTTCATCCTTCCAAGATGGAAGTCCGTTTCAGCAAGGAAGCGGAGCTGCGAGAGTTCATCGAAGAGGCGGTGAAGCGGGCCCTCGGCAAGCAGCGGCACATCCCAGGTCCTGCGCAGCCGACTGAACGTTCGAAGCCGGTCTATATTCAGGACCGTATCTCATTCCATCAGCCTGAAGCCAGCTTCGGCACAGGCGTAACCGGTTCGCCGGAGACGGCATTCGTGAAGCCGGAGCAGGAACAAGCAGGGTCGACGCGGCCAGCACTGCCCGTTACGGGGAAGGAGATTGCAGCAGCGCTCGAAGTTGCTGAGCAATCATTTGCCGCAGCGCAATCGGATACTACGGCAAGCAGCAGCTATACAGCTGCTCCCCAGCGTCCATCAAGCACTTCGGCTCCAGCTCCCGCGACAACGCTAGGCTCGTCAAACACATTCGGCAATGCTGCAGCAAGCAACCGCGGAACCGCGAACGACTGGCAAGCGCAAGCGATGAGTCGCCAAGCTGTACCGCGGGATGCGACAGAGCGGCTATATGCGCCGCCGAGCGTTCAGCGCGAAGAGCCTGTCGTTCGCGAGTCTGCCGCAGCGGGAACAGCCTATGATGCAGGCGGTAAGCAGATGAGCGATCGCGGTGACGCTCCCGTCTTCCCGGAGCTGTACTGGATCGGCCAGCTGCACGGCACGTACATCATCGCGCAGAATGAGGAAGGGCTCTTCCTCATCGACCAGCATGCTGCGCATGAGCGAATCAATTATGAGTACTATTTTGACAAATTCGCAAGACCGGAGCAGGCTAGCCAGCAGCTGCTTGTGCCGCTGACGCTGGAATTTACAGCTACCGAAGCGAATGCGCTGAAGAACAAGCTTCATCACTTGCTTGAAGCCGGTGTCGAGCTTGAACCGTTCGGCGCACACACCTTCCTGGTGCGCTCTTATCCGGAGTGGCTGCCGGCAGGCGAAGAGCATAATGTCATCGAAGAGATGGCGGAATGGCTGATCAGCGAGCGCGGAGCTGTCGATATCGGCAAGATGCGCGAGAAATCCGCCATTATGTGCTCCTGCAAAGCGTCCATTAAAGCGAATGACAGGCTGACGCGCGAGGAAGGCGAAGGGCTGTTGAAGCGACTCGCGGCTTGCATTCAGCCGTATACATGCCCGCATGGCAGACCGATTGTCGTCCATATGACAACCTATCAGCTGGAAAAAATGTTTAAGCGGGTGATGTCATGATCGTCACCACAACTCATAAACCTACGCAAGAGCAGCTTGCTTACGCGCAGAAGATTGCAGCAGAGCTTGGCGGCAGACTTGTGCCGCGTAAGCAAGACTCGCTAACGCTCCTTCGGGAGAAGTACGGCGATAACCGCCTTCTTGTTGCAGATGAGAAGGGCTTGCGCTATTATGAGGAATCGGAGGAGCCGCTGTATTTTCATCCCAGTATGGCTTATGTCCGGGTGAAACGAATGCGCAAGGGCGAGCGTGATCCGCTCATGACGTTGACAGGCTGCGAGCCTGGCGATGTCGTCGTCGATTGTACGGCTGGGCTTGGATCGGATTCGATCGTATTCTCCTATGCAGTCGGCGCGGCAGGCTCGGTGACGGCAATCGAGAGCGAACCTATGCTCTTTACTGTCGTAAGAGAAGGGCTGCAATCCTATTCCACGGAGCATGCAGACGTGAACGAAGCCTTTCGCCGGATCCAGATGCGCAACACGAATCATCTCGAATATCTGAAGCAGCTTCCAGACAAGAGTGTCGATATCGTCTATTTCGACCCGATGTTCCGCAAGCCGATGCACGATTCGTCTGCGCTTCAGCCGTTAAGAGGACTAGCGAATAACGAGGCGCTTAGCGAACAATCGGTTCGGGAGGCGTTGCGCGTTGCTCGCAAAGCCGTTGTGCTCAAGGAGCATGCAGCAAGCGGCGAGTTCGAGCGGCTCGGCTTCAAGCGCCAGCATATAAACAAAATTGCTTACGGAGTGATCCTGCCAACATGAGCTCAGCATCCAATGATAGCGGCAAACCAAAGCTGCTCGTGCTCATCGGCCCGACAGCAGTCGGCAAAACGAGAATGAGTCTAGATATTGCGAAAACTTGGAACGCCGAGATCATCTCGGGCGATTCCATACAAGTGTATAAAGGAATGGATATTGGCACTGCGAAGATCAAGCCAGAGGAGCGGGAAGGCATTCCCCATCATCTGATTGATATTTGCGAACCGGAGCATCCGTTCTCTGTTGCAGAATTTCAGGAGCGCTGCGGGGCGCTTATTCCGGACATTACGAGCCGAGGCAAACTGCCATTCATCGTAGGCGGAACCGGTCTCTACGTGGAGTCGGTCTGTTATGGCTACGACTTCGCTGATGTCGGCGGGGATGACGAGTTCCGCGAGGAGATGCGTCTCTTCACGCTCTCCCACGGCACCGAAGCGCTTCACGAGCGTCTTCGCGCGGTCGATCCTGTTGCTGCGGAGCGACTGCATCCGAATGATCAGCGGCGCGTCATTCGTGCGCTTGAAGTGCATCATTTGACTGGCGGCACCGTATCCGAGCAGCTCGAAGGACAGAAAAAAGAATCGCCCTTCGAACTGTGTATTATCGGACTTACCATGGACCGCGCAGTTCTGTATGAGCGGATTAATCAGCGCGTCGATGCGATGATCGAAGAGGGGCTGGTTGAAGAGGTGCGCGGGCTGCTCGCCAGAGGGGTGCCCTCGAATGCAGTGTCCATGCATGGACTCGGCTACAAAGAAATCGTTCTCTACCTGGAAGGACATCTGACGCTAGAGGAAGCAGTCGAGATGCTAAAGCGGGACACGCGCAGGTTCGCCAAGCGTCAACTCTCGTGGTTCCGGCATATGAAGGATATTCACTGGATCGACAGTTCGGAAAACTTTAACAAGAATTTGAAATTGATTCATGCTATAATAGCAGGAAAGTTTAGGATGAATCTTGAATATACTTTTAACCAACCTTTTGACGATGGGGGTAAAATACAATGAACAAATCAATCAATATTCAGGATACATTTCTGAATCAACTTCGCAAAGACAGTGTGCCGGTGACTGTTTACCTGACGAATGGCTTCCAAATCCGCGGTGTCATCAAGGCGTTCGACAACTTTACGATCGTCATTGACAGCGAAGGACGTCAGCAAATGGTGTACAAGCATGCGATCTCGACCTTTACCCCACAACGCAACGTTTCGCTAATGCAGATTCAAGAGAACAACGAAGCTTAATTGTTAATGAAAGCAAGATTGAAACTTTTTCAAACCATGTTACGTTTAATTGGATAGCGGCAAGAAAGAGCAACCCTTGCGCTCATGCGGGGTTGTTTCTTTTTGTCACGGCCGAACGCTGCAGTCGTTTCAATATGGACCGTTGCCGTTTACACATATAGGGTATAAATAGAGAGAGAGGATATCTCACGGAAGAACTGGAGGGGACCTTACAGATGACTGAAGGACCACGCAGCACGAGGAGCAGTAAGGCGGAGAAGAAGGGGAAGCCCGGCAAGAAAGGCAAGAAGCGCGTCAATCGCCGGAAGGCAGCGATTTGGTTGTTCTTCACAGGCGCGATAGCAGTCGTTTGCGGCATTATAGGGTATTTGTTAATTATTCTGAACGGTGAACGCATTCTCGCCGAGAATCAAGATAAATTCGTACTTCCGGAAGCGTCCACGATCTATGATTCGCAAGGCAAAGAGGTTACGAAGCTTTATCAGGCGGGCGGTAATCGCGAGAACGTGGAATTCGCTGAGATTCCGGAGCTGATGCGCGAAGCTGTAATCGCGACAGAGGATCGGCGGTTCGAGGAGCACTCCGGCATTGACCTATGGTCCATCGGACGTGCGATTGTAAGAGACGTTGTAGCGCGCAGCGCCGTTGAAGGCGGCAGTACGATTACGCAGCAGCTCGCGAAGAACTTGTTCCTGACGCAAGACAAGACGTTCTTCCGTAAAGCGACGGAAGCCTCTATCGCAGTCGCGTTAGAGCATAAGAAGACGAAAGATGAGATTATTACGATGTACCTGAACCGGATTTATTTCGGCAAAGGGGTATACGGGATTAAATCTGCAGCCAAGTACTACTTCAATACCGACTTGAAAGACTTGCAACTGTGGCAGATGGCGACGCTTGCGGGTATTCCGAAGGCGCCTGGAAACTACAACCCGATTAACAATCCAGAGGATTCGATGGAGCGGCGCGGCGTTGTTCTGAAGCTGATGCTTGATCAGGAGTACATTACGCAGGCGCAGTATGATGAAGCGAAGGCGGTTAAGTACGTTCCGGTTGAGCATCCGAAGACGTCGAGCGATACGTACCCGGCATTCCTCGACTTCGTCATTAACGAAGCTGAGCGCGTCAGCGGTTTGACGGAAGAGCAGCTCCGCAGCGGCGGCTATAACATCTACACGACGCTGAATACGCAGGCTCAATCCGCGGCTGAGAAACAGTTCGAGGACGACGACAACTTCGAGAAGAGTGTCGATGAGCAGCAGGAGCAAGCCGCGATGATTATCGTTGACCATCGGAATGGCGAGATTCAAGGACTTGTCGGCGGTCGCGATTATGTGAAGAAAGGGTTGAACCGCGTACTTGTGCCGCGTCAGCCGGGTTCTTCGTTTAAGCCAATCACCGTGTATGGTCCAGCAATTGACTCAGGTGACTGGTTCCCATGGTCGATCTTGCAGGATACGAAGGCTTGCTATGGCTCCTACTGTCCGACCGATTCGAATAAGATCAAGTACGTCGGTCCGATCCAAATGAAGCAGTCGCTCAAGGAATCGCGTAATGCATCTGCAGTATGGCTTCTGAATGAAATTGGAGTGAAGACCGGACTGAGATTCGCGGACAAAATGGGCTTTACACTCGATAGCACGCAAGACCGCAACTTGGCGATTGGTCTCGGCGGTTTGACGAACGGGGTAACGCCATTCGAGATGGCGAAGGCGTATAGCGCTTTTGCGAATGAAGGCAAATCGGTTGATCCGCATTCCTTGGTCAAGATTACAGATAGTGAAGGCGATCCGCTGTACCAATATAGTGAGCCGAAGTCGGAGCAGTTAATGAAGACGGATACGGCCTACTATATGACGGAAATGATGCAGGCTGTCTTGGAGAAGGGCGGAACAGGTGTTAATGCCCGCCTCGACCGTCCGGTAGCAGGCAAGACCGGTACGACGCAGAACGGTATTCCAGGTCTCGTGAATGGATACAACCGTGATGCCTGGTTTGCCGGTTTTACGCCGGAATGGACGGCCGTTGTGTGGATGGGCTATGATCATACCGATAAGGACCATATGATTAAGAAGAGCAGTTCTCAAGCCGCAGCATTGTTCGGCAAAGTTATGAAAGAAGCGATGAAAGGCGTGCCGAAGGGAAGCTTCGCGAAGCCAAGCGATGTTCAAGAAGAGAAGCCGCCGGTTGGCATTACGAACTTCAACGCCGTCTACGACGAGCAAGCGGCTCTTGTGAAGCTGGCTTGGTCGCCAGTTGAAGGCACAGGCATGACCTACCGAATCTATCGTAAAGAAGCGAGCGATGCTCAGTTCACGAAGCTGATGGATGCGCTCGATGCGACTGGCGTGGACGATATGAGCGTTATGCCAGGAATGAGCTATCAGTACTATGTCACAGCCTATGATCCGTCGAAGGAGATGGAAGGTACGCCATCTGAGACAATCAAGGTGGATATTCCTGAGGTAGAGATTAATCCTCCTCCAACGGATGGCACGCCTGGCAATGGCAATGAGGGCAACCCAGGCAATGGCAACGATGGAACACAGCCTGGCGATCCGGGGAACGGTAATGAGACGCCAGGTAATGGCGGTCAAACGCCAGGAGACGGTGGTCAAACACCGGGCGATGGCGATACGGGAACACCTGGAAACGGCGGTACTCCTGGTGACGGTGGTAACAATGGTCAGACGCCGGGTAACGGAGGCACCGACACGCCAGGTAATGGTGGCGATCAGCCGACTCAGCCAGGAACAGGTGGCGGCAATACCGGTACTAACAATGGTACAGGAGGCACGCCAGGTTCAGGCACGGGTACTGGAGACGGCAATTCTACGGGCGGCGGTCAGAATAACGGCACATTGCCGGTCGATACCCAGCCTGATCAGCCTGGCTCGAACGACCAGAGCGGCGGCACGACGAATCAAACAACGACTACGAATCCTTAATAAGCAGGATACATGGAGGCACATCCGAACATGATGAATCGAACTGCGCTAGTACTCATTCTATCAGCTATGCTAATTGTGGTAGCTGGCTGCGGCAATAAACCGGATAACAATGCGATTCAGAACAATCAAAGCACGGTTAGTGATAACACGAACAATTCGACAACAGGAGGTTCGTCGGACACGGCAAAAACACCAAAACAATGGAAGAAGATGCCGGAGATGTCCATTGATACCGCGAAGACTTACAGTGCGGTCTTCAAGACGAACAAAGGCGAGTTCACGGTTGACCTATACGCCAAAGATGCACCGCAAACGGTTAACAGCTTCGTCTTCTTGTCTAAGGAGAAGTATTATGACGGTGTTCCGTTCCACCGCATCATTCAGGATTTCATGATTCAAGGCGGCGATCCGACTGGTACTGGCATGGGCGGTCCGGGCTATAATGTTCCGGATGAGTTCAATAATGGCCATAAGTTCGAGGATGGCGTTCTTGCGATGGCAAACACGGGCCAGAAGAACACAGGCGGCAGCCAATTCTTTATTTGCACTGGCGCTGGTGCCGATTTCTTGAATCAACAGCCGAACTACACGATATTCGGTAAAGTTTCCGCAGGGATGGATGTTGTACAGAAAATCGCTGCGACGCCGGTTGGTCCAGGCAATGGCGAACAGACAGATAGCAAACCGACGGAAGATGTCCATATCGAGACGATTACCATTACAGAGAAATAAGCTTGGATTTAAGGAGGGGGGCAGCGGATGCTGCTCTCCTTTTGCATTTTGAGGCAAGCAGGGGTTGGTTTATTTTCCTGCTTCGCTGGAATATGGACGTTAAGATGTGGTAAGCTTTTTTTAATAAGGGAAATCTACCCTTCTGCAGCGTTCTGACTGTGGTGTCAGGTCTGCAGGTGTGCTTCCGCGCTGTCCCATTTGGCGCGATCCTAACGGAAAGGTCGTTCCGTATGAAACGAAAATTTTCTGACCGAGCCAATTGGCGCCGCATCCTGCGAAGAAGCTATACGTGCCTTTCGATGGACGCAGACGAGTTCAGAGGACTTGTCACGTTCTACCGCATCCATGAATTGCGTGAACCGCTTTGGAAAGAATACAACGGGCGCAGATTATGCCTCGCTGACCGCGGATATTTGTGGATGCAGCACTTCCCGCGTGGTGAACATTTTGTTGTGACGACGATGTTTGATGATAAGAACCGGGTCGTTCAATGGTATATCGATATTTGCAAGACGCAAGGTCTGACGGACCAGCAGGTACCGTGGTTTGACGATTTGTATCTGGATGTCGTTGTACTGCCGACCGGGGAAGTGTTCCTTCTTGATGAAGATGAGCTTGAGGAAGCAGTAAGTCAAGGCACCGTTACGAACAAGGATGCTGCGCTTGCTCGCAAGACTGCGGGAAGGTTGTTGTCCACGATTCGCAACGGACGGTTCCGATATTTCACGCTTAGCCTCAAGCATCGCAAAGCACTTGCTCAGAATGGAGAACTTAGCGAATCATGAAATCAGTTCCAACTACAAAGAAGCCTAGAAAGCGCAGCGTCCGCAGTCGGTACCGGTTTATTCGGTTCCTGCTGCGGATCGTCGCTTTCGGTGCCGCAATCGGTGTATTCTGGTGTGCCTATTTGCTCTATATCATTAATGGCTACGAGGCACCGAAGACGATTCCGAAGGCGGACGCAGCGATCATTCTCGGTGCAGCCCTATGGTCTGACGTGCCAAGCCCCGGCCTGAAAGAACGGCTTGATTACGGATTCAATTTGTACAAGCAGGGGAAATTCGCGAATTTCATATTGTCCGGCGGACATGATCATAACGGTTCTACCTTATCGGAAGCGGAAGGCATGCGCAATTATTTGGCAGCGAAGGGCGTTCCTGCTGAAGCGATGGTGCTTGAAGCGGATTCGCGCAGTACATATGAGAATTTGCTGTTCAGCAAGCCGCTGGCGCGTAAGCAGGGGTGGAACCATCTGCTTATCGTGACGCATGATTACCATGCGCCGCGTGCTCTGGACATTGCGCAGTATTTGGATTATTCGAATGATGTGGTGGCGATTGGCTTCAAGTCGCAAGTACTATCCGTTGCGAAGAATTATTCGCGTGAAGTGCTTGCTTTCACGAAGTGGAAGCTTGATGAGCTGCTGCTGCGGATGGGCGTACAGCTGCCGAATTCGTTCTGAATAGGGTTCTGTAAGCCTGGCTTCGAAAACTGTTAATATGGCTGAAATCACTAGAATACAATGGATTATACGTGCAACTGATGCCGATGATCCAGCGAAGGATAGGTGATGAAGCAGATGGACGATCGAGTCGTATCAACAGGAGGGGGCGGCAGCGGCAGACCTTCGCGGCAGATTAATGTGGTGCTTCGCAGCAGTGAGTCTTTTGCAGCATCGACGAGCAGCTCGGCGCAAGCGCTTGATAGCGAGCCGGTAGCTGCGGCAAGGCCATTATCCGCGAATGATCCATACCTCGAGATCCAGCGGGAGCTTGACCCGATGGTTGGTTTGGAAAGCGTCAAGCTGCTTATTTATGAGATTTATGCGCTGCTGCAGATTAGCCGAATGCGTTCAGACGCAGGCTTGTCAGGCGGCTCGCATGTGTATCATATGATCTTTACAGGCAATCCGGGGACAGGCAAGACTTCAATTGCGCGGATTGTCGCGAAGCTGTTTAACAAGATGGGCGTCCTCTCGAAGGGGCATATGATCGAGGTCGAACGAGCAGATCTGGTTGGCGAGTATATCGGTCACACCGCTCAGAAGACGCGTGATCTTGTGCGCAAAGCGCTTGGCGGCGTTCTGTTTGTGGACGAAGCATACAGCTTGGCCAGAGGCGGGGAGAAGGATTTTGGCAAGGAAGCGATCGATACGCTCGTGAAGGCGATGGAGGATTACCGGAATCAGTTCGTTCTCATCTTGGCCGGCTATCCGCTTGAGATTGAGAATTTCCTGCTGACGAATCCCGGCCTGCCTTCCAGGTTCCCGATCCAGATTGATTTCCCGGATTACTCGATTGATCAGCTCATTCAGATCGCGGAGCTCATGGCGAAGGATCGGGATTACACGCTAATGCCACAGACGATCTTCAAGCTGAGGCAGCATCTTATGCAGGAGAAAGCGATGTCGATGTTTTCTTTCAGCAACGCAAGGTATGTACGCAATATTATTGAGAAAGCGTTCAGGCATCAAGCCGTGCGCCTCTTGAATCAATACTCGAGCAGCTCGCCTGGGAAGCAGGAGCTGATGACTGTTCGACCGGAAGATTTGAAGTGGGAGAAGTAAAAGGCAAGTAGAGAAGGAGTTGCATGGCAAGTATGCGGCAAAGTACGTACGATACAGAAAATGAGCTTCAGGATCGGGCGGTCCTCGTCAGTCTGGTAACGCCAGATATCAAGCGGGGCACCGGCGATCCTGAGCATTCCTTGCAGGAGCTTGTCAGCTTGGCCGAGACGGCGGGAGTTGAAGTGCTCTCTACGCTGACACAGAACAAGGAATCAGTCGATACCAAATGGTTTATCGGCAAAGGGAAGGTCGAGGAGCTGCGTGCGGTTGCTGAGGAGCTAGGGGCTACGACCGCAATCTTCGATCAGGAGTTATCCGGAGCGCAGGTGCGCAATCTGGAAGAGGCACTCGATTTGAAGATTATTGATCGGACGCAGCTCATTCTTGATATCTTTGCTCAGCGGGCGAAGACTCGCGAGGGAATTATTCAGGTGGAGCTGGCACAGCTGAGCTATTTGCTCCCGCGTCTGTCTGGTCACGGAAAGAATCTATCCCGTCTAGGCGGGGGAATCGGAACGAGAGGTCCCGGTGAATCGAAGCTGGAGACGGATCGCCGTCATATCCGGGATCGGATCTCCGATCTGAAGCATGTGCTAGACGAGGTTGTCCGCCATCGGACGCTGCACCGTGAACGTAGGAAGAAGTCTGGCGTACAGCAGGTTGCATTGGTTGGTTATACGAATGCCGGCAAATCGACGCTGCTTCGTGAGCTGACAGCCGCGGATGTTTACGTTGAGAACCAATTGTTCGCAACTTTGGACCCAACCTCGAGAACGCTGGAGCTGCCAAGTGGCAAAGAAGTGATTCTTACCGATACGGTTGGATTTATTCAGAACTTGCCTCATGACTTGGTCGCGGCATTCCGGGCAACACTGGAAGAGGTATGCGAAGCGGATCTCGTTCTGCATGTCATTGATAGCTCATCCATTATGCGCGAGGAGCAAATCCGCGTAGTAGAGCGGATTCTAAGCGATCTCGGAGCGGCCGGCAAGCCGACGCTGATGATCTATAACAAGATTGATATGTGCGAGGATATCGAATCGCAGCTGCTGCCTGCGAACGGACAAGATACGCTCGTCATGAGCGCGTTCAACAAAGATGAATTGCTCCGTTTGAAGCAGACGATTCAAGATCGGTTGACTGGGGATACGAAGACCTTTATGCTGCCGGCTGAACGCGGTGATCTCATCGCTCTTGTGTACCGGACCGGTGATGTCATCGAACAGTCCGTAGATGGCGATAATATGCGGCTGACTGTGCAGCTAAGCAAGCAAGATTATGAAGTACACGGGCATAAGCTGGAAGCTTTCGTGGAACAGGTATAACGAAGGAACTATTGAGGAGAGACATCTATCGTGAGGCAGCATGAAAGTGAAAGTTGGCTGGAATTAACCAAGTGGGCGGAGGCTGCGGAGACGCAGGCCGCCCCTGTTTTTCGTTCTATTGATGGCATCGCTGAGCGCAATCAGTGGAAAGTCATCGCAGCGTTTCAGAAGCACAAAGTAAGTGATTTTCATTTTAATGGATCTACTGGATATGGATACAATGATACGGGTAGAGAAATACTCGATCTTGTTTATGCGGATGTGATGGGCGCGGAAGCTGCTCTGGTTCGGCCGCATTTTGTTTCGGGTACACATACAATAAGCTGCGCGTTGTTCGGCCTGCTGCGCCCAGGGGACGAGCTTCTCTACATTACCGGCAGACCGTACGACACCTTGCATAAGGTCATTGGCAAGCCAGGTGACGGCAAAGGCTCTTTGCAGGATTTCGGCATCGGATATGGGGAAGTGGCGCCGCTCGCTGATGGGGAGATTGATTGGGAGACGGTAGCGGCACGCATGAATGAACGCACGAAAGTGATCGGCATTCAGCGTTCACGCGGCTATGACTGGCGCTCCTCCTACACGGTGGCTCAGATCGGGGACATGGTAAAGCGGATTAAAGCATTGAAGCCGGATGTATACGTGTTCGTCGATAACTGCTATGGAGAATTTACAGAAGAGCTTGAGCCGACTGAAGTAGGCGTTGACCTTATGGCTGGCTCGCTGATTAAGAATCCGGGCGGTGGACTTGCGCCGACTGGGGGCTATGTGGCTGGTACGCAGAAAGCGGTGGACTTAACCGCTTATCGGCTTACAGCACCTGGGATCGGAGGCGAGGTTGGGGCAACGCTCGGCACGCTTCGGGCAATGTATCAAGGATTCTTCTTGGCGCCGCATCTTGTGGGACAAGCGATTAAGGGAAGCGTATTTGGCGCTGCGATGTTCGAGATGCTTGGATTCGAGAGCAATCCTCGTTATGATGCGCCGCGTACGGATCTCATTCAAGCAATCCGATTCGACCGCGCGGAGCAATTAATCGCTTTCGTACAAGGCGTGCAGCGCGCATCCGCTGTAGATGCACATGTCGTGCCAGAGCCATGGGATATGCCTGGCTATGAACATCCTGTCATCATGGCGGCAGGTACCTTCATGCAGGGTGGCAGCTTGGAGTTATCTGCGGACGCTCCTATTCGCGAGCCATATATTGCGTATATGCAAGGCGGACTCACGTATGCCCACGTCAAATATGGTGTTCTGAATGCTTTAACTGTGCTCGCCGAACGAGAATTAGTTGTAATTAAACCTTACACAACTTGACACGTTTTTGGCATGGCGGTACAATGTAAGTATATATCAGATACTGGAAGGTTGATGCGACATGGGTGACGAAATACGCAGAAATATGGCGCTGTTTCCAATCGGCATCGTGATGAAGTTGACTGACTTGACCGCTAGGCAGATCCGTTACTATGAGCAGCATGAATTGATTGTTCCAGCTCGGACAGGCGGGAACCAACGGCTCTTCTCGTTCAACGACGTAGAGCGGCTATTGGAGATCAAATCATTGATTGAGAAGGGCGTTAACATTGCAGGCATTAAGCAAGTGATGAACCCCGTTTCGAAGGAATCCGAAGACGCGACAGTCGTCAGCGAGCTGTCTGAAGTGAAGCGACGCGAGCTGTCAGATGCACAGCTGCACCGTTTGCTGAAACAACAGCTGCTTGAGAAGAGACCGGGCAAAGCTTCGATGATTCAAGGTCAGCTGTCCCGTTTCTATAACAAGAAGTAACACTAACAAACATTCGCCTAAGGAGATGATTTGAGTGAGCTACACCAAAGATGACATCAGACGTATCGCCAAGGAACAGAATGTCCGCTTTATTCGTCTTCAGTTCACCGACTTGCTTGGAACGATTAAGAACGTTGAAATTCCAGTTAGTCAGTTAGAGAAGGCACTCGATAACAAAATGATGTTTGACGGTTCTTCGATCGAAGGTTATGTGCGTATTGAAGAATCCGATATGTACCTATATCCGGACCTTGATACTTGGGTTGTATTCCCATGGGTAGCGGAAGATCGCATTGCCCGTTTGATCTGTGACGTATATATGCCTGACGGCACGCCGTTCGCAGGCGACCCGCGCGGTATTCTGAAACGTGCGCTGAAAGAAGCAGAAGAGCTTGGCTACACAGCGATGAATGTTGGTCCAGAGCCAGAATTCTTCCTGTTCAAGACTGATGCGAATGGCAATCCAACGACAGAACTTAACGACCAAGGCGGTTACTTCGACCTTGCTCCGATGGATCTTGGCGAGAACTGCCGCCGCGAGATCGTATTGACTCTGGAAGAGATGGGCTTCGAGATTGAAGCTTCTCACCATGAAGTGGCTCCAGGTCAGCACGAAATCGACTTCAAATATGCTGATGCAATTAAAGCTGCGGACCAAATCCAGACGTTCAAGCTCGTCGTTAAGACGATTGCGCGTCAACATGGTCTGCACGCGACATTCATGCCTAAACCGCTGTTTGGCGTGAACGGTTCCGGTATGCACTGTCACCAATCGCTGTTCCGCGGCAACGTGAATGCATTCTATGATGAGAGCGATAAGCTTGGCCTTAGCCAAACGGCTCGTTACTACATGGCAGGCGTACTCCGCCATGCTCGTGCGTTCGCAGCGATTACGAACCCTACCGTTAACTCGTACAAGCGTCTCGTACCTGGTTACGAAGCACCTTGTTATGTAGCTTGGTCTGCAAGCAACCGCAGCCCGATGATTCGTATTCCAGCATCCCGTGGCCTAAGCACACGTGTCGAAGTGCGCAGCCCGGACCCTGCGGCGAACCCTTACCTCGCGCTTGCTGTTATGCTGAAAGCCGGCCTTGATGGCATCAAGAACAAGACTCCGCTGCCAGCTCCTACAGACCGTAACATCTATGTGATGACGGACGAAGAGCGTATCGACGAAGGTATCCCGAGCTTGCCGGGCGATCTGAGAGAAGCGTTGACAGAGCTGCTTCGCAGCGAAGTTATCTGCGACGCGCTTGGCGATCACGCGCTTGCACATTTCTATGAATTGAAAGAAATCGAGTGGGATATGTACAAAACGCAGATCCACGAGTGGGAACGCGATCAGTACCTAACACTGTTCTAAAAACGAAAGCCTCGATGCTGAAATGCATCGAGGCTTTTTCTTTGTTTGGAATATTTGCTTCAGCTGCTGCAATTAAATGTCCTTCGACGGCAACGCGACTTCCATTCCCTGTGGTATATATAGCTGAGGCTGTTCACGTGGAACGGCATGCTGCGGTTCATCTTCCTCGTTTAGCACTTCGTCATAAAGCTTCAGGAGCTCATTAGCCGTCAGTTTCAACTCCTGCTCACTCAACGCGTCGAAGCTCGCATTTATATCGCTATCCGTTGGTACACTAAATGTTCGGTGCTTCTTTGCTGCAAATTCGAAGAGTCGATTAATGGTTTCCGTAAATTGCTGTCTCGTCTGCACGTTCATGTGTAACTTCCTCTCGTGTCTGGTTTCACTGATTTGATCTGCTGCTTTCATACGCTACCTGCAAATAATAATGCGAACCCTTCAAAAATCAATGAACACATTTTGATAAGTGTTGATTTAGGCAACATTGTTCACGAGAAATGTGTACATATGCGATTTTCGCTATTCGTTCTTTAGGTTTTTTAAGTGTTTTAGTGTAGTTCAAGCGATATGTACAGCGCTTCATCTCTTCACCCGTGACTTCTGTCCCGCATACAATACATGCTAAGAGGGTATGAGAGAGAAGGCGGCATTCATGAGTGAAATAGTGACAACGGACGGGCAATTTCGGCTGACTGGAGCAATACTTCGGAAGGTTGCGGGGATTATGATTCCGTTCTATCGAAAGATCGCGTGCAATTATTCATTTGCGCTAAAATGGTCAAAGGCGGTTCGTACAACGGACATCGATACGTTAGCGAAAATGTTCAAGTCTGTTGCGCCTTCGGCAAAGCTGAGCAGTTTATCATCGAACGGAATCGGATATTTCTTTGACTTTGAATTTCCGGATCCGATAATCCAATATTCCGATGGGTTAACGATCCCGCCGGGAACGACGCAATTTACATTCTCGACGCCGATTCACCGAATGATCGCCAGAGCGATATTACCATTCTATTGCGCTCTTCGAACCTCGAGCGCATACGCAGCAGCCGTCGCGAGAGCAGTTAATAATCGTAACATCAAACGGCTGAGATGGTTGGTGCGCCGCAAGGTTAGAACGATCGCTCTCAAGCGAATTCTAATCGCCTTCTCAGGTGTTGCATTGAACTTTAAGTACAAACGAAGTAAGTTTACGTATCAAAGCTTGTTATTTCGGGAGCTTGTAGGTTAAGTGACATTCTGTGAGAGGATATAGAGAAGGGCCATCTGAGGTGCTGCAGCAGCACTTCAGATGGCCCTTCGTGATAGATCGAATTAATGAATGTCGCGGAACAAGCCAATAACCTTGCCGAGAATGGATACGTTGCGAAGGCGAATTGGCTCCATCGTCGAGTTCTCCGGTTGAAGGCGAATATGATCCTTCTCCTTGTAGAACGTCTTGACCGTTGCTTCATCTTCTTCAGTCATGGCGACAACGATATCGCCATTATTAGCTGTTTGCTGCTGACGGACGATGACATAGTCACCATTATGAATGCCAGCTTCAATCATACTTTCACCTATAACATTAAGAATAAAGACAGTGTCATCGCCGACTTTATCCGCAGGAAGCGGGAAGTAGTCCTCGATGTTCTCAGTTGCGGTAATCGGTACGCCCGCCGTTACTTTACCGATGACAGGCACTTTGGATATTGCGAGCGGGAAAGGGATGATATCGCTATCGTCGCCGTCCAAGATCTCGATTGCACGGGGCTTCGTCGGGTCGCGGCGGATAAGGCCTTTCTTCTCAAGGCGGTCAAGATGGCCGTGAACGGTCGAGCTGGAAGCAAGTCCAACTGCTTCGCCGATCTCGCGAACAGAAGGCGGGTAGCCTTTCTCGCGTACTTCCGTCTTAATGAATTCTAGTATCGCCTGCTGGCGGTTTGAAAGTTTCGACACCGGAATCACTCCAAAGTTTCATTTGTGTCAAATTATAGCACAGAACCGGAGTTCGTACAAACATAAGTTCTTAAAAACACAAGTTCGCGTATTTTTACGAACAAATGTTCCAAAAAGGCTTGACCACAAACAAATGTTCGTGTTATTCTGAATTCAACGATAACAGAACAAACGTTTGGGGTGCTGGAGAATGATGACAACGATATCTTCTTACTCAACTACTTATAAAGGAAACACGACAAATAACCGTACAGCGAAGCGTGTAAGAAATGACGCTAGCAAACAACGTCTACTAGTGAGACTTGCTGTTGCAGTATTGCTGTTCGTATTGCTGTTCACGGGGCTGACGCTGATGACGAGTTACGCAGGTAGCGAGCATCCTTCTGCTCCGACTGTACTGGAGCAAGTCGTTGTAATCGGAGCAGGCGATACGCTATGGGATATTGCTGGCCGAGTACGTGAGGAAGGACAAGACATTCGTGAAGTGGTGTATAGCTTGAAGAAGCGGAACAACTTATCGAACGCTACGCTGCAAGCGGGACAGTCATTAATCGTTCCTGTTGAATAACATCTATCATTTAATGTACGAACGAGTAAGTTAAGCCTGAGCGACCGAATCGCTTGGGCTTTTTCTATCTCTAATAAGACCTCTGTTACCTTGACAATGGCTCCTTATTAATGTCAAAGTAAAGGGTGACATGTTGACCTCAGGTAGGGAAAGGAGTGCAGTAGAAATGAACGCTATAGACAAAGTCATTGCCCGTATTAACGAGCTTTCTCGCAAAAATAAATCCGTCGGTTTAACACCGGAAGAGCTTGTAGAACGAGACGAGCTTCGCCGACAATACTTGGACAACTTCAAGAGCAATTTCCGCAATCAACTGGATACCATTAAATGGGCGGAAGATGAAGAGAACGGAGAGAATGGCGGAGGTTCGATTAAGCACTAAAAGACTTCGATCATGCAGGAGGGGACGAGCGTGGAATTTCGGTTACTAGGCAGAAGCGGCTTGGCTGTGTCCGAGCTTTGTTTGGGAACGATGACGTTTGGCAATACAACTAGCGAGACAGATTCCATTAGTATGGTTCACCGGTTCATGGAGCAAGGCGGTAATTTCCTGGATACAGCCAACGTATATGTAGGCGGACGTTCAGAGGAGATTGTCGGACGAGCCATTAAAGACCGTCGCTCGGATGTTGTGCTTGCAACGAAGGTTCGATTCGCAACATCGACGAATCCGAATGGCGTTGGCGTATCTCGCAAGCATATCTTGGATGCAGTCGAAGCAAGCTTGAAGCGGCTCGACACGGATTACATAGACCTCTATCAAGTACACGTCTGGGATCATGCGACACCGATCGAAGAGACGCTGCGTGCGCTGGATGATCTTGTGACTGCTGGTAAGGTCCGTTATATCGGCTGCTCTAATTTCTTCGCATGGCAACTGATGAAGTCGCTTGCGGTTAGTGATTGGAACCGCTATGTTCGCTTTATTTCCATTCAACCTCAATATAGCTTGGTTAGCCGCGAGATGGATCGCGAGATGATCTCGCTGTGCCTCGAAGAGAACGTTGGAATTATTCCATGGGCACCGCTCGGCGGCGGATTCTTAACAGGCCGCTATGGGTCAGAAGAGCCAACTAGCGGACGTCTCACTTCCAAAGTGGGCGAGAGCTCCTGGGCGAATCGTTCGTCCTCGAATAACTTCAAAGTACTTGAAGCAGTCAAGCAGGCAGCGAAGGAACTGGACAAGACACCAGCGCAAGTCGCATTGGCATGGCTGCTCAGACGTGAAGGCATCACGTCGCCGATTTTCGGCGCAAGTACGCTTGAACAGTACGAAGAGAATATGGGTGCAATCGGCTGGAACATGCCGGAAGAGATTTGGAAGCAGCTCGATGAGGTTAGCGCATTGCCTAGCGAATATCCGAACCGGTTTATCGCTAAGTTCGCTCGACCTCTGTAATGAACGTGCAACACTACTAACGTGAATATTTATTGTAGGAGGAACATCCTTGTCAAGATCGTGGGAACGTAAAGTACAGAAGAATCAATCTCAAATTAACAAACAGCGGAAGAAGCGCGGCCAAGCTCCGCTGATGTCCGCATCATCAAGCGCACCATCCGTCGATACATACAGAGGTCGCAGCTATCTAATGCCAGCGTTCCTGTTGCTGTTCATTCTGTTCTATGTAATCGTGACTGTAACTTCGGAGAACTTCAAGGAGACAGGTTCGATGTTCTGGGTAACAATCGGCTGTTACGTCGTATTGGCACTGCTCTTTGTTCTTCGCCGCCCTTACCTTGGGGTAGGCAGTGATTTTGTCCGTTCCCGCCGGTTCACAGGCGATCGTTCCATCTATGTGAGCAACATTAAAGCGATCAATGTCCAGAGTGGCTATGTCGTGATCGAGCAGCTCAAAGGCGGTAACTGGGTGTTCTCTCGTCTCATTAACCGCTATCCGACTGAGCAGATTACAGAGCGCTTGCGTTCGTTTGCCAGTCAGCATGGTATTCCTTTTACAGAAAAATAAACATACGAGAGTGGAGTGCAAATCATGGCAAAGCAAGCAGTTCTATTTGATCTAGATGATACGCTACTATGGGATGATCGCAGTGTGCAGGAAGCGTTCGACGCAACTTGCGAAGCGGGGGCAGCTCAGACAGGCGTAGACGCGAAGGCGCTTGAAGAAGCGGTTCGCAGCGAAGCGCGTGCGCTCTACGAATCGTATGAGACGTTCCCATTCACGAAGATGATCGGCATTAATCCGTTCGAGGGACTGTGGGCGAACTTCCTCGAAGGCGAACAACAGGAATTCCGCATGCTGCAGGAACTTGCTCCTGGGTACCGCCGCGATGCTTGGACGCGCGGCTTGAAGTCGCTTGGGATTGATAATCCGGAGCTCGGCGCACAGCTAGCAGAGCAATTCCCAGCGGAGCGTCGTAAACGTCCTTACGTGTACGAAGAGACTTTCGCTGTCCTCGATCAGCTGAAGGGGAAGTACAAGCTGCTCTTGCTGACCAATGGCTCGCCAGATCTGCAGCGCGAGAAGCTTGCTGGCGTACCTGCGATTGTGCCGTATTTTGACCACATCATCATCTCGGGCGAATTCGGTAAAGGCAAGCCTGCCGCTGAGATCTTCCACCACGCGCTTGAGCGTCTCGGCGTCGAGCCGGAGCATGGCGTTATGGTTGGTGACAAGCTGACGACTGACATACTTGGATCGAATACGATTGGCATGACTAGCGTGTGGATTAACCGCCACGGTATGAAACGGACAGACGAAATCATTCCAACTCATGAAATCAAGCATCTCGAAGAACTGCTGCCGCTGCTCGTGTAATGCAGTTGCCGCCACCTAATAGAAGAAGACCCGCCGTTATGGCAGGTCTTCTTCTTCATTGACAGTCAATTGTTATTCAAACGACGGATCTTCGATATTCGTAGCAATCCAGCCATCCTTCTCAATGAAGAGGCGAACCGCGATAATTTCACGGTTGTCCATCAGCGTGAAGAAATGCGCTCTGTCCTCAGGAACGGAGATAACGTCGCCAGCTTCCAGCTCAACGTCGAAATAACCAGTCTCCTCGTCGCCTTTAATAATAAAGATGCCACGGCCAGATACAATACCGCGAATCTCATCTTCGGTGTGCGTGTGAATCTGCTCGAATTTCTTCAGCAGCTCTTCGATGTTCGGAGTCGCGTCCGAGAGGGAGATAACATCCCAAATTTGATAGCCGCGGCGCGCTGCAAGTTCACGGATCTCTTCATCGAACGTGGACAGAATCGTTTGCTTCTCTTCGTCGGATAGAACGAATTTGTTATGAAGCTCTGCAGGAAGCTTGCTTGCATCCCAATGCTCATACAATACTTCTTGGTTGTCTAGAAACGCGCGAACATTCTGTTCACCGGAGATACGCTCGTTCGTGTTGCGAATACGAATTTCAGCCATCGCTCTAATCCCTCTTTTCACAAATTCATAAATACCAATAGGAATAATTATAGAACAATTTGATTGCCCTGTCGACAGCGCTGCACGCTACCTGCAAAAGGTTCTTTGCACTTGCGGTGAATTCTGGTAGAGTATAGGGAAATGATTTTTCTTAACGGAAAGGAAGGCATCCATGACGAAACCCACAATAAAAGAAATGCTCGAAAGACGCATTCTTATACTAGATGGTGCTATGGGAACGATGATTCAGCAGGCTGATCTCGGACCGGATGATTTTGGCGGTGATGAGCTGGATGGCTGTAATGAAATGCTCGTTCTAACGCGTCCTGATGTCATTCAAGGCATTCATGAAGCTTATTTGGAGGCCGGTGCGGATATTCTGGAAACGAACACGTTCGGTGCGACAGCTGTTGTACTGGCGGAGTATGATATTCCGGAGAAAGCGCGGGAAATCAACCTTGCGGCTGCTAGGATCGCTCGCGCTGCAGCGGATAAGTTTACAACGGCGGACAAGCCTCGTTATGTTGCAGGCGCACTCGGTCCGACGACGAAGACATTGTCTGTTACAGGCGGAGTTACGTTCGATCAACTCGTAGAGGACTACTTTGAGCAAACTGCTGCACTTATCGAAGGTGGCGTCGATGCGATCCTTCTCGAAACCTCCCAAGATACGCTTAACGTGAAAGCAGGCACAATCGGCATTCATAAAGCATTTGAATCGACGGGTATCACGCTCCCGCTCATGATTTCTGGTACGATTGAACCAATGGGGACAACACTTGCCGGTCAAAATATCGAATCCTTCTATATCTCGCTTGAGCACATGAACCCGATCTCCATCGGCCTGAACTGTGCGACAGGTCCAGAGTTTATGCGCGATCATATCCGCTCGCTCGCAGGCATTGCTCGTTCGGCTGTCAGCTGTTACCCGAATGCAGGCTTGCCGGATGAGAACGGAAATTACCATGAGTCGCCGGCTTCGCTTGCGAAGAAGATTGCGGACTTTGCCGAGCAAGGCTGGCTGAATATTGCCGGCGGCTGCTGCGGTACGACGCCTGCTCATATTCGCGCGCTCGCGGAGACCCTCTCGAACTATGCGCCTCGTACGAAGCTAGGAGAGCATCCGCCAGCAGTTTCCGGTATCGAGACGGTATATATTGAAGAAGATAACCGTCCGATTATGATTGGTGAGCGTACGAACATTTCCGGATCACGGAAATTCAAACGTCTCATTAAAGAAGAGAAATTCGATGAAGCTTCGGAAATCGCCCGCGCACAAGTGAAGGGCGGCGCACATGTCATCGATATCAACTTGCAGGATACGGATATTGACGAGGCATATGCGGTTCATAAGTTCATTCCGGAAGTTGTAAAGAAAATCAAAGTGCCGCTCATGCTCGACTCGACGTATGATCACATTATTGAGCTGGGCCTTAAATATTCGCAAGGTAAAGCAATCATTAACTCCATTAACCTTGAGGATGGCGAATCGAAGTTTGAGAAGATATTGCCCCTCATTCATCGCTACGGCGCAGCTGTCGTCTGTATCCTGATTGACGAGCGCGGACAAGCGGTATCGCGTGAAGCGAAGATGGAAGTGGCGAGTCGCTCGTATGAGCTGCTTACTGAGAAGTATGGGATGAACCCGGAAGATATTATTTTTGACCCGAATATGTTCCCAGTCGGCTCTGGCGATCCACAGTACATCGGTTCTGCGGTTGAGACGATCGAGGGTATCAAGATGATCAAGGCGAAATATCCGAGAGCGAAGACGATTCTTGGCCTAAGTAATATCTCCTTCGGCTTGCCGGACGCTGGCCGCGAGGTTCTTAACTCCGTGTATCTGTACCACACGACCAAAGCGGGTCTTGATTACGCGATTGTGAATACGGAGAAGCTGGAGCGTTATGCATCCATTCCAGAGGATGAGCGCCGTCTTGCGGAAGATCTCATCTTCAACACGAATGATGAAACATTGGCGGCTTTCGTCGCGGCGTTCCGTGAGAAGAAGGTCGAGAAGAAGGAGAAAGTATCCAACTTATCGCTCGAGGAGCGTCTTGCTTCGTATATCGTAGAAGGCACGAAGGAAGGGCTTTACCCGGATCTCGATGAAGCGCTGACCAAATATGCACCGCTTGATATTATTAACGGTCCGCTGATGCTGGGCATGAGCGAAGTCGGTCGTCTGTTTAATAATAATGAACTGATCGTAGCGGAGGTTCTTCAAAGCGCCGAGGTCATGAAAGCTTCGGTTACGCATCTGGAACCGCACATGGAGAAGGCTGATTCTGCGGTCAAAGGGAAGATCATTCTTGCTACGGTTAAGGGCGACGTGCATGATATCGGCAAAAACCTAGTAGAAATCATCCTGTCCAATAATGGCTACAAAATTATAAACCTTGGCATTAAAGTCGCTCCTGAGCAGCTTATCGAGGCTTACCGCAAGGAACCGGCAGATGCGATTGGCTTGTCCGGTCTTCTTGTGAAATCCGCTCAGCAGATGGTTGTGACGGCACAGGATCTGCGCAATGCCGGCATTGATGCTCCTATTCTTGTAGGCGGCGCTGCGCTTACTCGCAAATTCACGAAGAATCGGATTGGTCCTGAGTATGATGGTCTTGTGTTGTATGCGAAGGATGCAATGGATGGTCTTGATATCGCGAACAAGCTGATGAATCCAGATTCTCGCCGTGTCTATCAGGAAGAGATGGAGGCGTTCAAAGCTTCCGGAGGTGCCGAAGAAGAAGAGAAGAAGAAGCTGCCTGAGCTGTCTCGTGCGGTGAAGTCTTCGATTAACCAGGACGCGCCGGTGTATATTCCGCCGGATACGGACCGTCACGTGCTGCGTAACGTGCCAATTCCGCATATCGTGCCGTATATCAATATGCAGATGCTGCTTGGTCACCATCTCGGATTGAAAGGCAATGTCGATCAACTGCTCGCCGAAGGCAATGAGAAAGCCGTTAACTTGAAGGAAACCGTTGACGGCATACTCGCTGACGCAGCGAAGGGAATGCTGCAAGCACACGGCATGTACCGTTTCTTCCCAGCGCAATCTTCGGGCAATGATATTATTATCTATGATCCGCAGCAGCCTGGCGTTGAGATCAAGCGCTTCTCATTCCCAAGGCAGCAGGTTGAGCCTTACCTCTGTTTAGCGGATTACTTGAAATCCGTAGAGAGCGGCATTATGGATTACGTCGGCTTCCTCGTTGTTACAGCCGGTGAAGGCGTTCGTGAGAAAGCGACTGAATTGAAAGACAACGGCGACTACTTGCGTTCGCATGCGCTTCAATCGGTTGCGCTTGAAGTGGCGGAAGCAATGGCTGAGCGCGTTCATCATCTGATGCGCGATACATGGGGCTACCCGGATCACCCGGAAATGACGATGAAGCAGCGTCACGGAGCCCGTTACCAAGGTATCCGCGTTTCGTTCGGCTATCCGGCTTGTCCGAATCTTGAAGATCAACAGCCGCTGTTCGAGCTGATGAAGCCGGAAGATATCGGAGTACTATTGACCGAAGGCTTCATGATGGAGCCTGAAGCATCGGTATCGGCGATGGTGTTCGCACATCCGCAAGCGCAATACTTCAACGTTGATAAGGCTTAGCATATAGTAACGCATACCCACCCTCCGAAAATGTCGGTTAATCCGTCTTTCCGGAGGGTATTGTTATAGGCGAAGATTGGAGGGAAAGCAAGTGAAGCTTACGTTTCTCGGAACGAGCGCAGGGAGGCCGACCAAATCGCGCAATGTAACGTCGATTGCGTTGTCGCTGCCTGATCCGTTCTGCGGATTTTGGCTGTTTGATACAGGGGAAGGGACTCAGCATCGTCTGCTTGCGAGCGGGCTGAAGCTGAACAAGCTGGAGCGAATATTCATTACGCATCTGCATGGTGATCATTTGTACGGCTTGCCGGGACTGCTTAGCAGCCGTTCGTATTTCGAAGGCGCTGGACCGCTGCAGATTTATGGACCAGAGGGGCTGAAGGCTTATCTGGATGTTATTTTCCACCATAGCGGCGTTCATCTGAACTATGATCTCGAGGTTATTGAAGTGCAAGAAGGCGTAGTTGTGGAAGATAGCCGGTTTATCGTGGAAGCCGCTGCGCTCGAGCATCGCATGCCTTGCTTTGGCTACCGAATCACAGAGAAGTCTCAACAGGGACAGCTGAACCTGACCTTGCTAGGCGAGCTTGGCGTCAAGCCCGGTCCTGCTTATGGCAAATTAAAGCGCGGAGAAGACATTATGCTCGAGGATGGGCGTCATGTCTGTTCAGCTGAAGTAGTGGGACCTCCAATCAACGGTCGGATCATCACTATTCTTGGCGATACGAAGCCATGTGACAATGCGGCCCTGCTTGCGCGCGGCGCAGATTTGCTCGTGCATGAGGCAACTTTCGCAGGTGGCATGGAGGAGAAGGCGGAGGCGTATGGGCATTCGACCATTCGCCAGGCTGCTGAGATTGCACAGAAGGCAGGCGCGAAGCGGCTTATCGTGACGCATTTTAGCTCGCGTTTCGACGATGAAGCAGTTGCGGATATGGTTGATGGGGTTAAACATCTGTTCGCGAACATTGAGCCTGCTGCGGATTTTGCCGAGTTCATCGTGAAGCGCTAACGCTAGCAATGCTTACAAAATCATCATCATTCTGAAATCATCTCTTTACAGTCTGCTGTTACTCTATTGGCGATAAAGCATTATAGTGCAGACTCGCGAAGGGATGATGATGGATGGATACTGGAAGTCACCTCTTGTTTGGCACGACGCTAGCAGGCCTCTCGCTCGCGGATCCGACAGTTAGTGCGCATCCTGATTTGCTTTATGCGATATTAGCAGCGACGCTGCTAGGCAGCCATGCTCCTGATTTCGATTCGGTCATGCGGTTAAAAGGCGGATCGGCGTACATTCGCAACCATCGCGGATTAACACACTCGTTGCCCGCGCCGCTTGTCTGGGCGCCACTCATCGGCTTGCCGATTGCTTGGCTCTTCGGTGTTCAGCAATGGAGCTGGATCGTTATTCTATGGGCGTTCATCGCAGTCTGCTTCCATATTACGCTCGATCTGTTTAACGCCTACGGCGTGCAATGCTTGCGACCCTTCACGAAGCGATGGCTGCATCTCGATGTGTTATGCCTATTCGATCCGTATCTATTCGCGATGCACGCAGCTGCTGCGATTCTCTGGATAACAGGCGCCGTGCCGAGCCCAGAGAGGATGTTTCTCCTCGTCTATGCGTCAACGCTGCTCTACCTGCTATGGAGATATCTCATCTCCCGATCGGTAATCAGAAGCTTATGCCGCGCGTACCAGGTGAAGGGCGAGCAAATCACTCTAACGCCGACCTTGTTTGGTATGGCATGGCAGTTTGTCATCGACACAGGCGAGGCGTTCATCAAGGGAAACTTGAACCGCAATGTCGTCCATGAAGAGGCGCAGATGTACAAAAGGAGCCCGGAGAGGCTTGCAGCAGCGGCAGAAGCGACGATTGGGGTAGACGGCGTGCAAGCCTTTCATCATCTTGCTGCTTGTATCCATGTGAACGTTGAAGAGCAGTCGGACGGCTACTTGGTGATCTGGAGCGATGTTCGTTTCTGGCATAAGAAGCATATGCCGTTCACCGCTGCCGTGAGGTTGGATCGGAATTTGAATGTCCTTCATGAACGGGTTGGCTGGAACAAGAAAATGTGGGAGCCGCCTTTTGTATAAGAATAGCGCCGTCTTTGTTTGTCCGATAGGGCAAGCGAAGACGGTTTTTTTGCTTTTATGCATACATTGGGGCTTTTACTGATCGGCATTGAAGGGGTATAATTACGAGAACAACCGTTCTATAGAAAAGAGTTGAAACGATGACTTTTAGAAAGAAAAACTTGTCAGAGGTTATCCAGGAACTTAGGGCAAATGAAAATATAGTGAACTGGCACGAAATCGAACCACAGGAAGCTCGGTACAGGGAAATGCCGGAAGCTATAGATCCGCGAATAAGAGCCGCTTTTGCCAAACGTGGGATCGAGCAGCTGTATTCCCACCAGTACACATCCTTTGAAGCGGTCGCAAAAGGAGAGAACATTGTAGCGGTCACGCCGACGGCTTCAGGCAAAACCATGTGCTACAACTTGCCTGTGCTGCAAGCGATCGCGAAGGATGATACAAGCAGAGCGCTTTATCTTTTTCCGACCAAGGCACTCTCTCAGGATCAGAAGAGCGAACTCAATGAAATCATTGATGAAATGGGAATCGACATTAAGAGTTTCACCTATGACGGCGATACTTCGCCTGCTATTCGTCAGATTGTACGCAAGGCCGGGCATATCGTGATTACAAACCCGGACATGCTGCATTCCGGGATATTGCCGCATCACACCAAATGGGTTAGCTTGTTCGAGAATCTAAAGTATGTCGTTATCGACGAGCTGCATACGTATAGAGGTGTTTTCGGGAGTCACGTAGCGAACGTGCTGCGCCGTCTCAAGCGCATATGCAAGTTTTACGGCAGTAATCCCACATTTATTTGCACATCTGCTACAATCGCGAACCCAAAGGAATTGGCGGAACAATTGACTGGGCAGCCGATGCGCCTAATTCAAGATAATGGGGCACCTAGAGGCAGGAAGCATTTTGTATTCTATAACCCGCCGATCGTCAATAAGGCACTTAATATAAGAAAAAGCGCATCCGTGGAAGTGAATCATCTGGCGACGGAGTTTCTTAAGAACAAAATTCAAACCATTGTCTTTGCGAGGAGCCGGGTTCGAGTAGAGTTGATTCTCAGTCATCTGCAGGAACTGGTGAAGAATCAGATTTCTTCTAAGTCCATTCGAGGCTATCGGGGCGGTTACTTGCCGAACCAGCGTAGAGAAATCGAGAAGGGATTAAGAGCCGGGGAGATCTTGGGCGTAGTAAGCACGAATGCATTAGAGCTTGGCGTAGATATCGGCCAGCTGCAGGTGTGCGTTATGAACGGCTATCCAGGAAGCGTTGCAAGCACTTGGCAGCAGGCAGGACGGGCAGGACGCCGTCATGGCGAAGCCCTCATCGTGATGGTAGCTAGTTCGACTCCGATAGACCAATATATCGTAAACAATCCCGATTATTTCTTCGAACGCAACCCGGAATCCGCGCGGATCAACCCCGAGAATCTTATCATCCTTGTTGATCATTTGCGGTGCGCCGCGTATGAATTGCCTTTCAAGGACAGCGAGGAATTTGGGACGCTTGACGTAACGGATATCATGGACTATCTGGTAGAGGATCGGATCCTGCATAAGAACGGTGACACGTATTACTGGGCCAATCAGTCTTTCCCGGCGAATACCATTAGCTTGCGCTCTGCTTCGCAGGAAAACGTAGTCATCGTAGACCAATCGAATGTCGCGGATGTAAGAATTATCGGGGAAATGGACCGTTTTAGCGCCATGACCTTGCTGCACGACGAGGCCATCTATTTGCACGAAGGGGTTCAATTCCAAGTCGAGAAGCTGGACTGGGACCACAAGAAAGCTTACGTTCGCGAGGTGGACGTCGAGTACTATACAGACGCTAACCTGGCTGTACAGCTTAAGGTACTGGAAATAGACCGAACCGCCAATCGGAATAAGGCCGCTCTTCATTATGGAGATGTTTCCATAAATGCGATACCTACTATATTTAAGAAAATCAAACTAACGACCGGAGAGAACATCGGCAGCGGTCCAATTCATCTTCCGGAAGAAGAATTGCATACCAGCTCAGCTTGGCTCGAGTTAAAGGAAGTAGACCCTGAACTAGGCGTGAAGACGTTGGAACAGTTATTGCTAGGCATTGCAAACGTGCTGCGGCATATCGTGCCTGTTATGGTCATGTGTGATCGCAATGACATCCATGTTGTATCCCAAATTAAGGCTTCGCATTCCGGGCTTCCTACCGTGTTTCTTTACGATCATTACCCTGGCGGTATCGGACTGGCTGAAGAAGTGTATAAGCGCTTCGACGAAATTAAGGAAGCAGCAAAGAACCTTATCGGAAAATGCGTATGTGAGGACGGGTGCCCGGCATGTATTGGAACAGAAATAAATGGTATAAATGGAAAGCGAAGAAGCATCCAACTACTAGCGCAGCTTTAATTCTTAAGGAAGCAGGCGTGTCATCATGAGCGGGCTGCGCGATAAGCTGCTAAGGATGCGCAGCAGCGCGGCTGCTCAAGCAGAACGGCTTGCGGGGATGGTTACGGATGAAAGGGAAGAAACGCTGGATTCGGCAGCAGCTGTCACGAATGAAGAGTTGCCGCCGTCATCGGCGCCTGCCGCTGCCGACTCGGCATCTGAGTTGTCCGCTGACTGGGAAGAGCTGAATGTTCGCATCGTCGAATCGACGGAGGGCACTTTCCTTGTCCGAGAGACCCGTTATCCGCTGATGCACCGTCACGGCATTCATCGGCTGGAGGAACTGGAAGAAACGCAGCTGTATCTGGACGTATTCCGTAAGCCGGAGCAGTCGCGGCTGGACTATACCAACCTCCTATTCCTCGATCTTGAGACGACGGGGCTAGGCGTGGGCACCGGGAATGTGCCCTTCATGGTCGGTCTTGCTTATTTGCAGGAAGACGTCTTCGTCGTCGAACAGATGCTGATTCGCCATCCTGCAGAGGAACGAGCGATGATCGGCTACTTGTGCAACTTGCTGCCAAGCTTCACGCATCTCGTCACCTATAATGGCAGAACCTTCGATTGGCCTGTCCTTCATAATCGTTTTATACTAAATGGTTTCCGCTCCTTCGAGTGGGAACCGATTCATGTTGATCTGCTGCACCCGTCTCGGTCTATTTGGCGTAATACGCTTGTTTCCTGCAAGCTAAGCCGCGTTGAGGAGGAACGGCTGGGCATCACGAGGGAAGACGATGTGCCTGGTTCGATGGCGCCTGAGATCTATTTTCGATATCTCGCAGATGGGAAGCCGCAGCCGCTGCTTGGCGTATTCGAGCACAACGAAATAGATATGCTATCGCTCGCCGTACTGGCAATCCGGTTCGGTCACTTGCTGAGCGGCGGGCTTGGTAAGCAGGTTGCACTGCCAAGTGAAGCGGAGGAGCTGCTTCGCACAGGTCTATGGCTTGAGCGGATGGGGAAGACGGAGCTTGCAGAGCCACTATATGCGCTTCTGGAAGAGCATCCTCGAATCTCTCCCAAATGCTTGTGCATGCTCGCGGAGCGGGACAAGAAATGTGGAAATTGGGAGCGTGCTGTGTTATTGTGGCAGAAGGCTGTGCAAGATGCAGAAGCTGCCAATTGGCCGGATTATGAGGCTCATATCGAGCTTGCGATGTATTATGAGCACCGGACGAAAGAGCTTCAAGCTGCGCTCTCGCTAGCAGAGGAAGCGCATTCGATCGCGCTGCGACGGAACTCTGTGCTCCGGGTGCAGAGCAAACGCAGAACAGAGCTTGACCTTATTCATAAACGGATAGATCGATTACGCGGCAAACTGCGCAAGAAAGACAAGCAACTAGAATAGGAGTGGACGATTATGGGCGCTTCGCAAACGCTTCGCGGTCTGCTCATTGATTTGGACGGAACGCTTTATCATGGCGGCATCATGATTCCTGGTGCCGATGAACTTATTCAGATGCTCCGTGAACAGGAGCTAGGGTATTTATTCGTAACAAACAATTCGACTGCAACCCCTGAGGTTGTGGCAGAGCGGCTGCAGGCGATGGGGATTCCCGCAAGCACGGAGGATGTGTGCACCTCGGCGCAAGGAGCGGCAGCCTACATTGCGCAGCAGCAGCCGAATGCACGCGTGCATGTCATCGGCGAATCAGGCTTGCGTGCAGCGCTCGAAGCTGCAGGTCTGCAGCTCGTTGAAGACGAACCGGACATTGTCGTGCAAGGCATCGACCGGCAGCTAACTTACGATAAACTCGCCAAAGCGGTGCAATTCATACGCAGCGGCGCACGTTATATACTTACGAACCCGGATTTGCTGCTGCCTTCCGAGCATGGCCTCATTCCAGGAGCAGGCTCGATCTCTGCTCTGCTTCGCGCAGCGACAGGCGTAGAGCCTACAGTGATTGGTAAGCCATCTTCGATATTGATGGATTTTGCACTTCAGCGCATGGGACTGGATGCGGATGAAGCGTGGGTAATCGGCGATAATCCGGCAACCGATATTGCTGCGGGACACGCAGCAGGCTGCAAATCGATCCTTGTTTTAACCGGACTCGCAACTGGCGACAATTATAAAGAGCTGCTAGCCCGTGCAGGCTGCGAAGCAGACGTCATTATTCATGACTTATATCAATTAAAGCAATATATTAGTGATCAGCTGGCGCGTTCTTAAACGCCGATAGGAAGGAAGTTGTACGATGCCGGAATATCCGGAAATGGAACATTATCGCTCGATGCTGGCACAGCGCATATCTGGCCAGCCCATTGTGAAGGTCGCCGTCACCAGAGAGAAGTCGATCAACGTACCCGTAGAGACATTCGAAGCGGAGCTTGTCGGCCGAACGGTCTGGTTCGTCGAGCGCCGCGGCAAAATGCTTCTCTTCCATCTCGATAACGGGAAACGACTGCTGCTTCACCTCATGCTTGGCGGGCTAATCCGCTATGAATCGAATATTCCGAATGATGACGGTACGATGCCGGAGCGGTCTGATCGGTCTGTCCAAGTGACGATCGGTTTCCCGCTTGGCGACCTGTGCTTCATTGGCCTCCGACTCGGCTATTTGCATCTTCTCTCCGTGAAGGAGGCGAGTGCGAGACTTGCCGATCTCGGACCGGAGCCATTCGACAAATGGCTAACATTGCCGAAGTTCATCGAGCGGTTCAAAGGCAAGCGAGGTTCGCTGAAGACGGCTTTTGTCGAGCAGCGCGTCATTGCGGGCATCGGCAACTGTTATGCGGATGAGATCGCTTTTGTCGCGGGTGTGAAGCCGTCAGCACGGATTTCGGATATCGAGTCCGAAACGTGGGAGCGTATCTATAATGCCATGCATAGCACGCTTAATCGCGCTGTAGGGTATGGGGGCTATATGGAGCTGCCGCTCACAAACAATGATACGGTGACCGGCGGGTACAATGAGCATTGCCTCGTGTATGATCGCGGCGGCGAGCCGTGTGTCAACTGCGGGACACCGATCACGCAAGAAGAGCTTAATTCACGCAAAGTGTTCTACTGCAGCCAATGTCAGAAGGACAGGTGAGCCGGACGTATGCGAATCGGCTTTCATGTATCGACGAGGGGCGGTTACGCGCAAGCGGCGCGCACGGTGAAGAAGCTTGGCGCGAATGCATTTCAATATTTTCCGAAGAATCCGCGCAGTCTTGCTCTCAAGACGCCTGATTTGAAGGATGCCCAGAGGTGTGCCGCATACTGCCGGGAGAATGGATTGGTATCCATCGCTCACTCGCCTTACTTGACGAATGTAGCGTCAGAGGACGCTGAGATTCGGGCGAGGACGGTGCTGTCGCTGCTGAACGATCTCGAGATCGCGGAAGCTTGCGGGTCGCTGGGAGTGGTCGTTCATTTTGGCGTCTACAAAGGAACAGATCCTCTTGAAGGCTACCGCAATGCAGTGCTGACGCTCAGCGCGGTCACATCGCAGTGGCAAGGCAGCGCGAAGCTGCTCATTGAGAACCAAGCCGGCGATTCGACGTTCATGGGGACGACAATGGAGGAGCTGGCGCAAATCCGCAGCCTGTCTATGGATTCGCACAAAATCGGCTTTTGCCTCGATACGTGTCATCTGTTCGCAAGCGGCGTTTGGGATGGAAGCCCGGATGCCGAATGGTTCCACAAAGCGAAGGAGCTTGGCGTGCTTGAGCATCTGATCGCCGTGCATCTGAACGATTCGGTTTACCCAAGCGGGGAGAAACGTGATCGACATGCGCGTATAGGCGAGGGATACATTGGCGAAGCGGGCTTAAGCTGGCTGCTCAAGCAGCCGCTTCTTGCAGAGGTGCCTTTCGTTCTTGAAACATCGTCAGATGCTGACGGTACACATCGGCAGCAGCTTGACCGCATTCGGCGTCTAGGGGAGAGTTGAAGGTTGATTAACGTTTATTTGGATGATTTTCGGCCATGTCCCAAGGGATTCGCCCTTGCCAAGACAGCTGAGGAGTGCAAGCTGCTTCTGGAGCATGAGGAAGTGGATATTCTGTCGCTTGATTTCGATCTCGGCTGGGGACAGCCTACCGGTCTAAGCGTCGTGCAGTATATTGTCGACAGCGGCCGGTATCCGCGCACTTGTTATTTTCATACTTCAAGTCCTGCTGGGCGTATGCGGATGATACATTTACTTACTCAGCATGCGCCATTACATATTACCATTCATCACGGTCCGATGCCGGGGTGAGTGTGGCTTCATACATATGGGAGGGTATACTGTGATTACGTTAAAGGACATTACGTTCCGCCGTGGGGATCGGCAAATACTTAGTGGCGTTAATCTTCAGGTGAACAAAGGCGAGCATTGGGTCATCCTCGGCCGCAACGGCTGTGGGAAGACGACGCTGCTCGAGATGATGACGGGGTACCAGTTCCCGACTTCGGGTACAATTGATGTACTCGGCAATCGTTTCGGCGAATGTGATGTGCGGGAAGTGCGCAAGGAAGTCGGCTACATCAGCCAATCCATTATTGAGAAGCTGACGCTGCGTGACCCGGTATGGGAAGTAGTCGCAACAGGAGAGTATGCCTTCCTCCGTTTCTATCAAACGATCGACGAGGACGTTCGTCTGAAGGCTCTTCGTCTGCTTGATGAAGTTGGGCTCTTGCATACCGCAGAGCAGACGCTCGCGACACTTTCCCAAGGTGAACGCAAGAAGGTAATGCTTGCTCGCGCGCTTATGTCGAATCCGAAAATTCTCATTATGGACGAGCCTTGTGCAGGTCTTGATCTCTATGAACGCGAGAAGCTGTTAATTGATCTTGGCCGATTGAGTAAGCGCGACATTACTGTGGTATACGTTACGCATCATATGGAGGAAATTATCCCGCTGTTCACGCATGTTGCACTCGTGCAGGATGGACAGATTCTGTCAGCGGGACCGAAGAAAGAAGTGCTAAGCAAAGAATGGCTGAGCCGTGCATACGACTGGCCAGTTGAAGTAGAATGGGCGGATGACCGCCCGTGGATTCGGGCATTACCAGGAGGCATATTGAATTGAGTCATTGGATAGGGACAGCGAATCACGGCTTTGCATCGCTTGCGATGGAAGAACTGCGCCGGTTCGTTAATGGTATTAAATTCACCCAGCTTATCGCGGGTGAAGTATTCAAGATGGAAGTACCGCTTGAACGTGAGGAGCTGCTCGAGCTTCTCCGGAAGAATGAACCGATCTTCCTGCGGCACATTCAGCATATAGAACGTGCTTTGCCGATTCAAGGCAGTGCAGATGATCTGCAAGCATTGTCTGATCTGGTTCGCCACGCACGCACGCGCGTTGTGGATCAAACCGTAGCGGTGCATCTTCGCCGCGTGGAGAAATCGCCGTTCATGTATTCCGCTGCCGATACGAAGTCGGTTCTGGATGCAGTCTTAATGGAGCTCGGCGCTGAGACTGTGATGCAGTCGCCTGACATGATCCTGTCGATCTTCGCGGGAGCAGAGGAGCTCTATGTCGGCTGGGGAACTCCGGCTGAACAGCTGTCCGATTGGCCTGGAGGCGCTGTGCGTTTTCAACGCGAAGAAGGGCAGATTTCGCGGGCGAAATTCAAGCTGCTCGAGGCAGAGCGTGCGTTCAAGCTATACTTTGAGACCTACCGGCAAGCGGTCGATATCGGCGCTGCGCCAGGCGGATGGACTCAGCTGCTGCTTGAGCGCGGACTGCGTGTAACCTCCATCGACCCGGCTAATCTACATCCGTCACTTTCGGCCTATCCAAGGCTGACAGCGATGAAGAAGAACGCGTCGGATGTGAATTTTGAACCGGGAACGTTCGATCTTCTCGTCTGCGATATGAGCTGGAGCCCGATGCAGATGGCGAAGCTTGTGCTTGAGAAGTCGGACGCACTGGCGGATGGCGCGACCGCAATCATTACACTGAAGCTGATGCATAAGAAGCCGCTTCAGACGATCCGCGATGTCATCGCGAAGCTTGAGAGCGCCTTCGAGCTGAAGCGGGCGAAGCAATTGTTCCACAACCGTGACGAAATTACGTTATACTTGGTAAAGAAGTAGCGCGACTATATAACGAACATGGGAAAGCATCCCGATTGAATCGACTGCCCGGCAGTTGTTCATTCGGGGTGCTTTTTGTGTTTATGGATCAGGAGGGATTGAAGACATGAACGACATGGCACGGAATGAACATGCAGTTCGCAGCTATGAGTCTGGCGACATCATCGGCGGGCGTTATCGGATCATTGGACGTATTGGACGCGGAGGAATGGGCGAGGTATATGCAGCTGAGGATCTCCGTCTGCAAGGCAAGCTTCGGGCTATCAAAGTGAGCCTTATTAACGCCGGTCACCCATCAAGCAGTGCTGAAGAAGCAGGACTGCTTATGCGTCTGAACCATCCGCATCTACCGCTTATCATAGATTATTTTTCGCCGGATCAGTACGGTCATGAGCTTCTGGTCATGGATTATATCGAAGGCATGACTCTACAGGCATATCTGGCACAGCACGATGGAATCATACCTGCTGCCCAGGCAGCAGATATAGGCATGCAGCTGGCGGATGCGCTGCATTACCTGCACACGAGGGAACCGGCCATTATTCATCGTGACTTGAAGCCTACGAACGTGATGATCGACCGGAGCGGCTTTGTGCGCTTGATTGATTTGGGCATTGCGCGGGTATACAAGCCTGGGAAGGAACAGGACACGGTGAAGCTGGGTACCCCGGGCTTTGCCGCTCCTGAACAGGAAGGTGAGCAGCAGAGTGATATTCGCACGGACATATTCGGGTTAGGAGCGCTGCTCTATTACATGCTTAGTGGCGGGAGAAAAGTGGCTATTCATGCTGGAATGCCGCCGAATTCTGCTCTTCGCGAATTGACTCATGTACCCAAAGAACTAGCATCCGTAATCAGCCGGATGATTGAACCGCATCAGAGCCTCAGGTATAGCAATGTCAAAGAAGCACAGAACGAGCTTGCGAAATGTCTTTCCATCCTGCCATCTATAAGCGCAGGTTGCGATGAACGGGCTCAGGCCTCCCGAAAGCAGAACATTATCGTTGCTTCGTTATCGCCAGGGGCGGGCGGGACCTTCGTTACATTGACGCTTGCTCACTTGCTTCACGCGCGCCAAATCCCTTGTGCGGCGATTGAGCATCCCGAGCTGGAGCCGGAATGGCATGCGCTTCTGGCGCAGCCGGCACAGCAGCACACCGCCAGACTCACAGTGCCAATGTACCGCAGTTTCTACTCGTCCGCGTCGCGTCATCTCCAATGGTTCGCGCTCGAACCTGCGCTCTTGCAGTCAAACCTCGACTCTGCTATGCAATATAAGATACTGTGCGCATCCATTGCAGCACCGGTCCAGCTGACGGATGTCTCTAGCAAATGGACTTCCCCCGCAGGGTCGTCTATGGCGTCCGACATGGCTCGGGAGATGGAGTTAGAGTTGATTCAATGCGACATGCTTGTATTCGTAGTTGATCCTACGGTGTCCAAATGGACCCACCATCGTATGAAGACGGCCGAACGTATCAGCTATGAGCGTGACAAGGCAGGCCGAGAGACTTACTGGCTTGCGAACAAAGCCATGAAGTTCCGTTATCGCAGCGAATGGATCAGTGCAATGCCGAAGAAACCATTATGCGAAATCCCGCTGTTGCCGGCTGAGAATTGGGTGCAGCAGCAATGGTCAGGGGAATGGGCGACCGCGATTCGAAGCTGGCTTCCACAGCTAGAACGTGCTCTAAACCCGCTCATAGCACGGATCGACAAGGCTCGCTAATGCTTGCATTGGCTCATCTGCTTCTTTATGATAGTGAAGAAGTCTACTACGAAGTGGGTGCGAACCAAGAATGAACGAACGCATTCTAGTCATCGAAGATGAAGATGGCATTGCGCGAGTCCTCCAATTGGAGCTGGAACATGAAGGTTATGTCGTCGGTCGCGCTGCTGATGGCAGGAGCGGCCTTGAGCAAGCGACGAACGGCGAATGGGATATGCTGCTGCTGGATGTGATGCTGCCTGAGCTGAACGGTATTGAAGTGCTGCGCAGAATTCGCCAGTCCGGCAATCCGATTCCGATTATTTTGCTGACTGCACGTGATACAATTCCCGATAAAGTAAGCGGCTTTGAGCATGGCGCTAATGATTATATTACGAAGCCATTCGCAATGGAGGAGCTGCTGGCGCGAGTCCGCAATCTGCTGCGAATCTTCCAAGCTCAGCCGAAGGAAGTGGAGAGCCCGGATGTGCTTAAAGTGGCAGACCTGTCGATCGAGCTGCGTACGCGCAAGGTGTATCGCAAAGATGTGCTGATCGAGCTCACGCCACGTGAATTCGAGCTGCTCGTTTACTTGGCGGAGCATCGGAATGATGAGAAATCGCGGGAAGATATTTTGTCAGAAGTATGGGGCTATGATTTCATCGGCGAGACGAATCTTGTTGATGTGTACATTCGATATTTGCGGCAGAAGATTGATAAAGGCTATCGGCATAAGCTCATACATACCGTGCGCGGCGTCGGCTATATGCTGAAGGAGCCGGATGCATGACGCTGCGAAGAAGGTTTACGTTCTTTACCATCTTTTGGCTGATCTTCATTCTCATCTTGTTTAATATATTCGTCTATTTATTTGTAATCAAAATTACGATGAGAAGCGAAGATCAGCTGCTTACGAATAAAGTGAATATCCTGCTCGAGGATAGGCGGATCAGCGAACCGACGCAGCTGTCGAACGCAGATTTGCTTCGGGATTATTATAATGTCGATGAGTTGATGCGCATTGTGAACAGCAGCGGCAAGATTCTTAATTCGCAAGGGTCCGATCCCGAGCTGCTTGCGCTGAAGCCCGTGTTTACAGATAAGCACGATACGGGCATGTTCTTCATCGAAGGACGAAGAGTGCTCTATATGAAAGTGCCGCTCTACAAGAACAACGAAGTGATCGGCACGCTGGAGATTTATCGCAAGCTGCAGCTGCTGGACAGCTACTTGCAAGTGCTTGTCATTGCGCTGACGATTACGAGTATCGGCGCGATTCTGTTCGCCATCTTCGGGACTTATTGGTTTACCTCCAGGCTCACCTCGCCGATTCAACATATGGTCCAGACGATGAGGGAGATCGACAGAAGCGGCAAGCTGCGACAGATAGAGCTTGCGCAGCGCGATCAGTCTGCCGAGCTGCTGCAGCTGGCGCGCGCGTTCAATCAGATGATTAACCGGCTTGATCGGCAGTTCGAGCGGCAGAAGCAGTTCGTCGCTGACGCATCGCATGAACTGAAGACGCCGCTTACGGTTATTAGCAGCTACGCCGGCATGCTGAAGCGATGGGGGCGCGATGATGCGAATATTCGCGATGAAGCGATTGAAGCGATCAGCAAGGAATCGCAGCGCCTGCAGAACTTGACGAAGTCGATGCTGCAGCTGGCGCAAGCGGAGCAGGAAGACTGGCTCAACATCGAGAGCTTCAATCTCGTACAGCTGGCGGATGAGACTGCGGATATGCTGCATTTGACTTTCCAGAGGATGATTCGGGTACATACGGGCAAGCAGGATGTAAGGCTGAACGGCGACAAGGACAAGATTCGCCAGCTGCTCGTTATTCTGATCGATAATGCCATTAAATACAGTAAAGACGCTATCGATATTACGTTATCGATAAACAAAGGTATCGTTCGACTGTCCGTGTCGGACAAAGGGATCGGTATTCCTGAGGATGAGATGCCGAATCTGTTCGAGCGGTTCTACCGCGTCGACGGGGCGAGAAGCCGGACCACCGGGGGAGCAGGCCTTGGCTTATCCATTGCCAAACGGATCGTCGATCTGCATGAGGGCAAGATCGACGTGTTCAGCAAGCCGGAGCAAGGGACGACGATTTCGGTCGCGCTGCCGCAGAAGAAATAAACGAATAGGGGATGCCAAATGAGCAGTTTACGTGTAAGCGCCGTGCAATACAAGCTCGCGGATATTGAGAGCTTTGAAGATTTTGCCGCGCAATCGACGCACTATGTGAGGAACGCTTCGGAATACGGCGTACAGTTCGTCTTGTTTCCGGAATTTTTTACGACGCAGCTACTCTCGATCGGAGATGAGCAAGGCCGCCCGCTTTCAATTGAGCGGTTGCCAGAGTTTACAGACCGCTATATCGCGCTGTTCCAGTCGCTTGCGGCTGAGTACAACATGCACATCATCGGCGGCACGCATGTCATTGATGTTGGCGGCGGCAAGCTGAATAATGCAGCGCATCTCTTCTATCCGGACGGCCGCGTCGAGCGGCAAGCGAAGCTGCATATGACTCCGACCGAGCGTGATGAATGGAACATGCAGCCTGGAGATGGCTTGCAAGTGTTTGATACGGAGTTTGGCACAATCGCGATGCTGACTTGTTATGATATCGAGTTCCCAGAGATCGTTCGGATGGCGAGAGCTAAAGGCGCTGATATTATTTTCTGCCCATCTTGCACGGATGACCGCCATGGCTTCTACCGCGTTCGCTATTGCTGCCATGCTAGAGCCGTCGAGAATCAAGTGTATATCGTCACGACAGGCACGGTCGGCGCGTTGCGCAAAGTTGATTTCATGCGTGCGAACTTCGGACAAGCTGCCGTTATTTCGCCTAATGACATTCCGTTTCCTCCAGCAGGCATCATGACCGAAGGCATTATTAACGATGACATGCTTGTTGTGGCTGACCTCAACGTTCAGCTTCTGCATGACGTTCGCGCAGCCGGTTCTGTAACGACTTGGCGCGACCGTCGCATAGATCTGTACGGCGATTGGAAGTAAGCATTGACGGAAAGGGAGGAGACTTTCGCGAGATGCGTAAATCGTTAATCGTCTACTTGAACGGCAAGCCAATCGAGATCATCATTCGCAATTACACGGCTGCAGATATCGAAGGCATGATTGAGATCCAACGGGTAAGCTTCCCGCCGCCATTCCCATCCGAGCTGTGGTGGAATGAGGAGCAGCTCAAGCAGCATATTGAATTGTTCCCGGAAGGTGCTATCTGCGCGGAGATGGACGGCAAGCTCATCGGTTCTATGACTGCGCTTCGTGTAAGCGAGGAGCAGTTGAAAGGCGGACATAGCTGGGAGTCCATCACCGGCAGCGGCTATATTACGAATCACGATCCGCATGGCTCTACGCTTTATGTTGTGGATCTATGCGTCATTCCGGAGCTGCGCAAAGCCGGAATCGGCAAGTGGCTCATGCTTACTATGTACGACGTTGTTGTTCATTTGCGGCTGGCTCGTTTGCTAGGTGGCGGACGGATGCCGGGGTATCATAAAGTGCAGGACGAAGTAACAGCAGAGCAATACTTGCAGGGGATTGTCGATGGGAAGTTTAATGATCCCGTCATCTCATTTCTGCTAAGGTGTGGCCGGATGCCGGTCGGTGTAGCGGAGCATTATTTGGAAGATGAGGAATCCTGCGACTATGCTGCTCTAATGGAATGGCGCAATCCTTTTATAACCTAAACTATATCACTGAGAGGAAGTATTGAACTTGGACTATATCCGTATTAAATCCATTCATGATCCGCTGTTTGCAAGCATGCACAAGCTGCTTGAAACCGTGTTCCCGCCTGAAGAGGTGTATGCCTATGAGAAATGGGAGGGTCCGCTTCAGGACGACAGCATCCACGTATACGTCGCTGTGCATGAAGGAGAAGTGGTCGGTACGACTGAATACCGATACTATCCGAAGCTTCGCGTTGCGATGACGGACTTCACCATTATCGGACGTGCGGGACTCGGCATTGGACGCTTCCTGATGAAGCGCAGAAGCGCTGACTTGGCAAGCCTAGCGGCAGCTAGCGAGACGGAATCGCTCGGCATGTTCGCTGAGATCTATAATCCTGCGCTCGCTCAGTCTGACTTCGGCGGTATCTACCCGATGAGTCCTTTTGTTCGCCGCGAGGTGCTGTCGCATATCGGCTACATGCGTCTGGATTTCCCATATGTGCATCCGTCTTGGGAAGAGGACGGCGCAGCTGTGGGCGGCTTGGACTTCTGCTTCCTGCCGCAGGACGAAGATAGAACAGAGTTGCCGGCTTCACTCGTCACTGATTTTCTAACCGAGTACTATTCTGCGCTTCCGAATAAGCCGGATGAATGGTATGCAATGATGGAGCAGTTGAAGACGAAGACATCGATTGCACTGCTGCCTCTGTAGGCCTCTGTAAGGCTGTTTATTTACCCAAAGGAGTGATTTTCATGACCCTATCTATCACCTTCTGGGGAACAGGTGATTCCATGGGGGTTCCACGCGTGTATTGCTCTTGCGCTGTCTGCGAAGAAGCGAGAGGAAGCGGTCTGAATCGTAGATTTCGCTCGCTTGTCCATCTGGCAGATGAAGAGTTTGGCACGATGCTAATCGACTGCGGCCCGGATTGGCGCAGCCAGATGGAAGGGGCATCGCTCAAGCAGATCGATACGATGCTAATTACGCATGCGCATTTCGACCATATCGGCGGACTGCCGGAGTGGGCGGATTTGAATAGATGGCTTGGACGCAGAGGACGGGCATATGCGATGCAAGACGTCATTGAAGCGATCAAGCGCCAATACCCGTGGCTGACGAACCAGATTGATTTTCATCCAATCGATGGTCTGCTGCAGTTTGGCGGGTGGGAAGTGCTGTGCTGGCGCGTGAATCATGGCAAGAATGGACATGCTTACGCATTCCGTTTCAGTCATGCGGCTACGGGACGTGCTTTCGCGTACTGTTCGGATTCAATTGCGCTTCAAGGCGAGGAGCTTGTGCCCCTTGCAGGGCTGGATCTGCTCATTCTCGGAACGAATTTCTACAAGGAACCCTTTCCGTTCGAGTCGAGATCAGTGTACGATGTGACAGAAGCGCTTGAACTCATCGAGGAGTTTAAGCCAGGCAGAACGTTGCTGACGCATATGTCGCATGATATAGACCTTGCACATGATTATGCACTGCCCGAAGGCGTCGCTTATGCCCGAACGGGGATGACCGTTGTTGTATAAAATAGGTATAGGCGATTGTACGCTTGACTTCGTCATGGTTGGAAAGCTATAGTAAAAGTAACTTTATGCAGCAAGGGGAAATTTTAATGTCGGTTATGGTTCTTAACTTCTAAATTGGATAAGACTTGGAGCCTGAAGTGCTTCAAGTGGCGATAAGCTGAAACAACATTTGCACTTTGTTAATAAATTTGTGGTAATCCCACAGGTTTATTTCATCGTGAAGTTGTCATGCTTCCGCCGACCAATGAGTTAAGAACATGACAATTTCCGCCTGCTGGACGGTAAATTAGCGTGCTCTTGGAGCACGCTTTTTTCATTGTAGGGACTTCTATGCTCATGCCGCGTGGGTGGTCCGCTTCAGTGAACAATTTATCGTCATTAACGAGACAGGAATGGGAAGCGTGATGCGCTTTCCGTTCCTGTTTTTTTTATGTTCAAATTTATATTGCAAAGGATGGATCATGAACAATGAATAACCGTACAATGACGAAATTAGAATTCGATAAAATCAGAGATATGCTGCTATCCTACACGGTATCAGGTCCAGGAAAAGCACTTGCGGAGCGGCATCAGCCAAGCTCGCAAGCAGGTCAGGTTAGCGCGTGGCTGACGGAGACGGCTGAGGCTGTCCGTTTGCTGGCAACCGGAGCAAGCGTACCGATCTCGGCGATGGAAGGCATGGAGAGCTTCATGGCGCTACTCGGCAAAGGCAAAATCTACTCTGAGCTTGAGCTGGGCAGTCTCGCCGTATGGCTCACTTCAGTGGCGCAAATGAAGAGGTATATGGCGAGCAAGCAGATGACGGCTCCAACTATCAGCAGCTATGCTGATTCGATGCATGATTGCCCAGAGCTGCTGCAAGAGCTGGATCGTTGTATCCGGCACGGTGTGCTGACCGATCTGGCGTCGCCTGCGCTTGGCGATATTCGCAGACATCTGGCTGCTGCAGAGGATCGGATTGAGCGCAAGCTGAACCAGCTGCTTGGCAAATACAAGTCCGCGCTGCAAGATCCGCTAGTCAGCAAGCGTAACGGTCATTTCGTACTTCCTGTGAAACGCGAGCTGCGTAAGCAAGTGCCGGGCACCGTCTGGGATGAATCGGCGAGCGGTCAGACTCTGTTCGTTGAGCCGGTCGATGTCGCCGACCTGCAAGTAGAGTGGCAGATGTGGAAGTCCGAGGAGGAGCGGGAGCGGACGGCTATCCTATCGCAATTGTCCGATCTCGCAGAGGAACAAGGTCCGAAGCTGAAGTGGAATGTGGAAGCGATGGCTTCGTTTGATTTCATCTTCGCGAGAGGGAAGCTGGGCCGCACTTACAATGGCATTGCTGCGGCGATCGCCGAGAAGCCTTATGTGCGGCTCGTTGGAGCTCGCCATCCGCTCTTGGGAGAGAAGGCAGTGCCGCTGACGGTCGAAATCGGCGGAGAGTGGCGGCAGCTTATTATCACTGGGCCGAACACGGGCGGCAAGACGGTCGCACTCAAGACGATCGGCTTGTTCGCGCTTATGACGCAAGCGGGCCTGCTGATCCCGGCGCAGCCAGGCACAGAGCTGGGACTCTTCCAATCGATTCAGGCCGATGTCGGCGACGGTCAGAGCATCGAACAGTCGCTCAGCACATTCTCCGCGCATATGGACTGCCTGAGCGAAATGCTTCGCGGGGCGAATGCAAGATCGCTCATTCTGCTCGATGAGCTCGCGGCTGGAACAGACCCGGGCGAAGGCATTGCGCTCGCCATTGCCGTCCTCGAAGAGCTGCTCCAGCGGGGCTCTCTCGTTGCGGCTACGACACATTTTAACGAGATTAAACGATTTGCCGCTCGCACGAAGGGATGTACGAATGCAAGGATGGCATTCGATGCAGAGACGCTGAAGCCAATCTATCAGCTGGAAGTCGGCGAGGCGGGAGACAGTTACGCCCTTGCTATCGCAAGACGGTTCGGCTTGCCGGAGAAGGTCGTTCAGCGAGCTGAAGAGCGGCTTAGAGCAACGGCGCGATCTGCCGCAGGATCTATAGTTGCAGAAGATGAGTTGGCATTTGAAGCAATTGAAACAAAGCCTGTTCCTGAGCGAGAGAACAAAGCGAAGCGCCCGAAAACAGCTCAAGCGAGTGAAGAGCCGCAAGATGGGGCGAAGAAGCCATTCGAAATCGGCGATTGCGTGTGGATCTATCCGCTGAAGCGAACCGGGATTGTCTATCAAACAGCGAATGAGCGCGGGGATGTCGTTGTTCAAGTTCAGAAGACGAAGATGACCTTCAATCGCAAACGGCTGTCGCTCTATATCCCAAGCAAGCAGCTATATCCGGAGGGCGAATATGATATGGATATCGTGTTCGAATCGAAGGAGAACCGCAAAGTTCGTCATCAGATGAAACGCAAATATGCGCCGGGACTGACAATCGTCACGCCGCCGGACGAACAGAAGGGTTAATCTAGTCGCGCACATTCCGCGCATACAACAACAGCCAGCTCCTCGCACCTACGCGGCGGAACTGGCTGTTTCTATTAATACGCTCTAGTCGCGGCTCTCAATCACAAGCAACAATCCTTCTCTCAGCACAATCGAACCTTGCCCTCCAAGCAGCTTGTTACTGATTCCGAGAGACTGTCCGATCTCAAGCGTTGCATCATGAAGCGGATACTGGAATCCAGTCAGCGTAATGCCTGTCACTCGTTCGGTCAAAGGCAGGAGCGAGATGTAAGTGTAACCTTTGTTAATGAGGTTAATTGTCCCTGCTGATGCAAGCTGAATGCAATTATTCTCGTCTATAATTGCGGCAGAAATTCCTTGCTGCTGCGCCATCCGAAGCAAATGTACATTTGCAAGCGAATGATCGAAGCGGGTTCCGAGAGCGCCAACCATAACGATATGCTGTGGATTCCGGGACAACGCGAGACGCCAAGCAAGCTCCGTATCGGTGTAATCTTTATCGATCGGGTCGTAATCATGCGTTTCACGGCTCATCTCGCGGATGAAAGCAAGCTGCTCAGGCGTCACCGAATCGAAATCGCCAAGCGAGATATTGGGCTTATACCCGTTCTCCGCTAGGAATAGCGCACCTGCGTCTGCACCGATCAGCAGATCGCCGTCCTCTATGAGATCGAACGCCCAACTACCCAGTCGGCCACCGGTAAAAATAACGATACGTGTAGGTTCCATTTGCTCCATCTGCCAGCCCTTCGGTATATGATTTGCGTCGCAGTGATTTTCGCTTTAGCCAGTATACTTCTGATTGCCGTGCGTTGACTAGCTTAGATTCGGTCATAATGAATGAAGGTAATGCTTGAAGAATATGAAGACCGCGGCTACAATGAGTAAGGATTATTATGAATCGGGGAGACACGCGGGGGCATCATGAGATGAATATTCAGATGGACATGGATATTTTCACGGTATTCAGCATTATAGGGACGATAGCGTTTGCCGTGAGTGGAGCCATCGTTGCGATGGAAGAAGAGTATGATATTTTGGGCGTGTATGTGCTGGGATTAGTTACAGCTTTTGGCGGAGGCGTTATTCGTAATCTGCTCATTGGCGTACCGATCCCGACGATTTGGACACAGGGCATGCTGCTGAAGACAGCGGTCGTTGCGATGACAATCGCGTTTATTCTGCCCGTCAGGTGGCTCAAGACGTGGAAGAAGAGCGAAGCGTTCTTCGATGCGATCGGATTATCGGCGTTTGCCATCCAAGGAGCACTGTACGCGGCGGGTAAGTATCCGCTGAGCGCAGTCATGGTTGCTGCGATGCTGACGGGTATCGGCGGCGGTATGATTCGAGACGTTCTGGCTGGGCGGAAGCCGCTCGTGCTGCGGGACGAAATCTACGCCGTGTGGGCAATGGCGGCAGGCGCTGTCATCAGCCTGGGATGGTTCCATACGCCGGCGCAGCTGTTGATCTTGTTCGTGGTCGTTATTATTTTCCGCATGCTGTCCGTTCATTATGGCTGGCGCTTGCCGCGCCGGTCATTGAAATATGCGCTGGCTCAATCGGTTCATACCGATGAGAAGAGAGCCGCCGCTGCAAATCAAGAGCAAGTCGAAAGGAAGCAAAATGATTAACGTATTGTTTGTATGTCTCGGCAACATTTGCCGCTCGCCGATGGCGGAAGCCGTATTTCGGCATCAATTGAAGGAACAGCAATTGGAGGATCGTATTTCGGTCGATTCGGCCGGAACGGGCGATTGGCATCTCGGCAAGCCGCCTCACGAAGGCACGAGGAAGCTGCTAGACGAATACGGCATCTCGTATTCGGGCATGCGTGCCAGACAGGTGCTCATCCAGGATTATCAGTCGTTTGACTATATTATCTGCATGGACAGCAACAATGAGCGCGATGTGCGCCAGCTGTTCGGCAATAAGTCGGATGGTCATGCGAAGGTGTTCAAGTTCATGGATCTGCTGCCGGAGAAGACGGGCGATGACGTGCCGGACCCTTATTACACAGGTAATTTCGACGAGGTATATGGACTGGTATCCGAAGGCTGCGCGAAGCTAATCGAACGAATCGGTGCGGAGCAACGCGAATTTATATAAAAGACAAGAAGACCGTATTCCTTGAAATGTTAGGAGTACGGTCTTCTTTCTGTTTATTGGGTCTAAGCCTCTTCATGCAAAAAAGTGCGAAGCGCATCCGGGATGTGCTGCTGCCAGAAACCCCACACATGATCCCCATTGTGCTCGCTGTATGAGATGCGGGCTCCTTTGCTCTCTAGAATCGCTTTCATCTCGCGGTTAATAGCTACGAAATCATAGATTTTGCCGCTGTCGGACTTAAACGCCGTTTCTTGCAAGCCTACGATCATGAATAGCGATAACTGGCTTAAATCAGCAGCAGCCTCCGCAATTGCCCGCGACGCGGGATAAAAGGCACCTGACAAGGAAATAACTTGATCGAACAAATCCGGATAGGAGAGGGCGATGTGAAGGCTGACTGTTCCACCTAGTGAATCGCCAGCAAGAATACGAGCGCTCTTCTCGCGTCTAGCCGGATATCTGGACTCGATATATGGAATGAGTTCGTCGCCGAAGAACGCTACATAGCCGCTGTGGCGATCGCCATTAGGCGCATATTCTGACGTGCGGTGCGCGAGATCGACTTCGACGCCAACAATAATAAACGGCTCGATCCCTTCATCGAGAATGAGCTGGTTCGCCGTTGTTGCAATCCGACCGAAGTTAAAGAATTGTTCACCGTCCTGACAGTAGACAACAGGGTAGCTGAGCAACTCGTTATAGCCCGGCGGCAAATAAATCCGTAGATTTCTCTCACCTTCCGGCAAATACCGACTGGGAATAACATCCTTCACAATCGTCCTTTTCAAATAACGCTCATCAGTCATGAATAAAACTCCTTTGTCCTTGCATGGTTTGTACGTGTTGTGGGTAAACAAAAGGGAGGCGGTTCTGTGTAGTTTTTACAAGTGTTTCCTGTTCTACCCCTGTTGTATTATCCTGTACTAGTGCATTGATAGTTCTGTTACATATACAATTTAGCAGGATGATAGATGAAATGTTGCAAAATACAACGGTTTATACTGTTTTATGCTTTGACCATTTCGGTTAAACAGGTTTATAATCATTCTATAACAGAGATACTCGTTTTTTCAAATATTCAACTGAGGTGAACAATATGAGCAAGCTGCCTTACGAAGTTCAGACGGAGCCTGTCACTCCACTTTCCGTTCTGTCGCCCGAGGGAGAAATCGTCAATGAGGCGATGATGCCGAATTTGTCGGATGAGCAATTGAAAGAAATTATGTATCGTATGGTTTTCACACGCACATGGGATGAGCGTGCAGTTAATTTGGGAAGACAAGGACGCCTTGGCTTCTATGCTCCTGTATCCGGTCAAGAAGCATCCATGGTCGGCAGCGAGTACGCGCTGAATAAAGATGACTTCGTCTGCCCGGGCTACCGTGATATGCCACAAATCGTATGGCACGGTCTTCCGCTCTACCAAGCATTCCTATATTCCCGCGGTCATCAGCACGGCGGTCAAATTCCTGAAGATGTGCACGTATTGATGCCGCAAATCATCATCGGCGCACAGATTCTGCACGCAACAGGCGTTGCAATGGCGTTCAAGAAGAAGAACGAGAAGCGCGTAGCAATCACTTATACAGGTGACGGCGGTTCCTCCGAGGGCGATTTCTACGAAGGCATGAACTTTGCCGGCGTATTTAAGCTCCCAGTTATTTATGTTGTACAAAATAACGGCTATGCGATCACAACGCCATACGCGAAGCAAACTGGCGCATTGTCCGTCGCACATAAAGCAGTAGCAGCGGGTATCCGCGGCATTCAAATCGACGGCATGGACGTTCTTGCTGTCATCAAAGCCGTTCAAGAAGCAGCAGAGCGCGGCCGTAACGGCGAAGGCGCGACGCTGATCGAAATGCTGACATACCGTTTCCGTCCGCACTCCATGGCGGATGACACATCGAAGTACCGTACGAAGGACGAAGAAGCAGAGTGGGCGTTGAAAGATCCGATCACTCGTTTCGCGAAGTTCCTCGAGAAGAAAGGTCTGTGGACTGAAGAAGATACAGCTCGTGTGAAAGAAGAAGCGAAAGCGACTGTAAACGAGCACATCAAGAAAGCAGAGCAAACCGAAAAAATGACAGTGAACGGCTTGATCGACTCCATGTTCGAACATACACCGGCACACCTGGAAGCGCAAAAAGCCGATTTTCAATAATGGGATGATAACAGAAGCAAGCTAAGGAGGAACTCGCGACAATGGCTCAAATGAATATGAAAGAAGCGATCCGCGATGCAATGCGCGTGGAGCTGAAGAATGACCCGAACGTGTACGTCTTCGGTGAAGATGTTGGTAAGGTCGGCGGCGTATTCCGTGCGACTGAAGGACTTCAAGGAGAATTCGGCGAAGATCGCGTATTTGATACACCGCTTGCTGAATCTGCAATCGCAGGTATGGCAGTAGGTATGGGGCTTCAAGGCTTCCGTCCCGTAGCGGAAATTCAATTCGTCGGCTTCATCTACGAAGCGATGGACCAAATGTTTATCCAAGCAGCTCGTATGCGTTACCGCTCCGGCGGCCGTTACAACTCGCCAATCGTATTCCGTACGCCTTTCGGCGGCGGCGTTAAAGCGGCTGAGCTGCACACGGATTCGCTCGAAGGCTTGGCTATCCAAACGCCAGGTATCAAAGTAATCGTGCCTTCCAACCCGTACGATGCGAAAGGTCTGCTCGTTGCGGCAATCCGCGACAATGACCCTGTATTCTTCATGGAGCACTTGAACTTGTATCATGCATTCCGTCAAGATGTGCCTGAAGAGGCGTACACAGTCGAGATCGGCAAAGCGAACGTGGTTCGTGAAGGTTCCGATGTGACAATCATCGCTTACGGCCTGATGGTTCACACTGCGGTTAAAGCAGCTGAAGAGCTCGAGAAAAGCGGCGTGAAGGCTGAGGTTATCGACCTTCGTACATTGCTTCCGCTCGATATCGACACAATCGTAGCTTCGATTAAGAAAACAAACCGTGCGATCGTTGTGCAAGAAGCACAAAAAACGTCCGGTGCAGCAGCAGAAATCATTGCTCAAATTAACGAGCACGCGATTCTTCACCTGGAAGCGCCAGTACTCCGCGTAGCTGGTCCTGATACGGTTTATCCGTTCGCGCAAGTTGAAGACGCTTGGCTGCCTAATCCGGCACGGATTGTGAAGGCTGTTAATCAAGTGATGAACTTTTAATCATAGACATCAGGTTGTGAAGGAGGTCACGGAACGTGGCAAAATTCGAATATCGTTTCCCGGAGCTCGGCGAAGGTCTGCATGAAGGCGAAATCGTCAAAATGCACATTACGCCGGGTGCTACGGTAACGGATGAAGATATTATCATGGAAGTGCAGAACGACAAGGCGATCGTAGAAGTTCCTTGTCCTGTAAACGGCAAGGTGCTTGAAGTGCTTGTTAAGGACGGTCAAGTATGCCACGTCGGCGATATCGTTGCGATTATCGACGCGGAAGGCGAATTGCCTGAGCAAGCGGCACCTGCCGGCGACAGCCACAGCAATGCAGCACCGGCAGCTCCAGCACCGGCGGCAGCAGCTCCGGCTGCGGCACCTGCGCCAGTACAAGCAGCAGCTCCAGCGGCACCTGCAGCTCCGGCAGCAGCGCCAGCTCCTGCGAAAGCAGCAGGCGGTCTTGTGCTTGCTACACCAAGCGTGCGCAAATACGCTCGTGAGAAAAGCGTAGATATCAGGGCAGTTGCGGGATCGGGCAAGAATGGCCGCATCACTCGCGAAGATATCAACGCATTCGCAGCGGGCGGCGGCGCAGCGGCTCTTGCAGCGGCAGGCGCAGCGGTTGAAGCACCTGCAGCGGGCGAAGCGAAAGCAGCTAGCGCTCCAGCAGCGGCTGCACAAGTTGTTGTGGGCGATCGCGTAGAAGAGCGCGTGCCGTTCAAAGGCATCCGCAAAGCGATTGCGAACGCAATGGTGAAGTCGGTGTATACAGCTCCTCACGTTACAATCATGGACGAAGTCGATGTAACGGCGCTTGTTGAGCTTCGTACGAAAGCGAAGCCTCTAGCAGAGAAGAAAGGCGTTAAGCTGACTTACCTGCCATTCATCGTGAAAGCACTCGTAGCTGCATGCCGTCAGTTCCCGGTTATGAACGCGATGCTTGATGAAGAGAAACAAGAAATCGTCTACAAGAAGTACTACAACATCGGTATCGCTACAGATACGGACAACGGCTTGATCGTTCCGGTTATCCACGATGCTGATCGCAAGAATGTTTGGATGGTTGCTGACGCAATCAAAGACTTGGCGACACGCGGCCGCGATGGCAAGTTGACGCCAGCTGAGATGAGAGGCAGCACGATTAGCATTACGAACATCGGTTCCGCAGGCGGTATGTTCTTTACTCCGGTAATCAACTTCCCTGAAGTTGCAATTCTGGGTACTGGCCGTATTTCCGAGAAGCCGGTTGTGAAGAATGGCGCGATTGTCCCTGCTTCCGTAATGGCACTTTCCCTAAGTTTTGACCACCGTCTCATCGACGGCGCAACAGCTCAAAACTTCATGAACTACATTAAACAGCTGCTTGCTGATCCGCAATTACTTGTAATGGAGGTCTAAAACGATGGTAGTAGGAGACGCTTCTCTAGATATTGATTTGCTCGTTATCGGCGCTGGCCCAGGCGGCTATGTGGCAGCAATTCGTGCCGCACAGCTTGGTCAAAGCGTGCTCGTTGTAGATAAACAATATGTTGGCGGTGTGTGCTTGAACGTAGGCTGCATCCCTTCCAAGGCGCTCATTTCCGCGTCGCACCAATATGAATCCATTGGCCACGCTTCTTCCTTCGGTATCACAGCATCCGATGTGAAAGTGGAATGGAGCAAAGTGCAGGAGTTCAAGAACGGCGTCGTTAAGAAATTGACTGGCGGCGTTGGCGCCCTGCTTAAAGCAAACAAGATCCAATTCTTCAGCGGCGAAGTGATGTTCATTAACGAGAACGAAGCTCGTGTATTCAATGAACAAGAAGCACCTCGTTACCGCTTCAAGAACTGCATTATCGCAACTGGCTCCCGGCCAATCGAGCTCAAAGCATTCCCTTACAGCGGGCGCATCGTGTCTTCGACAGAAGCGCTTAGCCTGCCGGAAATTCCGAAGAGCCTCGTTGTTATCGGCGGCGGCTACATCGGCGTAGAGCTTGGCCAAATGTACGCTCGCTTCGGCACGAAGGTTACTGTAATCGAAGGCTCCGATTCGATTCTCCCAGGCTTCGACAGCGACATGTCTGCACTTGTTGCGAAGAAGCTGAAGGGCTCCAAAGCGGAAATCGTTACAGGCGCACAAGCGAAGAGCGCAGCTCAAACTGACAACGACGTAACTGTAACATACACAGTTAACGGCGAAGATAAGACAGTTACTGCTGACTACCTGCTCGTAACGGTTGGCCGTCGTCCAAACACGGACGGTGAGCTTGGCCTTGATATGATCGGCGTGAAAATGACGGATCGTGGCATGGTTGAAGTTGATGAGCAATGCCGTACCAGCATTCCGCACATCTATGCAATCGGCGACATCGTTGCAGGCCCTGCGCTTGCGCACAAAGCAATGTACGAAGGCCGCGTAGCTGCTGAGGCGATTGCTGGACAACCAAGCAAGATCGACTACAAGTGCATTCCGCTTGTTGTCTTCTCCGATCCTGAGCTCTCGAGCGTAGGCTACAGCGAGAAGGAAGCGAAGGAGAAAGGCTACAACGTGAAAGTGGGCAAATTCCCGTTCAACATCAACGGACGCGCACTGTCCCTCGGCGTGAACGAAGGCTTCGTGAAGATCATTGCTGACGCGGATAACGGCCTTGTGCTTGGCGCGCAAATCGCGGGTATCGAAGCTTCCAACATGATTTCGGAGCTTGGCCTAGCTATCGAAATGGGCGCAACGCTTGAAGATATCGCCCTGACGATTCATGCTCACCCAACGCTTGGCGAGATCGTGCTTGACGCAGCGGAAGTTGCTCTTGGTCATCCGATCCACGCAATCTCCAAATAATCCAGTTTCACTTGATACGAGAAGAGGTCACGCCGCAGCTTACTGCAGCGGGCCTCTTTTCTACATAGATGACGATTTGATAATTCTTCTCATCCCTCAGCAAGGTGGTGCACCTAGCAATGTCAACTGAAACAGGCAGCAAATTAACAAGCGAATCCAGATCGACGATGATGCAGCTTATTTTCCCGCTTGATACGAATTATCATGGTACGATGTTCGGCGGTAAGGTCATGGAGTACATGGACAAAATCGCAGCGATTGCAAGCATGCGTCATGCACGCGGACCTGTCGTGACGGCATCGACGGACAGCCTTGATTTTGTTGCGCCGATAAAGGTTGGCGACATGATTGACGTCGAAGCATTCGTTACGTGGACCCATAAGAGCTCGATGGAAATCTACGTTAAAGTTCAGACGGAGAATGTATATACGGGCGAGCGGAAAACGGCAGTCACTGCATTTTTCACCTTTGTAGCGCTTGATGAGAATGGGAAGCCGACCAGAGTCCCAACCATCGTACCTGAGACCGAAGAAGAGAAGCAGCTCCATGCGTCTGCGCCTGATCGATATGATCTAAGAATGCAGCGAAAACAGGACAGACAAAAGGGCAAATAAATGGTATAATCTTGGGATAGGTATCGTTAAGAGGAAGGGGAATGACTGCAAGTGAGAGCTTATTTAGACTTGCTTCGCGATGTGCTGGAGAACGGTGTAGAGAAAGAAGACCGGACCGGGACCGGAACGAAGTCCGTATTCGGGCGCCAGCTTCGGTTCGATTTAAGCAAAGGCTTTCCTCTCGTTACGACGAAGCGAATACATGTGAAATCCATTATCCACGAGCTGCTCTGGTTCTTGAAAGGTGAAACGAATGTAGGTTACCTGCAGGAGAACGGAGTACGGATTTGGAATGAATGGGCGGACGAGAACGGCGACCTTGGGCCTGTGTATGGCTCGCAATGGCGAGCTTGGGAGACGCCTGATGGCCGTAAGATTGATCAGATCGCAGCTGTTGTCGATTCCATCAAACGTAATCCGGATTCCCGTCGCCATATTGTAAGCGCGTGGAACGTGGCTGAGATTGATAATATGAAGCTGCCTCCATGTCACTTTGTATTCCAGTTCTATGTTGCGAATGGCAAGTTGTCCTGTATGCTGACGATGCGTTCATCGGATACTTTTCTTGGGCTGCCGTTCAACATTGCACAGTATGCGCTTCTGACGCATATGATTGCACAGCAGTGCGATTTGGAAGTCGGCGAATTCATTTATTCAGGCGCGGATGTTCATATTTACAGTAATCATATCGAACAAGTTGAGCTGCAGCTGACGCGTGAGCCTCTCCCGCTGCCGACGCTTCATATAAAAAGGAAGCCGGACTCGATCTTCGATTATCAATATGATGATTTCGAAATTGCAGACTATCAACATCATCCGACGATCAAAGCGGAAGTCGCGATTTAAGGAGCCGGAATTCAAACATGACAATTACGATGATCGCTGCAATGGCTCGGGGTAGAGTGATTGGCGTTAACAATGGCATGCCTTGGCATTTGCCGGCTGAGATGGCGCATTTTCGCCGTTCAACCCTTGGACATACGGTCGTTATGGGCCGCAAAACGTTTGAATCCTTCGGAGCACGTCCGCTCCCGAAACGCCGAAATGTCATCTTGACGCGGAGTCATGACTTTGCGCCAGAGGGCTGTGAAGTTGTTCACTCGGTTGAAGAGGCCATTGCAAAATACGGTGCAGGCGAGGCGGATTCCGATGAGCTTATGATTATAGGCGGGACGGAGATTTATAAGCAGTTTCTTCCATATGCAGACAAGCTGCTGCTGACCGAGGTGGATGCGGAAGTTGAAGGCGATGCGCATTTCCCTGATTTTGACCTTGGTGAGTGGTCTGTTAAGAGTCGAGAGCCTTATGCGAAAGATGAGAAGAATGCCTATGACTTCGAGGTCGTCACTTATGTAAGAAATTAGCAGGTGTCGGGTTCCTCAAATTGGAAATGACGTACAATAGGTGAGAAAGTGCAAATGATTGTACGGAAAATCCATTTATAGTGATGAGCCTGCTTGCTACGATATTACAAATAGTTTATCAGGTTTATAATGGGAAAGTTTGATATTGAATAATAGACTGATTCCCGATATAGTTTTAGAGAGATATTGTGAACATTCGGAATGGGAAAATGGATGGAGGAAAAGCAATCATGTCTACACCTACTGGATTTATGGACTACAAACGCGAGCTGCCGGCAGACCGCGATCCGCTTGAACGGATTAAGGATTGGGAAGAATTTCATAAACACTTTAGCGATGATCAATTGAGAACCCAAGGCGCGCGCTGTATGGATTGCGGAACGCCTTATTGTCATACAGGCATGGAATTGGCGGGCGGAGCTTCCGGCTGTCCAGTGAATAACCTCATTCCGGAATGGAATAACTTGATCTACCGCGGTCTATGGCGCGAAGCGTTGGATCGTTTGCATAAGACAAACAATTTCCCTGAGTTTACAGGTCGTGTTTGCCCGGCTCCGTGCGAAGGCTCGTGTACAATCGGACTGATCGGCGATGCGGTTACAATTAAGACAATCGAACAGTCGATCATCGACAAAGGCTTCGAGGAAGGCTGGGTTGTACCACAGCCGCCGCTTATGCGCACAGGCAAGAAAGTTGCAGTTGTTGGCTCCGGTCCTGCTGGTATGGCTGCCGCGGCACAGCTGAACAAGGCTGGTCACACAGTAACGGTATATGAGCGTGCGGACCGCATTGGCGGCTTGCTCACATACGGTATCCCAACGATGAAGCTGGATAAGAAAGTCGTTCAGCGCCGCGTGGACCTGATGGAAGCGGAAGGCGTTAACTTCGTAACGAATGCTGAAGTCGGCGGCAACGTACCAGCAGAACAATTGATGAACGAGTTCGACGCCATCGTTCTTTGCGGCGGCGCAACGAAAGCTCGTGAAGTCGATATTCCAGGACGTGAACTGAATGGCGTTCATCTTGCGATGGACTACTTGAATGGCACGATTAAGAGCTACCTGGATTCGAATCTGGAAGACGGCAACTACATCTCGGCAAAAGATAAAGACGTCATCGTGATCGGCGGCGGCGACACAGGTACTGACTGCGTAGCGACAGCGCTTCGTCACGGCTGCAAGTCGGTTACACAATTCGGTACAGTAGGCAAAGCTCCTCTCACTCGCGATAACGAGAAGAACCCTTGGCCGCAATTCCCGAACGTGTACACGCTTGATTACGCGCAAGAAGAGGCGAAAGCCCTTTACGGTTCTGATCCTCGTGCATTCTCCGTGCTGACGAAGAAATTCGTAGGCGATGAGAATGGCAACCTGAAAGAGCTGCACACGGTTCAAATCGAGCGTACTGTTGATGAGACTGGCCGCAGAATTTATACTGAAATTCCAGGTACAGAGAAAGTGTGGCCTGCTGATCTCGTTATGATTGCTGTTGGCTTCGACGGACCTGAGCAAACATTGGTTCAGAAGCTTGGTCTTGAAACAGACCGCCGTTCGAACGTGAAAGCGGCATATGGTCAATACAAGACAAGTGTAGATAAAGTATTCGCTGCAGGCGACATGCGCCGTGGACAAAGCTTGGTTGTTTGGGCAATCAACGAAGGCCGCGAAGCTGCTCGTGAAGTGGATCGTTACTTGATGGGAACAACAATGCTGCCATAAGCTTTAGCTAAATAACAAAAGCGCCTTCGGGCGCTTTTTCTTTCGTTAGGCGAATAGATGAAGAGGGGGCAAATAAAGACATGATTCAATACGGATCGGATACGATAACACAGCTTCGATTTGTTGCATTTAAGCCGCGGTTAGAGCGCCGCGATCATCAGTGGATTGACATTGTATTGCGCGCAGAAGTCGCTGAGGAGACGCCAGTGCCAGAAGGCTTGATGGATATGTCGATTTATGTCATCTGTACGCTGAGCGGTGCAATTGCTCAGATTGTTCCATTAGACGAGGATTGCGATTGCGAGTTTCAGTTTACCTCAGATGAGAAGGAACAGATTCGCGCATTTATAGAAAGTGAAGATATTCAAGGTCAAATCGCAAAACTAGCACTCTCTTAACGCTAGCGGATTGTGGTAAAATGTACCTGATTGTAGTGCTGCGATCAGGAGGAGATAGCCCCGTGACAGGACTAGCTGCAGGTGTGCTCACACGGACAGAGATTCATAATATCCGCCATTATGTTCAGCATAAGTATGGCGACCTGCCAAGTGGGCGGCGTGCAGAGATCGTCGCTGACGCGATGCAGCGCATTGTACAGCGGCAACTGCCGGACTTCCCGGACAAGTACAAACGCCAGATTAGCACGGAACTCTTAAGAAGCATTGCAGCTGGCAAACAATTGCCGCCGATTCAAGAGAAGCATATATTCGCAGCCTGTATGTCTATTTCGTTCGAGGACGAACCGGGGCTTATTGAGGCTCTTCAGCATTGGACGGAGCGGAGTCTTGGCGTGAAGCTCGAACGCGACGTATTCCGTGGCGTTGTCGATGAGGCCAAGCATATTATTAGCCATCCTTCGCTTGCTTTGGAGGCATGGGATGCAGTTATTGGTGTAGCAGGCGTTAGAGCTGAGAATCGCGGATTGCTTGCAGAAGTAATCGAGTTACCGAATGCCTACCCGGCAAGTACATGGTTGAGGGGCCAATCCCGCCAATTTCTAATGATGGCGGTGCTGCTTGGCGCTGCAATTATAGGGTATGCTTCATATTCACTGCCGTTATCCGATTCTGAGGCTAAGCCGAAGAAGGTAATGACAGTAGAGAATAAGGCCAAGCAGCCTGAAACCAAGCAGCTGCAAGCCGGTCTCCCGAAGGAGCTTCGTTATATCGAGGTCGACCGACCGAAGCTCGTCCAATTTCTGCAGAAGAAATCATCGCTGCTTGCAGAAGAACCTTACTTAAGTGCCATACTAAGTGCGGCAAAGGCGAACAATATTCATCCGCTGCTGCTGTTTGCCATCACAGGGCAGGAGCAAGCTTTTGTACCCAAAACCTCGAAGAATGCCCGCGAAATCGCGAATAATCCGTTTAACGTGTTCCATAGCTGGCAAGAGTTTAATACAACGATAGCAGAATCGGCGAGAATCGCATGCAAGACGATTAACCGCATTAGTGCAGATCGTCCTGCGGATAAAGATGCATTCTTATGGTTGAATACGGAATATGCAGAGGATCCGAACTGGTCAAACGGAGTTAGCCGCATTATGGATACGATGGTTCGCCAAATAATGATTGAATGAACGGTAAAGAGGCGATTGGTTGAAGACATTAATTATTGCAGAGAAACCCGATATGGGCCGGACAATTGCCGCTGTTGTAGAACCGCGAGCGCAGAATAAACGATCGTATCTGGAAGGCGAGAACTATATCATTACGTGGGCGATCGGGCATTTGGTCAGCCTCGCGGAGCCGGATCAGTACGACCCGAAATATAAACGGTGGAATGCAGAGGATTTGCCGATCATTCCAGACCGCTTCAAGCTGTGGCCGAACGCGCGCACGAAGGATCAGCTGACGATGATTGCAGAGCTCTCGAAGCGCTGCAACCGTCTTGTTAACGCATGCGATGCAGGGCGCGAGGGACAGCTTATTTTTCATCTAATCAGGCAGTATTTGAAGATGCCGCAGCCGACGGACAGGCTGTGGATCTCCGACTTGACGCCGGAGACGATACGCCGAGGGTTCGATTCCCTCCGCAGCGATCAAGATTACGACCCGCTCACGCGTGCCGCACGCGCCCGTAGTGAAGCAGACTGGCTCGTTGGCATGAATGCGTCGAGAGCGTTCACGATCCGGCATAAGACGCTTCTATCTGTCGGGCGGGTTCAGACTCCGGTACTCGCGCTGCTGTATGATCGGCATAAGGAAATTACGGCTTTTGATAGCGAGACGTATTTTGTCGTGCAGGCGACATTCAGCCAAGAGGATTTCGACTATAAAGGAGTCTGGCAGGGAGATCGGATTACGAAACGCGAGCAAGCGGATCAGCTCGCAGCTAAGGTTGCGAACAAACCGGCGAAGATCATCAGCTATACGGTGAACGAATCGAAGGAGTATCCGTACCGGCTGTACGATCTGACGCTGTTGCAGCGTGAAGCGAATGGGCGATTCGGCTACCCCGCGAAGAAGACGCTGGATATTGCGCAGGCGCTATATGAGAAACATAAGGTGATTTCATACCCGCGGACAAGCTCCAACTATGTGACGGAAGAGAATATTCCAGTCATGGGCAATGTTCTTAACATGCTTAAACAATCGCCTTATGCAGATCTGGCGAATGGTGCCGACCGCAGCAGAGTACATAAAGGGAATAAAGCGGTGTGTAATCCGGCGAAGGTAGAGGATCACCATGCAATTCTGCCGACGCCGAAGCGTCCCGGTGCTCTAAGCAAGGAAGAGCAGAATATTTATGACATGATTGTGCGACGTTTCCTGTCGCATTATTATCCGCCTGCCGTGTACAACAACCATGATGTGCTGACTGAGGTGGAAGGCGAGCAATTCCGTACACGAGCGAAGGAACAGCTCGAAGCAGGTTGGCGAGTTGTGCTTGGCGGTGCGGATGATGGAGATGGTGGGGCTAAAAGCAAAGGAAAAGGCAAGAAGAAGTCTGACGATAGCACCGATGATAGCGATGATGAGCTCGTCGAGACCGACCGGCCGTTCTCTGTAAAAGCTGATGCGCCGGTCCATTGTGACGCCGCTGACGCGCTGGAGAAGGCGACCAAGCCGCCGAAGGCATTCACGGAAGGAACGCTGCTGAAGGCGATGGAGAGCGCCGGCAAGGCGATTGAGGACGAAGAGCTGCGCGATGCGATGAAGCAGACGGGGCTGGGTACGCCTGCGACACGTGCTGCTACGATTGAGCGGCTCAAGCAGGTCGGCTATATCACAACCGCTGGGAAGCGGCTGGATATTACGACAAAGGGCTGCGCGGCGATCGAGCTAATCCGCGGCGCGGGTGTTGAACTGCTCGCTTCGCCGGAGATGACAGGCCGGTGGGAGCAACGGCTCCACCAGATCTCGCGTGGCGAAGCGTCGGATGAGCAGTTCATCGCGAAGGTGAAGCAGTTTGCCGAGATGATCGTCGGCAAAGTGAAGCTGCAGCGGCCTGCGGCTGCAAGTGTCTTCGCGGAGTCTGAGTCTGCCAGAGGCAGCTCGAAGGGAGCCAAAGGCAAGGGACGAAGCGGAGCATCGAGAACGGGCGAGGCAGCAGAGAAGAAGCCTCGCGCTTCGACCAAGGAGAAAGCGAGCAAAGTGAGTGCTTCCGCTTCTACCTCCGCTTCAACAAGCCGTTCGGTGAAGGCAGCTTCTGCGAGCAGCGGTCCAGCTGTAATCGCACCATGTCCGAGGCCGGGCTGTGGCGGTGAGATCGTGGAAGGCAAGCGTGGCTACGGGTGTATGAAGTTCCGCGAAGGCTGCAAGTTTGTCATCTGGAAGGAACACCAAGGCAAGAAGGTGACAGCGGCAATGGCGAAGGCGATAGCGTTAAGTGGAGAGACTCGTAAATCAACATTCAAGCTCGATAATGGAGAGAGTGTCTCAGGGAAGCTCATTCTTGTTAATTCGTCCACTGGCGACATACAGTTTCAGCCTGCTCAATAGCAGATAGCGGCGAATCTGGCATGGGGGAGAACAATGACACGTAGCGTAGTAATTGGAATCGATAGCGGGGGAACGACGACCAGGTTGCTAGCAGTGGATATGATAAGCGGCGATGTATTGGCTTATGTAGAAGATGGCTGCGGCAATCCAAGCAATGATTCGAATGCGAAACATCATGTGCGAAGCGGCATTAATCGTGTTCTGTCAGCTGCTAACGCCAGTATTAATCAGGTTAATGCTATCGCGGCAGGCTTCGCCGGATTAGATGAAGCAAAAGATCACATGTGGGCAGCAGATTTCTTAGATGTCGAGGGTCTCGATTGCACGAAAGTCATCGTGAATGATGCCGTAGTCGCCCATTCCGGTGCCTTAATGAACAAGCCAGGCATCATTGCCATATCCGGTACCGGCTCGATTATCTTCGCTATCAATGAAGCGGGCCGGCAGATTCGCAACTATGATTTCCGACACTATGCGCCTACAGCGTCAAGATTCCTTGCCTTCGACGCGGTGTATCAGATCATTGCTGGCAACGTGACTGCTGAGGACGAAACATTCGTGCAAGAGGTCCTTCACTTCTGGGAATTAGAAGATGTTGCTGCGCTAAGCAAGTTTGGTAGCAACGGATTTATTTCGGACGATGTCGAACTCACGCTTAGGTTCGGTTTGATGGGGCCGCTTGTCACCGCTGCAGCTTCTTATGGAAGCCTACTCGCGCAACGAGTATGCGATAATGCGGTGCAATCGCTCGATACGGGCATTCGGTTGCTCGGCTCTTGTTTCGAAGCAGAGACGATCATCGTAGCTTTCATTGGTAGCGTTATTCGGGATGATTATGTCCGCGAACAGCTTGCACATGCGCTTACGCGCAGCTCCAATCGCAAGTACAGCGTTGTAGAGCCAGCTCTTTCTCCGGCTGCTGGCGCTGTTCTGCTCGCGATGGAGGCAGTAGGGCAAGCTGTAGATGAGAAGATTGTAAATAACTTGAGAACGTATCGCCAGAGCTAGCACTGAAATAAACGAAATAAGGCTTGTCCCTGTTACATGAGAGCAACATGCTCTAGTAAGGGGACAAGCCTTATTGGTGTTCAATATCGCGGTGGAGCGGCCAGCAGCAGCAATCCGATGCGCACCTGAGATGACGCATTAATTGCCGCGCTGCTGCAAATAGCTGTAGATGCTCGTAGGAATGTCTCGCAGCTGATTGAGCGTGAAGAATGCGCCCTTCGGCTCAACATCAATGCCTACAATATTGTACGCCCACTCGGTATCAGCCTTCATATGAATGGCATTGATGCCGGTCGTAAGCGCAGGGATGACGTCCGTACGGATGGAGTTGCCAATCATCCAAGTATTCGGACGGTTAAACTTGCCTTCGTGAAGGATACTCTCCATCGCTTCTGTGTTCTTCATGGAGCGAACATAGATACGCGGTCCGAAGTACCGCTCAAGCTGCATTTGTTGAATCTTCCGCTGTTGGATGAGCAGCTCTCCACCAGTGTATAGATGAAGCTCATGTCCGCGCGAAGCAAGCTCATCGAGTGTCTCCTCCATATGCGGATAAGGCTCCACGTCATGTTCATATACGCTGCGACCAAGCTTCCACAGCTGATCCTCTTCAACAGGCGAAGTGCGTCTGCCGACCAGGTTGGAGAAATGATGGTACGTTTCAACAAACGACTGAGGGAAATGATCGCTCTTAAAGCCGACAACATGAACGCCTGCGATATCAATTTCCGTTTGTTTGTCGCGGATTTCCGCAAGCGTAATGTTATACCCGCGGAACCAATCTGTCATGAGATCGGTGAACTGATCAATAACAAAGTAGAAATATTTGTTGCAATAAATGAGGGTATCATCGAGATCGAATAAAATAGTTTGTTTCATCTTAGGCACGGCTCCTTCTCCAGATGACTTCGATGTAGATACAATCTACCGCATCTTGGGATTCGCCGTCAAATCGAATAGGATTGGAACAATTTACAAATACTGTAGCCGGAGGTGAATGAAGGGATGCCAACGAACCGAAACACGAAGAGTAAAAACCGTGACAGCGAGACCGGAATGAAACAATACTACGCCAGCATTAGCGTAGAGAAACAAGCGAACAGGCCGCCGAGCTTGAACGGAATTAATAAGCAATTGCCATAAAGCGAGCATTAGTTCAGGGGTCAGTCTCTATATGTTCTCGTTAGCGCTTCCTTTGTCAACGGCGAGACCATATAGGGACTGGTACGTAACAGCATAGAGCCCGCCATTATTATTTAAGCATATTTATGAAGTTTCGCAGTCAGATCCTGCTTAATATAAGCGATCCGCTTGCGTACATAGAAATCATAGCTAGCACCTTTCAATTCACGAGGACTGATGACCACATCTGAACTGTTATCAATAATGGTCAATGAGCCGTTCGAAAAAAACTTAAACGTCAAGTCTCTGAAAGGGCGATGCGTCTCGATAAAACGATAATTTTCACAGTTGTTCATGATGGTCAGCCTCCTTATGATTGGCGAGTGGATTAGAACGTTTGTTCTTGTTTTTAGTATAGCAAACATTTGTTCGTATGGAAACTATTTTTTTTTTCCCTTAAACTAGATTCATAGATTGTACTAATTGTTAAATAGATGCAGCAGCAATCGCAATTATAAAGGAGCGCCAATCATGATCAGAGTTAGCCAGTTAACGAAACAAATTCCCGGCGGACCGAAAGTGTTAAAGGGAATCAGCTTTGACATAGAGCCAGGTGAATTCATCGCCATTAAAGGCGCTAGCGGAAGCGGCAAATCCACGCTGCTGCGCTGCCTTGCTATGAGAGAGAGCTGGACGAGTGGTTCTTACCATGTCGATGGCGTTGATATTCTGAAGAAAGGTTTCGTCGGCAAGATGAGAATTCGCCGCGAGATGGCTTACCTCGAAGCGAAGCCGGTTCTAATCCCGAACCGTTCGGCGCTGAAGAATGTCCTTATCGGCGCGGTTGGCCAGACGCCGGCTTGGCGCAGATTGACAGGCATGGTACGCAACGATGATTATATGGGCGCAATGGATATGATTGAGAAAGTTGGGTTGCTCGAAAAAGCGCATCAGAAGGGCAATAAGCTTAGCGGTGGCGAGCAGCAGCGTGTTGCGATAGCCAGAGCACTCGTTCACGGTGCGACGACGCTGCTTGCGGACGAGCCGGTCGCAGGACTTGACCCTCATGCTGCCGAGCAGGTGCTCGCTGACTTGAAGCGGATGTGCAAGATACAACGAATCTCAGTCGTCGCAGTTATGCATCAAGGGGATTGGGCGGAACGGTTTGCCGACCGTATTATCGGACTGAACAACGGCGAGCTCGTGCTTGATATTAAAGGCAGAAGATTGACGGAACGGGAGAAAATGCTGCTGTGATCCTCTCATCGAAGCTGCAAGCGAGCGGCATAGTGCTCAAGCCTATCGAACGAGATGAGCTGGATGCGGCACACGAACTGGAGCTGTCTTGCTACACACCTGAAGCGGCGGCAAGCCGCGAGGCGTTCACGTTTCGTCAGGCGCATTTTCCGCAATACTTCTGGTCTGCTTGGGATCAGAACGAGCAGCTGGTCGGTATTGCTTGCGCAATACGTACATATGCCAGCAGCTGCGAAGAAGATGAAGTCAAAGGCGCGCATAGTGCGGAGACAGGCGGCAATCACCTCTGTGTGCTATCCGTGGCTGTATCACCGTCCGTAAGGTTAAACGGTATTGGAAAGGCGCTCATGGAAGCGCTTCTCCGACAGTCAGAGCTTGATAAGCTAACTTCAGTCATCCTGATGTGCGAGCACCACCTCATACCTTTCTATGAAGGTCTTGGCTTCCGTTATATCGGACCTTCCAAATCAGCGCACGGCGGAATCGCTTGGCATGAGATGAGCAGAATCATCGGGTAGGTGAATGGCATACAATGGAGCATTAACCTATATAGGCAGGTGTTCCGTCATGGCATTTCAGTTTCCGGCCGTCGTCCAAGCGTCGCGGATTACGTTCCCTAAAGCAGAGATTTGGGTTCCCGTAGTCAGCGGGCTGCATAATGCGGCTGCGCGAAACAGCATAAACGGCAAGATCCGGCAAACCGTTCGCGAGCTTGTTGAGAATCAAGGTTCGCTGGCTGATCCAAGAGCAGACATGCAAGGCTACTTTGAAGTGAAGACGAACGAGAAGGACGTGCTCAGCCTGTCATTGTTTAATTATGCGTTTACAGGCGGCGCGCATGGGCTCACGCTTCAGGAGTCGCTCACGTTCGATACGACGACAGGGAAATCTTATTCGCTTGCAGAGCTGTTCAAGCCAGGAAGTAACTACGTGAATCGGCTCTCGGATATCATTAAGACACAGATCGCCACGCGCCAGATAGCGACGCTCGATCCGTTCCAAGCGATCCGTCCGGATCAGCCTTACTACATTGCCGATCGCTCTCTCGTCATCTATTTTGCGCTCTATGAGCTGACTCCGTATGCGTTTGGATTTCCTTTTTTCCCGATCTCGGTGTATGATTTAAGTGATATGATTAATCCGAACGGTCCACTTGGACGCATGGACGTCAACAATTAACGACAGGGAGATTCCTATGATTTATGTCCTCATTCTTCTGCCTATTGCAATTATTCTCTTAGTTGCCAAGTTCATGCAGAAGCAGCGGGAGAATAATAAGCCGGTCATTGAGCGAAGCCCACTCGGCGAGATCAATATGCAGCCCATTTCGGCTCATAGGAATGCTCCACCCGTTCAACCTGTTCTCCATAGTGATGCATCCAGAGGGACAGAGCATTCTATACTTATCGTAGATGATCAATTGGCGATTCGGATTCTGCTGCGGGAGCTCTTCGAGCAAGAGGGACTGCGGGTATACGAAGCGGCCAATGGAACGACGGCGATTGAAGTTGCAAGTAAACATCAAGTGGATTTCATTCTTCTCGATCTGAAAATGCCGGATATGGATGGAATCGAAGCGCTGGAAGAAATACGCCGGTTCAACCAAACGGTGCAAGTCGCGATGATTACCGCCTTCGGCGATCCAGAGAAGCTCGACAAGGCGAGACAGCTGGGCGTGAAGTCCTTCTTCACAAAGCCGTTCGATATTGAGTACTTACGAAGTTATGTGCTAGGGAGCTTGCAGAGTGTATAGGCTATCAGACCGAATAGAAGAGCAATAACCGCCGCAGGCCTCAGGCTATGCCGGCGGTTTTTTTTAATCTCTTGCGCATGTGCTTACGAGTGGCGACAGCTCATAAAGTCAATTAGGGGGTGGCGCTCATGCTATGGCTTGGTGTCGGGTTTATATGCTTCATAGCTCTGTGCGGAATAGCCCTCTTCCTCGCAAGAACGGCAGAGCAGCAGATGAAGCGTTCGCTCCATCAATCGCTACACAATTATTCCGCTTATGTGCGCTACATGCAAGATAAACATGACTTGAACGGAATTGGATACCCGCAGCAGCTCACCAGGCAAATGGGCGGTTTCTCAGCTTTTGGAATGGCTTTCTCGGCTATGGGTCTGATCGGCGGGACAGTGATGCTGCTGGGACCTGCTATTGCGGCTGGCGGTCCGATCACGGTTGGCTTCGGCTGGCCTATTCTCGCGCTGTTCGGTCTTGTAACGGCTTGTTCGCTCGCCTCCTTCGCATCGACGACACCAACGGCAGGGGGATGCTATCATTGGGCGCTCTCCGCAGGTGGACGGAGATTTGGGCTCTGGTCCGGCTGGCTGCATATAGCCGGTTCTCTGCTCATGCTCGTTACTACGAATCTTCTGCTAGCAGATTGGATATATGCTCTCATGGTAGAACACCTTCATTATGCAGGAGGCAAAGAACTGTTCTATATGCTGCTTCTCGCCATCTGCGTCACGCAAGCACTTGTAAATGCAAGAGGGGTTCACGCGATTAGGCGGCTTCTAGGCGGAAGCGCAGTGCTCCAGTTGCTGCTCATCGCTGCAATCATATCGTATCTGGCTTATCTTGTATGGCCTGGGATCTATCCGGTACAGGTGCTTGCAGGTGATCATAATATTTTTAGCGATGTGTCCTCGCTCTCGACATCAGAATCGGGGAGCCACTCGCTAATCATCGGCATGCTGCTGCTTCAGAGGCTCTTCATGGGCGGCGAAAGCACTGGACAGATTGCTGAAGAAACGAATGATCCGCGGGTTAACGTGCCTTGGGCGATTTACTTCTCGGCGGTTGCGACAGGCGTTCTCGGCTTCATCCTGTTCACATTTCTTCTGATGCATTACCCACTTGGCGGTGCGGCAGGTTACAACTCCTATCAAGAGATGTCCACCTGGTTCCTGAGCATGTGGTCAGAATGGGGCTCCTTAATTCAAACTATCTTCTTACTGGCAATAGTCGCGGCGTGCTGGATGAATGGAACCACGATAATGGGGGCAGCCTCTCGTACGCTATTTGCACTTGCGCGCGATGAGTCAACGCCTGGTGCCAAGTGGCTGGCGATGGTTTCGGTTCGATTCCGTGCACCAGTGAATGCCGTTATCGTTGTTTCGAGCTTGGCCGGCTTGTCGATGCTGGCGATCAAATCCGCTTCGCTTGAGATGACTTCGCCCGCTTTGCTCGTTCAGCTGACAGTTCTGTCAGTCGCGGTCATGAATATTGCCTATGCTCTTCCAATCGCTGCACGGTTGAGAGTGGAATTGCGTAGCCTCAGTAGTGGCGGGAGGACGAAACGTCATAGAGGACCATGGCAGCTGGGGAAATATAGCGAGGTCATTGACGTCATCGCTTTCTGTTGGATGGCTGCGAGCAGCGGGATTGCTTTGTTTGTGATGAATACAAGCGTGTTGCTGGGGTTAGGTGCTGCGCTTCTAACGGGCTGCGGTTATATCGAATATAAGTACCGAGCTATGCAGAAGAAGCAGCCGGTGAAGATTGTAGGCTCGACCCGATTTACGCGTAGATCCATTGATGAATGTATCAGAATTGAGAGAAAATTCCCGCAACATTGACAATTCCCCGTGAGCAATAGTTCGGAAATATTTCCTCATTTCCTTCCGATCATTTCCCGGGTAAGCGCACAAAGCAACAGGAAAAGATTGGTTTCGACATCTTTGCAATCGACGGTGTTGTCGAAAAGAGGAGATCAAGGTTAATGGCATTAAGCATTGCCAACCCTTTGTATTACGGCGTATAATTCGCCTAAGGCTTGACATGAATCGGAGGTTGAAATGTGGAACTTGGAACGGTATTGTCAATAAATGTGGGAAATTTGCAGAAGATGCTGCATGGCTCCAAGGAAATCATAACAGGCATCAATAAAGCTGCAGTCGGGAAATTTCCCATCGTATTGTCGCGGTTAGGGCTTGAAGGCGATGCCCAAGGCGACCTTGTCTTTCACGGCGGAGAGGATAAAGCGGTCTGCCTCTATTCTGCGGAGCATTTCCCTTACTGGTCCACCAAATGGCAGAGACCTGTAGAGGCAGGCGCATTCGGCGAGAACTTCACCGTGTCGCAGCTCACCGAAGCTGATCTTCACATCGGCGATATCCTTAGCGTTGGAGGCGCGATCGTTCAGGTCAGCCAGCCGAGGCAGCCGTGCTACAAGCTCGGCATGAAGCATGGCTTGCCGCAGCTAGCGATGGACGTGCAGAAGACAGGCTATACCGGGTTTTATCTGCGCGTATTGAGGGAAGGCAGCGTCCAAGAAGGAGACAAGCTGATTCTGCAGGAGCGCCATCCGGCTGGCATAACCGTTACGGAAGCGAACCGTGTCATGCATACGGATAAGAATGATCTCGCAGGAATCAACAGCTTGCTTGCCATTCCAGAGCTTGCAGTAAGTTGGCAGCAATCATTGAGTAAGAGGAAGGAGGCGCTTCGCACTAATGGCTGATCAGCAGTTGAAGGATGAATTCGCCGTTTATTTGGATGCCTATCCGCTCGGAGCGGGATGGCGTGCCGAGAAAGAAGAAAGCGGCATGAACAATACGACGCGAATGATTTATTCCGGCTACGATAAATACGTGTTGCGCGTCTATGATAATCATCAAGATCAGGCCACCGTTGCTCTCGAGCAATACTTCCTTGAACAGCTTCAAGTTTCGGAGCTGCCGATTAAGGTGCCGAAGCCTGTGCAGAATAAACACGGTGCAACGATTACGGTCGGTCCTGGAGGCAAGCTAGCCGCCATGTTCCGCTATATTCATGGCAGCCGGCCATCGCCGGAATTACCGGCACATCTTATAGGGCTAGGCAATGCGGCAGGAGAGTTATCACGCGCATTTGCGGTATTGGGAGCGAGCACGCCTAGCGAGCTGAAGCCGCTATACGAGCCCTATTATGAGCTTCGCGAAACATACGCTCATATAACTGCAGCAATATTAGAAGAGTTATGCGAGAGCACCGAAACACTTGAGGAAGAAGCTGAAAAGCTCGGATTTATTATGGGTCAGCTTGAACAGTTAACGGGATTAAGGAAGCAGTTCATAGAGCTGCCGCATCAATGGATTCATGGCGACATCGGATACACGAATGCGCTTGCGGATGGCGAGCGGATCGTTGGGATCCTTGATTTTGAATTCTGCTCAATTGACGTGCGAGCCATGGAGCTGGCAATTGTACTTAGCGGGCTGCCTAATGAGGATACCGATGAATCCTTAAATCGAATCGCGCTGTTCGTCCAAGGATACGGCGAAGCAACACGGCTCACAGAAGCGGAATTACTGCTGCTGCCATCGCTCATCAAGCTTAGAATGCTGGATATCTTTTTTCATTTTGCCGGCCGGCTGCATGCTGGTCTTGATGAAGCGGATGTCTGGCGCGATCAAATCAACAGAGTCCAGTTCGTCTGCAAGTGGGTCGACCTGCACGAGGATTCGCTTCAAGCGATCTTACGACAATATCTCTTACTACCATAAATGAGAAGACAAACCCAATCATTTCATCCTTCGTGAAGAAGCATGAACGATTGGGTTTTTCTCATATAGATAAGATTGCAGGCTTACCTTGCAAGAGGCAGGAGGGCATCCCTATGAAGAGTACCGCAGAGCGCCTTGGATATGGCCCGAATGAGAAAGTGCTAATCATTAATGCCGATGATTTCGGCTTATGTCATTCCACGAACAAAGGGATTCAGCTGCTGCTCGACAATCGCGTCGTCTCCTCCGCGTCGCTAATGATGCCTTGCGGCTGGGCGAGGGAAGCGGCGCTCTGGTGTGCCAGGCATTCTCAGATGGATATCGGGGTTCACCTGGCCACGACAAGCGAATGGGATGTCATGAAGTGGGGACCCGTGTACAGAGGCGGTTCGACTGGGTCGCTTGTGACGAGCGAGGGATATTTCCATAGGGATGCGAAGACGTTCGAGCGCCGGGCAGACGGGCAGCAAGTGAAGCAGGAATTGATTGCGCAAGTTGAGATGGCGCTTCAGCTTGGTGTTAATGTGACGCATGCAGACAATCATATGGGCAGTCTGTATGGCTTGCAAACAGGCAGGGATTTCTTGAAAGACGTATTTGATATATGCGCGGGCTTTGGTTTGCCCTTCCGGCTGCCGAGGTTCCTGTTGCTTGAGTCAGGCGACCCTGCTCCTCCCGAGCTTGCCGCGCAAGCGTTGAAGTTCGCGGAAGAAGCAGACGCTCGAGGTGTTGTCGTGCTCGATTACCTCGTTGCGCTGCCGTTTCATTCGCCTAATCCGCATGAGACCTATGTTCAGTTTAAAGCACAGATGATCTCGCTCATTCAGCGCTTAAGACCAGGCGTGACCGAGCTGTTCATCCACCCATCGCTCGTTACGGATGAGCTGACCGCTTTCCATTCGGAACCACTAAGGCGAGGCATGGAGATGGATATATTCCGAGATCCAGAAGTGCTGGAAGCGATGCGGGCCGAGAATATTATTCGCATCGGATGGCGGGAGCTGCGCCATTATCAGCGGAGAAAAGGATAGCTGAGCGCATGTGAATCGGTTGTCCAATGCTGGTAGGCAAGCGTCCTGTGCCATCCTTGTTTTATGCACACCGGACAAGCTGTACTAACACAGGCAATGGCCCGTTTTTCCTGTAATAGTCGTTTCGGAGCTCTGTTTTGGAAAGAAACGCTATTCGGCTTTTACAACTAATGGTATACTGATAGTTGTGAATTTATAAATTATTCAGTCAATTCAGCAGTCAATTCAAGAGGGGAGTGGATCGAGTGTCGGTACTTCCAAAGCAGAATGACCTGGGATTCTTCGAAATTAGACTGGAATCGATCGGCGGATTGGGCGCGAATTTGGCTGGCAAAATGTTGGCTGAAGCAGGCGTTGTTGGAAGCGGATTCAATGGTGTGAGCTTTTCCTCGTATGGTTCGGAGAAGAAAGGCTCGCCGGTAAAGGCGCATATTCGGTTCTGTGATTTGACCACGAATATCCGCGATACGACACCGGTTGAGCGGCCTCATATTGTCGGTGTGTTTCATGAAAACCTATCCAAAACAGTCAATGTCATCAGCGGAATCTACGAGGATAGTGTCGTGCTGGTTAACTCTACGAAATTGCCTGAACAGCTGAAAGAGAAGATGAATTTGTCCGCTGGTACACTTGCTGTGGTTGATGCTACAGGGATCTCCCTCGAGGAGAACAACCGGGTTAACATGGCGATGCTCGGCGGCTTGTTCCGACTCTGTGACTTCCTGGATTTTGAGCATATGAAAGGTATCATCCGCAAATCGCTTGAGAAGAAGTATCCGCAAGCAGTTGAGCCTGCGCTGCGTACGTTCCAGCGGGGCTACGACGAAGTGAAGTTCCAGACGTTCACGCTGCCGGAAGGTGAACAGATGCCGGAGCCGAAGCGCTGGGATATTCCGACGCTTGGATACGAGACACAGCCGATTGGCGGTATGATTGTCAATCCAGGCAACAGTGTGCTGAAGGATATTAGCATCTCGAGACAAGGGATGATGCCGCATTTTGACGATGAGAAATGTATTCACTGCGCCGCATGCGATACAGCATGCCCGGACTTCTGCTTCGTCTGGGATGAACTGCCGGACAAGAAGGGACGTCCGCAGATGTTCCTGCAGGGAATCGATTACCAATATTGCAAGGGCTGCTTGAAATGCGTTGTCGCTTGCCCGACGGAAGCGCTCTCATCCGAGCGTGAGACGGACGGCTATGGGGAAGCGTACCGCGTACCGCACAGATTTGTTTGGGCAAATGCGAATTAATGTCGTTGTAACTCTTACGTAATGCGAAGAGAGGAGCGGATTAGCAATGGCCATCGAGATTAACAAAGAAGTGAGTCAAGGTACTGTCGAGCAGCGAATGGTGTACGAGTCAGGCAACGAAATGGCTGCATACGCCGCGCACCAAATCAATTATCATGTGATGGGTTATTTTCCGATCTCGCCATCAACGGAGGTCGCGCAGTTTCTGGATTTGATGAAAGCGAACGGTCAGCATGACATTAAGCTGATTCCGGCAGATGGCGAGCACGGTTCCGCCGGTATTTGTTACGGCGCATCCGCTGCGGGCGGACGCGTCTTCAACGCGACAAGCTCGAACGGTTACTTGTACATGCTGGAGCAGATGCCGGTGCAGTCGGGTACACGGTTCCCGATGGTTATGAACCTGGTATGCCGCTCGGTATCGGGCCCGCTTGATATTCACGGCGACCATTCCGACCTTTATTACGCGCTGAACACGGGCTGGCCGATTCTGATGTGCCGCGACCCGCAGGCCGTGTACGACATGAATATTATGGCAATAAAGCTGGCGGAAGATCCGGAGGTTAGACTCCCGGTGCTCGTTGCATCCGATGGCTATTTCACGTCCCATCAGAAGCGCCGCGTGCAAACGTTCGCGCATCGTGCTGACGTTCATGCGTTCGTCGGCGAGCATTCGCCGGAAGGGTTCAAGCATGTGCTCGACCGCAACAATCCAGTCACGGTCGGCCCTTACATGAACGAGCCGGATTACATTAACAACTGCTTCCAACAATCCCAAGCGATGTATCGAGCGGGCAAAGTGTTCGACCGTATCCGCCAGGAATACGAGGTGCTGACAGGCCGCGATTATCCGATTCTCGATCTGTACCGGATGGAAGACGCCGAAGTGGCGGTATTCCTGATGAACTCCGCTTCGGAGATTATCAAGGACGTTGTCGACCAGCTGCGTGCCCGCGGCATCAAGGCAGGATCGATCGCGCCGAACATCATTCGTCCGTTCCCGGCACAGGAGATTGCGGAAGCGCTTCGCGGCGTCAAGGCCGTCACGATCGGCGACCGCGCAGACTCCTATGGTGCTCACGGCGGCAATATGACGAATGAGATCAAGGCTGCTCTGTTCACGCAAGGCGTGAAGGATACGCTTGTCATTAGCCGGATATTCGGCCTCGGCGGCAAAGACTTCTACGCGGAAGACGGCCATCATCTGTTCGAGCTGGCAATTGAAGCTGCGGCATCCGGCAAAGTGGATGTTCCGTTCGACTATTGGGGCCATACGCCCGGCGATCCGGACAAAGCGCCGAAGCGCGTGCTTGAACCGCTTGCTTACGAAGACTTGAAGACGGGGTTAATCACTGTTGACCGTGATGAGGCGACTGGCAAACTGAAGGTGAAAGTGCCTCCGATCCGCCAGCTGACGAAGAAGCCGAAGCGTCTTGCTCCGGGTCATGGCGCGTGTCCGGGCTGCGGTATTTTCTCCGGTCTCGAGCTGTTCTTCAAGGGCATCGAAGGCGATATTGTCGCGCTCTATCAAACAGGCTGCGCAATGGTCGTGACGACGGGCTTCCCGTATTCCTCGCACAAAGCGACGTATATTCATAACTTGTTTCAGAACGGAGCGGCAACGCTGTCAGGCGTTGTGGAAATGTTCTGGGAGCGCAAGCGGCGCGGCGAGCTGGATCAGTATGGTCTCAAGGATGACTTTACGTTCGTCATGATTACGGGCGACGGCGGCATGGATATCGGGATGGGTCCTGCAATCGGCAGCGCGCTTCGCAATCACAAGATGATTATCCTCGAGTACGATAACGAGGGCTATATGAATACAGGTGCGCAGCTGTCCTACTCGACGCCGCTCGGTCATCGCACGTCGACGTCGAACGTCGGCAAGCACCAAGGCGGCAAGCTGTTCCACCACAAGGATACGGCGCAAATCATGGCTGCAACGAACATTCCGTACGTCTTCACGGGCTCGGAATCTTTGCCGCAGGATTTGCTCCGCAAGGCGGCGAAAGCGCAGTACTACGCGCAGAACGTCGGTCTTGTATACGGTAAAATTCTCATTACTTGCCCGCTCAACTGGCTGTCCGAGGAGAAGATCGGCCAAACGCTCATTGACGAAGCCGTGAACTCCTGCTTCTTCCCGCTCTATGATGTGGAAGAAGGCGTGACGACTATCACGTACAATCCGGAAGAGAAGGGCAAGCGGATACCGCTCGGCGATTGGCTGAAGAACATGGGCAAGACGAAGCATATGACTCGCCCAGAGTACGCGCCTGCGCTCAAGTCGTTCGAGGACGAGGTCGAGCGCCGCTGGCAACGGCTCAAAGCGAAGCACGAGAACGAGTTTCTGTAAGCTGAGCGATTGATAGTTAAGGCGGAGCGAGGCGCGGGCGGCGAACAGGCGTCTGCGCCTTGTTTTATTCTAATCAGGTTAAGGTGGATGGAGCTAGAATGGCAATCGTATTGAGGCATCGGATAACAGGGGAAATCGCATGCGGCATGCTGCGCAATGTGTATCAGTTTGCATACTACGGTGCGCTCTGGTGGGAAGATATGGAGCAAGCGGAGCCGCTATACGAAGAGGCGCTTGTAAGTGCCGGCTATGCGCAAGATTCGAGCTGGGATTTGCTTGAGGTGAAGGAAGAACGCTTGAAGATATTCAATGTCAAGCTGAACAACGACCCAAGGCGCCAGCTGCTGCTTCAGAATGACGGGAGCATTACGCTGATCAAGGTATAAATTGGAGCTTATACAGGAGGGAGGCGCGAACATGCAGGTGACGGATGAAGCTGGGTTTCAGCAATTAAAGGACTTGCAGGCTGAGGAGGACATTCATTCCTTCGGTCAGCAGTTGCATGGCGGCGGGTTTACGACGCTGCGCCGTTTCCTCGATGATTTCCGGGATTACCTTCGCCAGTATGAGGATGCGGCATGTGAGCAAGCAGCTGAGTTAATGAGGCGTGCGAAGCTTGCAGTACCGGAGCCAGGCCGAACAAGTCCGTCATGGACGTATATTTGGAGCGAGTTCGAGGGCATTATTCGAACGAAACGGGAGGTATTCCAGACCATTCCATTCGCAGAGCGGGATGGTGAGTGGCAGGTGTTGCTTGATAATCCGCATTCGAACCAGAACATCGCGGTATATCCGGGTCTCACGTTCATCGAGGCTGTCTATATGTTCGCTTACTTCAGAACGGGACTGACGAATAGCGAATATATCAGGCTGCAGAAGATTGCAACCGTGATGACGTTCACTGGCGCTGAGGGGGATGGACTGCAGCCGATAACAAGCCTTTAACTGACCATACGAGAGCAGTATAAAAAAAGCTTTGATTCCAGCAACCAGTTAAGGAACGCGGTGCGAGAATCAAAGCTTTTTTTGGTGTTTAGGGCTGCAGCGTCCTGCTGCTTCTGCCCTTCTGCTGTAGATGCGCTGCGATCTTCCGTCCGTGGAATCGGCCGGATTCGATGAAGATCTCGTTCGCCTCGCGCCTTGATGCGACGACGCCAGCCAAGTAGATGCCGGGCACGTTGCTCTCCATGGACTCATCATTGAACGTCGGGTAGCCTTCTTCCTCGATCGTAACGCCGAAGGAAGAGAGGAAGCCGCGGTCGGGGTGGAAGCCGGTAAGCGCAAGGACAAAGTCATTCGGAAGCTCATCACGCTCGCCTGTTTCATTGTTCGAGATTACGACATGGCGTGGGTGGATCTCGACAACTCGCGAAGAGAATCGCATCTGAATACGGCCTTTATTCACGAGGCTTTCGAAGATTGGACGAACCCACGCCTTAATGCTGGATGAATACTGCTCGCCACGGTACACGACTGTAACATGAGCGCCAGCACGTTCCAGTTCAAGCGCCGCGTCAATTGCGGAGTTGCTGCCGCCGATAATCGCCACCTTCATCCCAGTATAAGGATGCGCTTCGCGGAAGAAGTGCGTCACTTTATCGGATTTCTCGCCAGGGATGCCTAGCTCATTCGGATGATCGAAATAACCTGTTGCGACAATAACCGCGGCAGCACGATATTGAGTAAGCCCGCCGTAGCGGTCATGGCTGTCCAGTTCGAAGCCGCCATCCTGCTGCGGACGAATCGCGGTCACTGTTTCATAGGCGTTAATGCGAACGCCATGCCTCAGCGCGACGTTACGATAATACGACAGTGCCTCAACGCGAGACGGCTTATCATTAGCAGTTGTGAATGGAATGCCGCCGATCTCGAGAAGCTCCGGCGTGCTGAAGAAGTGCATATAGGTTGGATATTGGGAGATGGAATGGACGACGTTGCGTTTCTCAATAATGAGCGGCGATACGCCGGTCGCCTGCAGCTCGATAGCAGCTGCAAGACCGCACGGACCGGCGCCGATGATGATAACTTGTTCAGCTTGCATAGTAGACAAATCAGCTCCAATACGGAATCTAGAAATTTTGAACAATCAAGCTCTATTTTATCACAGCTGGCTAGGCAATGGCTTGCTATAAAACAAGCATTTGACTCTGTGTCCTGCGCGTAGATATGTTGTATAATGAGCTAAGCTTGTATGAAGGGGGAGATGGAATGCGACGGCGATTCGTGATTGAAGCCGTAATGGTAGCAACCTATGGACAATTGCTTGTACCAAGCCGGCCTGTCGATTTTGTCTTGCCATATTCGACGATAATGGAACTTTATGACATGAAGGACGGCGCAGAGCCGGTCATGGATGATCCGGATGAAGATGCGCATGTGAAAAGCAAGATTAAAGAGCTGATCGCCTTCTTCGAAGATCCGTTCAACAGGAAGAAGATCGAGCGCGCGCTGCAGATGCCTTGGCGTCAGAGCTCGCCGCTGCTGCTTAATGACCGCATCCAATTTACGGTTGTACATGCCGTTGATAATGCGCAGTACGGGGAGTATTTCGACCCGATCGAAACCGAGCTGCTGCTAACCTCGCAGAAGCTGAGCATCCCGCTGTTATCCGACCAGTTCGAGTTCCAGGATAAGCTGCTCGAAGCGGAAGTACCGGTGCAGGTGTACGATATTGAGGATTACGAATTCGCGGTTGAGCAGGGGATTACCGCCGCAGATTTCGAAACGAGAAGTGATATCTAGCATGTTTGGAGTTGCGGATCACAGCTGGCTCCAATGCTCGTACGAAGCAGTGGCCGATGGTCGCTGCTTTTTTGATGGATACGACTTGTTCGCCTTGGAGTGTACCTATGCCCATGTGGAGAAAAAATAAATTTGCAAAAAGCCTCTTGCGCATCGCAACAAAGGGATGATAAGATTTGGATGTTCCAATTATCGGAAAACCAACTAATGAAAGGAGGGCGATGGATATGACTAACTTGAAATTTGGTGTGCGCAACTTCATGCAAGTTCAGGTCCATCGGCCCGACTTCTTACGCAGAGTGCAGCAGCTGTAACTAGCGCTGCAACCGATTCTGTGTGTAAGGAGACTTTGAGCCATGAGGCTCAGAGTCTCCTTTTTTGTTACGCAGAATGCGTATCCGCCTACTCGCGATAGGCGAAGAATGTTCCGTTGGATCCTCACGCATGTCTGTATAAAGGGGGAAAAAGACTGTGAAAGTGCTAGTTAGATTAATGAAATATATGCGTCCCAGCACCAGATGGGTTGTCTTATCGACAGCGCTAATGCTGCTTGGCACAGTGCTTGATTTGGTTGCGCCATGGCTGCTGAAACAAGTGTTTGATAAAGGGATCGCAGACAGCAACATGAAGATGGTGCTGGCGTTCACCTTGGGGCTCGTCGTGCTGCAAATTGTCAAGAGCATTGGAATGTTCTGGCAGGGCTGGTCTCAAGAGCTCGTAGGCCAGAACGTCGTCTATGCGCTGCGGAGCCAGCTATATAATCATTTGCAGCGACTATCGTTTACTTATTATGACAAGGCTCAGACCGGGCAGCTGATGTCCCGTATGACGGGCGATATCGAATCGGTGAAGAATTTCATCGGCTTCGGAGCGATGGCGATGTTCATGGGCATTGCGACGTTTATCGGAACGATTGTGTTCATGATGTTCATCCAGTGGAAAGTAACCTTGCTCTGTATGGCAACTGTGCCTCTGCTTCTCTTCGCGCTGTATCGATTCAACAAGAAGGTCGGTCCGGCATGGGGCCAAATCCGGGAACAAATGGGGAAGCTTACTACGACGCTGCAGGAGAACATTTCCGGTATCCGTGTCGTGAAGGCGTTTGCACGCGAGAATGTCGAGCAGAACAAGTTCGAATCGCGCAACGATCAGAACTTTGAGACGAACATGGAGCGCGCCAAGCTGGAAGCGAAAGCATTCCCGCTCATGAACTTTTACGGCGGTGTTGTATTCGTCACGATGGCTTGGTTCAGCGCTTTCTTCGTCGCGAAGGGCGAAATGTCGCTAGGTACATTCATGGCATTCCAATGGTATACATGGGGCATTATTTGGCCGCTCAACATGCTTGGCTGGCAAATCAACATTTTGCAGCAAGCACTCAAAGCAGCTCCGCGGGTGTTTGAAGTGCTTGATACGCCCGTCGATATCAATTCGGAGCGCGGAGATAGCCATGACTCGAACAAGATCCGCGGCAATGTTACGTTCGACGGCGTGTCGTTTCACTTCGCGGACCAGAATCCGGAGTCGGACCAGGCCATTCTGGAGGGGATTTCGCTCGGCGTAAAGCAAGGCGAAGTCGTTGCGGTGCTTGGTTCTACCGGCTCTGGCAAGAGCTCGCTGATCGCGCTGCTGTCACGCTTCTACGATGTCAGCAAAGGCAGATTGCTCATTGACGGCATCGATGTTCGTGATTATGAGCTAGAGGGGCTTCGCCGCAAGATCGGCATCGTGCCGCAGGAAACGTTCCTGTTCTCGGCTACCATCCGCGAGAACATCGCATACGGCGTGCCGGAAGCGACGCAGGAACAGATCGAATGGGCGGCGCGCAAAGCCCAGATCCACTCGTTCATCGACACAATGCCGCATGGCTATGACACGATCATCGGCGAGCGCGGCGTAGGGCTCTCCGGCGGTCAGCGCCAGCGTGTTGCGCTTGCGCGTGCGATTCTGATGGATCCGCCGATTCTCGTCCTCGACGAGGCGACGGCAAGTGTGGATACAGCAACGGAGTCGGCGATTCACGAAGAGCTGCTGGAAGTTATGAAAGGACGCACAACTTTCATCATCGCGCAGCGGTTGTCTTCCGTGAAACGTGCAGACCGGATTATCGTGCTTGACGGCGGCAAGATCGTGCAGCAAGGCACGCACCGCGAGCTGTTCGAGGAAGAGGGCTTCTTCCGCAATCTCTTCAAGCAGCAAGAGGCTGCTTCGGCAAGATAATAGGCAAGCAGCCTGCCCGAACAACTAATTAATAACATAAACCAATAATAATTAATGGGGTAAAGGAGGGGGAACGGCATGAGTCAAGTCGAATGGGATCAAGACGATGATTTAGAAGAGAAGCCGTTTAACAGGGCGTACATGAAGCGGCTAATCCGCTATGTACTGCCGTATCGCAAAGTATTGTCCATCGTTCTTGTAATCGTCCTATTAAACATGGCCCTAAGCTTAGCCGAGCCGCTTCTGCTGAGATATATGATCGACGAAGGCATCGTAAAGAAAGACTTCTTCGTCATTAACATGATCGGTTTAGCGCTACTTTCGTTCAAAGCCGTGGGATGGCTGTTCGGTTTCTTGCACACAAGAATGATTAATTTCACCGGACAGCGCATCTTGTTTGATCTTAGACAGCAATTATTTAATCATCTTCAAACCTTATCTTTCCGTTTCTTCGACGGACGGCCTGCGGGCAAGATTATGTCCCGGATCACGAACGATACGAATGCGATTGGAGAGCTGATCAACGGCGGACTCATAACGATGGTGATGGAGTTCACGCATCTTGTCGGGATCATTATCATCCTGCTGTGGATGGACTGGCAACTGGCATTGCTCTCCTTTATATCGCTGCCGCTGCTCTACTTTATTTTTGGACAGATGCAGTCCAAGATTGAGGGCTCCTGGACACGCTCGCGCAAGACGATGTCCGCGATTAACGGCAATTTGAACGAGACGATTCAAGGTATTCGCGTCATTCAGGCATTCTCGCGCCAGTCGGAGAACAACCGCCGGTTCGAGGAACTGAATGCCCGCAACAAATTCGCGTTCATGCGTGCAGTGAAGCTGGAGTCGTTCGTTTGGCCATCAGTCGAGATGATCGGGATGATCGGCACTTGTGTCGTGCTCTGGTTTGGCGCGAAGCAGGTTATGGATAAGGAGCTAACGCTCGGCTTCATTATGGCATTCATCAATTATCTATGGCGTTTCTGGGGACCGCTCAGCGCGCTCTCCAAAGTGTACAGCCAAGTGCTGTCTGCCATGGCTTCGGCGGAGCGGATCTTCGAAGTGCTGGATTCCGAGCCGGAAGTCAAGGATCGTCCGAATGCGAAGCCAATGAAGCAAATCCGCGGCGAAGTCGTATTCGAGAATGTATCGTTCCGTTATGAAGAGGATAAGCCGGATGTGCTGAAAGGCATAAATTTGCGAATTAAGCCAGGTCAACGGGTGGCACTGGTAGGACCGACCGGAGCGGGCAAGAGCACGGTTGTGAACCTGCTCATGCGGTTCTACGATACGACGGGCGGGCGGATTCTGATCGACGGTCAAGACGTGAAGGACGTAACGCTTGCGTCGCTAAGGCGCCAGATGGGCATTGTGCTGCAGGACTCGTTTATTTTCTCCGGTACAATAGAAGAGAATTTGCGTTACGGCAACGAGGATGCGACGGATGAAGCACTGCGCCACGCGGCGGAGAGCGTCCGCGTCGACAAGTTTGCGTTCCAATTCGCTGACGGTTATCAGACGCAAGTGGAAGAGCGCGGCTCGAAGTTATCTGTCGGCCAGCGCCAGCTCCTCGCGTTCGGACGTGTGCTGCTGTCTGATCCGCGGATTCTTATTCTGGATGAAGCAACGTCCAGCGTTGATACCGAAACAGAGCAGCATATCCAAGCAGCGCTGCAGACGATGTTGGAAGGCCGGACAGCGTTCATTATCGCGCACCGGCTGTCAACAATTCGGGATGCGGACGTCATCCTCGTCGTGAAGGATGGCCAGATCGCAGAGCATGGCTCGCATGATGAGCTGATGAAGAATACTGGTCTGTATCATAAGCTCTATATGACGCAATATGAGATGCAGCAATCGCTTGCGATGCAGACTGGCGCGTAATTATCACAGAAGATGCAGTTGGACCTCTTATTCTGTTTCATATGGAATAAGAGGTCTTTTTTACGTAAATGGTAGTTCGTCCATGATCATTTCATAGAGTTGAGCCGGCCGCAGCCGCAGTGAACTTTTCATCTCCTGTAAGTTTGTTTCCATCCTATACGGGCAAACTATATAAATGAATTGACATTAAGGCGCAAATTTAATAAGCTTACAAGGAATTTTCAAATCTACAAAACAGGAGATTGAATATGAAATTCAACATGAAAATTAAAGATTTTGCAGCGGCAGATACAAATGTGGCAGCAGGATTATATCATTTTGTCGTTACGATGTCGGACAACACACAAATCCGACTGATCTTCTCGAAGAATCCGGATTGGAAGCTGATTGGCGTTAATCGTCTTCTGACAGTGCCTTGCCCGATCTGCAGAAGAGATTATTACTGCAACTGTATGTCCAAGTATACAGAAGAGTTTGAACGCGAAGTCCTTGATAAAGAGCTTATTTCATCCGTTCTTTAATGCTACAAGCTGCCCAATTGGGCAATAGCTGCTTGCATAAGCTGCAGCTTATTTGTTACACTTATCCTAAATAAGGGCACAGGCCGATGAAGAGTATCCAACTCGGAGGCGTTGCGTACAGCGTTTGGCTACTTAAGCGACTCGTCGTTGTTATAGCTGAACACTCCAAGCATTCCGGTTCTCGCACCGTTATCTGCGAGCTTAAGGGAGCTAACATGCTGTTAGCTAATTTGGGTGGCACCGCGAACGCGTTCTTCGTCCCATGTCAGGGGACTGGAGGAGCGCGTTTTTTCGTTTATTCAAAAAATGACAACGAGGAGTGTTCACCATGCTAGACATTTATGTTATCCGCCAGCAAGCAGATGAATTTCAAGAGGCAGCTGATCAGAAACGGATTGCGATTAATATCCAGGAGCTGCTCGACATGGATGAGCGCAGGCGGGAGCTGATGCAGCTAACCGAATCGCTTCGCGCAGCGCGCAATCGCCGGTCGAAGGCAATTGAAGGCTTGATGCGCGAAGGGCGCAAAGCGGAAGCACAGGCGGAGCGGGAGGAAGCTACTGCTCAGCAGGAGCAATTGAAGCAAGCAGAGGAGGAGTTCCGTGCGGTCGTAGCCTCGTATGAAGCTCAGATGCTGCTTGTGCCGAACCTGATGTCGCCAGACACGCCGATTGGCAAGAGCGATGAGGACAATGTGGAAGTGAGGCGCGTAGGCGAGGTGAGGGAGTTCGATTTCGCGCCACGCAGCCATATCGAGCTGGGACAGCAGCATGAAATGATTGATTTGGCTCGCGGCGTGAAGATTGGCGGTACTCGTCAGTACGTGCTGCGCAACTACGGGCTCCAGCTCCATCGCGCCGTACAGCAGCTGGCACTTGATCTGCTGCAAGATAAAGGCTTCGATACGCTCGACGTCCCAGTTCTCGTGAAAGAACAGACGCTAGTGGCAACGGGATATTTTCCGGCGAATCGCGATCAGACCTACGCCATTAACGGTGAGGACAAATGGCTAGTAGGGACCTCGGAAGTGCCGCTGGTCGCCTACTTCAGCGATGAAGTGATTGATCTGGCCGAGCCAAAGCGGCTTGCGGCGGTCACGCCATGCTATAGGAGCGAGGTTGGTTCGGGCGGACGTGATGTGCACGGGCTGTACCGGGTGCATCAATTCGCGAAAGTCGAGCAGGTTGTGCTGTGTCGCGCCGACCTGGCAGAATCGCTCGCATGGCTGGAGAAGATGACGGCGAACAGCGAGGAGTTGTTGCAGCTTCTGGAGCTGCCATACCGCGTCGTTGCGGTATGCAGCGGCGACATGTCGCAGAAGAACTACAAACAGTACGATATTGAGACATGGATGCCGAGCCGCGGCAGTTATGGGGAGACGCACTCGGCGTCGCTTCTGCTTGATTTTCAGGCGAGACGCTCGAACATTAGGTACCGCGACGAGGACGGCAAGCTGCAATATGCGTATACGCTTAACAACACTATGGTCGCTTCGCCGCGCATACTCATTCCGCTTCTTGAGAATCATCAGCGGGAAGACGGCTCGATCTACATTCCTCACGCGCTTCGTCCCTACATGCGAGGGCTTGCAGAGCTTTCGACAAGACAGGAAGTCTAGGTCTAGCCTGCCTGCCTAATAGCGAGTATACTGGAATGGATAATCTTCCACGGAATGGAAAACGAGAGGGGAAAGCCTGTATGAGTTTGGGGAAAATCGCACAAGCAGCAGATCGTATTCGTTCTAATGTCAGTAAAGTCATTGTCGGTAAAGAAGATATCGTAGATAAGCTCATTATTGCGATACTCACATCAGGTCATGTGCTTCTGGAGGATGTGCCAGGCACGGGTAAGACCTTGCTCGCGAAGGCGCTTGCGAAGTCGATTGATGGCGAGTTCAAGCGGATTCAGTTTACGCCGGATTTGCTCCCGTCCGACTTGACGGGCATTCATTTCTACAATCAGAAGCTGTCGGAATTTGAATTCCGCCCTGGGCCGCTCTTCGCCAATATTGTGCTGGCTGACGAGATTAACCGTGCTACGCCTCGTACCCAATCGAGCTTGCTGGAGAGCATGGAGGAGCGTCAAGTCAGTATCGACGGGACGACGCACCAGCTCGGCAGGCCGTTCCTTGTCGTTGCAACGCAGAATCCGATTGAGCAGCAGGGAACGTTCCCGCTGCCGGAAGCGCAGCTTGACCGTTTTCTATTTAAATTAAAAATGGGCTATCCGACGAATGAAGAAGGCATCGCCATCATGAAGCGTTTCATGGCGAATAGTCCGCTCGAGCAGCTGGAGCCTGTCATTGGAACCGCTGAGCTAGAAGAAGCGAAGGCGATCTATACGAGTGTAGATGTCAGCGAAGAGCTGCTCAGTTATATGCTTGCGATCGTGGAAGCGACTCGCGTTCATCCGGATGCGGCGCTAGGCGCGAGTCCGCGAAGCTCGCAAGCGCTGCTGCGCGCATGTCAAGCGAGAGCGGCAATAGCAGGACGCCAATACGTGCTTCCTGATGACGTGAAAGCGATGGCGGTTCCTGTGCTTGCGCACCGTATTGCGCTGCGTAGCGTTCAGCGGATGCGCGCCAATGCGGCAGAGCATGTCATTCATGCGATTCTGGCGGCGGTACCGGTGCCGGCAGACGCTCCGCTCGTTTCCCGCTCGTAAACGGAAGTCGGGAGGGAGAGCGAACGATGGGAATTCAATATTATATATTAAGCGCGTTGCTGGTCATTATCGTGCAGCGGTTTATTTTCAAGTATCGTGGGATGCGAGGAGTCAGTTATACGCGTTCCTTCAGCGTGGAGACCTGCTTCGAAGGGGATCGCATCGAGATGGTGGAGCGGCTTGCGAACCGCCGAATCATCCCGGTTCCATGGCTTCGCGTCGAATCGCAAATGCATGCCGGCTTGAAATTTGACAGCGATTCCAATTTCGATGTGAGCAAAGGCCAGTTCTATCAGAATCACCGGAGCTTGTTCAGCTTAATGGGCAATAAGCAGCTGACAAGGCGGCATACGGTGCAAGCGGTTACACGCGGTTGCTACCGAATCTCGAGCGCATCACTTACGTTCGGGGACTTGTTTGGCGCGTTCAGTGCCTATAAGTCTGTGCCGCTTGAGGTGGAGCTGCTCGTCTATCCGCAGCCAGCCGATCCTTCTCTGATTCAGCTTCCGTCGCGCAGCTGGCAGGGGGATATTACGGTGAAACGATGGATCGTCGAAGATCCATTCGCGATTAGCGGCGTGAGGGAATATCGCAATGGCGACTCGCTCAAGTCGATTAACTGGAGTGCGACTGCGCGTGCAGGATCGCTGCAAGTACACCGCCGCGACTACACGGCGGACTACCGCCTCGTCGTGCTGCTGAACGTTGAGGATCACGCAGGCATGTGGGAGGTCGTGAACAATACGGCACTCATAGAGGAAGGCATTCGGTATGCGGCGGCGATTTTGCAATATGCGACGGAGCAGGGGATGGAGACGGCTTTTGCATGTAACGGGCATGAGCTTGATACTCCTGGAACAGCGATGTCCGTAGAACGCGGAAGTGGGGCAGAGCATCTGGTGCATCTGTACAACCAATTGGCAAAGCTCGTTATCGTACGGACAGTGCCGTTTGATGCGATGATTGATAATCTCGCTGAACAGTGGGAAGAACGCTACGATGTCGTCGTGGTCTCGGCATTCATGAGTGAGCCGATTGAACGCGCGATGCGCAAGCTGCGTGATAATGGGCATTCGGTCGATTGGCTGCCTGTTCTGGAACAAGAGGAGGCAGCAGGATGAGAAACAAGCTTACCGGCGCCAATATGCTCCTCCCGACTGCGCTCATAGAACTGGTCTTGCATTTGCCGCTTGTTCTGATTGTTTATGTCTATAGGCCAAGCTTTGCTCCATCGGTTACGGAAATGCTGCTGCTTCTCTTGGTAGGCTACATCATCGGTTATGGCGTGAACTCGCTTGTCAGGTTCGTTCGCGCATTCCCGCGTGTGCTCCTAGCAGCAGTGATTGGCGGAGCCGTCGGCATTGCGCTCTATGGCGTGAATTTCGATGGTATCTACACGGCGCTACTGCTTGCTGCGGCTGCGTACCGAGGCGGAAGATATGTCATTATTCCTGCTTTGAATCGGTTAATGCCGCGGGAGTTTGTACTCGGTCTGATGTATTATTTCATCTGCTCCATCGTATTCAGCTTCAAGACGGAGTTTGATCATTACCGCACGCTGATGCTTGTCTGCGGACTGTTCGCGCTCGTATTAACCTTGTTCCAGACGAACAGAAGCAATGTTAATCGTGAGACGCTCTCAGGTGCTGTTAAACCGCTCGTAGAGCCGACGGTGAGGAGACATAATCGAATCTTCGTGGGCATTATCGCTGCCATCTCTGTGTTAATTGTGTTATCGTATCAGCTTCAAGCTATCTTTGGCGCAATTGGCGACTATATTAGAGAATTGTACCGACAAATGCCGAAAGACAACGGTCAGAATCCACTTCAGTCAGGTGGACAAGATACATCTCCCATCCCGACTGAGCTGCTCGGCGAGCCTACGAGAAAAATGCCGCATTGGGTGGATATTGCGATATACATCTTCGTGGGAATCGTGGTTTGCTTCATCCTCTTCCTATTGCTGCGTCAACTGAAGCATCTGCCGCAGTGGTTCCGATCTCTTCAGATGAAGCTCAGAGATCTGTTTAGCCGGGATAAAGGCGGTGCGTCGTCCAAAGGGTACGTCGATCAGGTGGAGCGGATTCAAAAATCCCGCAAGCTGATCGAGCTATGGCGAGGGCGTTCGAAGGAGCCTCGTATCCGCTGGAAGGACTTGGTGGACAATGAAGCGCGAGTGCGTTACTTGTATCGCCGCTGGATCGGCAGCAGCGTGAAGAAAGGCTATGCTTTCAGCCCATCTCTAACGCCACTTGAGGTCGCTGCTGAATTGCAGTCCCAGAAGCTGCTGAATGTAGGTGCGCAAGCTTCGTCAGAGCTTGTACAAGCCTATCAGCAAGTGCGATATGGCAGCGGCCAATTATCGGATGAACAGATTGGTCGGTTAGCCGACTCGATGGGGCAAGTGGACGGGCGGGCAGACGGACGGAAAAAGTAAACGGTAGCCTGAGTAAACATATTTATCCAGCAGCCGGGGCATCCTACTTGCGGACAACTTGAATAGTGTCGCAAGGGAGGATAAGCGAATGAATATGCAAAATCAACCGCCGGCGAACAGCCAGCAGCTCAGCTATGAACAGTTTCAAGCTCAGGTGAGGCAGCGCGAGCTGCAGGAGCAGGAGCAGGCTCAGCAAGCGCTGAAGCGAGCTGGGCTCGACCCGAAGTCTCAGCAGATGCAGCAGGTGATTCAGCAGCTGCATGGCATTGAGCGGGAGCTGCAGCAAGCGGAGAATCAGCTTCAGATGCAAATGGATGCGCAGCGCCGCCAAATTAAGCAGATCCAGCAGAAAATCCAACATGCTGTGGCGCAATTCCAAGGCGCGAGTGCAAGCTCGAATTCTTACATGCAATAGCGATTGTCTGGTTCTGAAAATAGCCCTTCTCGTGATCCCGTTCGGATCTAGACGAGAGGGGCTTTTATTTTTGATCATAAATGTTATATGTGTGTTAATTAAATTGACACAAAACTCTTGAAAACGAGAACGATCGGAATTATTATGTTATATAATATAACATTTATAGCTGAGCTGCTCTAAGCGATGGACATGTCAGGATCAATCAGGGAGGGAGCCCAGCATGGATATGGTTTCGCTGCTCGTTGTGTTGGATGGCATGAAAGAAGGAACAGTGTCTCCTGTTCTCGCCACAATTGTCCGGACTGCAGGACATTCGTACCGCAAGAAAGGCGCTGCCATGCTGTTCCTTCCCGAAGGAACCAAGGCGGGAAGCATTAGTCCCGGATGCTTGGAAGATGACCTGCAGATGCGAGCAGACTCGATTGCTTCGTCAGGACAGCCGGAGCTAGTCACTTATAACATGAACCCGCATGAGGATGCGATTTGGGGAGAAGCAACTGGCTGCGGCGGTAAAATCACGGTTCTGCTGGAAGCAGTAAGAGGGGAGCTTCTTCGCTTGCTGCAAGCAGCTTCACAGCTGCTGCAGGGCGGAGAGCCTCTTCAGTTATGCAGGGAATGGCACGACTCGAACATCGACTATTCACTCGTCCGACTAACCATCGAGAAAGTCGCTAGGTTTAAGGCGGCCAAGAGAGCGGAGATAGAAGATCTTGATTCCGTATGGTTGCCAAGGCCGAGATTGATTCTGTTCGGTGCAGGTCATGATGCCGAGGCGATAGCCGAACTTGCAGAGAGTGCGGGATTCCAGGCAATTACCGCCGATTGGCGCGAGGAACGATTGATATCTGGCCATAGTGTGATTGGTTCGGCTTCTGAAATTGCAGACACGCTGAAAATGGGGCAAGGCGATTACCTTATTCTTTGCAGCCATCATCAGGTCAAGGATCGAGCAATGCTGGAACAAGCGCTGCCGCTTGGATTGAACTATATCGGCATTCTTGGTTCTAGAGCGAGAATCGCCAAGTTGCTCAATGGCTTGACTATAACTAGCGATAGCAATGTGCTTGCCCCGGTTGGGCTGCCGATTGGAGCTGACGGTCCGAAGCAAATCGCGATTAGTATCGCCGCAGAACTTATTGCCGTTCATTCCCGATCCGTTCGTGCGGCATTGGAGAGGGAGGATAATGATGAGAATCGGGTGTGTATATTTGGCGGCGGGCTCGAGCAGGAGGATGGGCGAGCCGAAGCTGCCGCAGGAGCTGGCGCCAGGCGTCACGGTTGGAGGCCAAGGCTTGCATGAACTGCGATATTGCGGTTTTCATCCGCTAACGGTTGTCGTCAGACCGGAGGATCCGCTGCTCTGGCTATGCGATCGCAATCGGAAGGAGCGGTTTGCCGCACTTCCGAAATTCCGCATAACGCCATGTAAAGAGGCGAGCAACGGGATGTCTTACTCGCTCCGAAGCGGACTTACGGCACTAATGCCGGAGAAGCTGGACGCGGTGCTTATTGCCCTTGCTGATCAGCCCTTTATTACAGCGGCGCTGCTGAAACGGCTTGTGTATGTTTATCGCGAGGACCCTTCAGTCCATTATGTTGCGAGCGGCTACGGGGAGACTGTGGGACCGCCGCTTATCATGAATAAGTCGCTGTTTCCGCAGCTGCTGGGGCTGGATGGAGATCGCGGTGCTAGACATATTTTGAAATCGCCGGATTATGTCGGGAAGGTTGTTCGTTATGCAGCGGAATGGACATTCATGGACATCGATACGCAGGAGGAGCTTGAAGAGGCGCGCCAGCTCTGGTCGCAATTGCAGATGAACGCGAACTAAGGGGGAGGGATCGCCTGTGGTGGCGCATAGCAGCATGGCCGGGGAATACGCGATCGTTTGGCAGCCCCACGATGCGTCAGAGGCATGGCGGATCAAGCAGGCCTACGGTTCAAATAGCGAATATATCGCAGGCGGGACATGGCTATCGGTTCAATGGGAGAATGAAACTTTCCCAATGCCGCATCATCTAATTGATCTTGGGGCAATCCCTGGCGTAAGAGGGATCTCAATGCGCGGACAAAAGGTGTATATCGGTTCATTAACTCCGTTAAACATATTGCGCAGTGATCCTCTTCTAGCAGATGCTTTTCCTCTTGTTACGGAGGCGGTCCGAACAATTGCTGCGCCATCAATCCGTAACTTAGCTACGATAGGCGGCAATGTTGGCTCCAGAACGGGGGATTTGCTGCCTGCGCTTCTCCTCTATGAAGCCGAGCTGCTCTGGCATGACGGTCATAGTACGACATGGGAGCCTGTGTCAGAATGGCTGTCGCAGACGAAGGATATGATTCTCCAGCAAGGGCGGATATTGCTCCAACTCAAGCTGAAACAGCCTCCTCGCGAAGGTCGGTTGCTTGACTATTATGAGAAGGTAGGACGAAGAGAAGCGTTCACGCCATCCGTCGTCACTTGCGGATTTGTTGCGGATCTAGAAGGCGAAGGGGAGTATCGAAAAGTTAGCCGAATCCGGATCGCAGCAGGCGGCGGACTTATGAGAGCGGTGAGACTTCCGAAGTCGGAGGCGCTCCTTGCGAGGAAGAGCCTGCAGCCTCAGCTTATGGAACAGCTCTATGAAAGTCTGCTTGATGAGATTGAGCCAGTCGGCGATCTATTCGTAGATGCAGCCTATCGAAAACAAACGGCCGCTAATCTGATTGCCGCCGGTCTATGGCAGAAGTGGCAACGTTCGGAGGGATGAACATGCTCTTAAACCGGGAATCCAGCAGCACACGCTGGCGCACAAGGCCGGATGGCCGTGAGAAAGTGACGGGGCGGCTATCCTATCTGACTGACCGGATAGCGCCCCATATGCTCATTGGCCGAGTCCTTCGCAGTCCTCATCCTCATGCGAACATTTTGGCGATCCATACAGAGAAGGCGGCGCGGCTGCCGGGCGTACACGCCGTTCTGACTTACAAGGATGTGCCAGGTCTGAACGGATTCGGCATCGCCGTGCAGGATCAGCCTGTGCTGTGCTTCGACAAAGTGCGTTATGTCGGCGATGCCATTGCTGCAGTGGCGGCTGAAACTGCGCTTCTTGCAGAACGAGCGCTCGCGCTCATTGAAGTGGAGTATGAGGTGCTGCCAGTTGTGGATGCCCCATCGACAGCGCTTGCGCCTAACGCTCCGCAGCTGCACGCAAAGGGGAATGTGCTGCACCGTACGGAATTCAAGCGCGGCGATACGGAGCGAGGGTTCGCTTGCTGCAAGCACATCGTAGAGGAGTCCTATCGTTCGCCGAGACAAATGCACACCTATATGGAGACCGAGGGTGGTTTATTCGTCCCGGAAGAGGAAGGGCGATTGACCGTATATGCGCCGACGCAGCACGGGTTCATGGATCGGCTGCAGCTCTCCCGAATTCTGAAGCTGCCCGAGAAGGCGATTCGGATCGTTTCCAGCCCGATCGGCGGCTCCTTCGGCGGCAAAGACGAGCTGAACGTGCAGCCGTATGGCGCGCTTCTTGCACTGCGCACGCAGAGGCCGGTGAAGATTCACAATTCACGCAAAGAGTCGGTTCGAACCGGTCTGAAGCGGCATCCAATGACGATCAAGATGCGTACGGGAATCGACGAAGCTGGCACGATTCTGGCGCATCAAGTGACCATAACCGCAGATACGGGCGCTTATGCGACGCTCGGCGCAGAGGTGCTGAATTTCACTACCGAGCATGTGCTGGGACCTTACCGCTACGAACATGTCGATGTACGGAGCATATCGGTCTATACGAATAATGGGATGTCCGGGGAGTTTCGCGGCTTCGGCGGAAATCAGGCTATTCTTGCGCTAGAAGGGCAGATGGATCGTCTTGCCGAGCTGAGCGGTATGGATCCCTGGGCGTTCCGGCTTCACAATATGCGCAAGAAAGACGATCCCGGTCCGTTCGGCCAGCCGATTGCGCCTTCGGATGGCGCGCAGCTCGTATGGGAAGCGCTAGCGGCATCGCCGCTTTGGGTCGAGAAGCTGCGGCAGCAGCAGTGCAGCGGTGGCGGTGCAGCGGAGTCGATGAAAGCAGGCGATACGTGGCTGCGCACAGGTATCGGCGCTGCCTTCATCATGCACGGCGCCGGGCTCGGCGCAGGCATCCCTGATCCGGCTGGCGGCAGGCTCGTGCTCGCCGAAGACGGGAAGATTGAAGCGCAATTCGGTTACGAAGAATGCGGGCAGGGGCTGCTTGCGACACTTGAGCTGATGATGATGGAGCAATTTGACTTCGCGGCCGAGGACTTGAGGCTCGTCATCGGCGATACAGATGCAGTGCCGGACAGCGGGTCAACGACAGCGTCAAGGGCGACGACGATGATGTGGCAAGCGCTCCAGCAGCTTCATCCTTCCTTTGAACGGTCATTGCTTGAAGGGGCAGCTGCTGCAACCGGCTATCCTGCAGAAGAGTTGCGGCTTGGTGCCGGCGGGGTGTGGCAGAATCAGAAGTTGAAGCAGCCTGAGCAACAAGTGAGGGGGGCGACAGGCGGCGAAGGCGAGCTAGTCATTAGCTATGAACAGCTGGCTGTCCGTACGAGGACAACACAGCCCAATCCGATTTGCGCCGAAACGAAATTTGCTTATCCGACGACATCATTCAATCGTACAGGCGCGCATTACTTATACACCTTCGCCGCCGTCGCCGTGAAAGTCGAAGTGGATATGTTGACCGGACGAGTACATGTCCTAGACCAGTTCCATACGATCGCTGCCGGTCCGGTTATGAACCCGCAAGGTTATCTTGGACAGATCGAAGGCGGCAGCATTATGGCTCTCGGTTATTCGTTGACCGAGGAAGCGCTCATGCATAGCGGGCAATACGTTACCCGAAACTTGGATACGTATCTAATTCCGACCATGAAGGACGCCAGTGGACGCATTGCCGTACACCCGATTGAGCAATTGGCTGAGGGCGACAATTATGGCCCGCGCGGCATTGGAGAAATCGGCTCCGTCGGCTTAGCCCCAGCGATCCTGTCGGCGGTTTATGATGCGGTCCGCAAGCGGCTGAACCAACTCCCGATTGACCCGCAAACGCTTATCGAACGAACTATCTTTACGTAAGAAGGGCGGTGAGTACCCGAGATGAAGAAACAATCGGAGCTGCAGCATTTTCCGCATCCCATACTGAGCTGCATCGTTAATGATGAACCTGTTGCGTTGAACGTGCCCGCAAGCCGAAGATTGCTGTCGATCCTCCGTGAGGATTTAATGCTTACTGGAACGAAAGTGGCATGCGAGATCGGCAGATGCGGAGCTTGCATGGTTCTCATCGACGGCAAGCCGGTGAATGCTTGCTTGACGATGGCTTATCAATGCGCGGGGAAGCTCATTACCACGATTGAAGGTCTTGCAGGCGAGGGAGAGGAGCTGCATGCCGTGCAGCAAGCTTTTCTCCTGGAAGGCGGTTATCAATGCGGCTATTGCACGCCGGGCATGATCGTATCGGTTACTGCGCTGCTTAATGAGAATCCGAATCCGACATCGGCTGAAGTCGAGGAGGCGTTGTCCGGCAACCTGTGCCGGTGTACCGGATACGGAGGGATACGGCGAGCGGTGCAGTACGCAATCGAACAAGGGAGGGATTCGTCATGAACGACAGGCTGCAGCTCTGGCAGCTGAATACGATGAGCCGTGAGCTGTTCACGAAGCAGCTCGGCGGCATATTTGAACATTCGCCTTGGGTAGCGGAGAGGGCGTGGGGCATGAGACCCTTTCATTCGTTATTGGAGCTGCATGAGGCGATGATGCAAGTGGCGAAAGAAGCGCCTGAAGAGCAAATTCATGCGCTGCTTCGCTCGCACCCTGACCTCGCTGCCCGTATTCAGATGACAATGTACTCAGAGGAAGAGCAGGCTGGAGCTGGGCTGCAAGAGCTGTCGCCAGAGGAGTTCAGCAGGTTTACCGAACAGAATGCCGCTTACCTGCAGAAGTTCGGGTTCCCTTTCATAATCGCGGTCTCCGGCAAGAATAAGTCGGAAATCGAAGCGGCGATGGCTGTTCGGCTCGAACATACTGAAGCGCAGGAGCGCAGGCAAGCTTTGCTCGAAATTCAGCGCATCACATGGCTGCGCATTCAGCGAAGCATCGAAGAATAGGAAGGGAGAGGGTCCACATGCTGCAGCTTCGAGACGGCCGTACGCTGTATTACGGCAAAGGCGATGTGCTCACTTACCGCACGTATGCGGCACCGCTAAGCGTGAAGCCGATTCCAGAGTCGGCTTACATCGGGGAGTCCAATGTGATATTCGCGCATAATGTGAAGTTCTCCGTTAGCAGCGAGGAGCTGCTAACCTCGTTCAGTAAAGGCAGTAATTCACTCGTTGTAGCAACAGATTCAATGAAGAACTTCATCCTCAGGCAAGCGGCTAAGTATAGCGGCAGCACAACCGAAGGTTTCCTCGCGTTCGTTAGCGGAGCGTTCCTCGATCAATATCCGCACATCACCACAGTCGAGATCCAGGCGGACAAAATCCATTTCGACCCTGTACGCGCAGGCGGCCGCGAGAGCAGCGGGCTTGTCTTCAAACCATCCCATAATGAGCATGCGCATGCTTCGTTTGTCGTTAACCGTGGTGCTCAAGGAGGCGAGATCGTATCGCATTCGTCGGGCTTGGCTGATTTACAGCTTATTAAGGTGAGCGGAAGCTCGTTCTACGGTTTCATCCGAGATGAATATACGACTTTGCCGGACAGCTACGACAGGCCGCTGTTTATTTACTTGCATGTACATTGGCGTTACATGGATGCCGATGACGCACTCGACAGCTCGAGGGGGCGATACGTTCCGGCAGAGCAAGTGCGGGATCTTGCGCAGCATATCTTTCATTCCATTGCTTCGCCGTCCATACAATATCTCATTTGCCAAATCGGACTTCATTTGCTGGCCCGTTTTCCCCAGCTGGCGGAAGTCTCTTTCGAATCGAACAACCGCACGTGGGAGGCGATAATCGATCACGATCCGCAGGCGCGTCCTTGCGTCTACACGGAACCTAGGCCGCCTTACGGGTTTCAAGGCTTCTCGCTTACACGCTCCGATCTGACGAGCGGCGAATTTGAACTGGCGGACTGCAGTGTTGCTTCTTTCGCTTCGGTCAAGCCGCTCGCAACGCCATGAGAGGGCGGCTTACTACGCATGTGCTGGACACGTCGCAAGGGAAGCCGGCTGCCGGCATGCGAATTGAGCTATGGGTACGTTCATCGCTTGGCAGAGAGCCCCAGTTAGTCAAGTGTGCCGTCACCAATGCCGACGGGCGCGTCGACGAGCCGCTTCTGGGCAGCGGTGAGCTTCACATTGGGGAGTACGAGCTGCTTTTCGCGGTCGGGGATTATTTTGGAGATCTTCAGGAGCCATTTCCTTTTCTCAGAAGTGTCCCGATCCGCTTCACAGTAACGGATTCGAATGCCAATTATCATATTCCGCTGCTCGTTGCCCCTGGTGGATATAGCACTTACCGAGGCAGCTGAGGCAGATTTTGCTTTCCTGCTTGCGGAGTGGTAGAATATTTTACCAACCAACCATGCAGGGAGTGCATAACTTATGTCAGATCAGCCAACTACCGAGGTGCATCCTTACTACCAACATGCGATCGAAGCGTTCAAGCTGCTGCCTGCCGCGACTGACGGGCTCGTCCAGCTGCGGAATGCTTTTGCGGCATCGAATGAAGATTTCCTCGCGATCGAGCTTAAACATATGATTGCAAGACTCGAAGAAATCAAGGCGCTGTTCTCCAGCGGGCCGCAAGGTTAACGAAGTTTCATCAGAATTGGACAAGAGAGTAACCCGCGTGTTATCACGGCGGGTTCTTTGTTTGTTCTAGCTCATCAATCTACCAACTAGATCTAGTGTATTGTCTCGCGCCTTTTACTCTAGCACATCATACGATGTAGTTATGGAAGAGTAGAGGAGGCGTCCCTATGCCGATCTTGGATACAGGGCTGCTCGTGAATCGGGAAGCAAGGCGCACCGTATCGTTAACCATTCATGTCATGAATCGTGGCAGACAGCAAGCGACAGCCGGTATTCAGATCTATTCAGCGGTCTCGCTGCGCAGCAAGCAAGGCGAAACAATGGAAAGAGATAGGGAGAGTGGGCAGAGCGGTGAGTACGGGGAGATACGAATGGAGCGTTCGACGCTTGTCCAACTTCAACCGGAGCAAAAGGCATCTTGTACGTTTATGATGGAGCATGACGTCAGTCATTTGCAGCTGTACGGGGTGCGGATTACGACAACGGGGCTTGCGGCGGGGGAAGTGGCTGCGGCGGTTGCGGAGCGAGATGAAGAAGGCGAGCTTATCATTCAGCAGCAAGTGCCACTCTCAGGAGGCTACATGGATGAAATGATGCATGCTTATGTCGCGAATCATACGCAGCACTCCATAACGGTCATTCAAACAGCTACGCATACCCGGATCGCAACGATTCCGCTTCCGATGGGCAGCAGTCCGAGATCGCTCGATTTCACGCCGGATGGACGCGAGGTATACGTCACCTGCCAAGGGGACAAAACAGTCCGTGTGATAGATACGCTGACCCATGAAGTGTCAGGCGAGTTCATGCTGCCGCAAGGCGCTGTGCCGATTGCTGTTGCAATTGCGAAGCATGGTCAGGTGGCGTATATCACCACGCTGGTCGAAGATTATATGATCATTGTGGACACAGCGACAAGATCACTGGTGAAGCTGGTGCCGCTGCCTAAAGGGAGCGACCCTGTTCAAATGGCAATAGCGCCGGATGGAAAGCGTGTCTATTGTTGTCTTATCAATAAGGCGTCGATCGCCGTATTTGATACGTTGAAGCAGACGCTGCTCCCAATGATTAAGCTGCCGCAAGGGGCGAAGCCGTCGTCGATCGCCATTACGCCAGATGGAGCGCTTGCATATGTGACAGATGTGCAGCATGACCGAGTCTATGTCATCCGGCTTAGCACGAATACGCTGGTGAATTCGCTCAAGCTGGATGCTGGCGCAGATCCGCAGAAGATCGTCATTACGCCAGACGGCGCACTTGCCTACGTGGCAGCGCGAGGCGGGGATGAAGTGACGGTCATTAATTTGTCCCGCAACGAAATCTTGACCAACATCGAGCTGCCGGGCGGCAGCAACGCGAGTGATGTCGTAGTTACACCGGACGGTGCTAAAGTCTATGTGAGCATTCTTACTTTCGGCTATGTAGCGGCAATTGAAGTGGCAAGCCAGCTGCCTATCGCGATTCTGCCTACGGGGAGCTTCCCATCAGGCGTTGCCGTATCGCCGATCTTGCTTCACTAGCGCATAGTAAAGCCGCAGAACTCATCAGTGCGATAAGCACCTGTTCTCTGCGGCTTTGTTTTACTTTATAGAGGCAGCCATTCCAGCACGCGCTGAATTTGCTTATCCCAATAGCCCCACTCATGCTCGCCCGGGCCTTCCTCATAGACGAGCGGCAAGTCTAGCTGCTTCGCATGGTCGCGGAATCGGATGTTATCCTCATAGAGGAAGTCTTCCGTGCCGCAGCATTGGTATAATAAAGGTATAGCTGCACCAGCGCTCGCGCCTGACTCCTGCGCCAAAGTATCCGCGGCAAGGAATAGATTATTCGGCAGCTCATTTACATAATTGTCCGTCCCGAAGACCAGCTTGGCTTCATCCGGCATCCGGTGGATGAAGCTTGCCGCATCGAGCGCGCCGGACAGGCTGGCTGCTGCTGCATATTGCTCGGGCTTATTCAGCGCCAGCTTGAACGCGCCGTAGCCGCCCATGGACAAGCCTGCGACGAAGTTATCTTCTCTGCGGTCCGACAACGGGAAGAAGGAGCGGGCAATCGCCGGCAATTCTTCGCTGATGAAGGTCCAGTACTTGCCGCCAGCTGCCATGTCGGCATAGTAGCTGCGGTGAACGGCTGGCATAACGACGGCAATGCCAAGAGAAGCGACATAGCGCTCGATCGAAGTGCGGCGAAGCCAGATCGAGTGGTCATCGGACATGCCGTGCAGCAGAAATAACGTGCGATGCTTCGTTTGTGCAGCAGCACCTTTCGAATCCATGCCGATTTGGGAAGGGGCAGATTGTGGCAGAATCACATTCATGGATGTGGAAAGTCCGAGTGTTTCCGAGAAGAAATCACATTGAATAAGTGCCATAATGGTCGCAGAGCCTCCTGGACAGATATGTAATCAGTAATCGCTGAAATCTACTCTATTGTACACACAATACAAATAAACTTAAACGAATAAGTGAGGCACGATCTATGAATCAGATTTCATACAGCGCCCCGCAGGGCTTGCTAACAGATGAACTGCAAGAGCAGCTGCGAGCTTGGAAGATAAAAGATGTCATCTTGCTCCAAGGCGGCCAGTTGCTATGGGAATGGCATGACAAAGGCGTTGATCGCATCGGAGCCGTCTATTCCGTTACGAAGAGCATCTTATCGGCACTGATCGGTATCGCTCTTGATCAAGGAGGGATCGAGAGTATCGAGACGCCAATTAGCCGCTATTTTCCGCGAATCGAACGAGATGAGGATGAGCGTAAGCGTGCCATTACAATCAAGCATCTGCTTACCATGACCTCCGGAATCGAATGGCCGGAATTTGATAAACCGTATTGGCAGATGAAGCGCATGGACGACCCTGTATCCTTCATACTCGCTCAGCCGATGGAGCATGAGCCGGGAGCTGCTTTCGCTTACAATTCCGGCGGTTCGCATCTATTATCTGCGATATTGACGCAGGCGAGCGGGATGTCCACGTTCGAATATGCAGATCGAATGCTGTTCAAGAAGCTCGCATTCCGGCGGCCAAGATGGAACAGCGATGCTGCGGGCATCCACGAAGGCGGAGTGGGACTTCATCTGACTGTAGCGGATATGGCGAAGTTCGGTCAGCTGTATCTGCAAGGCGGACGGTGGGAAGGCGAGCAGGTGGTTCCAGAATCGTGGGCAGCCGTATCGACAGCGTCGCATCACAAAGGATTCTCGCATTACGAGCCTCCGATATTCGGGGAGTACGGCTACCACTGGTGGGTATCCTCGCAGGCGCATAACGGGGTGGTCGACTTCTATTTTGCCAAAGGATACGGTGGTCAATATATTGCGATTGTGCCCTCCCTTGAGCTCGTCGCGGCAATACGCAAGGAGCCGGAAGGCAAGAGCAGCGCCATCTACGCCAAGCAGCTGCTGCTGGAGACAATCGTCCCTTTCTGTTCATCTTCCGTTCATTAAACGGTGATAAGCTCTCACTCATAACGCCAATGGAAGGACAGGATGAAGACATGGAAGAGAAAGAATCCCAAGGAAATTGGAAGCAGCTGCTGAGGCTGATCGCGAGGACGAAGCCCTCAAAAGCATTAATTATATTCGCCATTATCATGAGCTTGGCGGGAACGGCTGTCTCGCTCATCATTCCGCTCTTCACGAAGAATCTCGTTGACGGATTCTCGATAAGCAATCTGAGCTGGAAACAGATCGCCGCGTTCGGCGGAATCTTCGTCCTACAGGCAGTTGTCAGCGGCTTCTCCAGTTACATGTTGAACGTAGCGGGCCAGCGCATCGTCGCGAATTTGCGGGATCGGCTGTGGAAGAAGCTGCTGGTGCTTCCGATACCGTACTATGACAGCAATCGGACCGGGGAAACGATCAGCCGCATGACGAACGATACAGGCATTGTGAAGCAGCTGATCGCAGAGAATCTAACGAATTTCTTATCCGGCATCATAAGCGTAATCGGGTCGGTCATTGTTCTGTTCTATATGGATTGGCAGATGACATCAGTCATGCTTGCCGTTATCCCGGTTGCGGCGCTGTTCATGGTTCCGCTCGGCAGGCAGATGTATCTTATCTCCAAAGGGCTGCAGAAGGAGACGGCTTCCTTCACCACGACGCTTACACAGGTGCTCTCCGAAGTGCGTCTTGTGAAGTCGATGAATGCGGAGCGCAGAGAATATGCGGCAGGCAGCAAATGGATTCAGAGCTTGTACCGATTCGGGGTCAAGGAAGCGAAGGTGCAAGCATTAATTGCGCCGCTGATGTACTTTGTCATGATGATGCTGCTAGTCGTCATTATCGGCTACGGCGGCATGCGCGTTGCGTCAGGTGCGCTTAGCGCAGGCGAATTAGTCGCCTTTATCCTGTACTTAATTCAGATCGTGATGCCAATGACGCAGATTACGACGTTCTTCACGCAGTTCAAGAAGACGGTCGGCGCAACAGAGCGGATCAGTACCATCCTCGATTCGCCAGAGGAGGATCACGAGCAAGGGAAACCGGTCAGCATGGCGGCACAACCTATTACGCTGAACAGCCTCGGCTTCGCTTACGGCACTGGTGAGCCCGTATTGACCGATCTTGATTTCCGCGTCGAGCCAGGCACGGTAACGGCGATTGTCGGACCGAGCGGCGGCGGCAAAACAACGCTGTTCTCGCTGCTGGAACGCTATTACGAGCCAACGGGCGGGAGCATCCAATATGGCGGAGAATCGATCGACAATTTCAACCTGCGAGAATGGCGGAGCCAATTCGGGTACGTATCGCAGGAGAGCCCATTAATCGCAGGCACGATTCGGGAAAATATTTGCTACGGCATCGAACATGACGTTAACGATGATAAGCTTATGAAGGCAGCCGAAATGGCTTACGCGCATACATTCATCAGCGAGCTGCCGGAAGGTTATGATACAGAGGTTGGCGAGCGAGGCATTAAATTATCAGGCGGGCAGCGGCAGCGGATTGCCATTGCACGGGCGCTGCTGCGGGATCCGAAGATTCTGATGCTTGACGAAGCAACTTCGGCTCTGGACAGCAAGTCCGAGGTCGTTGTACAGGAGGCGCTCAAGAATCTGATGGCTGGCCGCACGACACTTGTTATCGCTCACAGGCTGTCAACAGTCGTCGATGCAGACCAAATTATTTTTGTCGAGAAGGGTAAGCTGACGGGGAGCGGTACTCATGAGGAGCTGCTGGCAACACACCCGCTATATCGGGAGTTTGCAACGCAACAATTGCGATTACAAAGTGTAGAAATCGTAGAATAAGCGTAGTCACGGTGGACTTGCAGCGTGTATAGTGGTAGCTGCACCAAATTATAACGGTATTAGACTTTAGGAGGAAAAAGCTCTTGCAAACGAAATTTTTGAAACCTCTATGGGGTATGGAAGGCACTTACCGTGAGATGTTTACCCGTATTCAAGCAGCAGGCTTTGACGGGATTGAAACACCAATGCCGGATGTGGCTGAAGAATCGGAGTTTAAAGAGCTTCTTCAAGAGTTCGGTCTTGATTTCGTACCACAGATCTTCACAGGCGGCTCTGATCATGCTGCAAGCTTCCAAGAGCAAGTGGAACGCGCCGTATCGTTCAAACCGCTGTTCGTGAACTCGCATAGCGCACGTGACTTCATGACATTCGAGCAGCAAGTAGACTTCTTCACGAAGGCACTTGCAGTTGAGCGTTCGACAGGCCTGATGGTCGGTCACGAAACACACCGCCAGCGCGCGATGTTCACGCCTTGGACGACAGCTCGTTTGCTCGAAGCTCTGCCTGAGCTGAAGCTGACGGCAGATTTCAGCCACTGGACATGCGTATGTGAATCGCATCTGGAAGACAATCAAGCGGATATCGCGCTTGCCGTTTCCCGCACGCTGCACATCCACGCTCGCGTTGGCTATGCAGAAGGTCCGCAAGTTCCGGATCCATCGGCGCCGGAATATGCAACTGAAGTTGCATTGTTCGAGGGCTGGTGGAAGCAGATGATCCAAGCTCGCGCCGCACAAGGTCAAGAATTCGCTTATGTTGCGCCAGAATTCGGCCCTCCAGGCTACCTGCATACATTGCCGCACACGAATGTGCCGGTTGCAGACCTGTGGGAAGTCAACGATTGGATCTACAGACGTTTCCGTGAAAATGTGAAGCAGTGGGTTTAATCGAATTCGAGATGAAAATCGAAATCGGATAATTCCATTCTCAATGATAATTATTATCACTGTTGGTTATACTACGGTATAGAGACAGGATGAGCCGCCTTTCTCACAAGGCGGCTCATTGTTTTTGAACGAAGCTTTTGCCGTAGGGACGGCGACAACCGTACAGTCACCCTGAAACGAATGTGAACAAGTTAAATTTTCGGCTCGAAGGTTTTGCAATCTGTCTCATCCGAATTCTTCGCGTTCTGACCGCGATTGTTCACGACATAGATGGACGATGCATTGCAGTTGTTGCCTGCAGCCCAGTGCTTGCAGGAATTCACTTCACACAGTACGTCTTTTGCCATAGTTAGATCACCTCCATTCTTAACTAGGATGGACGTTTTAGCATGCCTTTTATACCCTATACGAGAAGTTTATTGCCGATGTCATATTGTAAGGACTATGATGGGAATAACGGTTTCTGGTAGAAAGGTACGAAAGGTAAGAGGGCGAGCATGCAATGCGTACAATTGTAAAATGGGTCTTATATGGTTTGGTAGCCGGGGTATTAACCGGTTCATCGTCTGCGCTGTTCTTAGCTGGGCTTGATGCTGTGACGGATGTGCGAGAGGCGCATGCATGGCTACTGTTTCTTCTCCCGTTGGCCGGAGCGGCGGTCAGCTATTGGTACTTGAAGCGAGGCGGAGCTGCTTCGCGCGGCAACAATCTGATTGTAGAGCAGATTCGAAGTGTGCAATCGGATAAGGCGGAACGCGTACCGCTGCGGATTGCGCCTATGATCTTGCTTGGCACTTGGGTGACGCATCTGTTCGGCGGATCGGCAGGACGCGAAGGAACGGCTGTTCAGATGGGGGGCAGTCTAGCTGATCTTGCTTCACGATTCTTGCGAGCGAATGATGCAGATCGGCGGATTCTATTGTTATGCGGGATCAGCGGCGGCTTCGGAGCCGTATTCGGTACTCCGCTCGCCGGGGCTGTATTCGCGCTTGAAGTGGTTACGATGGGAAGGGCAATCGTCTACAAGGCGATCATCGCTGTCGTCATTGCGGCGTTCGTAGGAGATTGGCTAACGCGTGCACTTGGCATCAAGCATCTGTCTTACAGCATGGGCGGCATTCCGCCATTCTCTCTGCTTCTGCTCTTGAAAGTGGCAGCATCAGCGATCTGTTTCGGCTTGATGAGCTGGCTGTTCGTACTGGGAATCAAGAAGCTGAAGATTGCCTTGGGCTACTTCGTGCCTTATGCTCCTACAAGAAGCTTCATCGGCGGTACTGCCGTGATTGCGCTTGTCTATATTGCTGGAACGCGGACTTATCTGGGATTAAGCTTGCCCTTGCTCGTACAGTCGTTTCATGAGCAGCTGCCTTCTGTTGATTTCGTCTGGAAGAGCGTATTTACCATCGTTACGCTCGGTTCGGGCTATATGGGAGGGGAGGTTACGCCGCTCTTCGTCATCGGAGCCGCGCTCGGCAATGCGCTCGCGCCATTGCTGCATCTAAGCGTTCCGTTCCTCGCCGGGCTCGGCTTGATAGCCGTATTCGCTGGGGCAGCTAACACGCCCTTGGCTTGCGTCGTGCTTGGTTATGAGCTGTTCGGCGGCGCAGGGATCGGTTACATGATCCTTGTTTGCCTGATCAGCTATATGTTCTCCGGCCATGCCGGCATCTACGAATCGCAGCTGCTCGGCGTGCAGAAGCCGCGCTTTCTCATTCGAGTGCCTGGCGCGGGGCTGTTGCTTGATCGCGCCAACGCAAAAAAGAAGGGAAGAACCGCTCCTCAATAGAGCGATTCTTCCCTTCTTTGCATAATTGCATGAATTGCATTAGACGCGGCGTGCAGTTGTATAGTGCTGGCTCCACCAACCGGATTTAAGGCTGGAGACAACAACGCCAGGCTTGCCGTAAGTATGCAGGATTTTACCGTTTCCGATATAGATCGCAACATGGTGAATGGGCTTGTAGAAGAAGACCAAGTCGCCTGGCTTCAGGTTGCTGCGGCTTACAAACGAACCAACCTTGGATTGGTTCTTTGAAGAACGAGGCAGAGTGATGCCATACTTCTTGTACACATATTTCGTAAATGAAGAGCAATCGAATACACGAGTTGTGCTTGTCGAAGCGTCGAATTTATATGGTGTTCCCAAATACTTCTTGCCTGTGCTGATGATGCCTGACGCTTTGGAAGCTGATGTTGCATGTGCCGGCGTTGCTTGCAGCGCCACTGTGCCGCCCATTAATAGTGAAAAACTAAGTGTTACGCTCATTGCAAGTTTGCTCATGTTTGTCTTTTTCATAATTGTTCCCCCATTAGTTGTTTTGCGGTAGGACAAAATGACCTAAAGCCACTATAGCACATGAAATATTCCCATCATTTACTTGGTAAGCGGATTCTTAAGCAATTTCAAGGGGTCCAAGCGTTGTATGAGATTTCGATTAGAAAATTTTCATCGAGCGAATATTGACAGTGGTAGCCGAATACTATCATGGAATGATGTGCAAAGTTAGGCGGATAAAGGAGCGTCTTGTGCGATGGATTACTTCTATTATGGCAGCATTGCCATGATCCTTGGCTTGTCCGGTTATTCCATCGTTCGTACGCGGCAGAGAAGCGCAAAGCTGAGCTGTATGGCGGGCATGATGATTGCGATGACGATTGCGATGATGGCTAGCGTAGCGGTCGGCACGATTATCGGAATCCTCTATCCGCATGACCTGACTTCACCAACCGTGCTTGCAGTCCTGCTTGGCATCGTGTGCGGATATATGGCGGGCAAACCGATCAGCGCGATGGCGGCGCTTGACGGTATGCTTGCTGGCATTATGGGCGGCATGATGGGAGCAATGCTGGGTGTTATGCTTGGCACCCATCCGGAGATGATGGCGGCGTTCATTGACGTGGTCTTTCTGTTCATTCATGTCGTGCTGCAGCAGCTCATTCGCGAAGAATCGCAAGGCGCGGGGGAACAAGCTTCGGCCAAGGTGAAGGAGACGATGCTGTTTCATCCTTATGTATTCGCCTTTGGCATTTTCATACTGGCAGCCGTGTTTCTCTATCAAATCTGAAGGTTTAGGCGAATGTGCCCGAATTAATGTCTCCCGGTCAAACACCCAATCCATCAGCCCCTTCTGTACATAGGTTAAAGAGTATTCAATACTCCAGGAGGTGCAATGCTAATGTCTGGTCATGTAGGTGGAGCTTTCACGAGCGCTGGTGTGATTCTTGTACTTTTCATTCTGCTCGTTATCGTAATCTGTGGCTGCGTCGGCGGAGTAGGCGGAGGTCACGGCGGCTATGGTCCTGGTAATATGCCAGGGAACGTCGCTGGTGTCGCAAGCCCAGGTCCTTACAAATACTAATATGACAAAGCGGGGAGGTGCCTCGCAGGCCTTTGGAGGGTCTGCACGGCACCTCTTCTTTTTGCTTGGTTGTATACCCCCAGGTGGTATGGTATAGTTCGAATCAAAAGGAGGTGCGCGTTATGGAGCATAAGGAAGAAGTCGCTTGTGAAGGCCACCAGCATGGTAGTTCGGATGGGCATCGGAAGAGCGCGCATTCGGACGAGGTCAAGAACAAGCTCATTACGCGGCTTAATCGGATCGAAGGCCAGATTCGCGGGCTGAAAGGGCTGATCGAGAAGGATACGTACTGCGATGATGTGCTCAATCAGATTGCCGCGGCGCAGTCTGCGCTGAACAGCGTAGGGAAGCTGCTGCTGGAGCATCATATGAACAGCTGTGTAGTAGACCGCATTCAGCAGGGCGATCATGATGTCGTGAAAGAGCTGCTGGTTACGATGAACAAGCTGATGAAATAAGATCCTGCGAGCATGCATGCACCTATGTGCGCAGGGTCAATTTTTCGCCTATTGAAATACCCCCGTGGGGTATGTTAAGGTGGTAATAAGATATACCCCTAAGAGGTATATGAAAGGCGAAAGGGATTGAGAGCATGGCGACGACGCAGAAGACGACGCTTCAAATTAGCGGCATGACATGCGCTTCATGTGCATCGCGCATCGAACGAGGACTATCGCGTATGGATGGTGTAACAAGCGCTTCGGTTAACCTGACAATGGAAACCGCGAGCGTAGAATATAATCAGGCGGTCGTTGAGGTGGCAGATGTCATCACGAAGGTCGAGGGGCTTGGATTCCAAGCGGAGGTGAAGCGGGAGTCGAAGTCGCCGGCAGAGCTGCGCCAAGCAGATATCCGCAAGCTGCGTAATCGGCTGTTCATCTCCGCGTTGTTATCCTTACCGCTGCTGCTGGCGATGGCGGGCCACTTCACCTTCACGGATTTCATTCCGCTGCCCGAGTGGCTGATGAACCCATGGTTCCAGCTCGCGCTGGCAACGCCCGTTCAATTCTATATTGGTGGACCGTTCTACATAGGGGCATTCAAAGCAGTGCGTGGACGAAGCGCGAATATGGACGTTCTTGTCGCGATGGGAACGTCCGCTGCTTACTTCTACAGCCTCTATGAAACGGTGGCATCCATCGGCGGCGGCATGCATACGTTGGAACTGTACTATGAAACAGGCGCGCTGCTGATTACTTTCCTGCTGCTTGGGAAGCTGCTTGAGGCCATGGCGAAGGGTCGATCATCGAGAGCGATTAGTGCTCTGATCGGGCTGCGAGCGAAGACGGCTACCGTCATTCGGACAGGAGAGGAGCTCGTTGTTCCGGTTGAATCTGTCTTGCTCGGTGACATCGTGATCGTTAAGCCAGGGGAGCGGATCGCCGTGGACGGAGTCGTTACGGAAGGCAGCTCTTCCGTTGACGAATCGATGTTGACTGGCGAAAGCATTCCAGTCCTGAAGGGCGAAGGCGATCCCGTTATCGGTGCGACTGTGAACGGTACGGGCACTATGCGCGTACGTGCCACGAAAGTGGGTCAAGACACGGTGCTCGCGCAAATCATTCGAATCGTCGAAGAGGCGCAAGGGTCCAAAGCGCCGATTCAGCGCATAGCGGATGTCATCTCCAGCGTGTTCGTTCCGATCGTGATCGGCCTCGCTCTGATTACGTTCCTCAGCTGGCTGTTCTTCATCGAGCCGGGCGAGCTCGGCACGGCGCTGCGCGTTGCCATCGCCGTGCTCGTCATCGCTTGCCCGTGCGCGCTTGGACTGGCAACGCCGACCTCGATTATGGCTGGCTCCGGCCGGGCGGCTGAGCTCGGCATTCTGTTCAAGGGCGGAGAGCATCTCGAACGTGCGCATCGGATCGATGCGGTATTGCTCGACAAGACAGGGACAGTGACCGAGGGAAAGCCGGTGCTCACTGGCTTCAAGGTTGAAGCTGGCTTCGAAGCGAGCCAGAGCCAGCTGCTTAGCTGGATTCGAACGGCCGAGAGCAGCTCGGAGCACCCGCTCGCAGGAGCGATTGTGAGCGGCCTTGCCGAGCAAGGTATCGAGGCGGCGGCTGGCGGAGCTGAGCAATTTCGTGCAGTGCCGGGCTATGGGATTGAAGCCATTGTCGATGGACGTGTGATCGTTATCGGTACACGGCGATATCTTGGGATGCATCAAGTTGAAGTCGAGGCTTCGGCGCTTGCAGAAGTATCCAAGCTTGAAGAGAGCGGCCAGACCGTCGTGCTGGCTGCGGTTGACGGCGTCTATGCGGCTAGCTTGGCTGTCGCCGATACGGTGAAGCCAACCTCGCGAGCAGCAGTCGCCGCATTGAAGCAGCTGGGGCTTAAGGTAATGCTCATCACCGGAGACAATGCCGCTACGGCGCATGCAATTGCGAAGCAAGCAGGGATTGATCAGGTGCTTGCCGAAGTGTTACCCGAAGGCAAGGCGGATCAAGTTAAAGCGCTGCAGCAGCAAGGCATGAAAGTCGCGATGGTCGGCGACGGCATTAACGACGCGCCTGCGCTCGCGACTGCAGACGTCGGGATGGCGATGGGCACGGGCACCGATGTGGCCATGGAGGCAGCAGATATTACGCTGATGCGCGGGGACTTAAGCAGCATTGCAGAAGCCATCGCAATCAGCCGCAAGACGATGGTCAATATTAAACAGAATTTATTCTGGGCGCTTGCCTATAATGCAATTGGCATTCCAATCGCGGCAGCTGGCCTGCTGGCCCCTTGGGTAGCGGGAGCAGCGATGGCGCTCAGCTCCGTATCCGTTGTTCTTAGCTCGCTGCGACTGCAGCGTTTTGGACGATAAATTTCATAAGAGGAGTTGTAACTCATGACAAGCACGATTCAAGTAAAAGGCATGTCCTGCCAGCATTGCGTAAACAGTATTGAAGGCGCTCTGAAGAAGAAGGACGTCAAGGCTACGGTCGATCTTCCAGCGGGCCGCGTGACGGTTGAGTTCCAGGAGAACCGGATTACAATGGCGCAAATTAAAGAAACGATTGAAGACCAAGGCTTCGACGTTGTATAAGCGAGGAGCCTGCCAAGGGGCGAACGTACTGCGTTCGAACTTGCGGCAGGAGCAGGTAAATGCAGGCTAATCCTACGGGGGATTAGCCTTTTTCGATGTGAATATGCTATGATGAAAGCTTGATCATTGCAACTGGAGGCCTAAAATTCGTGAATCCATACCCGTTTGAATTTGACCCAAAACAGCCATTCGTTCAGCAAGCCAGTGACTGGATCGCGGATGTTTTCTATGAGCGATTGCCAGAGGCAGGCTTTGAGCTTCGGGATGAACAAATTTATATGGCGTTTCAGCTGGAACGCGCGTACAACGAGAAACAGACGATTTTTGCAGAAGCGGGCGTAGGGACGGGCAAGACGTTCGTTTATTTGCTTTATGCGATTAACTATGCCAGATATACACGCAAGCCAGCGATTATCGCATGTGCCGATGAGTCGCTGATTGAGCAGCTTGTGAAGCCGGAGGGCGACATTGCCAAGCTCGCGCAGCACCTCGGCCTTACGATTGATGCAAGGCTCGGCAAATCCATGAACCAGTACATCTGCTTGAACAAGCTGGATGAAGCTCGTGCAGGCTTCGAGGATACGGAGCTGTATGATGAGATGTACAAGACGCTTCCTGACTTCGTGAACAATCCCGGCACGATGAAAGCTTTCTACCCTTACGGTAATCGCAAGGATTACGCGCATCTGACCGATGAGCAATGGGAAGGCGCTGCATGGGATGTGTTCCAGGACTGCCTGGTGTGTAACCGCCGACACCGCTGCGGACAGACGCTCTCTCGCGAGCATTATCGTAAAGCAGCCGATATCATTATCTGCTCGCATGATTTCTATATGGAGCATGTTTGGACCTATGAAGCGCGGAAGCGGGAAGGTCAGATGCCTCTCTTGCCAGAGCATAGCTCGGTCGTGTTCGATGAAGGACATTTGCTGGAGACGGCAGCTCAGAAGGCGCTCACTTATAAACTGAAGCATCGTGTATTCGAGTCAATTATTACTCGTTTGCTGCAAGGGGAAATTCGCGAGGAGCTGGCAGTCGTCATTGATGAGGCGATTGACCAGAGTGAGTATCTGTTCAAGCTGCTTGCCGAGAGCAGTCGTGCAATTGTTGCATCGGATCGCAAAGAAGTCGTCATGTCAGATGAGCTTCTGCGAGAAGTGACTAAGTTCGGCTCTGTCCTTGGTGCAATTGAGGAAGAGCTGGTGTTCGAGAGCGGCATGTACACGATTGATCCGTATCAGCTGACCATTGTTGAAGAGCATATTGAGATGCTCCAAATTGCTCTTAATCTGTTCAAGCAGCCGCAAGGCTTGATCTCTTGGGTGGAAGAGGACCATGAGGGAACCACGCTTGTCATCATGCCGAAGCTTGTGAAAGAGATCCTTAGCGAGCGTGTTTTCTCGAAAAATATGCCGATTGTGTTCTCCTCTGCAACATTGTCGGTCGGCGGTTCATTCGACTATATTGCCGAGAGTATTGGCGTTCAGGACGCACTCTCGTTCTCCGTTGCTTCACCTTACGATTACGCGGAGCAGATGAAGGCAGCTGTAGCGATCACGGACGATCGGTCCTTGAAGCATAAGCTGACGCTAGAGAGATTGCAGCAATCGGAGGGACGGGCACTCATCCTGTTCGCTTCTAAGGAAGATCTCCAGCAGTTCCGTACTGACATTGAGCATATTTCCGGTTATAGCTCGTATCGATTCCTGTTCGAAGGCACATCGGAAATTAGCCATCTGATCTCCGCATTCCAGAATGACGAACCGAGTATTCTATGCGCGGTCACGCTCTGGGAAGGGCTTGATATTCCGGGTCCGTCGCTGTCGCATGTCATCATGTGGTCGCTGCCGTTCCCTCCGAACGATCCGGTATTTGCCGCGAAGCGCAGGGATGCCGAGAAGCCTTTTGAAACCGTAGATATGCCTTATATGCTGCTGCGTCTCAAGCAAGGTATTGGTCGCTTGATTCGTGGACGCGATGATTCGGGCATCATAACGATCTATGGGCAGCAGCTGGCCGAGCAGTCTGTCATGGATCAGGTGGAGCGCATTATGCCGGAAGGCGTACAACTGCAGGTGCTCTAAAGGTGTGCGGAATTGACATCTAGTAAAGCGGACTCTACAATTTATTTATAGAATAGGCTTATAGTGAAGGATGGGAATAACGATGACGCAACCGATGAAGAAATCTGCTTACAAAAGCCAGCGTAAAGCTGAGCAGGAGCGGCTTGAGAAGCAGCGGAAGCTGATGCGCAAGCTGATTTGGGCTACTGGAATTATCGTTATATTAGGAATTGTTGCCGCACTAATTTTCACCCCGAAGTCAGACCCGACTGCGTTCGCGTATGACAAGCTGCCAGTTCTTGGCCAGAAGGATGCACCTGTTAAGATCGTTGAATTCGGCGATTACAAATGCCCGTCCTGCCAATATTTCAGCCAGCAAATCAAGCCGCAATTGGAGAAGGAGTATATTGACACAGGCAAAGTGTCGTTCTACTTCATGAACTTCCCGTTCATCGGCGAAGATTCTCAGACAGCTGCGCTTGCCGCACAGTCGGTGTTCCATCAGAACAATGATGCTTTCTGGAAATACTATGATCTCATTTATAAGAATCAGCAGGACGAGCATACCGCTTGGGCGACTCCGGACTTCCTTATGAAGTTGGCGAAGGACAACTCGCTCCCAATTGACTTTGACAAGCTGCAGTCCGATATTTCGAATGCGACGTACGAGAAGGAAGTCAACTCTGACGCATCGACGGCAAGAGCGGCGAAGATTCAATCGACGCCAACGTTGTTCATTAATGGCAAAGAGTATAAAGGCGAGTTCTCAGACTATCCTTCCCTCAAGAAGGCGATTGACGACGCGCTTGCGGCAGGTACAACCAAATGACGTCTGAATCGCGGGTGTTCGCGTTCTTCAGCAGATATGCGCTCTACTTGGCGTGGGTTGTCTCTATCGTTGCGGTTGGCGGAAGCTTGTATCTAAGCGAAATCATGAAGTTCGTGCCGTGCAATCTGTGCTGGTATCAACGGATCTTCATGTACCCGATTGTGATCCTGCTTGGTGTCGCAAGCTACGGGAACGATCGCAAGATCATCAAATACGTGCTGCCGCTCTCGATCATCGGGGGTTCGATCTCGCTGTATCATTACTTGGAGCAGCAAATTCCCGCGCTTGCGAAAATGCTTCCATGTACGGTCGGCGTGCCATGCAGCGAGGACTATCTGGATTGGTTCGGCGGTTATGTGACGATTCCGTTCCTGGCGCTGATTGCTTTTGTGCTCATTACGGTGCTGCTTATCAACGGGCGCAAGCATGAGGAAGTTAGCTATGAGGATGAAGACGAGGCGGAGTTTGAGTCTGCGGTGAACTAGTATAGCGAATCGTAAGGTTATTGAAAGGCGGCCATTTTGGCCGCCTTTTTGTTTTGCCCGTGAAATGGCAAAGAAGCTGGTCTGGTGGACCGAATTGGAAAACTTTTCCTATTTCATAAGTTGCTACCTCGACTACTAGCTTGCGCATACCCCTCATTGGTGATTTGTCACGGAAATCAGCCGAAGAGGAGTACTACGTACCTCTCGAGGGCGATTTACCTCAGCGTCAAGTGTGCGCATCCGATCTGATTACGCAACTTGAGGCAGCAATTTAACTGAATATTGTGGCTTTTGATGGCTTGATTCGCTGGGAAATAGGAATCAGGGCATTACTTTATGAACTTTACATGGACATTTGCCTATCCATTTGTCCCTACTGGTCAATATCTGCTATCATGTATGGATGGATATACTAAAAGTTAAATTAGTCTGAAATCAGATATTTTTCATCAACATGAGTTGGAGGTAACCGGTCAACATGACAGCAGAGAACAATAGCCTGAAGTCACCGTGGGAGTCCTATTACGGGCCCAACATGGGGTACATTGAAGAAATGTACGAAAACTACCTGCGTAATCCTGAACAAGCCGATCCTGCATTCCGCGATCTCATCGCAAAGTGGGGACCGCCAACGTCCGCCGCAGTTGTAAATGTGGCAGCACCGAGTACTGTAACCGGCGTTTCCGGTTCAAATAACGTACGTGCAATGGACCCTTCTTATCTGAAAAAGATCGTTGATGCCGGCAAGCTTGTGCGGAATATCCGCATGTACGGCCATCTTGCTGCAGATAATGATCCGATTGGACTTGCAGCGCCTGCAGATACAAGGCTGCTTGAGCCAGCGACATTCAATCTGTCCGCTGAAGATCTGGAAGCTATCCCAGCTTCGCTGATTTGGGAAGAAGCACCAGAGTCGATCCGCGACGGTAAGCAAGCGATCGCGCATTTGAAAGAATCGTACACGAAGTCGTTCGGCTTCGAGTTCGGCCACATCCATGATCAAGACGAGCGTCTCTGGCTGCAGCGTCAAGCAGAGATCGGCATGGCGAGCAAGCCGCTGAGCGCGAAAGAGCGCATCGCACTGCTCGATCGTCTCATCCAAGTAGAGCAGTTCGAGACATTCCTGCACCGTGCATTCGTCGGTCAGAAACGGTTCTCAATCGAAGGTACAGACGCACTTGTACCGATTCTGGACGAAATCGTCCGTGAGCTAGCGCATGAAGGCGCTCAGCACGTAATGATGGGGATGGCGCATCGCGGCCGTCTGAACGTTCTGACACATGTTCTTGGCAAGCCATACACGGCGATCTTCTCCGAGTTCCACCACTCGCCGAACAAAGAGAAAGACCTGCTGCCGTCCGAAGGCGCGATGGGCATTAACATCGGCTGGACTGGCGACGTGAAATATCACCTAGGCGCACACCGCTCGGTGAAAGAGAACGAGACCGTTGAGACTCGGATCTCGCTTGCAAACAATCCAAGTCACTTGGAATACGTGAATCCAATCGTTGAAGGCTATACGCGTGCCGCACAGGACAACCGTAAAGAGCCTGGCTATCCGAAGCCGAACTTCGACAGTGCTGCTGCGATTCTGATGCACGGCGACGCTGCTTTTGCCGGTGAAGGCATTGTAGCGGAAACGCTCAACTTCAAGAGTCTTGCAGGCTATGAGAACGGCGGTACCATCCACATTATCGTAAATAACCGATTGGGCTTTACAACAGAGAGCCGCGATTCGCGTTCGACGCATTATGCGAGCGACCTTGCGAAGGGCTACGAAATTCCAATCGTTCATGTTAGCGCCGATGATCCAGAGGCGTGTATTGCTGCGGCACGAATTGCTTGTGAATATCGCCAGAAGTTCCACAAGGACTTCCTGATTGACATGATCGGTTACCGCCGTTACGGCCACAATGAGACGGACGATCCGGAAACAACACAGCCGCTTGTTTATCAGAAGCAGCGTAATCATCCGGTTGTTGCCCGTATCTATGGCGGCAAGCTGAAGGAGAAGGGTCTCCTGACTGATGAACAGATCGAAGCAATGCGCCAGGAAGGGCTATCCAGACTGCAAGCTGCGCTCGATGAAGTCAAGCAGAACGATAAGTCGTTCAAGCAGCCTCGCGTTGATGAAGCAAGCAAGCGCCGCAAGAAAGAGATCGTGACGAGCGTGCCTATGCGTAAGCTTAGCGCGATTAACGAGGAGCTCTTGAAGTGGCCAGAAGGCTTCAAAGTCAATGAGAAGCTGGAGCGTATCTTGAAACGCCGTGCAACTGCGCTTGACAAAGACGGCAAGGTCGATTGGGGCTTGGCAGAGACGCTTGCATTCGCAACAATTCTGTCAGATGGCACACCAATCCGTCTAAGCGGACAAGATTCAGAGCGTGCAACATTCGCGTTCCGTAACATCGTTCTTCATGACGTTGAGAACAACAATACGTTCTCGCCACTGCACAAGCTGCCGCAAGCGAACGCTTCGTTCGCGGTGCACAACAGCCCGCTGGCTGAAGCATCCGTACTTGGCTTCGATTATGGATATAACGTGTTTTCGCCGGAAACACTTGTTATTTGGGAGGCACAGTATGGTGACTTTGCCAACTGTGCGCAAGTTATTATTGACCAGTTCATTACAGCAGGCCGTGTAAAATGGTCGCAGAAGTCCGGTCTCATGATGCTTCTGCCGCATGGTTACGAAGGACAAGGTCCAGAGCACTCCAGCGCGCGGTTTGAACGCTTCCTGCAGCTTGCTGCGGAAGATAACCTGACAATCGTGAACCTGAGCTCGGCAGCGCAATACTTCCATTTGCTGCGTCGTCAAGCTGCGATTATCAATACAGATGAAGCTCGTCCGCTTATCGTGATGGCGCCTAAGAGCTTGATCCGTAATCCGTCTGTCGCTTCCGATCCGTCGGAATTCAGCAACGGCAACTTCAAGCTTGTGCTTGAGCAGCCTGGTCTTGGCAAGAAGCCGGAGCAAGTTGAGCGCCTGATCTTCTGTACGGGTAAAGTTTCGATTGACCTCGAGACTGCGCTTGAATTGAAGGAAGGACAAGCACCGGATCAATGGAACTGGCTGCACATCGTTCGACTGGAACAGCTGTATCCGTTCCCGAAAACGGACGTAGAGCAAATCATCAGACGCTTCCCGAACTTGAAAGAAGTGATCTGGGTCCAAGAAGAGCCGCAAAACATGGGCGCTTGGAACTATGTCGAGCCGCGTATCCGCGCTCGCGTAACGAGTCAAACGAATGTCCGCTACATTGGCCGTCCGAAACGGTCGAGCCCAGCGAGCGGCTTCCAATATGTTCATAACATGGAGCAGCAGCGGATTGTTAGCGTCGCGCTGAACCGCAGCACGTTAAACTAGTACATCACAGAACAGGAGAACAGCCATGAGTGAAGTTAAAGTTCCCGAAATGGGCGAATCTATCGTAGAAGGCACGATCTCGAAGTGGCATGTCAAAGTTGGCGACAGCGTAAATGTCGGCGACGTATTGGCAGAGCTTGAAACAGATAAAGTCAACATTGAAATTAGCGCAGAGCAAGCAGGTGCGGTTGAGCAATTGCTTCGCGGCGAAGGAGAAACAGTAGCCGTTGGCGAGACGATCGCGACGATCGGCAGCGGTTCAGGTGCAGCAGCACCTGCAGCACCTGCGGCAGCGCCTGCAGAAGCTCCGGCACCTGCAGCGGCAGCTCCAATGTCACCATTCAATGATCCAGCGGCAGCGCCTGCTCCTGCGGCACCTGTAGCGCCTGTTGTTCCACCTGCGCCAGCGTCGACGTCTGCTGTTGATGTTTCGGCTACGCCGGCTGCTCGCAAACTTGCGAGAGAGCGCGGCATTGACCTCACTCAAGTGCAAACACTTGATCCGATGGGTCGCGTTAACCAAGGCGATATTCAAGCACACGCTACGGGCGCCGTGAAAGCACCAGCAGCACCAAGCGCAGCTCCAGCAGCGGCACCAGCGGCTGCAGCTACGGAGTTCGGCAAGCCTGTTGACCGCCGCAAAATGTCTCGCCGTCGCGCGACAATTGCGAAACGTCTCGTGGAAGCACAGCAAACAGCGGCGATGCTGACAACGTTCAACGAAGTTGACATGACGGCGATTCTGGAAGTTAGAAAGCGCCGGAAAGATGCTTTCAAAGAGAAGCATGACATCGGTCTTGGCTTCATGTCCTTCTTCACGAAGGCAGTAATCGGCGCGCTCAAAGCATTCCCGCTGCTGAACGCTGAGATCCAAGGCGACGAAATCGTCGTGAAGCAGTTCTACGACATCGGTATCGCAGTATCCGCGAAGGAAGGTCTCGTAGTTCCTGTCGTGCGTGACGCGGATCGTATGAGCTTCGCTCAAATTGAGAAATCCATTGCTGATGTGGCTGGCAAAGCGCGTGCGAACACGCTTGGCCTGAATGATCTGCAAGGCGGAACATTCACGATTACGAACGGCGGCGTCTTCGGCTCCTTGCTGTCAACGCCTATCTTGAATGCGCCGCAAGTCGGCATTCTCGGCATGCACAAGATTCAAGTGCGCCCTGTCGCAATCGACGATACACGCATGGAGAACCGTCCGATGATGTACATCGCGCTTTCATACGATCACCGTATCGTTGACGGCTCTGAGGCAGTACGCTTCCTCGTAACGGTGAAAGCATTGCTCGAAGATCCGGAAGCGCTCCTTCTAGAGGGTTAATCCTTATGACTGAAACCTTACTTGCTCACGTTAGGACTTATGTCCCGATACGTCAGCTCGTAAGGTTTTTTATTTGCGAAAGCCGAACATTCACCATAGAATAAGGGTAAGACCGAGCAAACGGAGGGGATGCAGATGCAGAATAACGTTCGAAAAATGCGGCTGTTTGATCATGAGAATATCCACTCTAGCGATGATCGGGATGAGTATGAGAAGGATTATGCGCGCCTTATCCAGTCACCGGCTTTCCGGCGTCTGCAGGGCAAATCGCAAGTGTTCGGCGCTGGATCGGGCGATTATTACCGGACACGATTGACTCATTCGCTTGAAGTGTCCCAAATTGCGCGAGAGGTTGCGCGCAAGCTAGGGAAGAGTTACGCGTTTCTGGCGAAGAAGGAGCATCCCGGCTTGATGCTGGACCCGGAAGTGGTCGAGTGCGCATCACTTGCGCATGACCTTGGTCATCCTCCTTTTGGCCATAAAGGGGAAGAAGTGCTCAATGAGCTGCTCCAAGCAGATTGCGGCTTGAAATACGAAGGGAATGCGCAGAATTATCGCATTCTGATGTTTCTGGAGAAACGCGCAGGCAGCGACAGCGGTCTTGATCTGACGGCAGCCGTGCTCCTAGCGATTAATAAATATCCGTTCTGCATCGAAGATCCAGGCAGGCTGAAGGGCGTCTACAGCATGGAGTGGGAAGGCATTCTCTCCCTGCGCCAGAAGTGGGGCATGCCGGAGGGCTGCGCAACGCTAGAAGCGCAGCTCATGGATCTGTGCGACGACATCGCGTACTCCACGCATGACATTGAAGATGGTATTCGGGCTGGCAAGATCCAGATGAATACGAACTTGTTCGAGGATGATCGGCTCGTCGCGAACATCATGCAGGAGATCGAGAATGACCCTGGGAACGCAGTGATGCGCTGGGACCAAGTTGATCTGAAGCAGATGGTGAAGCAAGCGCTCCATCATTATTTGCAGCAATGGGAATCCATCTACGTGGAATGCGGCAGGGAGCCATCGCGCACACGCCGAGAGATGAAAGCACGGTGGGTACGCAAGTTCGTGAGCGGCGTAGGCATTATCGACGATCCTGCGACGGGCTGGAAGCGAGTCACGTTCATTCGCGACGGCTCGCAGGATATGGAGCTTCTGCGCACAATGGAGATTCTGAAGAAGCTGGCCTGGGTGACGCTGATCAAGGATTTTCGCGTTCAGCGGCTGCACAAGCGCAGTGAGATTATGATCACTCGGCTCTGGGACAGCTTCAAGCACCCGGACTCAGGACGGCTTATACTGCCCCCAGACTGGCTCGAGAGCTATGAGCGGCAGAAAGGCAAGTGGCGGTGGGAGCGAATGGTGTCCGACTATATTGCAGGCATGACGGATGCGTATGCGGAGAAGGTGTATGCAGAGTTTTATGCAGGCGGGTCGGGTACCAAATGGGGAAGTTTGTATGATCGAGATTAGCAACATGAGGCAGTCGACCAGCAACGATCGACTGCCTTTCTTTATCATTCCTATGTTCCAGATTCAACCAAGTGGGGGAGTGTTATGCAGAAGCATGGAGAGTTAACACGCGTTTCGTTAGGCACGCGAATAATCGCCTTTTTATGGGATTATGTCATCATTTCGGGCTATATCATCCTGCTCATCGGCTTATCTTTTCTACTTCGCCCTATGCTGATTCCGATGTTTACGACTAGTCCATTATTGGCAGAGGGGAGTGGATTTCTATTCATTACTCTTCCTGTACTTCTATATTTTTCTATATGTGAGGGCTCGAACGCACACGCGACTTGGGGAAAGCGAAGGATGGGAATTGTAGTGAATGGCATTTCCGGTCGAGCAATCAGCTTCAGATCCGCACTGCTTCGATCTGCCCTTAAATTTCTTCCTTGGGAGCTAGCGCATTTCACCATTTGGCATATGGTCATTCCATCTAACTACCCTGATTCACTCATTTATTCATTATTGGCGGCTGTCTACGGCTTGGTATTCATCTACATGATAAGTCCATTATTTAATAAAAATAAACAAACGCTGTATGACGTTCTTGCAGGAACCGTTGTGAGGTATATTGACTAGCGGGGAGTTTTTTGGATGGATAATATTAACGAAGCAAATACTGTAAAATGTACCGTAATCCGGCTCGGCGTGGTGATGACCATTGGCGAGCAAAGCGCGGTTATTCAGGTGAACGGCAAGCAGATTGAGATCGCACGGGACAAAATCGCGCAGGGCGCGGCGATTGGCGATGAGGTGCGGTGGGATGGGCAGCAGTGGAGCGTTCACGAGAGCCGCAAAGCCTAGTCAGCATCCGTAGCGGGCGAAACATGAGAAAAGCTTAATCCCCTCTGCACCCTCTTACGCGCGAAGGATTACGAATCTTTCAGTGAGAGGTGATGAAGGGATGGAACATATGGAATCGAAACGTTGTTTATTTTGCGATGAGCTCGTACAAGTGAAGCGAAAGGGAGCAAGCGAGTGGTATATCGGCTGTATCTGCGCGCCTGGCGGCGCCTATGGACTGCGTGAGGGCAGCTATGAGCCGTTCCGTCAGCTATCCTATACAGAGAAGCGCAGCACGTTTCCGTTGCTCTCCGCTTATATCCGCGAGCAGAATGATAACGAAGAAGAGGTCGTTCTTGATTTTGAAGACCGCATCAATATACTGCAATCGCCACAAATTCCGGTCACGAGCGAGGATAAGGGCAATCGTCTGCTTCGTTACTTGCACCGTCATACGAGCGGGCCGAATGAACCGCTTGTCATCAGTCAATTTGCGCAAAGCTATAATTTGACCTATTCGCCGAACTTGCAAGAGTTCGTCTATATTACAGAGAAGCTCAAGGAAGAAGGCTTCATCGAACGCATTGGATCGACGCTCAAGCTGACAGAGAAGGGCTGGCTTGAAGCGGCGGCCAACGCCACTGGCAAGGTGCTCAAACAATGCCTTGTTGTGCTCTCCAGAGACGAGGAGCAGGAAATGCATGAATGGATGGAGACCGTCTTCCCAAGGCTGATCCAGCTCGGCTATGCACCGAAGCTGCTTGAAGAGGATCGGAGCGCGAAGCTCGAGATGAAACCGATTGAGTCTGTGCTGCAGCCGTTGGCGAAAGTGAAGCTGCTCATTGCGGATGTTTCGGAGGCTAACAGAGAGCTGTGGCTGCGAATCGGTTATGCGCTTGGGAGCGAAGTTCCAGTCATTCTGACGAGTAAGATGAGCAGTGAAGATGACCTGCCGACAGGCGTCCGGCCGCTGCGCTATGAGGATGTTAATGAGTTGACAGAGCTGCTGCAGAAGCAGCTGTGCTAGTGTGCAAGCCGTCTGCATGAATGTTTTTGGGGTTGCTCCTGTTACGCTCATAGGCTACAATGATTTTATACAATTAAATTAGATGCAAAATACTATGAACGTATTTTAGGAGGTAACCTACTGATGAGCATTTATGATTTCACGGTTCGGACGATTACCGGCGAAGAGCAATCGCTGGCAGCTTACAAAGGCAAAACATTGCTGATCGTCAACACGGCGAGCGCGTGCGGTTTGACGCCTCACTACAAAGGGCTTCAGCACATTTATGATGCGTACAAGGCAGAGGATGTCGTCGTACTCGGCTTCCCTTGCAACCAATTCGGCCTGCAGGAGCCTGGCTCGAATGAAGAGATTGCAGAATTCTGCGATTTGAACTACTCGGTGACTTTCCCGATGTTTGCTAAGATTGATGTGAAGGGCGAAGATGCTCATCCATTGTACAAGTATTTGGTAGATGCGGTTCCGGCTCCATATCGCACAGGCGATATCGAATGGAACTTCGTGAAGTTTCTTGTGGATGCGAATGGCGAAGTCGTGAAGCAGTATTCTGCTCGGACAGAACCGTCGGCAATCGAGCCGGATATTCGCAGCTTGATCGATAATGGCAGCATCGGCGCTGCCCCAAACACGGTGAATGACTAAGCTTTCACTTGACCATAGAACATAGAACGTACAAGAGCGCCCTCTAGAGGGCGCTCTTTGATCTTTCAAGCCGTATTTTGCGCGTGATGATTGCTTTGAGGTTACTGCCTTGCGTCCGGTAGGCGTGATACAGAATGCCGAAGAGCAGCCAACCGAAGCCCATAAGAAGTGCGTCTTTGCTGAGTAAAGCGAAGAGCCACAAGATGATAATGGCGCCAACGCCTGGGAGAATCAAATACTTGAAGGTTTCGACTGTCGATCTGTGTCGTAATTTGATATAATAGTGCCCTATGACTGCTAAGTTAACAAAGAAGAAGGCGGTCAGAGCTCCAAAGTTAACGAATTTGACAGCAGCATCAAGCGAGATCAAGAGGGCGAGCAGAGACACCATGCCGACGATTAAGATATTGATGATCGGCGTTTTGAGCTTGGGATGTACATAGGCAAAGCAGCGGCTTGGGAGAATGGATTCCCGGCCCATGACATACATCAATCTCGATACACTGGAGACGGAAGAGATTCCTTGTGTAAAGATGGCGAATAAGAGCACAATGATGAAGATCGCTCCAAGCGCTGCCCCGCCGACCTTTTGCGCGATTTCAAGGCCTGCCGCATCGATATTGGCGAATGCAATCGCATTGGGGAATGCGAGCTGAGTCAGATAGGATGGCGTCACATATAATACGCTCGCAACAGCAATAATAATGCCGATTGCTCTAGGGATGTTCTTGTGCGCGTCTTTCGTTTCTTCCGTCATGGTCGTAATGGAGTCAAAGCCAAGGAATGAAAAACAGATGATGGAGGCGCCTGTGAGTATCGTGGTGATGGGGATCTGTGTCTGTAGAAGCGGCTCTAAAGGTGAAGTATGCATCGAAAAGTTCCGAAACAGCAGTATACAAAACAGCGCAATGAAGCACATTTGAAGAAGGACGAACAGCTTGGATAGATTCGCCGAGAATGAAGCGCCTCTCATATTAACCACCGTCATAAGCAAGTTGATTCCGATCATCCATATATAAGCAGGTATGGCCGGGAATTGCGCATGCATATAGATACCGAAAGTGAGACACGCGATAATCGGCGAGAAGAGATAATCCAGCAGCAGCGCCCAGCCGACAAGAAACCCGAGATAGGGGTGAATCGCTTTCTTCACGTAGGAATATGCAGAGCCGGAAGATGAATGTGCTCTTGCCATCATACTGTAGCTGTAAGCCGTGAACATAATGGCGACGAAGGCGAGCAGATAAGCTTGTGTCAGCATCCCTCCCGCAGCGTTGTATGCGATACCGTAAATGGAGAAGTAGATCATCGGAGTCATCCAGGCGAGACCTAGAAAAACAATGTGGTGAAGGGATAAATTTTGTTGAAGCTTCGCTTGTTCTTTCATAGGCAGCATTCCTTTGCGTGTACTATTGGCCTGATCTAGTTAGCTATTCTATCATCAACATGTAATTAAATCTTACATGTTAGATAATATAACACGGTTGGCCTTGTGGTCAATCAAAAAAGTTTTGCACCAAGATGAGCATGGGATGGAAAGGATGAACGACAAGTTGTCAATCGCAGAAGAAGAGAAACCGAAACTAATTGCAACAAAGATTTGGAAATGTAAAAATGCGGAGTGTAAAGCGTGGGTACGTGAGGAATTTGCGAATCAAGGCGAGCAAGCTTGTCCGATCTGCAAAGGTCCGATGCATCGCAGCATGAGGCACTTGCCTGCTGTTCAGAATAAGATCAAGAAGCAGCCGCGCAAGCCGAAAGGCGAATTTGATATTTAAGGCATTAGGTACAGAATGAGCAAGGGGAGTAAGGGCTGTCAAGAAAGTAAATGAGGGGACAGATTCAAGCAGTAAAACCGCAAAGATCCAAGTTGGGCAGGCTAGATCTGCATCATCTTGGATTTTTTGCATTGACCGCTGCAGTGGGCAGCATAAGCCAAAAGTATGACCCGTAGGGATACACATTGTCGTGAGATGGGGCGAAGTGCTGAAAGAGTGACCCGTGGGGATACACATTGTCGTGTGATGAGGCGAAATGGTGAAAGTGTGACCCGTGGGGATACACATTGGTGGAAAATCGCGTTAAAAGTTGAAAGAGAGTACCGTAAGTATCTACATTGATTGGAAATCGGTAGACTGCTGAAAGAAAGTGCCGTAGGTATCTACATTGTTGGGGAATCGGTTGATGTAGCAGAAAGAAGCTGGTCTGGTGGACCACATCGGCTGAAATAATGTGGGGCTACATTTTCAATACTGGTAAAGTGAAGAGGCTGTCCCTATAGTCATGATGACTCTAGGACAGCCCCTTCTTTTTAGCTCAAGTTAGAGTTGCTAAGTGGTTATTTGATCCCCATCGCTTTCGCTTGCTCGTTCACCTCGCGAATCATCTGATCCAGTCCTTTGGACTTATAGCCGTCCAGAATGGATTGCCAGATGACGTTCACGGGCAGCTTGCTGATCATAACGCGAATCATATCGTCATTGTCGAAGATCGTGAACGTGTTCTTCGTAGGAGTGGACAAGTTCGTCAGACGAGGCTCGTATGCTTGCTTGCTCGTCTTCTTCAGTGCATTAGAGAGCAGTTCTTGCTGTGCTTCATATGCTTCGGGTGAAATGCCTGAATAATTCGGGTCCAGTGCGAACATCCCGTCCCAATTCGCCAGATTGGCGAAGGAAGAGAAGGAAGGGTATTTGAGCAAGATATTCACAGATGGCTCCGTCTTCGCAATGGTATCTCCGCTTTTCTTGTAGTCGACTCCCTCTAGGCCGTAATGCCGCATCTCCAGAAATTCAGGCGAGTTCATATAATCGAACAGCTGCAGAATACGATCCATCTTCGCATCCGATACGTTCGACGAGATATAACTCTCGGACCAGAACGTTTTGAAGACAGGGCTATATCGCTTGCCGTCCAGGCTTGGGAGCGGTTTAAGAAACTTTACTTTGTCGTAGAAATCATTCTTGCCGGGATATAGCTTCTGCCATCTGTTCTTGTTCATGTTGGCGTCGACGGAGCGGAACATGCCGGATGTAATGATTGCCGCCGCTTTGCCCTCAGTGAACTTATCTAACCCCATGTTGCCCTTCGTGAGCGGCAAGTCTGGATCGATCAAGCCGGATGTATAGAAGTCCCGAAGCAGCTGCAAGGACGCGGTGGAATGCTTCGAGAATACCGCTGGTATGAAGCGGCCGTCTTCCTTGATCCATTTGTAGTCGCTGCCGCTGCCATCGCTCGTTGCCGCAGGAGAGCCGTACAGCCAGAACAAGCCGCCTATCATCAGCTTGGATACAGAAGTCAGGCCGGTGATATGCTTGTTCTCAGGGTCCTTGTCGACAATCGCCTTCAACATGGTGCGGAATTCATCCCATGTCTCCGGCTCCTTGGTAATGCCGGCTGCTTGCGCCAAATCCCATCTATAGGCGACGAGCCGATCAAGCACATTATAATCCGTGCTGTCGTAAGTCTTGCGAGGGATGAAGTAGAGCTTCCCGTTATCTTTGAGATCTTCGAATTCCGGCATCGCCAGATATTGTTCCAGGTACGGATATTTGCTCAAGTCGCCAGGCAGCGGACGAATGACTCCTTGATCCCGCCAATTGCGGTAATATTGCGAATTGACGGCATCGACGGCGAATATGTCCGGCAGCTGGCCGGTGGATGCCCACATCTGGAACTGCTGCACGTAATTCGCGACCGCGATAGGTACTGGTTTGATCGTAATGTTCAGCTTCTCCTCCAAGCGGCGGATAAGCGGATCGTCTTCTAGCGAGCTGTCCGGCAAATCCCAAATCGCAACCGAAATGTCCATATGCTCGGATGAGGCGATGGAAGCGGGTTGAGATGGCTGCCGCTGCTGACTCGAGTCTTCGCACCCCGAGAGAATAGAAGTCAAGAGGAGGATAGCAGTTAAAGGTGCGGTGAGACGCCTCATGATGTTCATTGCTTCACTCCTCGCCGAGCCCGTTATAGGTCATCCGATATTGTTTAGGGGTTTGCTGCGTATTCTTCTTGAACAAACGGGTGAAGTAGAAGTAATCGCGAAAACCGATGCGATCCGCAACTTCTCCAATTGGCAAATTCGTCGTGCGCAGTAGGTGTTTCGCTTCCTTCAGGCGTACGTCTGTCAAATACTCGGTGAAGGTCACTTTGATCTCGCGTTTGAACAGCTGGCTGAGATAATTGGGATGCAGATAAAATTTCTTCGAGATGCTCTGAATCGAGATCTGGTTATGATAGTTATCGTTCAAATAAAGAATGATTTCTTTGAGATTGGCATGCTCCGTCGTGCCCTTCGCTCCGCGACTAACGTTTGCGGCCGAGGCTTGCGAGGACTGCAAGCCTGGGGAAGGATCGCTCGACTGATCATTCCAGCTCTCGTTCATATACGTCTTCAAGCTCCCGATCATCTGATTGAAGCTCGCATGCAGATGATACAACTGTTCAATGTTAAAAATATATTCCTCTTCGGGCAGCCTGGCTGCAAAGTGGAAGTAAACGATGTTGTAGATCTTAAGCGCGTGGCGAATCGTAAGGCTGGCGCGAAGGGAGCGCGTCTCATCCAACAATTCATTAACGAGAGCATTGGATTTCGAGTATGCGGCTTGCTCTAACTGGCGAATGAGCTTTGCTGCCACAGCATCATGCTGCTGGCGCTCAGGTGATTCGATGTAAAAGCCATTTTGACCTGACATGAAATAATTCCATGCCAGCACGGTGCCTTGTTCGATTCGCTCCTGCAAGCCTTCCAAGCTGCGATTCGTAGGTATGATTCCAATGCCAAGAATGCCCTCAGGCAATGCTTGGTCCGTGTTCAACCCGGATAACCAAGCTTCCTGATCGGAAGCAGAGAGCTGAGCTACATAAACGGAGCGGGATTTGCCAAGATTGATGCCTATCCACCTAGAGTCAGGGCTGAACGTAAGGCGTCCATCGCCAATTGCAACAAGCAGATGCAGTTGAGTTGTCGTAATGCCAGCCCCAGTCAATATGCGGTGGAAGGCATCTTCTGTCATTGTCGTGCTTCTGCCCTCAAGCATATCGAGCAGCTTGTTTGCGCGCTTCTGTGCAATCTCGTTCAAGTTTATGGCGGCAGTTTGAAGCAGCTTGCGGATTTCATGATCGTCGAATGGTTTCAGGCAATAGCCGAGCACGCCGTAATTCAGCGATTTCTGCACATAGGCGAATTCGGCATAACCGCTGATCACGATAACTTGAATATCCGGGTCAAGCTCCTTGATCTGCTTAATGAGCTCAAGGCCTGATAATCCGGGCATCCTAATGTCGGTAAAAACGACATGGGGCTTTAACTCCTGTACGTATTGCATCGCTATTGAGGCATTGCTTGCCTTGCCTACGACGCTGAACCCGGATGCTTCCCAATCCAAACCTGCTGCAAGACTCTTCAACACCAGCTTCTCATCATCTACCAGAAGCACTCTAAACATGGGCCATTCCCCCCGGTTGTATCGCTATCGTCGCTTGAATGGGCATCGTTAGCAGGATGCTTGTTCCTTGGTCAAGCGCGCTTGTGATTTGAAGTCCATATTGGTGTCCGAAGGCGAGCCGGAGCCGGTTGTTCACGTTCAATACGCCGATTCCTTCCTCCGTATCCGTAAAGGATGCTTGTTGCTGGTCGTCGGCGCTTCGAGATGATGGTTTCTCCTGAAGCCTTCTCTGGATATGCTGTAGCCGTTGCGGCTCAATGCCTACGCCGTCATCGGTGATGCGAAGTACGAGCGTTGATCCGTCCTCAAGCTCACCGCTAATATGCAGCGTACCCTTCGTCAGCTTAGGCTCGAGTCCGTGGAAGATAGCGTTCTCTACGATTGGCTGAAGGATCATTTTTGGAACCGTTGCATGCAGTGCTTCATCTGTAAAATGATAGGAAACCTCGAAACGATCCTCGAACCTGATCTCTTGCAAATACACATACGATTTCACCGCATTCAACTCTTGTGAGAGCGTGACGGAATCGGAGCCTTTGATGCTGTAATGAAACAGCTTACCGAGCGCCTTGGTCATCTCTACGATTTGCGGCGCTTCCGCTTCGAGAGCAGCACCCTTGATCGATTCCAGCGTGTTATAGAGGAAGTGCGGATTGATCTGGCTGCGCAAATAGGCGGAAGCCGCTTTCTCTTTCTCAATCTCAGCTTCGAGCAGATTGGTGCTCGTCTCGACGAGTCGGCTCGTTAGATTGTCGATCTCACTGAGCATCCCATTCAAATTCTCCGCGACCACATTCATCTCGACATTGCCTTGCAGATGAATAGTTGATTTCAGATGCTGGATGCTGCCGGACTTAATGGCGTTGATGAATCGCACGAGCCGCTGAATGGGTTGTACGATATTGTTCGCGATAACTGCGAAGGGAATCATCATTAAGAGAATGGCTGCAATGACGATGAAGATGCTTCGGTTGCGAACGATACCGAGATCGGCGAGCAGCGCTTCCTGCGGAACGAAGCTGAGCACAGAGCCGCCAATGCTATCGAGCGGCTCGATCTGAATCGCGCCTTTGACGCCGCCGATGGAATCGGTCAGCTTCTCGCCGCCGCTGCTAGCATGCGCGCTGCTCAATCCACTGATGCTACGCGTAATATCAGGTGAGTGGGTTTCCGGATAGACGCTGCCGTGCCTGTCGATAAGGTAGAAGTCAACACCGGGCTCTTCACCGCTGCTGACATCATTCGAGAAGAACATGGCATCCACGTCGATGATGACCGCGATGTAGCCAATCCGTTTGCCGCTTGCTCCGTTGCCTGGCTCGTTCGAATAGATATTCTGAGCGAATAGCATGCTGTTCTTCGCAGGGTTGCTATAATCGACAGCTTCCAAGCCGCTGACGAAGATCTTCTTACTATTGATAATTTGTTCATTCGACTTCTGAACATAATCGATACTGCCGTTAAGACTGTACCGCATTCCGCTAGTGCCAATCAGGACGATATCCCGGAAGCCTTTTCTGCCGGCTTGAAGCGAAATGATTTTGCGATCCAGCTCATTGCTCATCTCGTACAGCAAGCTGGGGTCGTTCTGCGTCATGAATTTCTGCACGAAAGGATCGAAGCCTAAGCTTAGGATGATTTGGCTGATCTCATCCGTCTTCTGCGATAGATTGAGTTGGAATTTCCGAATCATATCCTCGGTATATTGATTGTTGTTTTTAATGACGAGGTTAGAAGTTTGCGAGTATAACGAATAGATAATCGACAGCATGATGATTGCAATGAGGGATACGGCAAGCTTTAGCTGCGTTCTGATGCGCATTCTCGTCAATATTTCCATGAACAGCACCTGCACTTCTCTCGTGGTATGTGAATTAGTATAACATGATTGTTTTCTGTGAGAATCAGATTATGTGCAAGCGCTAACATATATCCATATTTGTATAACTGGAGTACATACAAACCCATCCATGGAATCGCTTATAGAGCAGAGGAGAGGCATGAGAAAAGTCCAGTTTTATCTTAGTTCCCGCCATACGAGCGATTGTCGAATGATCCTATACTGAGCCTTGTAAGCAAATCACGCAAGGGGGTCATTCATTTGAAAAGAAAAAAAACGCTTGCCGCTTTGACGCTCACAAGTTTACTGGCCGTATCCGCTCTGTCGGGCTGTGGATCGTCTAATAATGACACAGCTTCGCAAACGAATGCTTCAACAGAAGGTGCATCGAACGCAAACACAAGCAAGAATACGAATTCGAACACAGCCACCAATTCTTCTACAGACACGGCTGCTGCGACGAACGAAGGGAAGACAGCTAACCTGGAAGGGAAAGTCGTCTTCTGGTCCATGTGGAGCAACGCGGAGCCGCAAGCTAAAGTCATCGACGAAGCCGTCAAAGAGTTTGAGGCTGCGAACCCGAAAGTGGATGTTGAAGTCAAATATAATGGCCGCGATATTAATAAGCTCCTGAAACCGGCGCTTGAGAGCGGCGAGCAAATTGATATCTTTGAACAGGACCCGGAGAAGGCGCTTAGCACCTTGAAGGATCATGTGCTGAAGCTGGACGATCTGCTCGCGCAGCCGGCGATTGGCAGTGAAGGCAAGACCGTGAAGGATTCGCTTATTCCTTCCTTGATGGATTGGGTCAAGACGCTATCTGTTTCGGCGGGCCTCGATGAAGGCTATTATGCAATTCCGCAGCAGCCGTACGCGGTTCTCTTCTTCTATAACAAAGCGTTGTTCGCCAAAGCAGGCATCACAGCAGTTCCTCAAACATGGGAAGAGTTCTTGGCAGATTGCGAGCTTCTGAAGCAATCAGGCGTTGAGCCGGTAACGTTCGACGACGCATACCGCGATCTGTTCATTGGCGGATACTTAGGCAGCGCGATGGGCAGCGAGTGGACGGACAGCCTGGTCAAAGACAAGACTGGCGAACTGTGGAAGGATCCAATCGTACTTCAATTCGCGAAAGACATGCAAACATTGGACGAGAAAGGCTACTTCTCCAAAAAAATCGGAGGCAACAAGTATCCGGCTGGCCAGCAAGACCTTGCAATCGGGAAAGCAGCGATGTACCTCAACGGAACTTGGCTCCCGAACGAAGTAGCGGCGACGGCTGGACCTGACTTCCAGTGGGGTTCCTTCCAATTCCCGGTTGTTCCGAATGGCAACGGCAAGGGTGGTCTGCAAGGTCTATCGTTCGGCGCGCAAGGATTGCTTATCAATAAGGACAGCAAGAACGCCAATGCAGCATTCGAGCTGGTGAAATATCTTGTCGGCAAAAAAGCTCAAGACGGCATGTCCGATCAAGCGCTCGCGATTCCGGCGACAACCGATTCCAAATGGCCTGCGCCTCTGGCTGAAGCTGCAGTTGCCTTCAGCAATGCGAAATTCAACATGCCATGGGGCTTCGGCATCGACAATGCAGGCGACTTCTCAACAGGCACTGTCATTCCTACGTTCATGGAGCTTGCAACCGGCAAACTGAAGCCAGAGGCGTACGTAGCCAAGATGGCTTCTGAGGCGAAGAAGTTCTACGACGGTAAATAAGGAGCAGGTGTGAACGAAAGAGCGCGGCGTTGCTTAGGGAACGCCGCGCTCGATGATTTTTGGTAGAGGCAGACTCCTTACGAAAGGTGTGCTCACATGAGATTAAGCAAATCAATGATCGCGTTGTTCCTTGGACCTGCTGTCCTGATCTATCTGGCGATCTTCCTATATCCGACATTGCGAACGCTTGCAATGAGCTTCTTCACCATTCCGACTCTGTCGAGCAAGATGGGCGAATGGAAGTTTGTTGGCTTCAAGAACTATTTAGATATGTTTGACAGCGGTTATTTCATCGGGTCCGTTAAAAATGTGCTCGGTATCTGGATCATCGGCGGCGTGCTTATCTTCTTCTTTGCATTTCTGTATGCTGTCATCTTAAGTTCGAGCGTACGGGGCAAACAGTTCTGGAGATCGTTGATTTTCCTGCCGAACACTGTTTCCGTGGTCGTCTTGTCCGTCGTATGGCTCCAATATATTTACAATCCAAGCTTCGGCTTGCTTACTTCGGTATTTAACCGTCTTGGACTAACGAAGCTCGCCGAGATCCAGTGGACGGATAACGAGCATATTTACTACGGCATGATTATTGCCTTCAGCTTCGGCTCCATCGGCTACTTCATGCTCATCTTGAATGCCGGCATCAACCGGATTCCTGCTGATTATTACGAGGTGGCCACGATTGAAGGGGCGAATCCGTGGGTCAAATTTTACAAGATTACGCTGCCGCTTCTTCGGGACGTCTTCCGGACGACGCTTGTTTTATGGACGATAACCGCCTTTAATTTCTTCGTCTGGTCCGCGACCTTCGGTCTCGACGATCCGCATACGGTTACGCCGGGCTATTACATGTACCAGAAGGTGTTCGGTATATCTAAGGCTAGCTCCATGCTTGGCGATGGTGCGTTCAACGTGGGCGCCGGCGCGAGCGTCGGTATTCTGATCACGCTTGCGACGTTGATTGCCTCCGCGCTAATTAACAAGCTTTTCCCGAAAGACCGGTTGGAATATTAGGAAGGAGGGCATACATCTCATGCAAAATAGTGCTGTCAAAAAGAAACTGCAAATGATTCCTGCCTACGTGCCGCTATATGGCTGGCTGTTGTTCTCCGTCATCCTGTTCGGCTGGGTCATCCTGGCTTCGCTTAGCTCGACGAGGGATATATTCACGAACTCGCTGCTGAAGAGCGGCGTTCAATTCTCCAACTATGTCAACTTATTCAAAGAACAGGATATCGGCAGGTATTTTTCCAATAGTGTGATATACACCGTTACTGCCTGTATCGGAATCATCCTCGTTGCTGCTCCTGCGGCTTATATCTTGGGGCGCGCCAAATTTAGGGGGCGGGGTCTCGCGAACATGATGTTTATGTCCGCGCTGGCGATTCCGAGCATCCTCATCTCAATCCCGCTATTCTCCATCTTCGTAGAGCTGAAGCTTACCGGCTCTATCTTGACGTTGATCCTGGTCTACATTTGTACGAATGTGCCATTCGCGGTCTTCTTCCTGACAGGTTTCTTCGCATCTGTGCCTAGAGAATTCGAAGAGTCTGCAGCTATTGACGGATGCGGCCCGATCCGGACTTTCGTCAGCATCATTATGCCAGTGGCTCAGCCTGGCATCATTACGCTGTCGGTGTTCAACTTTCTCGGCGTGTGGAACGAATACTTCTTCGCGCTGATTTTCTCCAATGACGCCAATTCGCGGACGCTTGCGCTAGCGTTGCAATCCATTGTGAATGGCTATGCGAATTCTGGCAATTACGGTGGCATCTTCGCAGCGTGTATGATTATTTTTCTACCAAGCTTTATCGTCTATTTATTCGTTTCTAAACGAATTATTGCAGGCTTGACCGTCGGAGCAGTCAAAGGATAAGCAGGAAGGGAATGTGCGGCATGAGAGTGACAACTGGAAGTTTGATCATAGAAGGAGCGGGGCTTGAGGGAGAGAATCCGCTGCCGATGTTTCGCAGCAAGCAGCAGCATCGTGAAGTCACCGACAATGGCAGTTTGACGCCGGAATTGAAGTTGCAAATGGGCGAGAATACGGGGGAGCGGTATTTGCCATACCGCATGCAGGATCGGTATTCGAGGAAGCGCGGTACGATGGAGCTGAAGACGATTGAGCTCGAGAATGATGTGCTGAGAGCGGTCTTCCTGCCTGAGTACGGCGGAAGGCTGTATTCGCTGCAGGAGAAGTCGACGGGCAGAGAGCTTCTGTATCGCAATCCTGTGTTCCAACCGGCGAATCTGGCGATTCTGAACGCATGGTTCTCAGGCGGAATTGAATGGAATATTGGGCAGCTGGGACATACGTTTACGACCAGTTCTTCGGTTCATGCAGCAAAGCTTAACGACGATGATGGAAACGAGTTTCTGCGTATATATGAGTACGAACGATGCAAGAACTTGTTCTGGCATATCGATTTCCATCTGCCGCCGGGCGCCAAGCAGCTCGGCGTCTATGTGCGGATTGTGAATGATCAGGCAGCTGCGGTTCCGATGTACTGGTGGACGAACATTGCGGTCGAAGAAACGGAGAAGTCGCGAGTGTTCTCGGGAACGGGAGATGTCATCTATATAGATCCTTCTCAGAAAGGCTACGGCGCTGATCGCTTGCCGTATTTGCCAGCGGTGCCGAATGCGGATGTATCGTATCCATTGGCATTCCCCTATGCGAGCGAATATTTCTACCAGACACCAGTCGAAGCGCGCTCGCCTTGGGAAGCGGTTGCTTACGAGGACGGTCGGATGTTCTTCGAGCGTTCAACGTCTATGCTGCGCTATCGGAAAATGTTCTGCTGGGGCGCGCACGCCGGCGGCAGACGCTGGTGCGACTTCCTCGCCAAGCCGGGAGAAGGTAACTATATCGAGGTGCAAGCGGGTCTTGCGCCGACGCAGCTGCATGGCATAGAGATGCCTGCGGGTACGGTATGGGATTTCACTCAGCTTATTGGCGGGCTGAGAGATGCGGACTTGGTGCGCGTCTATCAAGAGGATTGGGAGCAAGCCCGCCAGTATATAGAAGCGCAGATTGACGAAGTGCTCAGCGAAGAAGAAGTGTATGCCGCGCATGCGAAGCATCAGGCGCTCGCTGGCAAAGCGCCGGAATCGATGCTGCATATTGGATCGGGATGGGGTGCGTTGGAGCGTATTCGCAGACAGAGCGAGAGCGACGGTGGCTCGATTCCGAGCGGGTTTATTTTCGCAGATGAGACGTTAGGTGCACAGCAGAAGCCGTGGCTGGACCTGCTCCGAGAAGGAGAGCTGACGGCTCATGAAGTAAGTGAGGTTCCGCCATCTTGGATGATTCAAGAAGAGTGGCTGGACAGGCTTAGCGCCAGTATTCGGAATCCGAAGGGCGAAGTTTCTCCGACATGGAACGCATATTTGCACTATGGCGTGATGCTCTATGAGAGCGGACGGGAAGCTGAAGCCATTGAAGCTTGGGAGGCATCGCTTCGATTGGCTCCATCGGCGTGGGCCTATCGGAATTTAGCTGTGGCGAAGCGTCAGGATGGGGAATATGAGCAAGCGCTGAGCTATTATGAGCAAGCGTATGCCGTATCTGGTTCATTCCCGGATCGCGCATTCGTGGAAGAATATCTGGGGCTGCTTATTCAGCACCGATCGTTCGAACGGGCTTGGAGCGTGTATGAATCACTCCCGCAGCAGTTCTATGACAGCGACCGTATCCAGATTATTGTGGGCGCAGCCGCGCTGGAGCTTGGTCACGATGCGTTCATGGAGAGGCTGTTCGAAACGGAATTCGCGGTCATTCGTGAAGGGGAGACGCTGATTATCGAGCTCTGGTATGCGTATAATGCGAAGAAGTTAGCGTTGCAGCAAGGCGTTGAGTTGACGCCGGAGCGAATCGAAGAGGCGAAGGAGTTGTTTCCTCCGCCGCTCGGGATTGATTTTCGCACGATTGGTTGAGGATGGTTGGCGGGAGAAATGGCATACGAGAGAATTAGCTTACTAAAGAAATGGTGATACAGCATTCCGCTGTGTCGCCATTTTGTCGTGTACAGATTGCTGAACACCGGCTTTCTTGCTTTACGCTAACTGACCGCCATATTTGAACTCGTTTACTTTCACGTTGTCACCTCCGCTAACGGAACACACACGCGTTATTGAGTCGAATCCGGTTGCTTAGAAAATGTAACGGAACACAGAAACCTTATTGCCAGCTAATTAGCCCATTTCAGGGTAATTAGCTGGCAATAACTTCTCTGTGTACCGTTAGAGCACCAGATGCGTGAAAAAACGACGAATAAGCGCTGTGCGTTCCGTTAGACTAGCAGACGGTTGGCTGGTTGAGTAAATTTTCGTGTATTGCTTGATGTTTGTTGGTCGCCGACAGTCGCTCTGATCGCTAACGGAACACACACGCGTTATTGAGGTGAATTTGGCAGCTAGGAAAATGTAACGGAGCACAGAAACCTTATTGCCAACATTTTAGCCCATTTCAGGGCAATATCGAGGCAATAACTTCTCTGAGTTTCGTTAGAGTGGAGAATGCGCGAAAAACCGATGAATAAGCGCTGTACGTTCCGTTAGAGTGGCAGGTCGTTGGTTGGTTGAGTAAATTTTCGTGTACTGCTGATGTTTGTTGGACACCGACTGCCGCTCTGATCACTAACGGAACACACACGCGTTATTGAGGCAAAATCGGCAGCTAGGAAAATGTAACGGAACACAGAGACCTTATTGCCAGCATTTTAGCCCATTTCAGGGCAATATCAAGGCAATAGCTTCTCTGTGTACCGTTAGAGCGCCAGATGCGTGAAAAACCGACGAATAAACGCTGTACGTTCCGTTAGTGTGGCGGACGGTTGGCTGGTTGATTAAGCGCTGTACGTTCCGCTAAGCTGATTGGCTGTTAGGCAATCCTTAATAAAGCAATCGCCACAAGTAAAACGTCGCGTATGCTTTCCAGTCGCCCCAGCCGGCTGATAGCTCCTTGATCTCGGCGATGGACGGTTTGTCGGCTCTACCGAGCAGCAGCTTGAGCGCATTATGGAGCCCGACATCTGCGATCGGGAACGCCGCGGGCACGCGAAGGCAGCGCATGAGCACATAATTGGCGGTCCAGGGGCCGATGCCGCGGATGCTCGTCAGCGCTTTCTCGATCATGGCCAGATCTCCATGCGCGAGCAGCTGCTCCTTGGACAATCGGCCTTCGATCATCTCATTCGCTGTTCCGATGATGTACTCAGCTTTGCGAGTCGTAAGCTGCAGCGGCGTCAGGTCTTCAACATGGAGGCGCGCGATTGCCTCCGGCGTGGGGAAAGTGAAGTAGCGCCTGCCTTCATAATCCAGATAGGTGCCGAATTGTTCGACGAAACGCCGCTTCAGCGTGTACGCGAATGGCAGATTGATTTGCTGTCCCATAATGCCCCAGCACATCGCTTCGAACAGATCGTCGATGCCCACAATACGCAAGCCGTAGAATGTCTTCGCACAATCTCGAAGCAGCTCGTCTTGTTCGGCTAATGCGAAGAAGGGAGACAGATCGCGGTCCAGATCGAACCATTCTCGAACATAAGCCTCGGCTTCGGCGAGGATGTCTTCCGATAGATCGAAGCTGCCGTCTTCTGTCTCTAGAGGGAACTCGAGCTGAATACTGCCGTCAGAGGTCGATGACAGCCGGATCAGGACGGGACCGGATGAAGTGGTGATGAGTCTTGTTACCATGCGGTTCTCCACATGGAACATGCACTCCTTGTCGGAGCGGCTTAAATAGTCAACCGTGCGATCATAGCTGAACGCGGACGGCGGTTTGATTAAGATGGAATGAACGCCCATGATGCGATGAAACACCTCCTAGATTCATGCAGCTTCTGTATATAGAGAGTATCATACTATGGCTGACGAGGGCTTTTCTAATCTTGCTGTTTCATCTGGCGCCACTTACAATCAGATAGGTTCAGCGGGTATACTTGGCTAAGAGGTGAAGCGAACATGATGAACGATGAGCGCTGGAACGCGATCGTCAATTGTGATGCATCTTATGACGGCCAATTCTATTATGGCGTGACGACGACGGGCATCTTCTGCCGGCCATCGTGCAAGTCCAGAACGCCGCTCCAAGCACATGTGCGGCTGTATGAATCAGCGGCGGACGCGCTGGCTGACCGGCTGCGGCCGTGCAAAAGATGCAAGCCGGACGGCATGCGGCTGCCCGATGAAGAATGGGTTGCTGCGATTAAGGAAGTGATCGCAGCTCGCTATCAAGAGCCGCTTACGCTGCCGGTGCTGGCAGAGCTGATGCATGTGAGCCCTTATCACATGCACCGCACCTTCAAGCGGCTGGCTGGCGAATCGCCGGCTGCGATGCTAAGCCGCACGCGAATTACAGCCGCGAAGCAGCTGCTTCGCACTTCTGCTCTGCCGATCCGCGAAGTTGCGGAGCGGGTCGGATTCCCGAACGCGGCGCACTTCGCGACGGTGTTTCAGAAGGCGGAAGGTTGCTCGCCGACAGTTTATAGACAGCAGCATAGGGCACGGGCATGCGACGTTATAGATAAATGAAGGATAGGTGATTGCTTTTGAACCGTATACATTGGACGATATTTCACCATGGTGCTTGGAAGCTCTACATGGCTGCAACGGAAGAGGGGCTATGTTACGTTGGCACGCCGAATGCGCCATTCGCAGAGCTGACCGCATGGGTACAGAAACGATTCCCGGGACTCCCGCTTGAGCAGAATGATACCATTATGACTCCTTACTGCGAGGAGCTCCGTCAGTATCTGAGTGGAGAGCTGCAGCAGTTCGGACAACCATTGCATTTGATCGGTACGCCGTTCCAAATGTCAGTATGGGAAGAGCTGAAGCACATTCCGCATGGGCGAACATGCTCGTATTCTGATGTTGCTGCGCAGCTCGGCAAAGAGAAAGCGGTTCGTGCTGTGGGCACGGCAATCGGAGCGAATCCGGTGCTGTTCGTCGTCCCATGTCACCGTGTTGTCGGCAAGGACGGCTCCTTAACCGGGTATCGCGGAGGCATGGATGTGAAGGAAATGCTGCTGAAGCTGGAAGGCGTGCTATAATAGAGCGATACCAGAGGCTTTTAGCAGCGAAAGGATGACAGTATGATTACGATTACAGAGTTTGAAGTGAATAAAATTAAAGACCCGTTCGGCATAGTCGCTGGCGACCGATATGAGTTCCGGCTGGACCTCGATATTGAAGAGGATGACGAGCTTTATTCGGAGAGCGGCGTATATGTGAGGGTTATTTTCCGAGTGGAGGGCGAAGAGTCCGGCGTTGTGAAGTATGAGCTTCATGAGCGCGGCAACGACCGCTATATGGACTTTGATCTGGAGGAAGAGGAAGAGCAGCTCATTGAAAGCTTCTGTAAAGAGCATTTCTCCGAATGGGGGGAATAGACTAGAAGCAAAGTGAGCGAAGGCGGTGAATGCATGACAGTCCATTACCTACTGAACTGCTACACGAATCAGATTCTGGTGAAGCAGGAGGATGGGGACGACGGACTCTATTATGTCGACATTCAAAGCAGCAGCAATCCCAAACGATCGAGCAATAAGCTATATACGGCGGAGTCCAAAGCGGAAGCGGTCCGCATCGCGAACCAGCTATGCGCGTTCTATTCGATGGCGAGAGTAAACGGTTACTACCTGGATGGCAGATGGTTCAAGCAAGAGGACAGCAAGTCAGCTATTTCGGTCGAACATGTGCTGAGGCGTGTGCGTTCGAAAGGTGAAATGCATGCGATGCTAACAAAGTCGAGATAGCACTACTGCACGATTGCACGAACGCACGACCCAAGCAGTTTAACCAAAAAGGACCTTTCGCTCAATCAAAGCGAAAGGTCCTTTTATTTAAGAAGCGTTAATGATCTTCAACCTGCGCTCCTCACGCTGTTCTTCCGTCATCTTCGGACAAGTGTAGCACATGTCGCCATTCTCACGGCAATAGTACATGCAGCAGCCGGAACGAATGATTAGCTTGCCGCCTTGCTGGTAAGGACTATCAATGTAGCGCGGCTTGTGCGCGAACGGATTGCGCCGGGTGCCAAACAGCTCCCCGCCGAGCTGCTCCGTCAACACGGTATGGTAGTGTTGGAATCTTGCAAGCGCGTCAGCATCGGATTCCTTGCTCGTCAAGGAGCTATTGAAGCCGATCAATAAACTTCCGGCTTGCTGCCAGATCAATGCAGGCTTGATGCCCGCAGCAGCGGCAATGCCTTGAACAGCAGGCGTAATAGTCCGCTCAAACAGCTGTGTCAGAGTATCATGTATGAATGTCTCGTGCGAATCATCATCAACAGGGATTGGGGTTGCAATCACCTCGCGAATTCGGTAGCCGAAGCTTGCCCACTCACCTTGATTCGTAATTTGCAGCTCAAGATTATCGAGGGACAAGTCGAGTGCGAGACCGTTTCTCGCCATAATAACGACCGTACCTGCACATAATCGGAACAGCGACGTGCCGAGCATCGAGGCTGCAAGCTCTGAACCAATGGACTTATAGATATTTCCGGTGATTTGTAACGCTTCATTTACAGCATCTGGCATTAGGAAGTCGCTAGCGGGCATGACGAAAGATGGCGATGCAGCGCCTTCCGGCGACAGATGGATGTAGAACGACTCCAGCGCTTTGAAATCAATCGCTTCATAATTCATGGACATATGCGCTCACCTCTTTGATAACCGTTCTCAAGTAGCTTGAAATGCAATTATAGAACGAACAGTTCAAAAGTGTCAACGCTTTCTTAAGTGTCTTCCAATGCTATGAAGTGGACAGTCTTAGCCTGAGCCGCTTATAATGAAGGGATGTTATCAGATGGAAAGTTTGAATTGATCGTCATGAACGGGGCGTAACGCGAATGAAAAAATTCAAGAAGTTTTATATCGAAATTACGAGCGTATGCAATTTGGCTTGCTCCTTCTGTCCACCGACGAAGCGGCAGGCGAACTTTATCAAGATTGACGCTTTTACGAAGATACTCGATGAGATTAGGCCTCATACCGAATTTATCTACTTTCACTTAAAAGGCGAGCCGCTGCTGCATCCGAAGATCGACGAGTTGCTGGATCTGAGTCATGAGCGCGGGTTCAAGGTTAATATTACGTCGAACGGCACGCTGCTTCATAAAGCGAAGCATAAGATTCTCGGCAAGCCAGCGCTTCGGCAGATGAATTTCTCACTGCACAGCTTTGACGGCCATGAAGGCTCGGTCGATAAAGAAGGCTATGTCGGCAGCGTGCTTTCTTTTGTCAAAGAGGCTGTTGCGACTTCGAACATGCTCGTCTCCCTTAGATTATGGAATTTGACCGAGGATAATACGACGAACGCCGAACGCAGCCGTAATCAGGTCATTCTTGATCAGATCGAGCGCGAGTTCAACCTCGATTTCAAGATTCAGGACCAATTCAAGCGGGGCAGCGGCATCAAGATTGCTGACCGCATCTATTTGAATCATGATCATGAGTTCCAGTGGCCGGATTTGAAGGAGAAGGAAGACGAAGGAAAAGGCTTCTGTCACGCGCTTCGCAATCAAGCGGGCATTCTTGTAGACGGAACGGTTGTGCCTTGCTGTCTTGACGGAGAAGGCGTCATTAATCTAGGCAATATTCACGAGAAGCCGTTCGGCGAGATCATTGAAGGGGAGCGAGCGAACAACCTTTACGACGGTTTCTCGCGCAGAGAAGTGGTCGAAGAGTTGTGCCGCAAGTGCGGATACCGCCAGCGCTTCAGTATGTAACAGAAAGAAGGTAAAGCGAACAATCATGAGTTATTTACCGCTCGGGAACAGGCGGGAGCTGCTTGCTCTGAATCAGAGTAACAAGTCGCGAATCCCGCTGTTCTATGTTGCCATTGTTGTTTTTGCCCTGAAAATGGCGCTGCTGCGTCATTTTCTATTTAGCGGCATTGAATGGAGCCGCATTGCTGCGGATCTATCGGCTGTGCTCGTCATCCTGTCATTAGTCGAACTCATTACACCTGCACGGCTGAAGAAGTATGCGTACGGCGGCGTGAATCTAATCTACTCGCTGATCCTGTTCTCCTCTGCGGTTTACTTCGAGCATTTTGGCTCGGTGCCGACTTATACGGCGCTATACGAGCTGCACCAAGTAACGAAGATCAAGTCAAGCGTCGAGTCGACCATTCAGTACAGTCATTATCTGTTCTTTACCGACATCGCTGTGGCGCTGATTATTTGGATTGCTGCGATTGTAATGCGTTTGCGTGGAAGAGGAATTGTAAGGCGCCGTAATGCCGCTGTTCCGGCGGCCCCGATGTACCGTGTGGTCCTCACCGTTCTATTCATCGTCAGTATTGCGTTGTCTGCGCGATTCATCCAGCTTGGCATGCCGATTCAGAATGAATTGGTCGAAGCAGAGCAGGAAGGCTTCCTGAACTATCAAGTGTCGGCTGTTATCAAGGCGGAGCGGGATGATAGTATCGCGTCTGAAGGCAATACGGATGAGATTGTGAAAGAGGTCAATGACCTCCAGGCGACTTATCCGTATAAGGACAAGCCGCAGAACGGCACTCCTGCTTACTTCGGAACGGCTAAGGGGAAGAATGTCATCATCATCCAGATGGAGGCGTTCCAGAACTTCCCGATCCATCTGAAGCTTGGCGGTCAAGAAGTGACTCCTGTGCTCAATAAGCTAGCAGGCGAGAGCTTGTACTTCCCGCACATCTTCCAGCAGATCGGTCAAGGCAACACGTCGGATGCCGAGTTTATGTCGAATACGTCGATCTATCCGACGGCGAAGATCGCAATGTCGACCGGATACGGTAATCGTGTCATTCCGAGCTTGCCGAGATTGCTGCAGAAATTCGGCTATAACGCGAACACGTTCCACGTCAATGATGTGACGTTCTGGGACCGCAACAAGCTGTATGCGGCGCTGAACTTCGATCATTATTACGACAAGCCGTTTTATAAGAACGATAACTTCAACAGCTTCGGCGCATCAGACGAAGAGCTGTATCGGGTAGCGACGGAGAAGCTGACTGCCGACAAACAGCCGTTCTACGGGCAATTCATTACCGTATCCAGCCACTTCCCGTTCGATGTGCCGCAGGACAAAATGAAGATGAAGCTGCCGGATGAGCTCGAAGGAACGCAGCTTGGCAATTATCTGCTTGCTGTCAATTACACGGACTATGCCATCGGCACGCTTATCGACCGACTGAAAGCGGACGGGCTGTGGGACAATACAGTACTTGTATTGTACGGCGATCACTTCGGCTTGCAGCCGAATGACAATGATCCCGGACAAGTGAGCAAATCGCTCGGAATTAAGTATGATCCGAAGGTAAGCCGGTTTAATATCCCGCTCATCATTCACGTACCTGGAGAGGAAGAAGGCAAGGTGGTTCAGCAGGTCGGCGGTCAATTGGACATTATGCCAACTGTCTCGAACTTGCTCGGCATCTCGCTCACGCAGGAGAAATTTACTGCGTTCGGGCATGACTTGCTGAACATTGATCACAATGTGTTCGGCATGCGCTACTACTTGCCGACGGGCTCGTTCTTCAACAATGATATTCTGTTCGTGCCGGGACAAGGCTTCGATGACGGAACAGCGATCAACATTAAGACGCTGGAGCCGGTGACGGATCTGACGCCTTATCGCAAAGACTACGACTACATCATGAAGCTCATGACGTTGTCAGACCGTTATGTGAAGTCATTGCCTAAACGGTAGGTAATGGTAGGAATGCACGCTTAATAAAGCCTCTCTCGCTTGATTGCGAGGGAGGTTTTTTGCTTGGAACAAGAACAACTAACGAACGCTAATGTAATATTACCTGACATAAGTGTTGACACTTTCCTTCCGCCGCCCCTATAATACGAATCAATAGCAGGTTTTAACAATTGCATATCGGTTCTCATGTCAGCTATTCAATCATTGAGAACGACAAAGCTATCTAGGGTTCCGTTGATGAACATTGCATTCATCAAGCTGGTCCGAGAGATAGTGTGCGGCGTGCGAGCGCTGTATAACACGGAAGGACAAAAGCCTGGGAGATCATCTCCTTGGCTTTTTTTATTTTTTATAGCCATTCATTCGAGGGAGGTCATTAGGATGACAACGGTATGGAGCAAGACAATAATTCCAGGCGATAAATGGTCCGGCACGATCAGCAAAGGACGGCTGTTGCGATTTACGGCTCTGCAAGACGACGCTAATCTGGCGACGATGCTCTTTAACGCTCACGACTTGGCGGAGCGTTACAATATGCCCGATACGCTCAAAGCGCAATATACGGCACATCTAACCCGTGGCAACGTGCTCATGAGCGACAACGGCCGCGCACTCGCAAGCCTTGTAGAAGATGAGCTTGGCTGGCATGACACGATCAGCGGACTGACGACAAGGGCAAGCACAGATGCGAAGTACGGCGCTACGAATTATCAGCAGCTTCGGAATGAATGGCTGCACAGCGGCTACGAGAATATGGTTGTAGAGCTTGTCCGCTGCGGACTTGGGGTCCGTGATCTGGGGCCGGTTGTCAATCTTTTTGCCAAAGTGTACTGCGATGACATTGGACGGATGATCTATGATGCTAGCCATTGCAAGGAAGGCGCAACCGTTACGCTTCGCACGGACATGGACGTACTCATCGTCCTTTCCAATACGCCGAACCCGCTCAATCAGGCGACAAGCTATCCTGCCGCAGCCATCCAATTGGAAGTGTTAGAAGCTCCGCCACTCGTTCCGGCCACGGATTACTGCTACAACTTCCGCGGCGAGAACCGCAGAGCGTTCGAGAATACTGCGGAATATCATCTGCTCGCAGGTCGTTAGAAACCCATTGCATCCGCCATTATTCGAAGGAGGAATTTGAAATGAGCGCATTTGTGAGATATGAAAGCAAGCTGGAAGCTGAAACAGCTAGTATAGATGAAATTGTTCTCGCAGGAGACGGTTGGATGAAAGAACTGCTGCCAGGCCAAGTGATCCGCATCGTGGATCTAGAGGGAAACCAAGCAGCAGATACGTTGTTCTTCGATGCAGAGAATCCGGACGATCACTATAGCGCCGTTGCGACGATTGCCGGCCAAGGCAATATCTACTTGACGACAGGGTCCGTGCTGCGAGCCGAGTCCGGCAAAGAACTGCTAAAGATCGTTGCTGATACATGCGGCAGGCACGATACAGTCGGCGGCTCGTGCTCGGCGCAAAGCAACACGGTTCGTTACTCGCACGATAAACTGCATATGCACAATTGCCGCGATACCTTCATGCTTCAGCTTGCCCAGCATGAAGGAGGTTACAACTACACGAAGCGCGATCTTGCGCCGAACGTGAACTTCTTCATGAACGTGCCGGTTACTCCTGAAGGCGGACTCCGTTTCGCGGATGGTGTATCAGCACCTGGCTGCTATGTCGAATTGGAGTCGCTGTGCCGTACGACGGTGCTCATCAGCAACTGTCCGCAGCTGAACAATCCGTGCAACGCTTATAATCCAACCCCGATTCGGGTACTGGTGTGGAATCCATAGCTTAAACGTCGCCTAAGTCCATAGAGAAGAGAATCCGGGAGGGAACCTTATGTTTACGAAAGTTCTAATCGCGAATCGCGGCGCAATCGCCGTTCGAATTGAACGTACACTCCGCAAGCTCGGCATTAAATCGGTCGCTGTGTATACAACTGCCGACCAAGACAGCCTTCATGTCGACGGCGCCGATGAAGCGGTATGGATCGGTGCAGGCGCAGCGAAGGAAAGCTACCTGGATATGGATCGTATCCTTCAGACGGCGATTGATACCGGCGCGCAGGCGATTCATCCGGGATATGGCTTCCTGAGCGAGAATGCCGCTTTCGCCCGTGCTTGCCGCGAGCGAGGCATCGTGTTCATCGGTCCTACGCCAGAGCAGATGGAGATGTTCGGACTCAAGCATTCCGCACGCGAAATCGCGGAGCGTGCCGGTGTGCCGATGCTACCCGGAACTGCACTTATTACGGATCTGGATGAAGCGATTGCTGAGGCGGAAGAGATTGGCTATCCGGTTATTCTGAAGAGCACTGCCGGCGGCGGCGGGATCGGAATGCGAGTGTGTAACGATGGCGAAGCGCTGCGCGCAGCGTTCGATGGCGTCCGCCACTTGGCGGAGACGAACTTCAAGAACGGCGGTATTTTCCTGGAGAAATATATTGCCCGCGCACGTCATGTCGAAGTGCAAATCTTCGGCAATCGATTCGGCGAAGTTGCTGCTCTTGGTGAGCGCGACTGCTCGATTCAGCGGCGTAATCAGAAGGTCATTGAAGAGAGCCCTGCACCGAATCTATCGGAGGAAGTACGGCAGGAGATGTTCGCTTCAGCGAAGCGCCTCGCCGCAGAGGTTGGCTATCGCAGTGCTGGTACGGTTGAGTATCTCTATGATCCGGAGTCTTGCAAGTTCTACTTCCTTGAGGTGAATACGCGACTTCAAGTCGAGCACGGCGTGACGGAAGAAGTGCTCGGCGTCGACCTCGTGGAATGGATGGTTCGAGAAGCGGCGGATGAGCTTACTTCCATTGAGTCGCTCGTGAAGCCAGCGAAAGGACATAGCATTCAAGCTCGGATCTACGCGGAGGATTGCTTGCAGAACTTCCGTCCAAGTGCGGGGAAGGTGGATAAAGCGAATTTCACCGAGCATGCCCGAATCGAAACGTGGATTCGTGACGGCATTACGGTGACGACGCTCTACGATCCGATGCTCGCGAAGATCATCGTTCATGGCGATAACCGTATGGATGCGATCGCGAAGCTTATTCAAGCACTCGATGATACGAGGCTTTATGGCATTACGACGAATTTACAGTACGTGAAGGCACTGCTCGGTGAAGAGGAATGTTTGAGCGGCAATGTATATACACAGCTGCTGAACGGCTTCGAGCCGGCTGAGCATGCGATTGAAGTGGTTGACGGAGGCGTACAAACGACGGTTCAGGATTTCCCTGGGCGGATCGGACACTGGGATGTCGGCGTGCCGCCATGCGGGCCCATGGATCCGCTGTCGTTCCGAATGGGCAACAAGCTGCTTGGCAATGCGGATGACGCTTCTGGATTAGAGCTGACGCTGCGCGGTGGATCGTACCGTTTCCGCAATGACATGTGGATCTGCCTGACTGGTGCGGATATGGAAGCGGCACTTGATGATGTCAAGGCTCCGCTGTATCAGCCGATCTTTGTACGTAAGGGCCAGTTGTTGACCTACGGCGAAGCGGCAAGCGGCATGCGCAGCTACTTGCTAATTGGCGGCGGTCTTGATATGCCGCGAACGCTCGGCAGCGCAGCAACGTTCACGCTTGGAGGCTTCGGCGGGCACGGCGGTCGCGCGCTGCGTGCCGGCGATGTGCTCGGCGTGAACCGGAGCGGCAGCAATCCGCCGTCCGATATCCAGCTGCATGAGCTGGACCGTCCGGGGATGACACGTTCATGGACGATCGGCGTCATACCTGGTCCTCACTGCACGGGCGAGTATTTGAAGCCATCGTATTTGAAGGAGCTTGCCAATACGCGCTATGAGGTGCATTTCAACAGCTCTCGTACCGGCGTTCGTCTTATCGGACCTGCACCGCATTGGGCTCGCGAAGATGGCGGGCAAGCGGGATTGCATCCGTCCAATATTCACGATAACGCATACGCGGTTGGCACGCTTGATCTGACCGGCGACATGCCGATTCTGCTCGGTCCTGACGGCCCAAGTCTGGGAGGCTTCGTCTGCCCGGTAACGACAGCATCCGCTGAATTCTGGAAGCTTGGCCAATTGAAGCCTGGAGACAGCGTTCGGTTTCAGCTGTTGACGCTCGAGGAAGCAGATCAGCTTCGCCAGCAACAAGAGCGCAACCTCGAAGCCATCGGGCTTGCACAATGGCATCGGTTGACGACCGTATCGCTGCCCCAACCGGTGCGTGAGCCGGAGCCGTCGTATCCGATTCTCGCGCAAGAATCAGAGGGCCGTAGATTCCCTATCACAGTTCGCTGCAGTGGGGATGAGAATATCCTCGTCGAGTATGGCGAGATGGAGCTTGATCTGCTTCTGCGGTTCCAAGTGCACGCGCTCATGCAAGCAATCGAAGCGAGCGGCGAGATTCCAGTGCTCGATCTAACGCCTGGCATCCGTTCCTTGCAAGTTCATATTGATCCGAAGCTAACGAATGTCCTTGAGGCATGCGAGCGAATTCTCGAGCTCGATAACAGCTTGCCTCCGCTTGCGTCTATCTCTGTACCATCGCGGATCGTGCGGCTTCCGCTCTCATGGGATGATCCAGCAACGCAGCTCGCTATTGACCGTTATCAGAAAAATGTCCGTCCCGACGCGCCATGGTGCCCGAGCAACCTCGAGTTCATTCGCCGGATCAACGGGCTGGACAGCATTGACGATGTGCAGCGAATCGTATACGACGCGAATTACCTCGTGCTTGGTCTCGGTGACGTTTATCTCGGCGCTCCGGTTGCGACGCCTGTTGATCCTCGTCATCGTCTTGTGACGACGAAGTACAACCCGGCGCGTACTTGGACGCCTGAGAATGCCGTAGGCATCGGCGGCGCATATATGTGTATCTATGGAATGGAAGGTCCCGGCGGTTATCAATTCGTCGGCCGTACCATTCAGATGTGGAACCATCTGAACCGCGAATCGGCAAGCTTCGAGACTGGCAAGCCGTGGCTGCTTCGCTTCTTCGATCAAATTCAGTTCTATCCGGTTAGTGCGGATGAGCTGCTGCAATTGAGGGAGGACTTTACACGCGGACGGTTCGAAGCGGATATTACGGAGACGACGTTCCGATTAGGTGATTATCTCGCGTTCATAAATTCTATTGAAGAGAGTGCGGAGGAGTTCCGTGTGGTGCAACAAGCAGCGTTCACGGCTGAGCGCGAGAGCTGGAAGGCGCAAGGTTTGGCAGAATATGTGTCAGAAGCAGATACGGCTAAAGAGACAGTCGAAGACGAGCTGCCTGAAGGCACAATAGCCGTGCGCTGCACAATGCCGGGCAGTGTATGGAAGGTGCTTGTAGAGCCAGGCCAAGAAGTGAAGAAGGGCGAGACGCTCATTATAGAGGAAAGCATGAAGATGGAGTTCTCGCAGACGGCCCCTTGTGACGGCGTTGTTGCTTCCATCTTCGTTAAACCTGGTGACGAGGTGCATGCCGGACAGCTGATCGTCGGTCTGGTGAAAGAAACGGCAAGAGAGGTGACGCCAGTATGATAGGAAATGTTGGTTTTCCAGAGACATTGACGATTGAATGGCTACGAGAGCAATATGCTGCGAAGCGAATCACGCCGATCGAAGTGGTGGGAGAAGTGATTCGCCGAGCTTCCAGAGACGAAGCGATGAATATATGGATAACGCCGCCTTCTGCGGAACTTATCCAGCCTTATCTGGATCGGTTAACGCGCGTGGATTCGGCGAGCTTACCGCTGTGGGGAATCCCATTCGCCATTAAAGATAATATTGACCTGACTGGCGTTCCTACGACAGCTGGTTGTGAGACGTTCGCCTACACACCGGATTCGAGTGCTGTCGTTGTTCAGCGGCTCATCGATGCAGGCGCAATTCCAATCGGCAAAACGAATCTCGACCAGTTCGCCACTGGATTGGTCGGGACACGCAGCCCGTACGGAGAAACGCATAATGCGCTTCGCGAAGAGCTCATTAGCGGCGGTTCCAGCTCAGGTTCCGCGGTTGCTGTTGCTCGCGGTCAGGCTGCATTCTCGCTGGGCACGGACACGGCGGGCTCCGGTCGTGTGCCGGCTGCGCTGAACGGCTTGGTTGGTTACAAGCCGAGCCTCGGCGCGTGGCCGACCAAGGGCGTTGTGCCCGCTTGCGCCAGCTTGGACTGTGTGACCGTATTCGCACACAGCTTGGATGACGCGCTGGCCGTTGATCATATCGTACGCGGACCAGAGGCGACTGACCCTTGGTCGCGGAATATTTCGCCGCCGCAACTGACGAATCAGTTGCCCACTAAGCTGTGCGTGCCAAGCGAAGCGCCGGCGTTCTATGGTCCGTTCGCTTCACAGTATCGCGAAGCATGGGATCGGGCGCTGGAACGCGTGAGAGGACTCGGCTTACCGCTTGTCGAGATCGAACTTGATCTGTTCAATGAAGCAGCCTCGATTCTGTATGGCGGTCCATGGGTTGCGGAGCGATGGGCAGATCTTGGCGCATTCGTCGAAGCGCATCCGGGCGACGTGTTCCCGGTGACGGAACAGGTGCTTCGCTCTGGAGCTTCGCCTGACTATACAGCGGCTTCTGTGTTCCGAGCGGCTCATCGCTTGCAGGCACTTAAGCTCGCAGCGCACCAGCTGCTGGAGGATGCGGTGCTTGTCCTGCCGACTTGCGGAGGTACATGGTCGCGCGATGAAGTACGAGACAATCCGGTCGCAACGAACAGCGATATGGGGCGTTACACGAATCACTGCAACTTGCTTGATATGTGCGCGGTTGCACTGCAAGCAGGGGAGGCGGACGCAGATCTGCCATTCGGCATTACCATGTTCGCGACAGCTGCGAACGAGACGCTGCTGTGCAGCACGGCGAAGCGGTTTGTTGAAGCGGAAGCGCACGCTGAGACGTCGTCGGCCGAAGCCAAAAAAGCCAAAGCCTCAGAAGCTGCTTCCAATGAAGCTGTTGGAAGCCGGCCTGCTGTTTCTTCAAACATCGCAGAGACGATGCTCGTCGCAGTATGCGGTCTGCATATGCGAGGCTTCCCGCTGGAGAAGCAAATGCAAGCCTGCGGCGCAGTATTCGTGCGCGAGACCGAGAGTGCGCCGAGATATAAGCTCGTCAAGCTCCCGACAACTCCTGCGAAGCCAGGTATGATTAAGCAGGAGCAGGGCGGATCTGCGATTATGCTTGAAGTGTGGGAGATGCCGGTAGCTTCATTCGGAGGCTTCGTCGCAGGAATCCCGGCTCCGCTTGGGATTGGCAAAGTCGAGCTTGCCGACGGGACGGAAGTGTCTGGTTTCATCTGCGAAGCTTACATTGCCGGCCAATCGGAAGATATTACAGCAGCCGGTTCCTGGCGTAATTTCGTTCATCAATAGATCATTGATTTCACAAGCCGTTTCCTGTCCATTCATGGCGGGGGCGGCTTGTTCTCGTTTGGCAGAATCGGCGCTATAATAAGGGAATCAGGAAGGAGAATCGCTTGTGATTCGCAAAACGCTGATTACGATTATCGTGCTGGTTCTGCTCGTTGCAGGCGCAGGTGCATTTGCAATCTGGTACGTGAAGCCAGAAGAAGACTTGAATTTAAACTACGATGCGGTCCCGATCATGGAGCGGGCGATTACGATGATTCGCCATCTCGATTCGGAATTCGTGCTCACTGAAGCAGATATCAATAACATTGGCAAAGCGGCTATTCGCCTGCATCCCGATTATAGTCCTGACATCCGAATAACCGGAGCAAGATTTGAGCTGCAGGATAGCAAGCTTGTCGCGCATTTGAATGTGATATACAAGAAACGGATTCCGGCAGGGCTTGTCCTAACATATGGGCTGAAGTGGAGCGAACCGAATGTAGTGGCCGTTGTGGAAGAGGCGAAGTTGAAGGGGATCACGCTGAAGAAGAAGGATTTTGACAATATGGTTATTCCGCTTGCCAGTGAGCTGCCGAAATTCGTTCATATTCAGAAGATGGATGTACAGGGGAAAAGCGTGGTCATCACCATCCGCAAGCCGACACTGCGGGATCTTCGAAGTCTGCTTGAGCAGGAATTGAAGAAGCAGGTCGGTTTGACAGATTAGCGAGAGCATACGGAGATTAACGGAGTTTAGGCAGCATCGGGCGAAGCGTGCGGATGAGGAATGTCGCTACAATGGCTTTCGTAAAGTCTCCTGTAAGGTACGGATAACAACCGGCTACCATGGCTTCACGGAATGATAAGTGAGCTTTATAGGCAAGCCATGGCACGCCTCCGAGATAAGCAAGGACTACGCTGAATAAGACAAGGCTAATGAACAGCAGGATCACTCGGTTTCGGGACAACGATTTCGTGTGAGCGAACAAGCGGTCACTAGCAAGACCGATCAATAGGGCAGAGAGCGGGAACATCCAAATATAACCGCCGGTGTTGCCGAAGATCAAAGACAGACCGCCATTACCATGGATAAGCGGCAAGCCTGCAGCGCTCAGCAAGACGACGATGGCGATGCTCCAGAAGCCGTACCTGGCACCGAGCAAACCGCCTGCAAGCATGACGGCGAACGTCTGGAGCGTAATTGGAACAGGTGTGAATCCGAGGTTGATGCTAACATAACCGAAGCCGATGAAGAGCGCTGCGAAAAGGGCGGTAAACACAATGCCGCGAATCCAGTATGTAGTTTCAGATTGTTTGCTGGCCGATATCGGAGTCTGGCCTAAAGTTGCTTTCGATGATTCCATTGTCAATTCTCCTCTCGAATGTTAACCTTGTTATCTAGTTGTGGTTAACAATTAGAATGTATCACGTGAATCCAATTTTGGGAAGAGGGAGTTTTTTGTGATCTTGCAGGTATCGGGGGAACGCTTGGTTCTAACAGGCGTCAATATCGAGCGTATACTTGAATCCGGCGAGGTTTCCCCTCGTCTGGATCATATTGATTTCACCATCTTAAGTGGTGAATGGGTAAGTATAGTAGGGACAAACGGAAGCGGAAAGTCGACTTTGGCAAGGCTGCTTGCGGGGTTAACAATTGACGGCGTTCAAGGGACTTGGAATCGAGGGTTTGCTGGCAATCGTCCGATGCCCTACGTCATGCAGCATCCGGATTCGCAGCTGTTTGCAGAGACGCCAAGTGAAGAGATTCGCTTCGCGCTGGAGTGGCAGGGGATCGCAGCGGATGAAATTTTACGGCGTACGGAACATATTCTGACGCAAACAGGGCTGATCGTGATTGGCGATGTTCCGTGGAATCGCTTGTCTGGCGGGCAGCGTCAGCTCGCTGCCGTTGCAGCTGCTACGGCTGCCAGTGCTCCGTTGATCGTCTTCGACGAAGCGACCTCCATGCTGGACGAGCAATCATGCGCGGAGGTTATGCGGCTAGCGAAGGCGCTGAACCAAGAAGGAACAGCTGTCGTGTGGGTGACACAGCGGCTGCAGGAGCTCGAAGGCAGTTCGCGGGTTGTGGCGATGAGAGATGGTCGCATCGTTTACGATGGAATAGGCAGGGATTTTCTCTATGGTACGGAAGGGCATGAGAAGCTTCATCCGACCCCGTTAACTCCCTGCCAAGCTTGCGGCTTGCGGCTGCCTTACTTGCCCGCGTTGGCGCTTGAGCTCGGAAGGCAAGGAAAGCTGGCTCGACCCTATCCCGAGACAGCGGCGGAATGGGAGCAGGTGCTTACAAGGCTATGAACATGGCAGACAAGAACGTGGCGAATCTTACGATTCAAGGATTGAGATTGTCCCATGCTGGGGTACATATAGAGATGGAACGATCAAGCGGCGATTCGCCGTCTTCGAACCCAATTGTTCTATCACAAGGTGAAATTACGGTGCTCCTCGGCGCTAATGGCGTCGGCAAAACAAGGCTGATGGAGATCATCGCTGGTTTGCGGGAGCGGGGCGAACTGGCCGTAAGATATGGTAGTACAGAGTTATGGACAGAATCGACACGATCATTACTCGGCTCGCGACAGAAACGCAACCCGCAAGCGCTGCTGGCATACAGCTATTCTTGCCAGTCGCCGGAAGAGCAGCTCTTCGCGCGGTCGGTCAAGGACGAGCTGCTCTATACGCTGCGGCCATATAAGCTCAGCGAAGCCGAGCAGGCGGAGCGAATGACAGTCGCGCTCGCAGCCGTTGGCTGGGACGAGTCATGGCTTACGCGCGATCCGTATTTCATGAGCGGCGGCGAACGACGAAGAACCGCGCTCGCTTGTCTATTCGCGCCTCCGGCATCATGGCTGCTGCTCGATGAACCGACCGCCGGGCTGGATGCCGACGGTCAGGAGCAGCTCAGCGTACAGCTTAGGCGCTTCGCAGAAGCGGGGCAAGGCGTGCTGCTGATCTCGCACGAGAGCGACTGGGCGCTTCAGCTGGCAAGCCGCATCCTGCTGATGCAGCAGGACGGCAGCGCCGTGCTTTGCACGAGAGAGGCGCTGCTGATAGACCCTGACTTGCTGATTGCAGCCGGAATGGACGTGCCGGATTGGCTGCGGATTGCGCATCGGCTGAATCGAATGGGCATGCCGAGTGAAGCGGTGTGGAGCCCGGCTGAGCTTGCGGGCGCATTGCCGAGGCTGCAAGAGCAGTCACCTACTCTTGCTCCTGCTCCTAGCAACATAACGACGAACAATCGTTTAACGCCAACAGCGCAAGCAAGCAGAACACCTTTTCAAGCACGGAGCACTACAGAAAAGACGTCGCCCCTAACGAAGTTCGATCCGCGTTCGGTATGGCTGAGTTACATTCTTGTGTCCGCAGCTATCTTAATTCAATCGACGTGGCTTGGGATAGGCGTCATGAGCCTTCTAACTATTATCTGTATCTACGTAGGCCGAATTCCGCTGAGACGCTGGCGCAGCGCGATTATTATGATTGCAGGCTTCACGCTAACGCTGTCAATATTCGCAGGTGTAGGTCCGAATGGGCAAGGAGGCTATTTCAACGCCAGCAGCTTCTTGCAATCGCTGCAGTCTCTCATTCGGCCGTTCATCGCGATGCTGCTGGGCTTTGGTCTGCCGCTTGCGGTCACCCCGCTGCGCCTTCGCAGGTCACTCGATCAATTGCTTGGCATAAGGGGCAGGGTACCGCTCTGGGCGACCAAAATGATCCTGACCGTCACGCTCCTTCTCCGGTTCATTCCAGTACTCTTAGCTGAATGGGAGCGTTTCAGCCGCATCACAATGGCAAGAGGCAAGGAGATTCGCCGATCGGGCCGCGGTGCGATTCGTCAATTGCGTGAAACAACCGTTCCGTTCATGCTTGCGCTGTTTCGACTAGGGGAACAGGTATCGGATGCGCTTGAGAGCCGCGGCGTCGGTTTGAAACGACAGCCGACGTTGCTGATCACGGAGAAATGGAAGCTGCGCGATACATTGCTTGCCGCGTGCGGGCTGGCAGTGCTGCTCTTTGTGCGTTTGTAGAAAATAGGATTTTGCCATAGAATCAGCTATGATAGAGGTATTGTGATTTCATAAAGGAGTGCATGGTTAGCTATGAGTACACCGCTTAAACCGAATTTAGACCGTCATTATACGATTCAATTGCTTGAACAGCTGCTCTCTACTCCTAGCCCAAGCGGCTTCTGTATGCAGATCATGCGCCTGATTCACGAGGAGGCGTCGAAACTTGGGCTTACGCTGGAGTTTACGCCGAAGGGGAACGGAATCATTACGATCCCCGGTTCTGATCCGAGAGAAGATGAAGTGATTGCTTTAACCGCACATGTCGACACGCTCGGGGCAATGGTTCGCTCCATTAAGAGCAATGGCACCATCCGGTTTACTCCGGTTGGCGGTTACGCGATGCATTCCGTTGAAGGGGAGTACTGCCTCATTCATACGCGGGATGGCCGTTCATACGATGGCACAGTCCTGACGACGAAGCCATCCGTTCACGTCTTCACAGATGCACGCGATCTGAAACGCGAAGAAGCCAATATGGAAATTCGCATTGACGAGACGGTTAAATCGAAGGACGATGTCCTGAAGCTTGGTATCGGCGTGGGAGATTTCATTTCGTGGGATGCAAGGACTCGTGTGCTGCCAAGCGGTTTCATCAAGTCGCGTCATCTGGACGATAAAGCAAGCGTAGCTGCGATCTTCGGTCTACTGAAATGGCTGAAGGATGAAGGGAAGCAACCTGTCCGCACGGTCAAAATCATTATTTCGACATACGAAGAAGTGGGACACGGCAGTTCTTACATTCCGCAGGATATTACGGAGATGATTGCAGTCGATATGGGAGCGATGGGCGATGACCTCTCTACAACCGAATACGATGTGTCGATCTGTGCCAAGGATTCTACGGGGCCATATGATTACTTAATGACTTCTGCGCTTATTGATCTTGCGAAGCGCGAAGAAATTCCTCACGCGGTTGATATCTATCCGCATTACGGCTCAGATGCGTCCGCAGCGATGCATGGCGGCAGCAACATTAAAGCGGCTCTGATCGGCCCTGGCGTCCATGCTTCACACAGCATGGAACGTACGCATAGCGATGCGGTGATGAACACGGCGGCGCTGCTGCTCGCGTACATTATGGAGCCTCGCGCATAGCGGAAACTGCAATTTTGGAAAAATTACGAGTAGACAACGCGGAAAAGATCATTATATGATGAATGATGGGTGATTAATATGACAACGAATAATGTAGACAATACAAATGAGTTGGAACAACAAGCAATCCCAGAAGAGGAATTGCAACGACTTATTCAAGCCTTGTTAGATAACGGGCTTAAAGCACTCCGTTTCAAGTTCGAAGAAGAAGATGTCGATGGACAAGTTATGATGCATGACGTTTACGGACCTATCTTCGTGTACAAGGTTCAGCAAAATGAGGGTCCGACGAATGTATGCGGATTTTTCATGCGTGAGCTCTTGAATGTATTCCAAAACAATGAAGATCCATCCTTGTGGCTCGCTTCTTTCTTCTTGGATCTAATGGACAAAGGCGGCGATCACTTGCTGCCGACGCCTCCACTTAACGAAGAGCAAGCTAAAGCGGTAATCGACGTTTACCTCGTTCCGACTTGCGCGAAAGCGATTCGCGAAGAGTTCCCGGATGAGCAAGTGTATGTCGATCTTGACCTCAACGAGGAGCATGGTCCGGTGCTTGAAGCCGGTTTCCCATCCATCAGCGACGGCAACAATATTTGTGCGCTTCCGCTGCACATGCTGATGGCTCACTTCTTGCTTAACCGCGATCCGGCTGAGCCGATCATTCAAGGCTTGTACCGTATTCGCGAAGAGCACGGCTTGGAATCATAATTGGCAACACAAAAAAGCCTGAGCAATGAATTGCACCCTCCAGGGGTCAGTTCACTATCAGGCTTTTTTTGTTGCCGTTATTACGCGCTAACGGGCTGCTCAGTGTCCTGTTCCACAATTGGCTGCTTCTCGGCACGCATGTAGAGGATTAACCCGATGATGATAAAAGCGCCGCTGACGAGCTGGAACCCGCTGATCATCTCGCTAAACAGCATCATGCCCAGAAGGCTCGCACCGATAGGCTCAGCCAGCACAGACATGGAGATCGTCGTAGGCTTCACATACGTAAGCAGCCAATTGAAGATTAGATGGCCGAACACCGTCGGCACGATGGCGAGCAGCAAGAAGACGATCCATTCGCGCTGCGCATAATCCGTCATGGAGATGCCCATCGTAACATTGTAGATGAAGAAGCAGATCGTTGTAATTCCGAACACGATGCAGCTGTATAAGTAAGAGGAGACGCGCTTCATAATTTGCTTCGCAAGCAGCATATTTACGGATACAGCGAGCGCGCCGAGGAACGACAGCATGTCGCCGAAGAAAGCGCGCGATGACAGTACAATATCGCCTGAGCCGATGCCCATGGCGCCAATAAGCGCGATAATCATACCGATGATGGCGAGCTTGTTCGCTCTGTCACGGAACAGGAAGTACGCCCCGACCATAACGAAAACAGGCTCTAGTGCGAGCAGAATAGTCGAACTCGCAATGGATGTGTACGTGAGTGAAGCCATCCATAGCAGGAAATGAAGGGCCAGGAAGATGCCGGCAAGAACGAGCAGAACCCAATCTTTCTTCGAGATATGCTTCATATTGCCGAACTGCTTGGTGCCGAAGGGCAGCATGAGCAAGAAGGTGAACAGCATACGGTACATCCCTTGAACAGATACCGGTGCGTGTGAGTAACGGACAAGGATCGGCGCGAATGAAATCGCAAGCATGCCGACCAGCAGCGGGATGGCGGGAGAGACGGACAGTTTGGATGATGATGTTGAGACTAGCTTCAAGTTCTGGTTTCCTTTCTTACAGGGGATCATGCAGCTTTATATCTATAAATACGTATAAAACGACCTTCATCATTATGCACTCTTAGCCCATCTGCTGCAATAGTGGGAAAAAGTCAAAATGTGTTCATTTGTCGAAACCAAATGACATCTGTTATGCTTTTGAAGAAGAGGCAAGCATCCCTGCAGGTAAAGGAGAGAGAATAAATGGGTGTACCGACAGGAGTTTGGATTTCGGCTGCAATTATAGCGATATTAGTGACTTGGATAACCATTTGGGTGACGAATAAAGCCTATTCGAGAAGATGGGAAGACCACGGCATGGAGAATGAGCAGAAGAACAAGCAATAAGCGTCGTTTGACATGAAACCAAATGGTGTCATATAATCAAAAGCGAAACCAAACGGGTTCGCTTTTTTTCTCAAATAGCAATGAATCCGCAATCCGCACCAAGAAAGAGGAGACGACACCTACATGGAAACTCAGCATTCACTTCCGGATATTAATCAGACCCTTACATTCAAAGCGCCGATTCTCAAAGTGTGGGACGCTGTCTCGACCTCGAAAGGGCTTAGCGCCTGGTTTATGCCCAATGACCTTGAAGCGGTTGTCGGCCACGAGTTCAAGATTGATGCAGGTCCATTCGGCATTCAGTCTTGCCTGGTGAAAGAGGTTGAAGCGCCGAACCGTATATCCTTCGGTTGGGGGAAGGATTGGACGATTACGTTCATTTTGAAAGATCTTGCTGACAACCAGACCGAATGCACGCTCATTCATGCCGGCTGGAGAACGGACATTATCGAGCACGGTATGCCGCATGCCCTTATCCGCGATCGGATGAACGATGGCTGGACAGGCTTGCACCGCGCGCTCGGCAATTACGTCGAAGCTTAATATGGCGCTGCCATCCGGGAAGCATGATGTCTTCCAAGCGATTGCGGACCCTACCCGCCGCGAGGTGCTGAAGCTTCTTGTGGATCATGAAATGCCTGTAACTGCGATATCGGGCCATTTTACCATTACCCGTACAGCTGTTTCGAAGCACCTCCGTATCTTAGCGGAAGCGGGGCTTGTGAAGGAACGGAAGGTTGGGCGCGAGACGCGCTACCGGCTTGAGACTCAGCCTTTACAGGAACTTAAGAACTGGCTGAACTACTATGAACGGTACTGGGAAAATAAGCTTTCTGCCTTGCAAAGATTCGTTGAAGCCGATGAAGAATAGTCATAATAAGGAAACCCGCGATTTACGTATCGCGGGTTTTTCTGTTACGCTTAAAGGGAGAGGAGCGTGCTTGCCATGAATTTGAATATGAATGTTGAAACAGCCGCAATTCAGTATATTGGTCAAGTTGGCGTCATTATTCGCCGCAATGGATTCACAGTTGCGATCGATCCTTATTTGAGCGATTCGGTGGACCGTCTGGTCACAGAGCCGGCTAATTTCTGGATTCGCAATTATCCGCCACCGGTACAGCCTGGCAGCTTAACAGACATCGATCTCATCCTCATCACGCATGAACATTTGGATCATATGGATCCGGAGACGCTGCTTGCTATTGCAGAAGCTTCGCCTCGCTGCAAGATTGCAACGCCTCGTATTTGCGCGCCGATGCTTCGGGAAGCGGGCATTGAGGAACATCGCTTGGTGCAGCTCAAGCATGGCGCGCCTATGCTGTGCGAAGCCGGGCTTATTATTCGTCCGATTCCGGCATGGCATGAAGAGCGTGAGGTCGACAGCGAAGGCTGGGACCGGTATTTGGGTTATATGCTCGAATGGGACGGGCTTACCATCTATCATGCTGGGGATACGCTTGTAACTGAACAGCTCATTACGATATTAAAGACGTTTGACATTGATGTTGGCATGCTGCCGATTAACGGAAGAGACCTCTTTCGGGAACGGGCTGGCGTCGTCGGGAATATGAATGCCCGTGAAGCGGCAGCGCTCGCGTGGGAAGTGAAGATGGATATGGTCGTGCCCCTGCACTTCGATATGTATCCGAACAACAGTGAAGGCATCAGCGGATTCGTGGAGGAGCTGTACCAGAAATACCGCGGGCAGAAATATCATATTGCTCAACCGGGAGAGACTTGGATCGTCTGTCGTCCCCGTCGTATATCGTGAGGATTAGAATTTCGTAAAGGGTACAGTATGACGCATTTCCCGCTTGAATGATACGTATATTGAATGTACGGCATTGGCTTGGCTGCTCGCAGATTATGTGGAGAGAAGGAGCGAAGCAGATGGAACGGGGACCGATACTCATCCTTACCGGCGACTACGGATCCGGACATATTCAAGCGGCAGGAGCGCTGCGAAATGCATTAAAGACGACTCATCCCGAGCTCGCCACGATGGTGATGGATTATATGGCGCAGGCGCATCCCCTTGTGCATCCGTTTAGCAAATATATGTATTTGAACGGAGTGCAATCGTTTCCGCGCACTTATGGTTATATATACAGTAAGACGCGAGGGCAGAATCGGCTGTCCAGCAGTCTCAAGTATATGCACGGATTCGGGCTAGGCAAATTTCTTGCGATGCTGGAACGAGTAAAGCCGTCGGCCATTGTTGCAACTTTCCCTTTAGCGGCCGGCGCTGCATCGCTCATGAAGGTAGGCGGATATTGCGATGCACCGCTTATTACCGTCATTACGGACTTTACGGATCACAGCTACTGGCTTCATCCGCAGACGGACCTCTATATCGTCGGCTCTCAGGAAGTCGCCCATCGGTTAATTAGAGTTGGCGTCGATCCGGGAAGTATCGCAGTCACGGGCATTCCAATCCGCAGCGAATACAGTCGAGCCTACGACAAGCAAGCGATTCGGTCAGAACTGGGATTACGACGCGAGTTGCCGACATTGCTTATTATGGGCGGCGGGAATGGCCTGATGGGGCAGGAAGTGACGGAATCGCTATGCAGTTGGGTAGAGAGCAGCGAGCGACCGGATTTGCAGCTTATCATCGTTTGCGGGCATAATGAGAAATTAAAGCAGCAGCTTACCCGGCTTCGTGATGTTTCGCGCGTGCCGCTTGTTGTCACAGGGTTCACGGATCGTATTCCGGAGCTGATGGCAGCTTCTGACATGCTCATTACGAAGTCGGGAGGGTTAACGTCCTCAGAGGCTCTTGCCTCGGGACTGCCGATGCTGATCTACAAACCGCTGCCGGGTCAGGAAATCGACAACGCGAATTTCTTGCGTCATTCTGGCGCGGCCATGCATCTGTCTGGTCTTGATGAGCTGAAGCACGCTGTCCGGATGCTGCTTAATAACCCTTCTCACTTGGAGACAATGCGCCGCCATACTCAGCGCATCAGTAAGCCTTACGCTGCGGAATCAGCAGCACATATCGCAGCAGCACTTGTCTATCAGACGAACAAAATCACCGTATAAAAGGAGTAGTGGCGATCTATGAAATACCGGAGGCTCGGCAAGACGGACCTGAATGTATCGGTAATCGGTATCGGAACTTGGCAGTTTGGAGGCGAATGGGGTCAGGATTACACGCAGGATGAAGCAGATGCGATTCTTGACCGTGCCGCAGAGCTTGGCATTAACTTGATCGACACGGCGGAATGCTACGGCGATCATCTGTCGGAAGCGTTCATCGGAGACTATCTTGCCCGCCGGAAGCGGGAGGACTGGGTTGTCGCAACGAAATTCGGTCATCACTTCCACGAGCGTTTCACGCGGACAGATAAGTTCGCGCCAGAGGATGTCGTGCACCAGCTTGATGCCTCGCTGAAAGCGCTGCGGACAGATTACATAGATCTCTATCAGTTCCACTCCGGTCCGGATGCTGTGTTCGATAACGATGAGCTATGGACCGTGCTTGATAAGCAAGTATCCGCAGGAAAAATCAGACATCTCGGCACATCCATCGGCAGCAACAGCAACGTCCATCAAGTCGATGCGTCCACGAAGGTCGGCTCGAAAGTGATCCAAGTGGTGTACAACCGTCTGGATCAAGCTCCTGAGCAAGATGTATTCCCATCCTGCATCAGGCAGGATCTTGGCGTATTGGCTCGTGTGCCGCTTGCAAGCGGCTATCTCAGCGGCAAGTACAAGCCGGGCGCGGTGTTCGACACGACAGATGTCCGTCACCGGCACGATCGCGAGAGCACGCAGCTTAAGCTGCAGGAAGTGGAGCGCATCGCGAAGGAAGAGGTACCGGCAGGCGTCGATATGGCGGCTTGGGCACTTGCATGGTGCTTGAAGCATCCAGCCGTAACTGCTGTAATTCCAGGCTGCAAGAACCCTGCGCAGGTCGATTCCAACGCGAGCGTCATTGCGCTGCTCGATGATTCTCATCCGCAGGATATGAAGCAATAATAGGAACAAGGCTGTTCTCGTGAAGCTGATCCGCTTCCTGGGGCAGCCTTTATTTTGTCCCATAAAATAATATTTGAAGTGCAACCCGTCCAGATGGTACGTTTATAGTGGATTATGCTTGCTGTGGAAGGCTCTGGGAGGTTTGACACTTATGCTAAGACTGCGCCGAACAATCTGCTTCAGTGCATGTTTATTACTTATTCAATTATGTTTGGCAGTATCGACCTCGCATGCGGAAGCGCCAACGAATGATGAACCTCATATTGTTTCTGAATCAGCCGTGCTCATGGATGCCAAGACGGGGACCGTACTGTTTGCGCAGAACGCGGAGAAGGAACAATTTCCAGCTAGCATCACGAAGATTGTGACTGGCATAATAGCCTTAGAGGATGAAAGCGCTTTATCGAACCTGGTAACCGTCTCGAAAGAAGCGCGAGGCGAAGACGGCACGCGTATCTATCTGGCGGAAGGCGAGCAAGTGACGCTGGAGAAGCTGCTATATGGCATGCTGATGAATTCGGGCAATGATGCGGCGACAGCGATCGCTGAATATATAGATGGTACGAAAGCAAAGTTTGCTGAGCGGATGAACGCTTGGGTAAGGGAGAAGGCTGGCGCGACGCATACGACATTCGTTAATCCGAGCGGTCTGCCGGATAAGGCTCAGGTGACAACGGCGCTCGATATGGCTAATATATCGAGGTATGCCATGCAGAATGAGACGTTCCGACAGATCGTCGCGACGAAGCGGATGCCTTGGGTGGGCAAAGAATGGACGTCCACGCTCATCAATCATAATGAGCTGCTCAGGGACTATGAAGGAGCAACCGGAATTAAGAATGGCTATACGGAAGCGGCAGGCTTTACGCTGGTTGCCTCGGCGAAGCGAGACGGGATGGAGCTGATCGGCGTCCTTCTGAAGTCGCCGTCTAAGGCTGTCGTGTATGACGATATGCGTAATTTGCTCGACTATGGTTTTGCGAATTTTGAGCTTCAGCAGGTGATAAGCGCGGATCAAGCTTACCCGTTCATGAGCGAGGAGCCTGCGCGTTTTATCGCGAAGGAGCCAATGTGGGCGGTGCTGCACAAAGGCGAGATGCCGAGCGTGGACGTGACGCCTGAGGGAGATGTGATGGTTACCAGCTCGCTTGGTTCTGTGAAGGCAGGTACGATGGAGCCTGTGAAGCCAACGATTGAATCAATCATATCTGAGACGCCGGAAGTGGCTGCGGAAATAGCGGCTGCTGCGACAGTTGAATCCGTTGAGGCGGCTGCAGTGCCAACTCACGGGCAGAAGCTGTCGATCTTCTTTGTATGGATGGGCTTGCTTGTTTATTTGGCGATCCTCGCGTATATTCGATTGAAGCGCCAGCAGCAGGAGCGCGGGCGTGAATTATAGTTCTGTTTATCAAATATTGACAAAGAGGTAATTTGGTGTTCGGTGGCGTATATATTACATGTAACCGTATCCAAAACGAGGAGATGGGCGCGATGAGAATTGTGGTGGAACAGTCGGCTGCACGCTGGTACATGAGAGAGATGGATTTAACGAGTGGCGATCATTTGCGGATATTCGTTCGGTTAGGTGGCAGCGGCAGTGTTCAACCTGGCTTTTCGCTCGGAGTGATGAAGGATACACCTCGGAATCCAGGCCTTCATCAGGTTGTGGAAGGGATTACGTTCTACATGGAAGAAGACAATTTGTGGTACCTGGAAGAGAAGGATCTGTACCTGAGGTTTAATGATCATGAAGACGATATCCTGATGGAGATTGGTTAGTAGGGTAAGAAGATATTGACCTGGTCATACTCGACCAATAAATGGGATGGTGCGCGGCACTTGTTGTATCATTTTAGCGAAGACCCGAATATTAAGGTGTTTACGCCGAGACAGCTGGAATATCGGCTCGACGAACCGGCGATGGTATGGGCTATTGAAGCTTTCCACTCATTGCATTATTACTTTCCACGGGATTGTCCTCGGATCTGCTTGTGGACTATGGAAGGGACAACAGCTGAGGACACAGAGCGCTTCTTCGGAATGACGAGCACAGAGCGATTAATGGCGATTGAGTCTGCTTGGCTGGAGCGTTTGCGGTCGACAGTGTTGTATCGGTACGCGTTTGATGATGCGGATTTCGAATTGTACGAAGCAAGCGCAGGGTACTATACGGCTACGAAGGAAGTGAAGCCGGTCTCGGTCGAGCGGATGGATGATCTGCTTCAGTGGATTGTAGGTGCTGGCGTGGAGCTTCGCGTTATGCCGAGTCTGCAGCGGCTTCGAGGCGCGGTGCTGGCATCGACAGTTAATTTCTCCATGATACGGATGAAAAATGCGATTCTTACTTAAGGGCGGGCTGCCACAGCTTGCCCTTCTGTTATTTGGCAGGCTATAATGATTCATCATATGTTTACAGGGCGTGAGTTCAATGGATTTCAAGAAATATAAGACGTTCCAGGTTGTTGCCGATACGCTTAACTTAACGAGGGCGGCCGATCAGCTCGGTTATACGCAGCCAACTATTACGCTGCAGCTCCAGTCATTGGAGAGCGAGCTCGGCGTGACGCTGCTTGAGCGAGTAGGGAAGAAGACGTATCTAACCCCCGCAGGCAAAGTGGTCAAGCAGTATGTGGATCAGACATTTGCGCTCATGGATGAAATGGAAGCCGAGCTGCGCAAGCTTGAGGACCCGCATGGCCTGCTCACCGTTGCAGCGCCTGAAATTTATTGCACGCAGTATTTGTCGCTCATCATCCATTCCTATATTTCGGAGAATCCGAAAGTAAAGCTGCAGCTGTTCTCCTGTGACAGCAACGATGCGATGAAGAAGGTCGCGATGGGCGAAGCGGATTTGGCCATCATCGCGGGACCATGCGATTCCCCGCAGATGGAGACGATGCCGCTCGGCAAAGAAGACCTTGTGCTCGTGACGACGAAGGAGCTCTTCGAGCAACATGATACGCGCGAGCTGCTGGAGTCGTATCCGTTCATCACCTACAAGTCGGGCTCCAACATCCAGCGGCTAGTCAACGAGTGCTTGCAGGATTACGGCATCACGCCGGACAAGTACATCGAATGCGTGTCTGACGAGACGATCAAGCGGACCGTGATGTACCACACGGGAACAGCCCTCCTCGGATCGGCGCTCGTCGAAGAAGAGCTTCGCAAAGGCACACTCATCGAAATCCACCGCTTCCCCGGTGTTATCGAAACATCCATGGTCATCGTCAAGAAACGTGCCGACGAGCAAAACATCCGTTCCTTCTCCGAGATCGTTCAGCGGATCTGGAAGGAATGGGGATAATCAGCTTGGCGCGGCAGTTAAGTTTGTAATAGCCTCCATTTCTCGCTAGTTTGCGGGGAGTGGAGGTTTTTTTGTGCTGCAAGGCTTCCGCTCCGCACACCTCCGCGCAAAGACCGCCCGGCAAACACCGCCCCCAAACGCTGCACGTACACATCGCCACACACATCGCCGGGAACATACCGCCTCTGGTTCGGACCTTCTGCGTGCTAACTAATGAGACCCTTCGACTGCGGCGCAAGGGAGGCGCTGTGTACGGGTTCCGACCGTTTCTTGTAATCGTGTAATTTGAATTAGATATCAGATGTGATTACACGCTTACAAATACGGACGCTCTCGCTTCTCCACTCCGTACACACCGCCTCTGGTTCGACTTTGGGAGGACCTTCGACGTAAACCAACTTCCTCAACCTGAGAGCACACATACGTTCTCTCAGAAGAAAAAACGTACAAAATCCCGGCCGAGAGCACACATACGTTCTCTCAGCAGCCAAAAAGACTCGAAATGATCCCAAATGAACGCTGAGAGGACACATACGTTCTCTCAGCAGGAAAAACCAATCAAAATCCCCGCCGAGAGCACACATATGTTCTCTCAGCAAGATTTATAGTGGGCAGGAACAGGCAACTACTATACTCATAAACATGCGAGAGAGGCTTTTCCCTCTCTCGCATCAGGTTTCGGCTATATTCAGGTGCTGAGAGAGGGTTTTCTCGCTCTCGGAGGGCGAAGTGAAGCATGTTTAGCACTTTCTTGATGCTGAAAGAGGCTTTTCGCTCTCTCGCATCAGGTTTCGGCTATATTCAGGTGCTGAGAGAGGCTTTTCCCGCTATTGGAGGGTGAAGTGAAGCATGTTTAGCACTTTCTTGATGCTGAGAGAGACTTTTTCCTCTCTCGCATCAAACTTTGGTTATATTCGCTTCTGGGAGAGGGTTTTCCCGCTCTCAGGAAAACGCTGCTGCCCTCCCGAGCGCCGAACTTGAGGATTGGCGAGTCCATCAATGTTCGTACGAGCTTCTTCATTTTAAAGGTGGCAGTCAGCACGAAAGCAGAACAAAAGAGGGAAGCAGTGCGGAGTGGAGAAGCGGCAGCGTCCGTATTTGTAATCGTAAGATAACCAATCGGTTATTGTTCAAAAGCTTACGATTACAAGAAACGGTCGGAACCCGCACTGCGGCCCTCCCACGCGCCGAAGTCGAGTCGAAGTAAGAGTGTGTTTTGTTCAATCGAGCTGAATTCGAGGTAGTTTTCACATTTCATATGACCTTGCAAGCATAAGCATTTCCAATCGTAATCATTGATTTATTCAATTTTTTCGCCAAAACAGGCTATGTTACAATATATGTACACGAAAAGGTGGAAGGAGTGCATCATATGAACGCGGTGAAGAATAACAACATTTCCATTATTGGTGTACCGCTGCAATACGGTGCAGACCGCAAAGGTGTCGATCTCGGGCCGGATGCGATCCGCGGCGCGAATTTACATGAACGACTGAAAGCGCTTGGCTTTAACATAAATGATTTAGGCGACGTTAATGTTCAGCGGATGCTCACTGCTCCTCAAGAAGGCGAGAAGCTGAAGCATCTCGGCGAAATTACAAGAGTCAACCAAGAGCTCTGCGATCGAGTCGCAAGCGAAATGGCCAAAGGACAATTCCCGCTCGTGCTGGGCGGTGACCATAGCATTGCAATCGGAACGATCAAGGGCGTGCTGCAGCACGTGAAGCGGCTCGGCGTGATCTGGTTTGACGCGCACACGGACGTGAACACGCATGAGACAACGGGCTCTGGCAACATTCACGGCATGTCGCTCGCTGCGGCGCTTGGATATGGTCATCCCGATCTCGTGAACATTGGGGGGGCTGAGAACAAGCTGCGTCCGGAAAATGTCGTTATTATCGGCGCGCGCTCTATCGATCCAGGTGAGCGTACGTTCCTGAAGGAGAAGGGTATCAAAGTCTTCACGATGCACGACATCGACCGCAATGGCATGAAACAGGTGATGGAAGAAGCGATCGAGATCGTCACGAACGGTACCGACGGCGTCCATCTGAGCCTCGACCTCGATGGCATGGACCCAGGCGTGGCGCCTGGAGTAGGTACTCCGGTAAACGGAGGCATGTCGTATCGGGAGAGCCATTTTGCGATGGAGCTGTTGTTTGAACGCAATATTCTTGTATCTGCGGAGTTTGTGGAAGTGAACCCGATGCTCGATCAGCACAACATTACAGCCGTTGCGGCGGTTGAATTGATCGGCTCTGTTTTTGGCGAACGTATCCTGTAGGTGCATACGATACAGGAGATCAGTATAGAGGAGAGTGGCAGTATGGAAACAACAACTAGCCGGATTATCGAACAAACGGAGCGTTTCGGTGCGCATAACTATCATCCTCTGCCGATTGTCATCTCGAAGGCGGAAGGCGTATGGGTCGAGGATCCGGAAGGCAACAAGTTCATGGATATGCTAAGTGCATATTCGGCGCTTAATCACGGTCACCGACATCCGCGTATCATTGCGGCCCTCAAGGAACAGGCGGACAAAGTAACCCTCACATCGCGCGCGTTCCATAACGACCAGCTGGGACTGTTCTACGAGAAGCTGACCAAGCTTACGGGCAAAAGCATGATTTTGCCGATGAACACTGGCGCGGAAGCGGTTGAAACGGCACTGAAGGCTGTTCGTCGCTGGGCTTACAGCGTGAAGCAGGTGCCGGAGAATCAAGCGGAAATTATCGTCTGCGAAGGCAATTTCCACGGACGGACCATAACGGTCACTTCGTTCTCCTCCTCGGATGAATATAAGCAAGGCTTCGGCCCATTCACACCTGGGTTCCGAATTATACCTTACGGCGATATCGAAGCACTCAAGGCAGCAATTACGCCGAACACGGCTGCTTTTCTGATCGAGCCGATTCAAGGGGAAGCAGGCATCGTCATGCCTCCGGACGGCTTCCTCAAACAAGCGTCAGAGCTTTGTAAGTCGAACAATGTACTGCTGGTAGCGGATGAAATTCAAACCGGCTTCGGACGCACGGGCAAAATGTTCGCAAGCGACTGGGAGTCCATCGTTCCTGATATGTACATTATGGGCAAAGCGCTCGGCGGCGGCGTGTTCCCCATTTCGGCGGTTGCTGCAAATGATGATATTCTTGGCGTGTTTAGTCCAGGCTCGCATGGGTCGACATTCGGCGGCAATCCGCTCGGCTGTGCGGTTGCGATCGCGGCGCTCGACGTGCTGGAGGACGAAGAGCTGGTGAAGCGCTCGAATGAGCTTGGGAATTATTTTATCGAAGAGCTGCGTCAAATTAACAGCCCAGCGATTAAGGAAGTCCGCGGCCGTGGTTTGTTCATAGGCGTTGAATTGCACGGAGAAGCGCGTCCCTATTGCGAGAAGCTGAAGGAACTTGGTATTCTATGCAAAGAAACGCATGAGACGACCATCCGTTTCGCGCCTCCGCTAACGATTACGAAGGACCAGCTCGATTGGGCGATCTTGCGCATTAAACAGCTATTCTAATAATCTAAGCAGAGGACGGTGCAGAATATGACACATACGACAAACACAACTAGCCAAACGAAGAAGCTAAGCTTGATTGCAGTGCCTTTCGGCCTTGGAGCCGGCCGTCCGGGAACGGAAGAAGGACCGGAGAGCATGATTCAGATCGGACTCATGCGCCAGCTTCGCAAAACCGCTTACGATGTGGTGAGCGAGCATAAAGTGAAAGCAGCGTCTCAAACAGCTGCTGGGGAACAAAGCGGCGTGAAGCATCTCGCCGAAGTGAAAGAGATGGCCACGCTCGTCGCGGAGCAAGTGTCGCTTGAAGCGAGCAAAGGGCATCTGCCGCTCGTGCTTGGCGGTGACCACAGCGTAACGATTGGTGTACTTGCCGGCATGGCGACGCAAGTAGGGAAGCTCGGCGTCATTTACTTCGATGCGCATCCAGGCTTGCAGACGGAAGAGTCGCATCCGAATGGCCGCTTGGGTAGCATGTCGCTTGCTGTAGCGCTTGGCAAAGCTAAGCTGAAGCTGGCTGAGCTGAACCGGGACGCGCGCGAGAATGCTATCGACAAAGCGAACGTTGTCTTGATCGGCGTGCGCGATGTGGAGCCGGAAGAGCGTGAGCTTATAAAGGCTGAGGGTATCACCGTGTTCACCATGCATGAGATTGACCGCATGGGCATCGAGAAAGTGATCTCGAAAGCGATGGAGATCGCTGGTAACGGCACGGACGGCATTCATGTCAGCTTCTCGGCGGACTGTCTTGATCCGATTGAAGCGCCAGGTGTTGATATGCAGGTTCCGGGCGGGTTAACATATCGGGAAGCACATTTTGCATGCGAACTGCTCGCAGAGACGGGTCTTATTCGTTCCATCGACGTTGTCGAAGTGAACTCCAAGCTGGATGAGAGCAGACGGACAGCTCGGCTCGCTATTGGACTTATCGCATCGCTACTGGGCAAACGTATTCTGTAATGGAAACATGAACAAACAAAGCCGTTACGGTGAGAATCCCGCGTTGTCGCGAGGTTATCACCGGTAACGGCTTTTTTACTTGGCTTGGATTTGGTGCGTACTTGATGCTATTCGAGTCCGAATTCCTTCATCTTGTTGTATAAGGTACCTCGCGAGACGCCAAGCAGCTTCGCTGCCGCGCTCTTGTTGCCAGCGGTCTTCGCTAACGCATCATGAATGAGCGTTTGCTCATCCGCTTCTGTGTCTACAGCTGTAAGCAGCCGCTTCTCGAAACCGCTCGCAGCGGCGGATTCCGCATCGTTCACTTGCTGCAGCGCTAAGCTTGGTTGCTTCGCCTGCAAGATAGGAGGCAGATGATCGAGCGTGATCATGTCATCATCGCATAGAATGACACAGCGCTCCAGCACATTGCGAAGCTCCAGGATGTTGCCTGGCCAGCTGTAGTTCGCAAAAGCGAGCATCACTTCAGGTGACAGCGAAGGGAGCGGCTTCTGATACTGCAGCGAGAATTGCTTCAAGTACATTTGAATCATGGCCGGAATATCTTCGATGCGTTCGCGCAGCGGCGGGATCGCAATGGAAACGACGTTGAGCGCGTAATAGAGATCAGCGCGGAACGTGCCTTTCTCGACCTTCGCGGCGAGATCCTGCGTCGATGCCGCAATAATTCGCGTGCGAAGCTCGATTGGCTTGCTGCCGCCGGAACGCACGATGGTCTGCTGCGACAGATAATGATACAGCTTCGCTTGCAGCTCGAGCGACAGCCGGTCGATCTCATTCATGAACAAAGTGCCGTCCTTCGCTTGCTCCAGCTTGCCGGCTTGTCCAGCTTCGCTGCCAGTGAACGCGCCGCCTTGGAAGCCGAACAATTCGGACTCGAGCAGTCCCATCGGCACGATGCCGCAGTTGACGGAGAGGAAGGCCTGCTCCGCGCGCGGGCTTGAGTTATGAATGATCTGGGCAAGCTGCTCCTTGCCGACTCCGCCTTCTCCGATAAGCAGAACGGGAGTGTCCGCCGCCGCAACTTTGCGCGCCCATTGGATGACGCGGAAGATAGCAGGACCTTTTCCTTTAACAAGCGAGAACAGTTCAGTATTCGCCGAGCGATGCTGATGGGCGTAGGTATGAGCGCTTGTCAGCTGCTCATTGAGTTTCACCAGCTGCGTAATGTCCTGCTCAGCCGCGATTCCGCCGATAATCATCCCATCGGCATCGCGAACAGGGGATGCATTGATAAGCACATGCGTGTCAGAACGCGGACGATGATACGTATTGCGAATGAGTCTGCCCTCATCGAGGATTTTGAGTACCATTAAAGTTTCTTTCTCGAAGTGTTCTCCGATTCGACGACCCAGAATATCCGCCTTCGGCAAGTGATAAATATCTTCCGCAACCGGATTCCAGCAAATCACCTCGCCGCTCCGATCTACGACCGTAACCGCCTCTGTAACCGTCTCCGCCAATGCCCAGAAATAGGCTGACCAACGCTGCTGTTCTTTCATGCTGTGGGACAAAAGCTTATGAAGCGGCACATAGCCTACAATCGTATCGCTGTTATCGGCTCTAACGATTAATGGACGATCATTCTGCAGCTGCAAGTCCTCTTGCAAATCTGCAGAGCTGTTGCAGATAGTCGCGTAATAAGGGAAGTCACGAAGTGCTTCAGCCGCATTGATATCGTGATGCGTGAAGCAGCGTTCAATTAGATGGCGTTCCTCAGACAACACGAGGATGGCGCGATCGGCTTGACCTGCAAGCTCGATGATTGCTGCAGACTTGTCGGCAAGTACATGAACAACTTGTTCAATTGTTGCGTCAGAGCTAAGCAAGATAAAGTTGGTGTACAAGTATTGCTGTTCAATTTTGAACATAGATGTCCTCTCCGCTTGCAGTGATTTGCATCAAATTTACCATATCTATATTGCTCAGAGCAATCATTGTCTCATTAATCTGTCAATTACGTTTGAATAATTGTTCAAACCAGTGGATAAACATGAATTTTGAACATATACTGTTCAAATAGTTGATCATATTGTATAATCCGATTAGAGATGTTGAACAACATTGTACAACACCAACGGGGGAATATAGAAAATGGAAATGATGCTACGCAATATGTTTCAAGCGCTGGGCAAGAGCCGGTCAGCGAACCGACTTGCCAAGAAATATGGCCTGCGCTTTGGCGCAGCACGTTTCGTTGCAGGCGAGACGATTAAACAATCCATCGAAGCTATTCGCAAATTAAATGACGATGGCCGCGTTGCCACGTTGGACCATCTTGGTGAATTCGTATTTAGTGAAGCGGAAGCGGCCGAATCCGCAGACATGTGCATTCAGACGCTGGATGCAATCGCAAGCTCAGGCGTGCAATCGAATCTGTCACTGAAGATGACATCGCTTGGCCTCGATATTAGCAAAGAGCTGTGCGTAAACAATATGAAGCGTATCCTGAACAGGGCAAAGCTGCACAATAACTTCGTGCGGATCGACATGGAAGATTACGCGCACTGCCAAATATCGCTTGATATTTACCGCGAGCTTCGCCTCGAATTCGATAATGTCGGTATCGTTATACAAGCTTACTTATTCCGCACGGAGCAAGATATTGCGGATTTGAATGAGCTGAACGCGAACCTGCGTCTGGTCAAAGGCGCATATAAAGAATCGCCTGAGGTTGCTTTTCCAGAGAAGAAACATGTCGATGAGAATCTCAAGCTTATCATCAAACAGCACCTTATGAATGGCAATTATGCAGCGGTTGCTTCCCACGATGAAGCAATCATTAATTATACGAAGACGCTTGTGAAGGAGCACGGTATCGCGAAGGATCGCTTCGAATTCCAGATGCTGTTTGGCATTTGCGAAGATCTGCAGAAACAGCTTACTGGGGAAGGGTACAAAGTACGCGTCTATGTTCCTTACGGCGTCGATTGGTTCGGGTATTTCATGCGCCGCCTTGCGGAGCGTCCGGCCAATGTGTGGTTCGTGCTGAAGAATATGTTTAAATAATAATATCCGGATATACGGAGAGGAGCCCTACCATGACAACAACACCTTACACACAAGTGAAACCATATGCGAATGAGCCGTTTACGAACTTCACGCAAGACGAGAACAAGCAGGCACTGCAAGCTGCAATTGCGAAATTGAAGACAGAGCTTGGCCGTAACTATCCGCTTACAATCGGCGGCAAGAAGATCGAGACTGAAGCGAAAATCACGTCGATCAACCCAGGTAACGTTGACGAAGTTATCGGATATGTGAGTAAAGCGGATCAGCCGCTGGCTGAGCAAGCCATGCAGGCAGCGCTCACCACATTCGAGACTTGGAAAAAGGTGCCGGCTCGCGAGCGTGCAGAATATCTGTTCCAAGCTGCGAAGCTGATGCGCGAGCGCAAGCATGAATTCTCCGCACTCATGATGCTCGAATCCGGCAAGAACTATGTAGAGGCTGACGTTGATACAGCGGAAGCGATCGACTTCTTGGAGTTCTATGCTCGCGAAGCGATCCGACTGAGCAAAGTCGATGAAACGTTGCCGCTAGCGAAGATTCCTGGCGAAGACAACCATGTTACGTACATTCCGCTGGGCGTTGGCGTTATTATCCCGCCGTGGAATTTCCCGCTTGCGATCTGTGTTGGCATGACAGCTGCTGCAGTTGTATCGGGTAACACCGTATTGCTGAAACCAGCTTCGACAACTCCGGTTATTGCGCATAAATTTATGGCTCTGATGGAAGAAGTGGGCTTGCCAGCAGGCGTGATCAACTTCATTCCAGGCAGCGGCGCAGAAGTAGGCGACTACTTGACGACGCATCCGAAGACGCGTTTCATCAGCTTCACAGGCTCCAAGGAAGTTGGTCTTCGCATCAACAAGCTCGCGGCTGACACGGTTCCAGGCCAAATCTGGATCAAACGCGTGATCGCTGAGATGGGCGGTAAAGACGGTATCGTTGTCGACGAAACGGCGGATCTGGAAGCAGCGGCTACAGCAATCGTAGCATCGGCATTCGGTTTCCAAGGCCAGAAGTGCTCCGCGGGTTCCCGTGCGATCATCGTTGAATCGGTGTACGATCAAGTGGCTGAGCGTGTTGCAGAATTAACGAAACAGATTCAAGTTGGACCGCAAGAAGAGAATTTTGCAGCGGGTCCGGTAATTGACAAGACGTCGTATGAGCGCATTCTTGACTATATCGAAGTCGGCAAGCAAGAAGGTACGCTACTTGCAGGCGGCAGTAAAGCAGAAGGCAACGGCTATTACATTCAGCCAACTGTGTTCGGAGATGTTAGCGGTAAAGCACGCATCATGCAGGAAGAAATCTTCGGACCTGTTCTCGCGCTCGCGAAAGCGAAGGATTGGCAAGAAGCAATCGCGATGTACAACGATACCGAGTTCGGCCTGACAGGTTCGTACTTCTCGACAGATGAAGCGCGTATCGCAGAAGCGCTTGAGACTGTACACTGCGGCAACCTGTACATTAACCGTAAGTGCACAGGCGCGCTCGTAGGCGTGCATCCGTTCGGCGGCTTCAATATGTCCGGTACGGACTCCAAAGCCGGCGGTTATGACTACCTGCTTCTCTTCTCGCAAGCGAAAATGACTTCCCGCAAATTGTAATGAGCTTTGCGGCCCTCTACCCAGTTGGTTAGAGGGCCTTCTCTATGCATAGATAACACTAGCTGACGCAGCACGTTTCTTCACTTACCAAGGGGGATAACAAGATGCCAGAAGTCAAAGAAAAAGAGAATGTCGATGTACTCGCTAGAACTCAGCAGGTCATTGAAACAGCGTTAACGAAACTCGGTTATGACAGCGCTTACTACGAGCTGCTGAAGGAGCCGCTGCGACTTTTGACAGTTCGAATCCCAGTGAAGATGGACGATGGCAAAGTGAAAGTGTTTACCGGTTACCGTGCTCAGCATAATGATGCCGTAGGCCCTACGAAGGGAGGCGTCCGGTTCCATCCCGATGTCACTTTGGAAGAAGTGAAAGCGCTGTCGATGTGGATGAGCATCAAATGCGGCATAACGAATCTGCCCTATGGCGGCGGCAAAGGCGGCATTCAATGCGATCCGCGAACGATGTCCCTTGGCGAGCTTGAACGGCTTAGCCGCGGTTATGTGCGTGCGATCAGCCAGCTCGTCGGACCGACCAAAGATATACCAGCTCCTGACGTGTTCACGAATGCGCAGATTATGGCGTGGATGATGGACGAGTATAGCCGCATTCGCGAGTTCGACTCCCCGGGCTTCATTACAGGCAAACCGCTCGTGCTTGGCGGTTCGATTGGCCGTGAATCCTCAACGGCTCAAGGCGTAAGCATTGTATTGCATGAAGCGGCAGCGAAGCTCGGGATTCCGATTCAAGGCGCTCGCGTTATCATTCAAGGGTTCGGCAACGCAGGCAGCTACTTGGCGAAGTTCCTTCATGATGCAGGTGCTCGCGTAGTAGGAATCTCGGATGCGGAGGGAGCACTGTACAATCCGAATGGATTGGACATCGAATATTTGATGGATCGCAGAGATTCCTTCGGCTGCGTGACGAACCTATTTCCAAACCGAATCACAAATCAGGAATTATTGATACAAGATTGCGATATCCTAATTCCAGCAGCCATTGAGAACCAGATCACTGAAGACAATGCGTACCTGATTAAAGCGAAGCTGCTCGTTGAGGCAGCGAATGGCCCGACAACGCAAGGGGCTACGGAGATTTTGACCAAACGCGGCATTATGATTGTACCTGACGTGCTCGCGAGCGCAGGCGGCGTTGTCGTATCTTACTTTGAATGGGTACAGAACAATCAAGGGTTCTATTGGACCGAAGAAGAAGTGAACACGAGATTGAAGAAAATTCTCGTCGACGCCTTCAACAACGTGTACCAAACTTCGCTCGAGAAGAAGACAGACATGCGTCTGTCCGCATATATGGTTGGACTGAAGCGCACAGCAGAAGCTGTGAAATGGCGGGGGTGGGTGTAAGATGGCAAAGACAAGTATTATTTTTCGACTAGAACTGGATCATAAGAAGGTAACCTTCGCGGACGTAGCGGCAACGATTAACAAAACAGGGGGCGACATTACGTCCATCGACGTGATTCGGCCTGGACATGATACCTCGACGCGAGACATTACGGTGGATCTGCCGGATAAGAACGAGGCATTGACCATTGAGGCTCTGCGCAATCTCGATGGCATTACGGTTATTAACGTATCGGACCGGACGTTCCTCGTTCACTTAGGCGGCAAAATCACCATTCAGCCGACGCTGCCAATCAAGAATCGCGACGACTTGTCCAAGGTGTACACGCCTGGCGTGGCGAAGGTCTGCGCAGCGATTGCTGAGAATCAGAACAAAGCGTATTCGCTTACGATCAAGCGGAATACGGTTGCCGTTGTGACGGATGGCACAGCGGTGCTTGGTCTCGGCGACATCGGGCCGCATGCTGCGGCGCCGGTTATGGAAGGAAAAGCGATGCTGTTCAAGCAGCTAGCAGGCGTTGACGCCTTTCCGATCTGCCTCGATACGAAGGATACGGAGGAGATCATTCGCACCATTAAGGCGATGAGTCCAATCTTCGGCGGCATCAATCTGGAGGACATTAGTTCCCCGCGCTGCTTCGAGATCGAGACCCGGCTCGCGGATGAGCTGGACATCCCTGTGTTCCATGATGACCAGCACGGTACGGCTGTTGTCGTTATTGCAGGCTTGCTCAATGCGCTCAAAGTGGTCGGCAAACGGATGGAGAACATTCGAGTCGTTGTCAACGGCATTGGCGCGGCAGGTGTTTCGATCTGCAAAATGCTTCTGCAAGCCGGTGTGAAGCGGCTCGTGCCGGTTGATCGGGACGGTGCGATCGTTCGAGGCGGCAGCTACGAGCATCATCCGATGTGGCAGTGGCTTGCGGAACAGCCGCAGGTAGAGGCGCAAGCTGGCGATCTGAAGACGATGATTGCAGGAGCAGACGTCTTCATCGGGGTGTCGCGTGGTCGCTTGCTGAATGAAGAGGACGTCAAGAAGATGGCCCCAGGCAGCATCGTATTCGCGATGGCTAACCCAGAGCCGGAGATTTCGCCGGAAGAAGCGCTGCCGCATGTCGCCGTGTTCGCGACTGGACGTAGCGACTATCCGAACCAGATCAACAACGTGCTCGTGTTCCCAGGACTATTCCGTGGTGCACTTGATTGCCGTGCCCGCCGCATCAACGAGCCGATGAAGATGGCGGCTGCCCGTGCAATTGCATCCGTCGTATCCGGGAGCGAGCTTAATGAGCATTACATAATCCCGAGTATTTTCAACGAGAAGGTCGTCGCTAATGTGCGTAAAGCCGTTATTGATGCGGCGATTCTAACGAATGTCGCGCGCAGAACGCCGCCGGAGTTCAGATAGCGAGTAGTTCTATCATGATATCCCACTAACAAAGAGAAACCCATCGTTTCAAAAACGAGGGTTTCTCTTTGTTTATATTTTAAACTGTTTCAGCATATGCTGCAGATCTGTTGCCATGGTGTTCATTGAGCCGGCCACTGTGCTGATTTCTTCCATCGTAGCGAGCTGTTCCTGCGTAGCGGCATTAATCTCTTGCGCATTGCTCGCCGTCTCGGCCGATATATGCGCCACCTGTTCAACAGAAGCGCTGACTTCTTCCGTGCTCGCAGACATTTCTTCAGCTGATGCAGAGATATCCTCGATTTGAGCGGCTACCGTTTGAATCGAGGAGTTAATGGCTTCGAAGGACACGCCGACGACATCCATCATTTTCACGCCTGACTCTACTTCGGAAGCGCCTCTTTGCATGGCATCAGTGACGGCAATCGTATCTTGCTGAATTGCAGTTATCAGTGATGTGATCTGATTCGCCGATACCGTGGACTGTTCTGCGAGCTTGCGAACTTCACTTGCTACTACGGCGAAGCCGCGTCCTTGCTCTCCGGCACGAGAAGCTTCAATAGCTGCATTCAAGGCGAGTAGATTCGTTTGACTGGAAATGTCTGAAATCACATTGATGATATTGCCGATCTCATCAGTCCGTTGCTTCAATGTCAGAACTAATTCCACATTCTGATTCACGGATTGTTTGATCGTATTGATTTGATCTACTGCGATGCCAATCGCTTTGTTGCCTTCTTCTACGGACAGGAACGAATCTTTGGAGCTTTCTGCTACGATTTGTGCAGATTCTGCTATACGCTGGATGCCAACAGCTGTCTCTTGCGTTGCGCGGGATGATTCTTTGCTTGCTTGTGATGTCGAATCGATATGCAGGGTCATGGTCTGAATATGTCCAGCGACCTCAGATGCAGATTGACTCACCATCTGGCTGCCGGTATGTAATTCTTTGGCTGATTCAGCAACCTTTGCCGCATTTTGGTTAACACCTGATATTAAAGTGAGCAAGTTGTTCTTCATGAGATTAAACGAAGCAGCGAGTTCGCCGATTTCGTCCTTATTTCTAAGCTTGACATCCGATTGCGTCAAGTCGCCATCGGCAATTAGACGAGCGGCTTGAGACAGTTGAACGACAGGCTTTGCAATGATTCTGCTGATAAGCCAAGAGATAACAAGACCCGCAATAATTGCGAACAAGCTTACGATCGTAACCATCTTCTGGACATCATTAACGGTATCGTTTAATTCGTCTTTTGAAGTTGTCATCTTTGCTTCTTGATCGGTAACAAATTGATTCGCAGTCTCTGTCAGCTCTGTAACTTTGGGTAGAATGGAGTTAGCGATCAGGTTTCTGCCGCTCACATCATTGTTTACTTTCTTAAGAGCGACGAGATTGTCGATTAGTTTCTTATAGTCAGCTTGTTTGACTTCAAATTGCTTGATGCTATCTAAGTTTTTCTTGTCAACGAATAAAGATTCAAGCGTGCTTGCCGTCTCTTTCATCTTCTGATCGATCGCATTTATATTTTGAATCAAGGATTCATCGCCAAAAAGATAGTAGTTGCTTACGAAACCTGCTTCCTGGGCAAGCGAGGTTGAGAGGTCTTTGGACAGCTTTACTTTAGTCACGCGATCTTCAATCATGGTCTGATATTGTTTATTGATGCTTGAAATTTGTGTATAACCAATAACGGCTATAACGCCTACAAGCAGTAAAATGGCTGCAAATCCGCAATATAATTTCATAGAAATAGAAAATTTAAGTTTCAATGTTAGCCCACCTGTCTAGGATGTATTCGTTCTAAAATGTTGTAATGGTTTGCTAAGATGATGTAATGGTTTGCTAAACTGTAGCGGTAATTCCACCTCCTCATTATCTTAGAGCGTCATGCTAAATTGCACATGAAACAAACAATCGTTATTTTGTCGATTTACGTCATTTCTTGGTACAATTTAGTTCATTCTACCGTATCGAGAGGGAAACGAACAGTGAATTTTTCCAATTCTTTAGCGAATTTTAAGCAAGTAGAGTCGAAGAGGTTCATCATTCATCAGAATATTTTATATCATTAATAAAAAACGTTTGAATCCGTAATAAAGGAAATAAACGTTTTTGGTCGAAATTTATCGATAACAGATAACAGATTACAGCTACAAAGAGGAGCAAGGAAGTGGAGCAAATGTTACGTAATAAACTATTAGCGAAGAAGGCCGGCATTATCTCTTATGGCATGACGCCGCCTAAGGCAACAAATACGACAGAGAAGATAGCGGAGATTGCGAAGAAGCAGTGTGAACGGCTGCGCGACCTAGAGCTTGATGCGCTCATACTTTATGATGTTCAGGAAGAAGCGGACCGGATTGAGCAGGAGCGTCCTTTTCCATATTTGCAGACCGTTTCGCCGGATACGTACAGCAAGCAGTACTTGAATGATCTGGATGTTCCGAAGATTATCTATAACTGCGTGGGGAACTATTCGGAGGCTGAATTCACAGATTGGGCGACAAGAGACGCTGATCAGGACAGATTCTCGGTGTTTGTCGGCAGCAGCTCGAACAAACAGCAAGTGCATCTTGGGCTGAAGGATGCCTACCAGCTAACCAAGCAGCATAACAGAAACCTTACTTTCGGCGGGGTTATCATCCCTGAACGGCATATGACGAAGCAGGACGAGCACTTGCGGGTCGTGAGCAAAATGAAGAACGGCTGCGACTTCTTCGTGACGCAGGCGATCTACAATGTAGAGGCTTCGAAGAACTTCTTGTCCGATTACTACTATTATTGCAACGAGAATGGGATCGAGATGGTTCCGATTCTGTTCAATCTGGCGCCCTGCGGTTCGACGAAAACGCTGGAGTTCATGAAGTGGCTCGGCATCAGCATTCCGAAATGGCTGGAGAATGACCTCAAATATTCGAGCGATGTACTGGATCAATCGATCCGTCATTGCCAGAAAATATTCGAAGAAATATTCGAGTACGGTCTTGAGAAGGGCATCCCGATCGGTTGCAGCATCGAGAGCGTTTCGACGCGCAAGGTTGAGATTGATGCGTCTGTAGAGCTTGTAAAGAACATTAAATCCGTATTGAACAAGAAGATCTAATTGAGAGCTGTCTGCACGATACGATAATAAGCTGCATACGCATATAAAAACAGCCGTCTTCGGGGGAGTGCAATCCCCTGGAGACGGCTGTTTTTTTCATTAACCGGTTGACGGGCTATTCGGTACATGGCCTTTCTGGTTGCGGTTGCGATCGGTAGATCCTGCGACGTCATTCTCGGCTTGGCTGTCCTTTGCTTCCATCGCCTGCATCTTCGCTCCGAAAGGCTGATTTTTCTTGCGAGACAAGCTGCTTCCTCCCTTCACAAGCGTCTAGTCTGTGCTTATGACAAGCCCTTCTAGATTGCCCAATGGGCTTCAAATCCACTCCATAGATTGAAAATCCGTCCGAATCGGAGAATTTATTGTCCAGATCAGCCATGAATTGAGTGCTGGAGAGCTTTATGATGAGAATAGAAACCGTTTCCATAAGCAGTCCCCATACCACTCATGACGGAGGGAATGTATGAAAGAGACGAAAGGCGTTGGTATTCTCGGTTTCGCACACGGGCATGTCAACGTCTATTGTGAAGAATGGAAGAATGCAGAGTTAGGCGTCAATGTGTTGGCTGGCTGGGACCATGATGCTGCAAGGCTGGAGACAGCCAAAGGCGCATTCGCTCTTGAAGGTTATGCGGATGTGGCTGAGTTACTGAAACGAGATGATATCCATGCCGTCGTCATTGGCGCAGAGACATCGAGACACGCCGATCTTGTCGAGCTGGCAGCATCCCATGGTAAAGCGATTATCGTGCAGAAGCCGATCGCGCTGACCTTGGCGGAAGCAGACCGGATCGTTGAAGCGGTTCAGCGTCATCAAGTGCCTTTCACGCTCGCTTGGCAGATGCGCGTTGATCCTCAAAATGTTCAGATGAAAGAATGGATCACGAGCGGCGAGCTCGGCCAAGTGTTCATGGTACGCCGCAGACACGGCCTGGCGATGGGGTTAAATCCTGATTTTGCAAACTCATGGCATGTCGATCCGGCATTAAACCGAGATATTTGGGCGGATGATTCATCGCATCCGATTGATTTCATCCATTGGCTGCTGGGTGAGCCTGAGAGCATCACAGCAGAGCTTGGCTCGCTGTATAATCCGCAAATCCCGAATGATAACGGCATTGCAATCTTCCGTTATCCGAATGGTCCGATTGCTGAAGTCAGCTGCTCGTTCACTTGCACCGCTGCCCAGAACACGACCGAAATTATCGGCGAACGAGGCACGGTTGTACAGAACTATGGCGATGCGACTAGCTGCAATGCGCCAAGGCCGACGGAAGGAGCAGGCTTGCTTAAATATACAGCATCGACTGGGGAGTGGTCAGCGAGCGAGATCGCATCGCCAGCGAGCCATGTTGCCCGGCTTCGGGGGCTGGCAAGACCGCTAGCTGAGTTTCTGCATGGGAAGCGCGAGCCGATAGCTACTGCAGAAGAAGGCAGAACATCACTGCGGATGGTGCTCGCTACATATGTAGCATCACAGGATGGACGCCGCGTTCAACTGAGCGATGCGAAGATACAGACGGTATAAATTAAACCATATTTTGAGGAGGAAATAGAAATGGCAGTAAAGATCGGGATTGTAGGCATGAACGGAATCGGGAATCATCACGCCGCTTGCCATAAGGAAGATGAGCTCGCTGATCTGGTCGCCGTGTGCGACGTCGTGAAGGAGCGCGCAGATGCTGCGGCTGAGAAATACGGCGTGAAGGCGTACTACAGCCTGAAAGAGATGATCGAGAACGAGCCTGACATCGAAGTCATTGATGTTACGACAGGCGGCATCGACAACGGCAGCTGGCACTTCGAGCCGGCAATGGAAGCGATCAGCTACGGCAAGCATGTGCTCGTAGAGAAGCCGCTCTGCCACGATATTCGCGAAGCGCGCGAGCTTGTCGCCTATGCAGAAAAGCAGAAGGTGTATCTCGGTTGTAACCTGAATCACTACTTCACAGAGCCAGCTGCGAAAGGCAAGCAGTATGTCGAGAACGGCGAAATCGGCGAGCTGGTCTACTGCCTTGCGAAGATGGGCTTCAACGGCGGGGAAGCGAACTACGGACTTGCAGGTTCGGATAAAGTCAAAGGTCATCCGTACTTCCACATGAAGGCGTTCTTGACTCATCCACTCAGCGTTATGCGCCACTTCTGCGGCGATATTACGCACATCCAGACCTTCTCTGATCGTCCTGGCTTCAGACGCAATGCCGGCGATGTTATGGCATCGATCAACTCCATCCATGTCAAGTTCCAGAACGGCGGCGTCGGCTACCTGCTCAGCCAGCGCGGTGATGCAGTCTATGGTCTTGGCGGCTGGTGGAGCCTTGAAATGGCTGGTTCCAAAGGTACGTTCTGCATCGAGAACTGCGTGGAGAAGATCTCTTACTGGAAAGCAGAAAAGGGAGTTCCTGCGATCAGTACGCCGATTGTGCCTGAAGTAACGGATTATGGCACAACGGACTTTAACCGCACGTTCAACAATCGCTTGCACGCGTTCCTGGAAGACGTATCAAACAAAGTGCCATTCGATCAGTTGCGCGCGAACGGTCGCGATGCGCTTGCTGTACTAGAATACACATTCGCGGTAATTGAGTCGTATGAGCGCGGAGGCGAGCTGGTTCGTCCGCATCCACTGCCGCCGCTGCATGGCGACCCGTTGTTCCTTAAATAAGAATTGAACTTGTAGAAGCTTAGGAGGCTCATAAAACTATGATTAAATTAGGCGTAAACTCGGTCTTATTCAAAGAATATGATTTCGCGCAAGCAGCGCGTTCCATCGCCGCTAGTGGCTATGATGGCGTTGAAATATCTGCGATTCAAGGCATGTGCGAGCATCTTGATCTAAGCCGCTGGAGCGAGCAGAAGGATGAGCTGCAGGCTATTATGCAGGAGAATAATCTAACGTTCCTGTCGATGGAAGTTGCATCGCTTGATGAAGCGCGGCTCCGTCTAGCTTTTGAAGCAGCGGCTGCAATTGGCATCCCGGTCGTGAATATCGGTCCTGGCGGCAAGTCTGGCGTAGAGGAAGACTTGGCGGCATCGATCGCGAACCTCACACGCTTATCCGAGATCGCCGAATCTTACGGCGTAACGCTATGCGTGAAAGCGCATGTCGGCAACGCAATCTACAACACGCCAACGACGCTAGCTGCGATGGAGCAGATTTCATCCTCGGCGTTCGGCATTGATATGGACCCAAGCCATATTCATCGCTCCGGCGAGAATGCGGAAGAAGCGCTTCCGGCAGTAATTAACCGCGTTAAACATATTCATATCCGCGATTGCAAAGGCAGAGCGCAAGGCCCTGGCCCGATTGAGTTGCAAGCTTGCGGCAGAGGCGACATTGACCTCTACGGCTATTGTGAGGCGATGGTGCAAGGCAATTATGACGGCCCGGTCGTGCTGGAAGTAATCGGAGCGCAGCCAGCGCACACTTTGGATCAAGTGACAGCTGTTGCGGCTGAATCATACGGCTATTTGAACGCTTGCTTGAAGAAGCTCGGCGCACGCTAGCGCAACCCATACTAGGAGGCGAAAAAACAATGTCCGCTAAAAAACCTAACGTAATTTTCTTCGGAATCGACAGCTTGCGCCGTGACCATATGAGCAGCTATGGTTATGACCGTCTAACGACGCCATATCTCGATAAATTAGCTTCACAAGGGGTGCTTTTCGAGAAGCATTTCAGCCCTAGTATTCCGACAACTCCGGCATACGCTTCCATGCTTACAGGCATGGACGTATTCGGAACAGACGTTGTTGCGCTGCGCCATGAAGGACCGCTTGGCGGACATGTGCAGACTCTTGCAGAAGTGCTTGAGTCGAACGGCTACAACACAACCTGTATCGGATTCACAGGCAATCCGTCATCCCGCGGCTTCCAGAACTACCTCAATTACGAGTCCTGGCTGCCGGACTCCGAGAGCGGGCGCGCGCCGAAAGCAGAGCTGTTGAATGATGTTGCGATTCCTGAGCTTGAGCGTCTTGCGGCGGAAGACAAACCGTTCTTCCTCTTCATGCGCCATATGGATCCTCACTCCCCATACTTGCCGCCGGCTCCATTCGAGCGGATGTTCTATGGCAAGGACGAGAAGGATCCATCGAATGATTCGATGGAGTCGGTCTATAATTTCAAGCCGTTCGGAGACTACATTGGCTCATGGATTCCGGAAGGAACGACTGACCATGAGTATGTAACTGCGCAATATGACGGCGCGATCGCGTATATGGATATTACGATTCAGACGCTGTTCACGAAGATCGCGGACATGGGTCTTGAAGAAGATACGCTTATTGTCATCACTTCCGACCACGGCGAGACGCTGTATGAGCATGATTGCTACTTCGATCACCACGGTCTGTATGATTGTACGCTCGTCGTTCCGCTCATTCTCAAGTTCCCAGGACGCGTGCCAGCTGGCCGCAGAGTGAGCGATGTCAGTCTGATCTCTGACATTATGCCAACAGTGCTGGACTTGCTGCATATTGAGTCTGACATTGCTTTTGACGGTCGCAATTTGACGTCTGCAATCGCAGGAACAGCAGATGCGAGCACGCAATTCAGCGAGTTTTATATTACGGAATGCACTTGGATGCGCAAGCACGGCTGGCGTACGCCGGAATGGAAGCTTATCTGCGCGCTTGAGCCGGACTTCCACTTCAAGCCGGAGATTGAGCTGTACAACTTGACGAAGGATCCGCTCGAGAATGTGAACGTGGCAGATCAAGAGCCAGAAGTTGTCGCATTCCTGACGCAACGGATGCATGACTATATTGCAAGACGCGAAGAGCAAACCGGCCGGACGAATCCGATCTACACGAATACGAACTGGCACGGACAGAATAAGATCTTTACTTCTTCCCAAGAAGCCTATGACGCACTCTATATCGGCTCAATTAGCGTAGCGCGCTCGCTGCAAGCGAAGGATAAGGAGAAAGAAGAACAGAAAGAACCGGTGGAGAGCAATGATTAGAGTTGCTGTCGTCGGTGTGAATCACATCGGCAAGATTCATTGCGGGGTGTATAAGCGGCACCCCGATACTATTCTCGCCGCGGTGTGCGACTTGATGCCTGAGCGTGCAGCAGCAGCTGGCCGCGAGCACGGTGTACCGCACTATACCGACCTGAACACGCTGCTCGAACGTGAAGAAGTCGATGCGGTCATTGTTGCGACAGCAGGCGTTGAGAAGGGCAGCCATCACTACGAGCCAGTTATGATTGCAATTGAAGCAGGGAAATCGGTCTTCGTTGAGAAGCCGATTTCCAACAATATCGAAGAAGCGCGCCGTATGGTCGCAGCTGCAAGAGAGAAAGGCATTAGGCTCGCATGCAACCTGAATCATCGCTTCACGCCTGCAGCTTACAAGGCGAAAGAGCTTATTGATGCCGGGAAGCTCGGCACGACGCTGTTCATCAACATGCGGCTGACGATCCGCAACCCGCAAGAAGATACGGAGTGGCTGCATATGCGTGCGCTGCATCCACATTCTATTGATGTGATGCGCTACTTCGGCGGTGATATCAAGCGCGTACAGTCCTTCATGACCAAAGCGCCTGGCCGCAGCTCCTGGTCGACGGTTTCCATTAATATGGAATTCGCCTCCGGGGCGGTCGGTCATCTGACCGGCAGCTATGATATGTCGATGCGCCATCCGATTGAGTTCTGCGAGGTAGCGGGCAATGACGGTCGGATTGTCGTGGACAACGTGTATGAGAGCATGACGTACTACCCGCACGAATCCGACGAGTTGACAGTCGTTCGCAATTCACTGTTCGGCGGGATGAAAGGCTTCGATGATACGTTCGATCAACGCATTAACCGTTTCATCGAAGAGCTTAAAGCAGGCGTGAAGCCTGAGGAGATTACGGCGTCTGGCGCAGACGCACTCGCAGCACAAGAAGTCATTGAAGCGGCGATTCAGTCGCATCAGCTTGGCGGCGTTCCAGTTACAGTCCCTGCCTAGGGATGCAGATGGAGGGGGAGCAAGCATGAATAGCACCTATGGCTCGGTTTTATGGTTCACCGGTCTTTCCGGAGCCGGCAAAACAACAACGGCGAAGAGTGTGGAGAAGAAGCTTCGCGAACGCGGACGGCGCGTCGAGCTACTCGATGGCGATGAACTGCGCGCTACCGTATGCAAAGGTCTCGGCTTCAGCCGGGAAGACCGGATCGAGAATGTGAAACGAATCGCGTATATCGCGAATTTGCTCTCCCGCAACGGGGTTGATGTGCTGGTATCAGCCATCAGCCCTTACAAGGAGATGCGCGATTATGCAAGGCAGAACATTCCGAATTACGTCGAGATTTATGTCAAATGTCCGCTTCATGTGTGCGAAATGCGCGATGTGAAGGGGTTATATGCGAAGGCGCGAGCAGGAGAGATACAACATTTTACCGGGATTACCGATCCTTACGAGGAGCCGGAGAACCCAGAGCTTACGCTGCTCACATCGAACGGGGCGCTTGAGCAGAACGTGCAAGCGGTGCTTGCTTATATGGAGCAAGCAGCGACGTCATCGAACATCATGAAAGGACTTAGCCTGCGATGAAAATCATTCTAGTTTCACTCGATACGCTTCGTGCCTCCAGGCTCAGCGGCTACGGCTACACGAAGCAAACCAGTCCGCATCTGGACCAAATCGCGCGAGATGGCGTTCTGTTCGAGCGTGCCTACGCAGCAGATATCCCAACCGAAGTCGCCCATACAGGAGTGTTCACTGGCAAAATCGGGCTGACAACGGGCGTCATCTCCCACGGTTCGGATCTGACTCATCTGCCAAAGTCGGTCGAGTGGCTGCCGAACTTGCTTCGTTCAGCCGGCTTCACGACCGGCGCGGTCGATAATCTGTATCAGCTGAAGGAATGGTTCGCCCGCGGCTACAATTATTACATCAACTCAGTCGGCGGCAATCGCTGGATTGATGGACGTAAAGTGAATGAGCTTGCGCTGCCTTGGATCGAGCAGCATCAGGACGAATCATTCTTCTTGTTCCTGCACTACTGGGATGCGCATACGCCGTATTTGCCGCCGGAATCGTATATCCCGGAGTTCTACGATGAATCGAAGGACCCGTTCGATCCTAGCAACAAGAGCATGGAGCCTGCCTATAATCATACAGCTTACCCGTTCTTTAAACATCACCATTACGATCTCGTCGGTCAAGTAACGGACACGGATTATTACGACGCACTGTACGACGCGGAGATTCGTTATCTGGATGACCGTTTGAAGGAGCTTGACGATCATCTCAGCAAGCTCGGCATCCAAGAAGAGACGTTGCTCGTCCTGTTCGGCGATCATGGTGAAAGCTTGACCGAGCATGATATATATTGGGATCATTGCGGTCTCTATGAGCAGACCGTGCATGTGCCGATTATCATGCGCTGGCCGGGACGAATCGAGGGCGGCCGCAGAGTGCCAGGGTTTGTGCAGCAGGCAGATCTGCTGCCAACGCTGCTTGATGCGGTGCGACGTGAAGCTCCTGCAGGCATTGATGTGAGCAAGCTTAAAGATCCTGCGGGGCTCGACGGCATCAATTTGTGGCATGCAATAGAAGGAGAATCCGAAGGGACGCACGAAACTATCTACTTGAGCGAATGTGCATGGCAGGCGGCAAGGGGCATTCGGACCGGACGGTATAAATTTATCCGCACGTATGACTCCGGTCCATTTACACGTCCGCCGCGTGAGCTATATGATCTTATAGACGATCCAGAAGAGAAGGTTAACCTTGCTGAATCGCATCCAGCGCTCGCCGATTCTTTCGAGGAGCAGCTGAATGAGGTCGTAAGCCGAAAGCTTGGCGGCCGGCCGGACCCTATGGTGCAGCAGCTGCAGGAGCGAGGTCTTCCGTTCAGACGCAGAATCGAGCAGATTCTTGCCGAGTCCGGCATGAGCTGGGAGGAATGGCAGCGCAATCCTGACCGGGAACGGTTCGATCAAGCGACATTAGCACACAGCCGCGCCAAATAGACACAAGCTTCAACAGGGCATTCTTGTCGCAGAGGGTGGATGTGCATGAAAGACATACTAAGCAGCAGAAGTTATATGAAAGTCGAGTTTCCGTTCTGGATCACCCGCACCGTGCAGGGCTCAATTGCTGAGCATGGGCATGAGTTTGTCGAGCTCGTCTATGTCGTTCGCGGCAGGGGGATGCATGTATTCCAAGGGACGCGCTATGAGGTTCATGCCGGGGATGTGTTCATTATTAATCCTGGAGAGACGCACGCCTATGAAACCGAGAAGGGCGAGCAGATGGAGATTATCAATTGCTTGTTCATGCCATCTTTTATTCCGGATGCCTTACTGACCGAGCTTGAGATCACAGGATCTATGGATTATTTCTATGTTCATCCTTTTCTCGATCACGATGTGCGCTTCAACCACCGTCTTAATCTGCATGGGCAGGATGCTTCCAATGCACTAACCTTGCTCGAGAATATGATCCGTGAGATCAATAACCGCTCGATTGGCCATACGACGCTGATTCGGCTGCAGATGATTGAGCTGCTGATCCTCTTGTCGCGCTACTATACGATGATGCACCAGCAGCGGCTGCACCACCCGTCACCGCGCCAGCTGGATCGCGAGATGACTGCAAAAAGGATCTATGGTTATCTTGAACGCAACTATGAGAAGAAGATTACCCTGCAGTCGTTGTCCGTGCTGTTTAATTCGAGCATCCGGCAGCTGAACCGGCTGATGCAGGAAGAATACAATCGCAGCGTGTTCGAGGCGCTGCATGAAGTTCGGATCGAACGCGCCAAGCATCTGCTGCTTGAAACCGAGGAGAAAGTGATTGTCGTTGCGACAATGGTCGGCTATGAAGATCAATCCTTCTTTAATCGGTTGTTCATGCGCCATGTTGGCTGCTCGCCGAAGCAGTATCGCGCCACGAGTTAGCGAGGGAGGAGCGTACCATGCAGAAGCAGCCTAACATTCTATTCATTACCGCCGACCAACTGCGTTATGATTGCGTCGGCTACAGCGGCAAATATCCGGTCCACACGCCGAACCTCGACCGCTTGGCTGCTCGGAGCACTGTTTTCCACCAAGCCTATTCACACTTTCCGGTGTGCAGTCCGGCTAGGCAGTCGCTGCTTCACGGCAAGCGTCCCGAGACCTTCGGTGCGTTGTGGAACTATAACTCCTTCCTGCCGGTGGGCTACCTTCAGCCGGACCAATATACGTGGACCAAGCAGCTTGCTGAAGCTGGCTACAGATCTGCGTTCCTTGGCAAATGGGGAGTAAATCCCGAGTTTGATCCGACTGCTTTCGGCTTTGAATCCTATGTAAGCGAAGGTGAATATCGGGCGTTCAGACAGAGCCGTTATCCGGGCGTGACCTACACGAACGGATTTTTTGGCGAGAATAATCCCGTTGCGCTTGCAGATTCGGAGACGCATTGGTTCGCGGACCGCGCGATTGAAGCGATAGAGAACCTGAGTCAGGGAGAACAGCCTTGGCATGTGGCGCTTCACTTTGCCGATCCGCATCTGCCTTGCCGTCCAACAGAACAGTTCGCTGGGATGTATGATCCGGCGCAAGTGCCTGTATGGGATGGCTTCGGCGATGATTTCGCTGGCAAGCCGTATATTCAGGCACAACAGCTCGCGAGCTGGGGCGTGGAATCCTATACGTGGGAAGATTGGGCGCCGATCGTCGCCAGATATTACGGCATTATTAGCCAGCTGGATGATGCGATTGGACATGTGCTTACTTCACTCGCGCGACTTGGGCAAGCAGAGAACACGATTATTGTGTTCACGGCTGATCATGGCGACATGTGCGGCTCACATGGGATGATGGATAAGCATTATATTCTGTATGACGATGTTGTTCATGTGCCGTTAATGATTGCGCTGCCGGAGCAAGCTGCAGGTGCAGAGCGCGAACAGTTCGTCTACAATTTGCTTGATCTCGGACCTACGCTGCTTGATCTTGCAGGGTTAGCGTATTCGACGGATAGCTTCCACGGCGAATCACTTGCGCCGCTGCTTCTTGATGCGAATGCACCGGCTGATACGGATTGGCGCGACTCTATCGTAGCCACCTACAATGGTCAGCAATTCGGGTTGTATACGCAGCGGATGATCCGGACGAAACAATGGAAGTACGTTTGGAATATGACGGATATTGATGAGCTGTATGATATGCAGCAGGATCAAGCTGAATTGCACAATGTCATTTCATTGCCAGAGAATCAAGACCGAATTGCCGAGCTTAGAGTACGACTGTATGAACAGCTGAAGAAGGATGAAGATCCCGTCATCGCGAATGAATGGACCAGGCGCCAACTGCTAAATGGAGCGAAACGAAATCAACGCGTATAAGCCTGCAAGAAGACCATCCCTGGATTGGTCTTTTTTTCATGGACGCAATCGGTCATCTATGTTAGATTATGTTACATAGAAAAGTAGAGGAGATTTGCCGTATGCGTACACTATGGAATCATCGCAAATCATGGGCTGGATACGCGTCCGTCATTCTTGCCTTGCACCTTGCCGGCATCATTGGTCTAGGTATTGCCGGCAGACATGATCCCGCCTTCTGGAGCCTAGGCTTGCTTGCATACTCGCTTGGTCTGCGGCATGCTTTCGATGCGGATCATATCGCTGCCATTGACAATACGGTGCGTAAGCTTGTGCAGCAGAAACGCAGCCCGCTCGGCGTAGGCTTCTACTTCTCGCTCGGCCATTCATCTGTCGTGTTCTTGATGGTGCTAGCAGTCGCATTTTCCGTCAAATGGATACAGCGCGAGATGCCGATGATGCAGGAAACAGGTAAACTTATTGGTACTTCGGTGTCAGGTATCTTTCTTATTCTAATCGGCGTTCTGAACTTGATTATTCTAAGCAACCTGTTTCAGCTATTCCGCAAAATGAAATCAGGTAGTTATAAGAACGACGAGCTTGAGCAGCTGCTGGAATCGAGAGGGCTGTTCTCGCGGATCTTCCGCCCGCTGCAGCGTTTCATCAGCCGGAGCTGGCATGTGTATCCGCTTGGGTTTCTATTCGGACTCGGCTTTGATACGGCAACGGAAGTCGGCTTGCTCGCATTATCTGCCGGAGCTGCGAAGAGCGCGGTACCGTTATTCGGCATTATTGCACTGCCGCTCTTGTTCGCGGCTGGGATGAGCTTGCTCGATACCGCTGATGGCATGTTTATGACGAAGGCATATCGCTGGGCGTTCCATACGCCGCTTCGCAAGCTGTTCTATAACGTGACAGTGACAAGCGTGTCTGTCGTATCTGCACTCCTCATCGGTATCGTTGAACTGCTGCAAATGATGTCAGAACGGCTGGAATGGTCATCACCATTCTTCAAGTGGATCGCTTCTATTGATCTCGGAGATCTCGGTTACGTGCTTGTCGCGCTATTCCTCGCAGCATGGCTGATCTCGGTGACGGTGTGGAAGACGATGAAGGTGGAGCAGCGGTACTAGAAGCTGGGCGCTGATCTTGCTATAATGGTTGCAGATTATACGAGGTGATCCTATGGCGAAGAAGATGAAGAATAGAGTGGCGCAGCAGCACCAGGCTGCCGTTGCGAAAGAAGAGAAGCCGGCAACGCTCAAAGATATGCTGCGACCGGAGATGCTGGATAAGCTAAAGGCAGCCGGGCAGGAGCTGAAATCTGCGGAAGAGGCGCGCAAGGAAGAAGCTCGCAAGCAAGAAGAAGCTGCTCGTGCAGCCGAGAAGAAACGGCAAGAGAACGACTTTGAATTTCTGCTCAATAATAGCAAGTTGGACTGGCATAAGCATAAGAACTAAGCTGGCCTGAATGAAGCTTCCGACCTGGTAACCATACCGGGCTTGGGAGCTTTTTTATCGCCTAATAGATACACCTGTCCAATCTTTTTTTTCGCTGGTAACATATGGTATACATTAGAAGGGGGTGATCATTATGGCTGCTATATTGTTAGATTCAAAGACATCTCAGAACGCAAGCTATGCCAACTCGATCGCGATTCCGATTCTGGTCATCAATACGCCAAACTTGATTGCACAGCAAACACTTAACCTGACTGCAGGAACAGCAGGTCTTACGCGCGTAGAATTCACAGGCGTTGCAGCGGTTCAGCTGCCGCTTCTTCCGCTTGCGACGAACATTACGATCTTCGTTACAAGAGGATTAACTTCAGGTGACATCAACGTATTCTCCGCTGCACAGAACCTGGATCTTAGCATTCTCGGTCCGCAATTAATTTCATTCTCGGGTTCGGACTTCAACGCGCCTAATACGACCCAAGCGTATTCGGTGTTTATTCAATCCTCCGCACTCGGAACGATTCGCGTAGGTCCGGAGAGCTTTAACTTTACTGCATACTCAGACTAATTTTTTCCATTTCTCCGAAGAGAGTGGTGCACAAACATTTCTTACATGCTATAATGGGGTATCTTGTAAGTACGTAGGAGGTATCCAATTAGATATCATGTGGACTTAATTCCCTTATCGTTCATGATTTTCGAATTGACGATTAGAGAAGCTCAGCCTGTGCGCTAGAGCGGAATTGGTTACGTGCGTCTAAAGGAGCTGACTCCTAATAAATCTCTACTCCCTTGCTTCAAGCACAGGTGTATTAGAGCTTTATTTACGTATCCCTATTCTGTTCAATGTTAGCCGCAGGCGATCCTGCGGTTTTTTGTTTTGTTCCAAAACATATGCCGCGCTACTGAAGTCGCCCGAAGATCATCGCCCTTGTCAGCTGTTAAACTCTAACTAAAAGTGGTGATCGGTATGACATTAATAACAATACGCGCATTAAAGAAGAGCTTCGGCGATACAGCCGTGCTGAACCATGTCGATCTGGACATGGCAGCAAGAGAACGAATTGGACTCGTCGGGATGAATGGAGCGGGCAAGACAACCCTTGCTAATCTGATCTTCGGGGCGCTGCAGCCGGATGAAGGGAAGCTCACTTATCATCAAGAGCAGCTGAGGATCGGCTACTTGCTCCAGTCCACTTCTTACACCGTAAATACATTTAGCAGCATGATCGAAGATACAGAACAATCGCAAGGAAGCGAGCAGTTCCTACAAGTAACGAGCCATCTTGGCCTGCGGAAGGTGAAGGAATGGGACGGCGAGAGGCTTGCGGGCTTAAGCGGCGGAGAGAAGACGAAGCTTGCTATTGCGCATATTTGGGCATCGAAACCGGATATTCTGTTGCTTGATGAGCCGACGAACCATCTTGATTTCCAAGGCGTGGATTGGCTAGTAGCTGAGCTAGCGAAATTTACGGGAACGACGATTATTATTTCGCATGACCGTTACTTCCTCGATCAGACCGTTGATCGGATACTTGAACTGGATGACGGCAAGTCGGTCAACTTTCCGGGCAACTATACGTTCTATCGCGAGGAAAAAGCGCGGCGTTACCAGAGCCAGCTGCATCAGTTCGAGGAACAGCAGAAGTACGAGCAGAAGATTGAAGCGGAGATTAATCGCTTGAAGAACTGGTCGGAGAAAGCGCACCGCGAAGCTGGGAAGAAGGGCAAGATGGCGGAGATGCGCACCGGCGTGAAAGAGTTCTATCGCAGCAAAGCGAAAGCAATGGATAAGGCGGTCAAATCGCGACTGCATCGGCTGGAGAAGATCGATCTCGAAGGAGTGAAGAAGCCGAAGGAAGAAGCGAAGGTCGCTTTCGGCTGGGACAATCCGGAGAAGCGCGGCCGACGACTGGTTGAAGCATCCCGTATAGGCAAAGGTTATGGCGGTCGGACGCTGTTTGGCGATAGCTCGTTCTATATCCAGCGCGGAGAGAAAATCGGGCTTATCGGTCCTAATGGCAGCGGCAAGACGACGCTCATCCAAATGCTGCTCGGCGAGAAAACGGTCGATACCGGTCAACTATGGCTAAGTCCGACTGCGAATGTCGCATACTTGACGCAGGATGTGACCGATCTGAGCCAGCAGCAGACAGTGCTTGAGATGCTGGAGCAAACGCATGAGCTTCGCAGCGACGTTGGCAAGTCGCGAACGATGCTTGCGAATATGGGATTTGATGCTTCCATGCTGCAGAAGCCGATCCACCAGCTAAGTCTCGGCGAGCGCACGCGCATCAAGCTGGCACAGCTGATGATGCGGGAGCAGGATTTGCTCATCCTCGACGAGCCGACGAACCATCTCGATCTTGCCAGTCGCGAGCAGCTGGAGGAAACGCTCGAAGACTATCAAGGAACGCTTATTATCGTCTCGCATGACCGTTATTTAATTGACCGGATTTGCACGAAGTTGTTGAAGTTCCAAGACGGCAAGATTAGGCGGATCGAGAGCGGCTATGCCGAATTGCGGGAGCGCGAAGCGAAGCCGGCTGCAAGTAGCGAAGCGAAGTCAGCTGCTATGCAGCTCGAAGAGGAGAAGCTTCTCATCGCAAACCGCATGACCTATCTGCTCGGTGAGCTGAGCAAGCTGAAGCCAACCGATCACGGATACGCCGAGCTTGACGAGGAGTTCAAACTGCTCGCTCAGCAGAAGCGGAATCTGTCTGCACGCTGAAACTTTTTGGAAAGCTGCGTCGTATGGAGCTGTAGAGGAGGCGGTAGCCATGAAGCTGTATTTTCGCGATAATTTCTTTAATGCCGGCCAGACGGAGATCTTGAACGAGCAGAATGAGCGAGTCGGTGAGGTCGATCTGCGGAGCATGTTTGGTTCAGGGCTCGACGTTTTTGACGTCAATGGCAATCCCGTCTACAGTGGCAGTTTCCCGCTTCTGTCGAACAAATGGGTGATCTCGGCACCGTCTGGCGAAGAGGTGGGGGTGCTCCGTGCGCGGATGTCGTTCTTCTCCAAGAAGTTTGAGTATGAAGCATTCGGGCGCGGCGTATATGAGCTCATATCCCCGGCATTTTCGCAGGAATACGAGGTCATTGATGAGAATGGCGCGCTCGCAGCTTCCTTCGCGAGGGTAAGCAGCTGGTTTGAGTCATCGGCGTATTGCTTGGATAACTTCACGCACAACGTTGACAGCCATGAATGGATTACTGTCATACTCGGAATGCACGAAATACAGAAGCGGCAGAGGTAGTTCCCGAATATACTGAGGTAACGTTTGCTGGTGAATGAATGACAACGTATTCAGCGCCGCATACTAATCGCGAGAAGGCTGTGCACTTTGCATAAGCTTTAGACAACAGGGCGGTGATGACATCATGCATGCAGATGTTACCTCGGAATGGGATGTTTATTTGTTAGCCGGCATAGGGTCAAGACGTACAATCTTCGCCGAGTGCGTCAAGGAGCTCCAGAATCGATTGACCGATAATGGACAGATATCCGCGATACGCGAGCTGTTCCCTTATGGTGATCATACGCATAACTTCTTCCAGCAGCTGCTTCAGGTGCGTAAAGATTTGTACCGGCTGCGAAGAGCGGTGCAGTTCGGCGCCAGAGCGGTTGCCGCGCAGGTGCGCAAGCTGTCTACCGGCAGACCGGTGATCTTCATCGGGCACAGCGGAGGCGGAGTTGCTGCTTATCAGGCAGCCGTTATGCTGAGCGAAGAGGGTTCGATAACCGATTGGCGAGTCATTCAAGTCGGTTCACCCAAGCTTCCGATTAAGCGGGAGCACAATAATAAGGTCCATTATGTAGTAGCTGTGAATGAGGAAGGTGAGTGCGCGGATTACATTACACGGCTTGGCAGCTGGGGCGGCATAAGCCGGAACCGGTTCGGAATTTGGTACTGGAACCGCTCGAAATATGCGCCGAAGCATATCATTCCGCTTGCGCTAGTCGGCGGCCATCAGCATTATTTTCGCAGGGAAGCGCCTTATGTGCATCCGGAACGCGGAGCGAACCTCATTATTATCATTGATACGATATGGGACCGGGTGCTGCGAGATATATGCACATCGGCCTCCCATGTGATATAAAAAAAACCGCGGCCATTAGGTCCGCGGTTTTTCAGTGTTTTCGAATGGTTCAACGGTTGCTGGTCGCGCTTTGCGTTGCTTCGCCAGTTCGGCATCGAAATAAGCTTCGAGCTCGACTACCTTGCGCTGATCTTCGAGAGATATTTTCCCCGTCAGCACATGCTCCACGATCATCGCCCAAGTAGGCGTCACTTTCTGCTGCGCAATAATGCGAATGGCATTCTTCACCAGCTTGCGTTCTTTGGCATTGGAATAGACGTCGACAAACTGCTGGATACGGCTGAAGTCAAGCTCCTTAAACACCGCCCGGAAGATGTTTCCCGTCATGCGCGCATCCTCAAGAGCCCGATGGGCGTTGTTGTCTTCGCCGCCAAGTCCAAGTTCAAGCAGAGCAGCTTCGACGCTGACGTCATTGGAGACGCCTTTGAACCGGATATACCCCTTAAGCAGGTCGTAGTACTTGGCATCAAGCCAATAAGCATCATCCATCTTATGCATCCGCGTATCGAACACAATCCGCTTCATATCTTCTCCGCCCCAAGTAAGGATCAGGAAATTCTCATGCGGCCCAAGCCAGCTCATGAACGCTGTAATGACAGTAGGAAAGCTGTCAGCGGCGTCAATGCCTTCCTGGGGGATGCCGGTTTTCTTCTTAATGAACTCGTTCAATTTCGCAAAATAAACTGGTTTAATTAATGCCGTAAATTCATCGACAGGCTCAAGCGCTTCATTCAAACGCACAGCGCCGATCTCGATGACTTCCATCGGTAAATCGCTTGCAAATTTACGTCCGTTAAATTCGATATCAAGAATAATGTAGTCCACGAAAGTGCCTCCGGTGTTTACTTCAAATTCGTCTTTCCTAAACAGTCTACCGTTGCTGCGCGCAAAGAGCAACATTGGCATTTCAATTGATTTTCATAGATAATGAGAATATTGATTTCAGGCTTCGCGCCTATTGATGTGGAGGGACTTCGTGGTTACTTTTCTTCAATTAAATACGATCTTTCTTAGCATGATCATGGAAGCCATTCCATTCATTCTGCTCGGCGTCATCGTATCAGGACTTATCCAAACGTTTCTATCAGAGAGATGGATTGCAAGAATGCTCCCGCAGAATCGGTATCTCGCCTCGCTGCTAGGCTGCGGCGTCGGACTATTCTTCCCCGCCTGCGAGTGCGGAATTGTGCCCATTACGCGGCGGCTCATTCGCAAAGGCGTCCCGCTGCATGCAGGGATTGCATTCATGTTGACCGGACCAATCATTAATCCGGTCGTCTTATTCGCTACCTACATCGCGTTCGGCAACGACTGGCGGATGGTGCTTATTCGCGGAGGATCTGCCGTCGTTGTCGCTTATGTGACGGCGATTGTCATCTCTTATCTGTATCCGAAGCTTCCGATGAGGCTGCATGAAGCCGCCATTATGGAGACAGCAGCTGGCGCTGGCGATACTGCTACAGCTCAATCTGGACATGCTGCAGTGCGCGAGCCCCTTCACCGGCGCTTGTACGATGTGATGCTGCACGCCATAGAGGAATTCTTCTCAGTGGGCAAATATTTAGTGCTTGGAGCATTCATCGCGGCTTCGATGCAGACGTTCATTCCAACATCGTCGCTCATGCATATGGGCAGCAATCCGGTGACCGCTTCGCTCGTCATGATTGGGCTTGCTTTCGTCATGTCGCTCTGCTCAGAGGCGGATGCATTCATCGCGTCATCGTTCCGCAGCACATTCTCTGTAGGGGCTTTGTCTGCTTTTCTCGTCTTCGGACCGATGATTGACATCAAGAATACACTGATGCTGCTTGGCGTGTTCAAAGGGCGTTTCGTTATTGTGCTCATCGCGCTCGTCGTCGCGTGTACGCTTGGCACATCATTGCTCGTGGGGAGGCTGTTCGGATGATTCGTCTATATATTTTGGCAGGATTCTCCTGTTTATTCCTCATGATGCACCTGAACGGCAATTTGAACAAATATATTAACACCAAATACGCCTATCTGTCGGAAAGCGCGATTGTGCTGCTTGGCATCTTGTTCGTCTTCGAGTTTATTCGGTTGTATGCCAAAGAGAGGGAAGCGAATCGGAGCAAGACGAGTGAGCTCCTTGGTTCGGATGCGAGCGGCGAGCAGAGTGGGCAGGCTGCACATGTTCACCACGGGCACGAGCATGATCACGCAGGGCATGTCCATCATCACCACGATCACGATCATGACCATCACGATCATACACACGCGCACCACGATCATGCACACTCGCACCATGATCATGACCATCACGGGCATTCCCATGATGAGCCGATCCGGTGGAAGCGATACCTCGGCTATGGCATTCTCATCTTCCCGCTCATTACCGGCTTCTTCCTGCCTGTACAGACACTGGATTCCAGCTTCGTGAAAGCAAAAGGCTTCTCGTTCCCGAACTTTGACGCCTCTGCGGACAATCCAGGCTTTCACCAGTTTCTAAAGCCGGACACAAGCGTCTTCTATGGAAAGCAAGGCTATGCGAAGGTGTCGAAGGAGGAGCTTGAAGATTTCAAGAATATGAAGGAAGTCGACCTAACCGATACCAATATGTTAAAAGGACTCGAGTCCATCTACAACTTCCCGACAACCTTCACAGGCCGAACGATAAGCTTCGATGGCTTTATCTATAAAGGCGAGCAGGTGGAAGGCAATCATTATTTTGTATTCCGGTTCGGGTTCATTCACTGCGTGGCAGACTCCGGCGTGTTCGGGATGCTCGTTAATTTCCCGTCTAACGCCAGCTTCCATGACGATGACTGGGTTCACGTTACAGGCAAGCTGAATTGGACATTCTATCAGCCGTTCAAGCAGACGATTCCCGAGCTGACCGTGACGAAGTGGAACGCGATCCCGAAGCCGAAGGACCCGTATGTGTATCGTTAGAGCCTCATGAAAATGCAGTAATAAATAAAGGCTCTTCACTCACCGTGCTTTGCTTCATGCGCACTGGGGTGGAGAGCCTTTTTAATTTGCGATAGCACTACTCATCATGCGTCTCAATGATAATGACGACTTCGTTCGAATAGACGGTGTTTGTTATTAAGCTGCCATTGACCTCGTATGTGAACACAGCGCGGACTCGGAACCGGAGACGGCTCTGGAATGGATGATCGGAGAGGCGGAGCCGATAGGTGATGACGACTGTTGCGCCTGGATCGAGAATGCCAATGAAGACCCCTTCGCCAGGGATAACGGCAACCTCGCGTCCATTGACATAGATCACAAGTCCTTCGAGCGTCGTTTCATTCGGAATGAGATCATATAAGGTGACAGCAGCCGGATAATTACCCGTATTCGTGAGACGTACTGTGACGGCGATAAGCTCGCCCGGAACGACAACTGGCGGGGCAGCAGCAAGATCGGCCACGATGACAGGGAGAACGAGCGCGACGAGAACCGTGTTGGTAAACATGGATTCGCTCACGATGACTCCGCTTGGAAGCCGGTAACTGTACTCGACCTTCCCTCGGTTCGCAAGCTCGTTACGAGATGGACTCAGTACTGTTCTGGTTACGGTCACTTGAAAAGATAGGTCGAATAGATGGCCAGGGCCGAGTGAACCAAGCGATATGCCATTATCCGGATTCGCATTAGGAAGCGGCGTGCCATTGACAACTGCGCTGCCTTGTACGAATAGAGTGCCCGCAGGTGTTGCGTCGCGGACAATGACATCTGCGGCAGTCGTCCCTCCGTTATAGATCGTGATACTGTACCGTATGGTATCGCCAACCGTTGCTTGCGCGATGTTCGAGGATTTGCTGACATTGAGCGCTGGACCGGAAATGATCGTCGTCACCGGTTCTGAGGTGATCGACTGATCGAATATGCCAAGCTTAAAGCGAAGCGTTGCCTGGTTCGTCAGCAATGTGCCGACCGAACCTTCCAGAACGACGGCATTGAACACTACACGTTTGGTTACGCTTGGCAAAATATTGCCGAGCTCAATCCCCGTCGCAGGAGAAGAGGAAGGGGAGCGTACGCCGTCAATGGAGACGCTCCCTGGTACAAAGGATACGCCGGCAGGCAGCGGATCTACCAGCACGGATTGCCGAAGCGTTTCCGTACCGGTATTCGCTATGTTTACGGTATAAGTGAGCATGTCGCCGACATAGGTGAAAGCCGTATTCACCCCTTTGGCAATATGGACATCTAGTACAGTAACCGGAAGGGCAACAACGTTGGAGCTGACTGAGCCGGTAATTGTTCGACCGTCTAGCGTGACGAAGTAATAATCGGCTGTTGCTTGATTATCCAGCTGCCCCGAAGGAGGAGCGGAGACGAGGAGCAGCTGGAAGATCACGGTTACCGTGTCACCTGGATTCACATCACCTAGCGGGATGCCGCCTTCCGGCGTAACGCCGGGAATCGGCACCCCATTCACGATGATTGAGTTCGCGACGAACGTCGTGCCCGGCGGTAATATGTCATAGATCGTCACATTACCCGCACGGTTGCCGCTGTTTCTGAGCGTAATCTGATACGTAATCGGAAGTCCCAAGCTCGCTTGCGTCTGATCTGTTGACATTTCTAAAGTAAAGTTCGGACCGTTCACTAGCGTATTGACGGTGTTGGAATAAGAGTACACTGTCGAGCTGCCATCCGAGAAGGAAACGACCGATTGATTACGAATCGTTGTCGGAGGTCCTGGATCAGCCATCATACGACAAGTACCTGGAACTGCACCGTAGTGGTAGCTCCAGCTGCAATGGTGCCAACTTGAATGCCTGTATTCGGGCTATCCGAAGGCCGCGGCGTGCCATTGACGGTTACGCTGCCTGCGACGAAGCTTGCGCCGACAGGAATCGGGTCGACGAGCGTGACACTGTTTACCGGCGAGATGCCGTTGTTCGTAACCGTAATCGTATACGTAATCGTATCGCCGACGACGGCGTCGATTGCGTTGCTGCTCTTCACGACGGTTACGTCTGGAGACGACACCGGAATGATAACCGTGTTGGATTGTACAGTGCCAGTCAGCGTGCGGCCATCTGGCGGGAAGAAGGTGTAGTTCGCTGTCGCCGTATTGACCAGCTGCTGCGGCGATGGAAGTGCATCGACGGTAACTTGCAGCGATACGACGACATGGACCGAAGCGCCTGCAGGCACGACGCCGACATTAATACCAGTCGTCGGATCAGCGCCAGGCTGAGGCACGCCTCCGATCGTGACGCTGTTCGGTACAAACACGGCTCCCGTTGGGATCTGGTCGAAGAGGACAACCGTTGCAGCGAGATTCCCGGTATTCGTCACGTCAAGCGTATAGGTAATCGTATCGCCGACGGTCGCATTCGCCTGGCTCGGCGTTTTGAGTACAGCGATAATTGGATTGTAAACTGGCGTTGTGACGAAATTGGAGCTGCCTGTTCCAGAGAATATGCCGGACGTAAAGCTGACTTGTGCCTGGTTACTGATCAGGCCACTAACCGGCAGAACATTGACGGTAACCGAGAACAATACAGTGACTGAGGTGCTCGGGGTAATGCTGCCGAGCGGAACACCTATGCTCGGATCTGCTCCAGGGCGCGGAATGCTATCGACAACGACGCTGTTCGGTACGAAAGTTGTGCCAGCAGGAATGACGTCCGTGAATACGGCGCTGTTCAAATTCGCGATGCTTGTATTCGTTACGACGGTCGAGTAAATTACGGTGTCGCCAATGACAGCGTCCGTAGCTAGCGTGCTCTTCGCTACAGTAATATTCGGAGCAGTGACCGGAACAGTAAGGATATTGGAAACGGAAGAGCGTGCGAATGAGCGGGTATCAGGCAGTGTGAATACATAGTTGCCAGTTGCTTGGTTCACCAATTGCTGATTTGGCGGCAGCGATTCAATAAGCAGCGTGAAGGTTGTCGTGACGCTCGCTCCAGCTGCGACTGTGCCGATACTGAATCCAGCTGCAGGGTCGGCGCCGGCCTGTGGAATGCCGTTCACGACGACGGTGTTCGGCACTAATGAAGTACCTGCAGGAATCGGGTCGGAAAGCGTGACGACAGCCGGATAGTTGCCGCTGTTGTGCGTAAAGATCGTATACACGATTGGACTGCCGACACTGCCAGTGGTGGTGCTGGAACTCTTCTCAAGTGTTATAACAGGTTGATAAACCGGGGTTGTTACCGTGTTCGAGAATGTGACAGCAGAGAAAGCGCCGGAAGTGAAGCTGACCGAAGATCGGTTGCTGACGAGCTGCTCGCTTGGAACGGACGTAATGGTGACGCTGAACGAGACGGTTACGGTCGCGCCGGCAGCAATAGATCCGAGCGAGAAGCCGGCAGCTGGATTGGCGTCCGGACGCGGCACGCTGTCGACAGTTACGCTTCCGGATACGAAGGAGGTGCCAGTCGGAATCGGATCAGAGAAGATGACATTATCAACGGGTGCGATTCCGCTATTCATAATCGTAACGGTATAAACTTGGGTATCCCCGATTGTTGAAGACGATAAAGATGCAGACTTCTCGACATCAACATCCGGCGATGATACCGGATAAGTTAACGTGTTGGAGAGGACGGAGCCATTCAGCGTACGATTATCCGGCAATGTATAGGCGAACGCCGCAGTCGCTGTGTTCGTCAGCTGCTGCGTTGGCGGAAGCGAAGTGATAATGGCAGAGAACGTGACGTTGACCGTCGTGTTCGGGAAAACAATCCCAACCGGAATGCCCGTTGCGGGGGAGGTTCCTGCTTGGGGCGATCCGCCAACGATAACGCTGTTCGGCACGAATGACAGCTGAGGCGCCAGCGTTGCATCCGTGAGCGTGACTACGGCTACATAGTTGCCGGAATTCGTCACTGCAAGCGTATAGACGACCAAGTCGCCGACCGTAGCGTTCGTCGTATTGGCGCTTTTCACAACCGAGATGACAGGCTGATAGACAGGGATACTGACGCCGTTGGAGAACGAAGTGCTGGAGAAAGCGCCGGATGTATACGAGACGGATGCTTGGTTGTTGATGGTCGCCGGCGTTGGCACGCTTACGACGAGCAGCGAGAAGGTTACAGTAGCTGTAGCTCCATTGTTTATTGTACCAATGTTTACGCCCGCTGCTGGATTCGCATTAGGAATGACCACGCTGTTGACGGTTACGGTTCCAGGTACAAGCTGTGTTCCGCTTGGAATGCCATCAATGAAGACCGTGTTTGTGACCGGCGCTATCCCGTTGTTGGAGACAAGGATGATATAAGGAATGATGTCGCCAATGGAGACAGAAGTTTGCGTCGAGCTCTTGCCCACGGTGACATTAGGCGATTGGACGGGAATTGATAAGCTGTTGGATAGTTTGGACAGCGTAATGGTTCGGCCATCAGGAGGCGTGAACGTGTAGGTCGCTGTCGCTTGGTTGACCAGCTGCTGCGGATTCGGGAGTGTATCGATGACGACCGAGAACATGATGTAGGAGGTGCCGCCTGGATTCACGGTTCCTGCGTTAATGCCACCTGCAGGTGTCGAGCTCGGCTGCGGTGTTCCATTGACGATGACGCTGTTCGGAACATAAGTGGTTGTGGGCGGTACTGTATCCGTTACGATGACGCTCGCAGGCAGATTACCAGTATTGCTTACCGCGATTGTGTAGGTGATTGTGTCGCCAACGACAGCGTTCGATGTGTTTGCAGATTTGACGACGTTAATATCCGGCTGGGTAACTGGCGTCGTAACAACGTTCGAGGAAGATGTGCTCGCGAAGCTGCCGGACGTAAAGCTGACGGTCGACTGGTTAACGATTTGATCGGTCACAGGCATGATTAACTTCACCTCGTAGGTCACGGTCGCAGAGGCGTTAGGGCCAAGCGAACCGATCGGAATGCCGGCGGTCACATCCGCCTGGGGAACTGCTATTCCATTCACGGTGACACTGCCAGCTACGAAGGTCGTTCCTGGGATGACCGGACCAACGAAGATGACATTGTTGACGTTCGTAATGCCGTTGTTCGTAATGACGCCCGAATACGTAATCGTATCGCCGGTGATGATGTCTAGCGCGTTGGTGCTAAGTACGACGGATAAGTTCGGCGCTGATACTGGAATCGTTACGGTATTCGAACTCGTCTCGCCATTTAGGACACGTCCGCCGGGCAACGTGTACGTGTACGTACCGCTTGCGCTGTTTACGAGCTGCTGCGGAGAAGGAAGCGTGTCGACCGATACCTCGAACGTGACGGTGCTAATGCCAAAAGGAGGCACAGAGAAGATCGGGAAACCTAGCGATGGATCGCTTCCCGGCTGAGGCACGCCGTTAACGATGACCGAGTTATCGACGAAGGAGCAGCCTGCAGGAATATTGTCGCTAAGCGTCATGTTCGCAGCAATATTGCCATTGTTGCTGACCTGCAGCGTGTAGACAACCAAATCTCCGAGCGTAGCTGCTGCGGTGTTGGCGCTCTTCGTAATCGAAATTATCGGCTGATACACCGGAATCGTGATCGTATCCGAGAACGATGAACCCGTGAATGCGCCGGACGTAAAGCTGACAGCTGCTCGATTGGACAGCTGTGCAGGTGAAGGGAGTGTCACGGAAATGACTTTGAACGAGACGGTGACTGATGCACCTGGCCCGATCGAGCCAACGGAAACCCCTGTTGCAATGTTGGCATTCGGCTGAGGCACGCCGCCAACGAGGACGCTGCCCGATACAAAGATCGTCCCAGTTGGAATCGGGTCAGAGACGATAACTTGATTGACGGGATCGATTCCGTTATTGGTGACGACGATGGTGTAGGTGATTTCATCTCCGACGGCGGCCTCTGGCTCACTGATGCTTTTGCTTACACTTACATTCGGGGCAGAAGCCGGAATTGATATGACATTGGAGCTGCCGCTGCCATTCATGACGCGAGAATCCGGAAGCGTGTACGTATACGTGAAGCTTCCCTGATTCGTCAGGCTCGGCGGATTCGGAAGCGACTGCAACAAGACTTGGAAGACGACGGTTACCGTAGCTCCAATCGCAATCGTACCTACCGGGATGCCGGTCTGCGGCGTTGCTCCCGGACGCGGAGAACCATTGACGGCGATGCTGTTTGCCACATAAGTGGTTCCTGCCGGAAGCGGATCGGTCAACGTTAGCGTTGCATTGATATTGCCGTTATTCGGGATGGAGAACGTGTACGTCACCGTATCGCCGACAGTCGCATGAGTCATGTTGACGGACTTCGTTGCCGTAATAACCGGCTGATAGACCGGAACGTTGATCGTGTTCGACAAGGATATCCCGTTAAACGTGCCGGAACTGTAAGAGATGGATGCTCGGTTCGTAATCTGCGCCGGATTCGGCAATGCCGTGACGAGCAGTTGGAAGGTTACCGTCACGGATGTACCATTGTTAATCGTGCCGAGCGATATACCGCTTGCTGGATTGGCGCCGGCGACCGGACTGCCGCCTACAGTGACTGAACCTGCGACAAAGCTTGTGCCGGTCGGAATCGGATCATTGAAGACAACATTGGTTACGGGCGCTACGCCACTGTTCGCAACGACTGTTGAGAAAATAATCGTATCGCCAATTGTTGTCGCTGTTCGATTGGAACTCTTCGTTGCCGTGACGTTCGGCAATGAGACGGGAATCGTCAACGTGTTCGATGTTGCGGAGCCATTCAATACCCGGCCGTCCGGTGGTGAATACGAGTAAGCGGCAGTCGCCGTGTCCGTCAGCTGCGGCGGTGACGGAAGGGAGTTGACGACGACCTGGAAAGTCACGGTTGTCGTTGTGCCCGCCGCGACCGTTCCGATCGGGAAGCCGACCGCTGGATTCGCGCCGGGCTGCGTCACGCTGTTCACGGTCACGCTGTTCGCAACGAGTGTGCTGCCTGTCGGTATATTATCGGTCAGCGTTGTTGTAGCTCCGATACTGCCGGAGTTGTTGACGAGTATCGTATAGGTGACCGTCGTGCCTACGGCCGCATTCGACGTATTCGCCGATTTAATCATATTCAGAACAGGCGAATAGACCGGAGTAGAAACCGTATTGGACGGAATTACGCCGGAGATGGTATCGCCACCGGCGACACTTTGGAAAGTAAATGCGGCTTTCGCAATGTTATTCACGGAAGGCGGACTCGGAAGAGAGGTAATCCTCGCTTTGTATGTAAGGGTAACCGAGCTGTTCAGCGCAAGAGTACCAATCGGAACGCCTGCCGTTATGTCGAAAGTCGGCTTAGCTACGCCTGCCAGCACGACACTTCCAGCGACGAAAGCAGAGCCTGCAGGCAGCGCATCAGTGACAACGACATTCGACGCATTAGCTGTACCTGTGTTATTGACCGTCACGGTATAGGTGACTTGATCGTTAATGACGGTGCCGGCCACGTTCGCACTCTTCGTTAGGGAGACGACAGGGGCGTTAATGTTGATTTGCAGCGCGTTCGCGTTAACGACATACGCATCGCCTGACGTTGTTAATGTAAGAACGGCAGACGATTGGTTGTTGATTAGCCTGGCGGAAACGTCGACGTTCGTAATATCCCAGCCTTGACGGCCGCCGATGATATTAGATCCTGGCGCTCCATTGGTCTGGTTGCGCGTGCCGAACGTACCGGTCGTATTCAATGCTCCGGAGTCGTTGTTGATCTGAGAAGCGAAGAAGTTGTTGGCAAAGTTGTTCGTACCTGACAATGCGACCTGTGTGCCAGATGTCGGCCCGAACTGCGCCTGATCGCCCGTCCGGTTCGCATCGCCTTCTTGCGCGCTGAATAGCGCCCGACCGCTGAGCGCGCCCGATGTTGGTGTTGCAAAACCGGTAATCGTCGTCACGACTGGCGCTGAGGTCGATTGGATGAGCACGGCCCCTACACGCAGCGACATATTACGGAAGGGAAGCGTAGGATTCCCATAAATCACCGCAAGCGTCCATCCCGCATGGTTCGCAGTCGGGTCTGTTACCGTAGCAGTTCCAACAACAGCCCCTACGTTATAGGTCCCGGCACCGCCCTGCGAGATTTGCGTGGTGACATTCGCAGAGCGCGTATAACCGAGCGCACCGCCCCCCAAGTCGTAGTTGTTCGCCGTAGCCGCATCCGGAGATACGCTGAATGTCGTGTTGTTAGGAAGTTTGAGGTTGACAGGATTGTTGATAGCGGCAGACAGGTTAACGCCCGGCACAACATAGGTTCCTCCCCAGATCAGCTCTGCGTAGAGAACCGTGCTTCCTGCGGGAATGACGAGAATGGCATCCGCATTGTTCAATAGATAGTTACTCGTTGTACCGAAAGGGTATGTCCCGACTCGGACAGAGGTATCTGTCGTAACGAATGCACCGATGCTATCTTGCGTACCGGGAACGCCTACCGTGTCAGAACGGCTAAGACCGAGCGTATTACCTGTGAAAGTAATGGATCCTGTGGCATTAAACTGAGCACGAACGACTAGTGCAATGCTGCTCACCCCCTTACAATGAACAAGCATATGAGTACAGCAATGTGCACACTAACTGAACATATGCACCTCAGAGTGAAGGTATGCTACGCAGCAGGGTTGCGGCATGCGGTTCAGGTAAGGACTGTTCGCACAGTGTCAGCCATCCGTTCTCCGTCATTGGAGATTTCACAACGACAAAATGATACATGATCTCATCCACGACATTGGCTTGCAATTCTTTCAGCAGCTCAAGCTCTTCCGGTTCGTAAAGTGATGTGAGGTAGGTCTGATTATAGAAGAGTTCCATTCGCAGCAACCGAAAATCATAGGGAGGAGGAGGGAAATACTGATATGGAACAAGTTGTGGACACGGCGGACTGCCAGGCGGATCGCGAAACAATGTCGTCAAGTAACGCGGTGTATGTTCATCGAAGCGGTTCTTTAAATAAGGGTTCGAGCTGTATCTGAAATTATGTGCATATGGGCAGAGCAGGCAGACGATTGCGCCATGGGTACATACCCGATAGAGCTCGGATAGTGCAGCGTTCAAATCATTTGCATAAGCCAGCATGCGACTGACAAGCACAACCTCAACCGAATTGTCCGGAAACGGAATTTCTGCATTCAGATCGCTGACAAGGTTCACACCAGGCAGCGCTGCGCGGTCGATGCCATAATAGCCCGGCTGCTTGTTCGACCCGCAGCCGATATCCAGTCTCATAATCAGGCCACCTTTCAGCGGAGAGGCTAGTATGCCTCTTAACAACCAGTGTATGGTTAGTGATGGGAACCAGTCCGTGTGCTTGCCCACCGCCACAGCAAAAACGTGCAGCGCTTCTTATAGAAGAAACGCTGCACGCGGATGATTGCATTTGAAATTATATAACGCGGCGTGCCGTTTTGAAGGTCTTGTCCCAAATGCTGCCTTTGAACGTTGAGATCGTTACGCCGATGCCTACTCGATACGTTTGAAGTACTTTGCCGTTACCGAGATAGAGGCTGACATGGTTGATAATACCGTCGCGATTCGTGTCAGAGAAGATGAGATCGCCAGCCTTCATATTGCTCTTGAGCACTTTCGTGCCAACTTTGGACTGATCACGCGACGAGCGAGGCAAGCTTATGCCATTCCTCTTGAATATGTATTGTGTGAACGACGAGCAGTCGAACGCGCTTGTGATGCCAGACTTTGCGCCGAATTTATAAGGTACGCCCATATAGTGTTTGCCAGTTGCGATAATACTATTTACCAGCCGCGTGTCCGATGCCGAAGAAGCATGTGTTACCTGTGGTTTCAGCATCAAGCCTCCAGAGCATGCAATCGCTACGCTTAGCGTAACACCGAGTAGTTTCTTGCCGATCCGAGCCTTCGTTGAAGTCATAGTCGTATTCATGTTGTAGTAATCCTCCTGTACTGAAAAGTATGAATTGGCTTCAGCCGTGTTGTTGTCTTGACCTGATAACACTATAGCACGGCTATTCTTGCCACCACTTTCCAATGTGGACGGAAATCCAGTGAATACGCATGCTCGGCAGCATTTGTTAGAATCTCGTGAGAAAAACTTCATGATTATGGCATTGACAATGAGAAAAAGCCAATCAGGACGCCCTGATTGGCTTTTTCAACTGGATAACGATGTTATTTAGTAGTCCGGGAAATAAGTTTGAAATCATCATAATGGAAGCCTGGTGCAACCACACATGAGACGAAGACGGGCTCATCGCCGAGCGGCTTCGCTTTCTGCCATACATTCGCAGGAACGAGCGCTTGCGGCCGCTGACCCTTGGAGATATCAGGCCCTACAATAATTTCTTCGGTCGTATGCGGATCTTCATCGGAGCCGCCAAGCGACAGAAGCAGAGGGCTTCCGGAATGCCAGAACCATAACTCGTCCGACAGAACGACATGCCAATCGGAGACTTCATCCGGATGGAGGACAAAATAAATCGATGTTGCAGCGGCGCGATTGCCGGAATAACGATCGCCGAGTACGGCTTGCGGAATTTCGAAGGATGCTTTCCAGAGTTCTCTGTACCAGCCGCCTTCCGGATGCGGCTTCAGCTCCAGCTGCTCAACGAGTGGGGATAGCTGTTTCGTAATCATCAGTATGCGTTTCTCCTTGTTGTCCGTATAGGGACCTTCTCTATTTATGACCAACTCCATGTATCAATGTAGCCTACGGGCTGAAAGTTGTAAACGGCCATCGACCTCGAAAATAAGCGAAGCGATGACCGTTTCGTGAACAGTTCTTTATTCAATGACGCCGCAAGCGATGCGGTCGCCGGAATTGCCGGATGGATCTGTCTTATAATCATCTGCCTGCGCATGAATCACAAGTGCCGCACCGCCGGACTTCTTCAGCGAATTCGGCTGATTCGGCGCGAGCGTCACGATCTTCGTCTCGATATCGACTTTGACTGTGCCGTCAGCGGCAACTTGGATGTTCGGCAAGTCGCCGACATGGAATCCCTTTGGATTGTTAAATCCGTGTTCCTTTGTTTGAGGGTTCAGATGGGCACCTGCTGTTGTGAACTTCGGTCCTTCGCATTTGCCGGTTTCATGGAAGTGAATGCCGTGTATGCCAGGGGGCAAGCTCTTCGCTTCAACATGAAGCCGTACCGAATCGTGATTCTGCGTCAGCGTTGCCGTCCCAATCTCTGCTCCGGCACCATTAACGATCTTCACGTTAACCGGATCGCCGCCTTTATCTGCTGGAGCGGGATGCGCCTTCGCGGACACGCCGGCAGATAGGCCAAGCAGCATGAAGCATAGTGCTGTCTTATTCAGAATGGAAGTCTTATTTTTCATTGTTGTCGATAATCCTCCTGCTTGTTTCTAGGTCAGTCGTTCCTTGCTTATCATTTCCGAGATACGGGTCATCCAAACATGGACAATGTGGACAAAGAGCATACGTTATTTGTCGTATTTTTGGATTGGTAGTCGTTATGATTTGTGATAGGTTAAGGGAGTGTCTATTAACAATCTTATCCATATCGGGAGGTTAACGCGCAATGAGCAAAGTTCGCATTGGCATGATCGGCACTGGCGGCATCGCCAATTGGCATGCAAGACAGCTGCTGGAGCTGCCTGAAGCATCAATTGTCGCAATAGCAGATCCAAGTGAGCAGAATCGCGCTAGATTCGTGGACGAGCATAAGCTTGATTCCGCAAGCGCTTACGCGGATTATAAAGAAATGCTGGCACAAGCTGAGCTGGATGCAGTCGTGATCTGTTCGCCGCACACCCTTCATTATGAGCAAGCGACAGATGCGCTGAACCGCGGGCTGCATGTCATGATGGAGAAACCGATGGTTTGTTCATCTGAAGAAGCTGTACAGTTAATTGAACTTTCGAAGCAAGTGGGCAAAGTGATGCAGGTTTCCTACCAGCGCCACTTTCAACCTGAATTTCTATACATCAAAGAGGCAATCGAAAGCGGCGAAATCGGCAAGTTGACGTCAATCACTGCTTCGCTCTATCAGGAATGGAGACAAGGAACTCCAGGTTCATGGCGGCAGAATCCGGCCTTGTCCGGCGGCGGTTTCCTGATGGATTCCGGCAGCCATATTATCGATGTGCTGCTATGGACGACGGGACTTACGCCGGTTGAAGTGAAGCCTCAGCTGCATATGCACGGCTCGCCGGTAGAGATCGATACCTTCACGTCGATCCGGTTCGCTGAAGGCCCAGTGGCTGGACTTAATTTGGTCGGCTTCTCGCCATGCTGGCATGAGACATTCGTGTTCTGCGGCGAGAATGGCGGCATTTTCTACGACAATGGCAAGATTACGCTCCGCCGTTTGGGCGAGGAGCCGATTGTACCGGAGCTGCCGAAGCCTTCGACGAATCAAGATAAGAGCTTCGTGGATGCGATACTTGGTCGCCACGAAGTGCTCGTTCCGGGTGAATTCGCCCTGAAAGTTGTGAAGCTGTCCGAGATGATCTACGAAGCAGCAGGCTATTCGCCGCTTGGCGCTGCAGTTACAGAGGAGGCGTAATACGAATGAACGTACAAATCGGAATGCGGATACCGCCAAAGATTGGCGCAGAGGGAATTGAGAAGACAGCAGCTTGGGCAGCCGAGGCAGGTCTGGACGTGCTTGACGTCTCGAATTTGACTGCCGACGTGAAGGCAGCTTGTACTGCAGCAGGAGTCGGCATTGGCTCTATTGACGCGCACTATACCGCTCAACTGCTTAGCCGTGATGAAGCGAAGCGCGAACAAGCGATCGAGCTGTCCAAGAAGCAAATTAGCGGCATCGCTGATCTTGGCGGCAAGGTGTTGTTCATGTGCCTCGTGCCGGAGGATCTCACGCTGCCACGCCGCGAAGGGTTTGCGATCTTCAAAGATTCGTTCCCTGAAGTGGTGAAACATGCAGAGCAGAACGGTGTCTATATTGCAATTGAAGGCTGGCCTGGACCGGCGCCGTATTATCCGACGCTTGGCTGCACGCCTGAGATGTGGAGAGCGATGTTCGAAGCGATTCCATCGAAGCATTTTGGCCTCAATTACGATCCATCGCATCTCGTGCGGCTTGGCATCGACTACCTGCGGGCGCTTACGGAATTCGGCGAGCGCGTTAACCACGCGCACGGCAAGGATACGGAGATCTTAACGGATGAGCTCTACGAATGCGGCGTATTGGAGGCAACCTTCGGCGAGAAGTACGACTTCTCGGAAGGCTCGTGGCGTTATACGATTCCAGGCCGTGGCGCAGTAGAATGGGGTAAAGTTGCGGTGCGACTTGACCGTCTCGGCTACCAAGGCGCGGTTAGTATCGAGCTGGAGGATCACAGCTACTGGGGTTCGATTGAGGCGGAGCGTCAGGGCATCGTGAAAGCCGCTCAGCATTTGAAGCAATATTTCAAGTAAGATCGATTGGCGGCAGGGATCTGGAGCGTGAAGAGCGCTTCCCGGTCCCTGTTTTGATTCTGCGCGGAATTCAAGTAAACTAACGAAAGGAGGAGTGATGAGAAGCGTGGATCAACCGATATTTACAATTAACGAAGCGAATGAGATGCTGCCGCAGTTGCAAGAAGAGCTATTCAAGCTGCAGCTTCTTACGCAGCAGTTTGAAGAGAAATATGAAGAATTACAGCTGCTTAAAGGGAATCGTGAGCAAGGATCGCCGCAAGGAAGTACGGATTATGACCCTTTCTTCGAGCTGGAGAGCCAGCTTGAATTCATGCGAATGGAGATTGATCTGGGTATAAGCAACTTCGAACGCAAGGGTGTTATGCTCAAAATGATCAATCCGGGACTCATTGATTTCCCTTCTCTATTGAATGGTGAGAAAATTCTAATTTGTTGGAAGCAAGGAGAAACTCGAATCTCGCACTATCATGGCTGGAATGACGGTTTTATTGGACGCAAGCCATATCCGGGGTGCTAATATCCGCCGATTTCGGAAGCCTGAATTCTCAGGCTTCTTTTTTGTTCGTCAAAGAGGGGTGAACATCGACAAAAGTACAATTTTTTTTTGCAGATGGTTTGACACGCTTTTCATAAGATAGCCTTTACAATCTAACCTATATCGGAAAGGCCCTAATAAATACAAGAAAGAGGTGTGTTTATGTCTAGGAGCATCCAATGGAATGTATTGGCTTATATGATTATCGCGGCGCTGCTCGCGTCGTTCGTCCTATCTTTTAACCACACGTTTAGCATTTTGAATAACGGATCGGCCGATATGATTTTCCCATCGAAGCACTCTTCAAGTAAGCAGACGATAACTCGTGTCATTCCCTCCTCGATTATCCCCAAATCGGCGTTTCAGCCGGTTACCGTCGTGAAGAAAGCGGTGCCGACCCCGGCCGTCGTTGTTCCGATCCCCTCCACTCAGAAGAAGAAGCCTGTCGCTATTGCGAGCGCAAAGCCCCTCTATACATACAAAGTTACGTCGTTCTACTTGAATGTCCGCTCAGAGCCGAATGCAGATTCCACAATCCTGTACGATGTCAAGCAAGGGACGCAGCTGCAAGTGCTGTCCAAGAATGATGCTGGCTGGCTACAGCTGAAGAGCGGCGGCTACGTTCATGGCGGATATGCAACCGTGATCGGCATGAAGCCGATGTCGGTGCCTGCTGTAACGACCGAACCTGTCAGATCTGCCGTATCCTCGGCGGTTACTTCGGTCAAAGCGCTGAAGAGCACTACGCTGCAGCTGGATGTCAGACCGAAAATACATACGATGGACGTTAAAGTTAGCAGCACGAACGCTCAAGCTTCTACCTCGGATGCGAGCATAGAGGAGGAGAGTAACGGTAATCCGATGAAACCGACTTCCAACGTGAATTCGGACTCCGGGTTATCTGCGAAGCAAATTACGGTGCTATTGAAGGGTACGAAGTTAACTGGCCATGGGATAGAGCAAGCGGTACTGAGTATTGAAGAGGAATATGGCATTAACGCCTTCTTCACGATTGCAGTGATGAAGCTTGAGAGCGGCAACGGGAAGAGCAGGCTGGCGAGGACGAAGAACAATTTGTTCGGACTCAATGCCACTTCCAGCAATCCGTATCGAAAGGCGACTTATTTCGAAACAAAAGGGGATTGCGTTCAGAAATTTGGACAACTACTATCGGACAATTATGTGGAACGGGGCTATACGACCGTCGAGAAGGTAGCGAGGAAATATTGTCCTGTGAACTCGAAATGGGCGTCTCATGTCAGAAGTATCATGCGGAGCGATTTCAGCAAGCTGGCCTAGCCAATAGACCGCCGAAACAGCGGTTGACATTCATAAACTTCTCATGTAACATTCCAAAGAGTGAAACGCAAACCGCATATGAATTCGTATAGCCCCACAACAGGGTGGGGGTTTCTACGGGAAGCCTTAACTTCCTAACTACGAATACGGAATTATCTAGCGCAGATAATTTTGTATTTGCGGTTAGGAATTTTTTTTTGCTCGGAAGGGGGCAGCTTAGATATGAAATATTTGTTTTCTGTTTTTCTAGGTGCGGTAAGTTACGGCATTCTATCCACCATTGTCGTTCATGCCTACGATGCAGGCTATAATCTCGGTGAAGTCGTTGGGTCGCAGCTGTTGATCGGTTTTATTCTATCCTGGCTCATGGTCATGTATATGAAGGCAAGGAATAAGAGACAGGCGGCACGGGATGCTGGTGTGGCCCAAGAAGTCAGCCTCACTTGGAAGCAGCGCTTCATGCTCATGTCAGCGGGTATTCCAACCGCTCTGACCGGCTTGCTATATTATCAATCGCTTCGTTACATTCCGAATTCGCTTGCGATCGTGTTGTTATTCCAGTTCACATGGATGGGCGTTCTTATTCATGCAATAAGCACTCGCAAAAGGCCAAACGGCATCATGCTGCTGACGCTTGCCATCTTGTTCGGAGGAACAGTGCTTGCTGCCGGTATTATGGAGCAAGGCATTGCGGGCTTCGATATTACAGGTGTTGTTCTCGGATTGCTCGCAGCAGTGAGCTACTCGCTGTTCATTCTGTTCAGCGGCAAAGCGGTGCCATCCGTACATCCGGCATATCGCAGCGCTTGGATGATTACAGGCGGAATGATCTTCGTCTTCATTCTGTTCCCGCCGACGTTCTTGTTTAACGGCGTCATCTGGAGCAGCTTGCTCTTGTTCGGCTTCATGCTCGGTTTGTTCGGCGCATTCATTCCGCCGGTGCTGTTCGCCATTGGGGTACCGCATATTGGCGGCGGCATGGCTGGGATTCTCGGCGCGGCCGAGCTGCCTGTAGCAGTCATGCTCTCAGCTGTTGTGCTTCATGAGCATGTGAGCTCGCTGCAATGGGCAGGGGTCGTGCTCGTACTATTAGGAGTTGCACTCCCAGAACTTATGAAGCGCGTTTCTGGCGGCGGTTCAAGAATGAGCCGCGGTACGCGCTTGACGGAAGCGACAACTACGATCCACTAGAACAAGCGAATGGTATAAGTGAAGCCCGAATCCGAGACTTGCTGCGGATCCGGGCTTCTTTTGTCAGATGTGAATTGGATTATTCGTTCTCTTCGAATGCATCTGCCGCACTTGCAGCAGCCTGATTCGCGCCATTGCTGTTCTCGAATGCTTCAGCAGCTTCTTCAGCAGAAAATTCTGTGTCAGCCTCGCCAGCTACGGGCAGCTTGTTCAGTTCTGTAGATTGGACTTCTGCTTTGGATACTCCATTACGCTGATTAGCCATGTGTTAGAACCTCCTGTTTCATGTAAGTTTTTTAACAACAAACTTTATCGTGCCCGGTATGGGGGGCAGAATATACATATTGGAATTGTAAATTTTTCCTTGACCCATTTCCGACTAAACGCATATAATCTTGAACAGGAATAAAATGGAGAGGAATGATGCTGCTTGATGATGAAGAAGCAACTGTCCGGCAGCGGCAATCCGTTCATGTTCTCTGCATTCCGTTATATGAGGTTCATTCAACACTAAAGCCTATGTGCTTTAGTGTTTTATTTTTATATAAGGGGCTGATGTGCTGGTGAGCCAGTATAAGCGCGTGTTAATCAAGCTAAGTGGCGGGGCAGTGGCAGGCGAGAACGCATTCGGATTCGATCCGGAGCGGATGGAGCACATCGCAAATGAAATAATGACGGTGGTCGAGAAAGGGATCGAGGTTTGTCTGGTCATCGGAGGCGGCAACATATTCCGAGGGAACATGGCGGCACTCTGGGGCATTGAACGCGCCGAAGCGGATAATATCGGGACGCTTGCTACCGTTGTGAATAGCTTGATGCTTCGCGGGGTGCTCAAGGCGAAAGGCAGCCATGAAGTCCGCGTCATGACAGCTATTCCGCTGACATCCGTCGCAGAGCCATACATTCGACTGCGAGCCGTGCACCACCTTGAGAAAGGCTATATCGTGATCTTCGCCGGAGGCAACGGTCAGCCGTATGTGACGACGGATTACCCGTCAGTCCAGCGAGCGCTTGAAGTGAGCTGTGATGCGCTTCTTGTGGCGAAGCAAGGCGTTGATGGCGTCTTCAGCTCGGATCCGAAGAAAGACGTTAGAGCACGAAAATTCAGGTCGCTGCACTACAACGATGTGCTTAAGCAGGATTTGCGCATTATGGATCAAGCTGCTTTCATCTTGGCACGGGATTATGGGCTGCCGATCCATGTATTCAACTTCGACGAGCCAGGCTCCATGAGCGCGATCTGTGAAGGGCAGCATCGAGGGACCATGATTAGCGGCGAATCTGTTCTTACGTATGACGCAGAGGAGAAGGAAGCGGTAAAAAAGGGGATAGAAAGCAATAAAGCACCGTCCTGATGGAGGACGATGCTTTAGTTTTACATAGGTAGGTGGCGGTAGGAGCTAGAGGTTAGCAGCTCTTACCGTTGTTGTTATTCGCTGGCACATTATCGCTATTCTCTGATAAACGATCTCCATATTGCTCTAAGCGTCCAGGATGCGAGGCAGGACCTCTGTTCTTCGGCTTGCTGTTTCTTCCTGTCATGAGCTTCTCACCTCCGTCGTTCATAACATGAGCGGGGAGAGAGGATTTCATGCGAGCGGAGTTATGGAAGAATGGAGAGTGTCCTCAAGCTGAATTAACCCATTTCGACCATATGCGATTGTGCGTTCGCGTCGTTCGATGTCTTCGGTCTCTTAAGCGTCATGGCAAGAATCAAGCCAAGGATCGCAAGACACGCCAGTGCAAGATACGTGTCATGAAACGCATGAGACATCGCGTCTGGCATCGGCTTCTCGCCGGCAGCAGCATGATGATTCGTGCGGCTGACAATTAGCGTCGTCAATCCTGCTACGGAGAACGAAGTGACGACCTGCTGCGCAGCGCTTGTCAGCGAAGTGACGCGACTGACAAGATTGCTCGGCGCGGATTGAATCAGATGCGTGTTCAGCGCCAGGAACGAGAGCCCCATGCCCAAGCCGAGTAGCGCGCGAGGCACGAGGAACATCCATGCGCTGTCTGTCGGATCGATGCGCGAGATCAGATAAGCGCCGACGGTTACAATCGTCAAGCCGGTAATAACCAGCGGCCGTGCGCCGATGCGGTCATATAGGCGACCGCCTATCGGCATCATCACACCTGCAGCAATCGCTTGTGGCAGCGTCCACATGCCCGCGTGGAAGGCCGTCATGCCCATGAGCTTCTGCATGAAGAACGGAACAGTGAAGATAATGCCGAACATGACGAATTGCAGCACCCATTGCACAATGATGCCGCGAGTGAAGAGCGGCGAACGGAACACGCGAAGCTCGAGCAGCGGTTCCTTCTTGCGAAGCAGCTCGACGAGGACGAAGCCGATGAGAGACACACCGCCAACGATCAAGCCGATAATGGTTTTGTCCGATGACCAGCTTGTCGAGCCTTCGCTCAGACCATAGGATAAGCCTGAGAAGGCGAGAGGTCCGAGAATGATGCCCAGAATGTCAAGCGACGTGGACGACTTCCTCGGCAGTTTTGGCAGAAGCAAACCGACAAGGATGACACCGAGGATGCCGACAGGGAGGTTAATGAGGAAGATCCATTCCCATTTCACATAGTCGACCAAATAGCCGGATATAATCGGACCAAGCGCAGGGGCAAGGAGAATCGGCATGCCCATGAGACCCATAATCGAGCCGGCTTTCTCGGGCGGGCTTAGCTTATAAGTCATCGCGAACGCGATTGGAGTGACCATGCCACCGCCAAGCCCTTGCAGGACACGGTATGTAATGAGCTGATCGACGGTCGTTGCTGTCGCACACAGCACCGATCCGATCGTGAACAAGACGAGGGACAGGAGGAATACTTCCTTCGACCCGAAGCGGTCAGTCATCCAACCTGCGAGCGGAATGACGGCCGCTTGCGCAAGCGCGTAGCCGGTTACGGTCCACTGCACCACGGTCAGCGTACTGTGGAAATCATCGACGAGCACGGGAATTGCGACGTTAACCGCAGTACTGTCGAGAATAACCATGAAGATCCCCACAATAATTGCGATAAGTGGGCCTACGAGTTGACGCATCGAAGTAAAAGGTACTACAGGTGATTCAGATTGCATAGGTGATTACAGCCTCCTCAATATGACTTATCTTACCACTTTACTTAAGTCGGCAGCCCCATGTCAAAAGGTTTATTAAACATCGAAAATCATGTGTCGAATGTGGCGGAATACCGAAAGTGTGACCAGTGGGGATACACATTAGTGGAAAAGGGGGCTAAATAACGAATGTGTTACCCGTGGAGATACACATTGGTGGAAAAGAGGGCGAAATACCGGAAGTGTGCCCCGTAGGGATACACATTGGTGGGAAATGAAGCGGAATGCTGTAAATGTGACCCGTGGCGATACACTCTGGTGGAAAAAACGGCTATAGTGGTGAAAATGAGTGCCATATGGATGTATCACTGGGTGATACAGAGCTGTTGATTTGGTTGATCTGTCGCGTATGTGTATCACTGGGTGCTACACATCTGCTGATTTGATTGGTTTGACGCTAATGTGTATCACTGGGTGCTACGCATTAGCGGAAATGGGGCAGAATTCTGCAAGTGTGACACGTGATGAGACACATTAGTGGAAATAGGCTAGATTTAGAGTAAGAAGCTGGTCTGGTGGACTACATTGGTGGAAATCGATCTGATTTGGAGAAAGAAGCTGGTCTGGTGGACCACATTGATGGAAAACTGCCTGATTTAGAGTAAGAATCTGCTCTGGTGGACCACATTAAAGGAATTCTCTTATGATTTAATAAATAAAGGGGCTGTCCCACAAGTCATGATGACTTGTGGGACAGCCCCTTCTTTATGCCTCGCTATCGCTATCGTTTTGGCTGCGGAAGGCTTGATTATAGCATCTTCTGCATACCGGCTTATAGTCCTCGTTGCCGCCGATCTGAATCTGCTGCCCTGCATTCACGGGCTGACCGTCGCGGAACCGGATCACCATCGTTGCTTTGCGGTCGCAGTACCAGCAGATCGTCTTGATCTCTTCGATCTTGTCCGCCTGCACAAGCAGATTGTAGCTGCCCTCGAACAGCTGGTTCTGGAAGTCGTTCTTGAGTCCGAAAGCCATAACCGGAATGTTCAGTTCGTCAACCACCTGGGTCAGCTGGATAATATGATCCTTCTTCAGAAATTGAGCTTCATCAATAAGGACGCAATAAATTTGCTTCGGTCCGGAAGTGGAGAGATGAGACTTCACGCTCTCATACAGATTCGTCTTCTCATCAACCGGAATAGCCGCCCGCTCGAATCCGACTCTTGAGCCGACAAGCTCTGCGCCGTCTCTTGCGCTGAACGATGGCGAATAGATCAGGACCCGTTTGCCCTGCTCCTCGTAGTTGTGCGCCACTTTAATGATTTCGAACGACTTGCCGCTGTTCATAGTTCCATATTTGTAATAGAGCTGTGCCACGAATGAATCTCCCCCAAGCAATATCATCTATATTCTTTTAACATATTCGAGTCCTTGTGACAAGGAAATGCTCCAGACAAAAAAAGGCTCATAGGAGCGGTAGGCTAGCATAGGAATGATAGAGTTGTTTTGTTGTTGTTTTATAGCGTGTAGTTTCAGTAAAGGCTTGAATCGGTTTTTACCTCGCGATCGTTTACGTTTTCTTCATAATTCGACTTCCAGATCCCGCTTTTATTCAATATTGTTAACGCAGAGTTAAATCTTGCTGAGAAGGATTGAATTGTATTTGCATGCAAGTTATGCTGAACGAAGCAACAGGAATAAATATTAAAACCACAATAAACCAACCCCTTCAGAGGAGGCACTCACATGAAAAATATGGTTTTGATCGACCGCAGCAAGCCGGCTTACAAAGGCAATCTTCATCTTCATACGACATGGTCGGACGGCAGGCTGCCGGCAGCGAAAGTCGTCGATGCTTTCAAAGCAAAAGGTTATCACTTCATCTGCATGAGCGATCATGATGTTTATACGCGGACAGATGAGTTCAATACGGCGGATTTCATTACGATTCCTGGGATGGAGCGCGGTGAGCTCAACCCGGTGCGAGACAAAGATCCGGGCTACCACCTCGGCGCGATTGATGACCCGACGGTAGAACCTGAGCTTGAGCGCTATGAGCATCTGCAGCAGTTCCCGGTGCCGATTCCGTGGGTTGGCGACCATTCGCCGCAGCTGATGATTGATGATTTGCGCTCGCACGGCAACCTCGTTATCTTCAACCATCCAGAGTGGCATCTAACAAGATTCGAAGACATGGTGAAATACGACAACTTCTTCGCGATTGAAATTTATAATCATGCAACGGAATGGTCGACGGCAAGCTCCTACGGCGCAGCTTACTGGGATCATGCGCTTCAGAACGGCAAACGAGTATGGGGAATTGCGGCGGACGATTCACACGGTCATTATCCGAATTGGAAGATTCCAGAGTATGGCGGCGGCTGGGTACAAGTGCAAGCAGATTCGCTGACGCACGAAGGCGTCATTCGCAGTTTGAAGGAAGGTCAATTCTACTCCAGCTCCGGCCCGGAAGTGTATGATCTCCGCGTAGAGGATGGCAAGCTCAAGATCGAATGCTCGCCTTGTAAATTCATCATGTTCAAGGCATTCCCACAGCGCGGTCCGTTCCTCGGTCACTTCGATACTGCTGCGCCAATGACGGAAGCATCGATGACTATTGAAGAAGACATGACGTACATCCGTGTGGAATGTATTGACTTTGAGGGCAATGTGGCATGGACGAACCCGGTATTCGTTGCCGACTTGCTTGGCGAATAGGGGGCGGCAAACAATGAAGACGATCATCTATCTTGACGGCAGCAAGCGCAAGTATAAAGGGAATTTGCACACCCATTCCACACGCAGCGACGGTCAATATCCGCAGGAAACCGTCATTGAAGCATATAAGTCGCGCGGCTACAACTTCATCTGTCTAAGCGATCATGAGATTTATTGGAAGTCGGATGCGTTCGACGACGAGCAGTTCATTATGCTGGATGGCTATGAAATGGCTTGCGAGATGAGCTGGAGAGAGACCGGACAGCAGTACCATATTCATGGTCTGCTCGATCGTTCCCTTGGATCGGCTAACGAGTTCGGACACGATGAAGAACATGCGAAGCCTGGCTTCACCAGCCTCGCAACGATACAAGCGTTGATTGATGAGATGAAGGAGAGAGGCAATCTCGTCATTATGAATCATCCGGTCTGGTCGCGGAACAAAGAAGAGGAGCTGCTCCAGCTCGATGGTTATTTTGCAGTGGAGATCTACAATCATCAATCCGAGCTGGACGAAGCGGTCGGCTACGGCGTGCATCATTGGGACTATCTATTGAAGCGCGGGCGCAAAGTATTCGCCGTCGCAGCGGACGATGCGCATGGCGGACCGATGGATGCGCCGATCTCGGAATTCTTCGGCGGCTGGATCTCCGTGGAAGCGGATGAATTGAAGCAGCAATCGGTTATTGATGCCATGAAGGAAGGTCGCTACTATTCGTCGAACGGGCCGGAGATCTATGACATGCGGGTGGAAGACGGCTATCTGAAGATCGAATGCTCGCCGGTCAAGTTCATCAAATTCATTACCCACCCGTTCAACGGGCGCAACGTGTTCAACAAGGATGCTTCTCCTATATCCAGCGCAGCGTTTCGAGTGGATGGGGAAGAGAGCTTCATTCGAGTGGAATGTGTTGACTTTGAAGGAAATGTCGCATGGTCCAATCCGATCTTCCCCGGTGATTGGAAGGCAAGCGCGAAGCAATGAGCAGGAGCGAGCTGGAGCTGCATACGCAGTTCCGCCGAGAGATCACAAGGCTAGTCATTCCTTCCGTGCTCCAGATGGTCATCGGCAACTCGTTCTCTCTCATTAATACGATCATGGTCGGGCGTCTCGGCGATACGGCTATCGCCGTCGTTGCCGCGACAGGGCAGATCGGATTTATCCTTAGCATGATTCTGTCCGCTGTATATGGAATAACGGCATATATCACGCAATTCCACGGGAAGCAAGATCAGGAATCGGTGAAGAAATCGTTCGGGCTCATGCTTGTATCAAGCGTCTTCATAACATTAGCTTTGTTAATTATCATTATGCTATTCCGCAATTCCGTTCTTACGTTGTTTATCAACGATTCGCAGGCTGCTATATATGGCGCTCAATATTTGTCTGTACTTATGTTTGTTTATCTCATCAATTCGCTCAAAGACGCCTACGGTCAAGCACTCGGCGCGATCGGGCGCAATCAATTGACGCTTGTTGTGGGATTGATTGCCATGTCGCTGAATGCGGTGCTGGATTATGCGCTTATCTATGGCAAGCTCGGATTCGCCAGCTATGGCATACAAGGCGCCGCATGGTCGACGCTGGCTGCCTCACTGCTCAGCACGGTGCTCCTGCTTGGCTACGTATACGGGAAGAAGTATTACTTCCATATCACATTGAAAGAGCTTGTCAAATCGTTCAATCTCGCTTTCGCCAAGAAGGTGTATGCGACGACGCTGCCGCTTATTTTGCATGAAGGACTGTGGTCGGTTGGGAACATGCTGTACGCAGTTGCTTTCGGCTATATGGGCGTATCTGCGCTGGCTACGTTCCAGCTCGCCCGCACCTTCAATGGCTACTTCATGATGGTGATCTTCGGATTCGCCTACGCTGCGAAGGTGATGATCGGGCAGAAGCTAGCGCAGGACGACTCACGAGAAGCGATCATCTACGCGAGGAAGTTTACGCGGCTATCTGTCGCTGCTTCCCTTGTTGTCAGTGTGCTGATTATCCTGCTTAATCCCTTGATGATCCGGTTGTTCAGCAACACGAGTCCCGACGTGCAGACCGCGCTTCATCATATCATGCTCATCCAGGCAGCGGTCATGGCGCTCTACTTCTTAAACAATGTATGGATTGTCGGGATGTTCCGCGCTGGCGGCGACAATGTATATACGATGAAGCTGATCGGGATAACGACTTGGCTAATCGCATTGCCGCTCGTGTTCGCTGGCGCATATCTGTTCCATTGGCCGATTGAGGTGGTCTACTTCATGTTCGCCATGGAAGAGATCGCGAAAGCGTTCATCGGATACTTCCGTTATCGTTCCTGGCGGTGGGCGAACAATTTGATAGCAACGATAGACGATAAGAGGGAAGTCGCTTGAGTCCAAGCAAGAGATTGCGTACGAGGATCAGCGCTTCATCCTGTAATGGATAGATACTTCAATAGGAGGCCCGCACAGATGGAAATGAAAGAGTACATGCGAACAGAAGGGGATATTAATCTGTCCCCAGAGCGCCAGCACTGGCAGAATCAGCATCTAAGCGATGAAACGATGGACATCTTGGAGGAGGACAGCCGTTATTTCCTTCATCAATCGATGTCGACGCCATGCCTGAACGTGATTGTGAATGCAGAAGGCATCTATCTGGAAGATCAAGATGGCCGCAAATATATGGATTTCCACGGCAACAGCGTTCACCAAGTCGGCTATAAGAACCGGTACGTGCTGGACGCCGTTATGAAACAGCTCGAAGAGCTGCCGTTTCTGCCGCGCCGCTACACGAATCCGGTGGCGATCAAGCTGGCGAAGAAGCTGGCGGAGCTTGCGCCCGGTGACTTGAACAAGGTGCTATTCACGCCTGGCGGCACGAGCGCAATCGGCATGGCACTGAAGCTGGCACGCAAAGCAACAGGCAAATTCAAGACAATATCAACATGGGATTCCTTCCACGGTGCGAGCCTGGATGCGATATCGGTTGGCGGAGAAGGAGTGTTCCGCAACCATATCGGACCGCTCCTGCCGGGCACGGAGCATATGATGCCCTTCAATTCCTATCGCTGCATTATGGGCGACTGCGGCGGATGCGGGCTGAAATGTCTGGATTACTTGGAATTTATGCTGGAGCGCGAAGCGGATGTAGGTGCTATTATCTTGGAGCCGATCCGCAGCACAGATGTTCAAATTCCTCCAATCGCCTATTTCAAGCGACTTCGCGAATTGTGTGACCGCTACGGCGTGCTGCTCATTCTGGATGAAATACCAACCGCCTTCGGTAGAACGGGCACCATGTTCGTACATGAGCATTATGGCATCATCCCAGATATCGTCGTGATCGGCAAAGGCTTCGGCGGCGGCGTCTTCCCGATGGCAGGCATCATCGTTCGCGAAGGGCTTGATGTCGCGCAAGATATTTCGCTGGGCCATTACACGCACGAGAAGAGCTCGGTCGGCTGCGCGGCTGCGCTCGCGACGATTGAATACATCGAAGATCATAAGCTGCTTGAGCATGCGCAGCAGATGGAGCTGTTCCTCAAGGAGAGGCTCGGCGCAATGATGGCGAAGCATGAAGTGATCGGGGACATACGCGTGAAGGGGATGCTTGCTGCGATTGAGCTGGTGACCAGCCGCACGACCAAAGCGAAAGCAGTGGATGGCGCTGAGAAAGTGATGTACATCTGCATGGAGCGCGGACTCAGCTTCAAAGTGTCGAATGGCAATGTGTTAACGCTTGTTCCGCCTCTCATTACAACAAAAGAACAACTGGAATGGGCGCTTCAGCAGATTGAGGAAGCGATTGAAGCTGTATTTTCGAGTTGATATCACATGAAACAATATTAAACAACAACAACACAAAACATTAACGTTGATTTAATCCTCCTTTTACAAGTCGAGCCTATACTAAGTTTGTAGAGAACAAAACACCTCGAAATAGAGAGGGAAACTAGGAGGAACTACTGGAATGAAGAAGCTTGCAAGTACAGCGTTAACAATGGTTATCGGTGCGGGATTGCTAGCGGGGTGCGGTGCTCATAACAACACGGATTCTGCTGCGAGCGGTACGAATGCCGCGAATTCAGCGAATGCCTCAGGAAACAGTAAAGAGCCTAAAGTGATTACGATCTCTGTTCGCGAGAATACTTGGGGCGCGCGTAAGGACAATTTCCTCGAAGCTCAGAAGCGGCTTAATGAGGAATTGAAGTCCGAGAACACATCGGTCAAGATCGACTGGTGGCCGGGCATTGACGATGACGAGCTTATTCTGCAAGCGCAAGCAGGCAAAGTGGCGGACGTCTTCATGAACTCCAGCGTGGATATCGGCTGGGAGCGCGATGCTGGCCTTATCCGTGACATCGACTGGCTGAAGGATTCGGCTACCTTCAAGAACGTGCCGGAATCCTACACGAACATTATGAAATATGACGGCCATTACTATGGCGCGATTCAAGATATGGATGCTTCCCCAGTCTTCATTAGCCGCAAGGCGCTTGAAGGCATTGGCTGGACGAAGGATCAGATCGATGGTTTGAAAGCGAAGGTAGACAAGGGCGAATTCACATTCGAAGAGCTCGTGAACCTTGCAGACGAAGCGAAGAAGAAGAACCTCGTTAAAGTCGGCTTTGCAGTTGAAGACACTCGCTTCGAAGGCTGGAATTACGCGTTTGGCGTTTACAACTACGATGCTGCTTCCAACAAGCTGGTGCTGTCGAACAAAGCGAAGGACGTATACAGCTTCTGGTCCGATGCGGTGAAGCGCGGCGTTATCTCTGAAGGTATTGGCGATCTCGATACCGACAAGGCAGCTCCGATGTTCGTGAAAGGCGAGATCTTCGCAGAGTTCGCCCGTACCGAGTTCTATTCCATGATGCGTGAATCAAACGGCATGAAGGATGACATCAAAGGCTTTGACAAATGGTTTAACGATAACGTGATCTGGATTCCGGTTCCTTCGGCTGAGAAAGGCGGCAAGCCGGTTTCGTACAGCAACCCGGCCATGATCTTCGTCGGACCGACAGTTGACGATGCCAAGATGCCTTATGTTGAGCGCTTGATCGAGCATGTGCTTGACCCGGATCTGCAGATCAACCACACAATCGCAAGCGGCAAGCTGCCTGTAACGCCCGAAGCGCAAGAAGATCCGCGTTTCAAAGAAATGTCGTTCTATAAGGATCACGCTTATCTTGTCGATTTCACGAAGACTCGCCCGGCGCTTCCAGACTATGCAACATTCGTCAAAGGCTACACGCTTGGCGTTGATGCGATTCTGACAAAAGGCAAGTCCGCTGACGACGCGTTCGACTACTTCAAGAAGGAAGTTCAGCAGAACGTACCGGCAGACCGTGTTGAAATCGAGAAATAACGAATAGTTAATCAGGTTTAGAAGAGGCGCGACAGGACATGGAATCATCCGAGCCCAGCGCCTCTTGATTTTTTAACGCGAAGGAAGCAGGTGTACATTCGCCCATGAGTCAATTGGAAGCTGCTACAGCCGTGAAGCCGAATGCGTATTCGAATGCAGCGCAAGCAATTCCCTATAAGAAACCGCTGCGCAAAATCATCTATCCGTATCTGTTCATTGCACCGTTCTCTGTGCTTGTTCTCGTATTCTTCATTTTGCCTGCCGTAGCGACGATTGGTATGTCATTTACCGATCTGAACGCTTCGATGAAGCCGCACTTTATCGGCCTCACGAACTTTAAGCGAATCTTCATGGACTATAATCTTCCGCAAATTCTGACCCATACGGCGGTATTCGCGATATTGTCGCTGGTCATTTCGATGCTGTTTGCGCTGGTTATCTCAATCGCAACGCAATATTTTCTCAAAGGTAAAGTGTCTGCGGTCATCTACCGCGTGCTCTGGCTCATTCCGAGCATCATTCCGTCTGTCGTCTACGTTACGTTCTGGAAATACGTGTTCGATCCGACCGATGGCGGATTTCTCAACCGTGTTCTGGCCGGGATGGGCGTCATCTCGGAGCCGGTGTCCTGGTTCACGAAGGGCGCGATGGCGATTATCATTCTGGCGACGATCGTCTCGACCATCTCCGGCGGCATGATTCTGCTCTCGGCCGCGATCAATTCAATACCGGAAGATCTGTATAAGGCAGCGCGAGTAGACGGAGCAAGCGAGAAGTCTGTCATATTCAAAATCATTCTGCCGACGCTCAGATGGCCGCTTATGTACATCACAATTTCCGATCTGATCGGCTTCGTATCGTCTTACTTCTTCATTATGCTCTTGACGCAGGGCGGCCCGATGCGAGATACGACAACGCTGTCGCTATATGCGTTCCAGCAAGCGTTCAACCTGAAGTATTACGGCTATGGCGCGGCGATTTCGATGATTGTTGTGTTCATCTCGTTCGTGCTGACGATGCTGCTTATTCGCCTGTTTGATTTCGACCAGCTTATTAAACCGTCCCGGATTGAGGAGTGAAACAACGTGTCAACCAGTACGCTTAAGAAAGCGCTCGTCCAAACGTATATGACGCTGTTTACGCTGCCGATCATCGCGATGATCGTCTGGTATTTCCTTGCGGCGACGACGAATTTTACGACACATGAGTTCTCGCTGGAGAACTTCGCGTTCTTCAAGGAGCCGGTCGAATACGCCGGCGTGCAGCTGCCGATGATCTGGCCGATCGTGCTTAATACACTTATGTATTCGCTTCTTATCGTAGTCATTGAAGTCGGTATCTCTGTGCCGACCGCATATGCATTCTCAAGGCTCGACTTCAAAGGAAAGCGCGCCGCTATGAAGTTTCTGTTCCTGATGCGTGCTTTTCCCGGCATTACGCTTATCATTGCGACATTCTTCATCCTCGTTCAGATGGATCTCGTCAATACGTATCTTGGCGTTATTCTCGTCGCAATTACCGGCTCGCTTCCAGGCCGCGTGTACATTATGAAAGGCTTCTTCGATGAAGTGCCATGGGATATCGAATGGGCGGCAATGGTGGATGGCACGACGCGCTACGGCGCATTCAAGAAGGTGCTCGTTCCGTATGTGCTCTCAGGTATCGGGGCAATCTCCGTATTCGCATTCCTCGGCGCTTATGGCGAATGGTTCCTGTTCAAGCTGCTCATCTTCAATGACGACATGATGACACTGGCAGGCTACCTGTCGAAGCTCGTTACGAAAGAGAACCAGATCATCAATTATGGTCTCATTACCGCGATCGGCCTGTTCTATACGCTTCCGGTCATTGTGTTCTATATCTTCACGCAGAAGCTGTTTATGAAGGTCAACATGGGAGGCGCGAAACAAGTATGATAACGCTGAAAAATATTGTGAAAGCCTATGATACCAAACGCGGCAGCGGGAACGGCATCGATAGCGGCGGCAATGCCGTAGACGGACTCGACCTCGAGATTAACAAAGGCGAGTTCGTGGCACTGCTCGGCCCATCCGGCTGCGGCAAGACCACGACGCTGATGATGCTGGCAGGACTGTTGAAGCCGACTTCTGGCGAAATCTACTTCGGCGAGCGCCTGGTCAATCATGTCGAGCCGAAGGACCGCAATATCGGCATGGTGTTCCAATCCTATGCGCTATACCCGCATCTGAACGTACGTGACAATATCGCTTTCCCGCTGCGGGAGCGCAAGATGCCCAAGCCGCAAGCCTACGATCGGGCGAAGGAGATCAGCCGTATCGTGCAGATCGACCATTTGCTCGACCGCAAGCCGGCGCAACTGTCCGGCGGGCAGCAGCAGCGGGTGGCGATGGCGCGCGCGCTGGCGAAGAATCCGGAGATCTTGCTCCTCGATGAGCCGATGTCGAACCTTGATGCGAGGCTGAAGCTGGATGTGCGCGATGAGATCCGCAAGCTGCAGCGCGAGCTCGGCGTAACGACGATCATCGTGACGCATGACCAAGAGGAGGCGCTCGCGATCTCGGACCGCGTAGCGATATTGAATGGCGGCAAGATTCAGCAGTACGCGCCGCCGCATGAGCTGTTCAGCCAGCCGATCAACTTATTCGTCGCGAGCTTCCTTGGCAATCCGCCGATGAATTTGATCTCGGGCACAGTGCAGGAGCTGAATGGCGTGCAGTCCATCGTGACCAAAGGCTTCACCTATAAGATTCCGGCGGCACGTCAGCTGTCGGCTGAGCATATCGGCAAGTCGGTGCACTTCGGCATTCGTCCACATGATATCTCGTTATCTAGCGCCTCCGATCCAGAGGCAATTCCGATGCGAGTGGATTTGATTGAGCATCTCGGCAGCGGCAAGCTGGTTAAGATTATCGACCCTGAGCACCGTCTCGATGGGATGATCCGTCTGCTGACAGACAATGAGACCACGGTGAGCAGCGGTGATACCGTCTATATGCGTATGCGCGGGGACAAGTTCCATCTATTCGATGAGACGAATAACGGATCTAATTTGATGCAATACCGCTAGCAGCATAGGTTAAGGTTGGGGAGGTTGAATGAGGATGGCTGAACTAAGCCGTGAACAAGGCGACATCAATCTGACGGATTCGCGCAGCAAATATTGGTCGCGCAATCTGTCAGAGAGAGCGAGAGAGGTCTTCGAAGAAGACAACAAGTACTTCCTGCACCAGAGCTTGTCTACGCCTGTATTGAATGTGCTCTCGAAGGCGGAGGGTATTCATATATACGATATGGAAGGTCGTCCTTATATCGACATGCACGGCAACGGCGTGCACAATGCAGGCTTCAACAACGATGAGGTCATTGAAGCGGTTATCTCTGCGCTGCGGGAGAAGAACACCTTCACGCCTCGTCGCTATACGAATGAACATGCGGTCGCGCTGGCGAAGAAGCTTGTCGAGATCTCGCCGGAGGGGCTGGACCGCGTCCTATTCGCGCCGGGCGGCTCCGAAGCCATCGAGATGGCGATTATGTTGGCGAAGCAGGTAACTGGCAAATGGAAGACCATTTCGTTCTGGGATTCGTACCATGGCAACGGATTTCAAGCGTCAAGCGTCGGCGGAGAACATCTGTTCAAAGCTGGCAATGGGCCGCTGATGCCAGGCGCGCTTCATGTGGAATTCCCGAACTATTACCGCAATCCGTGGGGCTTATCGTCTCCGGAAGCGATAGATAACGAAATTATCCGCCAGATGGAGCTGCTATTCGAGAAGGAAGGCGATATCGCTTGCGTCATCGGTGAGCCTATCTCTGCGACGCCAATCGTGCCGAGCAACCGGTTCTGGGAACGCGTGAAGGAGCTATGCCACAAGCATGGCGCGCTGCTCATCTTCGATGAGATCATCGAAGGATTCGGGCGGACTGGCCGCATGTTCGCATGTGAGCACAGTGTCACGCCGGATGTTCTCGTTCTTGGTAAGTCGCTAGGCGGCGGGGTACTGCCCTTCGCCGGCATCTTGACGCACGAGAAATACAATGTGCTGCCGCATCGTTCCATCGGCCATTTCACGCATGAGAAGAACGGATTGTGTGCTGCTGCTGGGCTCGCAATGATCGAGTCGATTGAGCGCCATCGGTTGGTGGAGCAGGCAGATCGAGTGGGCCGCTTCGCGCTCGAATGGCTCGAAGAGATGCGGAGCCGCAGAAGGATTGTCGGTCATATCGGCGGAGTCGGTCTTCATATCGGGATTGAGCTCGTGAAGGATCAGACGACGAAGGAGAAAGCTGTGCAAGAAGCTGAAGCAGTCATGTACATGGCGATGGAGCGCGGCGTTGCATTCAAGATCATCGAGAGCAACGTCATTACGCTTCGTCCTTCTCTGATGATCACAGAGGCGCAGATGCGCTGGGCACTAGAGCAAATCGAGTATGGCATTGCGCAAATCGAAGAAGGACACTATTACTAGGCAGCCATACTTTGCTATAATTATGGTTAGCATAGAATGAACAGGGGGGTACACGCTTGTCCCTTGCAGGTGAGGAACGGAAGAGAAGCATTATCGCTATGTTGAGTGAGCATGGCAAAGTGAATGTAAGCGAGCTGTCCCGCCATTTCGAAGTGTCAACGGAGACGATAAGGCGCGATCTCGATGAGCTGGAGAAGGACAATAAGTTGAAGAAAGTGTACGGCGGAGCCGTTAAGCATAGAGCGGATATCGAGCTCGCTTATTCTGAGCGAGAGATCATTCATGCCGAGGAGAAACGGATTATCGGCGCGCTAGCTGCAAGTTTGATCGATGACAATGACGTCATCGTCATCGACGAGGGCAGCACTGCGATGCAGATGCTCCATTGCCTAGAGGGCAAGCGGAATCTGACGATCTTCGTCTGCTCGATTCCAACGCTGACGCTTCTGATCGACTATCACAATAGAGGCTCTTATGACGGCAAAATCATCTTTATCGGCGGTGAAGTGAACCCGAAGCATCAACGCGTCTCCGGACCGATCGCTGAGAAAATCATGGAGGACTTCTATGTAAACAAGTCGTTCATTTCCGTCGATGGCGTATCGCTGGAGAACGGCCTCACGAGTTATGATTATGATCGTGCGCTGTTCACACGCAAGCTCATCCGTAGTGCAGAGACGGTAATCGCGCTAGCGGACGAGTCCAAGATTGGCAAACGCACAGTCGCGAAGATCGCCGAGCTTGACGATATCGGGTATGTCGTCTCGAACATGGCTCCGCCTAGCGGCTGGCGGCAGGGGCTGCAAGATTTAGGCATATCGTGGATTCACCCGAAATAAATATCGTTATTACGAATAGAGCTCCCTGTGTTCAAGTTGTTCGGACGCAGAGAGCTTTTTCATTTGGACGATTAAGTATGGACATGGAATCTAAGCACGGTCTTTAACTTGGAGGTTTCCGTCTTGCGCGGATCTGATAAATAGATTTCATGATGAGTCTTGCTGGACCTCATATAGCCTTGTTCCGCACAGTAGGCTTCCATACGCGCGAAGCTTGCAGGTTCATCGTCAAAGCTGCCGATATGCATCATTTGACAAGTCAAACCTTCCTGTACAGATTCAAAGCGAACGTGATCAAGGAACGGATTCGATTTCTTCAGCTTCGTCTGCTCCAGAAACCGCGCGAACCCTTGGGCGGTCAAGAAGTCAGGCTGGCGAATCATGAGCGTGTACTTGAAGTTGTCCTTGTCTGTTGAAGGCTTGGAGTAATCAATCAAGTCCCATATTCCCTCAAGCGGGAAAACCGTATATTCATAATATCCGGCGGGTACTTCTTTGCTTCTATATGACATCTTCACCGCATAACTCAAGCTGTACAGAGCTTCTGTTGCTTTGGCGAATTCCTCACCATTCGGGTTTCCCGATCCGCTAACGATAAAGAATGGCATCCTCGGCACGTCCACAATTTCAGGATTTGGTTTAGGCACATAGAGCGGCTTAAAGTCTTTCTTGTAATCTACCTTCTTACTCAGGCGTCATCATCCTATTATGTATTATTTTTTTGACAGCTTTCATTATATATTAGCCTAAGCATTAAAAAAAACAAGCTGTCGGTACATCGGCAGCTTGCTTCAAAAGCATGGGATCGTGTTAGCGAGCGTTTTAGGTGTTCGCGTATCCGTTTACAGTTTGTTTTTGAGATCCATGAAATACTTGAACACAACTCCGAATGCGCCAACATAATACGCGGTCAACATGATCCAGCCGGAAGTGTCGAAGGAAGCGTCCATGTTTGCCATCAAGAACAATGGGAGCACATAGTACATCATGTCTTTGAGATACATGGTGAACATGTCGCTTGTCATGCTGCCTGCCATCAGTCCCTTGTAGAGGCCGAGCAAGAAGTTCAGACCCATCATGCCAAGAACAACCCACATGGAGTACATCATCCAATCCGTTAGTGCAAATGTCACTAAGAATCACCTCCCCCTGAGGAAGAGTGTTAATGCATACGTTATCATATGTAGGATCGTCCGAAGGGGTACTGGACAAAATCCTAAATGCTGGAAAGAGAAACTTTGGATAGGCAGGCGTCGTATAAGCTTTCAAATCACTTGAAGAGGTGGGAGCAGGGAATGGAAGCAAACAGAATCATTTCGGCATTATGTTATTTCAGTATTTTCTTTGCGGGCTTCATCGTACCGGTTGTGATTTATTTCGTAACGAATGATTATGAAGTGAAGAGGCATGCCAAGCGTGCGCTGCTATCTCATCTTATCCCTCTAATTGCGCTGCCGCTGTTCTTCGTGGTGATTTTCTCAGGCCATGTTGGGACGATCTTGTTTGTAGGCTTAGTGTCTGCGCTGCTCGGCTTCGCGGTTGTAATCTGGAACGTCGTGATGGGGATTCGCGTGCTCAGCAGGTAATCGTGAATGAATGTAGAGGAAAAGGATGTAAGATGACGAATACTAGCGAAGAGTATCATATAATGAGGAACGCATAGGAGGACAAGGGCATGGCAAACCTATTAGGCGGATTGTTTGGCAATTATTCAGAGGTCTCGGTACAAGAATTAGGGAACCAATATGGCATGTACTTAATGCCGAATGAGAAAATCCAGATGGGCTTTAAACTTGTCCGGGACTCGTTTATCATTACGGATGAGCGTCTAATCTTCATTGACCATCAAGGAGTAACAGGGAAGAAGACGAGAATTGCCTCGATTCATCTCGATTCCATTGTGGATGTGACGATGGAAACCGGGGGAACAGGCTTCGACGATAGCGAATTGACGATTCATTACATCACTTCGCCCTATTACAAAACCAACAACTTGCAGGTTGCCAGCTATAAGTTCGAATTCGGCAAGAAGTTTAATCTGCAGCCGATCTACGTGAATTTCCTGACGCTTGCGCACCAAAATCACAAACGTTTAAACGGTTAATAAGGAGATTGCAGCACGATTATGACAGAACCTACTTTGCTAGATGCGTTTAATTCAGCACCATACCCAGTTACGGGCAACAGCAGATGGAATGTAAATCAGCTCTTGGAGGCGTTCCAGTCGGTTGATGGGGAACAAGACAGCGATATTTACGGGAATGGCGCGATCATTGAAAATTTCCAATCGAAGCTCGCCGAGCACCTAGGCAAACCGTCGGCGGTATTCTTCCCGAGCGGCACCATGGCGCAGCAGATCGCGCTTCGCATCTGGAGCGATGGAGCGGGCAATAAGAAGATCGCCTATCATCCGCTATGCCACCTGGAGATTCATGAACAGAACGGCATTCGAGAGCTGCATCATCTGGAGCCGGTGCTTCTGGCCGATAAGAGCAGAACGATTGGACTCGAGGACATTAAGCAGATGGATGAGAAGGTTTCTTGCATCCTGCTAGAGCTTCCGCAGCGTGAAATCGGAGGCACCTTGCTGCCTTTCAGCGAGCTCGAGGCGATCTCGGCTTACTGCCGTGAGCGCGGAATTAAGCTTCATCTGGACGGAGCGAGACTGTTCGAAGTGCTGCCATACTACAAGAAGACAGCAGCGGAAGTCTGCCAGCTGTTCGATAGCGTCTACGTCTCGTTCTATAAAGGTATCGGCGGCATTGCTGGCGCGATTCTCGCAGGTGAGGAGTCGTTTACAGCGGAGTCGAAAGTTTGGAAAAGACGTCATGGCGGCGATCTGATCAGCTTGTATCCGTACATCATCAGCAGTGACTACTATTTCGAGCAGCGTCTGCCGAAGATGGACCAATACTACCATGCTGCGATCGAGCTTGCGGAGCTGTATAACCGCTGCCGGCATTTCGAGACAAGACCGCAGGTGCCGGTGTCGAACATGTTCCATGTTCATGCGGCCGTGCCGAAGGAGAAGCTGGAGCAATTGTTCAAGGCGATCTATGCGGAGACCGGAGTCGGACTGACACGTTATATTCGTGAAGTCGACGAGGGCAACAGTTACTATGAGGTTAGCCTTGGCGACCGTTATCTGGCTCTGCCGAAGGGCAAAGTCCGTGAGGCGCTGGAGCTGTTGAATACGCGATTGGCTGAGCTGTAGCGGTCGTTGTATATAAGGGAATGGTTTAAAGTGGTTGTCGAGCTCGTCTCGACAGCCATTTTTTTTATCTTCGTTGCATCACGACACCGCTGAGTGACCACACGTCCTGAAGCTCGGCAGAATAAGTATGGTTAGGAGAAAATGATTGTGACTGAGCGAAGATAGAAGGATGTGATTCCTTGGAGCAGCGTGTGACCTTGCATGCCCTCAGCATGCGTTTGCGTTCCCGTCAATTCCGGTCTTTCATAAAGAAGCTTGGCTGCAAGAGAAGTCAAACCTTGCATTTCACGCTCGTCCACGACACAATGGCACGCAAGGCGGTTCAGCCGACTTCGATTAGCAAGAAGCGGGCGATGACGCTGCATAAGCCAATGAAGCAGCTGGAGTACCGCTTGTCACGGATTAAGCTGCTGACCTATGCCAATCAGCCCGTACCGGTGCTGCGCAAGAATAAAGCCGGCTACGCGGTGTTCATGACCATCAACTACCGGGAGAAGGCACGCGGTGACTTTCAAGGAGTTCGCGCGCATTTCATTGACGTCGATCTCAATAAGATCTCCGAGCTCTATCCAACAATCGAAGAAGCAGAGCGGCGAATGCAGGAGCTGCAAGCAGATCGCGTGGAGAGAGTCATATCCGTTACCGTGACACCTACTAGTCAAGGGCGATACCGATTGCTCGCTTTGCGCAGCAGGCGAAGAGTGCGGCAGTTGAAGCGGAGATTTCTCGTTAAGCACCGGAAGAGTCTTCGCAATTCGCTAATTGTTGAGACCAAGAACGGCTATCACGTCTATTGGGCCATCCGAGCTGGAGCGCTCGGGCGATTCGTGAGTATTCAGAAGGCGCTCGCTCGCAAATTCAATTCTGATCCTTCGATTACGGATCTCGGCCGCGTCATGCGCGTTCCCGGCTTCTACCACCGGAAGAACCCGGCAAGCCCATATCTCGTCCGCGTCAAGCGCTGGGGAAGAAAGCGGCCCTTTACGCAGGCCGAGCTCATCAGGCGCTTAACCCTAACTTTATGAGCATCTCTTCCTCGGATACCAAATTTGGGCTTGGACAGCTGTTTCACGACGATATGGCGACGGTTAAGGTAAGGGAAACGGGGAAAGCTCCCCAGAACGAAGAGGTGAATCACGATGAATGCAACTCTAATTGTTGTCGGCGTCGCTGTGTTCTTGATTCTCGCTACAGTTCTGTTACGCTCAAGCCGCTGGAGAACACTCCTGACCGCACCAGGCAGTCAAGCAGATGATTTACAGAATAAGCATGCTTATTTACACGGACGGGGTATCCGTTCACGTATCCGCGAGAAGGACGGTCAGCCGGCGTCCGGCATTGCAGTCAGCACGATGCAATCATCCTTTAATTATGCGCCAATAGACCTGCAGGTCCACAAAGATGATCTCGAGAAGGCCAAAGAAGTGCTTGAGGATTATGCGCATGAGATTCATACTTCACATTCGCCATTATTATAGAGAAGCAGACCAATTTCGAACGAAGAACTGGCGGGTCATACAGAGGGAGGCTGGTATATACCAGTCTCTTTTTTTTCGTGTGCGCATGCATGGTTACTTTAAGGTTACTGAGTAATCATTTTTTCACTTCTTATGCTAGAGAGAGGCTATTGTTATAATAGAACATGGCTGAGGCGTATAGGTTGATATTTACGTATGTTTGCATTTCCATTTTCTTATTTGAGGAGGAATTAGAATGGAAAAAGCAGTACTAGGTAGAACAGGGCTCGAAGTCACGAAGCTGGGATTTGGCGCAATGGAAATTCGCGGTCCGCGTATCTGGGGCGGTCGAACGGTTACGGATGCCGAGGCTGATCGCATCTTAAACGCCGTGCTGGATACGGGGATTAACTTCATTGATACCGCTTATGATTACGGATTAAGCGAGGAGTACATCGGCCGTTTCATCAGCAAACGCCGCAGTGAATATATTCTAGCAACCAAATGCGGCTGTACAGTCGTCAATTGCGGTGATCACGATGAGACGCCTCATGTGTGGACAAGGGATAATTTGCTGCACAACATCGAGACAAGCTTGCGCCGAATGAATACGGACTACATTGACTTATTGCAGCTGCACAATCCAACCGTAGAGCAGACCGAAGAAGGCAGCTTGGTCGATGCGCTTCGGGAGATTCAGGCTTCAGGCAAAGTGCGCTGGATCGGCATTTCCTCAACACTGCCGCACATCACAAGCTACATTCAATCCGGTGTGTACGACAGCTTCCAAATTCCTTACTCCGCGCTCGAGAGAGATCATGAGAATATCATTTCGGATGCAGCGAATGCCGGTGCTGGTACGATCATTCGCGGTGGCGTAGGGCGCGGCGAACCTGGTGCGGGACTTGGCAATGAGGACCGCTGGGCGGTTTGGGAGAAGGCGGAGCTGGATGAGCTGCTGGAAGAAGGCGAGAGCCGGACTGGATTCATACTGCGGTACACGCTCAGCCATCCCAATCTGTCCACGACCATCGTTGGAACGAAGAATCCGGAGCATCTTGCCGAGAATATACGAATTGCCGAGAAAGGTGCGCTCGCTGCAGAGATCTACGAAGAAGCGAAGCGTCGCCTGCAAGCAGCGGGCCAAGGTCCAAGAGCCTGAATGTAATTCGAACCGATCGAATCATCACAATGGCACAATCCAAGTGATTGTGCCTATTCTTTATCCGATGTGAGATTACTAAAGGGGGCATGCAATGATTATTCTGATTAGCGGCAACAGTCAAATGGGCAAGACCTATATGGCTCAAAACTTGCTCGAAACCTACAAAATCCCTTACTACTCCATCGACCATCTAAAAATGGGGATCTATCGGGGCAGTGCCGAGTGTGATTTCACGCCAATGGATAGCAATGCATACATTGGCGATCGATTGTGGCCTATCGTTAAAGGGATTATTATGACGGCGATTGAGAATAAGCAGAGCCTTATCATCGAAGGATGCTATATTCTGCCGCACTATCTGCAAGAGTTGGAGCAATCATACTCGGACAACATCATTGCTGTATTTCTTGGCTTCTCGGACAGATATATTATGGAAAACTACGAGGGGAAGATCTTGAAGTACAGAAACATTATTGAGGACCGTGGCGAGTTGACGCCAGAAGATACATCCGATCTTACAATTGAACAGTATCTCCAAGAAAATGACGTGTTTCGGCGTGGCTGCGCCGCGACGGGGGAGAGATTCTTCGAGATTGATCGCTCTTATGAAGATGAAATAACCAACGTTTATGAGTATATCGCGACTCGTAAGGAACAGATTTTGAATCGGTAACTGTCAAAGTTTTATCATTTATTTTAACAAAGCAATCGTTTATTATTAGAAGATTCATTTATAATATCAAGGCTTTGGATATGGAATAGGAGATTATTTAAAGATGACGAAACAGAACAGTCTGAATGTGTTCAAACTGGCTTTGCTGCTCGGTTTATTTTCAACACTCGGCCCTTTTACTATTGATATGTACTTGCCGGCGTTTCCAGAGATTGTGAAGCAATTTGATACGTCGGCTTCGCTTGTACAGATTAGCCTAACCGCTTGCTTGCTCGGCCTCGGCATCGGGCAGCTCGTTATGGGCTCGCTCAGTGACGCTCATGGCAGACGCAATCCGCTGCTTATCTCCATGGCTGTATATGCCATTGCATCGGTAGCATGTGCCATTTCGCCCAATATTGCTTTATTGATCACGTTCCGCTTCATCCAGGGCTTCGCTGCTTCGGCAGGCATCGTCATTTCCCGCGCGATCGCACGCGATCTGTACAGCGGTCACGAGCTCACGAAGTTTTTCTCCATGCTTCTGCTTGTAGGTAATTTGGGGCCGCTCGTAGCGCCGGTTACCGGAAGCGGGGTTCTATCGTTCACGAGCTGGAAAGGCGTGTTTGTCGCACTCGCGGTGCTTGGATGCTATCTGCTGACAATAACTAAATGGAGACTTCAGGAGACGCTACCAGTTGAAAATCGAGGTCCAAGCAATCTCATGCAACAGCTGGGAAACTACGGAACGCTCTTGCGTGATCGCCAGTTTGTCGGCTATATGCTGGCACAGGGGATCATGATCGCTGGGGTATTCGCTTATGTCTCTGGAACGCCTTTCATCTATCAAAATATATACGGAGCTTCACCGACCGTATTCGCTATTTTGTTCGGTTTGAACGGTATTAGCCTTATGATTGGCTCTCAGCTCGTTGGTCGAATGGCTCATCGGGTATCTGAGCATACCTTCCTGCTCTTCGGCTTGCTGCTTGCTTGTTTGGCAAGCGTCGCTGTCATCATCGTAGCCGTCGCACATGGACCGCTATACACGCTTGTCATTCCGCTATTCTGCTTCGTTGCGGCAATCGGCATCACATCAACGGCGGCATTCCCGCTTGCCATGGAAAGCCAGAAGCATATGGCAGGCAGCGCAGCTGCTCTGCTCGGGGTCATTCCATTCTTGCTCGGAGCCGTCGTATCCCCACTTGTCGGGATTGCCGGTGAAGACACGGCTGTTCCGCTCGGGGTCATTATTCTCTCCACGAGCATTGCTGCAATGTTAGCGTACTTCATGCTGGGTAAGAAGAAGGCAAGCCGATCTTCGATTCAAGCAGCGGCGAATTCATAGATTGTTGAACCGCGAACCGACGAACCGTTCCACTGAATAGTGGAGCGGTTTTTTAGTTGAATTTTGTCGAATATTGCAATATCCCGTACAAATGAAAGATGATATCATGAACAAGATAGGTATTTTTATCCGTAGAGCGGAAGGAACCGAAGACTAGCATTCGCGATTCCTAGGGACGGATATCACCAAGTACGATAGGAGGTGGCTGACATTCAACAATTGGTAGCGATACAGGGACAGGAGCGGGAAGTTCAAGTGGATTTTGCGGTTCCAGGCGGCCTGGACGAGTTCGGATACCGCTTGCCCGAACGGTTGTACGGAAGAGAACAGGAAGTGGCGTTGATTCGAGATGCATTCCACTGGACGACACTAGGATCTACACAGATGATCTGCGTATCGGGTCCTTCAGGTATCGGGAAGACCGCGCTGGTTCAGGAGGCGACGCGCCTTATCGCGCTCGGACAAGCGTATTTGATCGCGGGTAAGTTCGAGCCTCTGCAGCAAGATACGCCGATGTCGCCTCTTATTGCAGCTTTCCGAGAACTAACGGAGCAGCTGTTGAATGAAGACAAGCAGAGCTTGGCCCAGTGGCGGGAAGCGATCACGCAAGCACTCGGCTCTAACGCTTCGGTCATTACGGAAGTTATTCCTGAGATGAAACGGATCATCGGTGAGCAGACGCAAGTGGAACAACTGCCGCTTGAAGAGTCGATGGAACGGTTCCAGTTCGTGTTTCGCCGCTTCATTCAAGTGTTCTGCCATCAGATGCATCCACTTGTGCTGTTCATGGATGATCTGCAATGGGCAGACCATGCTTCGTGGCGTATGATTCGCTCGTTCATGACCGATCCGCAAAGCCAGAGCCTGCTGTTCATCGGCGCGCATCGTACTCATGGCGCCTTGCCGGTGACTCGGATCGAGGAGGAACTAGAGGCAATCGCTGTATCGGGGGTGGCTGTGCAGTCGCTTCCGCTTCGCCCGCTTGGTGAAGATGAGCTGGCGCGAATTGTAGGGGATACGCTGAACGCGGACCAAGGGATCGTCGAGGACATCGTACACACGCTGTTTCAGAAATCAGCCGGCAACCCGTTCTTGCTCCGGCGTTGGCTGCATCGCAGTCTGGAGGAAAGAACGCTGCGCTACGATGAAGGAAGCGGTCAATGGGTATGGAATTGGCAGGAAGCTGATCAGAGCGGAAGCTCAGGTCGTTCCGACTTGTTGCTTGATTACATCACCGACAGTATTAACCGGCTGCCGCATGATACTCGGCAAGCGCTTCTGGAGGCTTCCTGCCTGGGGTCAGAGATTCCGCTTACGCTTCTGGCATCGTGGCGAGGCGAAACAAAGGAACGAACATTGGCTGTCCTGCAGCCGGCAATGTATCGCCAAATTATTGCTTATGCAGGACATAATGCAAGCCTGATGGCTGAAGATACCGGCGCGCAAAGCGATGGACGGATACGGTTCGTGCATGACCGACTATTGGAGGCGGCTAACGCATTGTTGGACGCAGAGACGAGCGAGCGTATTCACTGGCACGCCGGACAGTATTGGCTGCAGCATCCCGATGCGTCTGTTCGCGAACGGCATTTATTCGAAGCAGCGGGCCATCTGAACAAAGGTAATCGCCTCGCTCATCACAGACAGGATATTGAGCAGCTCGTCCAAGCGAACGTCAAGGCTGGGAGGAAGGCAACGGCTGCGACAGCTTACGAAGTCGCGGCGCTTTATTACCGTGCGGCAGCCGAGCATATCACGGATGAAGAGTGGGAGCGAGAATTTGACTTCTGCTTCAACTTGTATGTAGACCTGTTGGAATGCGAGTACATGCTCGGATGGAAGCCGTCGACGTACGATACGTTTCACGATCTGCTTGGCAGAGCCCGGACCGCTTATGAACGAATGCGCGTGCAGCAGATCGAGATCAAGCGGCTGCTGCATACGGAGCGAATGGCAGAAGGTATCGAGCTCGGCCTGTCCTGCCTGAAGGAGCTGGGCATTCGGGTGTCCTCCAGCGCTTCCAAAGGTAGACGGTTCGCGGAGCTCCTCATTACCAAGGAGCAACTACGCCGCTCAATCGGCACGATGGACGCCAATGAGTCGGTGTCGGATCCCGTCATTACGCTTGCGCTGCAGGTGCTGACGCATCTGTCCGGTGCGGCCTTCATATGCAACCGACCTTTGTTCCGCTTGCTTACATTCAGAACCATCCGGTTATCGCTCAAATACGGGAATTTCCCGCATGCGGCGGCGGTATTCGGGAGCTTCGGCGGCGTGCTGAACCAGACTTTCGGCGATTTGTTGCTTGCGCGAGCGTCCCTCTTAAAAGGAATGCAAATCGCTGATGACTGTAACCAGCCCTCTATTCTGTGCAGAGCGCACCTCACGATGGGCGTTATGTTCTTCATCATGGAGGACGAGTATAAGGATCTGGACGCCAGCTTCAGGAAGTCGATTGATTACGGCATGGAGGCAGGGGACTTGTTCTTTACCGGACATTCCGTGATTATGCTTCTCATCAACTTGCATATGATCGGCAAGCTGGACCAACTGGAAGCTATACTGCCGGAATACCGGAAAATGCTGACCGAAACTCAGAATGACTATTTACTTCCTTACATAACGGTAATTGCACGCTGGGTTGATTCGTTGAAGGGTACATCGCGCGAGGCAGCGCAGCACATGGATGACGAAGAGCTGTTGCGCCAAATCGCAATATCTGGCATGGAGTCGAACCTCTTGTTCCAATATGGGCTGTGCTTGCTGCAAGAGGGCTGGCTGCTCGAACGGCACGAGCTCGCGCGGCGCGGGGCCGAAATCGCAGGCCGCCACGCGGAGGATTCGACGCATTACTTGCATCGTTCCGAGTACGAGCTGTATCACGGCCTGGAGCTTCTCTCGCGGTGGACAACCTTGGAGAAGCACGAATCCAAATCACTGGAGGATTGCCTGAATCGGCTTCGCCGCTCAGCGAGCAAATGCCCCGAGCATATCCGTCACAAGTCTCTTTTGCTCGAGGCGGAATATGCACGCGTCCGCGGCCGGCAGCTCAAGGCTGGACAGCTGTACGAAGAAGCGATCTCGGACGCGAAGCGCAGCGGTTATCTCCATCATGCCGCGATTGCATGCGAATGCGCGGGGCAATGGTGTATCGCGCAGGGTAGAGAAATGGCCGCTAAAGGCTATCTAATAGAAGCACATTCCCTTTACAGGCAATGGGGGGCCGAGCATAAAGCCGACCGCGTCAGAGAGCGCTATGCCGATTATTATAAGGAGCTGTCCTTGCACGTGCCTGAGATTGACGAACCGACTGATAAGTCCGTCGTCGCGGCGGCTTCGGAGGCCGCTTCCGTCATTCGCGATGTCCAGGATGTGTCCATCGTGCAGCAGGCCTTTCAATCGCTGGCAGTCGAGACCGACCAGCGGCAGTTGATCGCGCATTTGGCGAGCACGCTAATGGAGTTCGCTGACGCACAGCGAGGTTGCTTCGTCATGGAACATGGCAAACGGCTGGTCGTTGAATTAACGATGGAGCAAGGCAAAGAGGCGCAGCGTAAGCGCGTGAAGGCCGAGCAGTATGACGAAATTTGTTTGCCAGCCGTACGTTATGCGGCGAATACAGGCGACGCCGTGCTAATCGGGCATGCATCCGCCGAAGGACGGTTCGAACGCGATCCGTATGTGATGAGCTGCAAGGTGCAATCGTTGCTCTGTTTGCCGCTGTACGTGCAGAATCAGCTCGCTGCCGTGTTATATCTCGAGAACAACAAGCGCCCAGGCGTGTTCAAGACGGAACGACTCGAGATGCTGCGTATGCTCGGCACGCAGACGGTGTTCCTGCTCAAGCTGTTCCCACAGGAGGACTATGCAGCTGCGCGGCTCACTGCTACTGCTGAGGAATCGGACCGCGAGCTTGAACAGCAATCCGTCGCGGATGTCGCAGGGGATGATCATCTGATCGATCCGCTCACGAGCCGGGAACTGGAAGTGCTGCAGCTGATGTCGCTCGGCTTGTCCAATCAAGAAATCGCACAGCAGTTGCATATCGCGATCGGTACGGTCAAGCAGCACACGAACCGGATATTCAGCAAGATGAATGTCAACCGGCGTGCCAAAGCGGTACTGGAAGGCAAGCGAATGAAGCTTTTGCAGGATGATAGTAATAATAGAAAGCCGTGAGCCATAGCCGCGAACGACGTCAATATAGTGACGTTGTTCGCGGTTTTTCTATCTTTAATGAGCCTTTCTGCCCAAAGATATACCTTTAGTTATACGACAAAAAACGACGCGTCGTTGTACAGTAAACCCAGCATCAATGCAGGAACAATGTAATAACCCATCTAGCATAGTAACGAAGCGAGCAAAGGAGACACCGACGAATGAGATTTAGAATGATGATCATCGTTTCCATCCTGATCGTATGCATATCCGCCTGTTCGAAAGTGGACGAACCGGGCCAAGCACGGGAGAATGCGCTTGGCAAGCAGCAGGGCGATATCCTTGTAGGCGTCGCTTGGCCATTCGCGGCACGCAACGAAGGATTTCGCGAAGGTCTGGAACTCGCCTTGGACGAAATCAACCGACAGGGCGTACTAGGCAGCCATATCCGGCTTATTGAGCAGGACGACCATTCTTCGGTTACAGACGGACTCGCGATCGCCCAGTCGTTCGCGAACAATCTGAAGCTGACGGCTGTAATCGGCCATCGCAGTTCAGCCGTGACCGTACCGGCGGCCAAGGTATATGACCATGCCGGCTTGCCGCTGCTGGCTCCGTCCGCAACGGCACCTGGACTGACGGCGACCGGACTTGACCGCGTGTTCCGTACAATTCCAAACGATACGCAGATCGGATCCACATTGGCGAAATATGCCCATTCAAAGGGCTTTAAGAAAGTGGCGATCTATTACACTCGCGACGAATACGGACGCGGTCTCGCCAATGCCTTCGAGGACGGAGCGAAAGCGATGGGGATGGATACCATCGATCGCCTGTCCGATTACAAGGACGCGAACGATCTTAAGCGAATCGCCGATAAGTGGAAGCTGCTCGGCTGCGATGCCGTGTTCGTGGCGGATGTGATGCCGGACGCGGGCTCGTTCATCTCGGAGATTAGGAAAGCCGGTCTGGATGTTCCCGTCATCGGCGGAGATGGACTGGATTCGGCCGCTCTGCTTGATACGCCAAGCGGCGCCGCGGAAGGAACTGTTGTTGCTTCGATCTTCAATCCGTATGACGATGACGCGACTGTGAAGCATTTCGTGCAGGAATACAAGTCCAAATACAACGCGGAGCCCAGCAAGCTCGCGGCGCAAGGCTACGACGCATTGAAGCTGCTTGCGAATGCCTTGGAGCAAGCGGGCTCGCGCGAGCCGTCCAAATTGGTCAAAGCGCTGAAAGCGACAAAGTCTTTCCAAGGCGCATCTGGAACGCATTCCTTCGACGGTAATGGCGACGTGCTGGACATGCCTATCGTCTTGAAGCAAGTGAAGGGCCATGCGTTCGCGTACCTCAATGAAAGGAGCTCAAGCGAATGAACAACGATGTTTTTCGCAAGGTTTCCGTGGAACGGTTGTCCTCGCCTGAACAGCTGGACACGTTGATGCGAGTGACGTCGCCACGGGGCTGGCTGGCGCTGGCTGCACTCGGCGTCCTGCTCGTCTCCGCGATCACGTGGGGATTCGCGGGCACGATGTCCACGAAGATCAATTCGCAAGGCGTCTTCATTCGCCCCGGCGGCTTGCAGGCGATTTATTCCGAATCAAGTGGACCGATTACCGATATCCGAGTAGCCCAGAACGATTATGTTACGAAAGGCGACGTGGTCGCCCGGGTGGAACAGCCAATCATGCTTGAGAAGCTTAAGCAGCTTGATCTGTCCCTGCAAGCAGCAGAATCGGGCTACAAGCAGCATCCGAGCACAGCGTTGTCCGGTCAAATCGGACAGCTTAAGACCGCGATCGCCTCGCTGACGACCGATTACGCGAATGCTACCCGGATCGTCAGCCCGTACACCGGCCGTGTGCTTGAGGTGCGTTCCAAGCTCGGAGCTATGATTAATGCAGGATCGCCGCTGCTGACAATCGAGTCAGGCGACAAGCAGTCGAAAGGGCTGACTGCGGTGCTGTACCTGTCCTTGCAGGAAGGGAAGACAATCCTGCCCGGCATGCAGGTTGAAATCGCGCCGAGCTCCGTCAATCGCGAGGAGTTCGGCTTCATCCGCGGAAGCGTCACATCCATCTCGGAGTTTCCGGTGACACCGCAATCGATGCTGCTCACCATCGGCAACGAAGCGCTCGTGAACGAGCTGGCCGGCCGTGGTACGGCACTGCTCGAAGTGAGGATCGACCCGATTCTGGATCCGCAGACGGTAAGCGGCTACAGATGGTCGACGGCCGAAGGGCCGCCCGTCCAGATCGACAGCGGCACGCTGGTATCGGCTTCCATTATCGTGAAGCAGCAGAAACCAATTACGTCCGTTATTCCGCAGATCAAGTGAAAATGGAGCTGACAATTCGATGGAAACGAAGGATCGTGCGGAGAAGAAGCAGAATGCGCCGAAACGAGTAAAGACTCCTACCGTTCTGCAAATGGAAGCCGTGGAATGCGGTGCCGCAGCGCTAGCCATTATTTTAGGCTATTACGGCAGCCATCTTCCGCTTGAAGAGCTGCGCGTGGAATGCGGCGTCTCCAGAGACGGAAGCAAAGCGAGCAACATTCTGAAAGCAGCCCGCAAATACGGCCTGACGGCCAAAGGCTACAAGAAGAACCCCGAAGACTTGCGGGAGATGGCGTTCCCGATGATCATACATTGGAATTTCAACCATTTCCTCGTGCTGGAGGGCTTCAAGGACGGTCGCGCGTACTTGAACGATCCGGCGGCTGGTCCGCGTGTCGTGTCCGCCGAAGAATTCGACGTGGCATTCACAGGTGTCGCCTTAACCTTCGCGCCATCAGAGCAATACGAACGCAGAGGCGGTCAGCGGAGCATGCTGTCTGCGCTCGGCAGCCGGATTAAGGGCTCTGAGTCCGCCTTGCTATACGTCTGTCTTGCCGGGCTGTTCCTTGTCGTTCCCGGCCTGGTCATCCCGGTATTTACCAAGGTGCTGATCGACAACATCCTGCTCGGCGGGCTTCATAACTGGCTTGTACCGCTGCTGCTCGGAATGGCGGCGACAGCGCTCATGCGCGCCGCCTTGACCTGGTTGCAGCGCTATTATCTGCTGCGACTCGAAATGAAATTCTCGCTCAGCACATCCGGCAGATTCTTCTGGCATGTGGTGCGACTGCCGATCGAATTCTTCTCGCAGAGATACAGTGGCGAGATCGGTTCGAGGGTCATGATCAACGACCGCGTCGCTCAGCTCTTGTCGGGCGATCTGGCAGTGGCGGCGCTAGGCGTAATTATGATCGTCTTCTACTTGCTGCTCATGCTGCAATACAGCCTCTTGCTGACGATCATCGCGGTAGCGGTTGCGCTCGCGAACGTGCTATTCCTTCGTCTTGCCTCTAAGCAGCGAGTGGACCAGAATATGCGGCTGATGCAAGACAGCGGCAAAATGCAGGGTGTATCCATGGGCGGCTTACAGCTGATCGAAACGTTGAAATCGAGCGGTTCCGAATCCGATTTCTTCGCCAAGTGGGCGGGCTATCAGAGCAAGCTTCTGCAATCCCAGCAGCAGCTAGGGGTATCATCTGGCATCTTGTCTGCGGTGCCGGTGTTATTGTCGGGCCTCAGCACCGCGATCATCCTGTCCGTTGGCGGCTTGCAGGTCATGGACGGCGCTTTGACCGTCGGCATGCTCGTGGCATTCCAGAGCTTGATGGCGAGCTTCATCGAACCGGTCAATCAGTTGGTACAGCTCGGCAGCTCGCTCCAGGAAGCACAGGGCGGACTGAAGCGACTTGACGATGTGTTGAATTACAAGATCGACCCGCAGCTCGCGGCATCGGGCGGTGAATCTGCCCAAGAAGCGAGCCGATTGGAGCACGCGGCCGCTATGGAAACGAGCGACGTGGAGCCAGAATTGGCGAGAAGCGCTAAGCTGGCTGGCTTCGTAGAACTCCAGAATGTGACCTTCGGATACAACCGATTGGAAAGCCCATTAATCGAGAACTTCAATCTGCTGCTGAAGCCGGGCTCGCGCGTGGCTCTTGTAGGTGGCTCTGGCAGCGGCAAATCAACGGTGGCTAAGCTCGTATCGGGCATCTACGAGCCATGGTCGGGCGAGATCCGTTTCGACGACGGCACGCGCAGACAGCATCCGCGAGAGCTGATCGGCAACTCTGTGGCGGTTGTGGACCAAGATATCCATATGTTTGAAGGCACGATCAAAGATAACCTCTCCTTGTGGGACGCGACCATTCCGGAAGCGGATATCGTGCGGGCGGCCAAGGATGCCTGCATTCATGACGAAATCAGCTCTCGCAGCGGTGGGTACGAACACTTCATCGAAGAAAGCGGCGGTAATTTCAGCGGCGGCCAGCGGCAGCGGCTCGAGATCGCCAGGGCTTTGGCGAGCAATCCGTCGGTTCTCGTGCTTGATGAAGCAACGAGCGCGCTAGATCCGAAGACGGAGCAGCTCGTGGATGCCAGCATTCGGAGACGGGGCTGCACCTGCCTGATCGTAGCACATAGGCTAAGCACGATTCGTGACGCGGACGAGATTATCGTCATGCATCGAGGGAAGGTCACGGAACGCGGCACCCACCAAGAGCTGCTCGCGAAGAATGGCGCGTATGCAAAGCTCATTCAAGAGCATTAACGAGTCCAGAGAAAGGAGAGGAAGACAGTGATCCAAACGGAAATAGTGAAGCTGCGGCAGTTGTTCGCCGAACGCGGATCGGCAGTGGAAGCTGAAGGGAACCAGCCGTTGATCGTGCGCGGTGAGGACGAAGTCTGGCTGGTCGAGCACGGCCATGCCGACGTGTTTGCCGTTTCGCTGCGCGGGGATGAGGTTGTTCGCCAGCGGCGGTTCTTGTTCGGCGCAGAGCCCGGCCGGCTTCTGTTCGGGTATCATGCGGAGACTATGCTCCGGCAAAACTCGGCTGGGTTGCTGATAGCTGGCTTGACTGGCACGCGGCTTCTCCGCATAGCTAAGACCGATTTCATTCAGGCATTGGCGGAATCGCCGAAGCTTCGAGAAGAGGCAGCTGACGCAATCGAAGCATGGATCTCGGACTGGGCACAAGCACTGGCTGTTTCAGCTCCGGCCGAGCAGTGCATTGACCTATTACCAGGCCCTTCTAGGATCGAGATGGCTGGGCAATCGCTAGTACGCTCTGGTGCATCGGGGATCGCGTGGATTTCCTTGCACCTAGGCTCCCTGCACTGGATGGGCGACGCGAATATGGCAGTAGACTCTCCGGGCGTGACGTTCCCGCTCGCGAATGCGAGCTGGATGATCACGCCGGAACCGTCCGAGCTGTCGGTCAGCACAACGCTCGAATGGCTCGAACGTGACCGTTCGCTCGCAAGCTTGGCGGAATACCACCGCTGCCTCGCAGCCTGCTTGCGGCAGATGTACCTTTTCGAAGAAAGATTCGAACGAGAGCGGTTGAAGCTGAAGACGGAGCAAGACCATACCGTCATGGAACGCGCGATCCGGAGGTTGGCTTCCGCCGGCGGCGGAGACAGCCCGAAGACGTCTCCGGATCATCGGCTATCCGGAGACGCTCTCTACATAGCAGCGTTGCGTGTCGGGGATGCGACCGGGCTGACGGTGAAGCCTGCGAATGTCTCGAGGCTTCGGCGGTCGCGCGATCCCGTCAGCGAAATCGCTAAGGCATCCGGTTTCCGCTCCCGACAAGTCGTGCTGAAGGATGGCTGGCGGACATCCGACAATGGTCCGCTGCTTGCTTTTCGGGAGGAGGGAGGCGCCCCCGTCGCTTTGATTCCGACTGGTCCGAGCGGCTACTTGCTCATCGATCCAGCAGATGGGACGGAAACTCCGCTTACGGAGGAGCTCGCAGGGTCGCTCGAGACCATGGCCCATATGTTCTATCGCCCGCTACCGTCGCATGCGTTGTCCGTCATGGACATCCTCCGATTCGGTTCGCATAAGTCAATCCGGCGCGACCTCGTCCGCGTCATCCTGATCGGCATCGCGACAGGTCTACTCGGCATGTTCGTGCCGATTGCGAGCGGCATTCTGTTCGATACCGTCATTCCGGCGGCTGACAAAGGACCTTTGTTCCAGATGGGCTTCATCCTGCTGTCGATTACAATCGCGACGTCATTATTCGAACTTACGCGTTCAATGGCGATCCTTCGCATAGAAGGCAAGATGGACGGCTCTATCCAGGCAGCTGTCTGGGACCGGCTGCTGAACATGCCAGCCTCGTTCTTCCGGCAGTTTACGGCTGGTGACTTGGCGAGCAGGGCGAACAGCATCAACGCCATTCGCAAGATGCTCTCGGGCGTTGCGGTCACTGCAGTATTCTCGGGCATTTTCTCGAGCTTTAATTTCTTCCTGCTGTTCCGCTACGATACGCGGTTGGCGCTGACGGCTGCGGTTCTAGTGCTTGTACCGATGCTCGTGACGATCGGAGTCGGCATCCTGCAGGTGCGCAAGCAGCGTACGTTGCTGCAGCTGCAAGGCAAACTCACGGGTACCGTATTGCAGCTGATCGACGGCATCACGAAATTCCGGATGACCGGGGCGGAGAAGCGAGCCTTCTTCCTCTGGGCGAAGCTGTTCGGCGAGATGAAAGAAACATCGTTCCAAGCGCGGACGGTAAGCAACGTTCACGCGGTGTTTAATTCGTTCTGGCCAATCGTGACGTCGATTGTACTGTTCTATATCATCGCAACACACTCGCAGGGACTCACCGCGGGCCAGTTCATTGCCTTCTTCTCGGCGTTCTCCGCATTCTTGGGGGCGATGCTCGCGATGTCGGCTGCAGTTGTGTCGATCATCAACATTGTGCCATTGTTCGAGCGCACCAAGCCGATCCTTCAAGCGGTGCCCGAGGTGAATGAGGCGTTGGACGATCCGGGCGAGCTGTCTGGCGGCATAGAGGTCCGGCATGTGTCATTCAAGTATGCCATGGAGCAGCCGCTCATCTTGAACGATCTTTCCTTGACCATCCGCCCAGGAGAATTCGTTGCATTGGTAGGCGCGTCGGGCTGCGGCAAGTCGACTTTGCTGCGGCTGCTGCTGGGCTTCGAGAAGATGGATTCCGGCTCGATCTATTATGACGGACAGGATTTGAAGTCACTCGATATCCGTTCCGTCCGCAGTCAGCTCGGAGTCGTCTTGCAGCATGGCAAGGTTATGGCAGGGGACATTTACAGCAACATTGTCGGTTCTTCGAACTTGACGCATGAAGAAGCCTGGGAGGCGGCGCGAATGGCTGGCCTCGACCAAGATATCCAGCAGATGCCGATGGGCATGCATACGGTAATCTCCGAAGGGGGCGGCACGCTGTCGGGCGGTCAACGTCAGCGGCTGCTGATCGCTAGAGCACTTGCAAGACGTCCGAAGATTCTGTTCTTCGACGAGGCGACGAGCGCACTGGACAATCGGACGCAAGCGATCGTCAGCGACAGCTTGGCGAAGCTTCACGCCACACGCGTCGTCATCGCGCATCGGCTCAGCACGATTATGAACGCCGACCGGATCTTCGTATTCGATAAGGGTCATCTCGCGCAGTCGGGTACCTATGCGGATTTAATGCAGCAAGAAGGACTCTTCCAGGAGCTGGCGATGAGGCAGCTGGCGTAACGGTCTTCTATTCATGCGGGGTTCGGCATGTACGAGCCTGACGGGAACGCGTCAGGCGGAGCCGTACCCCGCAATGCAGCACGATCATGGTCCGGGACGGCGATCGGTTCGTTTCGCTGAGTCGCTGGCTCATGGTCGAACACAAGAATGAGGAGGTATTATCCATGAGTTGGAACAAAGAAACGATCGAAGAAGCAATTCGCAAAGTGGGTGCTAGAGCTGCGACGGACATGGCCTTCCGTAGTCTATGCGTCAGCGACATCCACGCGGCGATTGCGCAAGAAAGCGGCATCGAGGTGCCGGCGGGCTTCAAGATCGGCGTGATCGATCAATCTGCGAACGCGTTGAACATCATCTTGCCGCCAGTGGCAGTTGAAGAAGGCGAATTGCTCGAAAGCGAGCTGGAGAGCGTGGCTGGCGGAAGCAAGGCTGGCGCTACGGACTTCTTCAACACGATCGGCGACGGGATCGTGGACGGCGGTAATAAAGTCGGCAACGCGGTCGTCAAGCTCGAGCACAAAGTTGAACGTCAATTCTAATTGTTCATTTCCCGGTTTTCTGCCGGGTTGATGATAAAACACATCATTCGAGGAGGAATTATCAATGAGTTGGACAAAAGAAGCGGTTGAAGAAGCAGTACGGCAGGTTGGCGCAAGAGCGGCAACAGACTTGGAATTTAGAAGCTTATGCGTGAGCAATATCCATGCGGCGATTCAGCAAGTAAGCGGTCTGGAAGTGCCGGCAAGCTTCAAGATTGGCGTGCTAGACCAATCTGCGAACCAATTGAATATCATCTTGCCACCGGTTGCTAAAGAAGCCGACGAGCTGCTCGAGAGCGAATTGGAAAGCGTAGCGGGCGGCAGCAAAGCCGGCGCGAACGATTTCTTCAGCGGCGTAGGCACAGGTGCGGCGGCTATGTTCGGTCATGATACAGGCTTCCGCGGCAACAGCGACGAAGCGACGGCAGGAGCAGCAATCGGCGCAATCTTGCTGCTGCCAGCGGCTCTAAGCCAGTAAGTCGGATCGTATAAACACGGCATCGCGGATTTTGAGAGTATGGCGATTACACCGCCAATAACGAGTTTGCGGAGAATCCCGGGCGACCGGGGTTTTCCCGCAAATGTTTTTCTTATTCCGAGAGAGAAGCAAACGAGTGATTTAATCGGCTTCACAGCGGCGTCTGATGCTGCATTTACCCGCCTGATCGGCACTTCTTATTCCAAATAGATTCTCGCAAATTTATCATTAGAATTGAATGCTATGGACGCTTCCAGATGTGCATCTCAAGCGTGTGGAAACGTTCATTAACATACATGAAATATCGAAATGAACAACCGGAGTAACCAAGGGGGGATGACCGATGTTTACTACAAATCGGCTGCAAGCCGCAGAGAGCATGGCTTATGAATCGTTGACCTTTCAATATGCTCGTCCGCTGCTTCGGCATCTGGACGAGCCCGGAGCCAGCCTTGCAATCGGCGCGGAATGGACGGAGGGGAACATAACAGAATTAGCGGGATTGCTACTCATGACCCTACGGGAAGGTGGCGGAAGCGCAGAAGTCGTCTCTTTGTTCGTCAAAGCAAAGTTCCGCAGGCGTGGCATTGGGGCTGCGCTGCTCCGCGATGCAGAAGCGGCGCTGTCGGAACTCGGCTGTTCGAAGCTATCGCTGGTTTATTATTCCGGTAAGAGCATCACGCCTGTATTGGAAGCATTTCTCCGGCATGGGGGTTGGTCGGAACCGGTTGCGGAAGGTAAGGTGTACCAGACGGACAAGCGAATCGCTGATGCGTCCTGGATTCGCAAGACGGCGATGCCTAGCGGTATGCGCTCCTTCTATTGGCAGGAGATTAGCGAGGAGGAAAATGCTCGCTTACGTGGACTGGAGGGCACGCTTTATCCGGCGTATCTATCTCCGTTCAAATCACGGTTCCCGCTCGAGGAGAGCAACAGCCTCGGCCTGCGGATCAGAGGTGAAACGGTGGGCTGGTGCATGACTTACCGGATCGCGGAAGATACCTTGCTGTACGACAGCGTCTACGTTACGCCGGAGTTCAGGTTTACCGGCTGCGCATTCATGCTGATTGCGCAATCGATCTCCATTCAATTGGAACGCGGCATTCCCCGGGCGATCTTCGCCGTGAATAATGAAGCGCCCTTCATGCGCAAGATGCTGGACCGCTGGCTCGAGCCGTATGCAACCAGCATTTCGGAACGAAAAGAGACTTATAAATATATCGGCATGACAGGGGGGATCGGCATTGGCGATCGGATCGGATCATCATAGGCGTGTTGCGGTAACGGGCATGGGCATTCTGTGCGCGCTCGGTAATTCGTTCGACGAGGTGCTCGGCAACATGCGCGAGGGAAAGACGGGCATCGGCTCCGTGACCCGATTTCCAGTGACCAGGTTCCATAGCGGGATCGCCGCAGAGCTGAAGGAAGACGCGGCGGGAGCTTATTTCACGCCTGAGCAGCGGCAGCGCTACGACTTATGTGCGCAATATGCGATTGTCGCGGCGAACCAAGCGCTGCAGGATAGCGGGTTAGACGCGGCTGCGAAGCAGGCCTTGCGAATAGGCGCCGCACTCGGCACGTGCAATGGCGGTATTCTCTCGCTGGAGGAGCAGTGGACGGTCACCGCGCTCGACGAACCGAGGACGGCGCGCTATCCGTTCTATCAGCAGGGCGACGACGTGGCGGATTATTTCGGACTTAACGGACCCGTCACGACGATTCATACGGCTTGCGCGGCGAGCGGGAACGCCATCGGCTATGCGTATGACATGATCCGTTGGGGCCATGCGGACGTCATGTTGGCGGGCGGCTCGGATCCGCTGTCGCATTCGGTGTACGCAGGCTTCAATGTGCTGCGGGCTTTGAATGCAGAGCCGACGTCTCCGTTCGCGAGCCGGTTCGGACTCAGCCTAGGCGAAGGCGCGGCTTTCGTCGTGATGGAGCCGCTCGACCGTGCGATCGAGCGGGGGGCTACGATCTACGCGGAGTTGTGCGGCTACGGGCTCAGCAACGACGCCTATCACGAGACGGCTCCTGATCCGGAAGGACGCGGAATCAGCGCGGCTGTCAATATGGCGCTATCCCATGCTGGAACTCAGCTGTCCGATATTGCGTACATCAACGCACATGGCACGGGCACGCAGGCCAATGATCAGGCCGAAGTGAAGGGACTTCGCAGCGTGTTCGGCGATCAATTGAACGAACTGCCGCTCAGCTCCAGCAAAGCCTACTTCGGTCACACGCTTGGAGCCGCGGCGGCGATCGAGTTCACGACATCGCTATACGCGATTCGTCACGGATTGCTGCCAGCGACGCTGCATTACGACGAGCCGCGACCGGGCTGCGAAGGATTGGCTATTATCGCGAACCGCATGGCGGAGGGTCAGCCGGAATATATGTTGAACAATAATTCGGCCTTCGGTGGACACAATGCATCCATTGTGGCGAGACTTGGGGAATCCGCCGCGAGTCTGGAGACGTCCGTCGCGGAAGCGGCACAAGGCGCAAGCTATCGCCCGGAACGACGAATCGGCATCGTCGGCATCGGCGCTGTATTAGGCGCTGATGTTCGCCAAGGTCGAGTTTCACGAGAAGGCAACGAGTCAAGTGGCTTCTCGGCTGTGAGTGCATCGGGTACGCCTCTCGATCGCAGCTTAGTGACGGCTGCGGACCAACCTGGCGCATGCGCGTTCTCGCTGAAAGCATTCGCCCCCGACCTCTACGAGCGGCGCATGAACCGCTTGTGCCAATTCAGCATCGGCGCTGTGAAGACAGCGCTCGTGGATGCGGGCTGGTACGGCGATAAGTACTCTGAGGTGGCGCAAGAGATCGGATTCGTCTTCGGCACTTCACGGGGCAGCACGGACAGCATAGGTAAATTTCTGTCGAGCGTGTTCGAGAACGGGCCGGAATTCGCAAGCAGCATTCATTTTCCCCATACCGTCATCAATTCCGTTGCGGGTAAATCCGCGGAGAAGCTAGGCCTTGTCGGATTCAGCAGCTCACTTAGCGGCGGCGGGACAGAAGGCATCATTAGCGCTGCCTATGCTTGCGGTAGTATTCGCAGCGGCGTTCATGAACGCTTCGTCATCGGCGCGGGCGATGAGTGGTCGAGGCTAGCGGATGCGATTGACCACTCGAAGGGATTGACGTCAAGCAGGCATCATTCGTTAGAAGGAAGCGTCTGCCTGGCATTGGCCGATATGGACGCTGCCACACGGGAGGGAACTCCGGTCATCGCGGAATTAAAGGGCTGCGGAATGGCGTACGGCGCGGTCCCGTTCGGTCGGCGGTCAGAGGAGGCATTATCCGCATCTGTCCATGCCGCAGCTGAGCAAGCGGGCGTGCCCCTGTCGCAAATCGACGTTGTACTGTTCAGCAGTGCAAGTCAGCCGGAGGAAGAAGCAATTCAACTGGAAGCCGTGCGGTCAATATTCGCGGGACGAGAAATATCGATCATCTGCATGAACGAGCAATACGGGTACGGAGAGTCGGTAAGCTCGATGCTGCTGCTGGGAAGCGCTGCCGAATGGGTGCGAAAGGGTTCCGGGAAACACGTGCTCGCCATTACCATATCCGTTAACGGCAACACGGCCGCCGCGATCGTAAGCGCCGTGAATGAATAAATCTTGAGGAGGAGTAAGCATGGATAGATGGAGTATCGCAACGCTTGCGGAAATAAAGGAATCAGTAAAGGAGAAGCTGCTAATTGAACGTTTGGAGCTGGAGGACGTGACGGCATCGGACATAAGCGATGACATGCCACTGTTCGGTGAAGGGCTTGGTCTGGATTCGGTTGAAGCGTTCGAAATTATGGTCGGCTTGGAAGTCGTGTATGGCGTCATGGTTGAAGGCATCGCGGCGGAAGAGTTGAAGGTGCATCTGTACAATGTGTCGTCCATCGCGAACTTTATTGCCGAGAGCATAAGGGAACGGACCGACAGGAACTCCGAGATCGCATGAACGGGCTGACACTTCGCAATCAAGTGGCCATCGTTACAGGTGCGACGCGCGGGATCGGCAGGGCCGCCATGGCACGTCTGGCGGAGGCTGGCGCGACTGTGGTCGGCGTCTATGCCAAGAGCGGGGATATTGCCTCGCGGCTGCAGGCGGAGATGACAGCTCAGTCCATTCCGGGCTTCTTCCGTCAAGGTTCAGTGGATGATCCTGTGTTCGTCGGCGAACTGATGCGGCAGGTAGAGGCGCAATACGGGCGCATCGATATCGTTGTCAATAACGCCGGCATTACGCAGGATAACCTGGCTGTACGGATGACGGTCGAAGAGTGGGACTCGGTGCTGCGGACGAACCTGCAAGGGACGCTGGTATGCGCGTCGGAAGCGATTCCCTACATGAAACGGCAAGGTTCTGGCGCAATCGTGAACGTCGTGTCGGTCTCCGGTATTTACGGACGGGAAGCGCAGCTCAATTATAGCACGGCCAAAGGCGCGATTGTCGGGCTGACGAAGTTATTAGCGCGCCGCCATGCTCGGGAGGGGATTACGGTGAATGCCCTTGCTCCGGGGATGATCGCGACGGATATGACAGAGCGGATTCCGGCTGACAAAATGGAAAATTTTCTGCGTCATACGACGATGAAGCGCCAAGGCACGCCTGAAGAGATCGCTGACGCGATTTTAATGCTAGCCTTCGGAGCTTCGGGTTATTTGTCCGGGCAAGTGCTCAAAGCGGATGGGGGATTTCTGCGATGAACAAAACCGTTCTCATTACGAAGTCCGGCACACTATTCAACGAGCCTGTTCTGCATCGGCTGCTGACGGATGGTTGCAACGTCGCTATGGTGTTCTCCGAACAGGACGAAGCGGACCACTACGCGGTAAGACTGCCTGAGGGAAGCTTCGATCGGTTCCATCCGATCATCGTAACCATGGAGAATGAAGAAAGCATTCGGGTGGCGGTCGAGTCGGCTGAGCGACGAATGGGCAGTCTGCAGGTGGTGATCCATGGCGTGGAGGAACGCGATGAAGAAAGTGCGTACGAGCTGGATCCCGTACAATTCGGGATCGATACGGCGACTGCGCTGCGGGCAAAGTTCCTGTACAGCCGTGCTGCGGCTAATCGCATGGCTCGCGAGAAAGCAGGGCAAATTCTGTTTCTGCTCATCGCGGACAGTCTCTATTACGAGGGGTACGGCTCTTCTCCGGTCATGAACCATGGTACGCTAGCGATGATGAAGACGCTGGCGAAGGAATTGACTCCACTTCGCATCTCCTCGAATGCGATTACGTTCGGTTATTACGATGATCAAGGCAGAGAAATGGATCGCAAAGTGCTGAAGAAGCAATTGGAGATCCATGCGTTAAAGCCGCATTTGCCGTTGCCGGAAGAGCTAGTCGCAGTCTCTTTGCCATGGCTGCTGCATGCGCCTGAGCGCTTCATTAGCGGACAGAATCTTCATATCGGCGCGGGGATGGACACCTTGATCTGAATGAGCGAATGGTAGGAGGGACCTTAATGATTCTGGGTATCGGCATGGATTTGGTCGACATCTCTCGATTCGGCAAAATGGTGAAAAAGGAGCACGAGGAGTTGGTCCAGCGGCTTCTGACCGATAACGAAATGACCGCATTTGAGGCATTAACAGGCAGCTCGCGCCGGGCGGAATGGCTGGCTGGGCGGTTTGCGGCGAAGGAAGCGCTAATGAAGGCGCTTGGCCTCGCGCTGCCGCAGGGGATTGGCATGCGAGATATCGAGGTGCTGCCCGACGATTGGGGCAAGCCCGTAATCGTATTGTCCGAGAATGTCCATCGTCAAATCGGAACGCCGTACATTTGCCATCTCAGCATTACTCATACGGCTACGACCGCAGGCGCTTTTGTCGTGATCGAACAAGTGGACAAGGTATGAGCACAATCGTTCGGAATCCTGCCCAGCCCATTTATTGAAAAGCCGCTTGCATGAAGTTTAGTCATTCGTTATAATCCATGTAATCCTATGTTGAAGGCGGTCAGAACCCATGCAACCATCTAAACTGACACAATTTCATCATCACAAACAGCGTTAGCACACCTGTATAAATTCAGGGTGGGCTAACGCTTCTCGCGTTGGCCTCCCTGCGGCATATGAAACGCGCAGGACCAAGAGGTCCTGCGTGTTTTTTTATTTTATCTAAAGAAAAGGATGATCGGTATGCAAAATGTAAAAGGGACCTATGATTTCTTGGGTACAGAGCAAGCGCTAAGAAAAAAAGTTCAAGCCACGCTTCAAGACGTGTTTGAATTGTATGATTTTGAGTCCATGGAGTCCACGATATTGAATGAACTTGATCTTCTGTCATCCAAGTATGCGGGCGGCGACGAAATTCTGAAGGAAATGTACCAATTAACAGATCAGGGCTCAAGGAAGCTTGGACTTCGCTATGATCTCACGATTCCTTTTGCCAAGGTGATTGCCTTAAATCCTGGTATCGAGTTTCCTTACAAGCGGTATGAGATTGGGAAGGTCTTTCGGGACGGACCTGTTAAACGAGGCCGATTACGTGAATTTCTACAGTGTGATGTTGATGTCGTTGGCGTCGCGGGACCTGAGGCAGAGGCGGAGTTGATGCTGTTAGCTATTGAGGTTTTCAAGAGGCTCGAGATTCCAGTTACACTTAGGTGGAATAATAGGCGTTTTCTGTGCGAGGTGTTAGAGTCTGTTGGCGTACCGGCGGAGAAATTGCTTTCAGTCATGTTGACACTCGACAAAATCGAGAAAATCGGAAAAGATGGTGTTAGTAAAGAACTGCTAGGTAACGGACTAGACTCGCGAGTAACGGGAGCAATAACTGATCTCATCCAGATGGAAAACCCCACGTTTGAACAAGTAGCAAGAAAATATGCATTGGAAGAATACCCAGGCGCGCAAGAAGTGAAGTTGTTGCAGAATATGATTAAGAAGTTAGGTTTAGAGCCATGCAAGTTCGATCCCTTTCTATCGCGAGGGTTATCGTTCTATACGGGAACGGTTTATGAGATTTTTGATGCTTCTGGAACGTTTAGTTCAAGCTTAGGCGGCGGTGGACGATATGATGCCATCATTGGACAGTTGGTCGGTAGGGATGATATTCAGTATCCTACGGTCGGCATTTCTTTTGGCATGGAATCCATCATGGAGTTGCTTGAGAATCGGCCCCTTCAAATGCAAGGCAGCCTGGTTACGGTCATCCCGATTGGCGATACGATTACAGAAGTCCTTGGTTCTGCGGCAATGCTGAGGGCGAGCGGGATCCGTACAAGTATAGACCTTAGTAGACGGAAACTTAAAAAATCGCTTGCAACAGCTTCTTCGAAACAAATCAGGTACGTCGTGCTAATTGGCGAGAATGAAGCAAATGCAGGGAAGGTACTGCTGAAGGATATGGCCTTGATGACTGAAGAGGTATTAACAATTCAGGAAGCAATCATGAAGCTAGGGGGATAGGAATGGCTGATCAACTATTTGAAGAACCGCGGCTTGCCGATGTGTATGATTTATTCGATTCGCTAGAACGCGAGGATCTTGACCCCTATGTAGCAATGGCAGAGGAGTTCGGCGCTCAGTCCGTGATTGATATTGGCTGTGGCACTGGTTTCCTTGCATGCCGGCTTGCTGCCCTTGGCAAGGAGGTTGTTGGCATCGATCCAGCCCTTGCTTCGCTTAACGTAGCAAGTCGAAAGCCGTATGCGGATCGAGTAAACTGGATTCATGGAACAACGTCTATGCTTGCTGGATTGCAATCGGATCTAATCACGATGACTGGCAATGTCGCACAAGTCTTCGTAACTGAAGAAGAGTGGATGTCTGTTCTTCGTGCTTGCCGTGAGGCATTGCGGACAGGTGGACGGCTCGTCTTCGAGGTGCGTGATCCAGCGAAGGAAGCATGGAAGAATTGGAATCGTGAGCAAACCTATCAACGGATTGAAACGCCGGACTTCGGAGAGATTGAGTCGTGGACGGATCTCGTGGATGTGCAACTGCCGCTTGTCGCATTCCGGCACACGTTTGTATTCCATAAAGACGGGTCGGTACTGAATTCAGACTCGACACTGAGCTTCCGGAGCAAGTCTGAGATTATGGACTCTCTTGCTGCTGTGGGCTTTATGGTTGATGACATCCGAGATGCACCTGATCGTCCGGGATTGGAATTCGTATTCATCGCTCGCTGCTAACAGGATAATCAATTCTCTTCGCGAATACATGAGACGAGGAGCTTCAGATTCTGCGGAGGTGAGCGAGTTGCGATTAGGGATAAATGGGGGAGTGTGGCCTACGATGGTCACCCCATACACGAGCGATAACCGGATCGATTATGCCGGGCTCGAGAAGTTGATCGAATGGTATATAGAGCGCGGCGTGCACGGATTATTCGCAGTGTGTCAATCGAGCGAAATGTTTTACCTCAGTTTGGAAGAGAGGGTATCACTCGCATCGTTCGTTAAACGTACAGCCGCGGGGCGCGTGCCGGTCATTGCTTCCGGCCATATATCCGATTCGTTCGAGGATCAGGTCAAGGAATTAAACAAGATGGCCGAAACCGGAATTGATGCGTTGGTCTTAATTACGAACCGACTCACCTCGCAAGAGGAATCGGACGAGGTATGGATAGAACGGATGGAGCAGTTGCTGCCGCATCTCCCGGAGGAAGTAACGCTTGGCTTATATGAATGCCCGTATCCGTATAAGCGGCTATTGTCTCCAAAGATAATTGAGTGGTGCGCCGACCACGGAAGGTTCCGTTTCTTAAAGGATACCAGCTGCGACATCGAAGCCATTCGGCTCAAGCTCGATGCGGCGAGCGGCAGCGGACTGCAGATATTTAATGCGAATGCGGCGACCTTGCTGCCGTCGCTCAAGCTAGGTGCGGCAGGCTTCAGCGGCGTTATGGCAAACTTCCATCCGGAGCTGTACGTTCGGCTCGTGGAGAACTGGAAGGAACGCGGTGAGGAAGCATCCGCTCTGGCTGATTTGTTAAGTGTGGCCTCCTTAATCGAGAGACAGCTGTATCCCGCGAACGCCAAGTATCATCTCACGCTGGAAGGTATTCTGACCAATGAGTTCTGCCGAAATCTGAATGGGCAGACGCTGTCAGCGACGAATCGGCTGGAAGTCGAGCAGCTTCGGCGGGTGTGGAGTGAGTACGCGAATCGAATTGCTACATGATATAGATCAACTAAGCTGCCGACCCGCTCGGCAGTTTTTATTTGGCATGGAAACATCTCCTAGCCCGAAAGAGTCATCTCATGGAAGTCGAGTCATGTTATACTGTTTCTGATTTAATAATAAGGAGATCTATACATGAACAAATTCATTGCAGGATGTTTCATTCTATTTGCTGTACTTTTACTACCACAGATGGCTTCAGCACATACGGAATTGAAAAATTCAACACCAGCCAAAGGAGAGAGTGTCAAAGCGGAGCTGAGGGAAATCAAGTTGAACTTTGCAACCGAGATTCAGCCTCTTGTTGTGCTTACGGTAACCGATGCAGCTAAGAAGGAAGTCTCTGTTAAAGTTGATGCCGGCAAAGATAATGTGACAGGCGTGTTCGATGCTCCACTTGCGGATGGTACGTATACCGTTAGTTGGCGGATCATCGGAGAGGACGGTCACAATATCAAAGGTGATTATTCATTCACAGTAGCCGTGCCTAAAGAAACAACACCTCCGGAACCTGCAACAACACCCGAGAATGCACCAGATTCAACAAGCGCAGGTAACGCAAGCTCTCAGGTAAACAACGCACCTGACTCGGCAACAACCTCAGAAGATAGCGCGAATACAACGGATTCAGCTGCCGATATAACTGATGCCGTTGATTCGTCAGTTGCTGATAATCAAGCCACTGATGTCGTTCTTCCCGAAGGCTATGAATCTGCAGGAGATACTGGCACAACACAGCATAAAACATGGACGGCGATTATTGCTGTCGCCGTACTTGTCGTGGTATTCCTCTTCTTCAGAAGAGTAATCAAGCAGAAATAGTTCATTCACGGCAAATATAAAATGCCTTTAGACACATGGATTCCAAGTGTTTAAAGGCATTTTTTATTTACTTCATTATTTACTCGGCTAGCTACTGCTCGCTCAAACGGATTTGATTAATGGCTTGAGCCAATATATCCATCGTCCGATTAGACTCCGCAAGTGTATTAGCCGTTCCGCCGACTTCGATCAAAGCGCTGTTCGGAGAGTAGTTCTGATTATACCATCCGTTACCGACGCTCTTATCTTTATAGTAGATTCCTCTGGACAGACCTGGGTATTTGGACGTGACCAGAGCTTGTAATTTGCTGGCGAAGGCAGCGTTCTGCTTCCAATTCGGATTCTCAAGTCCGATGACAAAATATAATTTGGCATAGTTGGTTCCGCGAATGTTGACTGTCGTCTCGTTTCGTGGACTCGTGTCGCGATGAAGATCGAACAAGTACTTGATTTGCGGATGTTGAGCCAGTTGATTGGCGATTGTTTTGCCTGAGTATACGTATGATTTCGAATAACTGAACTGGCTGCCGTAAATCGATGCGTAATCATATGAAGTTTGATAAACCTCCGCACCCATTGCTTGGAGGATGCCGGCTAACCGCGCGCCTAGCATGGTAACATTCGTTGTTGCATTGTATGCGAGATCGGGATTCGTAATGCCCGGCAATTCGGGAATCCACGATTCTCTACTATGCGACTGATAAATATAAATCGCCGACTTGGAGACCGAGTTTGCGGGCGGTGCCGATTTCATCTGAATGACCAGCTTAGACGATTCACCAGTGTTAATGATCTGGTAGCTTACCTTCTGTTTCAAATCCGCTACGACTTGGATGGTCGACGATTCCGGATCTTTCATTATGTAACGAATATCCGAAATATACGGATTGCTTGTAGAGATGCCCGTAACTTCACCCACCGTATTCGCGGCAGGCTTACTAATTGCCCCATTAAACGTTACACCTGGCAGATTAATGACAAGACGATCCGGATTGGTTAAAGTCGTAACGCTAGGTGAGAAGTTCCCGTTCGTAGCGATCGTAATTTGATTATTGTCCAATTCAATAGCCTGCAGCGACGGATATTGTTCCGGAGGAATGCTAGGTATGCTTGGATCGGTGGCAGGATCACTGCCGGAGACGCCGTTATTCGATCTCCACAAACCGACTGCATAAGCGGAAGCGTTCCATTTTACGATAAGACCAAGATTCTCGGCGACAAAACGAATCGGAAGCATCGTTACTCCATTAATGACGACTGCCGGCTGCTCCAACGGGATTGTTCGCCCGCCTAGAAGCGCATATTCACCGTTAATCGGCAGGACGATTGTCGTCTTATCCTTAGATAGGGTTGTAATCTGGCTCTTCTTATTCCAATTCACGTCCGCGCCTAATCCTTCCGCGATGACACGAATCGGCACCATTGTGGTCTGATTGATCAACCTTGGGGCAACAGCCGAGCTTAACTTCTTCCCATCCAGAAACAGCCCAATCGTCGCTGGTGCCGCATTGGTAGCCGGAATAGCCACTGTTAGCACGATTAATAGCGAGAAGAAAGCAAGGATTAATTGTCTCATCATTCACCTCGAGTCTAGTTGTCAAATCTAGCAACTTCTTGTCACAACAAAAAAACGCAAGCCTCTTAAAAATAAGAAACTTTCGCCAAGAACACAATGCTATATTTTTGGTAATGACCGAATTATACCCATGATAGGAACCAATTCTATGAAAATCCCAGTCATCTTCCTATGCGATTGAATAGATTAATAAAGTAGTCGTCGTACAGATTAGGAAGGGGAGACACATATGGCTGTAAGCAAAAACCAGATTGCGAAATATTACGGCAAGAAGATCTATGCGGTCAAGAAGGACGGAACAATCGTTACAGGGGTACTGACACAAGTTCAGGGGAATCGCGTGGTTCTGACTCAGTACAGACAGGAAGAAGGGAAAGCGGTAAAAGTGAAATTCCTTCTTCCATTACTGTTGTTTGATTTACTCGCAATTGGTTTGTTTGCTGGGTTTGGCGGATTTGGAGGCTTCGGCGGATTTGGCGGGTATGACGGAGGTTATTACTATTAAGGAGAAGTCTGCGTAATTCGTGGGCGGACTGTTGCGAAAGTAATAGGGGCAAGCGTGAGTCCAAACTCTACGGCAACGCTAGCGGTTGCCATGAACGCTAATAAGCGCTATGACAACCGCTACATTTTAGAGAAGGTTATATTTACTCGAGTAAGCACTGTGGCGACCGTTACAGTTTTGCTCGGGTAACCAGTCCGCGTAAATACGCGGGCTTTTTTATTGTATACAACTAAAGTGAAGGCTGTTGATCAGTTTGTATAATTTTATATATAAAATTTTCCAATATAGATTATTTTATATATTTAAACTAACTTTAAATTACTAAAAAATCTACATATTTCCAATTCAATAAGAATTGCATAATAATAACACTATTATTTATAAACACATTGTGTACAATAAAAAGTATAAAGCGATGTTGGGAGTGATGCAATGGTCCGAAAGCCATAAGTCCTTATACAGGATTCAATCATGTTGTTCACTTTAACTTTGATTCGGTAAAACAAAGCTAAGGTTTTTATGTTACTTATATTTTTTGTAGTACTTAATGAATTCATTCATCTTAATTGGAGGAAAGTTTGAAGTATGAAATCAACCAAATTAACTTTAATCTGTGCACTATCTTTAATCACAATATTGTCAGTAGGAGTACCAGCCTTTGCAGCGCCAGTTGGACAAATGGATTCAGTTGCAGATATCACATTTGAACAGAATACAACTCCTGTAACGCCGGTAGATCCAACACAACCAACAAACCCTGTTACACCAAACACGACAGATCCTGACGATCCGCATCAGAACGGGACTTTTGGTCCACTCAGTATTGACTATGTATCCAACCTGCATTTCGGTACAAATGTGATTTCTAGCTCTGATAAAACATACTACGCGAAATTGGATACGGTTATGAAAAGTGGTTCACCGGCTCAAGTACCTAACTTTGTACAAGTAACAGATGATCGTGGAACAAATACAGGATGGAAATTGACCGTTAAACAGAATGGACAATTCCAAACGACTGGCGGTGCTATCCTGACTGGTGCTCAACTTCAATTGAAGAATCCTTCTGCGAACTCTATGATCTCACAAAGTCTTGCTCCAAATGCAAGTGAAGTCACATTAGATCCAGGCGTTGATTCTAATGTGGAGATCGCAAATAATGGCAAGGGTATGGGGACATGGACAACCGCTTATGGTAATGATCTTACTGTAGCCGCAGCAAGTGTAAGCCTCTTCGTGCCCGGAGTGACTCCTAAAGTAGCGAATGAGCCATATAAAACAACTTTAACTTGGACTCTATCCGATTCACCTTTGTAAGATTCGATTGATTCAGTGGTTCAAACCGGAGGCAAACTTCTTGGATATGTTGAAGTTTGCCTTCTTCAATGAGGAAACCCGAGCAACTTAAATTAATTAAAGAGAGGCCTAATGATGAAAATAACAAAGAAAATTCTACTAAGTATTCTGGTACTTACGTTTATCATAAATATTCAACTTATTCATGCGAATGCAGCAGAAATGAAGTTTGCTGTCTCGGCAGTCATTCCTGACAATCAAATCGCCAAGAATGAAACATATTTTGATTTGAAGATGAAGCCAGGACAGAAACAAACCCTTCATATAACGATGAGAAATAATACAAAAAGAGCGGTCATTGTAGAAACCAATGCTAATACAGCGATTACGAACAGTAATGGTATCGCTGATTACAGTACGACTAATCCGAAATTTGACGACACGTTAAAAATACCATTTTCAAAGATTACTACAGTACAGAAAGAAACGAAACTCCCAGCCAAAAGTACTGTAACACTAAAAGTTGTTGTTGAAATGCCTAAGGAAAAGTTTGATGGTGTTATATTAGGCGGTCTTTATTTCAAAGAGAAAGAGGATAAAGTTAGCGCCTCCAAAAAAGCTGATGCTGTTCAAATAAAGAACGATTATGCATATGTCATCGGCGTTGTATTAAGCGAAACGGATAAAACAATCAAGCCGGATCTGCGACTAAATGAAATCAAACCTACACAAGTAAATGCTCGCAACGTGGTAACGGCCAACTTGCAGAACGTGAAGCCAGCTATGTTAAAGAATTTAAGTGTGGATGCCAGCATCTATTCGGAACAAGGGCAAAAGGTACTTCATGAAACCAAAAAAGAAAATTTAAGAATGGCACCTAATTCGAACTTTGATTACGCAATTAGTTGGGATAACCAAGAGTTTGAATCCGGAACATACCGTTTAGACATGACTGCTACAGATGGCGACCAGACCTGGAAATGGACAAGATTCTTTACGATTAAGGGCGATACTGCTAAACATTTGAATGCTTCAGCTGTAGAAATACACAAAGATTATACGATGTGGTACATCATAGGCTGGTCTATATTGCTGCTGTTACTGTTGATTTTCGTATTCTTCTTGGGGAGACGTTCGAAGAAGGAAGAAAAGGAAGAAAAGAAAGATGAAGTTTAAGCTTTAGGTTTGTAATGAAGGGTGCTTTTCATATGCCAGTTAGGATGTGGGTGAAAAACATGAGATACAAGATAAAGAAAAACATGAAAATTATCATTTCCAAGCTCAGGGCTCTAATAGGGGCAGCGGCAGTGGCTACTTTAGTGATTTTGATTGTGGCACCTATTGTGGCACCTACTCAAGTCTTTGCTTCAACAGGGATCGAATATCTATCAGGAATAAGTTCACCAGTACACCTCATTCAAGATAGTGCTGGAAACATATATGTTGCAAGTTCTAGCGGGAGTTCCGTTACCAAAATCACACCTTCTAAAGTGAAATCAACTTTCGCGAGTATTCCTGGTCAAACGACTGGTATTGCTCTAGATAGCGCGGGAAATATGTATGCCTATGGTACAAGTAATAATGGAAATATTACAAAAATAACGCCTGCTGGGACTACATCTACATTTGCTACTGTACCTGGTACAAGTAATCCGTATGATATAGCGGTTGATCGTAGTAATAATGTGTATGTTACAGATAGATATAGAGGTGCGATAACGAAAATAACGCAAGCTGGGGTTCAATCCACATTTGCTACTTTACCAATGGGCACTGGTTCATTGAACGGAGTGTGGGATATCATTTTTAACAGTGCTGGTGATATGTTTGCTTCAATACAATCGACGGGTAAAGTATATAAAATTGCAACAGATGGTACTACACAGGTTTATGCCGAAGATCTATCTCAACCATCAGGTATGGCATTGGATGCTGCAGGAAATTTATTCGTTGGAAACCGAGGTAATAAAACAATCATCAGAATATCACCAGCCGGGGTTCAATCCACATTTGATTCTGGAGGATATGATCCTTCAGGCATAATGGTTGATGCTCAAGATAATGTATTTATCGCGAGTTGGAGTACGAACCAAATCATAGAGTTGGTGTCATGTAACGTAACTGTACAATATAAGTACGACAATGAGACGACAGCTGCGCCGCTTACTACTCTAAATGGATACGACGGTGATCTGTATACAGCACCAATACCAACTATCTCGTGGTATATGCTCAATGCTAGCAAGTCCCCGAGTCTAAGCGGCACATTTACAACGAATCCGAAGACCGTCACGTATTATTATCAACTGGAATCTCCCACTGTAAATACAGTGAAGTTGAATGATACGATGCTGACAGGAGCGGGAATTCCAGAAGGTATGATTAAGGTGACGTTCCCGGATGGAACAACAGGAATAGCTACTGTCGATGGTAGCGGCTACTGGAATGTGCCGATTCCAGCGTCAGATTATAATAATGGCGGCACGGCTTCGGTTATGCAGACAGACTCAGGAGGCAATGCAAGTGGTTCAGTCACGGCTAATATGGCAGGGGCTCCGTTAAGATTGGACTTCGTACCAGACATTCATTTTGGCTCACAAGTCATTTCAGGCAATGATCAAACTTATACTGCTCAATTAGATCAAGGTACATCGGGTCCAATCTTAGTTCAAGTAACAGACAATCGTGGTACAGAAGCAGGATGGCATTTAACTGTTCAACAAAATGGACAATTCGCGGCTAATTCTGGTGTAAATAGGTTAACAGGCGCAGTTCTGAAATTAACTAATCCAATAGAAAAATCTATAAATGCTCAATCGTATGCACCAACAGCTTTTGACGTAACTATAGATCCGACTGGTGCAGCTCAAGATGTAGCATATGCCCCAGCAGGTAAGGGAATCGGAACCTGGACAACAGCCTATGGTAATGCTGAAGAAGGTGCGACCAGTGTAACGCTCTATGTGCCTGGTAAAACGGTTAAAGTTAAGGATGCAGAATATACCACATCATTGACGTGGACGTTAACAGATGCACCCTAAACAAATGATTTACAGATCATTTAAGAAAGGATGTGATGCCTTATGAATGTCAAAAAAATGATTGTATCGACTATATTAGCGAATGTACTGTTCATAACATCATTTCCGATCCTTAGGGATCTTAAAGCTCCTGTTGCATATGCAGCAGGATCAAATTTATTCCAAAACACTACTTTTAATTTCAATAGTACGGATAATAGTTTTCCGAGTTGGTTATTTGCGTCGTTTACGCAAACTGGCGGAGGTGCCACGAACGGCCAAAGTGTTACCAACTTATCTTATAATGGTGATGGTTGGTATACTGCAGATCCTCATGGACAATTTGCTAAGGTACAACCAACAACTGGAGGGATATTGCTAAGTAATCAAGATTTAACTGGTGGGCAAAATGTTAATATTGTATCTCACGCGATAAATACAGTTGTAGGTAAACAGTACAAAGTCTCTGCAGATATACAATATATTCAGATACAAGGGACACCAATAGTAGCATTGAATGTACGTAATGACTCTCCAATGGGCTTTAAATTGAATTCTACAGGCGCGCTACCACTAAGTAATGGGAGATACACAGTGACATTTACTGCTACAAACCCTGTAACCTACATTAACTGTTTTCTGGACGATGGTGTTGCTACTGGAACAAATGCCCAAACTATTATAAAGTTAAGCAATCCGGTAATTACACTTGTTGGACCTCCGACAATAACTGCTTCAAGTGTAATAAGTCCAGCAGGTTATACAGGTGGAGCAGGCAACTGGACAAACCAAAATACAACCGTTCACTTTACGGCAAGTGACGTTGACGCTGTTGTTGACCTTACAACCTATGAAATGTCAACAGACAACGGTGCAACTTGGCGTTCAACTGGTCTAACAAATGCAACAACTACAGGTGCTGACTACACGGTTACAACACCGGGTACGACTAATATTCAAGTAAGAGCTAAAGATATTTATGGAAACCAAAGCGATCCTGCCACAGATCCAGGTGCGATTTTCACGGTTAACTTGGATAAAGAAGCACCGTTTACAAACTATGTGGAAGGTCAATTATATAACAACACGACTGCAACCAACATAAGTTTCAGTGATGCACTAAGTGGAATTGAAACGGCGACGTTAGATGGAACAAACATCGATTCTGAAGCCATCAATCCAACTGATGGAACACACACTTTAGTGTTGACGGATCATGCTGGAAACCAAACAACGGTTCACTTTACGGTCGACAAAATGGTGTTGCCGCCAGTAGTGAACTCCGTAACAGATGTAAGCACAGCGATTACAGGAACGGCGGAAGTGAATAGTACGCTAACAATAACTTTTCCTGACCATTCGACCCTAAGCACGATAGCAGGTGCAGATGGTTCTTACTCAGTATCTGTCACGCCGGATAGCTTATTCGAGGGAGATCATGTAAGCTCGAGTGTAACGGATGTTGCAGGCAATACGAGTGAGGCGACAGATGTGACGGTAACTGCAGAAGCAAAGAATCCAGTAGATCCATCAAACCCGGCAAGTACAGTAAGACCTGTTGATCCAACAGATTCGAATGATCCGCATGAGCCAGGAATAAAGAATGCGTTAAGTATTGATTATGTATCGAACTTCCATTTTGGCAAGCTTCAAGTTTCCGGCAATAATCAAGTTTATACAGCTCAATTAGATCAAGTAAAACAAACATCAAGTGGTTCCACAATTCAAGTACCGAACTTTGTACAAGTAACAGATCACCGTAGAACAAACTCAGGTTGGAGGTTAACGGTCGAACAGAACGGGCAATTCATGAGTGGAAGTAACGTATTATCTGGTGCGGAACTGACATTAATAAACCCGTACGTAAACTCAATCACTGCTGAGCAATATGCTCCAGTATCGGATTCAGTCACACTAGATCCAAACGGTGCTGCCCAAGATGTAGCCAAAGCAGCTACAGGGAAGGGAAGCGGAACCTGGACACTAGGCTATGGTAAAGATAATGTACAAGGCTCGACAAGTGTAAGGCTCTTCGTACCTGGTACAACGGCTAAAGTTATAAGCGCCAAATACTCCACGCAATTACTTTGGACGTTAACGGATACGCCACTTTAATGAAGAACGAAAGAAAATCCGTCAAAATCATCACGAATGCCATACAAACTTATTGGTAGGTTGATCTACATCCCACCGATAAGCATGTATGGCATTTTCTTGTATCATCAAGCAAAAGTTAACCCTTTTTTACATAAGAAAACGTCATTCTAACGCGAAAAACATGAAATAAAAATGACTTGAAATAATGAGAACACGGAGTTAAATTGGTGGTGTGGTATTGGTTCTTGATGCCTATATAGGCATCATATGGGAAGGGTTATAAGGAATATTACCTATGGGTGTTCAGATAATTGGAGGAAATCGCATGTTAAAACTGGCGAAATTAACTTTAGCAGGTGCAGTATCTTTAACTACAGTCCTATCAGTAGGCTTACCGGCATATGCAGCCGCTGCTGACTCTATGGATTCATACGCAGATGTGACCTTTATTCATGATCCGGGAACAAAGGGACCATTAAGTCTTGACTATGTATCCGATATTCATTTCAACCCTCAGATAGCTTCTGGTTCTGGTAGCGATCACATTTATTACTCGAATATAGACTTTGTTCAAGTGACAGATGATCGCGGGTCAAATGCAGGCTGGACGTTAACAGTTAGCCAGAATGGGCAATTCAGAGCTAATGGTAATGGGCCAGAGTTGATTGGTGCCCAGCTAGCACTAAGCGCCCCGTACGTTAATTCTGTAAATGCTCAAGCGCTTGCACCAGTAGCTTCGGCAATAACATTAGATCCAAGTGGTGCTGCTCAAATCGTATCTATTGCGGATGTTGGGAAGGAAATGGGTACTGTATCTCTTACCGTACCCGATTCCTCTGTTATCGTACCGGATGCTCACTATACAACAAACTTAACCTGGGTTCTTGCAGACGCACCATTGTAATGTCTTAGAGAAACCAAAAAGCAAACATCAACGATGTCGTTGAGTTTGCTTTTTTTATTAGGACATGCGCTCTGGCCTGTTAAAGAAATATCCTTGAAAGTAATCCGCATAACCCATTACTTTCTCGAAATGATCCATATTCTCAATGCCTTCAACAACGATCTTGCTGTTCAGGACTTCGCACATATGAATAAGGTGCTTGAACATTTCGAAGGATTGGGTCGAATTACAAATGTCCATCGTGACCTCTTTCGCGATCTTCACGTAAGAAGGCTTGATTCTCGCCAATAATGGGAAGTTAAAGTAACCATGGCCCAAATCATCGATTGCGAATTGAACACCTAATTGTTTATACATCTCAATCTCTTCAATGACGTGAGAAGATAGAGGGGCATGCTCCGTTAACTCGATCACAATTTGTTCAGGTTTCACGTGAGTATATTCATCCCAATTCCAAGGTATCAATTGATCGGAGAAAGGATGTGAATTGATAAACAGTTTCTTTCCGGGACAAATAAAGGATTTTACAGCCAAAATCTTCAGCATGCGATCGATCTCACGAATTTCGTTCATTTGAGCTGGATTCGCTTGCGTAAGCATCGATATAAGCTGCCTGGATTTCAAACCATGAATCAATGATTCATATCCATGAACTTCATCTGGCGTGTTAATGGATTGGTATGCGCAATACATGTCCAGCATTCTACATCACCCGTCTTGCGCCTGTGCAATGGTTATACCAGAACGAGTCTGTCCACTTCGAGAAAGTCACGCCAATACCTACGCTATAAGTTTGAAGAACCAAGTCATTGCCAACATAGACGCCGACGTGGTTAGTCTTGCCGTCACCATTGGTATCAGAAAACACGAGGTCACCGGGTTGAATTTGATCGCGTGGCACATACTGACCAAATGTAGATTGATTGATTGAACCTGAAGGCAGTTTGATTCCTGCAACCGTGCTGAATAGGTATTTCATAAGTCCTGAACAATCAGCTGTTTGCAATTCACCATTAACAATCGTCGTACCACTGTAGACATAAGGAATGCCTTTGTACTTGTTCCCCAGGTCAATTATGCGTTGCACCTTATCGTTAACACTTTGCGGCAACTGTGCCGCTGCTGGTGTAACGGTTTGAGCAGCTTGTTTGGCTTTAACTTGCTTGGTTGAAGCTTTCTTAGTTGAAGATTGCGTCGTTCCATTTACCTTAACATAATTAGTTGATAGGTAACCTGTATGGCCATTGTAAGATGCTTTGACCCACCATTGATTGAATTTCACGACGTGAATTCTTGTCCCAGATTTGACGTAGCCATATGTACCACTCGTTACTTTAGGTGAGTAGTGGAAGTTGGCTGTTTTGATTATAACGGCATTCGTAGTCGAAGCGGCAAAAGACATTGTAGGAATAAGAACAGCAATCATGACTAAAGCTATAAACAACGTAATTAGTTTTTTCATTTGTTGTATTCTCCCTTTCACATTCAAATTCATATTTGTACAACATGTTCAAAAATGGATATCCCGACACCAACGATAACTTGTCATGTAGACAAGGTTGTATTCAATCTGTTCACGAAAACACTGCGCAATGCCCCGTGAAGCACAGTTCTCATTGTACACAATAAAAAAACATGATCAATGGTAATGATAGGGGGAACATAAAAACCCCACACCACTACTGGGCGTGAGGCTCATTAGGATATGGAGAACGAGGGTTGAACAACGATGCCGAAATCGCAAACACTTGAGCAGAAGGCCTACAGTATAATCAAACAACACATTATACAAGGTAAATATACGCCTGATACTCATTTATCCGAGGCGCTATTGGTTGATGAGTTAGGGATGAGTCGAACTCCCATTCGAAGAGCTCTGGGGCGATTAGAATCAGAAGGATTAGTTACACATCACAGTCATTACGGATCGGTTATCAATAATATTCAAATATCGATGCAGGAAATATTAAATATGGCCGAAATCCAGCTCTACTTCGCCATAGCAAGTATCGAGAAAGCAGAAAAAAAACAACTGACATTTGATATTCCAACATTACGCGACTGTATCGAAACATTAGAATTGGCATTTGAGAAAGAACAGCCTCAGATTTTCTTTCAGACGATGGCGTCTTTCTATTCCTCCATTATCCGCGTTAATCATAATCATCTGATGGAGGATGTAATGAATGATTTATGGACGCGATTTGTCGCGGGAGCATCAGCAACGGCGTTTCAATATCGTAAACAAGGGATCGAACGTACCATTAATCAATTTAAAGTGGTTGTCGATATCCTGGAACAACATAAATACGAAGAAGCCATCGACATGTTAAAAGTAACACATAGAGATTCGATGAAGGATTATATCCTTTGAAACCAATAAGGCTATCCATCAAGAGGTGATAAGTACCATGCCAAGATCAAGAACATTAGAAGAACAAGCTTACAATGAAATTCGACAACGTGTACTATCAGGTAGCTTAAAACCTGGATCTCCTCTAAATGAAAAAAGTTTAGTCGAAGAGTTAAATATGAGTCGGACACCCATTAGGCGGGCAATAGAAAGACTTGAGTCAGAAGGGGTTTTATCCACTCAAAGCCAATTTGGTTCAACGGTGAATCATACTCGGTTCTCGATGCAGGAAGTCATTAATACATATGAGGTTCAGCAATCCTTTATTGTGACTACCATACAAAAGGCTCAGAAAAAAGGATTGTCGTTTGACATTGAATCCTTACGCAGGTGTGTCGAATCCTTAGAAGCCGAGACTGAAAAGAATGATCATGTCCAATACTTTGAGACCTTGTATCGCTTTCTCCGTATTCTAATAGCTCCATCTCATAACGAACTTATGCTAGAGATCCTCCAAGATATTAACAATCGTTTCATGATACATTCTGCCCAACCTGTGTTTACAACTAGAAAATCGGGGTTAGCATCAACAGTGGATTCATTAAAACAATTTCTCACGGAATTAGAACGCAAGGACTATGAGAGTGCGATCGCAACCTGGCTGCAGCTTACGCGGAATGCGATAACGGATTTGGTTCTATAGCTACAATGAATATCAAGGCGAGCCTTAGAAGCGATTCTAGAGGCTCTTTTTTATGTGCGCGTGTACAATTACGACTTGGAAATATGTATATGTGTACACCTGTTTTTTTATTGTGTACAATCAGAGCTGTTGTTTTGAACAGGCGGAAGACATGCAGGTAGCTGTATTACTTATATAGATAAAAATTACTAGGGGGATTCAAATGTCCATTGATTTAAACGATTATGTAATGATAAACCAATCCACCAATGCTTACTACGCTGAGACTGGAGTTGTAGTAGGTGCAGATGGCAATGATAATGTAGATGTAGATGTCATTTATCTTGGCAATCACATCAAGGTTACTCTTCCGAGTTCTAATGTCGTCGAGCTTGATGGCAGGAACTTGAACGCGAAGGCCAAGGCGATCTATATCGACGCCATCCAAGACGGGGCTAAGGCAGGTTGGTCCAAGTATGGTGTGCTCCCTTCCTTGACGCTAGCTCAATCGATTCTGGAGAGTTATTGGGGTACAAGCGACCTGGTGAAGAATGCGAATAACATCTTTGGAATCAAGAAAGGTTACAATTGGGCAGGAGATACGGTTACGGTTAACGCGGATGAGATGATTGATAGTCAATGGGTGAAGGAATTATCAGCATTCCGTAAGTATCCGACTTGGGATGACTCCATCGTGGATCATTCTTTATTCCTAACGGGTAAAAGATACAGTGCGGTTATTAATGAGAGTGACTATAAGAAAGCAACAAAATCAATCTACGATGCAGGTTATTCGACAGATCCGCTATACTCGCGAAAGTTAGTGAGTATAATCGAAACCTATGACTTGACTCGGTTCGACCCGGTGCATGTAACACCGCCAAATCCACCAACACCGTTCCCTACAGCACCGTCGCCATTAGATAATCCGCAGTTAGTGATTCCTTCAAATGTGATTACACCAACGATATCGGGGCTTAGTATCCCCAATAAAATAATTGGAAATACGGTTTCTGTGAATGCTCAATCGACTCCTGCATACAGGATGGCGGCGAAGTACACGATAAACGGTAAAGACACATGGTTACCCGCTCAGAGTGCAAGCAATTATTCCTATACCTTTAAACCGACAATTCCGGGGACGTACACCGTAACCGTTTATTCGAGAAGCCTAGTTGAATCTGATCCCAAATCCGGTACATCAAGCACAAGCATGACCTTCACCGTCTACCCGTCGGTTGTCACGCTAAAGTCTGCCTTGAATATGAGGAACGGCGCAGGAACTATAATAAAAGTACTACCTGCAAGAAGCGCCTGGAAGATACTTGAGGTGAAGCCCGGTTGGTGCCGAATTGGCAATGATTCGTGGGTGACGACAAATTCGAAATATGTAGTTATGGGAACCGCGTCTTAAACAAAAGCCTGCTCCTGACGACATGTCAGGAACAGGCTTTTTTTGCGCGTAACAAACTGACGTCTAGACTATGGGATGATGATATCAGAGTACCCAGCAAATATAGTCTGCGATCCTGGCGCAGTGCTCATCCATGTTGCGATATAGCCGCCGGGAGGAACGCTTGTGATCGTGATATAATCGCCGATCGTCTTAACGGGATCGGGGCCAACTTGCCCCGTATTAGGGCTGAAGGAGACATTCGTGATCCGCGTATTCGTGAATGTTTGCCCTCCGTTAATGGATCGCGCCACATAGACGTCAAGATCGAAGTTATTCACTTGATTGCTATAATAGACGATATTAACGACGCCCGTTAACGGGTCGACGTCAATGAATGGGAAGAAGTTCTGCGAACCGGCCGGAGCTCCCGTAATGCTGACTGGCGGCGACCAAGCTGCGCCTTCATTGACCGATTTGGACATGAAGATGTCGGCGTAGCCCAGACGGTTATCCTGCCATACGGCATACACCGCGCCGGTGTTAGGCCCGATGGACCTGTCACAAGATATGCTTGGGTAGGTCAATACCCTGAAGCCATAGCCGGGTACCGGGAGCACGAGTGGAACTGGGACGACGTCCGAGACAATTATCGCGTTGCCGAAGGTCGTCCCGCCGTCGAATGAACGACGGATGTAGTAGCGGTCATTCGGCGTGTTCACTGTAATCCAAGCTGTATAGACAATGCCCGATAGATCGACGGTTACGGCCGGCCTTCTTACTTTGTCCACGGGGCTGGAGAGCAGGATAGGCGTATCCCAAGTCAAGCCTCCATCTCTCGAACGATCTAAGAAAGCTGTAATATTGCCGTTATTAGCGACATTGAACTGATTGGCTCTCACGACATAAACATTGCCCAAGTAGGGGCTAGATTGTCCGTTATCTGCGATTAGGAAGGTCTCGTCATTATTAATGTAAGTGCCGTAACCGGGCGCGACAAGTATTGGATTGCTGAACGTGGCGCCATTATCGTTAGAAACATAGACAAAGGTCGATCCGAATTGATGTCCGGGGAAAACATGAGCGCTGACGATAAAGGTGCTAGGGAATCTGTATGCAACGGACGCGCACTCCGCTCCGGTGAATATTCCCGGTGGCAGCGGAAGTAACGAGGTTGTCCATGAATCGCCACCGTTTATCGAACGATAAAGACCGACTTTAGGCGACTCTCCATCCGTATGGTCGGTCGCAGTAGCTACCATGATGCCCGGGATGAGCAGATTGACCGCGATGCTTGGCTCATATTTCGGCAAAATTCCGGTTGTAACTTGGAAATTAAAATTCGTCATTTGACATCCGCCTCCACACGAACGCTTTTTCACCATCATATTTCGCTTAGGCTCGTCATATTCCATCTCGGATTTGGGCTGCGCGCTGGTGATGAAGTTGGCAGGAAAACGTGGGAATATCTTGAAAATATAAGTGGAAGGAAGTGACGACAGATGGCGATCAAAACCACGTTCAGCAACAAGGAACTGCTCCATATCCTTTCAAACTACGATCTTGGTGAATGGGTTCATTCTGACCCTTGTGCAGGCGGGGCCGTGCAAACCAATATCGTTCTCCACACCACTAGTGGGAGATATGTGTTCAGATATTATGAGAATCGCAAGGAGGAATCCGTCTTATTCGAAGTAAGCCTCCTCGCTTACTTGAAGGAGCAGCACTATCCTTGTCCGGCACCTATCATCAATAAGCATGGTGGCTATATCGGCGTTCATGAGCAGAAGCCCTATGTCCTCTTCGAATTTTTGGACGGTCAACATATCGAGGAGCCCACGATGGACCAAAGGAAGCAGCTCATTCAGAAAGCGGCAGAGTTGCACACCCTCACACAGCACTACTCTCCTGTAAATAAACAAGAGCGATGGAATTACAGCGTAGAACTTTGCCGTGAGCTTGCCGATCAAGCTTCTCGCAGAATAAACACGACAGCTGCGATGGAGAAGTTCGCTTGGCATGAGCAAGAGCTGCTACAGCTTCAGCTCCCGCAGTCGCTGCCGATGGGGATCTGTCACGCGGATTTCCACTTCTCCAATGTGCTTTATTTAAATGATGAGTTCCATGCTTTGCTCGACTTTGACGATGCCAACTACACGTATCTTCTGTTTGATCTCGTAGGTTTAATCGAGTCTTGGGCTTGGCGTCACGATCATGACGAAGTACTTGATATGGGGAAGGCTAGAGAGGTTGTTGCCGAGTATACGAAATACAGGGCGCTGCAAAGCTCGGAAGAATTGCATCTATTCGATGTATACAAGTTAAGCATCTTAATCGATTGTGTCTGGTTCTTTGAACGCGGGAATGGGCAGGATTTCTATGAGAAACGGAAAATCGACTTCTTAAATGGGATTGGGCGAGAACAGTTTCATCTCCAGCTGTTCAACAAGTGAACAGGATACTTTCATGAAAAGCGGGCACAATATCTCCAAAAAATGGAGAGTCGAGGACGCTTTATGAACTGGCTTTGGTTAACAGGAATATTATGGATGTTCAAGACGGTCGATAGCGCCGAGCATTTAACAGTAACGCTGCAAGGGCAACCTCCTGTCATCATCGATCGCGCGGATTATGCTTCACCTGGTTTCACAATGGTGGATTTGGACAAATTCGATCGGCTTCTGAGAATCTTGGAGAGACAGAGCTATGAAAGCCCTCGTAACGCGGTCATTAATGATTACGGTGGAATTAAATCCGAAGAACCGGGACACAGACTGAATGAGAGGATGTTTACCGAGAAGTTCTTCGAATACTTCTACGGTACAGGCTCGTCGGTTATCGATGTGCCGCTTGACAACGTTTATCCGCGTGTTGATCGCGAATTATTGGCGAATATTAGAGAAAAACCGATTGGTCACTATGCAACTTATTATAACGTCCGCAACAAGAACCGATCGCATAACATCCTTCTGGCTGCCAGAGCGATTAATAATACGGTCATTTTTCCTGGGGAAGTATTCTCCTTCAATAAAATCGTCGGCAAACGCACCAGAGAAAAAGGTTACCTGGATGCTCCGGTCATCGTAAGAGGGGAATTATCGGAAGGGATCGGAGGCGGGATCTGTCAGGTCTCCTCAACCTTGTTCAATGCGAGCGACCGTGCGGGACTTCATATTGTGAAGCGTTACTCTCACAGCCGCAACGTTCCTTATGTGAGACCGGGACGTGACGCGACAGTTAGCTGGGACGGACCGGATTTTGTCTTTCAGAATCTCTACAATCAGCCGATACTCATCCGAGCTCAGGCGGTTCCAGGCAAACTGTTCGTTTCCATCTATTCCTCCGACGTTATCGAATACAAGCCTCGCGTGGTACCGGGTATGTCCTTCGGACAGCTGCCTGAGGAGATTTCCGCATCCGCCGAAGAGATGGAGATACCAGGAAGCCCATAGATTTAGGATGATATGACGACTTTAACCGCGCTCTGCGCGGTTTTTTTGATGAGATCCCATAATAGAACTTGCAAATCGAGGGAGACAGATGAATGATAAGATGGCAGGATTTTATAAAGAAATCTACCATTTTGTCATACGGGATTGACGAGTTTCTTCTATAATTTTGAATTATGAAGGGGGACGGAAGGGATGAGAAGTAGCACGGCGGCATACAGGATTCCTCTTCAGCAGCTACGTCTGCTTATGCTTCAACCGATCCGAATTGGGGGTCTAACGATTACTCTACTGGATGCGCTGTCGGCCGAACATGAGAAAGACTGGTCGTATCCATCGCATCGTCATCCCTGGTTTGAATACAATTACGTCTCTGATGGAGGGCTCTACACGACGTTAGCCGGGAACGAGTTCCGGATTGAAGCGGGGCAGTCCTACCTCATTCCGCCAGGTATTGTTCACTCTCATCGGCATCGACAAGGGGAGAGTGACGATGGGTTCTGCCTTCGATGGCAAATCGTCGAAGAAGTTGGCGAAGTCGGAACGGGTACCGCCGAAGAAAAAGAATTTCTGCGATGCTTCTCGCAAGTCCGGCCGTATCCGTTAAAGCCTGAGACGGCTGAACCTCTGCTGACGCTTCGTCCCGAGATGAGCGTGCTTGCACTGCGATCCGCTTTCGCGAGCTGGATAACTGGCTTGTTCGAAGACTGGCGAGCAAGTACGCAAATTCATCTGTTGGAGTCTCACGATCACAGCGATGCGATTGTCAGGCAAACGCTTCTATATTTGAACGCTTATTATGCGAACGAGCTGCGCGTGCAGGATATCGCAAGCAGCCTGCATGTTAGTTACCGGACATTAGCAAGGCTATTCAAACAACGTACAGGCGTAACGGTGATTGAGAAATTGAACGATATCCGAATTAGGCAGGCGAAGAAGCTATTGATCGAAACGCAGCTTAACTTGAAACAAATCGCGCTTGCTGTGGGATTAAAGAATGAGTTTTATTTCTCAACGTTATTTCGTCAGGTTGCGATGGTAACACCGTCCTCATTCCGTGAACTACATAAACCATTAGTTTGAACAGGTATTCTGTGACTTGAATGACATAATCGAGAAGGTGAGGTTCTCTCATGACGCAAATCGGAAAAATTCATTTGATTGGAAATGCCCACTTGGACCCTGTGTGGCTGTGGCAATGGCAGGAAGGCTATGCGGAGATTAAAGCGACTTTTCGCTCTGCGCTTGATCGCTTGAAGGAATATCCGGAATTTATCTTTACTCGCTCTTGTGCAGCCTACTATGCCTGGATAGAAGAGAATGCGCCTGACATGTTCGAAGAGATCAAGGCTCGCGTCGCGGAAGGCCGCTGGATCATCGTCGGCGGTTGGTGGATTCAGCCGGACTGCAACTTGCCATCCGGTGAATCCTTCGCGCGGCATGGACTTTATGGACAGCGTTATTTTCAAGAGAAATTCGGCGTTATGGCAAAGGTAGGCTACAATGTCGATTCCTTCGGTCATAATGGCATGCTGCCTCAGCTTCTGAAGAAGAGCGGAATGGATTATTACGTCTTCATGCGTCCCGAGAAGCATGAGAAGGAGCTGGACAAGAATTTGTTCTGGTGGGAATCAGAGGATGGCAGCCGTGTCCTGACATTCCGTCTCTCGGATAACTACTCGACCAGCTGGGGCTCACCGTTTGAAGAGAAAGTGTTGAATCACGGACAGATGGCAGATACCGATGGCCATGCGCATATGACTTTCTACGGTGTTGGCAATCATGGCGGCGGACCGACAATAGGCAATCTGGAAGTGATTAGAGAGCTTCAGGAGAAGTTCGGTCAAGAGCGACTTGTCATTAGCACGCCGAATCATTATTTTGCCGAGATCGAATCGACTCAGCCTGAGCTTCCCGTTCTGAAGGATGAGCTGCAAATGCATGCGATAGGCTGCTATTCCACGCATTCGGAATCGAAGGAGAACAATCGCCGTGCGGAGCATCGCCTCCTGAACGCGGAGAAGTTCTCTTCGGCCGCGAATGTGCTTCTCGGACTTAAGTATCCGAATGCGCAATTGAAAGTCGCTTGGGAGAATGTGCTGTTCAACCAGTTTCACGATATTATGGGTGGCTGCAGCATCCGCGAAGCCTTCCAGGATGCTCGTGAATCCTACGGTGAAGCGCTGCATATTGCGGCAAAAGCATTAAACGCGGCGACGCAGCGCATCTCTTGGTCGATTGACACGATGAAGCCGGAAGTGCGCGCACTCAGTAAGGACAAGAACTGGATGTCGTGGGAGCAGGGCGATCACGGCACGCCGTTCGTCATCTTCAACCCGCTGTCATGGGAAGTAGAGGTGCCGGTTCACGCGAACCGGAAGATGACCGCTGTGTCCGATGATCAGGGGAACCCTGTGCCGATTCAGACGGTGCGCGCTTCAAGAACGAACGGACAAGACAATTGGGATACGCTCTTCATCGCGCAAGTCCCGGCAATGGGCTACCGCGTTTACTGGTGCTACCTGACGAAGGAGTCACAATCGGAGTCGGTGGATGTACCGGTGAGCGCAGAAGGTCATGTGCTTGAGAACGCCTTCCTTCGCGTCGAATTTAATGCGAATTCGGGTGCGATTAAGAGCCTGGTAGACAAACGGTCAAATACCGAAGTACTGGACGGTCCAGGCGCAGTGCCTGTCATCATAGACGAGCATCATAGCGATACTTGGGGACATGGCTTGCATAGCTACCGTGAGCTCATCGGCTATTTCTCGGATGCCGAGGTGAAGGTGCTTGAACAAGGTCCGCTGCGCGGCATTATTCGCGTGACGAGCCGATATAACGGCTCCACCTTGCGACAGGACTTCATTCTCCATCACCACGCTACTGATCTTCAGGTTAACGTGCAACTCGACTGGAGGGAGAAGCACAAGATGCTGAAGCTGTCGTTCCCCGTTGCCGTCGAGCAGCCAGAATCGGTGTCGGAGATCCCGTATGGTTTCATTCGCCGGGAGACGAACGGCAGGGAAGTGCCGGGGCAACAATGGTTCGATGTGTACGGACAGGCGCAGGGGTCAGGCGAGTTGCGCGGTCTAGCTATTCTGAATACGGGCAAATACGCATATGACGTTATGGGCTCCGAAGCGCGTATGACAGTTGTCCGCAGCCCGATCTTCGCCGATCACTACGGGGTACGCGACAGTCAAGTGGAGTATATGGATCAGGGCATACAAGAATTTAGCTATGCGCTTGTCCCACACAGTGGCTCCTGGCAGGAGAACGGCATCGTGCGCAAAGCCTATGAACTGAACGTACAGCCAATCGGCGTATGGGAAACGTATCACGAAGGTCCGCTGCCGCAGCGCATGGAAGGCATTCAGATTGCCTCGGAGCAAGTGGTGGCAACTGTATTCAAGCAAGCAGAAGATGGCGACGGCTGGATTCTGCGCTGTTATGAGACATCGAGTTCGGCCGTGGAGGAGACAGAAATCGTGATCCCTCTGCTGAACCGTTCCTGGCGTACAAGCTTTGGCAAATGTGAGATCAAGACGTTCTTCATTCCAAGCGATTCGAGCCAGCCTGTACATGAAGTGAATTTGATTGAGTATCCATAATTAAAGCGATTCAGAGAATGTTGAGGCCCGCTCCGAAATGAGGAAGCGGGTTTCTTGTTTGGTGTTTTTTATCAGTCATGAAATATGACAGTAGCCGACACATTTTCTCTCGCATAAACTATTTGGAACTACTTTGCCCTATCAACGTAGTACCATTGTTGGTACAATGGAGCTCTAAGATGGCTCGCAAAGAGAGGATAACCTTACTACATGAAGGATTCAGAGCAGGATAACTGGCGAAAAGAGATTGCATTCTACGAAAAACCACGTTTGAAGAACAGTATTTGGCAGCTTGTGAATACAATCGGGCCAGTGGTGCTGCTATGGCTTGCCGCCTATTGGAGTTTATCTGTTTCGGCTTGGCTGACCTTAGGATTAGCCGTCGTCACCGGAGGATTTCTGGTGCGAACATTTATTATTTTCCATGACTGCTGTCATAAGTCTTTCTTCAAGCATCGCAGGGCGAATGATATTGTAGGAACCATTACGGGAATAATGACCTATGTACCGTACCTTCAATGGAAACACAGCCACACTGTACATCATGCAACTTGTGGCAATCTCGATCGGAGAGGGACAGGCGACATCTGGACGATGACGGTCGACGAGTATGTGAAAGCGACGCCTTTGCGCAGACTGGTGTATCGGTTATACCGCAGCCCTTTCATCATGTTTACGATCGGTCCCGTGTATATTTTCCTAATCGACTACCGCTTTAACCGTAAGCGCGCAGGCGCGAAAGAGCGTTACAACACCTACCTAACCAATTTAGGGATCGTTGCTATTGCTGGACTGCTCTGCTGGGCTATAGGCTGGCAGGCGTTTCTCCTTATTCAGGGAACGGTATTCTTCGTTTCAAGCATTGCAGGGATTTGGCTGTTCTACGTTCAGCATCAATTCGAAGATTCTTATTATGAAGTGGATGAGAATTGGGATTATGTAGCTGCTGCGATGCAAGGCAGCTCCTACTATAAGTTGCCCCGAATACTGCACTGGATATCTGGCAATATCGGATTTCATCATATCCATCATTTGAGCCCCAGAATTCCGAACTACAATCTGGAAGCGGTACATCAATCCAGTCCGCGAATGCAGAAGGTACAGGAAATTACACTGCTAACCAGTTTGTCCTCGCTGAATTTCAGACTTTGGGATGAAGCAAGCAGTAAATTTATTGGATTCCGAGCTTTGAAGCGGATGCAGAAGGCACAAGGTGTCAATGCGGCATAACGCTGCTAAGCCATAGTTCTCCGAGAAAGCCCGCCTAATCGCGGGCTTTTTCTTTTTTCCGTTGGGAACATGCACGTTGAACGGGGCAGGATATTGGATTGTTATGGGGAATATTGTGGACAGCCCGGTATACTCTGCTGTAGTTACTGGCCGAAAAAGTTTTTATTTATTATTTTCATTTGTCGATTTAGATTATTCTCGTTCGTTGTATGTATACAGAGGCCAATTAGGATGGTCTTCTAGGGCAGGAACCTGGCTCATAATTAAGGAGGAAGATTGATGTTATTCATGTTGATTGTTAAAGCTTCGAAGTATCCGGAAGGACCAAGTCCTGAGCTCCAAGAAGCCATGTCAAAGTACAATCAGGAATTAGTTAGCGCAGGCGTGCGAGTAATGGCGAAAGGACTTCATCCAAGTTCAGAAGGTATTCGTATTTCGTTTGCGAATCCAGAGGAAAAGCCAGTGGTTACGGATGGGCCATTCACGGAGTCGAAAGAATTGATTGCCGGCTTCATTCTGATTGATGTGAATTCGAGGGAGGAAGCCATCGAGTGGGCTATGCGGATGCCAGACCCGCAAGGACGTGGGGAAGGTCAGATTGAACTGCGACAAGTGTTTGAATAGCATGGACTGTTGCATGAATGATGCAGCCTGAAATTTCTTGACATCAAAGCGCATTATAGTATGATTGAAATAATTGAATACAGTGAACTTTCTTATCAAGAGCAGGTGGAGGGACTAGCCCGATGAAACCCGGCAACCGACAAACCTTTGTTAATCAAAGGAATGCACGGTGCTAATTCTTGCGGAAACGCTTCTTTAAGCGAATCTGGGAGATAAGAGGGAGGATATGATTTTGAATGATAATGACCTTTCTCTTGTTACAGAGAAGGTCATTTTTTGTTTTCATACGCGAAATGATTATCCATGTAGGAGGAACACCCATATGCCGATTACGATTTCTAACCCTAATAGGGTCGAAGAGCAAGCTCACTACAACGAGCAGCTTCATCACCTTCAAGTCGCATTGCAGAATTTGAGAGGTATTGCTGATCTGCAGAACTGTAGGATTGCCCGTATTGAATGTTTTCGATTCGATCAAGCGCATAGAGAAAAGCTGCAGCTCCAAGCTGAGACGGATATCTGCGGGATCATTGCGATTTCCACGAATACAGGCATAGTAGGTTTCGGCAAATTGGCGATTTCATCGCAAAGTTTCACGGGAGATTGGACGATGTGGGCGGCTCAATTCCAGCGATTGAAGGGTCTGAGCTTGGCCCAAAGCATCAGTTACCCGAGGCGAAAAGAAGAATCATGGGGTCACGTTAGAGTAGAGATCATTGAATCGGCATTAATGGATCTAATCGGAAAAATCCATCTAGACAGAAGAGACACTGTGCTGCCGGGAGAGCTGGACCGAGCTTACTTATTTGATCATGCGCAAGCGTACATCTCGTTTTAAGTAAGCTTAGCATCGATGGAATAACCGGACGCCTTGATTCGACAAAATAGCTCAAAAGTAGTTCTATCTTCCTGGTAAATGACGATTGATATATCATTTGTATATAGTATATTAGGTTTAATTGTTTATGATATATTGACATTATATTAACCTATTTCTATATTATTAGGTGACTGAAGCCAAATATAGAGGAGGACTGTCATTGACCAGTAAGATCAGAATACCTAAGCTAATTGTTCTTCCGATTGCACTAGCGCTTTCGATCGCTCCATTAATGCCGACTGGAATTCCCCGTGCCCATGCTTTCGAGGCTGCGGATGCCAAAACAGCGATTGAAGCGTATAACGCTACCTTCTGGGATGCATCTGCGAAGTATTTCTGGAAAACCTCTAATCACGACGGATATCAGGATTTTTGGGTAGAGGCTGAGCTATGGGAGCTTGTCATGGATGCTTATCTCGAAGCCACCGATCCGGTTCTGAAAGCGAAGCTTCTGACCCAAATCAACGACGTATTCGACGGGGCTGTGGCGAAGTACGGACAGGACTGGACGAATAATACGTTTAACGATGATATTATGTGGTGGGCGATGGCGAGCGCTAGAGCTTATCAGATAACGAATGACGCGAAGTACCTCGAGAGAGCGGAATATTATTTTAACTATGTGTATGATACACAGTGGGACGATGCGTTTGCCGGAGGCGGCATTTGGTGGAAGAGCGATGACCGCACGACGAAGAATGCGTGCATTAACTTCCCTGCAGCAGAAGCAGCTCTTGTTCTCTATAACGCAACGCATAACGACCATTATCTGGATGTCGCCGAGAAGGTCTACCGCTGGAGTAAGACGATGCTGACCGACGGGAAAGGCAAAGTGTTCGACCGGATCGAGACGGTTAGAGGCCCAGTCCCGGATGCGACTCACTATAATCAAGGGACGTTTATCGGAGCTGCCACGGGGCTCTATCAGGTAACTGGTGACAAAGTGTATCTGGATGATGCGATCGCTGGAGCTATGTTTACGAAAGAACATATGGTGGATGCAAACAAGCTGCTGCGTTATGAAGGACCTAACGGAGACTTGAAGGGTGGCAAAACGATACTCGTTCGCAATCTCGGCTATCTTCAGGAGGTTGTGAATGCAAGCAATGAGAGCTCGCATCAGTCGTTTGCCGACGGCTATAACGAGTGGCTTGCCTTTAATACTGACATGGCATGGAATCACCGTAGCAATGCCAATATTGTGGATGGCAACTGGGCGGGACAACAGCTGTCCGGAACGTTCGAATCGTGGAGTTCTGCTGCAGCTGTGGAAGCGTTGACCGTGCTCGAACCACATGACAATGTGCTGGTCTATGCGCGTAAGGATCCGTACAGCAAGATCGAAGCTGAGAACTTTAATGTCGTTAACGGTCCGGGGATGGAAGGCAGCATTGAAGGCTCGCTCCAGCTTGGCGGAATTAAGGATGGCCATTATGCAGCTTATAAAAATGTGGATTTTGGCACGGGCCAAGGTGCAAGCGGTTTCATCGCGCGGGCATCAAGCGGAACTGGCGGCGGGAATATCGAAGTTAGGCTGGATGCAGTCGATGGGCCGAAGGTAGGCACTTTACATGTCGATGGCACTGGCAATTGGAACAATTTCATTGATGCCGCAGCGTTGCTGAAGGACGATCAAGGTCAGACCAGCTCGGTGACCGGCGTCCATGATGTGTATCTCGTATTCAAGAAGACCAATGATGACTACTTGTTCAATTTGAACTGGTTCAAATTTACGAAGACCGATCCGACCAAGACCGATGCTTATGCCAAGCTGCAGGCGGAGCAGTTTACTAGCAGCAATGGACTGAGCGTTGACTCGACCGGACAATTCGCAGACGGTATTCACAATAATGCTTACGCGTCTTACAGCGGGATCGACTTCGGATCTGGCGCGGCTGGTATCACACTTCACGTCGCAAGCGGTAATCTCGGCGGATCCGTTGAAGTGAAACTGGACAGCCTGGACGGTCCATCAGCAGGCGTCATCGAAATCCCGGCACTCGGCAGCTGGCAGAACTGGGTCGATATCACCTCGATTATTGATGATAAGAAGGCAGTTGGCATTCATGATGTGTACTTGATCTTCCATGGTGCAGACGGCAGCGACTATCCTTGTAATCTGGACTGGTTCACCTTCTCGACGATGAAAGGCCAGGCACGGGATGCCTACAGTAAGCTGGAGGCTGAGAATTTCACGAACAGCGTGCAAGTTGGAACCGAAAACGGTGGTGGTCAGACGTACTTGGCTGGCGTATATGGACCGAATAAACCTTACGCAATGTACAACTACATTGATTTTGGCGATGCAGGTCCGACCGAATTCCATATTCAAGCGGCAAGCGCAACAAACGGAGGAACGATCGAGGCACGTATTGATGGCATAAACGGTCCGGTCATCGCTACTGCCGAGGTAAGCGGCACTGGCGGCTGGCAGACGTTCCAGGTGTTTGATGGCGAAGTAACGGCGCCTGTTACGGGTAAGCATCTCGTGTATCTCAAGTTCGTGGGGAATGACTGGCTATACAACTTTGACAAATTCACCTTCGGTAATCCTTCCGTATTTACCGCGGAACCTCCAGTGACTGAGCCTGCCGATGATGATATCGCGCCGGGAGAGGTTGAGAATGTTCAAGTGACCCGTCATAGCGGCGAGTTGACTGTGCGATGGGATGGCCCGTACGATCTAGACGCTGATGTCGTGCACATCACGCTGCTTCATAAAGGAGAGCAAGATGGGGATGTCCGCGAGTTGAAGCGTGGCGTTCAAACGGCTGTGTTTAGCGGTATTGAAGCAGATCAGAACTATTCGCTTCGGATCAGCACTGCTGACAAATCCGGCAATGAATCGGCAGGTATTACGGTAGAGGCAAAAGTTGCGCCGGTGTACTCCTTGTCGGTGAATGGAGCTGCTCTATCAGATGGCGCTGTGGTAGACGATGATGGATTCCTTCGCTTCCAAGCAGGAGATGGCCATACTGCAATCGTATCGGCTAGTCTGACCTTTGACGGCAAGGAATATGAGCTCGCTTCCGGTGCTTCGCAAGAAATTCAAGTTTCGCTCGCTGGACAGCTAGGTGCAAAGAGCGTCGCAATCGAGGTAGAAGATGCGGCGGGGAACAAGCTGCAGAAGGCGATCACGATTCAGGTCAAGACGAGCATTGCTAGTCTGACGAATCTCGTTGCCCGGTACACGGCTGCTAACGAAATTAGTGGCTCATTGTCTTCACAGTTGACGAACAGCTTGAAGCAGGCGCAGCATCATTTGGAAAAAGGAAGCAAGGATCAAGCGAATAAGTTTATGAACAAATTCCTTGACCAAGTTAACAAGGAGAAGAAGAATAACATTTCGGATCAGGCTAAATCCGTGCTGACAACGGATGCTCACTCGCTAATTGCTAGCTGGCAGTAGATGCATTGCATCGCTGATTAATGAAGAGAGAAGAGACGAGTCGGATTGCCCGCTTGGTTGGGGCGAACTTGATTCGTCTCTTTTTATTTAAAGGATGTGGCCTTCATCGAATCCATTCGACTAGCAATACCAAAAGGCAATAACGCCGTATCGTCACTACTCCGCGAGATAGGCTTCTCACTACCTGATGATTGGGATGAATCAAGGAAATATATCGTACCCATTGCTGGAAGTGATCTGGAATTAATCCTCGCCAAGCCTGTCGATATTCCTACCTATGTTGAATATGGAGTTGTTGAGCAACCAGCTATCCTAACTTGGCACGGAGATATTTTGCAGAACGAGGTAATCAAGTGGAGATCGTCAAGCTCAGCGGAGGACTGGAGCTCGCACTCTTAAGTGGGATGGCTGATTGTATTGTCGACGTCCATGATAAGCCAACTTGGAATCATTTGGTAGCGGTCGATTACATCTGCAGAGTTTCTTTGCGATTGATTGCGAACAGGGGAAGCTTTCAACTTAAGAGCTCAGATATCCAGAGTATTAGTGATAAGCCAAGCAGGCAGAAGGTGGTCAATAATGTCCATTAGAACAATAATAAAGAACATTCTCGTTCACAATGGACATTAATGACCGTTAGTAAGAGTACTTCAAGGTTTTCTCTGACAATAACCTCGCTAATGGACACTAATGACCGCAAGAAATCTTGAAATTCAAATAATCGATGCTAACGGTCATTAATGTCCGAATCAGGAGTTGCAGATTCAGACCCCATGCTCCTCCGTCTTTGACTCTGTCCAAGTGAACGCCCCCCGGGGTTCGCTCCATTGGTGGGGCTAGGAGGATCGAACCTCTTATCAGGGCGAGAGACTAAGAACTTGATCTCTGTCGCGCGACATAAATCAAATATTTTTGATTAAACAGTTGAACTAAGGATCAATCTGTGGTAAATTTTACTCAAGTTATTAAATCAAGAAAAATTGATTAAAGTGTGGTGCATGAGAATGAAGAAGCCAATTCCAGTGAATGAACGAATAGCCGCACCGATATCTTTTGATAAATACGAACAGAAATTTAAAGCTTTAGCCGATGAGAAGCGACTACAGATCTTATATGAGCTATGCCAGCGCGGAAACACCTGTGTCTGCGACTTGACTGAAGTAGTGGAGATGCCCCAATCCAAGCTGTCGTATCACCTTAAGATTCTGCTGGATGCTGGCCTGATTACCAAAGAGACAAGAGGAACTTGGAGCTACTACGAGCTGAATCCGAACGAAATTAACGCTCTGCTCTCTGAGCAGCTATGTTGTATATTTAGGCCGGCAGATAGCAATTCAACCTGCTGCTAATTTTTTTGAGTAATTAATCAAATAATTTTGATAAAGAAAGAGGGATTACAATGAAAATGCACGTCGCCATTAATGTTAGAAAACTGGAGGAATCGCTTGCCTTTTACAAAAAGCTGTTTAATGCTGAGCCGACCAAAGTGAGAGAAAACTATGCCAAGTTCGAGCTTGATAACCCTGCTTTGCATTTTTCGTTAAACGTTCGTCCATTTGACAATCGCGGTGTGTTAAATCATTTCGGCTTTCAAGTTCAAAACACGGAAGAAGTACTGGCGACTAAAGCACGTTTGCAAGATGCGGGATTAGTTTCGTTCGATGAGATGAATACAACATGCTGTTATGCGGTCCAGGATAAAATTTGGGTATCTGACCCGGAAGGAAATCCGTGGGAAGTGTTTTATACCAAAGAGGATAGCGAGTTTGAGGCAGCTGAGGATCACGTTAGTGCTGGGCAAGACGTTTGCTGTATCACACCATCACCAGCTCCTCAAAAAGTGGAGCTAACAGATATGCGAGTAAAAAATAAATGCTGCTAAAGAATAACTGCTGCAAGTGAGTGATTTGGGGGGACAGCATGACGGTAATAGCGTTTCTTATTTTTCTGGTTACTTTAACATTTGTTATTTGGCAACCCAGAGGGCTTAATATTGGCTGGTCAGCGAGTGGCGGTGCCATTCTTGCTCTGATCTGCGGAGTTGTGAATTTTGCTGATGTTGGCACTGTCACGGGCATCGTGTGGAATGCAACACTCGCCTTCGTTGCAATCATACTCATTTCACTTATTTTAGATGAGATTGGTTTCTTTGAATGGGCTGCATTGCATATGGCTCGTCTGGCTAAAGGGAACGGCAAGCTAATGTTTGTATACGTTGTTCTCCTCGGCGCAGCCGTAGCAGCATTCTTCGCGAATGACGGAGCAGCACTTATATTGACACCTATTGTACTTGCGATGGTACGCGCACTTAAATTTGATCAACGGATGATATTGCCGTTCATCATGGCGAGTGGTTTTATAGCCGATACGACTTCGTTGCCGCTTGTGGTCAGCAATCTCGTTAACATTGTGTCAGCTGATTATTTTGGTATTGGGTTTGTGGAATACGCCAGTAGGATGATCATTCCGAATATGTTCTCGCTATTGGCAAGCCTGTTGGTCTTATTCCTGTTCTTCCGCAAGAGTATCCCTGGCAATTATGATTTGAAACAGCTTAAGAAGCCTGTCGAAGCTATTAAGGATAAGAAGATGTTTCAACTATCATGGATTATTTTAGGGGTTCTTCTCGTTGCGTATCTGGTAAGCCAGTTCATCCATGTTCCGGTATCAGTCATTGCTGGAGTGGTTGCGATTTGGTTTATACTTGCTGCGCGGCGCAGCCCAGCTATTCATACGTGGAAGCTTGTAAAAGATGCTCCGTGGGCTGTCGTGATCTTCTCCATAGGCATGTATGTCGTTGTATATGGGCTTCGTAATGTTGGACTCACAGACGAGTTAGGAAGTGTAATACAAGCCTTAGCGGACAAAGGACTTTTCATCTCCACGCTTGGAATGGGTTTCCTTGCAGCTGTCTTGTCGTCGATTATGAACAATATGCCAACGGTAATGATAGATGCCCTCGCCATTAAAGGAACGGCAACTGAAGGCATCATTCGAGAATCGCTTGTGTATGCGAATGTAATCGGTAGTGATCTGGGTCCGAAGATTACGCCGATTGGCTCACTGGCAACTCTTCTATGGCTGCACGTGTTATCGCGTAAAGACGTGAAAATCACCTGGAGCAACTATTTTAAAACAGGCATAATACTGACAGTTCCAACGCTGTTTATTACGCTTACTGGCCTATATCTATGGCTGCACTTGATCAACTCGACAAGCATTAACGTTTGGATTTTAATCGCTGTGTTTACGGTTGTATTACTCGTTGTAGCCTTACTACTTAAAGGCATTTTCGTTTCCAAAAGAGAACGCATTGAAGAAGTCGTACAAATCAAACAAATTCACGATAAGGGAGACCATCAACAATGAACAACAAGCCGCTCGTTTACTTTTTATGCACAGGAAATTCTTGCAGAAGCCAAATTGCTGATGGATTCCTAAAAGCACTTGGCAGCGATAAATACGAGGTCAGAAGCGCAGGTCTGGAAGCACATGGACTAAATCCTCGAGCAGTTCAAACAATGAAAGAAGCCGGCATTGATATTTCAAATCACACATCGGATGTCATTGATCCTGAGATTTTAAAGCAGGCTGATTACATCATCACGCTCTGCGGTCACGCGAACGATAACTGTCCGGTTGTTCATAATGACAAAGCGGAGAGATGGCACTGGGGCTTTGACGATCCTGCTAAAGCAACAGGAACAGAGGAAGAAATCACAGCAAAATTCCGTGAAGCTCGTGATTCCATAAAAAATCGCATTGAGCAGTTTGTGAAAGAGGGTAAATAAACATATGACGCAAGAAAAGAATTATCATGCTCTACATGACAACATGATCTTCATGGGTGGGGCTGCCGATGTAGAAGCAATGGTAAAAAACGAAGGCGTTGAAGTAATCGTCGACTTAAGAGGCGAAGCGACAGAGTGCGCTTATCCGGATGCAGGTGTGAAGTGGATTCAAGTCCCACTCGAAGATAATACCGAAGAGCTAGAGGATGAACTTTTCAAACAAGCTATTTCTCACGTATTGGATGCATATCAAGGCGGCAAGAAGGTTGGTTTTCATTGCGGGGGCGGGAGAGGCAGAACAGGAACTGTTGCTGCAGGTACGCTGATTGCTTTAGGTGAGTCCCGATCAGTGGATGAAGCTGAACAAAAAGCAAAAAGTATTCGCTCGATATTAAATATTAAACCTCCGCAGCGACAGGCGCTCGAAAAGCTTTTTCCCAATAAATAAACGAAATAAATGTTGGCGTCTCGAGGACAAACGGCTGTAGCTAATGCTACAGCCGTTTTATTTTATTTATGTCATAAGTACAACCTTGTGATTTGAATGCAGCAATCTTATCTTGCATCGAGGGAAGTTGATCCAGAACTTGCATCAGATAAGGCTTATCGTCCAGGTTGATTGAATAATAAATCCATTGGCTGCGGCGTTCTTCGTTAATCAATCCGCCGTTCCTTAATTTCTTCAAATGCTGACTAATATTCGGTTGTGTTGTCTTCGTTAGATCTACAATATCGCAGACACACATCTCTTGATGCCGGAGTAGCGCCATAATCGACAATCTGGTTGTATCCGAGAGAAGCTTCAGCGTTTCGGACATTTCTTCGATGGATTGCAATCAGGAGTACACTCCTTTCGCAGGAATTTCCTCAAGTAGTCACCACGTATTATACACATTAAATATATAAGTGAAAAGTTATATAAGTGCGCAATGCATGAATATAACAATCCCTCTAGGATGAGCAAGGTTCACCATGACGTTTTTTCAAAATATAGTTAAAGAGTTATTGCAAAGTTGAAAAGAGGTGATTGGTTCTGAATCATATTTCAGTGCAAGCCTATTGTCCTCATTGTAGAGAATTAAAGTGGATTACTGCAGCTCCCGGTCATTATCAATACTCGGAATCGAATATTTTTCCAGTATCCGTTTGTTTGGATTGTATAGAAGAGATTACAGATAAAATAAAACAATATTTATATGATGAATGATCATCCCTTCTCAAGAGAAGGATGGGTTGCTTGTGCTCCGAGAAGTCGTCGCGACAAGAATAACGCAAAAGCCAGGAATATGATCACGATAAATCCATACAACAGCAGATAGCCGCCGATGCGGTAGATAAAACTCCCAACGATTGGACTAGTCGCCATGCCCATGTAACGGAAGAAGTTATAGGCGCCGACGGCTGTCGCACGGTTGTTCGTGAAAGCTCCGGTCAACAGCGTAGTCTGTACGGGTAGCGAGAGCCCGAGAGTTAATCCAAAGAGTATGATACCCGCCAGCAGCCAACCTAATGAGAATGAATAGGTGACGAGGAAGAACAACACCGACATGGGATTCAGGTAAGTCATCAGAACGAGCAGCTTTTCTCCTTCTATCCTTGCTTGGATCTTCCCGCCTAAGTAACTGCCGACCACGATGCCAAGCGACATCGGCAGAAATACCAGCCCTTTCTGCTCGGCAGACAAGCCATAACGATCGCTTAAGATGTTCGGCAGGAAGACAAGGAAATCATAGAATACATAATATTGAATAAAACCAAGATAAATAATGGATGAACCGATCCGATTCTGAAGAATCACTGCAAAATCCCGTAGTTGAAAGCGGCCAGCTACGACGTTATCCGGCTTCGTTTCTTTCAAATATAGGAAGTTGAAAATCAGAATAACGAACCCCGTTGCAGCAAGCGCGAGAAACACGGAGTGGAAATTAAACATCCCGCTAAGGAACCCGCCGATAACCGGCCCAAGTACGGGTCCTAATGAAACAAGCATTTGGAAAGTTCCCATCGCTTGCCCGCGTTCTTTGCCATCGAACAAGTCACTGATGACCGTAACGGCAACGACAGATCCCGCAGCAATTCCGATCGCCTGCAACGCGCGGAAGACGATTAGCAGTTCGATGGTTTCGGAGAAGAAACACCCTACTGAAGCGAGTACATATAGCGTAATCCCGAAAAGCATGATTTTACGGCGCCCCTTCGAGTCAGTGAGCGGACCATAGATCATCTGCATGATGGCAAGAAATAAGGTGAACACCGAAATCGTCAAATTGACGACGAATGAGGTCGAGTGGAGCTGACTGGTAACCTCGGGCAGTACCGGAGTATATATCGTCTGCGTGAACGGCCCGAGAAATGCTGCGAACGCAACAAGATAAACAATGAATTTCAGATTCATGATGTTCAATCCTTTCTGATGAAAATTGGATGTCATCATCATACTGGATATCAATCATTTATTCCAACGCATTGCATGCTATAATCTCATTGACTAGAAGGAATGAATGAGGTGTGCGAGAGTGGAACTTCTTCAACTGCAATATTTTCTCGAGGTAGCAAGATCGGAGCATGTGACCGAGGCTGCCAGGAGTCTGCACGTTACGCAGTCGTCATTAAGCAAAACGATACAACGCCTGGAGGAAGATCTGGGAGTTCCGTTATTCGATCGAAAAGGCAGGAAGCTGCAATTAAATGAGTTCGGAAGAAGGTTTCTTCGGCGTGCAGAAAGGGCCTTGTTCGAATTGGAGCAGGGGAAGCTGGAGCTGAGCGATTTATCCAGCCCTGATCATGGCACACTTGAATTAGGCGTGACTAGTGCCAGCGTATTGCCAGAGATCCTTCGTGAATTTCGAAAAAAGCGGCCTAAAATTCAGTTTCATGTGCAAATGCTGACCACGCAGGAGATGATTATGCTTCTGGAGAGAGGCGAGGTCGATTATTGTTTGTCCTCGCCTCCTGTGGAGCGGGCTGACATCGAATGCCAGATCGTGTTCACAGATCCCATCCTGGTCGCCGTTCCGAAGGGACATCGGCTCGCAGACCGGAAGAGTGTATCCTTGACCGAGCTGAAGGATGAATGGTTTGTCGGGGTTAAGGTCGGCTTCGGTACGCGTGATTTAATGGATTCGGTATGCAGATCGGTTGGGTTTGTGCCTCATTATGTGTACGAGGGAGATGAACCAGCCAGGCTGGTCAATCTGGTGGAAGCCGATATTGGCATCGCCTTCATACCAAGCACGGCACGGAATGAACGAGCGCAAATCCAATATCTTCAGGTAGAGACGCATGAAGTGGTGAGGGAAATCGCATTATTGTGGCACAGAAGTCGATATATATCGCCGGCTGCACAGGAATTTCGTGAAGTCGTTGTAGATTTTTTCGAAGCTAGATCCAAGCAGAGCATTTAATCTGTAGAGATGAGGCAGCATAAGTAGGCTGCATGAGGACACAAGAAAAGCCGCGAATACGACAATCGCGGCTTTTTGTTCTTGCCATGTATGCTTCATAAGCATTTGCATCCGCCACGGACACGCATAGGCTTCTGATGATACGGACATTAATGACCGTTAGCGGCGATTATTTGAAATTCGAGCTTTCATGCGGTCATTAGTGTCCATTAGCGAGGAAATAGACAGCGAAAACCTTGAAGTTCTCACTCTAACGGTCATTCGTGTCCCTCAAAAAAGTGGATGCACGTTATTTCGGTTCTAAGGGTCAAAATTGACCACTCGGTGGGCACTTGGATCGTCACTATAAGCAGCCCTACGCAAATACGCCGGATGTCCGTACTTATTAGTTAGTTGATAGCACCCTCTTGTCGCAATCAACGGAAATCAACGAACCAGGCTATTCGCCCAGTTCGTTAGTTCACTTCATTCTTCCTGCTGTCCGTACGTAATCGCAACCTCGATATCTTGATCGTAATTGCCGAACTGGCGTCCGAACAGGCTGATGCCGCCGCAATGCGTTGCCGTCTCAAGGCACGAAATTCGGAACCGCAGCTCGTCGTTCGGCTGTATGCCCAGATGGGCGGGCGTCAGTTCAGATAACTTAATGCCGTCGAGGAACGTGCCGTCCTTGCGAATTGTGATCGTTTTCAGCAGTCCGTGCTGTGTGCCATGATACCACCAGTCCGGCGTGAACACGCCTTTCTGTGCGCCGAAATCGCCGGGACAGGTCCACGTGCCGAGCTCGCGACCGTTCATCCAGAAGGTTATATCTGATGGCCAGTTGTCGTTATAGCCCGGTGCTTCCGAACACATCTCGAACGAGATCGTCACGCTCGAGGCGGTCTGCCCGCCGACCAAATAATTCGGAATGCGGTATTCGACGTAACCGCTGCCGAACCATAGCATCTTAGCCTTCACATGGTCCGGGTCCCAGAAATACCGGGGATCGTCGACGATGCCGATCATGGAGGTCTCCGAAGCCAGGCCACAGGTAGGCTTCACCTTGAAATCGTTGTACTGCCCAACCGGTATCGAGACAATGTAGCTGCTCGCGTCTCGGGCAACAGGAGAGCGCAGCTGCAGCGTCATCGTATCGATAATCAGCCGGCACACCTTGAGACGGCCCCGCGTTCCCGATACGCTCTCCGTACCAACGATGGCGGCTGCCTCCAGCTTCTGAATATGCTTGGTCACGATGGCGGAGGAGACGCCGAGCTCGGCGGCAAGTTCCTTGATGCTCCTCGGCGCTTGGTCTATCAGCTCGATGATGCGGACGCGTGTCTCTGAGGAGAAGCATTCGAGCAGAGCCATGTTGGCGGTCGTAACTTGAATATTCATGGGGCATCCATCCTCATTCTCTCGTCATAGTTGTCTCATTATATAACTCAGAAGTTAATTAATCAACTTAACATTGACGAAATTAGTAGAAACAAGGCATAATGTGATAAAGAAACGTGTTTCAGTTATTTTATTAACTTTGTAGTTACTTAATATGGAGGAGATTCAAATGACAGAACAACTGCGCGCGGAGCATCCGCGTCCGCAATTCATGAGGAACGATTGGGTAAACTTGAACGGGGAATGGGAGTTCGAATTCGACGATGAGCAGACCGGCGAGGCTGCTGGTTGGCACAGCGGGCGCCAATCGTTCTCGAAGCGAATCCAGGTGCCTTTTGCTTATCAAAGCAAGCTGAGCGGCATCGGCGATACCGACTTCCACGATACGGTGTGGTACAGAACGGGCTTTAACGTGCCGGCACAGTTCGATGGCAAGCGGACTTTGCTCCACTTCGGCGCCGTCGATTATGCAGCTTCCGTCTGGGTGAACGGCATCTTGGTAGCCACGCATGAAGGCGGGCATACGCCATTCCGTGCGGACATCACGAACGCGCTGCAGGCTGAGGGAAATGTGCTCGTCGTGAAAGCTGTCGATTATAGCAAGGATCTGGCTCTGCCGCGCGGCAAACAATATTGGATGCGGGAGTCAGCCAGCATCTTCTATACCCGGACGACGGGAATTTGGCAGACAGTCTGGATGGAAGCCGTGTCGCCGGTCCACCTGGACAAAGTGAAGATTACGCCGGACATCGATCGGCATGAAGTCCGCGTAGCCGCTTTTGTGAAAGGCACAACGTCTGGCGCTGCTCTTCGCGTGAAGGCGAAAGTCACTTACGAGGGACAACCTGTCGCCGAGGATGTGTTCACGATCCGCGAAGGTCGTTCATCCGTGGTACGCGCAATCGGCATTGAGGATCTGAGCGAGCTGAAGATCGGCGGATTCTGGAGTCCGGAGCATCCGCACTTATACGATGTCGAATTCACGCTTCTCGAAGGGGATACCGTACTCGACGAAGTTCAGAGTTATTTCGGCATGCGCAAGGTGTCCATTGCGGGTGGCAAGCTTTGCTTGAACAACCGTCCATACTACTTGCGTATGGTGCTGGACCAAGGCTACTTCCCGGACGGCATCCTGACAGCGCCAAGCGACGAAGCGCTTAAGCGGGACGTCGAGCTGACGAAAGCGATGGGCTTTAACGGGGCGCGCAAGCACCAGAAGCTAGAAGATCCGCGTTATCTGTACTGGTGCGACAAGCTCGGCCTCGCGATGTGGAGCGAAGCTGCGAATGCGTTCGAATACAGTGACGAGTATGTGCGTCGGTTCACGAATGAGTGGATCGAATCCGTGGATCGCGACTACAACCATCCGTCGATTCTCGCCTGGGTGCCGATTAATGAAAGCTGGGGCGTGCCAAACATCCCTGTCGACAAGCTGCAGCAGCAGCATGCGATGGCGATGTATCATCTGACCAAGTCGCTCGACGAGATGCGGCCTGTCATTTCCAACGACGGTTGGGAGCTCGTTAAGACAGATCTCTTCAGCATTCACGACTACGAATGGCGCCGCGAGGTGCTGATGGATCGCTACAGCACGGCGGAGAAAGCCGTCAAGGCGATGCCGGCTAACCGTGTGCTTGCCGTTGAAGGCTACCCGTACGAGGGCCAGCCGATTCTTATCTCGGAATTCGGCGGTATCTTCTACAATAAGAGCGATCGCGAAGGCTGGGGCTATTCCGCAGCGGCCGACGACGAAGACTTCAAGAAGCGCCTCCGCGATGTTGTGCAGCCGATGTATCTGGCTGGCGTCGTGCAAGGCTTCTGCTACACGCAGTTGACCGATGTGGAACAAGAGATTAACGGCCTCTTGACGTACGACCGTCAGCCGAAGCTGCCGCTCGATGAGATCAAAGAGATCGTGGAAGGCCGCTAAACCGCGGACCTGATTACGGTGAAATAGATGAGAGAAGCTCGCAGACGTTGGTGTCTGCGAGCTTCTTTTATTCTCTAAGTAAGATTTCGTGATTCGGGTTTGAGTAGTAGAGGTTTTGTTCTTTTACGTGATTATCTTCTGATTCCTCTAATATAATTGAATGTCCACAGCCCCGCCAATCCGATGATGACAATGGAAACGATAGGGGCGATGACGAGCATTCGATCCGCTGAAAGCACAAACACCAAATATATTTTCACACATACTTCGAGGACGAGCACAATGCCCCAGATCGCCGTTAATGTACGAAACGTTCCCCGTACCGCTGAATTTCTCTCGAATTTACTCTCGAGCTGTGGATCATTCATCATTCGTTTGGCAAAAACAAAAATAAGCGGTTGTGGAAACAGCAGTGAAACTAATAACGCGATCCCCATTATCCCCGTAGCGTAAGATTCTTTCAGGAGAATGAAGCGTTCATCGCCAGTTATGAGTGTTGCGATAACTCCAAGAATCAATGAAACGAAAATAAATAATGAAAATGCATTAAGCTTGCTGGTTTTGACAAAACCATAGATGATGTCCAGCAGTGGAACAGCCGCAGCGATGGTGAGGGCAGCCACGCTGCTCATATGGGATTCCAGCAGGCGGTAAAGTAAGAATGGAATGACGACGTTGATGATTAACATTCGTTTTAAGGCGCTTTTCGGTGATGTTCCTTGTGCAAATTGCATATAGGTTTGCGCTCCCTTGTTGTTTAATATGTCAATAATGGATGAAGTTTAGACTAGTATGACTTGGATTGAAAAACGGTATCCCACGTGCCTGAGGCAACGTTATTTGCTTACTTTCGGCAACAATGCCGATGGGATTAGAGCGACCACGGTAAATACTATCGACCACACAAAAGTATGATCAAACGCTGTAGCGACGGATGCTGGGTCATGAGCTTGAAGTGAATTGAATTGATGCTGCAAAATAATAGCGATGATCGAAGCCCCGAATGCGCCGCCAATTTGCTGCATAATGCGGGTTGTGCTGCTGGCGTGCGGAATATCTTTAGGTGACAGGCCTTGATATGCGGTAGCCATAACCGGCATGAATACGGCGCCTAATCCGGCCCCACGTACGACTAATGCCGCAATGATATACAGGTAGCTTGTATCTGCACCGATCCGGGTAAATGGCAACGTTCCTAGGATGGTAAGAATGGTACCAAGCAGAACGACCGGTCTTGGACCTAATTGATCCGTAAATTTCCCGGCAATCGATCTTGTAAGCAGCATTCCTAGACCCTGCGGCACGAGAAGCAGACCGGCCATCAACACGGATTCGCCGCGGATTTGCTGGAAGTATAATGGAAGCAGCAACATGGACCCGTAAGTGGTCAACCCGGACAAGAAGAGCAAGATGCTGGTTACGTTGAAAGAACCTATTCTGAACAAATTCACATCGAGCAGAGCTTTGCTGCCTCTACTCAATGCGTACAGCACAAACGCAGCAAGCAGCACTAAACCCGCAGCTACCGGAACGATAACATGAGCATTACCGAAGCCGTTATGGCTGCTCACTTCGCCTAGACCATAGATAATGAGCACGATGGAAGGAGAAAGCAAGAGCAAGCCAAGCCAATCCAGACGCATGGTACGGGCATCGCTATCTTCTTTCGGAAGTCCTCTCCATGCCATAACAATAGCAACCAGACAGATGGGAATATTGACAAAGAAGATCCATCTCCAGTCCAGATGATTAATAATGAGACCGCCTAACACCGGACCTAGAATCGGTCCAAGCAACGCAGGCAATGAAGCCACGGCCATCGCTTTGCCCATGCCTTGACCCTTGGAAGCGCGTGCCCCCATCGTCTGCATGACCGGCATGAGCAATCCGCCGCCGACTCCTTGAATGGTTCGGAATACGATGAGGCTTTCCACGTTCCATGCCATACTGCACAATACGGAGCCGAGAAGAAACACGATCAGAGAGAACAACCATGTTGTTTTACCGCCAAATCTCTCCACGGCCCAACCAGTAATCGGAATGACCATGCCAATAGCAAGTAGATAACTGGTCATTACCCATTGAATGGTCGACACCGAGGTTTGAAACTCCTTAACCAACGTTTCAATGGCCACGTTAGTGATCGTTGTGTCGAATAAAGGCGCCAGGATGCCGATCATTAGAATCAACATCATCTTCTTATTGGCCTTCTGATCATCATCCTGTATTGCTGTTGCTGCATTTTTTACTTCTTGCATCGTTGTTACCAACCCCTAACTGTCTAATATAAGATACTATTAGTTTCTTATTTGAGCTTATGATATACTATCCATGAAGAAAACGCAACGGATATTCATAAGGGAGTTTGATGAAATAATGAGCACTGATATAGATAAAACAAATACGAGACGCCGGGGTAAGGAATTGGAGACAGCTATATTGCAAGCTGTGCGGGATGAACTGATTGAGCACGGCTACAATCAGCTTACGATGGACAGAGTTGCGACAAGGTCGGGGACGAGCAAGGCTGTCCTGTATCGACGATGGGCCAATCGGGGAGAGATTGTATTGGCTGCGATTAGTTCACGCATTCCTCTGCCTGTCGAGGAGATACCCGATCGCGGCAATTTGAGGGATGACGTATGCGACGTGCTTCGAGCCATGAATCGGAATGTAACCGAATTAGTACCAGGAGCTCTGTTTGGGCTCATGACCGAACTGGGAGTCCAGTCTTTAGCCGACGTATTGTTCCCGCATGGCAGACCGAACAGGACGATGGACATTGTTATGAAGCGAGCTGTCGAACGCGGTGAAGTGCTTGGGGAATCGTTCTCATCACGCATTCTGACGCTGCCAAGTGATCTGGCTCGTAACGAATTAATTATGTACAACAAACCGATGTCAGACGAGACGATCGAGGAGATCGTGGATCAGGTATTTCTACCGCTGGTCTTGCGGCGGTCATAAACTTTAGAACAACGCAAGCCGCGAGATTCGCGGCTTTTTTTAATTACAGTCACCGCATGAATGTCTCGCATTCTGGACAACCTGACTGAAGAAATTGCAGGAGGGGAAAGTTTCCATGACGGAGCAGCAGCAGGATCTTGCAGATCGGATAACGGAACGGCTTGGAGCTTCCCCAGACGTTGTGCGCCGCCATCTTATGACAAGCGCGGGATTCGAGGCATCCTGTATTTTTCTCACTTCGCTAGCCGATCAGAACCAGGTGGACGCAACCATAGTTCGTCCGCTTCTTCACGCAGATCGGGAGACAGACACGGAACATCTCGAGGTTGAACCTTTCACTTGGTTGAAGAAGGTCATCTATCATGGTCAATTGAAGGAAACAGTCGGACTCGATGAGTGTTTGGATGCGGTGCTGAGTGGACATTGCCTTATTCTTCTCCCGGGGAAGAATCAAGCGCTCGCAATGGATATATGCAAACGGGAACAACGCAGCGTGGAGGAACCGAGCACGGAATCGACGATTCGCGGACCGCGAGAAGGGTTCGTCGAGGATTTATTCCGCAACCTCTCCCTGATACGCAAGAGACTCAAAAGCGATAAACTCGTTTTCGAATCCATGGTCATTGGATCCGAAACGAAAACGATGGTTTGCCTAGCCTATATGCGCGGTATTGCCTCAGCGGAGTTAGTGGATGAATTCCGCAAGCGGCTGCAGGCTATTCATACAGACAGCATATTAGAGAGCGCTTATATCGAAGAATGGATTCAAGACAAATACCTGACTCCATTCCCGCAATTAATAGCAACCGAAAGGCCGGATGCGATTACCGCGAAATTGTTAGAGGGACAAGTGGCGGTGCTGACCGACGGTACGCCGATCGCGCTAGCAGGACCTTTGACTTTCTTCCAATTGTTCTCCGCGCCTGAAGATTATTATCAGCGTGCCGATTTCGCGACGCTGATGCGCTGGCTTCGGATGGCTGCATTTATGCTCGCTATTTTCGTTCCTGCACTTTATATTTCCGTCGTTAGCTATCATCAGGAATTGCTTCCGAACCCGCTCTTGGTCAACTTGGCAGCCCAGCGGGAAGGGGTGCCTTTTCCTGCTTTCATTGAAGCGATCATGATGATGCTCACGTTCGAAGTGCTGCGGGAGGCAGGTCTGCGGATGCCGCGAATTGCCGGACAAGCGATCTCCATCGTCGGAGCGCTTGTGCTTGGGCAAGCGGCTGTCGAGGCAGGGATCGTCTCCGCAGCCATGGTTATTGTCGTCTCCGTTACTGCGATATCCAATTTCGTATCACCGATGTACAGCTTTGGTATCGCCCAGCGGATTGTACAATTTTCTTTCATGATTCTTGCCGGCATGATGGGACTGTTCGGGCTCATGTGCGGCGTTTTCTTTCTGCTGGTTCATCTGACTTCTCTCCGTTCGTTCGGAGTTCGGTATTTCGCACCATTCGCCCCTATGTATCTGCCCGATTGGAAGGATACGTTCGTTCGGGCACCTAGGCCGCTTCTAAAGCGCCGCCCGAATATCTTTCAACAGAGAAAGATCAGAAGGTGATCTGATGAAATGGGTATTGGTTGCCGCAATGCTGTTCATGTGCGCAGGATGTTGGGATATGAGAGAGATCAATCATTTGGCTATGGTCGAATTGACTGCAGCTGATATCGATCCTGAAACCAAGCGTGTAACGGCTTATTATCAAGTCATTAATCCGACCGGGCTCTCATCCCGGCAATCCGGTCCTACCAAAGCGTCCGTCTATACGTATGTCGTCTCGGAACAGAGCCCCGGCCTGCTAACCGAAAAAACAGGCTCGGTCATGTCCAGGATGCTGTTCACTGCTCACTTGCAAGGCTACGTATATACCGAGAGGATCGCAAGATATGGATTGCTCGAATTAATCAATTATCTGGAACTGAATACGGATAGACGAACCAATGTCTATGCCGTCGTGACGGATGCGCCCATTCAGAACGTGATGGAGAGCTTCACGCCTCTTGATCGGGTACCCGGGCGTAATCTTCGGATGATGTTGGACTGGCAAGCGAGAACATTCGGAATGACCAGTAAACTGGCGCAAGTGAAAGATATTGTGAGAGGGATTCCGCTGAGCCGGCCAACGGTCATTCCAATGCTTCATTACACCGGAAGTCGTCCAGCCTCCCAATCGGATCGGCTGGAGAACATCAAGGCGACAGAGCCGGGTTTTGAAATCGCTGATGGCGCGGTGTTCATCCATGCGAAGATGGTAGGGAAGATTGACCAAATCACGAAGAAGCTGTTCTATGTTCTGAACGGTGATGCCCGCAGGTGCTTGGATCACATCCAAGTAAACGGCAGCAATGTCGATTTGGAGACGAGGAATATTAAAGTCAAACGAAAATGGGGGCCATCAAGGTTACATATCTCAATCCGTACCAACCTGCGGGTTCTGCACAATTCGCAAACGAGCCCTCTCACTGTTCAGAATTCGCACGAGATCGAGAAGGCTTTCAACAAAAGCTTAAAGGAGCAGGCGGACCAATTCGTCCGATTAGCGCATGAGAAGAACTGGGATCTGCTCGGAATCGGTGATACCAGACAAGGACGCGGCAAATGGCAGGATTTCGACGTTACGTTCGAGGTGCACTCTGAAGCATCCTTGTTCGGCAACATGAGAACGCCATATCAATAAGGAGAGATGGCATTGGATAAACCGCAACAACTTGGCGGGTGGCAATTATTCGCAATGACAGCTGCGTTTGTCGCGGGGACGTCGTTCATCTTGCTGCCCGTAGGACTTATCTCTTCAGCTCATCAATATGGGTGGCTCGTCCAATTGTGGAGCACGCTGTTTGGCGTTGCCGCCGGAGCGTTCTGGCTGTACGTGGCAAACCGATATCCTGGTCTGTCCCTTGTTCAAATTTGCAGACAGGCGTTAGGGAAGTATGTAGGAGGCTTCGTAGCCCTTTGTTATATCGTGTTCTTCGTGCAAATTGCGGCATGGGTGACACGAAACATGAGCGACTATATGCAGATAAACTTAATGCCAAGAACACCGATCAGCGTATTTAACATTCTGGCATTACTTGTATGTGCCTATGCGGTAATCAAAGGAATCGATACGATATCGATGGTCAGCGTTGTCCTGCTGCCTTTTCTGATCCTCGCTTATTGGATGCCATTTACCGTTATGCTGAGAGAATGGAACTGGAAAAACTTTGATTATCCAGGCACCTTTGAAATATTGCCGACCCTAGCGGATACGAATTACGCGCTCGGGTTTCCATTCATGGAGACAGTCGCTTTCATGATGGCCTTCCCGTTAGTACGTACCAAACGGAATATCGCTTTTCTAGGCGGTATCTCTTTTATGGGCTTCCAGCTAGCGCTGTCGATTTTCTTTACCATCGGTATACTTGGCGTATACAGAGGGTCACACTTGACTTACCCGATCTATGTCATCTTCCGCGAAATGCAATTCTCTACTTTCATCGAGCATTTTGAAGCCATCATATCCGTGAATGCGCTTATGCTCGTGTTCCTTAAGCTCAGCGTGCTGTTCTATTTCGCCGTTTCGGGGATTTGCCAGCTGTTCTCTATCACGAATAGAGCAGTCGTCGCTTACCCGCTTGTGTGGGTCATCTCAGCCTACGCTTTGTTATTCGCTAATATCGTCGAAAACACGGAATGGGTCCAGAAGTATTTGTTCATTTACTACATTCCGTTCGGATTTGGTTTTCCCTTCTTGTTCCTCGTCGCGGCTTGGGTCCGCAATTGGAGTGGAAGGGCGAAGGAGGCAGCGATATGACCTGGTTAATTCTATTGTACATCGCGTTCCTGGCATTCGGGTTACGCTTGATGAAAGCGAGGCAGATTGGCCGGAAAGAAAAGACGTTGTTCGTCACGATAACGACAATCGGCTGCATTTTCTGGATGAGCTTGGTTATGCAACAGCCTCTTGATTTTAACAAAGTAATCGGCAAGGTCATCGATTTCATGTTTTGAACTAGAGAGCGCAGCCTGACACGGCTGCGTTTTTATGCGAGAATGAACATGATACGTTGAAGGAGGGTGGCTGAATGCTTGACGAACAATGGAGGAAGCCTGAATCCAGAGGAAGAAACTCGCGTCCTCTTGTGTATAAATTGCTTTTCATGCTGAAATTCGCGTTCGATCTGGCACTGACTGGTTTTTTTTATTTTGAACATTCGATTGCGATCTTCTGGCGGCTGAGCTTCATCATCCTATCGTTAGCGGCTTTTCTACTCATCAATGCCGTTTACTTTAACAAGCAGAGACGGAGCAATTGGCTGTTTCAACTGCTTATCATCGATTTCTTAGTGTCGGCCTCATATGGGTATGTGTATATTGGCGGTGGTTTCCCTAATCACCTCTTTGTCGGAATAACGACTTTAGCGATACTGATGTTCATCAGAAAGACTCGTACGCTCATTCTGACTTGTGCGTTGCTGCTCGTTCTTTATTTGGTCACAATGGGCAGTATCGATTGGTATTTGTACAAGCAGTTGGATGAAGTCAATTATTTTACGACTAGCTCGTTTATCATTTTCTCCGGCATCGTATGTGCATTGGTCAATTTCTACCGGCAGGCGCGCCAGAATACGGAACGATTGTACACGGAATTGATGGCTTCCCATGCACGTCTGCAGGAGTATGCGCTCCAAACGGAGGAGCTGGGTGCTGCCAAGGAGAGAGTGCGGATAGCTCGTGACATGCATGACAACGTGGGTCATAAACTGACCGCTCTGATCGTTCAAATGCAGGCAGCCCGCAAGCTGAGCAAGCTGGATGCAGAGCGCAGCGAACAAACCTACATGGAATGCGAGCAATTACTCCGTGAATCGTTGCAGGACATTCGTCTGTCAGTGAGGGCGATTCGGGATGAACCGGTTAGATCCGCAACGCTTGGCGATAAGCTGGAGCAGCTCGCCGTGGAATTTAGCAAGTGGGCAGAGGTCCAAACGACCCTTGATGTAGATGGGACGCCGGTCGCGCTGCCGGGAGAGCTGCAGCTGACCGCTTATCGCATCGTGCAGGAATCGCTGACGAATGCCCAGAAGCATGGTCATGCGAGAACAGCCGCCATCAAGCTCGCTTATGCCGAGAACGGATTTTCTCTCCGTATCCGCAATGACGGGGATGTGCCCTCGGCAATCAAGCCGGGGTTCGGCATTATGAATTTGCAAGATCGAGTACGGGAGTGGAATGGGGAAGTACATGTAGGGGCGGATCGGCAGGCAGGCTTTGCCGTGGAAGTCAAATTCCCTTATTCCGCGGCGGAAATGGAGCGATAGGCATTGAGAATTCTAATAGTTGACGATCAACGGCTCATGCGCGAGGGTCTCGCGACCATCATCGGGTTGGAAGAGGGAATGGAAGTCATCGGAACGGCCATTGATGGAAGAGATGCGTATACGAAGGCGCTTGAGCAGCGGCCGGATGTGGTGCTGATGGATATTCGAATGCCAGGCATGGATGGCATCGAAGGGGCTGATCTGATCCTAAGGCATATTCCTGACACGAAGGTGCTCATTCTGACTACGTTCGACGACGCGGAATTAATCATGCAGGTACTCGAGAAAGGCGTCCATGGCTATCTTCTGAAGGATCTGCCCTCCGAGGCGATCGTAAGCGCGATTCATACGGTATACAACGGTGGCACCGTGCTTCAACCGGAAATAACCGAAGTGCTGCTGATGGAAATGAAGAAGATGTCGGAATGGAATCCGGCTAAGCTGCAGCCTTTAAGCATGGAAGCGCCTGAAGGATTAATGACGCTGACCGAACGGGAGAAGGAGATACTCTCCTTATTAGGCCTTGGATTAAACAACAAGGAAATTGCGGAATCATTGTCGATAACGGAAGGTACGGCGAAGAATCACGTATCCAACCTGATCGCGAAGCTCGGGCTCCGCGACAGAACGCAAGCCGCCTTATTCGCGGTTCGGCATTCAATTTGATGGAGCAGGCATTACTTTTGGCATAGGGCATGACATTGATCATGACCGATGACCGGAAGTGGTGCTTTTTTTTGCGTGAAATCATGACTTTCAATAGATTTGCGCAATCGTATTCCTTGTTAAGATCAGAGGGCAAGGAAACGAGGAGGACGCTTGAGCAGTAAACCTCCCGCAATGCCAAAAACGTTTAAGGAGAGTGAACGCGATGATGGAGAACAAAACAAGCTTCAAGCTGCGGTTCGTGACGATAGCTCTGCTTGCTATGCTGGTGGTTGGATCCTTTTTTGAAATCAATTGTTTCTTGAACTATTAATCGATTCATCGCTTCAGACTGCCATGATCGATTCTCGCGGAGGTGAGGGTTATGAGAAAGAATCTAATACGATATGCGCTGCCTGCAGGGCTTGCCGCCATGATCTTGGCCTTCGTGTATGCTCCGTCTCATGAGCGCAGTACCGCGGAGGCGTCGGGATTACGGAATCAGCTTAACCAAATAACCGCTGCGAATTACGAGACCGCAATATTTGCCGGAGGTTGTTTCTGGAGCGAGGAAGAGCCTTTCGAACAACTAGACGGCGTCTTGAGCGTCGTCACGGGATATACGGGTGGACATACGACCGATCCCACTTATTCGAAGGTATCTTCCGGCAGTACGGGACATCTCGAAGCCGTACAGGTACAGTATAACCCGGATCGGATAACGTATGATGAGCTGCTCCAGGTTTTCTGGCGCAACACGGACCCGACGGACGCTAACGGCCAATTCGGTGACCGCGGCACGGAATATCGTTCTACGATCTTCTACAACAGCAAAGAGCAGCAAGCGTCAGCAGAAGCTTCGAAGGCGTCGCTCGCCGCGAATCATAAATTCGATCGTCTGCTCGTGACGAGCATTGCACCGGCTGCCGCATTCTATGCAGCAGAGGATGAGCATCAGGATTTCTTCAAGAAGAACCCTGAAGCTTTCCAAATGAACATGATCGGCTCCGGCCGGGATGCCTACCTCGATCGCGTATGGGGAAATGATCGCGTCTTGAGGAAACTCGAGAGCCGCTATGCGGTGATCGACAAAGCGGCAAGACTGGATTCACTGACGGAGCTTCAATACAACGTTACTCAGCATGATCAGGACGAATCGCCGTTTCACAACGAATACTGGGACAATAAGGCAGAGGGTATCTACGTAGATATCGTGTCAGGCGAGCCGTTGTTCAGCTCGAAGGACCAATTCGACGCCGGAACGGGCTGGGCGAGCTTCACAAGACCGTTGGAGTCTAGCCATATCGTGTACCGCGAGGTCGGCGGCGCATTCTCATCCACGACCGAAGTGAGAAGCCGCTATGCGGATTCTTTCCTCGGCCATGTATACGGCGACGGTCCCGAACCAACCGGACTACGGTTCTGTACGAATTCTGCCTCGTTGCGGTTTATTCCCATTGATCAACTCGCAGGGCAAGGCTACGCCGAGTATGTCCAAGCTTTTCAAGAGGATGGCAAACGAATCGGCTAATACATGAATGGGGTGGTTCAAATGACTATGATGAAAAACGATTCTATAGATGCCAATGAGCCCTTGGAAACCGCTGTTTTTGCCGGTGGCTGCTTCTGGCACATGGAGGATTCTTTTCAGAAGCTTGATGGTGTCTCGCATGTCTTTGCCGGATATACTGGCGGATTGATGGATAATCCAACTTACCACAAAGTTGTTTCTCATCTCTCGGACCATATCGAGGCAGTCGAAGTTCATTATAATCCGAATGTGATTACGTATAACGAGTTGCTCGACAATTTCTGGCGAAATGCAGATTTAAGGGAATCCGGCATCTTCTATGCAACCCATCAACAAAGAGAGCTCGCAGAAGCATCCCGAAACGACGCAGCTGCACGTTCCAATAAACGTATCGCAACGACAATTAGCGCTGCAACAACGTTCTATTTGGCAGAGGACGAACATCAGGACTATTACGCTAAAAATACATTAGCAGCTTGCGTGAACAAAGTCTGGAGGTTAGGGAAATGAGAAGCACTTCCATGTTCAACAAAGAAGAGAAGCTGCGAACATTGACGAAGCTTCAATATAATGTGACTCAGAAAGGCGCCGATGAGCCGCCATTCAACAACGAATACTGGGATAATGACGCAGAGGGAATCTATGTTGATATAGTCTCGGGTGAGCCACTGTTTAGCTCTAAGGACAAATATGATGCGCAGACCGGCTGGCCCAGTTTTACTAAATCTCTGGATACGAACAATGTGGTGCTGAAACGTCCGGCATTCTCCTTCGGGCCGACCGAAGCCAGAAGCCGCAATGCCGATTCCATCTTGGGACATGTGTTTAATGACGGCCCACAGCCAACGGGGCTCCGATACTGCATGAATTCTGCCTCCATGGCGTTTATTCCGAAAGCCGATCTGGAGGAGAGAGGCTACGGAGAGTTCTTAGCACACTTCAGCGATTAATCTTAACCGCAAAAAAAGTCCGCAGACGCCGATGTCTGCGGGCTTTTTTACGCCCTCAATCTCTGAAATAAATTCTTATATTTATAGCGTTCCCCTCATATAAATAGAGATGTAGATTCGTTGACAGAGAGGACGGGAGACATGGAACTTTATCAGAGACTGATCAACTCGATCGAGAATCGCAAAGGGGTTGCTTTAATCACAGTCACCAAGATCAGTCTTCATGCCTCTAATCACAATCGACGAACCATAGAAGCTGCTGTTGGAACCAAGCTCTTGTTGTTCTCTGATGGAGAAGTATTCTCCGAACAAGAAATAGCCATAGAACAATGGCAGCCTCTATTGGAACATGCAAGAACGGCACTTGCTAAGCGAATATCGAATATGTTCATCACGCGACTTCATGACTGTGAATTGGAGTATTTTGTGGAAGTGTATCCGCCGCCGCTGCATCTCATCGTAGCGGGAGCCGGCCATGTGGCCAAGCCGTTGGTCGAAATGGGCCATAAACTTGGCTTTTCTATCACGGTCATTTGCGATAGGCCTCAATACGCAACAGCCGAACAATTCCCTTTCGCAGACGAGGTTGTATGCATGCACTATGAGGAGTTTTTCCGGAGTTTGGATATTTCGGACAAGCCATATATCGTGCTTCTTACGCGAGGTCATCAATTCGATGTCGCAATCCTCCGCGAGATCCTGCATCTGCAGTTATCTGTACCGTATATCGGCATGATTGGGAGCCGCAGACGTATCTCGGGCGTGTTCTCTCAACTCCACGAGGAATATCCGGACATCGGATTTCAGAACATATATGCGCCTATCGGCCTCGATATAGGCGCGCAAACGCCTGAGGAAATTGCCGTCAGCGTATTGGCTGAAATTCTGCGAGTGAAGAATCATGCGTCCGGTAATTCGCTTAAAGAAGAGATCAGCCATTTTATCGTGAACAGATAGGGGGGCGCGTAAATGACCGATCTTGAGTTGTTGAAACGGATCGTGACGATTAGAGCTGACGGTGCTGAAGCGGTTCTCGCTACGGTCATAAGAACGAAGGGCTCTACGCCAAGAAAGGCCGGCGCCAAAATGATCATTTATGCCGATGGCACGTCAGCCGGAACCATCGGAGGGGGCTGCGGAGAAGGAGAAGTGATTGAGCTCGCCATACAGGTTATCGCTACCAAACAGAGTATCCATCACACGGTCGATCTGACGGCTGGACTGTTTTATGAAGATGGCGGGATCTGCGGCGGTGTGCAGGTTGTATTTATTGAACCCATCCATTGAGGGCGAGCTAGGAGGCCATATGGCGGAATCGTTGGAAGCGGTCATTCTCGCAGCTGGATATTCTAGCCGAGCATCAGCATTTAAAATGACTTTACGTTTAGGGACAATGACCGTGTTGGAGCATACGGTTTCCAAGTTTGATGGTATTTGCAATCGAGTCATCATCGTTAGCGGGTTCCAGTGGGAACGGGTCCATGATGCCGTAACCATGATGCAGAGGAAGAACGCGTATGACATGGAGATCGTATGCGCATATAATCCGAGCTTTGACCGAGGTATGTTTAGTTCGATTCAAACAGGCTGCGGAGAAGTGAAAGCCTCTCAGTTCTTCATTACGCCTGGAGACTTTCCGCTTGTCTTGAAGGATACGATTCGGGACTTAGCGATCGCAGAAGGGAAGATCGTTATTCCGAGTTACCAGAAGAGGGCCGGTCACCCCATCAAATTAACAGAAGAGATGAAGACATGTATTACTGAGGCTAAGGCAGATCAGAATCAGAATCTGAGAAGGATTCTTCAAGAGTATGACAAGCATTACTTGAATACCGATGATCCCGGCGTTCTGATGGATCTGGATACACCGGAAGATTACATATTCGCCAGCAATTATTACAACGAATACAGCAAGAACAGATAACAACTATAAGGGTAGTTATGAGTTTTACAGCACATTTGTATCAAGGCATGAAGAAGACCGCTTTTCCCTTTTGGTACATCACAGGGGATCGGCGGTCTATTATTATTTCACGTTCTTCATGATCGTATTGAATGATGCGTTTACTAATTGTGTGGGAGTCTACTCACATGCGACTCCATCGCCGTCACGGTCCAACTTTCTGCTATATCCAGGGTCGCCCTCATATATTGGATCTGCTCCCGCTTCTCTGACAGCAGTACAGTTTTTATAATAAACTTGTGTAGATGGTTGTGCTGCAGGCTTCTTCGTTGGTCTTGATGACTGCTTTGTAGTAGAGCTGCTGCTTTTAGTTGAAGTTGAGTTCGTGCTCTTCGTAGCTGTCTCGGGAGTAGCCGAATATTTCCCGCCATCTATTACGAATAATACCCTCGTTCCGTCGGAATAGCCTTCCAGTTTATTTCCGACCCATGATCCTGAGCCGCGGTTGTCCGAAGAGTGAACATAAGCGATATCTGCACCAGTTCCGCCTTCTGCACACATTGCCATTGGCCACTCGTCCCGATCATACTCTTTCTTTGTCGGAATGCCAGCCAAAGACTCACTTCGGTTTTCATCCGCACCGTCACGATCAATCGTGCATACTGACGATTCACCATGCTTAATTGCGTTTTTAATATGCGCAGCTGTTTCCGGGTACTTATCGGCAGGGAATACGATTGTGATGTCGTATGATTCTTGCTTTGCTGGTGTTGTTGTCTTGTTTGCTTTTGGAGCCTGTTGTGTAGTTGCTTCTGACGCTACTGGTTCCGTTTTATTCTCTTTAGGAGTAACAGGAGTAGCAGAGGAGTCCTTCTTTGGTGCAGTCGTGGATTCTTGAATAACTGCAGTCTGAGTTGTACTCTCATTACCACCAGGTAACATACTACCCAATACAGGTAACAAGCAAATAAATGCCCAGATTAAAGCGAGGACTCGGACAGTTGCACCGATCCTTCTCCAATTGAAAATAATCATGATGTAAGGAATAAATAACCAACCTAAAACTTTTAGAAGCCGCAAAATGAAATCCCCCTGTATGAAATGTCATTGACCATTCTACTATAGGGAGTTAATCCATTACGATGTAATATTTGTAAAACTGGAATGTTGTAAATTATTACCTGCTATGCAAAACGATACTTTCACAGTAAAATCAATGGGAATATAAAACTATTAAGGGGCATACTTGAAATGAAGAAAATTATTGTTGCATCTGTTATCGGAACAGCGTTTCGACGGATGGTACAAGCACAGGAGCTCCATCCGGTAACGCAATCACCATTAATAATGTAACACTCAAGATCGACAAGGTTGTACAGGACAATGACTCTCTTCGCCTGTATGTCTCTTACACGAATAATACAGATAAGTCTCTAATGACGGCTGACTCACTGGCTAAGGTTGTTTTCAATGGGAAACAGTACAATTATGACCATGATTTCAATTTTGAACGCTACTATGATAAAGTCGATGTTGAAAAAGCGCCGGACTCTATCGAGCCGGGAGTTACAGCACATTCAACCATCTTCTTCCCATCGATTGATAACGTGGGCAAAATTAATGTCGTACTTGATGCAGGATATGAGGATTTCAGATTCAACGGTGTAAGTGTTCAACACCCATAACTTGTTATGACGCTCGCTCGTCTTGAATGCATTGCTGAGCGAGTGAAGGAGTCCGAGCAGCAGCCATTGTTTATTGTGAGATGAGAAAAAGAACCGTGAGGGTAAATCCCAACGGTTCTTTTTTTTGCAATTGTACATCTCTACGCGTATGTCATATGGAACAAAGCAGATTACTTGAATACTGCCGCAATATACTGCCCAAACTTCTTCGCAATTTCTGCCCTAACAAGACTTCTTAGCATCTCGAATACACCGCGGTAGCCTTTATTCGAGTATTCGTATTTGAACGCCGATTTCTCACGTACTTCAGCGTTATCGACCTTCCACATCTTGATGTCTGCGGCACGGAGATGCTTTCGAGTATTCACAAGATCGGAATGAATAGTATCCTGCAGTCTGACGAGAGCTGCCAAGTACAGGGTCTTCATTGGTGATGTAGACTTATCCATCTCCAAACGTTGCTTCTCAACGACATCCAGCATGATCGGCAACAAGCAGCACTCTTTAATCATCACAATTTCTTCTGGTGTCGAATTCACACATATCACCTCAATGGTAGTATATGCGAACACTTGTTCTTTATCAACTGACTAACTAACCCGTTTACCAATAAAGTGAATAATTGCGGTATCAGTAAAGCTACTCAGTTCATGAGCATATCTCAGTCGGCATAAGCTTGTATTAGGAGACTTTTAGAATGTTTAACTCAGTTTATGTTACTAACAACCATAAGGAGGCTGTTCCCATGCAGGCGAAGGATATAAGTAGCCCAGTGAAAAAGAAAGATCACGATGGGAAAGTATCCGGTCAGCTCGCTTATATTGGCGACTTGAAACCAGATTCAATGCTCTATGGTGTCTTGTCTCGCTCTCCTGTCGCTTACGGGAAAGTACGATCGATCCAGCTGCCGCAGCTGCCTGCAGGTTACGTCAAGATAGGGGCAGAACACATCTCCGCCGGAGCAAATTTTGTGAAGTTGCTGCATCAGGATCAACCGATCTTTGCGGATGAATGGGTCAATTATATTGGCGAACCTATATTTATGCTCGTTGGCCCAAATCTGGCTGTGCTCCATCAATTAATAGAAGAAGCAGAGGTGGATATTGAAGAACATCAAGCCATCTTTACTCTGGAGGAAGCCATTCGGCAAAAGGATCATACGGGCGTATTCGCTAGTCATGAATTCGGAGAAAGCCTCGAAGTGATACAAGCAATCGAAGCAAATGCGTACTTAGTCATAGAGGAAGAGTATGAGACAGGCTATCAAGAACATGTCTATCTGGAACCACAAGGCATGCTTGGGATTTATAACGATCAAGAAATTCTTGTACAAGGGTCGATGCAATGTCTTTATTATGTGAAGAATGCCTTGGTCAGCGCTCTAGCTTGCGGGGAAGATGAGGTGCGTGTCATACAGAGTCCAACTGGCGGCGGATTTGGCGGGAAAGAAGATTTCCCTTCCATGATGGCTTGTCACGTTGGCATTGCGGCTAAGGTTGTCCAGAAACCGGTCATGCTGCTGTTTGACCGGGCCGAAGACTTTGAAGCAACGACGAAGAGACATCCCGCGATATTCAAATACCGAACCGCTCTAGATGATCAGTGAAAGATCCTAAGTATGACAGTGGAGTTGTATCTTAACGGCGGGGCAAATGCTGGTTTAAGTCCAGTTGTCCTGCAGAGGTGTTTATTGAACAGTGCGGGTGTATATCGAATACCGCATTTCCATGCGAAAGGGTATGCGCTGAAGACCAATACGGTGCCCAATGGAGCTTTCAGAGGTTTTGGCGCGCCTCAAAGCTTTGCAGCCATTGAAAGTGTTCTCGGACACATCAGCAGCAAGCTGAACATGGATCCCATTGCCTATAAACGGAACTACTTGGTGAAACAAGGTGATCCCACCATTACGGGCGGCAGGTTCAAGGATCCGGTATTGATGGACAATATGATCAATGACATGCTGCAAACGACGGACTATGCGAAGAAGAGAGAAGCCTTTCATAACTTGAACAAGCAGAATAAACGCTACAAAAAAGGAATCGGTGCTTCCCTTTTCCTGCATGGCTGTGGATTCACAGGGAGCGGTGAACGAGACCATATTAAAGCTATAGTGAAGTTAGCCAAAGATGAAAACGATCAAGTATTAATCAAGATTTCCAACTCGGATATGGGTCAAGGCGCGATTACCTCGATGTGCAAGATTGTAGCGAATGTAATTGGATTGCCTTACGATGCTATTTCGTTCCCCTATCCAGATACGAAGGTAGTTCCGGATTCCGGTCCAACCGTAGCATCCAGAACCACGATGATTGTCGGCAAATTGCTGGAACGAGCCGCAAGTAAGTTAAAGGCGCAGTGGCAAGATGGCGCAGCTCAAGAAGTGATTGAACATTATGTTCATGAACAAATGATCCCGTGGGATGAGAGCAAATTTACGGGGGACGCGTACCCTGCTTATTCGTGGGGAGTGAATATCGTGGAGCTCGAAGTGGATACCTTAACCGGATTTGTGAAAGTGGAGAAGGTTTACGGCGGGTTCGATATCGGCAAAGCAATCGATGAACAGATCGTTAAAGGTCAGATCGATGGCGGCATGGCACAGGGACTCGCTTACGGGAGTATGGAGAAAATGACGTCTAATCGAGGCCGAATAGAGCAGAAGAGCATATCAGACTACGGGCCTCCTACCGCTATGGATGTCGTCCGAATCGAAAGCAAGCTGTATGATAATCCATTCGCGGGCGGACCTTATGGCGCGAAAGGCGTAGGTGAATTGCCGCTGACCGGAGGGGCTCCCGCGGTGCAAGCAGCAATCGAGAATGCATTGCAGGTCGACTTCTATCACATCCCCATCACACCGGAATTGATTATAGACAGCTTGATGAAGAAGGGAGGGAGCCATGGATGAAATTCCGTCTGAATGGAACGGAGGTAGAAACAGAAGCTCCTTCTACCGTAAGATTAATCGACTTATTAAGGGATGAGTTCCGATTAATCGGCTCCAAAGAAGGCTGCGGCGAGGGAGAATGCGGAACTTGCAGTGTCCTAGTCAATAATCGTTTGCAGAATAGCTGCCTTATTCCCATTGGCTCCATCGAAGGAAAGGACATCGTTACCATTGATGGATATTGCAGCACGGAGCAGTTCCGTGTGTTAAGCGAATGTTACTCTGAAGCGGGCGCGGTTCAATGCGGCTTCTGCATACCGGGAATGGTTATGGCAAGCGCAGCCCTGCTCATGAACAATCCTCATCCTACTGAAGATGAGATTCGTGTAGGAATCTCCGGCAATTTGTGCCGCTGTACCGGCTACAATATGATTGTTGATGCGATTGACTTGGCCGCGAAGAAGGGGGATGGCTTATGGTAATGAACGCCATAACTTCCTACCGGGAGATAAGCTTGGATGATACCATCTCCAGGCTGAGCAAAGAAGAATGCCTCATCATCGCAGGCGGCACGGATGCCATGGTACAACGTAAAAGTCCGCGAGGCGCTCCGGCAAACTTTGATAAACCTGTTGTTTTTATTGATCATTTACAGGAGTTAAAACAGATTTATGAGAAGGGGAAAGATCTTCATATTGGCACTTGCTGCACTTATAGCGAAATGATGGAACATGCCCTCATACCGAAGATTATCAAGAAAGCCATACATGAAATTGCTGCGCCGGCGATTCGGAATCGAGGCACGATTGGCGGAAATATATGCAATGCATCCCCTGCAGGGGATACATTGCCATTGTTATATATTTGCAATGCGAGAGTACGACTAAGGTCCGCTAAAGGCGAACGGGTAGTCGAGCTTCATGATTTTATTCAAGGACCAAGAAAAGTTTCAAGGAATCAAGATGAATTGGTCACTGAAGTTATCTTGCCAGAGTTGCTGGAGGATCGTACTCACTTTACATTTGAGAAAGTGGCAAACAGAAGAGCAGATGCCATCGCAAAAATCTCATTCGCAGCATCAATGCGCTCGGAGAATGGCATGATTCGTGATGCACGCTTTGCCTTCGGCGCTGTAGGACCAACCGTTGTGCGCGCGATGGATATTGAACATAAATTATCGGGGCAAGCCTTCCCGCTCAATGATCAGATCATCGATGCGGTTGTTGCTGATTACGATCACATTCTACACCCAATCGACGATCACCGCTCCACGGCGGTTTATCGGAAGACAGTGGCACTCCGTTTATTGCGTCACTTTCTGGAGAACACAAAGATGATTACTTCAGAAACTTAACGCCTGTCATTTCCTCGCTGAGCTGCCACAGCCTGGCCGCTAAAGCAGGATCTATAGCCCAAGGAAACACGCCTTGTACAACTTGTCCCAAGCCATCTAAGCCATCCGGTGATATCAGTTCGGCAATATCCACATCCATACAATATACGCCGCCTTTTCCATCTAATTGAGGGCTTGTCGCACACCATATGCTGGTAGCTGCGCCTTGTTCGGCCGTTTTGAATTCTCCGCCTGCCGCAATTTTCTCTTCTTCCGACATATGGCGAACCAAGTCAGTCATAATTCTGCCGGGATGAACGGAGAATGCGCGAACACCATGTTGATATCCCAGGCGATCCAGCTCAACCGCAAATAACGCATTGGCCGATTTAGACTGCCCATATGCTTTCCATTTGTTGTACTCTTGGTGCTCAAAGTTGGGGTCTTCAAAGTCAACGCCACCGAATCGGATGCCGGTTGAGGATACCGAAACGACTCGAGCCTTGTCTGCTTGTTTCAAGGCTGGCCATAGCCTTGCGGTCAATTGGAAATGACCGAGATGATTGGTTGCGAATTGGGATTCAAAGCCGCGGGCGTCGCGTACAAGCGGCGGAGCCATGATGCCTGCATTATTAATAAGCATATCTAGCGGACGACCTGAATCCAAATACCTCTGGGCAAATGAATCGATAGAAGAGGGGCTGAAGAGATCCAATGCTTCGAGTTCTACGCCAGGAATACCCGCAACCATCTGAGAGGCTTTGTCCGGAGTGCGTGCAGGGACGATGACCTTCGCGCCTGCTTGAGCTAATGCCCGCGTCGTTTCAAGACCGACGCCGGAGTACCCGCCTGTTACGATTGCATGCTTACCGCTCAGGTCAAGTTTATCAAGAACTTCTTGAGCGGTGGTTTTCGGACCGAAACCCGAATGTATAGGATGCTGTGGTGTCGTATTGTAGTCCATTTCTATTTGCACAATTATTTGCCTCCTAAGCCTGAACGTGACATCAATTCTTGAAAATGTTCGAGTTTGCGTGTTATCATGGCAAGCGCATCTTCTGTTTCGGCCATCTGTAACTCGATTTGAATCTTGTGCTGATGAAGCCTTCTGTCCATTATTCATCCGTTCAACAGGCGGGAGCAGACCGCTTTTCTCATAATAACGAATCGTATCATAGCTAAGACCGGTCTCATTGGCGATTTCTGATATTCTATATATCCGCTCCACCTCGATCATTCACCTCCTCGAACGCATCATAGCGTATGGAGTGTACTCCATGTCAATGCGCATATGAATGTGCTGGCTATCCATTCTTTATGATTGAAAAAACCATCGCCTCAAGAAGACGATGGTTTTTTGTTATCCGCCAATTTCGATTCAATCGAAGCAAGGAGCTGTTTGATCTGCACCAGTTCAGCGTTGAACTGTTCCTTGTTGCGGACACCGTTTGCTTCAATGCGGTGCAGATGGTTCTGCATATCCTCGATTTCTTGTTCAGCCTTATAGTTGATGGCGAAATCGATGACCGACTCGTGCTTGTCCCGGGCATTTTGCCGATTCTGGCTCATCATGATGATCGGCGCTTGGAAAGCAGCCAGAAATGACAAGCACAAGTTCAGCAGAATAAACGGCGGTTCGTCAAAATGAAACGATGTGATAAATGGAATCGTATTCCAGATCATCCAAACCACAAGGAATCCGCCGAAGTATCCGATGAATATCCAGCTCCCGCCAAGCTTGGCGATGTTATCGGCGAGGCGATCTGAGAAGGAAGAATTAACCGAATACTCTTCATCCACGCGGCTCAGTATGCTTTTCTCGTAATCGTCGACCAATCCGTCGATGCGCTGGGCGTTCTTCTCGCTGAGCTCAATGTCAAAGCCTTGAATGATGGAAGCTTCATCGAATTCGGCATCGGTTATTGCATGGTTCGTATCCACTGTTCAATCTCCGCCTTGGCATGCAATTCGTGCTTATTTTCACTGCTGTTAGGGTTTACCCATTCGGACGTTCATATTCAATTGGCCCCCATGAATTGGCCTCGATCCGAAGCTGTTCGTTTCATGCCGATCCACACGGCTCCTACGATCACCAGAACGAGAAATGCTGCGCCGCAAGTTAGGAACAAAGTCTCCAGATGATGTGCAACGTACAATTTCGCACCGATTACCGGACCGGCGGCCATGCCTAGATAGCGAATAAAGTTGTATACACCGACAGCTGTGGCACGCTCCTCCGGAAATTGTTCCGCCAAGATAGTCATTGGCAGCGATACGGTCAATCCCATGGCCAAACCGAACAAAGCAACATCAGCAATCAGTGCCGGCAGCGACAAACCGGCTGTTAGCGCAAACAGAATGACGGTGCACGACTGGCTGAGGAATGTACCGATCAGGCTTGTTTTGTTGCCGAGTTTGTTACGCATCCAGCTGCCGATCCGAATGCTGGCGATGGTGCAAGCTGACATAACGAGCAGGACAATGCCGATCTTGCTTGCCGACATACCATAATAATCGCTGAGAATATGCGGCAGGAATACGATATAGACCAAGTAAACGGCGAACTGCACGAAGCCGTAGAGCAAGACAACCGCGCTAAAGGAATCGCGAAATACAACGCCGAACGATTTCAAAGCTAATGGCGCAGTCACCGCTCCTTGAGGGCGAGTCTCGGCCAGCAGCTTCATGTTGGCGATCAGCAGAATAAGGATGAGAACGGTCAAGAATAGAAATACGCCTTGGTAACCGAACCGCTCACCGATCAATCCGCCGAGCAGCGGTCCGACAGCCGGAGCGACAAGCAGCATCAGTTGGTACGTAGCCATCCCTTTGGAAAGTTCATTGCCGCGGAACAGATCACCGATAACGGCCGCACCTACCACTGGAATTGCTGCTGATCCGATCCCTTGAAAAATGCGGAAAGCCAGAAACAGGCCAATGGAATGCGACAATGCGCAGCCGAGCGACGCTACTGTGTAAATAACTAGTGCCGGTATGAGAATTTTCTTTCTGCCTTTCGAATCGGCGAGTGATCCGAACACGACCTGCATGACTGCGAGCGCGACAAGGAATAAGGACACGGTCAAGCTCATCATATCGTTCGAAGTATGCAGTTCGTGCTGCATATCGGAGAGCAGAGGAGTGTATAAATTCTGTCCGAGAGAACCGGCAAAAGCACTGAATCCAAGCATGTACAAGATGAGTTTGAGTTTCATGATTATCGACTCCTTTCGTAAGTGACTGACGATCAGTCAGTTGTTATCTGATGTCTTTCATTTTACTGACTAATAGTCAGTCAGTCAATAGTTTGACTTAAAGTCAGTCAATTCTTACAATACGAATAAGGAACTAACAACGGGAAGGATTGTGTTCACGATGCGAATATCCAAGAAACCGGACATCAGACGCCAAGAAATCATAGATGTTGCTTTAGCGCTATTTGGCCAGAAAGGTTTCGAACAAACAGCGGTCAGCGATATCGTCAAAACGATAGGCGTGGCACAAGGGACGTTCTATTATCACTTCAAGACGAAAGCCGACATCCTGGCAGCGATTGTTGAAGGCTTGGTTACAGAGAAAGTGAATATGGTCAAAGCATTAGTCGAGAGCGATCTGGCAGCGAGAGATAAACTTGATGCCCTTGTGCGAGGAGATTCGCCTAGTCAAGAGGGGGACGGCAGCTTACTTGCGTTTCTCCATCACGAGAACAACGCGTTCATCCATCAGAGAGTCCTCGTACAGACCATCCAACTAAGCGTGCCCTATGTCGTGCGAATTTTGGAGCAAGGCGTCGCAGCAGGCAACTTCCGTATTCAGCATCTGCAAGAAACAGCCGAATACTTGCTCACTGGGATTCATCTCATGTTTGACCCTGGCATATTCGCATGGCCTGAGGGAGAGCTATCGCACAAAAAGCTGGCTTTTCAGCAAATTATTGAACGGATGCTTGGAGAAACTGTAGGTAATGGATGACACAAGGTATGTGAGGGGGAGTTAGCGATGTCTCAATTAATCGCAGATATTAAGATACCCGACAGTAAGCTAGCCGCCCAAGCAGCTGAATTATTGCGCGAGCATGGCGACGAGCTGTTGTGGAACCACTCGAACCGGGTATTCTTGTTTGCAGCTATGAAGGGTAACCTCAATCAAATCAAATATGACCCCGAACTACTCTATATTAGCTCGCTGTTTCATGATCTTGGCCTCACTGCCGCATTCCGAAGCGCAGACAAACGCTTCGAGGTCGATGGGGCAAATGCTGCCCGCGATTTTCTCCAGAGCAGAGGTGTCCCTGAGGAGTCTATCCGGCTCGTATGGGATGCTGTTGCTCTTCACACGACCACAGGAATCGTGGAATATAAAGAAGCCGAAGCAGCGCTTATGAATTTCGGCGTTGGCTATGATGTGGTGGGGAAGAACTTCGATCTCATCTCGGCCGCAACGCGAGAGCAGGTCGTCAAAGCCTTTCCTCGAAACGATTTCAAGCATAAGATCTTGCATGCTTTCTTGGATGGATTCGGATACAAGCCGGAAACGACTTACGGCACGATCAATGCCGACGTCTGTGAGATGTTTCTTCCGGGATTCAAACGGCCCAACTTCTGCCAGCATGTTCTTCATTCCAGATGGGATGAGTAGCCATTGATTCGAACAACCATTCGAAGCGACCAGTCAGGGAGACACTGAATGGTTGCTTTTTTTTTCATCAGATGCAGCGGATTTCTTACTCATGCCGTCTAATAGGTTGGAGGTGGTTATAGTGAAGCCGGCCGGCTTGAAATATCATAAAGACTTCTCGCAAGACCCTGCTGAGGCGCTCGAGCAGCTTATGGAAGCGTTCGGTACCATCGTAATGCGTACAGCCTACTTCTACACAGGCGATCGTCATCTCGCTGAAGATATAAGCCAGGACGTTTTCTTGCGAGCGTATCGGAATTGGTCATCGTTTCGGGGGGCTAGTGCCGTTAGCACATGGCTGACAACAATTACAGTGAATGTATGCCGTGACAAAATGGGAGTTCGGATGTTCACGGAGCAGCCGACCGATCTCAGTCATAAGGAGCTGGGGCGAACAATCAGCGTCGAGGATCAGGTGCTCGAGCAGCTGATGAAGAGCGAAGTGCTGCAGCATGTGCTGCAGTTGCCTTTGCCCTATCAGGAAGTGCTGTATCTGTATTATTATCTGGAGCTAAGCACCAAGGAAATTGCGGATGCCACTCGGGCTCCCGAAGGAACAGTGCGGGGAAGGCTGCATCGGGCGCGCGAGCTGCTCTCCCGTCGAATGGATAAGGAGGAGTATGCAAATGACAGACATGGATCATAAATTAGGTCAGCAGTTAAGAGAGGAGTCGGATGAGATGCTGTTTGCCAATATTAAACTTAGTGATCAAATGAAGCAGAAGATACGGCAGCAAGCACAGCAAGAACAGCAAGAACAGCAAGTACAGCAAGTTCAGCAAGCAGCTGTGAAGGAGAAAAGCCGCAAATTCGTTTTCTCGAAAGCTTGGAAGAGCGGAGTTGCCGCAATGGCCGCGGCAGTGCTCATTATTGCTGGCATTCTGGCGATCCAAGGACCGTTCGCACAGTCGCCAAATCAGAATCAAATTGGCAGCGTAGACACGCCATCGACGAATGGAGGTGTCTCTGGCTCAGAGCTGTCCCAATTGGTAACCACGAAGCTTAACACGTTGGAAGAAGCGCAGCAGGCGTTCGGTTCTGGTCTGGTCGTTCCGAGCGAATGGCCGCAGGGCTTCGCACTCAAGGAGATCACTGCAGTCGGGATGAGTGGCGAGCCGGCGAGGGACATTCTGTTCACGTATATCTCTGGCGACAAGTCGATTACGTATTCCGTAAGCCGCATGCAAGCCGCTTTTCCGACTGATCTATTCACCAAGACGAAGATTGGCGGGAATGACGGATTAATCTTTGAACAGCCGGAGCTCACTGAATTGTATTGGATGGTGGATGCGGTCCAATATTCCATTGTCGGCAATCTGACTGGCGATGAAGCAAGGAAGGCTGCAGAGTCAGCGAAGTAAGGCGAGGAATCGATTGAAACCGTCCATTGGGACGGTTTTTTCTTTTGACTTTTTGTAATTAGAACAATATAGTAAGTAGTAAGTAATAAGTAGTAAGTAGTAAGTAAATGCAGCCGAAAGGGTGAGACGATCATGTTAACGAATTTATCCATCCCTCAAGAGTTTGTCTTGCTTGCCTTAGATCGTGAAACCAACAAATTGAAGTCGATGTTTCGCATGAATGTTGCCTTGTATACGATTATGGCTTGCATGGTGGAGCTTTCGATCCGTGGCAGCATTACTTTTGAAGAGGATGATACAATTCGAATTGCCAACTCTGCAACGACAGGCGAACCCTATCTGGACAGATTGCTCGAAGTGATCTCAACCGAGAAGCCTAAGAAGCTGAAGAAGTGGGTTTCTTACTTTTATTACAGACAAAGGGAAATATATAAAATGGTTGTAGAAAGCCTTGTAGATAAAGGCGTTCTGGAGATTGAGAATACGGAAGTGCTATTCGTTGTTCCCGTAAAGAAATATTCGGATATCGCAAATACACGGACCCACATAGTGGAGAAAATACGCGCGGAGTTATTAGAAGATGGGAATGTAGACGAACATACAGCAGCATTAACATTATTCTTATATACGAAGAGCATGATTAACGATTATTTTTCTGATTACGAACTTAAGACGTTGAAGCACAGACTTGAGGTCTTGCGTAAAGAGGACATTTATAAAAAAATAAGAACGATTGAGATCACGATTTCAAATATCGAATCAGGAATGTAGCCTCGAGTGCAGCAGAGGAGAATAAGATGGGGAGAAAACGAAGCTTAGATAAAATTTCAACATCCGAGTATGTGAGTATCAGCGAGTTGGTTGAACTTTCTGGCGTTCGATACAGCACCATTAAGTATTACACGGAAGAGAATATGATCGCATTTGAGCAAGAGGATACAAGGCTGACAAGAAGATATCCGCGTGAAATCGCACTACAGCGACTTGAGGCCATTCGTGTCATGAAGGAAGTAGAAGGATTGACGATCAAACAGATTAAAGAGAAATTATGAGTATGGAAGAAGCATTACTTTTGGCATAGCGCATGCAAACGAACATGCGTAATGACCAAGGGCGATGCTTTTTTTTGTTGCACATTCATGACTTTCATCAGATTTGGCGATTCGCTATCCTTGGTAAGATCAATGTGCAAGGATGAAGGCAAGAACAACAGGTACAAGCGAACCTAATCTGGATTAGAGAGGATATGGTGCATATGCTTCGCAATTTATTCATGACCCGAATTAAAGAGGCATTCCAGGCTTATGGCAAATGGATTGAGGAGAATCAATACTACCTGGATTGCTACGATTGGTAAACCCAGCCAGAACATGTATATAGATGAACACAACGGATATCCTTATAGTTGTTTCCAGAAATCAATATGAGATGATGAACAGGAGAGTATGCATAATGGACAAAATTGAAAAGAAGCTATACACAGCGAGTGTTAACGTTCAAGGTGGAAGAGATGGCAAAGCGGTTTCCAGTGATGACCGGCTGAATGTGGATTTGCGATATCCGACGGAATTAGGCGGTAACGGTGAGGGTACGAATCCAGAGCAACTGTTCGCCGCAGGCTTTGCGGCTTGCTTCGAAGGCGCGATGGGCACCATCATGCGAATGAAGAAAATCAAAGCCGATGGCATTTCCATTGTGTCTAACGTCACGCTCGGCAAAGATGCGAACGACGGATATGCGCTCTCTGTAGCAATGGACGTTACTCTTCATGGCGTAGAGCGCAGTGTTGCTCAAGAAGTCGTCGATGAAGCGCATAACGTTTGTCCTTATGCGAAAGCGACTCGCGGCAATATTGAATTTGTTGCAAACCTGGTCAGCTAAGACTTCAAGCAGCTACGTTAGGAGGTCGTAAAGTGGAGATCCATTCATTAGTCAAGGAAACGTTCCAGGGACAGATCGATCATGGAATCACGCTCGTAGACTTCTTCAGATCTGGAGACGAGCTTTGTCAAGAACAGCTTCAGATTGATCATAGCCTAGCTCAAGACGTAAGACATCAAGCAGCTGTAGCCAAAGTGGATATTGATCAGGAGAAAGAACTCGCGATGGAATACGGTGTGTCGAGCGTGCCGACATTAATGCTGTTTAAAGATGGCTATAAAGTAGAATCTTTAGTCGGACAACAAAGCAAAGATGTATTGCAGAAGCATATCATTAGCTATGCAACGATGAGTGATTCTTGCGTGTGATGGTCTTTACTAACGACGCAAACGTATTTTAGCGCAAGCCCAGGATGTTATTCCTGGGCTTTTTTCTTATGCGAAGAAGGCAACTATTGCTTCGTAGATGGAGGTGAAACAGAATATTAGGAATACCCTAAAAAAATTAATAACAAAAAAACTAAAAATTGCAAAATCGATATACTAATTTTTTACTGTTTGCTATAGTAGAGTTGTGGAAATGAAATCGCTTACCGAAACAATGCCGCTTGATGAAGGGGGATTGATTTTGCGTGGATTAGAGGCTTCAGGAGCTCCAATATTGGATGTCCGCAACGTGACGCGCGTTTTCGGAAGAGGAGAAACACAAGTTTACGCACTAAGAGGCGCTACGCTCAGCGTCGGTACGGGTTCTTTAATTGCATTGAAGGGGCGTTCCGGCTCGGGCAAGACGACCTTGCTTAATATTATGGGCGCGCTGGATGCTCCGAGCGAAGGCTCGGTCTTCTACGGCGACAGAGACGGAAGCCGAATGAGTGAACAGCAGAAGAATGAGATGAGAAAGAGAGAAATCGGGCTGATTTTTCAATCGTTTGCTTTGGTTCCGTACTTGAGCGCGTTTGAGAATGTCGAACTGGGACTTCGGATTGCCGGCGTGCCAGCTTCTGATCGCAAACGGCTGGCCGAGGAATCGCTTGCCTTCGTCGGGTTGGCGCAGCGGATGCACCATCGTCCGCAGGAGCTTTCCGGGGGCGAGCAGCAGCGAACCGCGATCGCGAGGGCTATCGCCCACAAGCCGAAGCTGATCCTAGCGGACGAACCGACGGCCGAATTGGATTCCCGAATGGGCAAACAAATCATTGAAGTATTCCGTGAACTGGTTGGCACCTTAGGCGTAAGCGTCGTGCTCACAACCCACGACCCGCACATCATGGATCTCGTCGATCAGGTTCATGCACTGGAGGATGGACGAATTGGTTCGGAAAGCATCAAGCTTGTATAATGCCCGGGCGCTTGCGCTCGGCGTGCTGCTCATCGCAAGCTCCGCTTCGGCAGGCTGCAGCCTGCTGCCGAAAGAGCAAGCGCCGTTAAAGCCTCCGCTCGTCAAGCCTGCGCAGGCCGAGGTTCGGACGATCGACGCCAAGAACGGAAGCATCGTGAAGCAGGTCGCGGGCTCCGCGACCTTCGTGCCAACCAAGATCGAGTACTACCAACTGCCTGATGCCGGCGTCATTCATTCGGTGGACGTCAGGGCAGGCAGCGCCGTGAAGAAAGGCGATGTGCTCGTAACCCTTGAGAACAACGGTTCCGACATCGAACTTCTGGAACGCCAGATTGAATACGAACGCAAGAAGAAGACGCTTAACGACTCGGTCAAAGCCGGAGACGTGGAAAGCATGCATATCGCCAAGCTGGATTTCAAGCTTGCGGAGCTGCTGTACAACAAGGCGAAGTCGAGGGTCGACAGCAGTGTCATACGTGCCAAGACGGAGGGAGTCGTCTCCTATTCGACTGATTTGCAGCCAGGCGATCATTTCGATGCGGAGAGGGTACTGACAGCGGTCGCTCAGCCAAACGGCATGCGATTGGCTCTCGAGGTGGCCGCGAATCCGGCGCTGGCCGATATTAAGATCGGAATGGCAGCGGATATCACATATAAGGACAAAACATACAAAGGCAAGGTGGCGCAGACTCCTGCCTCCGCACCGGAAACCGCTGATGAACGGCTTCGCGACGAGTACAGTAAGACCATTTACATCGAGCTGAACAAGCTGCCCGAAGGTGCCTCATTCGGCGCACATGCGGAAGCGAAGATCATCGCAGCTCGCCGCGATAACGTCATCGTGCTTCCGAAGAGCGCAATCCGCGCGTATTTTGGCCGGACGTTCGTTCAGGTGATGGAAGGGGAGCGGCGCAAGGAGATCGATATTGAGACTGGTCTTACAACCGCGACGGAATACGAGATCGTGAAAGGCGTACAGGAAGGAATGAAGATCATTCTTCCGTAAGCCACCTGGGGGGATCGAGGGGATTATGTCCGTTCTCATCATGCTTCTGCGAAAGATGGCCAGAAACTATTGGCTCGTCATCTGCTTGTTCGGCGGTATGCTCCTATGCATCGCGCTGACGTCAAGCATGCCGATCTATAAGAACGCCGTGCTGCATCACATGCTCGTGCAGGATTTGGAGCGGAGCTACGAACAGACCGGGGATCACCCAGGTATGATCGCCGCGCAGTTCACCATGCAGACTGACGATGCGAAGGTACAGGCGAATATATTGAACCGGTTCGACACTTATTGGACATCGCACATCGCCGGTAGTCCGCTGCTCCATGTCACGCAGGATCAGCGATTGGTCGAGACGGTTCGGTTCGGGCTTACGCCAGCCGATCCTACGCGCGTCGATCCGAAAGTAAAGCGCAGCGCCAAGCTGGCCATGCGCTCCGGCATTGAAGAACATGTTCGGCTGATCGATGGGAAACTGCCTTCGGCGGCGAAGACAAACGGTGTCTATGAGGTCATGGTCACGGACAGCGCGCTCGGACAGCTCGGCATGCTGCTCGGGCAGGAGTACGACATCAAGGATCCGAAGGTGAAGGATCAAGTGATTCGCATCAAGCCCGTCGCCGTCATCGTGGAGAAGGATCTGAACGATCCTTTCTGGGGTATGCAGGATTTAAAGAACGATCAGAACACGCTCTTCATGCCAGATCAACTCTTCAAACAGGATTTCATTGCGAAGCGTCCGATCATCATCGGTAAGCTTGGCGGGACGGCGATCGGGGATTATTCGCAATTTGATCTCGATACGGCGGCCTACGTCCTGCAACTGAAGACGAACCTAGCGCCGGATATGATGGGGGCCTACAATTATTCGGTCAGCTCCTCAGTGTCGGTGCCGGGCAGCGAGGCGATGACAGCTTACAGCGAAAGGGAGAAGACGCTGCGCACGCTGCTCTGGTCGCTTAACGTGCCATTGTTTATTCTCATCACATTCTACTTCTACATGGTGACGAGCATGCTCGTCGAGCGCCAGCAGTCGGAAATCTCCGTGCTTCGCAGCCGCGGAGCGTCGCGATTCCATCTCGTCTTGATGTATGCGGCCGAATTCGGGTTGCTTGCCATCGCGGCCTTCGCCATTGGTCCTTGGCTTGGCGTCGCCTTTACGCGCGTCCTTGGATCGACGAGCACCTTCCTGAATTTCGTCGACCGTGGATCGATGAAGGTGGAGATGAATGCGGATAGCTGGAGATATGCGGCAGGCGCGGTCATTGCCGCCTGGGTACTCAACCTGATTCCAGTCTACATCGCAACGAAAAATTCAATCGTCGACCAGAAGCGCGCGAAGGCGCGTGAAGGCAAAAGGCCCATCTGGCAGCTATTCGGCGTCGACTTCGTGCTCATTGCCGTCGCGTTATACGGCCATTACATGTTCCGGCAGCGGATGTCGGACCTCGTCAAGCTGGGACTTGACGGCAAATCGCTGTCCGCCGATCCCCTCCTTTATACAATCCCGACACTATTCATTCTAGGGTTCGGCTTACTAATGATTAGGCTGTATCCTCTGTTCGTGGCGATTTTCTACCGAATGGGCCGCAAGCTGTGGGCTCCTCAATATTACACGACGCTGCTGCTGGTCATTCGCCGGAATCGCATCTACCACGGGCTCATGCTGTTTCTGATTCTGACCGTAGGTACTGGCATTTATAATGCCAATACGGCACGCACGCTGAACGTGAACATGGAAGACCAGATCTGGTACGCAGCCGGCAGCGACATCGTGCTTCGCCAGCACTGGGAGAACGATGCACCGCAGGCCGCTTCGCCAATTCCGCAGGCGACACAGCCGGTGCAGTCGGCGCCGCCGCCAGACATCATCCACTATATGGAGCCGCCGTTCGAACTAATCGAATCGCTGCCTGGCGTCGATACGGCCGCCAAGGTGTTTACGAAGGAAGAAGGGGAAGCCTGGCTGGGCACGAAGAGCGGCAAGGTCAAGCTGGTGGGCATCGACACGGACGCTTTCGGCAATGCTGCGTGGATGAAGGACAGTCTTACGCCGTACCCGTTCTATGAATATATGAATTTGATCGCATCGGATACGCATGCGGTGCTGCTCTCGACAACCGCCGCCGATTATTACGGCGCCAAAGTCGGCGATACGCTGGATGTCGGCTGGGAAGGGATTCGTCCGACGCGCCTCGTCGTATATGGCATCGTACCGTATTTTCCGGCATTCAACCCGAATCCGGTCGCTGGACCTAAGGAAGGCGACGGGAAGCCGCGGAATCCGATGCTGATCGTCGGTCACTTGGATACGATCCAGAACGAGCTCGGCATGGAGCCGTATGACGTCTGGCTGAAGCTGAAGCCTGGCGTGGACAGGCAGACGCTGCTTGACGAGATGGATAAGCGCCAGATCAAGCTCGAGAAGTTCGAGGATACGATCGGCCAAATTTCCGAGAGCCGAATGGACCCGTTCCGGATGGCGATCAACGGCGTCATGACGCTGGGGTTCATCATTTCGCTTGCGATTAGCTTCCTTGGTTTCATGCTCTTCTGGCTGCTCTCGCTCCAGGGACGCATGCTGCAGTTCGGCATTTATCGCGCGATGGGAATATCATTCAAGCAGCTGCTCGGTATGATAACACTAGAGCAACTGCTGACGACGGGGGCAGGTTTCTTCATCGGTATTGCGACCGGATTCGCTGCAGGGCAGATTTACGTGCCGTTGTTCCAGCTTTCCTTTGACCCCGGCCGGATCGTGCCGCCGTTCCAAGTTATTTCCGATCACGCGGACGTCTTCAGGCTCGGCATCTCGACCTGTTTCATGCTTGCCGCCGCGCTTGTCATTCTGACTTGGCTGCTGAAGCGGATGAATATTCACCAAGCGGTCAAGCTCGGGGAGGATTAGCTATTGATTACGTGCGAGAATCTAGTTAAAATCTATAAAACTGCCGAAGTAGAAGTCGTTGCGCTGCAAGGATTGAATTTGCAGGTGAACCAAGGCGAAATGATCGCTGTCATCGGCAATTCAGGCAGTGGCAAGTCAACCCTGCTCAACATGCTGGGCGGCTTGGACCGCCCCTCGGCAGGACAATTGTCGATCGCAGGCAAGGATATGCTGAAGCTGACCGACAGCGAGCAGAACGTCTATAAACGTGAAACAGTCGGGTTTATATGGCAAAATAAAGCGCGAAATCTCGTACCTTACTTGACTGCAAGAGAGAATGTTGAAATTCCGATGCTGCTGCATGACCGGAAGAAGAAACGGCTCCGGGCGATCGAGCTGCTCGAAGCAGTTGGGCTCGGTTCTCGGACCGGCCACAAGCTCCAGCAGCTCTCGGGCGGCGAACAGCAGCGCGTAGCCATCGCGATCGCGCTAGCCAATCGGCCGAAGCTGCTGCTCGCCGACGAGCCGACAGGCGCGCTGGATACGAGGACGTCTGACCAAATCATGGCATTGCTCCGTAAGCTGAATGCCGAGATGGGCCTCACCATCGTCATCGTGACGCATGATTTGGATTTGGCGAAGCAGGTGCAGCGGGTCGTGCTCATTCGGGACGGCCGAACTTCGTCTGAGATGATTCGGCGAACGGATGAAAGCGTGGCGGGGGAGGAGTCAGGAGAAGAGACGGAGCTTGATACCCATATTGAATATGCCGTCATGGATCGTTCCGGCAGGATTCAAGTGCCCGAGCGATACTTGGAAGCTGTAGGCGCCAAAGACGCGGACAAGGTATTGCTGCGACTGGAAGAGGATCATATCGTTCTGCGCCCCGTTGCGCCTGCAGGCAAAGCGGAGGGCTGATCGATCGAACAGAGTCACGTCTAAACGAAAAATATAAAGAGAAACGGACGGGTCATCATGAGAGGAAAAGTGAGAATTCAAGAAATCGCCGATTTAGCAGGTGTATCCAAGTTCGCCGTCTCTCGGGCATTGTCTGGGAAGAGCGGCGTAAGCGCCCAAACGCGGGAGAAAATCTTGCGCGTCGCAGGCCAGTTGGGTTACTTCAAGAATAACGAGCAGCAGCAGCAACAGCAGCAGCGCTTCACGGGCGAACTGCAAGAAATAGAAGACATCAAGTGGGACGGCACGATCGTTGTCATGTTTCCGAACTTGCGGTATCAGAACCGGGAACACATCTATTGGGGACCTGTATTCGAAGGTGTTTCCTCGCGCCTTCGTCAGCGCGGGCTTGACATTATTACCATAACAGAGCCTTCCGATGATAATGTCTTCAAGCTGCTGAATCCGGATGCAATTCAGGGCATTATTACGATTGGAACCGTCTCGACGCAGATTTTGCTTAAGATCAAGCAAATGGATATTCCTGTCGTCATGGTCGACCACAGCGATCCCGTCTTTGCGTGCGATACGATCTTTACGGATAATTTCAACAGCATGCAGCAGATGATGATGAAGTTGATCAGCAAAGGCTACCGCAAATTTCAGTTTGTCGGAAACATCAAGGATGCCCAAAGCTACTTCGACCGTTGGCTTGCGTTCCGTTCCACGCTGGAGAGCTGCGAGATCGAGCTGCATCAGGACCCGATGCTGATCGGTCCCGAAGCGCAGGATATCTTCCTCTTGTTCAAGCACTATAGGCCGGTCGAGCTGCCGGAAGTTTACGTATGCGCGCATGACGTCAATGCGAGGTTCTTCATTGAGCAGCTTGGCTATCTAGGAATCGAAGTGCCAGCTCGCTGTGCGGTAACTGGCTTCGACAACACCTGCCATACCCATCCGATTCTTGCGACGGTGAATGTGAATAAGGAGCTGCTCGGCATGCGTGCCGTGGATCAAATGCTGTGGCGCATTCAAAACCCTGGAACCGCTCATGAGAAAAAACTGATTTATGCGGACGTTATTCTAAGGGAGAACTACGCCTACTTGCTGAATGGGGAAGTCGAGCGGGTAGAAGCCGATGCGGAAGCTCAATAGCTTGTTTCGGTTAACCTAAAATTTTGCTAAAGAATTTGGTTGGGATTGCTTTCTGTTTGTTCCCGTTTGGAAATATCGCATGACCGAATAACACTCACTTTTCCCTCTGCCAGTTAATACGGACCGTTCCTGGGGTCTCCGCTTCTCCGTTTCGTTTGTAAGTGCTGCAAACGATAACGATAAGAGGCGGAGGCTCCTTTTTGCATACGAATGAAGGCTATTGAAACACCCTAATTAAATAACAAAATGAAAACAAAATTACAATAATGTTGCAAAAATGTTGTGAAAGTTGCAAAAATTGAATTGACTATTTTTGGCTGACGATGCTATTATTGGCATGTAAGTCATCAAACACTTCGCAAACCGGTGGTGATGGGGGTACGATAAAACAAAGAATGAAAACGGTTACGAAGCAGAAAAACGAATAAAACACCTCGGAAACCGGTGGACCTTGCCGGAGCAAACAAGTATTGCTCACTAAAAAGCGGGAGGTTGTTTTGCAAATGAAAAAAATGAAAGCACTTACAATTTTGCTTGCGGCAACAATGCTTACCTTAACGGCGTGCGGAAGCGGCAGTAACAACTCAGGCGGCAATACCGCTGGCAATCAGCCTGCCAACGATGCGGGAACAAACACGGCAACGGGCAATGACGCTGCGGCGAACAACACTTCGTCAGGCAACGACGCCGCCGGTAATAACGCAGCAGCGACGAATGATGCAGCACCAGCTCCAATCGACCTTGGCGGGCGCGAAATCCATATCTCCGCATGGTGGGACGGAACGCCGAAGGGCGACACGGCCGATTCCAAGAAAGCGCTCGATAAACTGCACGAAGTCGAGAAGAAATACAACGTCAAGATCAAATACGACAACATCCCGTTCGATAAATACATGGATAAGTTCACAACGGCCGCACTATCCGGAACGCCAATGGCCGACATCTCCATCCTTGAATTCAAGCGTGCGCTTGCCCCGATCAAACAAGGCTTAATCCTTCCACTCAGCGAGTACACTCAAGCTACTAGCGATATCAACAACGAACAAGAACACACCATCAAGCTTCCGCAGCTCCTTGGCGAAGAATATTTCTTCGGCGGCAAGGGCGTATCAACCGTAGGCATGTTCTACAACCGCGATCTCTTCAAGAAACTGGGCTTGCCGGATCCGCAAGAGCTGTACGCGAACGGCGAATGGAATTGGGACAAATTCCTCGAAGTCGCGAAGCAAGCGACGACGGATACGAATAACGATGGCAAGCCGGATACATGGGGCTTCGCGGACTGGGCGCCAGGCGCGGCTCGCGACTTCGGCGCAACGAACGGCGCGCTGTTCGTCAACGACGACCTGACTGTCGGCTTCACAGATCCGAAGATGATCGAAACGTTGGAATTCATCAACCGGCTCTACAACAAAGAAAACGTCGTGAAAGTGAAGAAGGGCGACAAGAACAGCTGGGATGAAACGTCCACGTTCAAAGACGGCGACGTTGCAATGTCCTCGAACTTCGACTGGAACGTCGGCGGTCTGCCGTTCGAAGTCGGCGTCGTACCGAACCCGCAAGGACCAAGCGGCGACGGCAAATACACTTACGCGAACACCGCTCAGAACGGCTGGGTTATTCCGAAGGGCGTAAAAGAACCGCAAATGGTTTATCAAATCTATGAAGAACTGCAAGACTTGCCTTCAACGGAAGAGTACCTCGGCCAAAACGGACTGGAAGCGCTCTTCAAAAGTCAAGCGGACATCGATATGGCGCTGGAGCATATCAACAATACCGGCCGTATCTCGCTTGAAGAGGGCGTTGCCGACTACCCATGGTTCGCGGTCTTGGATGACATCATCAAGAAGAACCAATCCGTTACGGCTACAGTCGAGAAGTATAAAGCACCTGCACAAGCCGCTCTTGATAAATTGAAATAATTTATTGACACTTGCTGGTATTGAAGGGAGGGGAGACCGGATGTGCCGGTACAACCCTCCCTTTTTATGCAAATCATGCCTAACAATCAGCAAATAAACAAGATAACAAATACCAAACATGAGGATAACGTGGTTGGTATGTAGATAGTTAGTTATTTTCCAGTAGGACGATGGTACTCGAGTGCGCTTTCGTCAGCGGAATGCGTGATCCGCAGATCAAGCCGCCGCCTAGGAGGGCTGACATTGAAAGGGAGAAAACGGCTTAAGAAATGGGGAATGACCGCCGCATGCGTCATCATCGCGATTGTACTGCTCGTCGTGTGGACAAGGTCGGGCAATGACGGCATGGCAGCCGCGGGCAGCCAATCGGCATTCGCCGAAGGCGCTTGGTCGACGCTTCAGGATGGCCGCGGCGATTATGCGGAATATCTATCGAAGCATGAGAACACCGGCTTCGCCAATCAGGAGCTTGTTCTGGATGCCACCAATTATGCCAAGACGGAGGGAGACGGCTTCGAGAAGCTGGACAATTATGAAGGCCAGCCCGGCACGTCGCTCAAGACCGGAGAGCAAGGCAGCGTTTCCTGGGACATCGATGTAGCGCAAGAGGGATTCTACAACATTGCGCTTCAGTATTACCCAATCGCGGGCAAGAGCTCGAGCATCGAGCGCTCACTGCAAATTGACGGCGTCGTTCCGTTCACGGAAGCCTCCTACCTGCAATTCGATCGCGTATGGGACAACGAGCTGGAGCATGTGAAAGCAGACAATCTAGGCAACGACCTGCGCCCGGAGCAAATCGAGAAGCCGGCATGGCGCGATGCGCTGCTCGAAGATTCGGACGGCTACTATGCCGATCCGTTCAAGTTTTACTTGAGCGCCGGCCATCACACGCTCACATTCGTCTCGCAGCGGGAGCCGATGGTCATACATCAGCTGAAGCTATATCAGCAACAGCAGCCCGCAACATATGAAGCAGCGCTCAAGCAATACGAGAAAGACGGACTGAAAAATGCGGGCAGTCAGCTGATTACCGTTCAAGGTGAGGCAGCCGTCGCGAAGTCGTCACCGACACTGTATCCGCAGACAGAGCGTTCCACCTCCTCGGTTACGCCTTACAGTCCGAAGCTCATTCGAGTCAATACAATCGGCGGTTACAACTGGCGTCTGCCAGGGCAGTGGATCGAGTGGGAAGTAGACGTGCCGGCAACGGGACTCTACAAGATCGCCATGAAATCCAAGCAGGAGTTCGTCCGAGGACTGTACTCGACGCGCCGTCTGCTGATTAACGGCGAGGTTCCTTTCAAGGAAGCTGAGCAGATCCCGTTCCGCTACAAGAACGGTTACCGGATCGACGTGATGGGCGGCGACGAGCCTTACCTGTTCAAGCTCGAGAAAGGCAAGAACATCATTCGCATGGAAGATACGCTCGGCGAATTCGCTCCGCTCATCCGCGAAGTGAAAGAGAGCCTGTACAATCTCAATGCTATGTATCGCAAGATCATCATGATTACCGGCGCATCACCGGATAAGTACCGCGATTACCGTTTAGACAAGCAAGTGCCGAAGATGCTGGAAACGTTCCAATCCGAGAGCGACCGGCTGACCGCCGTCAGCACCGAGCTGAAACGGCTGTCGGGCGGAAGCAGCGACTCCGAAGCACTTCTGAAGACCATGGCGCTGCAGCTGAAGGAATTAGTGAAGGAGCCCGATACGATTCCGCGTCGCCTTGCCGCATTCAAGAGTAACGCCGGCGGGCTTGGCACTTGGCTGCAGAAGGCGATTGAAATGCCGCTCCAACTCGACGAGATTTACATCGCTCCGCCGGACAAGAAATTCCCTTCGTCAGGAACGGGCTTCTTCTCCAAGCTGAAGCATGAGCTGTCGACGTTCGCGTATTCCTTCGTAATCGATTACAACCAAATCGGCAACGATTCGGACGCGAAGAGCCAGAAGTCGATCACCGTCTGGATCGGCAGCGGCCGCGATCAGGCGAACACGCTGAAGGCGATGATCGACGAAACGTTCACGCCGGAGACGGGCATCAACGTGAATTTGAAGCTCGTACAAATGGGCACCTTGCTTCCGGCAACCTTGGCTGGCCGCGGTCCGGACGTCGCGATGCAGATCAGCAACGACATTCCGGTCAACTACGCGATGCGCGATGCAGCCGCGGACTTGTCGCACTTCTCCGATTATCAGGAAGTGGCGAAGCGGTTCCGCGACAGCGCCCTTGTTCCATACACGTATGAGAAGGGCGTATATGCACTGCCGGAGACCCAAACCTTCAACATGCTCTTCTACCGCAAGGATGTGCTCTCGGAGCTGGGCCTAGAAGTGCCGCAAACCTGGGACGATGTGTATAAGCTTCTCACCGTCCTGAGCAAGAACCGGATGCAATTCGGCATGCCGATTACGGTTCCGCAGACATCAGTGCCAGTGCCTGGCCAGAACATCCCGCCGAACTCGATCTACGGCTCGCTGCTGATGCAAAGCGGCGGTCAATTCTACCGCAACGATGGCAAAGAGTCCGATCTGGATTCGAAGATCGGCGTCGAAACGTTCAAGACATGGACGGACCTGTACAGCGACTACAAGCTGGAACGCGAATTCGACTTCGCGAACCGCTTCCGAACCGGCGAGATGCCGATCGGGATCGTGGATTACACCACATACAATCAGCTCACCGTATTCGCCCCGGAGATCCGCGGCATGTGGGGCTTCGCGCCAATTCCGGGCACGAAGGAGCAAGATGGCACCATCCGCAGAGATACGCCGAGCACGGGCAACGGCACGCTGATGCTGAGCAGCGCGAAGGACAAAGACGCGTCCTGGGCATTCATGAAATGGTGGACCAGCGAGAAGATCCAAACGAATTTCGGCCGGGAGATGGAAGCGCTGATGGGAGCTTCCGCGCGATATCCGACGGCGAATATCAAGGCGCTTGACAGCTTGCCTTGGCCGGTCGTCGATTACGATAACCTCAAAGCGCAGTTCGAATATGTTAAAGGCGTTCCCGAGGTGCCGGGCGGCTACTTCACCGGACGTCATCTGCAGAATGCGTTCTTGAAAGTGGTTGTCGAGAAGAATACGGAAGCGCGCGAATCGATTATGGATTACACCCAGTACATTCAAGACGAAATCAAAGCGAAGCGCAAAGAATTCGGCCTGTCGGAATAAGGAGGGATCCACGTGTCAACGATCGGTACACCGAGTCAAACTTCAGTGACTGTAGCCGCAGGGAAGCCAGCCGTAAAAACGACAAGTTGGTGGGCGATCAAATGGAAGGAAATGAAGGCGCAGAAGCATTCCTATATCCTCATGTCGCCTTACATGTTGCTGTTTGCCGTCTTTACCGTGCTGCCCGTAATCATGTCCGTCTTCATTAGCTTTACATACTTCAACATGCTTGAATTCCCGCGCTTCATCGGGTGGCAGAACTACTCCCGCCTGTTCTTGGAAGACGATGTGTTCTTGATCGCCATCAAGAACACCATTCTATTCGCGGTCATTACCGGACCGCTCAGCTATATGGCTTGCTTCGTCTTCGCCTGGATCATCAACGATCTTCGCCCGAAGCTGCGCGCGTTCATGACGCTGATCTTCTATGCGCCGTCCATCTCGGGGAACGTCTACTTCCTCTGGCAGATGATCTTCTCGGGAGACCGTTACGGCATCGCGAACGGTTTCCTGATCAAGATGGGCGTTCTGCTCGACCCGATTCAGTGGCTGAAGACGGAGCAATACATTATGCCGATCATTATCCTCGTGCAGCTCTGGCTTAGTCTTGGAACAGGCTTCCTTGCTTTCATCGCAGGTCTCCAAACCGTGGACAAAACGCTGTACGAAGCAGGCGCGGTCGACGGCGTCAAGAACCGCTGGCAGGAGCTCTGGTACATTACGCTTCCTTCGATGAAGCCGCAGTTGATGTTCGGCGCCGTCATCCAGATCACTTCATCCTTGGCAATCGCGGACGTTTCCATTTACTTGGCTGGCTTCCCGAGCGTCAACTACGCGGCCGAAACCATCGTAACGCACTTGATCGACTTCGGTACGATTCGATTCGAGATGGGGTACGCATCCGCGATTGCGACTGTGCTGTTCACCTTGATGGTCGGAACGAACCTGGTCGTGCAGCGACTTCTCAGGAGGGTGGGGGAATAGACGATGAGGTTAGCGATTCCTATTCGCAAAAAACAAGTGAACCGTTCGTTTGCCGGAACGTTCTGGATGTTCGTGTTTCTGGCTGCCGTCGCCGCTTTCATGGCACTGCCGCTCGTATATGCGATCAATGCGGCATTCAAGCCGCTTGACGAGATCTTCCTGTTCCCGCCGACACTCTTCGTTCGGCATCCGACCACGAGCAACTTCATTGATCTGATGACGCTGCTCGGACAATCGTGGGTTCCGTTCTCCCGTTACATTTTCAACACCTTCTTCATTACCGGGATGGGCGTGGTCGGACACGTTCTGCTGGCTTCGGCCGCGGCATATCCGCTCGCGAAACACAAGTTTCCCGGATCGAAGCTCATCTTCACCGTCGTCGTGCTCTCTCTGATGTTTACGCCTCAGGTAACGGCGATTCCGAACTACATGGTCATGTCCTGGATCGGTCTCATTGATACGTACTGGGCTGTTATCGTGCCGGCATTCGCATTCTCGCTGGGATTGTACCTCATGAAACAGTTCATGGAGCAAATTCCCGATGCGCTGCTGGAGTCGGCCAAGATTGATGGAGCCAATGAATACCGGATATTCTGGCAAATCATCATGCCGAACGTGAAGCCGGCTTGGCTCACCTTGGTCATCCTGCTCTTCCAGATGCTCTGGGGAACGGATGGCAACGGCTTCATCTATAGCGAGCAGCTGAAGACGCTTCACTATGCTTCGAACCAGATCATCTTCGGCGGCATTGCGCGCGCCGGCGTCGGCTCGGCTGTAGCGCTTATTCTGATGAGCGTGCCGATCGCACTGTTCGTATTCTCGCAAAGTCGCATTATCGAAACGATGACGACATCCGGCATGAAAGACTAGGGGGAGGTGGAAGCGTGCAATTGAAGAGAGTTTTGCTGCTGGTCGCCATCATATCGCTGGTCGCTTCGCTCGGCATCCCGGCTGCATCGGCAGCTACGCCATACGAAGCTTACACGTACGATTATTACGGCGATTCATCGCCGCTGCCAGCTCCTTACGTGCCGGATGCCGCGATTACGGGCGTAAGCCTAGGCGTCGGCGACTTCAAAGAGCCGAGCGACATGTACGTTGCTCCCAATAATACGACGTATATCCTGGACAGCGGCAACGCGCGGATTATCGTACTTGACGCTGACTTGCACGTGAACCGTGTCATCAAGACGTTCACGAACAATGGCAAGGAGGATGGCTTCGCAGCGCCGCAAGGGCTGTTCGTCTCGGACAAGAACGAATTATACGTGGCGGATACCGATAATAGCCGCGTCGTCGTGCTATCGGAGAAAGGTGATTTGATCCGCATTATCGCGAATCCTAAGTCGGATATCCTGCCAGCTGGCTTCAAGTTCGTGCCGCTCAAAGTCACGGTCGATGCGGCGGATCGCGTATTCGTCATCGCTCGGGGCGTATTCGAAGGCATTATGCAGTTCGACGACAAGAACAATTTCATGGGTTATGTCGGTACGATCAACGTGTCGCCTACTGTCTGGGATCGGCTCTGGAAGTCGTTATCCACCAAGGCACAGAAATCGCAGATGCAGCTGTTCATCCCGACCGAATTCTCGAATGCCGACATCGATAGTAAGGGCTTCGTGTATGCAACCGCTATCGACATCACGTCCGACACTCCGATCAAGCGTCTGAATCCGTCCGGAGACGACGTTCTGAAGAGGTTAGGTTACTGGGATGTCAAGGGTGATATCCGATTCCGGATGTTCGGCAACAATTCGGGTCCGTCCAAGTTCACCGACATCAAGGTGCTTGGCGGCGGCATGTATGTCGCGCTCGACTCCAACCGCGCTCGGCTGTTCACTTACAACGATGAAGGCGATTTGCTGTATGCCTTTGGCGGCCGGGGCAACCAGCTCGGGGTCTTCAATACGCCAGTCGCCGTTGAGAAGATTGGCGATAAGCTCGCCGTGCTGGACAGCGGCAAGAAGAACATCGTCATCTTCCGTCCAACGAAGTTCGGAAGCCTCGTTCGAAAGGCCACGACGGAGCACTACAACGGCAACGACGACGTCGCCGTCAAGATATGGAGCGATGTGCTTCGCTTGAACACGAACTATGAAATCGCTTACCTTGGCATCGGCAAGTCGCTCCTGATGCAGAAGAACAACGAGAAGGCGATGGAATATTTCAAGCTTGGCATGAGTCGCAAGAACTTTTCGGTCGCGTACAAGCGATATCGCCGGGAAGAGCTGAAGGAACAGTTCGGCACGTTCATGACTGTCGTGCTTACCCTCATCATCGCGTTCATCGCGTATCGCGTTGCAAGACTAATCATCAGAAGGAGGGCTGTGAAACATGAAGCAGGACTTTCTTAAATTTCCGCTCCATCTTATCGTGCGTCCTTTTGACGGATTCTGGGATATGAAGTATGAGGGCAAGGGCAAATTGAAAGTTGCTCTGCTTATCTTGCTTGCGCTCATCCTGACGACGATTCTGCAGAAGCAATTTGCCGGCTATCTCGTCAATATGATAGATCCGCGTTCGTTAAACAGCTTGGACGATCTGCAGTTTACGGTTCTTCCCTTCTTATTGTTCTGCATCGCGAACTGGTCAATCACGACGCTCATGGAAGGGGAAGGGAAGTTCAAAGAGATCGTGATGGCGACCGGCTATGCGCTCCTGCCGATCGTGCTCATCAACTTGCCGATGACGTTCATCAGCCGATTCATGACGCAGGAGGAGACGGCGTTCTATTATCTCTCGAACAGCATCGCCAGCATATGGTTTCTCGTGCTGCTATTCGTGGGGATTATGACCGTCCACCAATACACGCCGGCGAAGACGGTGCTGACTTTGCTGCTGACCGTCGTCGCAATGGGGTTCGTCGTCTTTATCGCCACCTTGGCATTCAGTCTCGGTTCGCAGATCTACTGGTTCATCTACGACGTATACCGTGAAATCATATTCCGGACCTAAAGGAGGCCGCACCCTTGAAAAGACGAACAAAATGGTATGCGGCGCTGACCTGTATCGGGATTGTCGGTGTTGGGGCACTCGCCTATAGCGTATATACAAAAGGCGCTCCTTCTGTAGACATTGCTGCTTTCGCACAGTCGGACATGAAGCCTGCCGCGGCGACCAAACTGAAATATATGGCAGACAGAAGCAAAGCCGTACCGGGCATGAAGCTCGTTGCGAAGACGGATGCGCTCGCGCTCTACATGAATTCGGAAACGACCGAAATTGCCGTCCTTAACCTGGCGAGCGGCAAGGTGTGGCACAGCAATCCGGGGGATATCGGTTCGGATGCCAAAGCATCGCCATTCGAGAAGGACCGTTTGGCCGCACAGGTAACGCTTAACTACCGCGATTCGATTGGGACGCTGGGCGTAATCACCAATTTTACGGATAGTATCCAGCGGAAGCAGTTCAAGGCGGAGGGGATCGAGCACGGCGTCCGGATTACGTATACGATCGGGGATACATCGCTCGGGATCGATGCGCTGCCTAAGCGGATTAGCAAGAAACGGTTCGAGGAGAAGGTGCTGAGCAAGCTGGATGAGAAGTCGGCCGCTTACGTATCGAACCGGTACTATCCGCTCGAGAACAATCCTGACGTGCTGGAGAGGCTGGATGCGGAAGTATCTAGAGCGCTCGTGCTGAAGCGGGTGCTTGATGCCTTCACCAATGCCGGGTACACGGCGGACGACCTGAAGGCGGACAACGACGAGAACGGCATGTCCGGCGGCAGCGCTTCTACGAAGCCGAACTTCACCATTCCAATCGAGTATCAGCTCTCCGGCGATTCGCTGCTCGTACATGTTCCGGTGAAGGACATCCAAGAGAGTACAGGCTACCAGATCCGTTCCGTCGAGCTGCTAGACTTCTTCGGGGCAGCAAGCCAGGATGAACAAGGCTACATGCTCGTTCCCGACGGATCAGGCAGCTTGATCAACCTGAATAACGGCAAAGTGGGCGAAGAGGTCTACGTGCAGCGGGTGTACGGAGACGATCAGAATGATAATTCGAAGCGGCGCGGGCAGATCGCCGAGGCTGCGCGGCTGCCGGTGTTCGGCATGAAAGCGGGCGATGAGGCGTGGTTCGCAACGATCGAGAAGGGCGAAGGCATTGCCAGCATTAACGCGGACATCAGCGGTCGCAAAAATTCCTACAACAATGCCTATGCCAGCTTCGCCATTCGCGGCGAAGACGAGCTCGAGCTGTACAAAGGCAATAAAGTGGACGAATTCCAGCTGCTGACTGAAGATCGCTTCGCTGGCGACATCCAGCTCCGGTATAACTTCCTCTCCGGCAACCAGGCTTCGTACTCGGGCATGGCGGCGCTGTACCAGAACAATCTGGTGAAGGAAGGCGTGCTGCAGCCGCTGAAAGCGCAAGGCCAATTGCCGTTCTACGTCGATCTGCTCGGCGCGGTGGACAAACGCAAATCATTCCTCGGCGTGCCTTATAAAGGTCTAATGACGATGACGACGATCGATCAAGCGAGCCAAATCGCCAAGGCAATCAAGGATGCTGGCGTGTCCAACGTGCAGATGCGCTACGTAGGCTGGTTCAACGAAGGGATCGACCACAAGATTCCGGAGACCGTCAAGCTCGATAGTCAGCTGGGAAGTAAATCAGATCTGTCCGGTCTTGCGGCTCAGCTGAAGGACATGGGCGGCAACTTGTATCCCGACGTGGCATTCCAGCATGTGCTGCGCGAGAACCGTGACTTCAAGCCGGCTTCGGATGCAGCGCGCTTCGTCACGAGAGAGCAGGCTCTGCTGCAGCCATTCGACCGCGCGCTGAACGCGATGAACACCGAATGGGGTTCCTTCTACTTATTGTCGCCGTCGAAGCTGCCATACTTTGTGGAGCACTTCGTCGATAGCTATAAGAAATACAAGATGGATTCGGTCGCGCTTCGCGACATGGGCGATACGCTGACGGCCGATTATCGGGTCAATCGCGTCGTGTTCCGGGACGTCGCCAAGAATATCGTGACTGATCAGCTCGGCCAAATCGAGAAGAGCTATCCGAACGTGATGATGACCGGGGGCAACCAATACGCCTTGAAGTACGCCGACCAGCTGGTGAACGTGCCGATGGGCTCCAGTTCATTCAGCATTGAGGACGAGGTCGTTCCGTTCTATGAGATGGTCGTCCACGGCTACAAGAATTATGCCGGAGCGCCGATCAATCTGGATGACGAGCAGGACTTGTCGTACCATCTGCTCCATTCGCTGGAATATGGTGCCGCGCCGCATTTCTTCTGGTCGTACGAGTCGTCTTCCAAGCTGAAGCTGACCACTTACGAGTCATTGTTCTCGACGCATTACTCCGATTGGTTGGGAGGCGCTGCGGAATTGTATAGCAAGCTGAACAAAGTGCTTGCCGGATTGCAGAGCGAGACAATCACGGAGCATGCGCAGTTAAAGCCTGGGGTGGTCAAAGTAAGCTACAGCAACGGAACATCGATTTATGTGAACTATACGAATCAGCCGGTCAACGTTCAAGATGTGCAAATCGGTGCGAACAATTTTATGGTGGGTGGTGACAACCTGTGAACATGAAACGATTAACCTTGACGCAGAAACGTTCGCTGCTCGGCATCTTGTTCATCTTGCCTTGGCTGCTTGGCTTCGTGTTTTTGTTCGCGACGCCGCTGCTTCAATCGATTCATTTCAGCTTCAGCAACATGAAGATCGCCCCGGGAGGCGGGTATACGCTAGACTTCATCGGGTTGGGTAACTTCAAGAACGCGCTGTCGATCGATCCGAATTTCAATCGCATTCTGACTCAGTCCTTGAGCGAGATGGCGTGGAACGTACCGATGATCCTGTTCTTCAGCTTGTTTACGGCGACGCTGCTCAACACCAAGTTCGTTGGACGCCCATTCGCACGCGCAATCTTCTTCCTGCCGGTCATTCTGGCATCCGGCGCCATTGCCGCAGCCCAGACGTCAGGCCTTATTCAATTGACCGGCAGCTCGGAGATAGCGAAGGAGCTCGGGCAGCAGCAGAACGGCTTTGACCCGCTCTCGCTCGCCTTCATGTTGTCCGACGCGGGACTTCCGATGTGGTTTATCGAATACATCATCAGCGCCGTACAGCGAATCTATGAAATTATTAAGAGCTCCGGCGTGCAGATTCTAATCTTCCTTGCCGCGCTCCAATCCGTTCCCGTCTCGATGTACGAGGTAGCCAAGATGGAAGGTGCGACGGCGTACGAGACGTTCTGGAAGATTACGTTCCCGATGGTCAGCCCGTTAATCTTGACGAACATCATCTATACGATTATCGATTCGTTCACGAACAGCCAAGTGACGACGACGATCTACAACACGGCGTTCCAGGCGCAGAACTTCGGGCTCAGCGCTGCAATGTCCTGGATTTATACCGCAGTTATTAGCGTAGTGCTCATTATTGTCGGCATTCTCGTTTCTAGAAAAGTGTTCTACTACAATTGATGGGATAGGAGGGCGAAGGCAATGAAATTCCCCGATTTGCAAAACGAAGCCGTCGTCATACAAATGCAAAAGGCGCGCAACAAGACGGCATCCCTGCTATGGCTTATTTTCCGCTACATTCTGATCATTGGCATCTCGTTCATCATTCTCTATCCGATCCTGCAGCAGCTGTCGGTCGCCTTTAAGGATAAGTCGGATATCTACAATCCGACGATCTACATGATTCCGGTGCATTTCACGATGGAGAACGTGCGGTATGCGATGGCTGTGCTGGACTACTGGCCGCTGCTGAAGAACACGCTCCTCTTCGCGGCATCTACGACGCTTCTCCAGGCCGCTTCTTGCTCGCTGGCGGGCTACGGCTTTGCCCGGTTTAATTTCAGAGGGAAGAACATCCTGTTCACGCTGGTCGTGCTGACCATCTTGATTCCGTCAAGTACGCTGATGGTGCCGATGTACATTCATTTCCGCTCGTTTGATTTGCTCGGCGTTATCAATCTAATTACAGGCAAGGAAGGCATCAACATGCTCAATACGTACGGCCCATCGCTGATTACGGCTGCATTCGCCAACGGCTTGAAGTCGGGCTTGTACATTTATATTTTCCGCCAATTCTTCCGCGGCATGCCGGGTGAAATCGAAGAGGCAGCACTCATTGACGGCGCCGGAGGTATCCGCACCTTCTTCACGATTATGCTGCCGAACGCGATTCCCCCGCTCATTACCGTCATCTTGTTCGCATTCGTCTGGCAGTATAACGACATCTTCTACGCATCGCTGTTCAACAGTGCCAGCAATCTGATGTCGATCAAAGTATCCTCGCTCCCTGCCGATGTGAACCAGTACTTGCCGGGCATTATGGGCATTGGCACCGGAACGAACGTCAAAGTGGATCCAAACCAAGTGTCTATGATCGTCGACACAGGAATTCTGCTCGCCATTACCCCTCTGATTGCAATGTACCTCTTCGTGCAGCGCTTCTTCGTCGAGAGCGTCGAGCGTTCGGGCGTCGTCGGCTAAGCGCGAGGGGAAGGGGAGTACAGCATGAACAGACGAATGCTTGCCTTCGTCTCCATTGGAGGAGTCTTGCTGGTGGCGGCTACGATTCTGCTGACCATCCCGGCTACTAACAACGGACCTAATAACGGACGTAACGAGTCTCCTCGGTCTGAGCTAAACGCTCAGGCTGAGGAGACTTTAACAACAGCTGGAAAAGCACCTCTCATTCGCAACGTGAGAGCGAGTTCAGCGGATGTCGGCCTCTATGAGAAGTTTGAGCTAACTTTCGACGTGGACGGCGAGTATGACAATCCTTACAATCCCGAGCAGATCGACTTAGCTATGGTGCTCTCGTCGCCTTCAGGAAAGAGCTGGAACATTAATGGCTTCTATGACGCGATGGAAACGAAATGGAAGTTTCGATTCGCGCCCGACGAGAAGGGGATGTGGCATTACCGCTTCCACGCCGCAAGTCATGGCGGGGCCGACCAAAGTAGCGGGATCGAGGGTGAATTCGAAGCAGTCGCATCTGACAGCAGGGGCTGGATTCAGCTGTCGCAGACGAACAAGCGGTACATGGAATACCGCGACGGCTCGACCTTCTACGGTATCAGCCTTGCGTATCCGTGGAATATCACGGATGCGAACCTGGACAAAATCGCGGCAAACGGCGGTAATCTGATCACTTACTGGAATGGCAATTACGATGGTGAAGGTGGCGGCGGCGGGAGGAATCAACTGCAATCCTATGAAGCCGGCGTAGATAAGATCGATCCGCTGAAAGCCCAGCGGGTGGATGATCTGCTAGTGGCGTTCGAGCAGCGCGGATTGCATATGAGCTTCGTCATCTGGCCGCACGACTCCCTGACCGAGCTATTGGAGGGCTGGCCTAATACATGGTCGCAGAATGGCTATTCGGCGCTTGGACCCGCGAAGGATTTCTATGTGAGCGACAAGATGTGGCACTACCAAGAACAGCTGTATCGGTACATCATCGCGCGCTGGGGATATAGCCATGCGCTCGGCATCTGGGACTTGGTCGACGAAATCAACGGCACGGACGGATGGGCGCAAAATCCGACCGACGTGACGGACGCCTGGGTAAAGAAGGTGCACGATTACTTCAAGGCGCATGATCCGTACGGTCATCCGACGATGGGCTCGATGGCTGGCAGCAGGCAAGACTACTGGGATTACGCCTATCGCACGCTCGATATTGCCGACCGGGAAAACTATTATAATTTCGGCTACGAAGCTTACGCTCGTGATATACGCAAACGTTGGGACAGCTACGAGAAGCCGCTGATGATCGGCGAAACCGGCAATATTACCGATACGGACAAATACCATCAGGCGATCTGGGTATCATTGACGAATGGTCTTGCGTCGATTCCAACCTGGTGGGATTTCGATCATGTCAGTGACGATATGTTTCTGCAGATGAAGCATTTGGCAGCATTCGCAGCGAAGATTGACTTCCGTGAGCCGCGTATTCCCGTGGGCGGCAGCGTTGATCAAGAATCGAAGGCGCAAGCTTGGGTCATGCAAGGTGACCGAATGTCATTTGGTTGGCTTTTGGCTGAGAAGGACGGGGCAGGCGGCAGGTCAGTGAAACTGACTAACTTTGCAAACGGTTCCTACGTCGTCTCTTGGTACGATCCGTGGACAGGTACGACAATCGGTGAAGGGAACGTTGAGGCGACGGGCGGTTTGCTCGTCGTGGTGGCGCCAGCATCGAAGCAGCTGGATCTATCATTTACAATTACGCGGAGATAACGATGGCGATAAGAATAAGAGAGCAAAGGAGAATCCGACCATGATGTTCGTTAAAGGCATGACGTACGGCTGGAACAGCAAGCGCGGCGCTTATAGGCAGCCGTATGCAACGGATTCACTCCAAAAGCTTAAGGCGACGGGCAGCGAATGGATTGCGTTATCCTTCTACACGCATCAAGCAAACGTGTATGCGACGGATATCCCTTTCGATTACGGGTACACGATGACGGACAGAGACATCGAGCACGCGGTGAAGGAAGCAAAAGCGCTCGGGCTGAAGGTCTGCCTGAAGCCCGTCGTTAATTCCGCGGACGGCATCTGGCGGGCGCATATCGGGTTTCCGGAAGAAGCGGGAGCCGAGCCCTATTGGGACGCGTGGTTCCGCTCCTATACGAATTTCCTCACGCATTACGCGGAGCTCGCTGATGAGCTTGCCTGCGAGATGTTCTGCATTGGCTGCGAAATGGTGAAGACCGAATCCAAGGCCGATCATTGGTCCGCCTTGATCACTCGCGTTCGCGAGATCTACAGCGGTCCGATCGTCTATAACGCTAATCATGGCTCGGAGGATCGGATCAAATGGTTTGACAGCGTCGACTATATCGGCACGAGCGCCTATTATCCCGTTGCGAAGCAGCCCGGCGACAGCGAGGAAGCGATGATCGCGAAGTGGCTGCCGGTCCGGGAGAAGATGGCCGCGCTGCATGCCAAGTTCAACAAGCCGATCATCTTCATGGAAATCGGCTGCCGCAGCGCTCTCGGCTGCGCGACGATGCCGTGGGATTTCACGCATACGGAGCTGCCCGTAAGTGAGGAGGAGCAGGCGAACTTCTACAGCTCGGTCATTAAGGTGTTCTGGGATGAGCCTTGGTTTGCCGGCTTCTTCTGGTGGGATTGGAGTGTTAAACTCTACGACCTTGAAACGGCTGGCTCGAATGTCGGCTTCGACATCTACGGGAAGAAGGCTGAGCAGATTGTGAAGGAATGGTATGCGAAGCCGAAGAAGACTTTAAGGGCGAATTGAGTCAATTCTAGCATAGGAGCTGATAGAAACATGAGTTTGCGAGTGCTGACGGAAGTACAAGTCGAACAGTTCATCGACAAAGGTTATGTGCAAATTAAAGGCGCCTTCTCGCGGGAAGCAGCTCTGGAGGCGCAGTCGTTCCTGTGGGGCAAGCTGGAAGAGAAGGCAGGCGTCGTTCGCGAGGATCTCTCGACGTGGAAGGAGCCGATGATCAGCATCCGCGAAAATTACCGCAACGCTGCTTTCGATCTATGTAATACAGCGCAGTTTGCCGATGCCATTGAGGATTTGACAGGCAGGGATCGCACGATCCGCCGCTTCGTCGCCGGTGAGACGGAGGGCGAGAAGCTGCCAGGCTGGGGCTGGTGGCCGGTCAACTTCTTCGTCGGCAAGGGCGAGCCATGGTTCGTGCCGACGAACGGGTGGCATTGGGACGGCATTCATTTCCGGCATTATGTCGATGCGCCGGAGCAAGGGCTGCTCTGCCTGTGTCTCTTCTCCGATATCGGGCCGCATGGAGGCGGCACGTTGGTTGTCGAAGGCTCGCATAAGACGGTCGCGCGTCACTTGACCAAGTATCCGGAAGGCGTCGAGCTGGGTGAAGGCATTCATGCTTTGCATGCCGAGCACCCTTATTTTGCTAAGTTGACTGGGCGGGACGGTGAGCAGATGAGCCCGGAGGAGCGGAACGCTTATTTCATGGATCAGGCCTATATCGAAGAAGACGGCACTCGGCTGCAGGTCATAGAGACGACGGGAGAGGCAGGGGATGTCATTCTATGCCATCCTTTCCTCGTACATGCCGCGTCGCCGAACCATAGCGGTAATGTCCGATTCATGTGCAACCGGACGTCGCCGCTGAAGGAGAGACTATCGCTGCAGCGAGAAGAGGCCGATGGCTACTCGCCGCTCGAGCGGAGCATCCGTACTTCCGTCTATCGTTAATACACGCCGAGATCACGATCTAAATCGAGGTGTCGATAAGGAGGCTTGCCAAATGGAGAAAGAGATACGGTTAATCCAGGAAAGAGATTATGAACAAGCGCATGCCTTTCAGTGTGAGTATCTAGACAGAGAATCCTTTGAGGATTTTGTGCAGCGGGTGAAGAGTGATTCTGACTTGTATTTCGTAATGGTGGATGGCAGCGATGTGGTTGGCGTTTGTTATGGAAGCCCGTCTAAGAAGAATGAGTCAGTCTATAATTTGAATGGGATCGCGGTTAATCTGGATCAAACCAAGAATTATGCTAGAGTCGGACTGGGAACAAACATGCTGCGAATCTTTGAAACAGCGGTGAAGAAAAAAAGCTATTCTACGATTGGCGTAGGTTCGGCGGACGATCCGAAAGTCGAAGGCTTTTATTTGAAGAATGGATTCGTGCCAACCGAATTGGTGGCGTTTGGTCCGAATATGGAGCAGCTTGAGAGAGTCCGGGAAGACGACTATGAGAGCGGGCTTATGCGCAGGGAAGATCTTAGACGTAAACACAATCCTAGAGAAGTGATCTTCATTTTCGAAAAAAATCTAGCATGAGTTTTCTTCGAGGGGGCCGAGACATTGAAAAGATGGTGTAATGCGTTCGTTGTCTCCATGCTCGCGTTTGTTTTGGCAACGGGATGTACGGATAACACGCAAAATCCAGATAACGAGCAATTAAACAAGGCAGTGAATGTCCCTTCGGCGGCTAGCAATTCGGAGAAGAACACCGAGAAGAATACCGAGAAGGATGCGCCATCTCAAGGCACGAATTCCTCTGCTTTGCCTGCGACCGCGCCGGACCCGAAGCTGCCGAAGCGCGACTCGCAGTCAGCGCCACTTGACGACTTCAAGCAGGCGAAACAGCTAGGGAGAGGCGTCAATCTTGGCAACGCGTTAGAGGCCCCGTCAGAAGGGGAATGGGGCGTTATTTTACAGGAAAGCTACTTCAAGACGATCAAGGATGCTGGCTTCGAATCTGTCCGCGTTCCGATCAAGTGGTCGGGGCATGCGGACACGAATGCACCTTATGCGATTGAGGCCAATTTCCTCAAACGGATTGATTGGGTCATCGACCAAGCGCTGAAGCAGGGGCTGAACGTCGTTCTTGATATGCACAATTACGAAGAGATCTATCAGAATCCTAATGACCAAGAGGCTCGTTTTCTCGCGCTATGGAAGCAGATCTCGGCACGGTACAAGGAGCTGCCCGGCAATGTGTATTATGAGCTGCTCAATGAACCGAACAGTTCTCTGACTTGGTCCAAATGGAATAAACTGCTGAAGAAAGCGCTTGATACGATCAGGAGCGAGGATCAGTGGCATTCGGTCATAATCGGGTCCGTCAACTGGAGCAATTACGCTGAACTTGTGTCGCTCGACATTCCGGATAACGAACGCAATGTCATCGTTACGTTCCATTACTACGATCCTTTTCCATTCACCCACCAAGGGGCAGAGTGGACGGGTCCCGAGATCGGAACGACAGGCGTCACTTGGCCAGGTCCGCCAGCGCAGAAGGTGGAGCCGATCGCTGCTGCCGAGCAGGTGCAGTGGGTGGCCGATTGGTTCCGCGATTACAATACGAATCCGGCTGAAACGAATCCGGCAGGTCCCCATGCGATAGCGGAAGCTTTTGATAAAGTGGCCAGTTGGTCAAAAGAGAATAATCGTCCGGTCTATCTTGGCGAATTCGGTGCGTACAGCAAAGCCGATATGCCTTCACGTGAGCGCTGGACGACCGTTGTTCGAGAGGAAGCGGAGAAGCGCGGCTTCAGCTGGGCTTATTGGGAGTTCTGCTCGGGCTTTGGCGTATATGACCCGGTAACCAATCAGTATCGGCAGGAATTGCTAGAAGCGCTTATTCCTCATAAGAAGTAGTAAGGAATAGATAAGATTCAATCGGGAGTTGATGCTTTGAACACGCAAGTTCCTGTGCTTAATATCATTGGACCAGTTGGCATCGGAAAGTCCAGCACCGCAGATGCTATATCAGAAGTTCTGGAATATGATTATGCTCTTCCGCATGCGGTAGTCGATCTTGATCATGTGAGGCGCGGGTTTCCTCCGCCCGAAGATGATCCTTTCAACATGGAGCTAGGATTTAGCAATCTAGCAGCTGTCTGGAACAACTATCGCTCGTTTGGTGCCAGGTGTCTGATTATTCCAAGTGTCATGGAAAGCAATGAGGATCTGGACAGAATTCGAGGTTCCGTACCTGGAGCCGATATATTCATCGTTCGCCTCGTTGCATCGCTTGATGTCAACCATGCTCGGATACGTGGCAGGGAAAAGGCTATCGATTCACTGAACTGGCATCTGAAGCGCTCAGCTCAGCTTGCTGAGGAACTCGCCGTGAAGAAATTGGAGAATATAGTTGTAGACACGGAAAATAAATCGCCATCCGAAATTGCCAGAGAGATTGTCAGCAAATGGGGAATCGTTGAATGGCATGGTTCGAACGGTTCGAAGGGTTGAATAAGGATTCTTACCGTAGGTAGTAAAATCCGCGAATGCGCGGATTATCAGCGTGTTGAGAAACCCAGGCATCGGCAGCGTGGTGAAGTTGAGCGTACAAATTCGAACTAAAGGCAAGGGAACCGGCGATTGCTGCTTTGAGAGTGCAAACAGTTGCTGAGAGAGGGAAAAACCTCTGTTGCGAGGCGAAAACAAGCAAACTGGAGCCTGAATGCGGAAAAAACCTCTCTCAGCAGGAGAAACCCGCTCCGCGCTCTGATTTTCTGTGCTGAGAGAGGAAATACCCGCTCTCGGTGAGCGGAAATAGCGAAAACAGGTGCTGAGAGAGAAAAATACCTCTCTCAGCAGAGAGTGAGCGCGAGCAGTGGGTTTTAAAAGGTGCTGTGAGATTGAGTATGATCAGTTGGCACCAGCGGGGTGAACCGCTCCGCAACACCTTGCGAAGAGAAACTGAGAGAACCTATATGTGCTCTCATCGCTGAAGTTGAACAAACTAACCGATATTCTGTGCCTGAGGGAACACAATTCGAACTCTCAGCAAGGAAACCGGCAGATTGCTGCTCTGATCGTAGACATCAGATTCAGCACTCTTCTCAGACTGTTGAATTTTCTCGACAGTCTTAATATCCGCGAAATTCGCGGATTTTTTTTATTCATACATTTTGGGAGAGAAGAGGCAATCGAACGAGGCATGCTTCTCATGCTACAATAAGCTAGAAATCAAATCCCCTATAGAAAAGAGATTCGCGCTATGATCCCTATCAACAGAATGGAAGCGGAGGCTGAGCTCCGGAAGTTCGTCGGGGCAGAGGCTTATATCCATAGCGAAGCGACATCGTTCGTATTCGTTCGCAATTTCAAGGCACATATCACTCATGCTTTTATAGCAGGGGAAAGTTCATATCGCGCTGCGCTCCGTTTCGATGGCCATGGATGGCTTCGGATGGAAGCACTCACGCATTTCGAGGTGGACGAGTATGGCCGTCTGCTGCTCGCAGGCTATGATGACAGAGGGCGTATGAACGTAGCGCTTCATCTAGGAAGGGAGCCGTTTCCGGAATGAACAAAGAACAAGCGCCGAAACGCAAGCTGCTGGCGGTATTCGCCCATCCCGATGACGAGTCGTTTATTTGCGGAGGCACGCTGGCCAAATACGCATCCGAAGGCGTCGAGATCACGCTAGTAAGCGCGACGAAGGGCGATATGGGCCGCCGAATGGGTAACCCGCCGTACCTCAATCGTGAATCAATGGCCACTGCCCGCGAGAAGGAACTGCAGGAAGCTTGCGACTGCTTAGGCATCAGCAGGCTGATCTTCTTCGGCATCCGCGACAAAACCGTTGAATTCGAAGACGAAGAATCATTGATCGGGCGAATTGAAGCGCTTATCCGCGAAGTGGAGCCGGACGTCGTTCTGACATTCCATGAACGGTATGGTGGACATCCGGACCATTGCGCGATCGGCAAAGCTGCGACCGCCGCTTTCCAACGCTCGGCGGACAAAGGTTCGCTGTACTTTATTACGTTCGGAGATGCGCTCGAGCGTCCGGAGCGTTACGGATATACCAAGAAGGACGTCATCCGTGTCGACGTCCAGGCGCACAACGCAGCCAAGCTCGCCGCGTTCCGCGCTCACCGCTGTCAGACCGAAATCGACGAGTGGGTATGGCAATCCGATAAAGCAGCACTGTCGCGGCTTGGAAAGTACGAATATTTCATGAAAGGGAACGTGGGCGCGCCGCAGCGGACGAATGACAATTTGTTCTCCTAAGCAGAAGGTGATCCCTCTCCAAGCGCAGTCGCGGCCAGCGTCTGGATGACCGAACTGTCCATCGGCGGGTTATGCAAGCCGGCGCGGACGTCACGGTAATAGCGCTCCAGCGGATTCGCGCGCGATAGGCTGGTGCCACCGACGATTCGCATCGCCAGATCAACGATGCGAATAGCATTGTTCGTGACCGTATATTTCGCCAAACCAAGCTCAGGCTTCATCGAGGTCCTTAACGCTGGTTCCTTGTCCCATCTGTCCGCAGCCGCATACAACAGCGTGCGGGCGGTGCGAAGCTCGATCTCCATCTCACCAATCGTCTGTTGAACGGCAGGGAGGGTAGCAATCGGCTTATCCAAGGAATTGGGCTTATACGAGCGAGCGAATGCTAGCGCATAGTCTCGCGCAGCGAAAGCGATGCCCATATAGCAGGCAGGAATATGCAGCAGCCAGCCACCTCCGTCATCGGTGCCTTTGCCGATCAGCCGATTGCCAGCGCTAGTGAAAGCGCCGCCCAGCACTACGTCATGGCTGCCCGTCGCGCGCATCCCGATCGTGTCCCATGTCTCCACGATCGACACCTGCTCCGATCGCTGAACGAGAAAATCAGCCGTACAGTCTTCGTCCGGGATGTAGGCGGACACGACGAACCGCTCGAGAATCGGAGACAGCGTGCTGAACGTCTTACGTCCCGTGATTCGCCAGCCACCGTCCACGGCAACCGCAGTCGTCTCTGGACGCCCGCCGCGACTCGGGCTGCCGGAGGCTGCTTCGCTGGCGAATGTGTTGATCATCGTGCCGTCCTTCACGACGGAGCGGCACAATGCTTCGAACATCTCCGCTGGCCACTTTCCGGTCGTACGCAAATGCATGATCTGACCGATATGCCAGCCGACGGCAAGCGCGGTCGATCCGTCCCCGTAAGCGAGCCGTTCCTGCAGCAGGACGAGCTCGTACAGCGAGATTTCGTCGCCGCCGAAAGCCCGGGGAACGGTCAGTTTGAGATATCCGGCCTCCCGCAGGTCGGCAAAATTATCGAACGGAAACGAGCCATCGCGATCGTGCTGAGGCGCTCGCTCCGCGAATCGTGCTGCCAGCCGCTCGACAAGCGCGGCTCGGTCTCGTTCTTCATCGCCCCGAATGGGGCTGTCAATGAATCGGTTCATCGTAGCTCACTCCTTCTTCTCGTATTATAGCAATTGGAAGGAGAATAGGGCGAGTGATAGGCGAGAATGATAGCGCAGCGCAAGGAGTGAGGATGGTTTTCTGCGAGATTCGGCCATGAAAAATGCGACCCCCGAAATATCGGAGGTCGCCTCGGATGTCGAGAAAGCCTAGTTATTCTGAGAATTCGATTTTCGAACTCTCAGAGCAGCAATCGCCCGATTTCCTTGCTGAGAGTTCGATTTTCGCACTCTCAGCTTCACCACACTGCCAATATCGGCAGTTTCCCAGTCTAAGAGTTCGAATTTTGCACTCTCAGAGCAGCAATTGACCGATTTCTTTGCTGAGAGTTCGATTTTCGCACTCTCAGCCGCGCTATACTGCTAATATCGGCAGTTTCCCAGTCTAAGAGTTCGAATTTTGCACTCTCAGAGCAGCAATTGACCGATTTCTTTGCTGAGAGTTCAATTTTCGCACTCTCAGCTTCGCCACGCTGCCGAAATCTGGACAGCATCCTTTCAAAAAGAGAAACCCACCGTTTTGAATAAAGTGGGTTTCTCTACTCCAAAAGGCGACCCCCGGAAATTCGGAGGTCGCCTCTTGGTATTGAACTAAGTGCTCCTGTGTTACTGGAAGCCCAGTACGGGATGGGGCTGGTACAATTCTTCCAGCTCTTGAATTTCGCCCGAAGTTAACGCAAGTGACAGCGCCGCGGTCGCATCGTCCAAATGGCCTGCCTTCGTCGCGCCGATGATTGGCGACGTGACAGCGGACTTTCTCAGCAGCCAGGCAAGCGCGACTTGAGCTTGCGGTACGCCGCGCTCGGATGCGATGCTCCCTACGCGTTCGACGATTGCGCGGTCCGACTCAATTGCGGACGTATACAGCGTCTTGCCGAATACGTCGGTTTCCGATCGTTCGCTGCTTTCATCCCAGCCACGCGTCAAGCGGCCGCGAGCAAGCGGGCTCCACGGGATGACGCCTACGCCGAGATCCTGGCAGAGCGGCAGCATTTCCCGCTCTTCCTCGCGGTACAGCAGATTCAAGTGATTCTGCATACTGACGAATTTGGTCCAGCCGTGCTTCTCCGCTGTGAACTGCGCTTTAAGAAACTGCCAGGCGTGCATGGAAGAAGCTCCGATATAGCGAGCTTTGCCGGACTTGACGACGTCGTGCAGCGCTTCCATCGTTTCTTCAATCGGCGTGTTTGGGTCCCAGCGGTGAATTTGATAGAGATCGATGTAGTCCGTGCCGAGTCTTCGCAGGCTGTCGTCGACTTCGCTCATGATGGCTTTGCGAGACAGGCCGGCACCGTTCGGTCCAGGTCGCATGCGACCATGAACCTTGGTCGCGATGACGACGTCCTCGCGCCGGGCAAAATCCTTCAGCGCGCGACCGACGATCTCCTCGCTCGTGCCGTCAGAGTAAACGTTAGCGGTATCGAAGAAATTGATGCCCAGATCAAGCGCCTTCCGGATAAAGGGACGGCTCCGCTCCTCGTCTAGCGTCCACGTATGCGATCCTCTTGACGGTAAGCCATAGCTCATGCAGCCCAGACATAGTCTGGATACCTCTAGGCCGGTTTGGCCAAGGCGTGTGTAATCCATTCTCGAATCCTCCTCAGTGTTATTCGACTTTCTGCTAATCTTGCTGCTAACTCTATCGTAACGCTTTTTCAATAGGATCACAATTTTGGAGACATTTTGTTGACATTTCGTTGACGTCGTCGTTACATTCAATCGTTATGATGGTGTAGGGATGTTCCTCGAATATGGCGAGAGCCAGACAGTTTCAGGATGCCTATTGATTTTATTCAGCCGGATAGCTGTGCTACTATGAGCCTTACAAGAGATTAGATTGGAGCCAACATGGACAAAACGAAAATACTCATAATCGAAGACGAGGAAGCGATCGCAGACTTGCTGGCGTACGGCCTGGAGCGGGAAGGCTTTCTCACGCGCATCGCTTCGAACGGGGCGGAGGGCCTCCGGGAACTGGAACGGTTTCGTCCGAATCTGCTGCTGCTCGATTGGATGCTGCCGGATCAGAGTGGACTGGAGATATGCAAGAAGGTGACTGCTAACTATAATTTGCCGATCCTCATGATTACGGCACGCTCCGATATTACGGATAAAATCCTCGGCCTCGAATTCGGCGCGGACGACTATATTACGAAACCGTTTGACCTCCGCGAAGTCATCGCCCGCATTCGTACGATTATACGGCGGATCGCGCAAGCCGGTCAGAACGAGACGGACTCTGCCAGCGATAAGGTCATGCATATGCGCCAAGTCACCGTCTCGCCGGATGAGCGACTGGTCACGAAGGACGGCGAGCCCGTCGATCTGACACCGAAGGAATTCGACCTGCTCTTAACGCTGCTCGGGAACAGGGGCAAAATCTATTCGCGTACGGAACTGCTGGATCTCATCTGGGGCTACGATTTCCCCGGCGACACGCGGACCGTCGATACGCATATCCAGCGTCTTCGCAAGAAGCTTGATGCGGGAGATTGGATTACGACCGTGTTCGGGATCGGCTACAAATGCGAGAAAAGGGCGGATTGACTCTATGTTCCGGACGATTCGGGCCAAATTCGTCATTGGCTTTTTTTTAATCTTCGCGCTTTCCTTCCTCGTGCTGAACCTGACCTTGAAGGAGGTCATTCGGACAAGCAACCAGAAGATCATCACCTCTGATCTGACTGGACTGAAGAACAACGGCAATGTCTATGTCCGCCAGGCTTTTCTCATTAACCATTTTACGAACAATAATCTGTACTTCGGGCAGATGGCCGAGGAGATGGTGGGCGATCTGCATCGGGCCACTTCGAGCGAAGTAGCTGCGTACACCGTTGACGGCATCCTGCTGTATGCGTCAGACGACGGTAAGTTCACCGGCAGCGACTCCGACGATCTGTTGCAGGCATTAAACGGCAAAACCGCGTACACAATCACATACAAAGGCAACGCTGGCTCTGTCTATTTCTCCTACCCGGTCGTCATCGACGGCGTGAAGGTGGGCATTCTGCGTTATGCCGAAGACTTCTCCCCGCTGTACGAGCAGAGCGGTCGCATTCTGAATGTCGTCTTCGAGGTTGCGTTGGCGATATTCGCGGCGGCGTTCCTGTTCTCCTACTTGCTGTCTCGGCATATTACAATTCCGCTCGTCAAGCTGACGCGGACGTCCACGGAAGTCATCGGCGGGAATCTAGGCGTTCGTAGCAGCATACGTCGTAAGGACGAGATCGGCAGGTTGGCAGCCAACTTCAATGAGATGATCGGCCGAATCGGTAGCCAAATCGAAACGATCGAGCATGACCGCGACCGGTTGAAGGAGCTGAACCAACAGGAGAAACGGTTCTTCGACAACGTGACGCACGAGCTGAAGACGCCGCTCACGTCCATCCTCGGCTACGCCGAAATGATTCGGGAGAACGGAGCGAACGATCCCGTATTCTTCGATAAAGGGATGAACCATATCGTGGATGAGAGCAGGCGGCTGCACGGCATGGTGTTGAATCTACTAGAAGTCTCGCGGCGCAGAGCCAATCTGGAAACTTTCGAAGTCGTTGATTCGGGCGCGATACTGCGCGATGTGTGCGAAGCGATGGACATTCGGGCGAAGCGCTATAATAAACGCATTATCATTGACGTGGAGGACCGGCTGGCCTTGCTTGGTCAAGGAGACAGGCTCCGGCAGCTCTTCATTAATCTGCTCGACAATGCGATCAAGTACAGTTCGCCGCGTTCGGATATCACTGTATTGGCAAAAGCGGACAATGCAGAGGGGTTCGTACGTTTCGAGTTCTCCAATCCAAGCGAAACGCTGCGTCCCGACCAATTGGAAGCCGCATTCGAGCCCTTCTATTCGGGGGATCGCGCGTTCAAGGAAGAAGGCAGCGTAGGCTTAGGTCTCGGTATTGTGAAAGCGATCGTGGATGATCATGGCGGGACGATTCGCATCGACTCCGCAGCGCAGCGCACGACCGTGAGCGTGGAGCTGCCTGCCGCTGGAAGGGAGGTAGTGCTATGACGAAGAAGCAATGGAGCTTTCCGCTCACCGCTTTGGCAGCGATCATCCTGCTCCTGTCTTCCGGTTGCATGAGCACTCCGCGATCAGAGACGATCATCATTCCTGGTACCGTAGAGGATCAAATGAACGCCGGGAATACCGGTCAGTCATTCCGGGTCAATGCGATCTACCGTTTACCGGCGTCAGCCGCGACTGATATGCAGCTGCTGGGCTGGTCGAACAATGCGGACCTTGTCGCCTTGGATGCAGTAAGTCGAGAATCGATAAACACCGGGCTTCTTCCTCTACAGCAGATTGCCCCGCCGTACCAACAATTCAAGGCAATGGGGAACGTTGTGCCGGCCGACACTTGGGTCGCACTATCACCTGACGGCAAACAGATGGCATACATCACGAAGGGGAAGACGGGTTTCGATTTGACGCTGTTGGCGCTAGCAGACGGGAAGAAGGAATCTATGGATTCGTTCCTGAACGAGCAATCGCAACTCCGTTCCAGAACCTTGAGCTGGTCGGGCAATAGCCGATTCGTCTCGTATATCGTTTCGGGGGAGGATCGGACGCAGCTGCGCCTCGTCGTTTGGGATGCAGAAGACCGAACAGTCAAACAGTATCCACTGACGGGGCTTCAAACACTCAGCGAAATCGTGAAGGTTACGCTATCAGATGACGGCAGCGGCGTGCTAGTCGATGCCGGGAATACGATCATGTTCGCCAAGCGGACCGGCGATGGGTATGCCGTTCAATACGATCATCTTGCGGGCAGCGCCGAGAGCGTTTGGGTCAATGAGAGCCAATTCGCGTTCCTAGGCTCGGACGGCACCTTGTTTCAGTACGACAGCCGGAGTGGAGAGCTGTCCGTGCTGCTTGAGAAGGTCGATAGTTTCCGGCTATCAGCTGACCGTAAGCTGATCGCCTATGCGCTGAACGAGAAGGATGCGATCTTCGCCGGGAAGCTGCAGGGCAACAACATCTTGTACCGGGAAGCGATATATCAGGGCGTCTATCCGGCTCGGATGGAATGGAGCCCGGACGGCAACGCGCTGCTGGTTGATGGAAGCAAAGCAGATTCTCGTGCAGCTGCGCAAGTCGCGCCAGCGACCGCGCCGAATCCGGCTGCGGTGCTCTCGCCGTTCATTATTCAGTTTTCCAAGTAAAGCGGGTCCAGATCTGACGGACTCCTTCAAGTGTTTGCTGCGGCAGGTTGGACGAGATTATCGTCCGGCCTGCCGTTTTTGTTTGAAATTCGGAGACATTTTGTTTACAAGTGATCGACGTTTCGGTGACATCTCTCCGTTATTCTGTGGATGAGCCCGCTATGCCGGGCGAAATCGCGTCGAACATGAACGCGAAGGAAAAGGAGACTAGATTATGAACAAAATCATGGCGAGTCTGATAACAAGCTGTTTGCTTGCTGTTTCTTTAACGGCCTGCAGCAACGGAGCTGCAACGAACGGAAGCCCCACTGCCGACAATGCTCCGAGCGGGGATGCGAACATAAACAGCGGGAAAGGCGGAAAGGGAGTAGCGAACGATGCGAACGGGAGTGACGCCGCTGCCGGTAATCCAATCGGATCTACCGCTGGTCCCATTGGATCGGGATCGGGCGGCGGCAAGAAAACGATCGTCTTCTCGACTTTCTGGCAAGACGACAAGTTTGAGGACGCGAAGAAGAAGTATGAAGCGCTGCACCCTAATGTTGAAATCAAGCTGAAACGCGTCGACTACTCTGATGCTACGCTGGAAGCCGATATTGAGAAATACGTGACGGCGACGAACACAGCGATGCTTGCGGGCAAAGGACCAGACTTGCTTGAGTTGGATTTGCTGCCTGTGGACAATTTCATTAACCATCATCTGCTGGCGGATCTGAATCCACTGATGACGCAGGATTCGGGCTTTCGCAAGGAGGATTACTTCAGCAATATTCTCGACAACGTCAAGGTGGGAGACTCACTGTACGAGATGCCGCTTACCTTCTTCCTGATGGGCTTTGCGGGAGACGCGGACGCTATAGCCAAGACCGGCGCGAAATTCGACGATCTAGCATGGTCATGGAGTGATTTCGCGAAGACTGCGAAGGAGATGTCGGCGAAGGGACCGCTGCCTTCCGCGTTGTCGTATTTCAGCCCCGAATACTTGCTGGGCGAGATGGTGAGTGATAATTACGGTTTGTTTATGAACACCGCAGAGCATAAGGCGCAGTTTGACTCGGCATCATTCACCGGACTGATGAAGCAGGTCAAGACATTGTTCGACGACGGCGTAGTTTCCAAAATGGGCCGAGGCGTGAATGCGTATTTCCAAAGCGTACAAATCAATTCGCCGAAGGATTACCTGGAATCGATGCAAGGCATCGCGCTCGGCGTGAAGCTGACCCACAAGGAGCTGGGTAATCAGATGAAGCTGTATGCGAAGCCCCATGCGCAGGACACTGAGGCGGGTGGCTACTTCAAGACGTACCGGAATATTGCCATCGGAGCAAATTCCAAGGTAAAGCCGGAGGCGTGGGACTTCGTCAAATTCCTAACATCGGAAGAAGTGCAATCCCCTTCGAACGCGACCGGGTTTCCGATCAACAAAGCTGCCTATGCCAAACAGATTCAAGCACTGAAAGCGGAGGGATCATTCAAGTCGTACCCCGAAGGTCCGCTTCAGGGGAAGGCTGTGCAGGTGGATACCGCTATGCTTGATGGACTTAACGGTTACGTTAACGGAGCCGTCCATTCGGTCAAGGATTCCAGCTCCGACAAGGTATGGGAGATCGTCATCGCGGAGGCCAAAGCTTACTACGCAGGTCAGAAGTCCGCGGAGGATGTCGCGAATCTCATTCAGAACAAAGTGACGACATATCTCAATGAGTAGGAACGCCGTGCTTGCTCGGCTGCGCAAGGATGGATTCCAGGCGCTCTGGTTTCTGCTGCCGAGCGCGGCCGGCTTCGGGCTGTTCTATGTCATCCCATTCCTGCTTGGGTTCTATGAATCGTTCACCGATGGCGCGCTAGGCGGACAATTCGTGGGTTTCCGCAATTACGCCGAACTGCTGGGAAGCGCGTCCTTCCGCAAGGCTGCAGAGAACACGATGCTCTTCACGGGCATCGGCGTTCCTCTGCTTATCGCGTTATCGCTGACGCTCGCACTTCTGCTCAATCGGCCGCTCTATGCGCGCGGATGGCTTCGGTCGTCGATTATGCTGCCTCTCGTCGTACCGGTCGCATCGGTTGTTATGGTGTGGCAAATTTTCTCCGACTGGAACGGGACGTTGAACGAGTGGCTGCATCGCTTTGGAATGGAGAGGGTCGATTGGCTGCAATCGAATGGGTCGATGAGCATCATCGTCGCCATGTTCGTCTGGAAGAATCTCGGCTACAACATGGTCTTGTTTCTCGCAGGCTTGCAGTCCATCCCGAAGGATTATTATGAGACCGCGTCTATCGAAGGCGCGGGACGATTAAGACAATTTCGATCGATTACAATCGTATATTTGACGCCGACAATGTTCTTCGTTCTGCTCCTCTCGATTGTCAACTCCTTCAAAGTGTTCCGGGAAACGTACTTGCTGGCGGGCGACTACCCGTACGACCGGCTGTACATGATGCAGCATTACATGAACAACATGTTCTTCGCGCTCGACGTGCAGAAGCTGACGGCTGCGGCGGCATTAATGGTCGGCAGCACCATCTTGCTGGCGATGGGCTTGCTCCGCATCGAGCGCCGGTTCAGAGACAATACGGAGTAGAGGAGGCATCGATTATGAATAGAAAGCTATCATTGCCTCGTCTCATACTTTCGCTGCTGATCAGCGTGGTCGCGGCTGTCATGTTGATTCCCGTCTTGCTGACATTCACGGATTCGTTCATGACGGAAGCGGAAATCGGTCGGAATTACGACCTGCTCGGACAGATGGTCGATACTGCTCAAGGAGGCAGGGAGGCATTCGTCAATCTGAAGCTACTCCCTGATTGGCTGACGTTCGAGCAGTATGCGCAGGTGCTCATCCTCAGCCCGAAATATCTGAGCATGTTCTGGCATTCGGTCATGCTGGTCGTGCCGATCGTTGCCGGTCAGACGGTCGTTGCTTCACTTGCGGCCTATGCGTTCGCCAAATTGCGCTTCTTCGGCAGGGACAAGCTGTTCGCGGTCTATCTGATGACGATGCTGATGCCGTTTCAAGTTACGCTCGTGCCGAATTATCTGGTCATCGACAAGCTCGGCATGATGAATACCTCGGCTGCGATCATTCTGCCGGGCATCTTCGGCGCCTTCGGCGTCTTCATGATGCGGCAGTTCATGTCGCATATCCCCATCGCTTTCGTCGAAGCGGCCAAGATGGACGGCGCCAGTCATGGAACAATCTTCGTACGTATCGTGCTTCCGCTTGCCAAGCCGGGATTGGCCGCACTTGCGGTGCTGCTGTTCATTGACTATTGGAACATGATCGAGCAGCCGCTCATTTTCCTTCAGGACAAAGCGAAGCAGCCATTATCGCTATACTTGGCGCAGATCACCGCGTCGGCACGGGGCATCGGATTTGCCGCATCGGTGCTGTATATGGCCCCGACGGTGCTGCTGTTCCTGTACGCGGAGTCGTATTTCGTGGATGGCATTCAGCAATCGGGCATCAGAGGTTAACTTGGGAGTGATTATCATGGAAGAAGTGGCTCTAGGAGTCAGGAAAAGGAGGCTTCGCCTTGTTGCCGGCTTATTCGTCGTTCTGCTGATCGCATTTACGCTGGCTGGCAATACACTTCGGTCATTATCATTGCCGAAAGTTTATCTGGCTTCAGCGATAGAGGGGCAAGTGACCCATACTTACGAAGGCACTGCGACGGTCCAGCCCTGGGAGACGAAGGCACTCGCGAACCCGGCTGGATGGAAGGTGGATAACGTGCTTGTCAAGCAAGGCGAACACGTACACGACGGTCAGACATTGGTCGAGTACAGCGATGAAGATGCGTTGCTGCAGCTCGCTGATCTGAAGGCGGGCTTGAAGAAGCTCGAATTGACGATGAATCAGCTGCATGCCGATTACATTGCAGCGGCAAACGGAGGCGAGCAGAACACCGTGATCGGCGCGGGCAACGCGATCGAAACGGCCAAGCTGGATATGGCGAATCAGCAGCAGCATATCGTCAACTTGCAGAAGAGCATCACAGAGAACAGCCGACTGACGGCTCCGTTCGACGGCGTAGTCACGCAAGTCAATGCGGCGTCTGGCCTCCTCTCGGAAGGAAAGCCGGATATCGTATTGTCCAACTCGGCGAAGGGTTACGCGTTTCAACTGTTGGTTCCTGCCGACACAGCCAACCTTCTGGCAGTTGGCGAGACGCTGGATGACATCTCCCTTGACGAACCGAATGGGCAGTCGATTTCCGGAACGGTCGCGGAGATCGATCAGACAGCCGTCTCCGGCGGAGCTGATCTTCCCGCAGACGGCGCAACAGGCACGAATGCAGGCACAACAGCTTCGAGCTTGGTTACCATTACGCTCAAGGACGACTCGCTGCGAGGCGGAGAACGAGTCACCGTAAGGCTGTCCAAGACTACCGGAAAACCCGTGATCACGGTACCTAATAAAGCGATACATCAGGATGAACGAGGCGATTACGTCTACACGCTCAGGGAGGAGAGCGGACCGCTCGGGAACGCCTATTACGTGATGGAAACGCCGGTTCATATCGTCGATGCCAACGCGTATGTTACCGCCGTGGACGGGAATTTGTTCGCGGAGCAGGAGGTCGTCGTCGACAGCTCCGGTTACCTGATGGACGGGGTTCGTGTCCGAAGATGACGCTGTCTTGCGGCTTTTGTATGGGAACAAGTTCATGTCCAATCCTAAGGACATGAACTTGTTCCCATTTCAATCTGGATGACTTCGTGCAGAATATGCAATCCTCTGTCCAGTTCTTCTAATGAAGCGTAGCAATAGGAAAGCCTTATATGGTGTAGATCACCTGAATCATAAATATAGCCTGGATTGATCAGAACATTATGCTGGAGTAATTTTAGGAATAACGCTTTATTCACAATAGGTTCATTGAACCTGAGCCAAATATAGAAACCGCCTTCGGACTTTCTCCAGGTGGCGATGTACTTAAATTGCTGCTCCAGTATTTCTTCTACAAATCTTGCTCTATTCCTCAGCTGTTCCCGAAGATGAATCAGGTGCTTCTCGTATAAACCAGAAGATATCCAGTACGCGACTATTTCTTGCGAGAAGGCGCTTGAACCATAATCCGTTTGCATCTTAATATCAGCTAATCGCTCAATAACCGTTGTCGGAGCAACAACCCAACCGATCCGCAAGCCTGGACTTAGCGTCTTAGACACGCTGCCGATATAGAGTACCTGCCCTAACGTATCCAACGACTTTAATGGGGGAGAGGTGGATTCGAATAATAGTTCGTGATACACATCATCTTCAATAATCGGGATTTGCAGCTCTTTGCACACATGGTATAGTTCTTGCTTTTCTTTCAATGACCAATTCAGCCCAGTAGGATTGTGCAAGGTTGGTACGCTGTAGAAGATGGATTGCCTCTTCCTCTTGTAACTCCTTAGATTGTTTATTAATTCTGCGTCCCTTGATACGGAAATCATCTGCATACCTGCTGATTGAAAGGGAAGCACGGAATTCAGATACGAAGGTTGTTCTTGAAAAACGATAGAGCCCTGTTCTAACAATCCAACTGCAATTAACTGCAGTGCTTGAAGCGCACCTGAAACAATGAGAATGTTCTCTGGTGCTGTCTGAATGCCTCGTTGCTTCAAATAATGAACGAGAATGTTCCGAAGCTTCTCACTTCCCTGTGGTGACGAATAGCCAATCGCCTTAGAGTCTAGGGAAATAGCTCTTAAAGATTGTTCAAGCTCTTTCGTTGGGAGCAAATCAGGGGATAATTCCCCCGTTCCCAGACGGACGATATGATCCAATTGCTCATACTCATTGATGAGCTGGATCGTGTGAAAGTTAGGCTTATGAATGCTTGATTCAATGTGCTTTTGCCAATTGGGCTGATTTCTCTTCAATAGAATATTCCACGTATTATTCGCTACGAATACCCCTGATCCCATCCTTGATTCAAGCAGTCCATCCGCTTTCAACTCATCTAGCGCAAGCTGTACGGTGCTTCGATTCACATCAAACTGCGTTGCTAATTGGCGCTGAGTTGGAATCTTGGTGCCAACGGACCAATCCCCTCGTTCAATACGGGATTTCATCCAATCTACAATTTGCTCATGTATCGATAAGTGAGAATGAAGATTAGGTCTCCACTTCATAATACTCCTCCGAAATTGGGTGGATAAGATACCATCCAATTGGTTGTTTTCTAATAGTTGTATCATAAGTACGATAGTGAAAGAAAGGAAGTTGAACGTATGGAAGCCATTCTTCATGGAATTATACTGGCATTCGGTCTCATATTGCCGCTAGGGGTACAGAATGTATTTGTTTTCTCACAAGGAGCCACGCAGCCCAAACTCAGATGGGCACTGCCAGCAGCCGTAACAGCTGCAATAAGCGATACCGTATTGATTCTGTTGGCTGTCTTCGGACTATCGGTTATCGTTCTGGAATTCGAGTGGCTGCGGCTCACCCTAATGATTGCTGGAATATTGTTTTTGCTGTATATGGGTTATGTGATTTGGCGCACCGAACAGGCAGCGAATGAAACGAAGAAGGCATTGCCTGTCCGTCAACAGATTGTCTTTGCGTTGTCCGTTTCTTTATTAAATCCCCATGCCATCTTGGATATAGTCGGAGTCATTGGAACAAGCGCGTTAAAATACGAGGGGACAGATCAATGGTTCTTTACAATCGCCTGTATCTCGGTATCGTGGATTTGGTTCTTCGGGTTAATACTGGCGGGAAGAGTTATGAAGAAGCTGGATCGCTCAGGGAGATTTATGAACATGTTCAACAAAATTTCTTCTCTCTTCGTCTGGGGAACTGCTATTTATCTGTTACTGGGTCTCATGTAAAGCTGTTCTGCCGGAGTCACACATCCGCCTCTCTTACAATATGATGAGTCTAGAAATCTAAAGAGGTGAGCCAATGGCAGTCGTAAAAGCCAGGAGTCAGGATATCGATATGCTGGCAAGGTTACTTCGAGCTGAAGCGGAAACCGAAGGCGAGAAGGGCATGCTCCTTGTTGGAAATGTTGGCATAAACCGTATAAGAGGGAATTGCTCCGATTTTAAAAATATCCGGACCATTCCGCAGATGATCAACCAACCGCATGCGTTTGAAGCCTTGCAGCATGGATTGTACTATCAAGGTGCAAGAGATAGAGAACGCCGTCTGGCGCAGCGGGCTGTGAATGGGGAGCGGAGTTGGCCAGCCAAATTCTCCTTATGGTATTTCCGCCCGGGTTCCTTCGATAATCCAGGTCCATGTCCGCCAACCTGGTATAATCAGCCGTTCGCAGGACGATGGAAGAAGCACTGCTTCTATGAACCGACTGGGGCAGAATGTGAAAATGTATATAATACTTTCTAAGCTTGTATAAATGAACAAAGGGAGCCGTGCTGATGCACGGCTCCTTTTTTGGTTATAATCACGATTAGTCCAGACGTTTATTCTCGAATACGTTTGTGAAAATTTCCCCCGGAGATTGCTTACCCATCATAAACTGGACAACCAGACGCTTCGTTGCGACTGCTTTGCTCCATTGGTTCGATTCCATCAGTACTTCAATGGCTTTGTCGAAGCTTTGATAGAAGGCCACTTGCATCTCCTTCGCCTGAGTTAATTCTTCTTCATTAGAACGGATGCCCGATGATTCCGGTTTGCGCTCTCTCGTCGCTTGGGATAGCGCAATACGCAAGTCCTCCGCGCCGAGATCCGTGCAATAGGCAGGGGATCCGGGTTGCAGACGCCAGGATTCGTCCAATCCGCCGGCATCAACCGGATCGAATCCTGCCTCGGTAACCAATCGGGATACGATCGCTTTCGATTCAGGGTCATCTCCGGACACAGGCAATGCCAGCTTGTGTGGAAGAGCGGACTGAATCTCCTCAGTCAAGTTATACCAGTTCGTGGCACTGAACGCTTTGACGACCGAATGGTTAATTTGTTGCTCGACCCAGCGACTTTCAGGCATACCTTCTTCAATCGCTTTGATGGCGCCGTCACGGTGCAAAGGATAATAATTCCCGGTGTCAATGACAACAGCACCAGGAGCGATATTGCTCAGGAATTCAGTTGGCAGACCGAGAATTCCCTTTGTTGGAATGGAGATAATAACGACGTCGGCGCCTTGCGCGACATCCTGAACCGCTGCTGGCGTTGCACCGATCTCTTTGGCTAATTCGTGCAAGGCTTGGGAATTTCTCGAATTGGCGATAGATACAGTATGCCCTGTCCGAACAAAAATTCGTGCAAGGCTGCTTCCGACATTACCCGTACCGATAATTGCAATTTTCATCTTTAAAACCCTCTTCCTTAAGATAATTTATGTTCATCACAAAAGTGACCGTAGTCATGTGACTGAAGTCAGTATACTGCGGTCATATTTATTTTGTCAATTCCCTTTCTTGGACCGAGCTTTGACGAAACAAAAACACATACGTTATAGTTGTAGGTGTGGAGGGGTTACGGAATGACAGAAAAAGAAACAAGCCGCTACTTGAAGGGGAAAGCCACGAAGAAAAAGATATTCGCCGTATCGAAGGAGCTCATTCTGGCCAAGGGTTACAACAACGTTACGGTTGATGAAATTTGCGAGAAATGCAGCCTTTCTAAAGGGGCATTCTACATTCACTACAAATCCAAAGAAGATATCGTCAAAAAATTGTATCGGGACGATTACTCGGAATACATGAGTGAGAATTTCGGTAAATATATGGCTGAACATAAAGAAGCAAATCCAGTGGATAAACTCAAAGCTTTTATTATCGTTGCACTGAGCTTTCCATTAGTCGTCGGCGAGGAGCTTACTAAACTTACGTTTGTTGTAAGCCTGTCGCAGAAATCAACAGAGCCTTCGTTTTTCTCAGACTGCATCAAGCAGGAGGGCTTGTATGAGGCGATTGAAGTGGGAATCAAGCAGTCGTTATTCAGGGATGATTTATCGGTGGGAGAGATCGTGACTTATGTATACTCTTTTATCACTGGAACCATCATGACCTGGTGTCTTTCGGACTCGTCTTACGACATGGAGAAATTGAGCGAGAAGTTCGTCGATGCGCTAATTCGAGGTCTTCAATGAGAAGCTAAATAATAGATCTGATGAACAGAAGCTTGAGCAATCAAGCTTTTTTTGGTGCTCCTATATTCTGACAATATTTGCATCGTGCTTGTTATATGATGGGCTTACGAATAAGTTGGACATGGGGGAGAGTTTATGGAGAATTATTCGCGGTATCGTGTATGGTACAAGATCAACGGAAGTTTTAACAACAAAATTATCTATGGACCAACCATTAAGACGCCAAGCGATGCGCTATCCTACTTTAAAAAACTCCATGGTATTCAACCAAGTCATGCTGAATTGATGTAACTAAACAGGCAGATACGCGCGAATCTATTGCAAAGGAGCCGTGTTAGCGCACGGCTCCTTTTTCGTGACAGTAGCAAGTGATGTAGTTTATGATAAATAGGAATATTTACTAGTTCAGCGAAGTGCAGGTGAAAGCGATGTTTTTATTTGACTATATTGTTAATTTGTCGATTTTTTCACTCTTGATCAGCACTCCCTTGGTCATTCGTTCTTTCATGGATCGAAAGCCGATAAGTCAGAAGCAATTGAACCTATGGATAGGTCTATATGGCGGCCTTGTTTCCGTTATCCTGGTTATGCTTTCAGTGAAGCAGCAAGGTTACTCTTACGATATTCGATATGCACCTGTCATTCTAATGTTTGCTTATCTGGGACCTCTAGCCGGATTCATCACCGGTCTCTTTGCTTTATTAACGAGGCTTCTAGCAAATGGAAATTGGATGCCAGCTATTATTGGGTGGGCACTTATCATGATTGTGTTCACCGTCTTGCATGTATGGTTATCCAATCGCATGTCGTCTCTGAAGAGAAGCGCTGCTTTTTATGGGATCTATGCCGTTCTTTATGTTATCATTCTCTTCTCGTTTCATATTCTAGTCGATAAACCATTCTTTCATATTCAATACATGGTATTCATTCTGTTAGGCGTAATCATAGGGGCCTTACTCATTGAATCCAATGAGCGGCTCCGGAGGATCACTAGAGAACGCAAGCATATGGAGAAGACGATCGAAGCAAGTGAATCCAAATATCGACTTATCGCGAATCATACATCAGACCTCATTCTGGTTATGGACCAGGATTACACGGGCAGCTATTTTTCCCCTTCCCATGAGCCCGTATTAGGGTATCGTACCAGTGAATTGGAAGGTTATAAACTATGCCATATTATATGTCCAGACGATGAAATCAAATTTAAGAGCATGATCAAGAAGATGTTTGAGAATAAAGAAATGAGCGCCTCCATTGAAATTCGCTTCAAACATAAAGAAGGCCACTGGATAACGTTCGAATCTCTATGCAGACCGGTGAAGACGCCAAGCAAAGGGATCGAACATATCGTCATGATTAGCCGTGATATCTCTGAGCGCAAGAAGGCGGAAGAAATCTTGTTGCAATCGGAGAAGCTATCCATTATTGGAGAGCTAGCAGCAGGCGTGGCTCATGAAATCAGAAATCCTCTTACAACGATAAAAGGCTTCTTGCAGATTTACAACAAAGAGAATCATGCAGTCAAGTATGGCGATCTGCTCCTAGATGAGCTGGAACGGATCGAGACGATTACTAGCGAACTCCTCTCTATGGCGAAGCCTCAAGCCATTCAGCTTACCCGTACGGATGTCAAAGAATTGCTTGCATACACGGTTGAGTTTCTGACTCCTCAGACGAATATGAACAATATTGCATTAAAACTTAGGTATGAAGAAGATGCTTTCCCGATTCTGTGCGAGAAGAACCAAATCAAACAGGTATTTCTCAATATATTGAAGAACGCCATCGAAGCGATGCCGGGCGGCGGCGAGATCTACATCAGCCTGCGAAGAGAAGCCGAAGGTGAATGTTTAATTACCATTCAAGATCAAGGATGCGGGATTCCGAATGAACTGATTCACCGTTTAGGCCAGCCATTCTACAGTTTGAAGGAGAAGGGAACAGGCCTAGGGCTGATGATATGTCATAAAATTATTAAGCAGCATAACGGCAGTATTATGTACTCGAGTAAACTAAACGAGGGTACACTTATTGAGATTAGATTGCTGCTCGAGAGCGCGGTAGAGGGATAATGCAGAAGAACAGAATAACGGGTGAACAGAAAAGAACCTGGACAGCTGTCCAGGTTCTTCTATAAATATTGCACGAAAACAGGAATGACAGTCCATTTCGTTTATCTCAAGTAGAAGACAAGGAGAAATGTTGAATGAGCAATTTGGTTCTCGACTTTCAGGAAGTGCAAGAAACGCAGCTTGGGCTCGTTGGCGGAAAAGGATTGAATCTAGGAGAATTAGCTAGCATTCAAGGGATCTATGTTCCGGAAGGATTCTGTGTTACAACAGTAGGCTTCCGACAAGCCATCGAATCAAACGAACACTATCATGGTTTGCTAGATCGATTATGTATGCTCAAAGTAGAGGAGCGGGAGCAAATTGGTGAAATCAGCAGGAAGATTCGACAACTCATTACGGAAACAGAAATGCCTTCCGAAGTGGAGAAAGCAGTTGCTCACTATCACTCCCGATTCGGTGAGGAACATGCCTATGCCGTGCGATCTAGCGCGACTGCTGAAGATTTGCCGCATGCTTCCTTTGCCGGTCAACAAGATAGCTACTTAAATATTATCGGCAAAGAAGCGATTCTAGAGCATATCAGCAAATGCTGGGCTTCTCTGTTCACGGATCGCGCTGTCATCTATCGCATACAGAATGGATTCGATCATAAGCAAGTTTATCTATCCGTTATCGTTCAGAAGTTGGTCTTTCCGTTGGCTTCGGGGATATTATTCACCGCTGATCCCATAACATCTAACCGTAAATTACTATCCATCGATGCCAGCTTCGGACTTGGAGAAGCTCTGGTCTCCGGCTTGGTATCTGCCGACTGTTACAAAGTGCGGGATGAGGAAATCGTGGAGAAGAGGATCGCCGCCAAGAAACTGGCTATCTATGGAAGGATTGAAGGTGGTACAGAGACGAAGCAGATCAATCCTGATCAGCAACTGACTCAAACCCTCACTGAGCAACAAATTCTACAGCTGGCTCAGATCGGAAGACAGATCGAAGTTTACTTCGGCTGTCCGCAAGATATCGAATGGTGTTTGGCTGAGGATACCTTCTATATTGTCCAGAGTCGGCCGATCACGACTTTATACCCGATTCCTGAAGCGAATGATCAGGAGAATCACGTGTATCTATCTGTTGGTCATCAACAAATGATGACAGATCCCATCAAGCCATTGGGATTGTCTTTCTACTTGTTAATTACTCCTGCGCCTATGCGCAAAGCTGGCGGGAGGTTGTTCGTTGATGTTGCGGCTAGGCTGGCTACAGCTGCCGGCCGAGAAGCTTTATTGAATACCGTGGGATCCGATCCTCTCACCAAAGGCGCACTCATGACCATTATTGAGCGAGAGTATATAAAGTTGTTGCCAGCTGATCAGACAGCACCTACTCCGAGCAGAACTAATACAGATATGCAGGCACAATTCGAGAACGATCCGGCAATCGTTACCGAACTAATTAAGCGCCGTGAAACCTCGTTAGAAGAGTTGAAGCAAACTATCCAGACGAGATCAGGAGCGGAACTGTTTGATTTTATTCTGGAAGATATCCAGCAGCAATTAAAGAAGCTCTTATTCGATCCGCAAAGCACGGCTGTTTTTATGGCTGCAATTAATGCTACAACATGGATTAATGAGAACCTGAACGAGTGGTTAGGAGAGAAGAACGCAGCAGATACTCTCTCTCAATCCGTGCCGCACAATATTACTTCGGAGATGGGTCTGGCGCTTATGGAAGTCGCGGATGTCATTCGCCCTTATCCAGAAGTGATTGATTATTTGCAGCATACTGGGGAAGATGACTTTCTTGATAAACTGGTGGAGTTAGATGGGGGCAGGGAAGCTCGGGACGCAATCTCTGATTATCTCAGCAAATACGGAATGCGATGCGCAGGAGAAATCGATATTACGCGAACTCGGTGGAGCGAGAAACCAATCACGCTTGTTCCGATGATTCTTGGCAACATCAAGAACTTCGAGCCTAATGCCGGCAAGCGCAAATTCGAGCAAGGCCGTCAGGAAGCTCTGGATAAAGAACAAGAGATACTAGATCGTTTGAAGCAACTACCGGATGGTGATCACAAAGCCATGGAAACCAAACGAAGAATCAACCTCATCCGGAATTTCATCGGTTACCGGGAATATCCCAAATACGGTATGGTAAGTCGCTATTACGTTTATAAGCAGGCGTTATTGAAAGAAGCCGAACAACTCGTGCAAGCCGGCGTTATTCAAGGCAAGGAAGATATTTATTATCTGACTTTCGAAGAGCTGCACGAAGTCGTACGCACTAACAAACTTGATGAACAGCTCGTCGACCAACGAAGAGAGGATTATAAGTTTTTCAGTAGACTAACTCCTCCGCGTGTCATCACTTCTGATGGTGAAATTATGACTGGTCAGTATAAACGAGAACATTTGCCGGCTAATGCGATCGCAGGTCTGCCTGTTTCATCAGGGGTCATTGAAGGAAGAGCGCGAGTGATCTTAAACATGGATCTTGCCGATCTGGAAGAAGGAGACATCTTAGTCACCTCCTTTACGGACCCCGGCTGGACCCCATTATTCGTATCCATTAAAGGTCTGGTCACCGAAGTTGGCGGACTGATGACCCACGGCGCCGTTATCGCGCGTGAATATGGCTTGCCGGCCGTTGTCGGGGTGGACAATGCGACCAAACTGATCAAAGACGGGCAACGAATTCGCGTGAATGGAACAGATGGGTACATTGAAATCTTGTAATGGTTGTGCCAATCCGTTAATCTAGTGGGACATGACTGCAACCGAGGAGGCGCTTGGCAATGGCGAAAGATATCCGATCCCGCATCGAGATCGACCAGATTAACTGCGAGAAGGAGTTGACGCTCGCTCTGATCGGCGGCAAGTGGAAGCTCATCATTCTCTGGCATCTTGGCATCGAGGGAACGAAGCGGTTCAGCGAGCTCCAGAAGCTCATACCGACGATTACACAGAAGATATTGACCAACCAGCTCCGCGAGCTTGAAGAAGACAAGCTGGTTGAACGAACGGTCTATCCCGTTGTTCCGCCAAAGGTCGAATACAAGCTGACCGCTTATGGCGAGAGCTTAGTCCCGATCTTGAAGCTGATGTACGACTGGGGCAAAGATTACGGCGAGCAGGTGCTCGGAAGAGAGACGCTGGCAGCTGAGAATCTGTAATAATTGCTTCGTTAGATAGTGTACACAAGATAGCAGATCCCGCAGGGGGTCTGCTTTTTTGTGCGACATAGTTTCCTCCAGGATACCGACTTACTTGAAAGTGCGTACTTCCTTAAAGTCCGGTAACGACTTACTATGAATTCAATCGCCCGGCAACATGAGGGATCAAAGGAGAGAGTTAGGAATGGAACTGCAATTAGCGTTAGATTTGGTGAACATCGAGGAAGCAAAGGAATTGGTGAAGGAGGTTGCTCCTTACATAGATATCGTAGAGATCGGCACGCCTGTCGTCATCAATGAAGGACTTCATGCCGTTAAAGCGATCAAGGACGAGTTCCCATCGCTGAAAGTACTCGCTGACCTGAAAATCATGGACGCAGGTGGCTACGAAGTCATGAAAGCTTCCGAGGCAGGCGCGGATATCATTACAGTGCTTGGCGTGTCGGACGACTCGACGATCAAGGGCGCTGTTGAAGAAGCACGCAAGCGGAACAAGAAGATCATGGTCGACATGATCAACGTGAAGGATATCGCTAGCCGCGCGCAAGAGATTGACAGCCTCGGCGTCGACTACATCTGTGTCCACTCCGGCTACGATCACCAAGCTGCGGGCAGAAATTCGTTCGAGGACTTGGCGACGATCAAGCGCGTCGTGAAGCAGGCGAAGACGGCAATCGCCGGCGGCATCAAGCTCCAGACGCTGCCTGAAGTGATCAGCGCGCAACCGGATCTTGTCATCGTCGGCGGCGGCATTACCGGTTCCGCGGACAAGCAGGTCGTCGCAGCACAGATGCAGCAGCTGATCAAGCAAGGGTAACGCGGATGAGGGCGCATATTGCGGCATTGTCCATTCTGCAGGAGCTGGAGCAGACGCTACGAATTGTCCGTCAGGACGAAATCGAAGCGCTGGCGGAGCGGATCATGAACGCCGGGACCATATTCGTCGCCGGGGCAGGCCGCTCCGGGCTCATGATGCGCGCGTTCGCGATGCGCTTGATGCATATGGGCTTCCGCGCCTATGTGGTAGGGGAGACCGTGACGCCGGGCATTGCCGCTGGCGATCTGCTCGTGATCGGCTCCGGTTCCGGAGAGACGAAGTCGCTTGTCGCCATGGCTGCCAAAGCCAATAGCATTGGTGCGGAGGTCGCCGGCCTGACCGTCGTGCCGGATTCTGCCTTGGGCCAGTTGGCGGCTGCCCGCGTCGTCATTCCGGCCGCAACCAAGGATGGCGCGGCAGGCAAGGCTGCTTCTGTACAGCCCATGGGCAGCTTGTTCGAGCAAGCGCTGCTGATCCTGCTCGATACGATCGTCCTGCACCTGATGGGGAGGAAGTCGCTTGAGGGTGCAGCCATGTTCAACAATCACGCGAATCTGGAATAGCTTCGCAGGTAACAAGTGATAGAGGGATGAAAAGCCGCATAGCTGCGGCTTTTTTTCGATCTAATTAGAATCTACCAGAACTACTCCCTAAGCTCGAGCATACTGGTCGACATCAGCTTCACTTTGACATGCACTTCAATTCCGGGAATATCGTCGCCTACGGCAAGACCTTTGCGATACCAAACTTCATTCAAGGAATAAATATCAATGGATCGTTTTTTGGCCACCTCATAGGTTTTCATAATCTCGTCATACAAGCTCTTCTCGAGCAGCTTGTTGATTTCGTTCAGTCCGTGCGGCTCACGCTGCTCCCGGAGACCGGCGTTCATGCTGATATGAAGAACAACCGTTCGTTTGCCGTCCTTATAAGCCGCCGTTTTCTTCACTTTATTATTCTTCAGAGCCGCAGTCCCAACGAGATGTCCTTGTTCATCCTTTATGGGGAGAAGGCCGCGCTGCGTTTGCTCCTTTAACCATTTCACTCCGCTTACTTCTTCACGATTGAATTTGGCTTTGCTCTTGCCGTCCTTCAATGCGACTAGACCATCCACGATTGGCAGCGTGAACGGTTTATGCCCTTTTTTCCAGTTCTTCGTTAGTTTGACATGGTCAAGTAACGTTATCTCATACGGTTCTCTTGAAGATCGAATGAAATGCTGATATCGAATCGGCTCAAAGGAAGATTGCATCTGCTTATATAAGAGGTCAGGCTGGTAATACAGCGTGGATACATAAGAGCTTCCTGTGATCGGCATTGTGGTCAGAATCTTGGCAAGATCTTCATTCGTTGCGAACACCCATGGCGTATAGCGTTGATCGCGTGTTCGCATTAACTCGTCATGGATCTCGAAGATGCCCTTGGCTAGCAAGCGATCACTGAGTATGAACGCTTTATTCTGCGTCCAATCCATACGCATCTGGCTTTCCTTCTGCAGATCGAACACCGCCATCCCAATGCTTTCGCCTTCTCCCATGCCAATAACGACCGGTCTAGGACTTTGTGCAGCGCCTTCTTGTTTGGCCATCGTTGTCAGATCGTTGATTTGCGCATAAATTTTATATTTCCCATCGACGTAATCAATCCCAATCACGTTGACGAAGTTGAAGTATTGGATGTTCTTGACGTCCCAGCAGCCGCAAAGGGATAAGACGATACAGCAGACCAACGCGATCTTCCAGACCCGCGTCATGGCTGTTCGTCCTTCATCTTCGTATCATCCTGCAAATGGAGATTCTGCGGTCGCTTCTTCATGGCATTCGCTGGCTTCTTCAGAATAGCTCCGGCGAGATCCTTCCAGGAAGGCGGTGCGATCGGCGAGAGGTACGGAATTCCGAACGATTTCAGATCCGATAGATAGGCGACGACGAAGAAGATGGACATGAAGAAACCGAACATCCCTAGAATCGAAGAAATGATCATGATACCGATACGGACGATGGACACGATGCCGCTTAGCGTTGGGTTCACCAGCGTATAGCCGGCGATTACGGTGGTTGCTGCTACGACGGTTACAGCAGGTGACGTGATGCCTGCTCGTATGGCAGCGTCGCCTACGATAATGCCGCCGACAACGGTCACGGTTGGCCCGACCGACTTTGGCAGCCGCTGCCCGGCTTCCTTGAACAGCTCGAACAAGACGAGGACGGTAATCGTCTCGAATGGAAGGGAGAGCGGAAGTCCGATGCGGTTGGATGCGATTGTGGCTAACAATGGCAATGGCACCTGCTCGAAATTGAATCCAATCAGCGCGATGTAGAAGCCAGGCAGGAACAAGGCCAAATACCAGCCGCCAAATCGGATCAACCGTTGAAAAGAGCTGAGCACTGAGCGGAAATAGCCGTCCTCCGGCGATTTGATGAGCGATGTAAGCGTAATCGGAGCAATAATGGCGAGCGGAGAGCCGTCAAGCAAAATCACGAAACGACCGCTGATGAGACATTCTGCGGCAAAATCGGGCCGTCCGGTATTGTCGATCAGAGGCAGCAACGTATAAGACCTGTCTGAGATAGCTTCCTCTAGTTGCGAGCTAGTAACGAGAGCGTCTATATGTATCTTGCGTAATCTTGCTCTAGCCTCGTCTATGGTTGCTTTATTGGCGATATCCTGGATGTAGAGCAATTTAATCGCGGTCTGGCTCCGGACGCCGATTGTAAAGGATTCCACTTTGAGCGTAGGAGTTCCTAGCCGCTTGCGGATCAACGCCAAATTGGTCATGATGCTTTCGGTAAATCCGTCGCGCGCTCCTTTCACGGATGTTTCCGTTACGGACTCTTCCGGGTCTCTTTGGGGAGGATCCGCAACATAATGCGTGTAGAAGCAAGCCGATTCTAGATCGTACAGAATCAGGTTGCCTTTAAATACAAAAGAAGCAAGCTCGTTCTTCCATTGCGAGGATAAGGTTACAGACTGCTGACGCCAAATGTCTGCGTCGCAGATGCTGAATTCATTGATTTGCTCACGGTTCGCCATACCTTCGCAGAAGAGGAATAGGAAGCTGCTGTGCGTCTCGAAAACCACATCGTTGCAGTCTTCGAATAACAGCCGGAGATCGCTTTCGCTAATACTAGCCATTTTGCTGCACCGCCTTCTTGTTCTTTCCTGCCCAAATACAAATTAAGAGTACGATGGTACTTACACCGCAAATGATGCCGGAGCTCGTATAGTAGAATTTCACATATTTGTGGAACTGCACATCCGATAGCTTAAGCAGATTGATGACAAGGAGGAGAAGCGAGGTCAGAATCAACAATAGCTCGGGATGCTTCCATTTCTTCACCCATAGGGTCTGGATGATGTAGATGGCTAATGAAATTCGGATAAACGCGCCTGCCAACCATTGATAAATGGACAAAAAGTCGGTTTGACCGAACATGCTTCCGATTGCCGCCATCCGCCACTGCTCGTAGGCTGGGTATCGCAGCAGCGTAGCTTCGAAGGGACCGAACATGGCAATTATGCCGGTTAATGGGCCTAATGTCAGCTCGATCAACATGAATACGATCAGCGTGATGTTGATTCGAGAGATCTTCCCCTGGACATCGTCCTTCAGGAAGAGCACGAGGAGGATCTCCGTGATGCCCGATGCCGTATACCATGAGCCTGTTGCAATGGATTGCGCCGAATGTTTGAATATGGGAAACAAGTAACTGTAATCCTTATATTGAAAGTTCACCGTCATCACGTATAAGCCGGCCATAATGATCCAGGGCAGAAGGATGCCATTGGTGATGGCGATTGCGGCCAGTCCCTTTCTTGCCGTGAAATAACAAATGCCGATGAGACACAGGCCGACTACCCATTGCGGCGTATAGGTCAAGTAAGATGAATTGGACCACACGATCGTATCCCGTATGCTGATGCTCGCCTGCGCTAAGAAGTACAAGGAAAATAGAAGCGTGCAGATCAACCAGACGATCGTATTGGTTTTCTCTATCATCCATGTGGAGAGCGAAGCGGGTATATGCTTGTAGATGTATACAATCAGCAAGCCAAGTAGGATGGAAGGGATGATAGCTCCTAGGACAGATATCCAAGCGTCGCGATTCGCGGTATCTAGCAGGATGGGAATCAGAATGACATGGTTGGAGATTCCGATGAACGTAATCAGCAGCATAGACAACTGGAAAGGGGTGATTTTGTCATTCAAATCAATCAGATCCTCCTCTCAATCATTGTTAGATAAAGTTTCCAATTTCGAGCTGAATTATTAATGAAATCTGTATAACGCAAAAAAAGCCGACCAGAAATGATCGACTGTGATTGACATCAATGGGAACGATTACCGCGAATGCGTCCCAGGAACCAAAGTAACAATGGAACGCCAAGATAGATAAAGGGATAATAATAATCGTTCAGATACGGATTTCTAAGCGTATTCGACATGCGCAGATGGTGCGAACCGATGAGTACGTAAGCCAGAGTAGCACAAGTCGTCAGAATGGATAGCAATTTCCAGTTACGGAAACCGCTCCACTCGGACAAGCCGTAGCTCAAGATGAACAATCCTATTGAAAGCCTGATGAATGCGCCTAATAACCACAGTGGGATGAAAATAGCATCAATGTTCTGTACGAAATTGAGAATCGATACGAATTTGGTTAGCGAATAAATAGGGACGATCATATCGGCAGTGAAGTTTGGACCTGTCACGAACAGCAGAATCAACGTGGCAAGGATGCCCCAAGTCATTGCAACTGCCGTACCCCATAGAACTGCACGCTTGGCAGTCCGCTTATTCTCCGCGAAGAAGAACAGCATGAGCACGATCGAAGGATCCACCAAGTAGTTGACCGATCGCCAAGTCCCCTTCAGTATGACATACCAGCCCGAATCCGTGTAGACCGGCAGAATTTGACCTAGATCTATATCTTGCGGGTTCAGAAATAACTGAAAAAATAACATGAACACGAAGATAGGACCAATGATCTCCGCGCAACGGCTGACAATCGTGATCCCGCCTTCCCATACCGCATACGTCACTAGAATCAGTAGAAAAAGCAGGATAATGATCATCGGCGTGTTGTGAAGCATAACAAGATTCTGGAAATCAACCGTTCCTTTAGCGATTAGGGACAGCTGCATGAACCAATTTATGAAATAAAAGATCACAACGAGCTTGCCTAGCGCCGTTCCCATCAAAACCCGGACAAAGCCCACCAGCGTCTTGTCCTGATGCCGTATGCAGATCCGGAGGATTAGCCATGTGATCGCCATCATAATAGCGCTTCCGAGCAGGAGAGATATCCAACAGTCTTGGCGCGATACCTCCGCCGCAAGCTGGATGGGAAGATAAGAATATACGATCATAGAGGAAATGCAAATCAGCCAAAACATCTGATATCCGCTTATTTTCAATCTTCATCGCCACGCTTTTCATCGATATCCTTTATCGGTAATCCAGTCGTGCCTATCGACCTGAGTTGAATGTTTGTCACGACCGATATATGAACCTTCTTGAAGTTCTTATCCCAATCGGCACTTTGAGTTCGCCACCAGTTCGGATACTTGTGATGCAGATACTTGCCGATGCCAAACACATCGCTGCCCCTTTGCTGGACATTGTCAAATGTACCTTGCAGCTGTTTGCGGGCTTCCGCGTTCAAGTATTGTTGTACTGCAATCATGTTACCTACTTCGACCATATTTAGCGGGGCTGAATTCTCGAGCAGATACGCTTGCGCCTTGACCGTAAGGATGACGGATTTAGGTTCACGGGATCCGTTCGCATGCAATTTCCGCTTGATATGGGTCAGCCTGAATGAGAGCATTCCTTTACCGTCTTTCCACGGAATTGTAATTCCATCGTATGTGCCTTGCCCGCGCATCCACACTGCTCGTGTACCATCCGCTTCATCGAGGAAGCATTTGATTTTCCTATCCTTGCCGAGAACAGCGAACCCTCTCAAGGCGGTAATGGGGGTCTTTTTGTTCGTGCTGAGCTCGACTTTTTCGATCTGAAGGAATGGCATAAGAGGCCGGATGCCTTCCGCAACGCTCTCGATAACTAGCTTTCTAGCGTTGAAACCTCGAAGCCCGTTTATCTGAAGCTCCTTTTCGGCGGAGATGCTGGGGAGGGACTCCATCGGATGCTTTTGCATCAGGAAATCCTTGGCGCTGCCACCTCGAATAAGCAGAATCGTGTCTCGCATGCTGTAAGACGGATCGCGACCGATTTTATCGAATAGTACGCCTATATCGTTCTGCCTGACAAATGCCTCACCGAATGCGATCAATATGCGATGTCTTATCATTAAACGGCGAGACAACTTGAGCTGAATTTTTTGGGAAGCCTCAAACACGTTTTTACCTTTAGCCGACATGACGATATATTGATCCGCTTTGCCCGAACTTCCCTTGAGCTGTGAAGGAATAACGATTTGATGGCTGACCTCCATTAAACCGTCCTCAGCATAGTCAATTCCACTTCCCATTACGAAGGCTAATTGATTAGGTTCGACGAAATCGGTGCACCCTGTGGCCGAGAACGCAAACAGGAGCACAACGCCCGCCAGGAGCGCGGACCTGATCATCGCTTGAGTCCCTTCTTGACTCGGCCATTCTTAATCCAGAAAGGATAACGGATGATAATATCTCTGATCCGCTTGCCGTCAAACGGCGCAACGGGGCTGAAGAACGGCGTGCCAAACGATTCCAGTTTGACCAGGTGAATCAGCAAGTAAATAATGCCAAACGCAAAACCGACGAATCCAAGCCAACCTGAGATGAACAACATGAGATATCTGATCAGCCGAAAGGGGAGAGTGGCGCTGTACCTCGGGATTGTATAGGCAGCGATGCCTGTTAACGAGATTACGATGATAATCGGCGTTGAGATAATGCCTGCCTCGACAGCGGCTTGTCCGATGACAAGCGCTCCGATAATACTTACGACAGGTCCTAGTTGATTCGGAAGATGGACGCCAGCTTCCTGCAGGCCATCGAATATAAACATCATCAGGAACACTTCAATTACCGTTGGGAACGGAGAATTCTCTCTAGCAGTCGCGATACCGATCATGAGATTGCTCGGAATCATTTCCGGATGGAAGGTAGAGAGCGCGACATAGAGCGCTGGCAGCGCGAACGAGACGAACATCAGAATATAGCGAACCATCCGGGTCAAGATTACGAATACGAAACGTTCGAAATAATCGTCGGCTGATTGAAGACCAGACCAGAACGTAATGGGCATTATAAGTGCGAAAGGCGTACCATTCGTCAGCAGAGCGACTTTCCCGTCCAACAAGCTTGCTGCGACGATATCGGGGCGTTCGGTGTTCTGAATTTGCGGGAATATAGAGAAGGAATTGTCTTCGAGCCACTCCTCGAGATACGCGGAATCAATGATACCGTCAGTTTCGATTTTGCCAAGACGCTCTCTTACTTCCGCCAATAATGTTTCTGCTGCTTTGCCCTTAATGTACACCAAGACAACTTCAGTCTGAGTATAAGTGCCGATCGAGAATGATTCCATCTTCAATCCATCATGCACGATTCTCCGCCTTATTAGCGTTGTATTCGTCCTGAGATGTTCGACGAAGCCTTCCTTCGATCCGCGCAAGGTCGATTCCTTGAGAGGCTCTTGTATGGAGCGCTTCTCGTAACCCTGAACTTGAGCGACGAGCGCGATGGATTCACCTTCGATCAGCACTGCCAAACAGCCTAACAAGATGTGGCGAACGAGTTCTTCATCAGACTCGATAGTCAGTACTTGCGTCAAAGGCAGCCATTCACGCCTAATCATCTCCGAGAGGGAAGTAATTCGGTCCAAACCTTGTGGCAATCCGTCGAAGATCAGCGATCTAAGCAGAGATTCCTCTATCGGCTGCAGCTTTGTCATCCCGTCAAAGAAGACAAGCAGCATGAGCATGCCATCCTTGGAGCGGAAGGAACGGAAAACGATATCCGAAGATTGCTCGAACCGAGTTTTCAAATATGCCTCATTCGCTTCAATGCTGCTTTGAATGTTCCCCATGGACGTCTCCTCGGTTCATTTCAGATTTTATGGTGGATATTATTGACGTGAAGCCATTCGGATATGCAAAATTTACAAGTTGGCGGTACCCTTTCATTGATTTGCTAGTTGACGATTGTGAATGATAGAGTTATATTCTAGACAAAGTTAATCGTCGATACAAGTTATCTTCGATTAAAGAGCGATCAACAAGTACTTATTCTTGCGAAAAGTTTTTGAAGCTAAAGGAGAGACAACAATGAAAAGAAATTCATTTTACTGGCGCAAGCTTCACTCGCTGCTCGGCGTAATTCCACTCGGGGGATTCATTCTTGTGCACGTATCCATCAACTTTCAAGCGTTTGAACGCGGACCGGATGGATTTGCTACCTATGTGCATTTTATTAATAGCCTGCCGCTTAAGCCGTTGCTTGAGATCGTCGGGATCTACCTGCCGATACTGTTTCATGGCATTTATGGTCTTTACATGGCTTACCGCTCCAATATGAACGCCGGGCAATACTCGTACAGCCGAAATTGGGCGTTCATTCTGCAGCGGATCACCGGCGTTCTTACGTTTATCTTTGTTTTCTGGCATTTTTTCAATACGCGTCTTCAAATTTACTTGGGTCATATTACGCATGAGGAACTTGGTTCGACGATGCATCAAATTTCCGTGCATCCAACGTACTTTATCCTCTACGTCATCGGTGTATTGTCAGCGGTTTTCCATTTCAGCAATGGCATCTGGGCATTCCTGATCAGCTGGGGCGTTACGCTCACACCACGCTCGCAAAAAGTTTCTGCTTATATTTGTATGGGGGTATTCGTGCTTGTTTCCTTGCTGTTCATTCTTTCGCTCGTTGCATTTACTGGCAATGAATTCAAATAACGATAGATGCAGAAAAACGCGGGGAAGGGGATAGGAGAATGAGCAAACAAATAATAATTCTAGGTGCGGGCTACGGCGGTCTCCTCAGTGCACTTTCCGCTCGTGAGCATTTTACGTCGGAGGACGCAACGATTACTGTCATTAACCGGTATGCATCGCACCAAATCATTACGGAGCTTCATCGTCTGGCGGTGGGCAACATTGCCGAGAAGGCTGTCGCTTTGCCGCTTGCAAATCTATTTAAAGGGAAAGATATCGATCTGCAGATCGGCAACGTGTCCAAGATCAATCCAGCAAACCGTAAGGTTGTTCTGGATAATGGTATTTCATACGATTATGATGCGCTTGTGCTTGCACTCGGCAGCGAAACGAACTACTTCGGCATTCCGGGACTGCAGGAAAATAGCTTCGCGTTGAAATCCGTCCTTGACGCGAACCAGATTTTTGCTCACGTCAATGAAAAAATCGCCGCGTATGCGAAAACGAAAAACAAAGCGAACGCGACTTTCGTCATCGGCGGCGGCGGCTTGACCGGCGTCGAACTCGTTGGCGAGCTGGCTGACGAGCTCCCGAGCATCTGCCGCACACATGGCGTAGACTTCACAGATGTGTCCTTGTATCTTGTCGAAGCGAGAGCAACCGTTCTTCCGACCTTCTCCACGGACCTTATCGAGCGCACGGTAACGAGCCTTGAAGCTCGCGGTGTGCAATTTCTGACAGGACATACGATCACAGAAGTGAATGGATCGACGGTCAGCCTGAATGACGGAAGGGAAATCGAAACGAGCACCCTCCTTTGGACAGGCGGCATACAAGGAAGCACGATTGTAGCGAACTGCGGAATCGAGGTCAACCGTGGCCGCGCGACAGTCAACGAGTTCCTGCAATCCGTCTCACACCCGGATATATTCCTTGCCGGCGACTGCGCCGTCGTCATCGGGCCAGACGGCCTTCCGTACCCGCCGACCGCACAGCTGGCTTGGCAAATGGGCGAGCTTGTCGGCGACAATTTGTACGCTTACTTTAAAGGTATCAATTTGGCCTCGTTCAAGCCGATCAATTCCGGTTCGCTCGCTAGCCTTGGACGCAAGGACGGCATCGGTTGGATCGGCGAAAGCGGCATCGAACTGAAGGGCTTGCCGGCAACCTTGATGAAGAAAGCGAGCGACGTGCGCTATCTGGCGCATATCAACGGATTGTCCTCGCTAGCTTATTAAACCTCTCGAATTCTGGATAATACAATCCCGATTCGTTCATTTTAAGAAATAACTTCAGTAAAGAGAGGTACAACAGCTATGTCACAACGTGTAAATTTCGCTCAGCAATCACCCGAACTCTTCAAAAAGTTCTTGGCTTTCACCATAGCCTTAGGTGAAAGCACAATGGATGCGACATTGATCGATCTCGTTTCGATAAGGACTTCGCAAATAAACGGGTGCGAATTTTGCCTGGAATTGCACGTCAAGCATGCTGAAATCCATGGTGAGAGCGAGCTTCGCCTCAATCAAATTTCTACTTGGCGGGAATCGACGATGTTTACGCCACGGGAGCGGGCCGTTCTGACATGGACCGAAATACTGACCACTCTACCTGTTCAAGGAGTACCCGACGATGTATATGATCGTGTTCGAGGGCAATTGTCCGAACAAGAAATTTCGGACTTGAGCTTCTTAATCGTTTCGGTCAATGGATGGGATCGGATTAACGTTGGCTTTAAGACCGAAACGGGACGCCTCACACGGGTTTCGAAGTAGCAATCGTTGCTGCGGTTGCTGTTCTCACACCAAATAGCCCACTTGAACGTACAGACCGTTCAGGTGGGCATTTGTTTAGACATTTACATACTAGGACTCATTGCAGGAATAAAGCTTAGTTCCGGCTGAGCAAAACGTTGATCCATGACAAGATTTCCGAATTCGTCTATTCCGTAAACAGACATCACAACATTAGGCGATAGAAGAGCAGCAGTTGCATGAATCTGAACTTCGTAAGCAACATTTCCTTCTATAAAAAATTCTCTCAAGCTATAAGAATTCGCAGGTACCACATATGCGAGTAAGTCAAGCGTATAGAATACGCTGGAATCGACCGATGCAAATATCTGCACTTCGATTGTAGCAGCGCTTACCACATCTAAATTTCTTATGTTCACGACGATATAAGCGGCAGCTGTACCAAAGGCTCTTGTGTTCGTTACAACCCCTGTTGTATAAGGCATTGGGGTCATCTCCTTTTGTGTAAGACATCTTATAATCTATAAAAATATTTACATAAGTGATTAGGCTAATCTCTTAAGGAGAAGCAAAAAAACGGAAACCCCTTCGCTATGATTACGTATGAAGCTCATGTAATTAACTGAGGAGGGAACATTTCTTAATGGATTCGGACAGTAGTAGGAGCACAAGCGCATTTTTTGAATTATTGAAAAAAGGAAACACATCATCAGCAACTGCCGCAATTGGTAATACCGGTATTGCGATCGTAAAAGGCATAGCCGCAGCATTGACAGGAAGCGGAGCTATGTTTGCATCTACCATGCACTCGATAGCTGATGCGGTCAATCAGGGCTTCGTCTTTGCCGGAAGTGTCTTGGCGGAGAAAAAACCGACAAGGCGGTTTCCGACTGGCTTTGGCAGGGTTATCAATCTGTTCTGTATGATTGCTGTAATTGTCGTTACCGTGATGGCTTATGAAACCATTAGAGAAGGTTTACACCTCTTCGCGCATCCTTCAGAATCACACGGATTCTGGCTTAATCTAGTCGTTCTGCTGTTATCCATTGTCGTTGACGGATATGTTCTCGTCAAAGCGATGAAGGCAATTGTTCATGAATCAAGAGTGGAAGCAAGTGGTTTCGGAATCATTCCTCAAGCCTTCAAGAACGTTGGACGAGCTGCACCGCCGACGCGATTGGTCTTCTATGAAGACCTGGTGGCCACAACCGGCGCATTATTAGCATTGATCGCCGTCATTGTAACCTCGATGACAAGCTTTACCCTTCTTGATGGCGTGTCAACAATCGCAATCGGTTTATTAATGATCGGCGTAGCATTCAAGGTTGGTTATGATAATATGGTGGGACTCATCGGAGTATCGGCGCCTAGAGATGTTGAAGAGAAGGTTGCTGCCATCATTTTCTCAAATACCGACGTTACTGATATCTATCAAATGCGTGTTCTGCAGGAAGGCCGTTACTACCACGTAGAAGGGCTCATCGAATTAAGACCCGGGTTAACGCTGGCTGTTGCAGATGATATTAAATTCAAGATTAGAGATAGCTTGCTCCATGATGCAGACATCGCCGATGTTACAATCGGGATTATCGAGGACAATGGCGTGAGAAACTGGAATCCAGAGCCTATTCGCACGTAATCTCATATAGGAAGACCGAAGCCCGCATTGAATTGCGGGCTTTTTATTATGCGAAATTGGAGAGAAGGGATTGAAATGTTGTACTCGAATATTGTAGTTGAAGGAGGATGGTAGAGATGGAATTAACTTATTCTCAGAAGAAGCAATTGATTGAGCAAGGCTATGTGTTGGTGCCTGGCGTCGTTCCGAAGATCATGATTCAAGAAGCGATGAGGGCGATCAACCATTCCATTGGCAGAGGCATCCCGGAGAACCATAACGGCGCTAACTACAGTAGGGAGCTGGAGAGCAAGCCATTCATAACAGACTTATTTAACCGCACGCCGGCCAAAACGATCATTGATTCGCTGGTCGGGGAAGATGCCTACCATAAGATCGGTATGGGGCAGATCGCGTTGCGATTCCCGGATTATATGGATGATCCGCCTGATGATCTCGGGGCGCATCTGGATGGCGTACTCCATGTGAAGGAGAGCATTGCGCAGAACTTCACTTCGCTCGTCGGCGTCGTTCTGAGCGATCAGACGGAACCGGGACGAGGGAATTTCACGGTGTATCCTGGCACTCACAAGCAGTATGAGCAATACTTCCAGGAGCACGGCGCGGAAATATTGTTTCGAGACGAGGGATTTCGCACGAAGCATCGTTCGGAGCATGTTCCGCTGCCGAAGCCGGTGCAGATTACAGGCGAGCCGGGTGATCTGATCATTACGCATTATCAGTTGATTCATGCTGGTGGAATCAACCTGTCGGAGCGAATCCGATATTCGGTTTATTTTCGAGTTGACCATAAAGAACGGAAGAATGATTGGCAAGCGCCGCTCACCGATATGTGGCGCCATTGGCCAGGACTGCGAACTTCGCTTACTAATATATAGTCCGTTTATTGCCGCGTATAGGTTTAATTGGAATAATTTGAATTCAGAACGATATGATTGAAGTAGGACACGTGTCCTAAAATGGTGCAAAGGTGGAATTATAGATGGCAATTGCAGTCGTCATTGATAACCCCGGATTCACCCAAGAACAATATGAATACGTTTTACAACAGCTTGCTTTGCAGAACGGGATTCCGGACGGTTGTTCCATTCATTTTGCCGGACCTAACGATGGAGGATGGCAAGTGATTGAAGTTTGGGAATCCGCTGAAGCCCAACAAGAATTCTTTCAAAACACATTAGGACCCATCTTCGCTACAATGAACTTGACCCATTTTCCTACCATTCAAGTCATTCCTGTGCATAGAATGATTAAGAATTAACGGATTAAGCCCAAAGCCAGTCAAGGATAGAAATACATACATAAAACAGTGCAACTTAAAAAAGCAAGAGCCCACAGTATAGCTGTAGGGCTCTTGCTTTTTATAATGACTGTGACTTAGGATCCTGAATAAAAAGCAATTGACTGACGAATAATGGCTTGGTAATGAAATTCCAAATTAAGGTGGATTATAATGACTCCAAACAATGAATGGGATGAAGTCGAAGACCTCGTGAGCTTTGAAGCGATGACGGCTATGGCTGCTGCCTTGACGTCAGATGAAAGTGATAAAAACGACGATCAAGAATTAAATCCCGCTATTGATTCATCCAGCGAAACTGAAGCCACGTGATTTCACGTGGCTTCAGTGCATTCCAGTAATGCAACGGATAATCTACTTCTCTTCTTTTTCTTTCGTTGATCGATCATCTTTCTCTTCGAGCAATTCTTTGCTGCCGGTTCGAAATTCTCGAATCGTGGTGCCGATTGCTTTGCCAAGCTGCGGCAGCTTGGAAGGGCCGAAGAGCAGCAGGGCAAGAATGGCGAGCAAGATAAAACCGGTAATTCCAATATTCATAGGCATTGAATGATACCTCCTAATTGGTTAGCTAACTAAGATAGCCGTAGCATACATAATCGCTATGCCAAGCGTAAGACCCGTGAAATTAGACCAGGTGACAGCTGGTGTACCCAATTTGTTAGCTTCCCTTACAATCATTTTGCTAATGACGTAGACCACTTGAAGGATGGCTCCTGCGCCGATGCCGAAGAACAAGGCAGAGAGCGTGGGATTGAACAGAAAACCTCCAATCCATGTACCTAGTATTGCAGGTGCGCCGGCAAGTACAGCCAAGATGAGGAACGTCTTCAGACCCGGGCGATCCTTCAACATCGGAGCGGCGATGCCGACACCCTCCGTTATATTGTGCAGAGTGAAGCCGATAATCAGGAAAGTGCCGAGTGCGGCATTGCCTGCCGCGAATGCAGCCCCGATCGCCAATCCTTCTCCCAAATTATGAAGCCCAATGCCTCCTGCGATTCGGTAAGCCACTCTTTTGCCGGATGCATGACCTTTCTTGTCTTGCGATTGATCGACCGCGAGCAAGAACAGGAAGCTGAGCAATGCGGCGAGCCATACCAAGCCCGAACCTTGGAAGATACCCGGTGCTTCTGCAGCGAGCTCAAAGCCTTCTTGGAAGGTGTCGATCACGAGGAAAATTAACAATCCAACCGTAAGCGCCAATACCGCTTGAATGCCTCGGTCAGAGAAGCGTCGCATGAAAGGGAACCAAAGCAAGCCTAGTCCGACAGGGATGACGCCAACATAGAACCCGATTAGCGCGTATTGCAGAAACCGGTTCATATCAAGCTCGGGGGTCATAACCGCTACAGGTACTTCGCCGGTAAATAGCAGTCCGTTAGTCGTGATCAGTACGATCGTATACGGGTCCGCTTCAACCCAGCCGTAGGGGATATGGATTTCGGTCTCGCTGAACCTGCCGATGGTTGGACTTGGATTGAAATCGGCATTCCAAAAAGCATCGTTCACGACAACTTGCGCGATTGTCACGGCTTCTGGACCCGAATTCAATACTTTTAAAGTAAATCCATCTTCGGTCAAAATAATTCTCTTAATGTCCAACACCTCAATCGGCGCTGCGGACTTACTCTTAATGCCGGTTCCCAGGTTCGAGAGGGTAGAGATAATGATGATGAGCAGAAGGAGGGGGATGATCCCCCACAACCATACCTTCTTTGATTTCCAAGGCTTTTCTTGCTTGGATTCGATTTCCGCCTTCAATGTACGTCACCTCCAACCATTAAATTGTCGCCTCGAAGAATCCCATCCATCCAAGCTCGGCAAACTCACTCTGGTGTGCGTGGAACATGTACTTGCCCGGCTCCGGGAAGACCATCTCAAGGATGCCGCGCTGTCCTTGGCATTGCATAATCGTATCTGTAATGATCGGACGGGCTTCCGGGTCGGCACCAACCTCGTAATACCTGAAGATATTGGCATGCAGGTGAAAGGAATTAATGAGATCGAACTCCGTCAGATTGCTTAGATAAATACGAACCAATTCGCCGACTTTAACTTGGATTGGATACGCTTGGAAGGCAAACGCGTAGCCGTTCACCGTATAGACCTCATTCGCGCCGTCCAAGTCCAGATCATATCCGTTCATCACCATGTTCAATTCTCTGGCCGGCTTCCTAGGTGTCTTCGGATCAATGATCAGATTGCCGTAAAGTCCTTTGTGAATATGCTTGGCGAGCGGAGGGATGTGACAGTGATAAACGTGCATGCCAGCCGGCTTGGCTTCAAACTCGTAGATGAATTTGTCTCCGGACTGAACAGGCTCTAGACCATCCATCTTGGGAGAGTGGATGCCGTGGAAATGAATGGAATGCGGATGCATGGACCCGTTCCAGAACTCTACCCGAATAATATCGCCTTCCGTACAACGAATCGTCGGGCCGGGTATGGTACCGTTGTAGGCCCATCCTGGAAACTTAATGCCCTTGGCGATTTCGACTTCGACATCCCTTGCGACCAGTCGGTAATCTCTTACCGTTCTTCCGTCAGACCGAGTACTTACTTTGCCGTAATCGAAATCCGTGAGTGCCTTGATGGCTTGCTTTAAACCATCGGTCAGCTCGGTCCCAGGATCGTAACCGTGCGCCATGTGTTTGTGATCTTTCTTCTGATTGGACGAATGTCCCGAGTGATTATCCGCGGCACTGGCGGTCTTCGAGAACAAGGATACGGGGTTAAGTAAAGAACTGCCGATAACGCCTAGAACGCCTGCAGCGCCCCACTTCAATACCTGTCGTCTAGATACCGGACGCTTTGGGTCAAACGTCATTTTAGAACACCGCCTTCTTGTATTAGGGAAATAAAGTTGTCCTCGTGCAAAATAATTAGTAAAAAAAAGCATCTTTGTACAAGGGACAAAATGTTGCGCGAGAGCAAAACTTTTTAAGTTAAATATATGCTACCGCCTCCCAGTTGTAAACCATAATTTTTTTGGATCGGGTGGAGGGAGTGCAAGGGTGAGGGGAAAGATCATGTTGCATGGGGAAAGTATGCGGTTCATTATTTGGCGATATTGGTTCCTAAAATTTTCAAATACCGTTATACTTTAGTGTGCGAATAACGATTCTGTATTCCCGAAAGGAACAACATGATGAAGAAATGGCAAGCCATTGCGTGCGGAATTACGACCGCCGCGGTTATTACGGGCGTGGTTACATACGCGGGAATTTCATACTTGGAAGGCATCTTTAACCCGACAGTTACGGCGGCAGAACGAACGGCAACGGAGCCGACAGCGACCAAGGCCGTCCTTCCGAACAAGTACACGCTAAACAACTTCGAATTCGACTTCAAGCGTTACAATAGCATTAACGGCCAGAAGGTCGTGTATAACGGAGTAATGACGTCCGTTGCGCTGTTACCGCAAGATGACCGAATGAAGGCGATCAATAGTGCCCTCTCCACGCCTCAAGAAGTGGTGAAATCATTACGTTACATTCACGCCAAGTTTGACGAAACCCTAGCAAGCTACAACCAAGGGTCGCACGATACGACTACTTATATCCAAGAGGCGGACGGAACACTAACGGAAGCGCCTAACTCCTTATATGACGAACGACTTATGAATCAACCGGAAGTATACCTTCGCATGGCTGATGTGATCGGCGACGAGAAGGCGGCGAAATACCTGCGGAGCGTTGCGTCATTGATCGAAATCGGCGTGAAGAACGAAGACATTCAAGCGCTTCTATACGCGCACCGAATTATTCATAACGTTGATTCGTTCATCATTAATCGCCCGGAGGAAGGCGAAGTCCCGTACAGTGCGGCACAAATATCCGAGAGTATGGCATATATCGATAAACAAAGTATAATTCTGATAGAGTAGATTTTAAGAGATTGAAGCCTAAGCTGCGTTCGCCAAACAAGTTGTTGGCATGAATATTCTTGAGTAGAGGATGAGGAATAATGGACTTTAAGCCACTTTCCCAGTTTATCGATCGAATCACCGCTTGGCGTATTCCGTGGGCGGAAGTGCTTGTTATGCATCGCAATGAGACGGTGTTCCGCTACCGTGCCGGTTATGCCGATCTGGAAGCGAAGACACCAATTGCTGAGGACAGCATTATCTATCTTTATTCGCTTACGAAAATAATGACGTGCGTGGCTGCCCTTCAGCTTGTTGAGAAAGGAGCGCTTCTGCTCGGGGATCCGATCTCGACCTATCTGCCGGAGTTCGCCGAGATGGTGGTGCGAAAGAAGACCGAGGATGGTCATGCAACGGAGTTATCGAAGTGTCCGATTACGGTTCGCGACCTGTTCACGATGACGGCTGGTTTCACCTACGACCTCGCTTCGCCTTCCATCCTGGCAGCTGCGGAACGAACGAATGGCCGGCTGCCGACTCGCGAGTTTGCTAGAGCCATCGCGAAGGATCCGCTGCTGTTCGAGCCAGGGACAAGGTGGAACTACAGTCTGTGCCATGACGTTCTTGCAGCACTTGTCGAGGAGGTCAGCGGAAAGCAGTTCGGTACATACGTACGCGAAGAAATCACTGGGCCGCTAGGCATGCAAGACACCGACTTCTTCCTATCAGAAGCGCAGCGAAGCCGTCTTATACCGCTATATGAATACAAGGATGCGCTTGACAAGTCCGTTCTTATGGACGGGGACTGGTACCGGTTCGGCACGGAATTCGAGAGCGGCGGGGCAGGCCTGCTGTCAACTGTAAGCGATTATTCGCTTTTCCTGAACGCGTTGACGGGTCGCGGCACAAGCCCGGAGGGAGTGAGGATCTTGTCGCCTGCCAGCGTCGATCTGATGAGGACCGACCACCTAACTGCGCTCACTCGCGGCGATTACAACTGGGAACATCACGCCGGATACGGATACGGGCTCGGCGTAAGAACCCATATCTCCAAAGCAGGCAGCGGCTCCATGTCCCCGCTTGGCGAATTCGGCTGGAGCGGCGCGGCCGGCAGCTTCGCAATCATCGATCCCGAGTCGCAGTTGACTGTCATGTATGCGCAGCATCTGGTGAACAACCAGGAGCCATACGTACATCCAAGGTTGAAAAACATCGTGTACTCCTGCCTCTCATAAGGTAGATGGACAGAAAGAAAGACCGAGGCAAGCCATGCTGGCTGCCTCGGTCTTTTCTTGTTCGCTTGCTTTACTGGTTCGCTTTTGCGGTCACTACTTCTTCTTGATTGCGGGCTGGCCAGAAGGCGTGGCGACCGCAAAGCACCGTAATTGCGGGGACAAGGAATGGGCGTACAATGAATGTGTCCAGAAGCACGCCGATTGCAGTTATCGTTCCGAATTGGACCAGTACTTGAATCGGCAACGTGGCGAGAACAGCGAAGGTTCCTGCCAATATGAGCCCAGCGGATGTAATGACGGAGCTGGTCTGCGACACGCCTTCTTTAATCGCTTGTTGAAGCGGCATCTGACGCGCTTTCTTCCAGATGCTCGAAATCATGAAGATATTATAGTCCTCTCCAAGCGCTACGATGAAGACAAACGAATAGAGAGGGATAAGTCCTTGAATAGCATCTGCGCCAAATATGTAGTGTAGCACGATCCAACCTAGTCCAAGTGCGCTGAAATAGGAAAGGAGTACGGTAGCGATTAAATAAATCGTAGCCACGATAGAGCGCAGATACGCAAGCAGCAGCAGTGCGATAAGTGCAATAATCACGGGGATGATAACAGCTGCATCCCTGTCAGTCGTTTGTCTCGTGTCATATTGATCCGCGGTTTGCCCTCCGATCCAAACCTGATGAGATGAGTTTGGTTGACCAGTATCCGCTAGTGCCTGTTCAACTGCCGCTCGTATTTGGGGTATATGCTGCAGTGCCTCATTCGAGTATGGATTAACCGCAAGCTCAACCTCGTATTTGTACAAATGAGCATCTGTCTTACCAACTACAGGAGCAGTGACATGCTTGACGAATGACAATGAAGCAAGAGTTGATTCGAGTTCAGGCGCAGGCTCATCCATTCGTACGATCACTTGAACTGGCGCGAGCTCCCCGGCATTGAAATGATCGGCGATCAACGTAAAGCCTTCACGCGAAGGCATATCGTCCGGGAAGGAAGAAAGCGTGTCGAATGTATATTTGATTTGAGTGGCAAACAATACGAGAATAACAAGGATAACCGTTGTAATAATCGTGATCTGTTTAGGCTTCTTAATAACACTTTCGCCCAATCGATCGCCTAGTGTCGGTTTGGAGCGCGGAACCGGAGCCGGCTTCCCGTTCTTCGCGGCACGAGAGAGCTCCATTGAAGCTGTCCGAGGTATAAAAGGAAAGAACGAAGCTCTGCCCAATATTGCCAATAAAGCGGGAACAAGGGTCAAGCTAGCAATCATCATGACAAGAATAGCCAAGCTGAAGGGAACAGCGAAGCGCTGGATGCTTCCATAATTAGCAAGCAACAATGCGAATAAGGAGATGACAACAGTGAGACCGCTCATCGCAATCGCGCCGGAAGAACCGCTGAAGGCTTGTTTTAACGCAATAAACTTGTTCGATTCTGCTCGAAGCTCACTTCGGTACCGCGTAATTAGGAATAGACAATAATCCGTGCCTGCACCAAACAAGAGCACCGTCATGATGGATAAGCTTTGAGAGTCATAAGCAATCAATCCGATTTGGGCCATCCAGCCTAAGAGCGGCGTGATTGCACCATAGGCAAAGCCGACTGCAGCTAACGGAATGAGCGCGAGCACGGGTGAACGGTAGATGAATAGCAGGAATGCAAGCACGATCGCGACCGTTGCAAGAAGCAGAGAAACGTCGGCATTGCTGAACAATTCCGTCGCATCGACGGCTATGCCTGCCGGACCAGATGTTCGAACAACAAGCTCGGAGCTGGAATCTAGCGCATTTTGAAATGGTTTCGTGCCCGTAAATATGCGATTCGCCTGTTGTTCAAGCTCAACAAGTCCCTGTTTAAGTTTATCACTATCTGCTTTCTTATCGAAGAAGATAGCTTGAATGAATGTTGTTCCATCTGTGGAGATTTGCTGCTTTAACGCAGGAAGAGGGAGTTGATCATAAGGAACTAAGCCAACTTGATGCGGTAGCGGTTGCGAGGCAAGCTGCTTCGAGAGTTCTTGTATCCCTTGCAGATCCTCTTCGGTGATTCCCGTGTCTCGATGCCAAGTTAATAGCGCAGGAACGCCGGCTTCTGACGGGAATTGCTCGTCGATCAGACGCTGCGCTTGAACGGACGGTTTGTTAGCGGATAAATTACTGAGTGTATCATCCTTAAGCTCGCTTGCTTTAGGCAGCAGCATATTCAGCATGATGACAGATAACACCCACACGAGCAGAGTTATCCAACGTCCTCTGCGCCCTCCAAATGAATGTATTGCTTTCTCCAGCCAGGAAGTAGACATTTGCCGAAACTCATCTCCTTAATTTTCACTTATCACTTGATAAGTTTGATATATAAAAAAAGGACAGTCAGAGATTAATCCTGAGAGGGGTTATCCGTTGACAGTCCGTACAGCAGAACATTGACTAGCATCTTTGAAGTGCTTTCCCAGTCTCTTGAGCTCGGAGTGATCGCTGCCGCCGTGTTCCCAAATGCAGCGCCGGTTGATGCTGAAGCTAATGACTGACTAATCAGACCCATTAATAGACGCGCCGAGCTCTCCGGGTCCACGCCAAATTGCGATGAGCTTCTTAATTTGCCGCTGAGTTGGCCACGCTCGAAGACAGAGATGATTGGCGCAAGATAGGCAGCATGCCATTGTTCGTAGATGGTACGTTGATGTTCAGGGGCCAGTTCATGCCGAATATCGTGAAACATACGGCTTAAATCTTCTGGGTGGTTAACCATCATATAATAAGTGATCTGATACAAGCACTGCTTGATATCCGATTCTCTTCTGATGATGCGTTCAAGTACTGTTCTTGTTCCTTCGCAAATGGAAAGCATCACGGCCAAATAAATCGACTGCTTATCATTGAAGTGATGATACAAGGCAGGCTGAGTCAGACCGCAAGCATCTGAGATTTGCCTGGTTGTAATCGCCCGGTAACCTGATTTCATGAATAAATCCTTCGCCGTCGTAATAATTAAGGCGCGAGTTTCCTGTGACTGATTCGCTTTATTTCTGCTCATAAGGCGTGGCTTCTTTCGAATTTATTTTATCGCTTGATAAAACAATACACATATTTGGACATGAAATCAATGATTAGTCCCTCGACAGGAAGGAATGGTTGAAAATGTCTATTGACTGTTTATCTACTAATAGGTAGAATTTATTCATGCCCAATAACCATGCGCGTTGTGGTAAGTAGATCGCATGTTGGGGAGAGGACAACATTATCTCATTTAACTACCGATTAGTAGGTAGTTAATTTCAAAAAACGGAGGCTATAACATGAGCAATAACGTAACGATTGACGTCTATCTGGATACCGTATGTCCATGGTGCCGGATGGGGACTGCAAGCTTGCACACCGCGCTTGAGAATTTGCCTGCAGGTACGAGTGCCACCGTGCGCTACCATGCCTTTCAGCTGAACCCCGGCATTCGCCCTGAAGGCGAAGATTATCGGAAGGTTATGATCGGCCGACTAGGCGGGACGGCGCAATTCGAAGCGAGAATGAAACAATACAATCAGACCGGAGCCCATTTCGGCTTGAGCTTCAATATGGACCTGGTGAAATATACGCCAAATACGACGCTTTCGCACCAATTGATCGCATTAACACCGCCAGAGCAGCAATCGCAATTAATTGAGCGTTTGTTTACGGCTTATTTCGAGCAAGGCAAAAATCTCGGAGACGTGGAAGAACTCATGGAAATCGCTAACGCAATCGGCATCACAAGCGATACCGATGCGCTCAAGGCTAAACTGTTACAAGGTGAAGGGCTCGGACACGTAGAAGAAGGGCAACGCAATGCTCAGAAGCTTGGCATTCGAGGCGTGCCGTTCTATATCATCAACGAGAAGACGGCCTTATCGGGACTTCAGTCGCCGGCTGATCTTCTGAGCGCTTTCCTTAATAATGAAGCAAAGGGATGACACACACGGAGGAAGCCGATCAGAATTGATCGGCTTCCTTTTTTTATATTATTGATGGAACGATATGGATGTAATAGAAGTTAAGTACATTGACAGCCAAATTAGCTAGAAGTATATTATCTAATATTAGAATAAATAAATTTAAGATAAATTGAGGAGGATATCATATGAAAATAGAAATCGGTATCGATACGTTTGTCGAAACGACGCCGGATGTTCGCACGGGCAAGACAATAACGCATGCCGAGCGTTTGCGTGAAGTTGTGGAAGAGATCGTCTTGGCCGACAAGGTCGGGCTGGATATATTCGGGGTCGGCGAGCATCATCGCAAGGAGTTCGGGGATTCCGCTTCCACCATTGTGCTTGCGGCCGCAGCATCAATGACAACTAACATCCGCTTGACCAGCTCGGTTACTGTGCTCTCCGCTGCCGATCCCGTGCGTGTATTTCAAGAGTTTGCCACGCTAGACGGCATATCGAACGGACGCGCGGAAATTATCGTGGGACGAGGTTCCATGGTCGATGCGTTTCCTTTATTCGGATTTGATTTAAACGATTATGAAGCGTTGTTCGAAGAGAAGCTTGAACTGTTATTGAAAATTAGGGACTCGGAGAAGGTCACTTGGAGAGGCGGCCATCGGCCTGCGTTTACGAATCTGGGGATCTATCCGCGTCCGGTGCAGAACCCATTGCCCGTATGGATCGGCAGTGGGGGGAATCCGGAATCGGCGATACGCGCCGGAATGCTCGGTTTGCCGCTCGTGCTGGCGATCATCGGCGGCAGTCCTCTGCGGTTCGCTCCTATCGTGCAGCTGTATAAGAAGGCTGCGTCTGAGGCCGGACATGACGCAGCCAAGCTTCCCATAGCCGTGCACTCCCTTGGTTTCGTCGCGGAGACTACAGAGCTGGCAGTGGACAGATACTTTCCACCAACACAAGCATCGTTCAATTTATTTGGAAAAGAGCGGCGCTGGGGCGATTATAACCGTTCATACTTCGACGCCGAACGTAGATTGGAAGGCGGGCTTTACGTAGGTGATCCTGAACCCGTAGCGAACAAAATCATTTACATGTGCAAAAAATTAGGGTTCTCGCGATTTATTATGCATATGCCCGTGGGCACAATGCCGCACGAAGAAGTTATGCGCGCCATTGAACTGTTCGGAACTGAAGTCGCGCCTAGGGTACGGGAAGAAGTCGCAAGATGGAATGATTAAACACCATCTTGGTGATTGGAATTCATATCACGATTCTTGATTCCATATCCGATTTTCTTAAGGACCTCGATAAGTTCAAGCTTTTCTTCATCTGTCGCATAGGACAAATTGTCAGAAATAATTTGAACATGTTTTGGAAAGATATTATCAAAGTATTGAACGCCTTCCACCGTTAAGGCAACATTGGTTTTCCGTCGATCGCCTTCGCAGGGCAGCCGTTCGACGAATCCCTTTTTCTCAAGTTTATCGACCACATAAGTGATGCTGCCATTAGGAATGGAGAAGGTTTCGCTGATCTTCTGAATCGTTTGCGGACCTTTATTATAAAGAAACTCCATGATACGGAAGGTTTCCATACTAAGCCCGTAGCTCTCAATAGCGTGTCCTAAACTGGAATACAACGTATCCACCGCGTTAACGATTACGCGTATTAGTCTTAAATCAAGCGCCTTACCCTCATTATCGCGTTCATTCATTCATAGCACTCCTTAATCAGGATTGAAGAATTGTCTTAATTTTAGATAATATATGATTATCGAATTGTCTGTCAACTTTATATTCATGCTCACGCTTAACCGATTTACAATATAAGGCGGGCACCTCAAGATGAGGTGCCCGCTTTATGAATGAGATAATTAAACTTTGAACTTTATCAACATATCTTGCAGCTCCAATGCCATCTTGCTCATAGAGCTCGCAACCGCGTTAACCTCTTGCAGCATCGACAACTGTTCTTCCGTTGATGCATTGATGGTTTGAGCACCATTCGAAGTATCTTTGGACATATAGGCAATATTCTCAACGGATGCCGTAACTTGCTGAGCACTGGCCGACATCTGTTCGGTTGAGGCGGAAATCTCCTGCACGTGCTCTGTTACGGTTCGAATAGAGGAGTGGATCGCTTGGAAGGATGCTCCCACAAGGTCCATCGCCTTTACGCCGGACTGGACTTCCAGTGCGCCATTCTTCATAGCTGCCGCTGCACTAGTTGCATCATGCTGGATTGTCGCAATTAATCCAGCAATTTGACTCGCTGATTGTTGGGATTCCTCGGCTAGCTTCCGTACTTCACCGGCTACTACGGCAAATCCGCGACCATGCTCGCCTGCGCGTGCAGCTTCAATCGCAGCATTCAGAGCCAATAAATTCGTTTGCTTCGTAATGGCCATGATGGCATCGGTGATTTCGCTGATTTCTTCTGACTGCTTATTCAATTTCTCCGCAAGCTCAACCGACTGATCAACATTGTTCTTAATGGTAATCATCTGTGCAACAGCTGATTCTACAGATTTGTTGCCATCACTTGCTGCTGTTAATGCATCCTGGGATGTCTCGGATACCACCTGAACAGACTCCGCAATTCGCTGAATGCCAACGGCCGACTCATGCATTGCGCGAGACGATTCCATGCTTGACTCCGCTGTTTTTACCGCATTTTGCGTCATATTCTGAATACTCATCGTCACATCTTCGGCAGACGTATTAACTGCTTCCGTGCTGGCGCTCAGTTCCTCCGCTGAAGCTGCGACCTGGGTCGCACTGCTATTGATGCCAATAATTAATAGAAGCAAATTATTCTTCATGGAATTGAAAGAGAAGACCAGATCTTGAAATTCATCGCGATTCTTCACTTTCAGGTTCTCTTGGGTCAAATCGCCATCCGCAATAGATCGTGCAGCATTTGACAATAGTTGGACAGGACGAACGATCATGAGGCTGATATACCATGCAATAAGCAAACCAAGCACAATGGCAATCACGCTTATGATAACAACGGTTGTCATGATGGTCTTAGCTTGATGAGAGACGGTATCTGATTCTTTCTCCATGGCAGCTTCCTGTGAAGTAACACCTTCATCTACTTGGGCAACAAGCTGTTTGTATACAGGGAAGAGGGTATTTTGCATGGCATGAAGTGCTTCATCATGTCTGTCGTTCTTCTTCATATCGAGAATTTCGGTACGTATAGCGATATAGGTTTCATTCAACTTTACGATATTCTCTTCTGTAGTAAGCTCGTCGGGCGTTGTAAGCAACAGCTTCAGCTTGTCTATGTTTGCGTTATTGTTAGCGGTTAAAGTATTAATTGTCGTGATTGTTGCATCGTCTTTCCAAAGCAGATAATTGCGCAACTGGATTGCTTGTTGGGAGAAGTTAATTGCAATGTCTTTGAGCTTGATTATTTTGGGAGGACGATTGTTGATGATAGTCGAATTGCTATCATCAATTTTATTAATAAATACAAAGCCCAATGCGGAAACGATAATAAGCAAAACCAATACAGCGCCAAATCCACCAAATAATTTTCTCTTTACGGTTAATTTCATTACGGAAGCCCCCTTAGAACATTAGGCCCTTTGGCTTAGCGGCCTATCCTATCAAAAAATGATAGCATACGAGATTTAATCCTTTCTGTAATCGCTGTTTCATCGTTATGTATTTCTGTAACACCTATCTAACAGATCTCAATGGCTATAAAATGTTTTTTCCATATGAATGATATTAACAACATAAACATGTACAAATAAGTGATTTTTAATCGCACTATAGTATTCTTGTACCTATCACCAATCCCTCCCCCTCTAATCTTCAATTAGACCTCTAAACAAGGTTACCTAATACGGGCTTAGAGGGTATTTTTTGTCCAACAACTGAATGGGCCGCGCTCAGGAATTACTTAATGGGCCGCACAAACGATGCCAGGGAGTGAAGGGTTTTGAAGAACACAAGAATAATTATATTCGTTCAAGCGCTAATCATTGTTGAGCTGCTGGTTGTTATTCTTCTACTAAGCAGCCGGTGAATAGGAGTCAAGGAGTGGAGAAACGAAGTTGAGTATTAGAAACAAAATAAAAATTGTGATGGTTGTGTCGGCTGTGATGCTTGTGGTTGCACTGAACGTTGTTCCTTTTCATGATGTGAATGGGAAGGCATACATGGTTTGGTTACAGGTAATAGTGTCAGCAGTCATTGTCGCCATGACCCTATCATTGAAACGAGTCGTCCCGGCTGAGTATAAGCCAACGTTTTACTGTATGATTGGGATGTTTGCTCTGATGGGGTTTACCTGTATGAGCAGCGTGATTTTCCCCTATCAAATGACAGATAGCGATATGTTTGCCCTGACCAAACAAAACGTAGGCGCATACTGGAATCACAGCATTCTGTACTATATGGAGGCCTTTACAGTATTGGGTTTTCTGAGCCAGATGGTTTTTATTCGAGCCAGCAGACGTTGCAGAGTGGATGCCATTCTTGCAGTAAGCATAATATTAGGCCTGACATTTGCCTTAATTGTCCGCAGTATCAATATTTTCATGCATTTTGCATACGACATAGAAATCAGTTCTGTACAGCTTGCCTCCATCTTTCCCTTGGTGTACGCGACCTGCTTGCTACTACTATTGGACAAAAAGTTTTTTAACCGGGTGAATGTGCGTGGTAAGGCGTTTAGGCACTATGTGGTGGGAATGCTCATCATGTTGTTATGGTGTACTCTGATGATTTTAAACTTGGTGGTCCACGACATTTGGATTTCCAATAACATCATCGATAATCTTCGTTTGTTAGCAATGGCATTCTGGCTTTATGGATTTGTGGAGCAAATCTCGGACAAGCGCGAAGTGGAATACGCCGAGAACCCCATGCTGACACGAGGCTTCATTATGTACTTTTTCCTTCTGGTCGTCGGTGCACTGGGCTTGTTGCTGGTTCAATTCCCTTCCCACATTTACTATGTGGTGGGATTGTTGCTCTCGCTCACCTTTATGTGCATTCGGCTAGTATTTGTGAAGTACTCGGATGAATTAAAAGATATGATTATCCTGGTAAACCAGCGAGAGCTACAAATTGCTGCCGATGTAGATGCTCTTACGGGACTCTCCAACAGGCGCAAAATGTTCCTGGATATGAAGCAGCTGATCGAAGAGGATGCCCCGTTTGTGGTGTTGACCTTGGATATAGACAACTTTCGGCATATCAATGACTTGTTAAGTGCCAAGCAATGCGATGAAATTTTGGTGAAAATAGCCACACGTCTAAGCTATATGATGTATGAAGAGTATAGTAGTGCTGCTCATAGAGAGGTATATAGGCCGTACGGTGACGAGTTCTTTATTCTTTGTGAGATAAACAATAGAGAAGATCTGGAGACGCTATGCCAAAAAGTATTTCAATCGATGTATGAACCTTTCCATGTGGGTGATGAAAGCATAAGAATTCGAGGTTCTGTTGGTGCAACCAGGTATCCTCAAGATGCAAGTAACGCAGACGATATCATTAAAACGTTGAACATTGCGCTTACAAATGCCAAGAAGCGAAAAGGAATGCGCTATTGCATTTTCTCCCATGAGATCGAGGGCGCAACTCTGCAAAAGCTTGGGCTCGAGAAAGCCATGCGCGGCGGCCTCGATATGCAGCAGTATGAATTATTTTATCAGCCGCAGTATACGATTCAGAAGGAGCTAATCGGATTTGAGGCGCTGATCCGCTGGAATAACCCTGTTCTAGGGCGTGTGTCACCGGCAGAATTCATACCGCTTGCAGAGGAGACGGGCATGATTGTGCCAATCGGCAGATGGGTGTTTCACCAAGCTTGTTCACAGTTGAAAGAGTGGCAGGAGAAGTTTGGACTTGAGCTAACCATGTCTATCAATGTATCGACCAGGCAGCTGCAACAGGCAAACTTTTACGAGATGGTAACTAGCATTGTTACGAATCTTGGCATTAACCCTCAGAATATTATGATAGAGATTACCGAAACCTATCCATTCTACGAGGATGAAATCGTACTCGGACTTATCCAGCAACTGCATAGCTATGGGTTTAAGATATCCATTGATGATTTTGGGACAGGCTTCTGCTCGTTAACAAGCCTGGCGAAGGTCCCGATTACACAAATTAAAATGGCGAGAGAATACGTCATGCGCATTGGCCAGAAAAGCTTGGAAGAGGTACTGCTGTCTCATCTGGTGCGCATTTGCAAGGAATTGAAATTTGAAACGATTGCAGAAGGGGTAGAAACTCAACTACAATTAGACCATATGGCAAGTCTTGGATGCGATCAGATACAGGGGTATTATTTTTCGCCGCCATTACCTAAGTCCAAAGCCGAGGAAGCGATGGCATTGGCTATCGCATAATGAGCATGACAATGAATGTACGACCTAGATTGTGGGAGCAAGAGAGGAGCAGCCATGGAAGGAAACAAGCCTGTCCCTACGAATATCGACGAATATATTGCAGCATTCCCGCCCGATGTGCAGGCTGAGCTGCAAAGGTTAAGGCAAGTCATTCGCGAAGAAGCACCGGACGCGGAAGAGACTATCGCCTACCAGATGCCAACGTTCACGCTGCACGGGAATCTCGTTCACTTTGCAGCCTTTAAGAAGCATATTGGTTTCTATCCGACCCCGAGCGGCATCGATGAGTTCAAGGATGAGTTGTCGGCCTATAAGGGGGCGAAAGGATCCGTGCAATTCCCGAGCGGTAAGCCGTTGCCTTACGAGCTCATCCGCCGTATTGTGAAATACCGCGTTGAGGAGACTCTTGAGAAGAGCAAGCAGAAGGCGAGCCGTAAGCGAGAGAAGAAGGAATAAGTAATAGTGCTTCGCACGAAAGAAGGCTGAGGCGTGAACAATCGAGGATGGAAGTTACACGTCACCATTAATTGGTGAAATAACCATCTATGACTGTATACATATTCGAAGCAGGAACGGACAGGCACTCTAGATCAGCTTAGATCGAACTTATCATTGTAGATAGGTCAAAGTAGATAGTTCAAAGAAAGCCATGCGCACCTACGAGTGCACATGGCTTTCTCTACTTTTAACTTGAAGTCTCCGCAAGCTTCTTCGCATTCTCGCGAATCTCCTCGATCAGCTGCGGCCACCATTCCGTATGCTCCGACCACGCTGCTGTCTTTTTTGATGCCTCCGCCCAAACTTTCATGGCTTGATCCGCGATTTCCGTCGTTGCCGCTAAGCTGCCGTAATCCGGCACAAGCCACTTGCGCCCGATCTGGGCATGCAGCACCTCGTCCGCCCAATCGTAATCCTGTATCAGCATGGCGATCGGGTTCCCCGTATCCTTCGCGATTTCCCATTCCTTCTGTTTGCCGGTCTGTTTCGGCATCAGGCTTTGCTCGATTCGCCACAATATAAGATGTGCCTCTGTAGGACTTAAATCCGTGTTCAGAATCATGGAGGATCCCAGATGAATCGGATATTTATAGAATGGGACGCCGCCGTAATAGAGGCCGATTTCTCCGAGCATCGCATGCCGTGTTTCATCCCATAGCTGTCGACTCAGATCGGTGTAGTACTCCCATGGTTTACCTTCGATTTGGTACAAAATAGGCCCCATCCATTCCGGCACGTCCATCTCCCGGAGTCGCTTATACACGAGCGAATAAGCACGTTCTTCCGGAGAGCAGCTATCATCCCAGAAATACGAATCGATCTTCGCGGATGTATTATAAGGGTCAATAAATCGTTCATCTCTTCTCGGCACAGGGTCCATCTCGTACTTCTGCCCGTCGGATCGCAGCGTCAGCTCATCGGGTACTGGCGTATCATCGCCGAATATGCCCCCAGCCTCACGAAGAACAACTTGCAGATGCTGCTCCCACCGCTGTGCATGCTGCTCCTTCTCAGGCGAATCGGCCAGAGCGGTCAGCGCTTGCTCGCCCCATGCAAGCATTTCCTCTTGATCCTGCATCATACCGCGAAGCAGGCGGTAGGTAGGATGCTCGGTAATCCGGTTCATTTCATCAAGATAACGCTTAAGCGCTTTGATGACTTCCGCACGAATAACGCGATAAAATCCTGTAAGAAGTTCGAGCGTATCATCGCCGCGGATAGCTTCATCAAGCCAGATTCGAAGCTTCTCATCAGGCACTTGGTCAAGACCGAGGGGCGGTTCGCGCATCTCGGACACTCGTTTGCGGATGGCGGCGCTATGTTCGGCGTCGAGCCACAGATGATAGCCGAAGGCGCATTTGACTTCCCACTCAGGAACGCGGGCCAGATGTGCGGCCAGCATTTGATTGAGTCCTTTGGAAATATAGTTAAACCGTTTCAGTAGTTCGACGCTTCGGTCGACGGTAAATCCGGGCTTACATGCTTCTTCATACGTGCAAATGCCAGCAAGAGGAGGTATTCCTTTGTTGTCAATAATCGTTGTCTTCAAAGCATGCCACTCCCTTAATATGGATACGATAATAGCCTTATTATAGTAGTCTTTTGGGAGTTTTACTTGGTCTAAACGAGCTTATTCTTTTGTCAAAAACGGTTATTATGATCTGAAAGCTGATTAGGTTAATTTACACAATTCATCCCAGCTGGCGGCAAGAAAGTTTTATTATATTGATTCTTACACAACCAATTAGAGAGAGGTATGGTAGTATTATTTTGGAATATTACAAATGATGGAAGTCGGAGACCGCTTTGGTACTCGGCAGCGGTATCGGAAGAGTTGAGGGGGAAATCCACTGGTAATCATTAAAGAAGTCACAAGAGAGAACTGGTTTCAATGCACGCAACTTCAAATAACGGAAGTACAAAGAAAACTCTTTACTGCACCAGTGGTATATTGGCTTGCGGAGGCGAAGTTTGAAACTCATTTTAAACCAATTGCGATCTATCATGAGAATACTCTGGTTGGCTTTGGCATTTATTTCGTAGCTGAATCCGGAATTGGCGAAATTGAAGCCATCATGATTGATCAAGAGCATCAAGGTAAGGGATATGGAAGAAATGCGATGATTGAGCTCATAACTTTACTTAATAATAAGTACCAGTGTAATGAAATAAGGCTTAGTCATAGAAGACAGAATCTAATCGCGTCAAAACTATATGAGTCATTAGGCTTTGAAATAATTAGCTCAGATGAGGCTATCGTCCGTCGATTACTATTGTGATGCAATTAGCGAAGATTTTGCTGCCAATATAGCCAAATAGCCATTCTGACAACCGTTAGCGTTTCAAATGAGGCATTTGAGGCGAAATAGCGTTCGTGGGAACCGTTAGAGCGCTACCGCCGATGAGTTTGGACCCCAAATTAATTCCGATCAATTTCCCAACAGCCTAAATCCGCGACTATCGCGGATTTTTTATTTTCATACTACTGTTATAAACTTCCTTCTTTGCGAAATGAACCATTTGCGCTATTCAATGCTCTTAGAGAAAGGAGAGGTGAAGACATGTTAGTGGAAGACGAGGTACAATCTGCGCAGAATGGGGACAAGGAGGCTTTGCTGAGATTAATCCTAGCTGAGAAAGACGCGTATTATCGGCTTGCTTATTCCTATATGCGGAATGAAGCCGACGCGATGGATGTTCTGGAAGATATGATCGTGAAGCTCTACGAGCAGATAGGTCAGTTGAAGAAAAGAGAATCCTTCTACTCTTGGAGCAAGACCATACTGGTCAATCGATGCAAGCACGCACTGAAAAAGAACAAGAAGGTCATCCCGCTTGAAAATCCGCTTGAGGAGAGTAACGGTTATCATAGCCATGCCGGGCCATCTGTTTATCAGCAGGTGGAGGAGCAGATGGATCTTCAATCGTTAATGATTCAATTAAACGATGACCAAAGTGAAGCGATACGACTGAAATATTACCTTGATCTAGATTATGGGACGATCGCCACGCTCACTCGCGTATCGCCGGGAACAGTCAAATCAAGAATTTTCGAGGGATTGAAGAAGCTGAGAACGTTATCTGGGAGGAATAGAGATGAGCAACATTGAAGAGCGGTTATTGGATGAGAAAGCGCGTCTAGACGAGCTCGCCGCACCTGATGAACTGGAAGCGAGATTGAGAAGATCATTAAACGCCGTCGCAGCCCCTAGAAGAAGAGTGACACGGAACGTTAAGACCGGTTGGAGAATCGCGGTAGCCATCCTTGCAATCATGCTGTTCGCGGGAAACCAATATCATGCGTTAGCATATTACGGCAAGATGCTGATGGGCTTCGACGGAATCGTAAACGGCACCCTTGGCGAATTGAATAAGCAAGGGAAGGGTCAGCCTCTTAACGAGCAAGTTCGGCTCGCGAACGGATCATTGCTTACGCTGAACGGTCTCATGTCGGATGATAATCAGGTGATCGTGTTCTATACCTTAAGCAATCCGAATGGGTTGAGTAATGACGACAGCTTTGATCCGATCCGAATCAAAGGCTTTCGAACGGATTCTCGATTCTTATCAGGCGGTTCCGGACCAACCGAAGGGCAAACCGAATTGAAAGGATTCATGGCGTTTGACCCAGTCAGTCCTCTTGCCAAGAAATTAACGTTGTCTTACTACGATGAGCAAGCGGTGAATGATCACCGGCAGGCGAAACAAGTGACAATTCCCTACCATCCTGACGAAGCGATGACGACCAAGATCAAACAGGACATAATGGTTACCATTGATGGTCAGTTCACTCAGATTGGGACGATTACAGCAACTCCGACGATGACGTTGATCGAGGGTACAACTAAACCGGAATTAGGCATTGGTTTGAACGGGTTCAAGCTGATCGCAAATGGAAGAGCGGTACAACAGATGTCCGCCGAAGTGTCTTCCATCACGCATGCTTATTCCATGCGTTATGCCGCTCTCCCGGAAAATCTTCAATCCGTGCAGCTTATCATTACGAAAACCGGCGATACGGTGCAGATTCCTATAAAGTAATACAGAAGGTGAACCAGCCCTATCTTTCGTATTTGCGAGAAAGGAAACAATATCTTATACTCGAGCTACTCGAATTATTAGATTCTTTGCGCATGATAACCCAATGTTTTGGAGCGGCCACCTATGAACTTGCAACTGACAAAATCGTTGAAGAATTCCATTTTTATGAGACTTGTCCTCGTTTTCTTGCTTATTTTTATGCCTGTTTACGCGATCGGCTTCGGCATTTACAACTGGGGGTCGAAGACAGTTCGCGAGCAGACATCGAATTCGCTGTCCGAGCAGGTCGGATTCTATTCGTTTCATCTGGAAACCGAGATTGAACGCATCCGGCTCATGCAATATCAGTTGATGGATAACGAATACTTAAACAAGCTCTTCTCCCTTCAGGGAAAGATGTCCAGCTACGACAAGCTTACCAGCGTCAACAAATTGCAGGACGCGCTGAGTTTGTCACGTCAAAGCAGCCTCTATATTCAGAACACGACCGCATACATCCCCGATATCGACATGACCGTCTCTTCAATAAGCGGGATGAGTACACTGAATCGGGAAAAGCTGGATGTTCTAAGGAGAGCGAACGCGACATCCAAGTCCAAAGTATTGTTCTACAAAGGCAAGCTGTATCTCTACGCAGAGCTTCCCATTGTGCGCGACGTTTCGAAGAGCGATCCCAATTATGCAACAGAAATGGAGCTCTCCGGAGGGACGATTAATCAGGTGCTGAGGAAGCTCACTTCATCTGGCGTTGGGGGGATGGTGCTTGCGAATACGAATAGCGGTGCATTCTTCTCCAGCAATAATGATCCGATTGGCAAGACAGCCGTGGAGACCGTCGATCGCGACGCTCCGTCCGATCAGCAGGGCGTCATCTCCGCGAAGCTCCATGGCGACAAATATTTACTGATTTACAGCCGCTCGGAAGCGATTGGGATGACGCTTGTCCGGTATTTGCCGGAGAACGAAATTTTCAAACGCGTACAGACGTTCAGTCTGTTATTCCGCATATTCACCATAACGTCGATTGTTATTTTCCTGTTGTTCGCGGCATCTTCCTACGGCTTCATACATAAGCCGCTTACCCGGCTCGTGAAGGCGTTTCGTGAAGTGGAGCAGGGCAATCTAACCGTAAGAATCAATCATAAACGCCATGATGAATTCGAATATCTTTACCGCCGATTCAATGAAATGGTGCAGAATGTGTATGTGCTTATCAATCAGGTGTACAAACAGAAGATATTGACTCAGGATGCGGAGCTGAAGCATCTGCAAGCTCAGATCAATCCTCATTTTCTATACAACACGCATTTTGTGTTATATAACATGGCGAAGGCCGAGGATTACGACAACCTTCTCCCATTTGTTAAGCAATTGGGCCGTTACTATCAATACATTACGCGATCCTCCGCTTCCGAATTGACGCTTGAGAAGGAAGTGGATCTTGCGAAGACGTACGCGGACATTCAGGCGATGCGGTTCTCCAACCGGGTTACGGTCGAGTTCGACGAGCTGCCACCTTCATGGAAGGAAGTGCAGGTGCCGCGCCTTGTCATTCAGCCGATTATTGAGAATTCGTTCAAGTACGTGCTCGAGAATAAATTAAATAACGGGCTGCTGCGCATCAACATGTTTCCAAACGTTGACGATAGCGAGCTTGAGATCGTTCTGGAGGACAACGGCAGCGTTCTGAACCGAGAGAAGCTGCAGTCCCTGATTAACATTTTGCAAGACGATCATTATGAGGGGGAGACGACTGCCATCATCAACATTCACAGAAGGCTGAAAAGCTTGTACGGCGACAACGCGGGCATCGCGTTATCCATTGGCGAGCTTGGCGGACTTAAGGTGACGATGACGATCATTCGGATGGAGGGTAAGTAAATGTTCAGACTGTTGGTCGTTGACGATGAGCCGATCATCGCGGATGGTGTGTATGAAACACTGAAGGAAATCGAAGATTATGAATTAGAGCTATACAAAGCGTACTCGGGCTACGAGGCGCTTGCGCTGCTGAACGCCAAGAAAATTGATCTGGTCGTGACCGATATTTGTATGCAGGGCATGGACGGCATTGAGCTGGTTGAGAAAATTCGTGGGAACTGGCCGGCTTGCAAAGTCGTATTCCTGACCGGACACGATCAGTTCGAGTACGCCTATAAAGCGCTGCAATTCTATGGCGTCAGCTACCTGCTGAAAACCGAGGATTATGAAAAAATCGTCGAGACCGTTCGGATGCAGCTTAATGATTTGGATAAAAGCTTGCGGGATGAGCATCTGCTCCGGTCGGCTAAGGAGCAGATGGATAAAGCGCTTCCGCTATTGCGCAGAGAGCTGCTAGCGGACGTCATTGAGCGCGGCTCCGGCAGTGAGTTGGAAGAACAGATGAGCGAGCTTGAGATGGGCTTGACGGCATCGCGGCCGGTGCTGCTTATTATCGGCTATAGGCAAGAGGCGGAGAAAGCGGAGTCGCCGCTTACACGAAGAGCGAATGAGGAATATGCCGTATCGCTGCTGGCAGAGCGTTATCTCTCGCCGTACGTTCGGCTTTCCGAGACGATGTATCGGCAAAGCCAGACCTATTTTGTCTGGCTGGCGCAACCGCTAGTGGAAGACGGCGCCGAATCGGAATCCATCCATACCGCCATATTCGTGAAAGGCGCGCTAGAGCTCGTCCAGCAAGCTTGCCAGCAATCGCTTGGGTTTTCACTCTCATTCATCGTCGGAGCCGATCCCTATTCATGGGGACAATTGCCGGAAGCCTTCGGTTATATGCGTTCGGTTCTGAACGGCCGGCTTGGTCAGGGTACGGAGGTGCTTCTGCTCACAGAAGGCTTTGTCGCAAGTGACCAACGGCATTTGCCGCAATTCGGAAGGCAGCTCTCCCAGGAGCTGGCGCAATCATTGAATACGCTCGAGCTTCTGCTGGAGCAAGGGGAGAGAGAATCGTTCTTGGAAGCTTACGATAAGCTAGCGAGCTCGATTACCGAGAAGACGGCGGCGCATCGATCGGAGCAGGTCGAATCGAAGCAGCGCTTGTCGCTGTTTTTCGTTTCCATCTTGAACCGGTATGAGTTGACGGAGCAGCTGGACGGCGAAATCGACGTCGATGCATTGTTTTCGGGTTATCCGGCTCTTTCGCTGAGCGAAACGCTTGGACAGTGCCGGGACATCGCCCAGTCGATCTTCCGTGTACGCAGCGCGGAGAACGAGCGGCGATCCATACTCGCCATCCAGCAGGTTCAGCACTATATTCAAGACCATCTCGATGCTGATTTGTCACTCACAACGCTTGCAGACAGCGTCTATTTTAACCCGAAATATTTCTCAAGGTTATTCCGCCAAGTGAGCGGGATCTATTTGTCCGATTACATTCATGAACGCAAGCTTCAGAAAGCAAAGGAGATGCTGGAGCAGCCGCATATTAAAATTCATGTTGTCGCAGCGACGATCGGCTATCAATCGGCTTCTTACTTCACTCGCTTCTTCAAGAAAGCGATGCGCATGTCGCCTCAGGAATATCGGGATTCACGGCAGAGTACATCTGGAGTCATCAAATAAATAATGCCCTATTCGAACCTGAAGCTGCTGCTTCAGGTTGTTTTTTTTCTACTCGCGTCAGGGAAGCATAGCAAGTGGATAAAGGATAACAAAAGTGGACAGAGTACAATATTTATTATGAAAGCGCTGCACTATAATGATGAGCAGAGGCCTCTAACTTCTAGTTACAACAACATTGGGGGGAAATTCCAGATATGCGTAACAAGAGAATCATTTTACCGGCAGTCATACTCGCTTCGGCAATGGCATTAACCGCATGTGGATCAACTTCAGATGACAAAGGAAACGCAAACACATCTGCGTCGAATAACTCTGCTGCTGATAATAACGCTTCAAACAAGCCTGCGAATACGGACCCGCTCGGCAAATATGATCCGCCAATCGAGATTCACGTCGGACAAGCGACAGACAGCACGGCCAAATTCCTCCCGGGCGAATCGTATGAGAACAACGCTTGGTACAAGGAATACCAAGACGTACTCGGCATCAATCTGAAGTATGACTGGATTACGGATACTTCCAATGCCGCTCAATACGAATCGAAGTTGAACGTTACGATTGCGTCGGGTCAATTGCCAGACGTGATGTACGTGCCGAAGAAGCAATTCAAAATGCTCGTCGAAGGCGATCAAATCGAGGATTTGACGGACGCATTCAACACATACGCTTCTCCATTAACGAAGAAAATTCTGACATCCAATCCGCAGCTGGTTGATGCGTCGATGACGGATGGCAAAATGCTGGGTATCCCGAACATCGGCTCGCTGATGGACCAAGCGGACGTTGTCTGGGTTCGCGCGGATTGGCTTAAGAAGCTGAAGCTCCAGCCGCCAAAAACAATCGCCGATATCGTGAACATCGCTGAACAATTCGTGAAGAACGATCCGGACGGCAATGGCAAGCCGGATACGTATGGCCTCGCGGCTAATAAAGATTCGTTCAACTTCCCGACGAGCGGATTTGCTGACTTGACTTCATTCGCGAACGGATTCCATGCTTACCCGCGCGCTTGGGTGAACGTAAATGGCAAGCTCGAGTACGGCAGCCTTCAGCCAGCAATGAAGCAAGCGCTCGCAAAACTGCAAGAAATGTACAAGAGTGGCGCAATTGATTCCGAGTTCATCGTTAAAGACGGCTCTAAGGTTGCTCAATCTGTAGCAGCTGGCAAGCTCGGTTTGGCTTACGGCCGCTACTGGAACGCGATCTGGCCTTTCCAGGACAACAAGAACCAAGATCCGAACGCAGATTGGGAGCCTTACCCGATCGTCTCGGCTGACAGTGAAATCGCTAAACCGCAAGTCGATTTGCCGTTGTCCGGTTTCACCGTTGTTCGCAAAGGCTTCGAGCATCCGGAAGCTATCATCAAAGCCCTGAACTTGATGTTCGAGAACTACTTCGGCGATCGTTCCGCTCACTGGACGCCGATCGACCAAGACAAGAAATACATTGACCAAGGCGTTCTGCTCATGAAATATCCGTTGATTTACATGGAGCCGCCGACTATGAATATGGATACGCAGCTTAAAATTCTAGACGTGCTTAAGAACAAAGACGAGTCGGTCGTTAACGACTTGAACACGAAACGTGCATACGATGCGATCAAGAAGTATCAATCCGGTGATAACACGGGATGGGCGTTCGACAAAATGTTCGGTCTGAATAGCGGACAAGCTGTCTATCAGGAATACGAGAAGAACAATCAACTGCTCGTCAACAGCTTCTATGGCGTTCCAGGTACAGCTATGACAAACAAAATGTCCACGCTGCAGCAGCTTGAAGACGAAACGTTCACCAAGATCATCATGGGAAGCGCGTCCATCGACGAGTTCGACAATTTCGTCACGAAGTGGAAGAGCCTCGGCGGCGACGATGTTACCAAAGAAGTCAACGACTGGTACGCGACAAAACAAAAGTAAGATCGCTGTTGGTTTGTGTAAGCATGGCCGGGGAGCTGTGGAAGCTCCCCGGACTTTTAGTACCGAGGTGGCATCATGAATAAATCGTTAAAGCGCGGCAATCTGCCGCTACATTTGATGTTAATTCCCGCAGTAGTGCTTGTGTTTATTTTCAACTATATACCGCTCTTTGGTATCGTGATTTCGTTCGAGAGATATATGCCTGTCAGAGGCGTGTTTCATTCGCAATGGGTTGGACTTGATAATTTCCGGTATTTAATGCAACTGCCTGACATCTTCCAAACACTATTTAATACGGTTTACATTTCACTTTTGAAAATAATCGTGTTCATCGTCGTGCCAGTTATATTCGCATTATTGCTAAATGAAGTTCGCCATAAGTTCTTTAAGCGTTCGGTGCAAACGCTCGTTTATTTGCCACATTTCATGTCCTGGATCATTCTATCCGGCATCATGATCGATATTCTGTCACCATCCGACGGCATCGTGAACATTTTCTTGAAATCGCTCGGGTTAAAGCCGATTTTCTTCCTCGGCGATGTACATTGGTTCCCTTACGTTATCGTTTTGTCCGATTTGTGGAAAGAATTTGGCTTCAACACCATTCTTTACTTGGCTGCGCTGACAGCAATCAATCCGACTTTGTATGAAGCAGCTGAAATCGATGGCGCAGGAAGATGGAGACAGACTTTCCATGTCACGCTTCCAGGCATTTTGCCGGTAATCGTCTTGCTGGGAACGCTTAGCATGGGCAACGTGCTGAACGCCGGCTTCGATCAAGTTTTCAACTTATACAGCCCGGCGGTTTACCAGAGCGGCGACATTCTCGACACCTTTATCTACCGACTAGGCATGCTTGATGCGCAGTATGGTGTGGCAACCGCAGTCGGCTTATTCAAAACGTTTGTTTCGTTCGTCTTTATTGCCGGTTCTTATGCACTGGCTAAGAAGTTCGCAGACTACAAAGTATTTTAATTATCTGTAGTGCTAGGAGGAACTCACATGACAAAGCACGATTCTCCGAGCCGCAAGTTATTCCTAGCGTTCAACTATGCGTTGCTTACGATTATCTCGCTGCTCTGTTTATTTCCACTCGTTCACGTTCTTGCGATTTCATTCAGCAGCAGTTCTGCTGCAGCGGCCAACCTCGTTAAATTTTGGCCGGTTAACTTTACGACCAAAGCGTATTCATACGTACTCAACAAGCCTGAATTTACTACGGCGCTCGTCGTATCACTCAAACGTGTAGTTCTTGGCGTCGCTATTAATATGGTGCTCACGATCTTGACTGCCTACCCGCTTTCTCGCGAGTCGGACAGATTCAAACAGCGTAACCTGTACGCTTGGTACTTCTTCATCACTATACTTTTCAATACAGGCCTTATTCCATGGTATATGACGATCAAAACGTTAGGCTTAACGGATAGCATCTGGGCGCTTGTTCTATACGGTGCGGTGCCCGTGTTCAACGTGATTCTGCTTATGAACTTCTTCCGTCAGTTACCCAAAGAAATTGAAGAATCCGCGTTTCTGGACGGTGCCGGCCATATGATTAACATGTGGCGTATCTATGTGCCGTTGTCCGCGCCTTCAATCGCGACGTTGACGCTGTTCTGCTTGGTCACTCACTGGAACGCCTGGTTCGACGGGTTGATTCTGATGAACTTCCCTGAGCATTACCCGCTGCAAAGCTATCTGCAAACCGTTGTCGTGAACATCGACACGTCGCTCAAGAGCACGCGAGATATCGAATTGCTGAATGTCGTCAACGACCGTACGTCGCGCGCAGCGCAAATTTTCTTGGCGACGTTCCCGATTCTCGTAGCCTATCCGTTCCTTCAACGTTACTTCATGCAAGGGATGACGCTTGGCAGTGTTAAAGGCTAATCCAAATTCGTGTGCATTCAGCTGGAGGATTATGCATGAACTTACAAGGTAAAACAGCTATTGTCACAGGCGGGGGAAGAGGCATAGGTCGACAGATCGCCTTGGACCTCGCAGCCGCGGGCTGCAAGGTCGTCGTCGCTTCGCGAAGCCAAGCGGAATTAAACGAAGTCGCGGTAGAGACTAAGAAAGTCGGCGCGGAAGCGTTGACGGTATTGGCGGATCTTAGCGATAAGTCGGCGATCGACCGCCTGGTGGATGAGACGATAAGCGTGTTCGGCGCAATTGATATTCTGATTAACAACGCCGGCATTATTATTCCAAAACCGCTGCTCGACACGACGGACGAGGAGTGGGCGCAGACATTTGCGATCAATGTGGACGGGTTGTTCCGATTGAGCAAGCTCGCGTTAGCGGACATGAAGACAAGAAGCTACGGTTATATTGTCAACCTGTCGTCCACAGTGGCTCTTCAAGTTCCCGCGCACTTGGCGTCTTACGGGGCATCCAAGTGCGCAGTGGCGGGCTTGTCAGAGGCGCTCTACGAAACAGGGAAAGAATTCGGCGTCAAAGTTAGCACGGTATATCCAGGAATTACCGACACCAAGATGGTGCGCGACATCGGTGTAACGAGCAAGCCGTCCGACTGGATGCTTCCTGAGGATATATCGAATTGTGTCCTGTTCTTGCTGCGTACTAGCGACAGATGCGTTATACGCGATTTGGTTCCATGGTCAACCGGCTACGATAAGATATAATGGGGAGGAAACTACGTTCATGAGATTGCTGAATATTGATCTTTCGAATGTTACGGGCAAGCACGACGCCTTCTATAATACATGCGTAAGCTCAGGTCGGGCGAACCTCTTAATGAGAAGAGACCACCAAGCGCACCTCGCACGCGGTGCCAAAGAGTGCGGGTTCCAATATCTTCGTTTCCACGGCATGTTCGATGACGACATGGGTGTGTACAGAGAAGATAAGAATGGAAACCCAATCTATAGCTGGATGTACCTGGATGAGGTGTACGACGCTATTCTCGATGCAGGCATGCGCCCGTTCGTCGAATTTGGCTTCATGCCTCAGGCATTGGCAAGCGGAGATCAAACGGTCTTCTGGGAAGAAAGCAATATCACGCCGCCGAATGACTATGTCAAATGGTTTGGGCTGATTCGCGAAACTGTGCTTCACTTCACGGAGCGTTATGGTGAAGAGGAAGTAAAGCACTGGTTCTTCGAAGTATGGAATGAGCCAGACCAGCACAACATGTTCTTCACAGCTGGACTTGACGAATATATTAAGATGTACGAGACGTCCGCACGGGCGGTTCGCAGCGTATCCAAGAATTATCGCGTTGGCGGCCCTGCAACGGCGGGAGGTCCGGATTGGATTAGCGGGCTCATCGAGCATTGCCACACGAACAAGGTGCCGCTCGATTTCATCACGACGCACTGCTATGCTTGCGAGCCGGGCGAAGGCGGCGGTATCAATGTATCTCCGTTTACAGGACCAGATGACGGCGTCCAGACGCCAGTATGGAAGCCGGGAACCGGCTGGTTCCAAGACAATATGTTCTACAAGCCGGAAGGTGCTCTCGCCGAAGTGCTTCGCGCTAAGGAAGTGGTCAAAGCTTCTTCGATGCCTGAGCTGGAGGTTTATTTTACAGAGTTCGGCTTGACCTACCATTATTGGGATCCGCTTCGTGATTCCTATCATGCGGCTTCATTCCTGTTGTCGCGGCTTAAAGCCGTGCAAGGACATGTGAGAGCGATGTCCTATTGCGAAATTTCCGACGTCTTCGAAGAAGACGGCCCGCCAACGGGTCATTTCCATGGCGGATTTGGTCTCATGAATATGCAAGGCGTTCGTAAGCCGGCGTATTTCGCCTATAAATTCCTGAATCAGCTTGGCGATCAGGCACTGGCTTGCGATGATCCGAATGCGTTCGCTGCCCGCAATGAGCAAGGAGCGCAAGTGTTGTTCTGGGATTGCACGGTCCGTCAGGATGTAGAGAACAAGCTGTATTATGGCAAGGATGTTCCTTCTCTTCCAGCGGGACCGGCTAAAGTCGAAATCACGGGACTCGCACCTGGCGACTATGAACTTAGCGTCTACCGTACAGGCTACCGCAACAATGATGCTTTAACGGATTACTTGGATCTGAATCCGAAGAGCACGCTTAGCCGCGAGCAAATCCGCACGCTCGACGAACGGAACGCTGGCTTGCCGGAGATTAGCCGTAAGGTGACGATCTCTGGTGAGGCGGAGGTATTTAAATTCGCGACGGATATGCGTGAGAATGACGTTTGTCTTATAACGTTGACGAGAATGGAATCGATTTAATTCGATATAAGACGATAATGAATAAGGGAAGTGCCGCGGCTATCGTATGATGGCTATCGGCATTTCCCTTTTTTTCGTGGACGAATGATGGTTGCAGTAATAAAAGCATTGACAAAGGTGGCAAATAATTATAATCTCTTAGTGCACTAGTTCAATAGTGCACTGGTTCGCGGTTGGAAGGAGGGTCGGACGTGCAACTGAATTTTAACAGTCCTAAACCGATATATTTGCAAATGGTGGATGAAGTTAAGAAAGCGCTGGCAAGGGGAGAGCTATCGCCGGGAGATAAAATCCCTTCGCTCAAGGAAAGAGCGCAAATATCGCAAGTGAATCCCAATACGGTGCAACGGGCATATCAGGAGATGGAGAGGGAAGGCTTGACGGAAACGCTTCGCGGTCAGGGTACGTTCATCAAGAACGACCCCGCAATGCTGCAGACGATCAGATCGGAAATGGCGCAAGCGGCGGTTCGGCATTTTATCGAGGAGATGCAAGAGCTTGGCATCGAGCCTGGAGAGATGGAGCGAATACTGCTTATGGAATTACATAAGGGGAGCAAGGAGGGATAGCTAATGGCCGAGACAGAACAGCATTCGACGATCATCGAGCTCAAGGATATTCATAAACGATATCTATTAAAGCAGGCTTTGAGCGGGATCGACCTGCAGATAAAGACAGGCAGCATCGTCGGTCTGCTAGGCCCTAACGGAAGCGGCAAATCAACGTTGCTCAAAATGATAGCAGGGCTGATCTACCCGACTTCGGGCAGTATCCTCGTGAACGGGAGGAAGCCTGATGTGCGGGGCAAGCAGCACGTCGCCTATCTGCCTGAGATTGATTATTTATATGGCTGGATGACGGTCAAGGAAACGCTCCAGTTCATCTCCGGATTCTGTACCGATTGGCAGGCGGATAAAGCAGCCGATATGGTGCGGGCGATGGAGCTCGACGAGAAGCAGAAGGTTCGGCATCTCTCGAAGGGGATGAGAGCCCGGCTGAAGCTGGTTGCAGCGCTTTGCCGCAATGTCCCGCTGGTGCTGCTGGATGAGCCGTTCTCCGGTATTGATCCGCCTTCGCGCGCCAAAATCATTCAGTCCATCATTAGCGAGTTTCAAGCGGGCGAGCAGACGATTCTGTTATCCACCCATTCCGTCAAAGAATCCGAGCCGATGTTCGATGATGTCATCTTCCTTCAGAATGGGCGAATTACCATTCATGACTCCGCGGAAAATTTGCGTTCCGCGTATGGATGCTCGCTTGAGAATTTATGGGAGAAGGTGTACGTGTAGATGGCATTTCGCAAATTGTTCGTGAAGGAATGGAGAAGCGCGCTGCCACTGTACGGCGTGTTCTCTGCACTTGTAATCGCGCTGCAGCTTCTCGTTTTGTACAAGAGCGGCGGGTGGGATGATTCAGATATTTGGCTGCTATCGTTTGTGCTGCCTATTATCGGCGCAGGTATAATCACGGTCGGCACAAGCTACTATCAGCTTCATACGGAGTGGAGAACGAATTCCGTCTACCTTCTCTTGTCGCTGCCGGTTCGTGGGTGGAAGGTGTTGACAGCGAAGGCTGCAGCGGTGCTAGTACTGCAGTTACTGACCTGCTTATCGATTGTAGTCAGCTTTACTTTAATCATTGGGCTGGCCAAATGGGATGAATGGCAGCTCGGCTCAGAGATTTGGGCGAATTTCGCATGGATGATCAATATTGTCGTGAATAGCTGCTGGATGTATTTTCTGATTACCGCTTTGCTGCTGGTTGTTGTTCAGTTTGCTTACCTATGCGGGCAATTGGTCACTAAGTTCAAATGGCTGGTTATATGCTGCGCGTCTCTTGCGGCAATATGGTTGGTGCTTCGAATCAGCCCGCTCGTATCGGATCTGCTGCGCTGGCTGCCTGAAATTGTCCTTCGAGGCGGAACAAACGATACGGTGTATTTGCATTCGGGTGCTTTCATCGGCTTGCTGCTTCTAGGGGCAGGCATGATGTGGCTGAACGGTTATATTTTTGAGAAAGAAGTGGAGGTGTGAAGGGGATGTTTCGTAAGAAAAAGACGCTTCTTCTCGCCTTGATTGCGGTGCTCATCGTGCTTATGATTGCAGACATCTGGATGAAGAAGGAGGAGGTCATCGAACGGTTCGGCGAGCAATTCGTCAATGAGCAGAAGACCATGGATTATTCGAAGGAACATCCGGATGCTACAGCCGTCTCCAAGCATGAGCTTACAGTAGACCGACAATCGATAGAGCACGTGCTGCTTGCTGGTGTAAGAGGGGAAATCTCCGTACGAAGAACAACGGATTCGGTCATCCGTTTGCAGTACACAGTTACTGCTGAAGCGGACGATCAGAATGCGGCGAACGAGAAACGAGATGCCGTTCAAGTCGATAAGAAGATTGTGAATGGTCAATTAACGTTCGAAGCTTTGGTGGACGGGAAACCGATCGACAGCGATTCCATAACGACCGATTATGTGCTTCTCATACCAGATCAGCTGGCGCTCTCCGTGGAGAGTGAAGAAGGCAATGTGTTAATCGATGGGGTACATGGGGACGTGAAAGTGAAGTCCGTTCGTGGCTTATTGGATATCGCCAATACGGTTGGAACGCTCTCTGTAGACACTTCATTCCAGAACGTCTTCATCGACGGCATTACTGGGAATGTTGACCTTATCAGCCAATCAAGTGAAATTAATCTGGATCGCGTTAAAGGCAACGTTACAACAGAAGCTCACCAAGGCAGCCTTGTTCTCACTCAGATCGAGGGGGACATAGCAGGGAAAGTCGAGAGCAGTTTATCGTATTTACGAGAAGTTACAGGCACTGTCAAAGTTGAAGGTCAGGATTCCGATATTCAGATGGATCAAATTCGCGGCGCCGCCCAAATTGTGAATCATGGCGGGACTACCCGCTTGATGTTGCCAATAGACGTTGGCTATACTTTGCACGCATCGGTCGATGGTGGATCCATTCAAACGAACCTTCCAGTAGAACAAGAAGCTAGAACAGACAGTAAGGTTCAGCTAACCCATACGATTGGCAGCGGTACTTGGCCGGTCAATGTAGAGGCGGAATCGGGCACCATTATCATTCATTCGAATTAAGTGGAGGCGTAGAACATGAGCAATGAAGCAGTCGTTAGCTTGCGGAATGTGACCAAGCGCGTCGGTCGCAAAACGCTTATCAACAATCTTACTTTTGATGTTCCGCAAGGGGAAATTTTCGGATTCTTGGGGCCTAATGGAGCAGGGAAGACGACAACGATTCGTATGATGGTCGGTCTTATGTCGATCACAAGCGGTGAGATATTCATCAAAGGGAAGAATATCAAGAGCGAGTTCGAGCAGGCCATTCGTCATGTAGGAGCTATTGTAGAAAACCCGGAAATGTACAAGTTTCTTAGCGGCTACCGCAATCTGGTTCACTATGCACGCATGGTTCCGGGAGTGACCAAAGAACGAATCGATGAAGTCGTGAAGCTGGTCAAACTGGAGAATCGCATTCACGATAAAGTGAAGAGATATTCGCTAGGCATGCGCCAGCGGCTAGGCGTCGCGCAAGCGCTGCTGCACCGGCCATCGCTGCTGATTCTGGATGAGCCGACCAATGGACTTGATCCGGCAGGCATTCGCGAGCTGCGCGACTACCTGCATTATTTGACCCGGACAGAGGGGATAACGGTCATTGTCTCCAGTCATTTGCTATCCGAAATGGAGCTGATGTGCGATCGGGTCGCGATTCTGAACCTAGGCAAACTCATTGATGTCAAGCCGATTGGTGATTTCATCGGCTCGAATGATCAGGCGCAGACTTATCTCATAGAGGCTTCCATAGATGAAGCTATGATTGCTAGCATAAGGGAAATGGCGGGCATTCAGGAGGCGCAAGCTGTTGATGAAGGGCTTGAAATCCTGACCGAGCGCAATCGGATTCCAGACATTCTGTTCTATCTGACGGAGAAGGGCATTCGCATCTATGGTGTTCGTGCTGTTCGCCAGTCGCTGGAAGACCGATTCCTGGAAATCACCGGAGGTGGGCAAATTGGTTAATTTGGTTCTGAATGAAAATATGAAGATCTATCGTCGCACGCGGACATGGGTCATGGTCGGTATTATGATTGTTATCGTTCTTTTCGGGAGTTTCATGGATTGGTACTATGACGACAAGGGGACTGACCAGCACGGTACCTGGCAGCAACAGTTGACGGAGCAGAATCAGCAGTATACGAAGGCGCTGAGCGATGAGAAGCTGGACCCGGATGATAAGAAAGAGATCCAGGAGAACATCGATGTGAATCAATATCGGCTTGATCATGACATCCGTCCTATAGGTTCGACCATGTGGAGCGGGATTAACGGCTCTGCGCAGCTTGTATTACTCATTACCTTGTTTACCGTTATTATTGCGGGGGATAGCTTGGCCGGGGAATTTGCAAGCGGAACAATCAAGCTGCTGCTCATTCGACCAGCGAGCAGGCTCAAAATTCTGATTTCCAAATATATCGCCATGATTATGTTCGGGTTATTGCTGCTTGTCATTCTGTTCATTGTATCAGTGCTGTATAACGGGCTGCTTTATAAGTTCGGGGATATGAATTTGTCGCTGGTACACCTGGATACCGCTGGACATATTGTCGAGAAGAACATGCTCGCCAACCTATGGCAAACTTACTTGCTTAACGGAGTATCGACGATCATCTTCGTTACGATGGCCTTTATGATTTCCTCTGCATTCCGCAGCAGTACGATGGCAATAGGCTTCTCCCTCTTCTCGCTATTCGCAGGCGCGATCTTGCTGGGGTTGTTGCATCAATACGATTGGAGCAAATATATCCTGTTCGCGAATATCGATCTATCGGGATATCTTACCGGCAAGCCATATCAGGATGGCATGACGCTCGCATTCTCGATCAAGGTGCTGGCAGTTTACTATCTAGTATTCAGTCTGGTTGCGTGGCTGGTGTTTACGAAGAGAGACGTCGCTGCGTAGATGTAGGTCATAACGATAGTAGGACAAGGAAGCTCGCGTATAACGCGGGCTTTTTGTTGTACCTTGTATGGATTGTCTGGAGAACGTTGGTGGTTGCAGGTATGCCACTACTATTATCCATATATTTGAATAGAATATTATTGTAATTAATGGCTTCCGTTCGAGTGCAAATTGAAACCGAAAGAAGGGAATATATGCCGCTTGGGTACAACCTTAACCTTGCCAGCCTTCAGCTAAGTTCTTTCAAGATTAATCCCGCCACCAATCTCATGCTAGCACCTAATGTCATTCAGACGAGACTTCTTCAACACAAAGCCGTACTGGAATCGTTCGGCATTCAGCAGGTGTCAGCACTCGGCAAGATTACCATCTCCGGGAACGTCGTACCGAAAGCAGGACTGCTGAAGCCAAGTGCTAATATTCTAGGCGCATTGACGACCTTTCAAGCGGCATACCGGGTGAAAGCTGCTGCATTGCCGAACGCGCCGGAGCTTGAGCTGTGGGGCGGATCCGCCAACTATCTTAACGCGAGCCCTTTTACCCGTACTCCCGAAGCCGCAAGTTCCATCTATATTAATGATGCGTATTGGGCGGCAAGCGAGATCGAACTGAAGGACAACACGACTGTTATTCTGAAAAATCCTCAGAAGCATTTGTTCATCATCACGGAGAAACTAATCGTTGGGAAGAACGTGACGTTCACGTGGGAGCGTCAGACGCTGCTTGTACCTCAAGTATTAGGCAAGCCGGCGACCCCGTCTCAGGTGCCTACTCCGAATTCGCTTGGCGGCGTAACCGGAACGGACGGTACGAACGGGGCCAAAGGGAATCGTGGAGGCGATGGGGCGGACGCACCCGAAATCGAAGTGTGGATGCTATCTCTTCAAGGCAGCCCGATCTTCGAAGCGCGCGGACAAGACGGCGTCCAAGGCGGTAAAGGGCAAGATGGCGGTGATGGCGGTCAAGGCTCCAAAGGCGTAAAGGCGCAGCTGGATGCCGTCGGATTCTGTAAAGCAGGCTCCGGCGCGGGCGGCAACGGTGGGCGTGGAGGATCTGCGGGCAATGGGGGCGATGGAGGCAACGGCGGGCACGGGGGCAAAATTACGCTATATGCGCCGCAAGCAATCATTAATCAATATGCGGCCGGTTTCTTCATTTCGGTAGATGGGGGATCGAGCGGAGCGGGGGGAATTCCAGGTACGCCTGGAGCAGGTGGTCCCGGGGGGCAGGTCGGCGATTCCGTCAACGCGAACTTTGGTATCGTATGCGGAAGCAATGGCAGAACGGCCGGCGCACCTGGCGCGCAAGGAGCAGCCAGTGCTCAAGGGGCATATGGGCGAGCAGGAGATAAGTATTCGAACGGGATCTCGATGAACGCGATCCTGGAGGATGAGTTCAGACGAGCCTTACTTGAACCGGTCATTATGACTGCATCGCCATCATCCGTTAACATCAACGACGTCGTTACACTGGAAGGGCTAAGGTTTACCCGAACGGATATCGTACTTGTTGATAATACCGCGGTTAAGCCGAATTATCTTGGCGATACGAGACTGCAGTTCAACGTACCGTCCGTATCCGGTGGACCTCACGTCATCTATGTCAAGCAGACGGACGGTACGTTGTCCAACAAAGGGACGGTCGTCGTTCAACCGAGATTGCAATACGTTGGGCAGAACAACACAGTCGTAACGAGGGTGACACCGGGAACGACAGTCGTGCTGAACGGAAGTGGCTTCACTTCTGGTGCTATCGTGAGCATCAACCAGCAGGATATGCCTGGAGTGCGTTATATTAGCCCAACCCAACTCGAGTTCGTGCTCATTCGACCTGCTGTAATTAATCCGAATCCTTCCGGGGAAGCCGTGAAGGTCAAAGTTTCTATCGGAGGCGGACTGACGTCGAATGAAATCGACCTCGTGTTCGACACGTACAACATCCTTGTTCTTGGAGATTCGATTCAATGGGGGCAGGGGCTTGCGGATAATGAGAAAATTCATTCGTTGGTCGGCGCAACGGTGGCGCTCCGGCAAGGGAATATGGGCATCTACAAAGAGGTCATCGCGCATTCTGGCGCAATTATCGGCTTTAATGATCAGCATGTAGAGGCGTCGAAGCCAGGCGAGGTGCCGTCGCATTATCCGACTATTCTGCAGCAGTGCGATTTGTTTGGCGGGTATAAACCATCTGTGGATCTGATCTTGCTGGATGGCGGCATTAACGATATCAACGTGGAAGATTTGCTTAATCCGTTTCATCCAATTGATGTCCCCGCGTTGTCTCAACAATATTGCCATGATTATATGAAGGTGATGCTGCTCAAGATCGCTAAGGATTATCCGAACGCCAAAACAATCGTAACCGGCTACTATGCACCGTTGTCCAAGGAGAGCGATCTTGAAGGGGTCAAGGCAGTGCTCGTCGCTCTGGGCATCTTAGTAGGAAGTGCAGTCGCAGGTCCTATTCTAGGCGGCGTGGTAGGCGGAGTCGCGATGGAGCGGTTCGGCAACGTTGAGCTTAATCTCGTGCTGGATCGCTGCGCGGAGTTCGCCAAATTCAGCCGAATCCATCTGGAAGAAGCGATCGACGAAGTGAACGCGACGCTTCCTGCGAAACGGATCTTCTACGCCGACCCCGGGTTTGTTCCTGCGAATTCGATGTTCGCGCCAGACCCGCTGCTGTTCGCTCTGCACGCTGACTTATCGCCGGAAGATGCCAATATTGCGCCTTCTCGTGCTATCTCTTGCGAAGTATCCGGCTGCACGGGCATGGAACTCGAAATTTGCAAACGCGCTTCGATTGGGCATCCGAACACGAAAGGCGCGCGAGCGTACGCCAAGGCCATTATCCCATTGTTATAGAGCATATGATCTGTTAAACGGCAGCCGAAACATGGCTGCTGTTTTTTCAATTATTGGCATGATAAACTGGAAATATAGGTAAAAAGAAAAGGTTTACAAATAAGAACGCATGTTCTATTATTATGATGTATCCTGTAATTTGATCGGAATCTCCAGAGGCGAGGCCAAAGAATGGGAGGGTTATATGAATGGACAGAATTCAAGAACTTGCATTTGTATTTCCACAGAACACAGAAGCAGAGCGAGAGTGGGGCACTCACTTTAACAATATCTTGGAGGAAATCCCTTCGAATAAGCTAGGTCGCATGGCTTTGCCTAGAATCGCATTTCGGTGGGAGAACACAGCATTGCCCACTGTACGTTGGAGTACGATATCGGACTCGGTGAACGCAATCCCTCTTGGCTATAATGCCAATCAATTGGCATCGGTGCATGAGGAAGCAATTTCAATCGAACAGCTCTACAAGCGACTTGAAGGTAAGCTTATGGGTATGGATCACGCAGGCATAAACATTCCAACAGCGTCTATAACACCTTCACAGTGGAAGGACTTGCTCTCGGAACTAGCAACAAGAGCAGCGCTATATCGCTACCCGGGCGAAGAGTGGCCATTCATCTTGCCTGCGGATGAAGAGGAATTCGCGACTGATATTACTAAGTTCTCAATTAAACGCACACCAAAGTTTGAGCTTGTTTACGATAAGTATACGAATATTCCAATGTTCCAATTTGCGTTAGAAACAGATCTAACAAGAGACGAGTTAGAGACGCTTTTTCCTGAACCGATTGGATTCGCGATTCCTGGGCTGGACGAGATTTTTCGCTCACTCTTTATTCGTCATCCCTGGGAACGGGAGATGGCCATCCGGTTTGATCTCTACTATCAGTCGACTAGCCAAGAGCTGAATGATTGGGAGACCGGGGAATGGTTAGTCGTGAGCGGCGGACGAATGTTAGCTGAATAGCAAGAAGATGGATTGCTGCAGAGCAACTAAAGTACGGTTTCGTGCGTTAGAGATATAAAGACCACGAAGGGAAGAAAGTCCCATGAAGCGACTGATCCTAACCGTACTGGCTGTTATACTGTTAACCGGCTGCGGACGCCAGATAGCGACGAGTGACAATGTGCAAGGCGGCGATGCGAACAATTCCATCCAAGTCACCGACAATGAAGTAAAAGGTTCAGGGACGATCAATCCGCTCAGCGAGCCTAGTGAAGTCCGCAGCTTTCTCCAAGACAATCTGATTCCGAACGGTGACGTCTATTTGAAAGACGATCTCCTCTATATTAATCTTGTCAATCCGACGGAAAGAGGCGAGCAACTGCTTGCGGACCGCTATATAACCGGTACGTACAAGACAGTGCGTGTTGCTCACTCGTTCGAGGAGCTGCAGGCTGCACAGGATAAGCTCGGCAATTCGGAACTGTTCAGTAAGCTGAATCTCTACTCAACAAGCATTGATGTGATTAAGAATAAACTCATCATTACGATGCCGGATTCGAGCGAAGCAGAAGGGAAAGTCGAGATCGAGAAACTGATCGATCCTAGACTGATCGAATACGACATTCAGGAGCTAAGCGAGAAGCCTGACGTCGTCGGCACAATCTCAACAATCGACAACGAGTCGCATCGTATTCTTGTTCTGGAAGAGGGGAAGACCGAGCCAAGCTACTGGTTTAGCTTCAACAGTCATTCGGAGATGGTAGATAGCGCGGGGCAATCCATTACCTTCGACGATCTGAAGGTAGAGGTCAAAGTGCGAGTATGGATCAGCGGCGGAGTTGCTGAGTCCTTCCCGGCACAGGCCGGAACCCGTAGACTCGAGCTTGTTGCCTCGAATGGATTACAATAGCAGAGTCAGACTTGAACCAATAAACCCGACCATAAGTGGTCGGGTTTATTTGTGATAAAATTAGCTGCTGCTGCCATACTTCTTCTTGTATTGTCCATGCCCGTATTTCGAATGCTGTGGAGGGTAGTAATTCCCTTTCTTGCTATTGCTGCTGCTGTATTGGTGACCGTACTTTCCGTGCGAGCCATAGTGCTTCTTGCCTTGTATGGAGCCTAAGAGTCGTTGAAGAAGGTGTTTTATCATAACGAGTCCTCCTAAGTTAGGGTGAAAGCGCTTGAGACTTACTTACCCGGTAATACGTAATGACTCCTATCATGTTTCATTTTGTGTGCCTAATTAATTCTTAAATTGAAACCGAGCTGCTGCGGCAGCTGTATATGTTTGCGAGGAGGGATTCGGATGTGGAGTTCGTGGTGGCGGCAATGGAAGCTCAATTGGTTGGATTTCCCGCTGCGTCAAGGCTCGGTCTGGGCGGGAAGGTACCAGATTGAGCAGTTCCTTGGCATGGGCAGCTATGGTCAAGCGTATCGCTGTACGGATCTGACCACCGGAATTGCCGTTCTTATGAAGCGCGCAAAGCCAAGCAAGCAGAGATTCGCTCGTATGATGCTTAAGCAGGAGAGCGATATTCTCCGGCGCCTCGATCATCCGCAAATTCCTAAATGGTTGAATTATACAGTGAATCGCAAAGAAGAAGTGCTCATCATGAAGCTTGTGGAAGGAGGTAGCATTGCACATGCGATTATGGAGCAAGGACGGGCATATAGCGAGACGGAGGCTCTGCTTCTCATCCGGCAATTGCTGCGTCCGCTTAGTCACATGCATGAAGCCGGTTATGTTCACCGGGATGTTCGTATTCCTAACGTGCTGGTCGATAAGGAATGTATTTATTTGATTGACTTTGGCTTAGCCTGCCGAATCGGGGAAGAACCAATAAGCGAAGCAAGTGATGACGTAGGCGGATGCAGCGGACTAAGTGGTTTCGCGGACAGCTGGGGACCCGTGAAGCAGAGGATGAGGGTTCCTGATCCGACCAGCGATTTGTATGGCCTCGGCCACCTCTTCTTGTTTTTGATATATTCTGGCTATGTACCGAAAGAAGACCAACAGGAGCTTGGCTGGGAAGAGGAGTTGGAGCTTAACCCTGTGGTAGTCGCTTTCGTGCAAGGGCTGCTTGAAGGCAAGCATCGTACGGCTGCAGAATGTGAGCAGGAGCTTGAAGAGGTGTTGGCGACGCTTGGCATTACCGTGTAACTATGAGAGGACAAGAACATAAGGTCAATTAATCCGCGATTTTAGCGGATTTTTTTATGCAGCTTCTTTGTCTTTTTCAAAAAGAGAGTTGAGTGCTCCAATTAATTTGACAATCCGTTAGTGGTGAATTAATATATGCTATAGCATATAGATGCGATGAATACCATTTAGATAGACGAGAGGTCTGCTATGAATTTATTTGATCTTACTGGATTCCTTATCCATAAAACCGATATGAAACTCACTAATTACTTCATCAGAATATTGAAACCCTATGAAGTCACTCCAGAACAATGGGGAATCATCAGCGTACTTGATTGCGATCGAGCGATGACGCAGAAAGAAATTGCCGAAGCGATTGACAGGGATCAAAGCACGGTCGTCAGAATGATTACTTCGCTCGAAAAAAAAGGCATGGTGAAGCGACTGCAGAACGACCATGACAAACGCTCCCATGACTTGTTTCTGAGCACCAAAGGCATGCAGCTTAAGACGCGCCTTCTTCCTGTGGTAAAGGAAGCACACGATTATTTGACCCGTAATCTCAGTCAAGATGAACTTGCGTTGCTTCATGGAACGCTTCATAAACTTTATCTTAACGTAGAGGGGGATTAAAGTTTTCTGGTTTTCTGTATTATATATGCTATGGCATATAGTTCGGCACACTATCTAATTATTCGAGAAAGAGAGTGATTTCGTCATGTTGATTACAATTGTTCAAGCTGTGTTGGGGATCTTCTTTATTTTCACAGGAACCACGATCATATCTGGAAAAATGGCAAATGAATTCAAAAAGCTTGGCCTCCCGTCCATATTTAATTTTCTAACCGGTTCTATCGAAATTGTGGGGGCGCTCGGGATGATTGCGGGATTTTGGTTCCCAATCTTAGCTATATGTTCAGGGTTCCTGCTGGGTTCGACGATGCTGGTTGCCGCATTTATGTTGATTGTCATTGCAAGAGATCCGTTTAAGAAAGCAATTCCGGCAATCGTATTGTGTATAGTGTCATTTGTTACCGCTATTTACATGCTATAGCATGTAAATGGAATGCTCCCGAGATTCTAGCCAAAGGTTCGGGAGCAGCTTAATTAAGCCAATAGGCAAGTTAGTTTCTAAATGTTCTATTGCCCAATAGAAAAAGTCGATTAGCCAGCGCAGATAAGCAAGCTCATAATATATACCAAACCAATGAAAATAATCGGATAAATAGGAGGCACTCCAATGACCCTATCGAAGACGTCCAACTTATCTCGCGAAAGAAGAGAACGCGCATTTCAAGAAGCAGTTTCTTTCAGAACCTTCACCGAGCAGGCGCAAGTGAACCAACAAGCTCTAGCGGCTAACTTCGAAGCTTATGCACCAGACGATCAGCAGTTGGATTTCCTGAACAACCGTGAGGAACCAGTGGATGTTCTCGTCCTTGCACACGATTGGTGCGGGGACGTCGTCGCAAATCTTCCACTGTTCGGTAAAATCGCGGAACAGACGGATAAGCTGCGCTTGCATATCCTGAACCGCGATCCGGGTAATCAAGATATCGCTGAGTTGTATAAGCATGCTGATGGACGTAGTCATATTCCCACGTATGTATTCTTCGATGGATCAGGCCAAGAACTCGGCGTCTTCATTGAACGCCCCGCGGAGATCAGCGCGCTTCTTGGCGGATGGATCGAAGCGTTCTGGACCGAGCATCCAGAGCTGGATGGCCGCGGAAAACCGATCAGCGCGCTCGAAGAGACGGAGAGAAGAGAGTTGCTTCGCTTCCTGAAGCTTCGGAGAACGGAAGTCATCGGCCAAGAACAGGATGCCATTCTTAAGGAAATTCAGTCTATTGTTAGCAGATAAACAATCATATGAGTAATGAATCACATAAGTTTGGTAATGGTTTGTAAATATGCTGGATTCACCGCAGAAAGTCCCGAGGATCAACTCCTCGGGACTTTCTTTACATCATTCTCGGCTTACTCGCCTTCTTCAGAGATACCAGTTACAACTCGATTGGACACAGCCGGTTGCGGTTGGAACGAAATACCTGCGACAGTAGGCGTGAAGCTAGCTCGTGCTTGGTTCACGATGCTTGATCCGTCATCGATGACACGGACTCGGAAGGTAAGGCTCACACGCTGACCCGGCGATAGGTTACCGGCAAGGACGCCTTGAGTTAGATTGGCAGCGGGCTGCGGGATATCATCGATCACAATGGTCCCGGCAACGAACTGAGTGCCGGCCGGAGGCGGGTCTGTTATTGTAATGTTTGTGAGTTCTGTATTGCCGGAATTGACGGCTGCGAGCGTATAGGTAAGCTCCTCTCCGAGTGGAATTTCAGGGAGATTGGCTTGCTTAACTAGCTCTAGTTTCGGCAGAAACACAGGTATAATGACCACGTTCGATGAACTTCTTAACGCAAGCTGCGTACGATTCGGGAGATCCGGAGTAAAGAGAACGGTGGCTTGGTTCGTAATCGGTTGTCCTGTTGAACCAACGGTAGCCTGATAGGTGACCGTTGCGGTTTGGCCGGCCGCTAAGCTCCCTGCAAGGATGCCGGCTGCTGGATTTGCTTCTGGACGGGATATCCCGTTTACGACGACGCTGCCAGGGACGAATTGGGTGCCTGTCGGTATCGGATCAAGGACGAGAACGCGAGCTAGATTCATCGTGCCGGTATTCGTTATGAGAAGCGAGAAGGTAACGATATCTCCAGGAATCGTCGCCGTTCGGTTCGAACTTAAGGCAGCATCCAGGCTCAAGTCTAGAACAGGTATGACATTCGGCGGGATGGATACAGGCGGCTGTGTCAAAGGCGGATCAGGTGGAGGCTGTTCAATGGCATAGAAGATCGTCGCTTGATTGGTAACCAGAGGCGGCACAGGCATGAAATCAATATGCACCTCTAACGTGACAGTAACTATACCGCCTGGCGGGATCGTTCCAAGCGCAATCACTTCCGGGTCGAATCCAGGCTGAGGGACTAAGTCGATAAAGAGGCTGCCGGGTATGATGGACGTGCCTGGAGAGAGCTGTTCACTTAAGACGACATCAACCGCGGGGGTATCGTTGGTATTGAAGACTTGTATGGTATAAGTAACTGTATCTCCAACGAATGTAGCGGCAACGTCCGACGTTATGACACCTGACAATGGCATGTTTCTCCCTCCTTTTCAGTGAACTTCAGCTTATTCTTCATCGACGATAACCCGAACGGAAGCGGTGGCTTCAAGCGTTGGACCGTTATCCCAACTCACGGTTACGGGGCTAACGATGACGGTATCTTCACGGACATTTGGCAAAAGGAACGGGATGCGAAGCGAATAATCCGCCCCGATCTTAAACGCATTACCGCGAATTTGCAGGCGGAACAGAGGCGCTGTAAGCAGTCCATTCAATAGCGTGACATTGCCCGTATTTCGGACACGGATTGTGAAGAACACGATCTCGCCAGGGTGTCCCTCTGGCCGATCCACCGTTTCGGTAAGCACGGCATTCGGGCGTATCGATGTCGTTACGGATGCAGGCACTTGTTGAAGCGGCGTCTGATCGGAGAAGGCGAAGGCATGGCTCGTGAATACCGTACCGCCAATCGCATTCGGCGGGATCGTGAACGGCAGGTTGAACGAGCGGCTCTCTCCCGGAACGAGCAAGTCGATTACCGTACTGAAGCCCGTTAGCGGCTCAATGACGCGGACATTCGTAAGCGCCTGCTCGCTCAAGTTGCGGACTGTTACGGTGAAAATCACTGTTGTGCCAGGATCCGCAAATGCGGGATTCACAACATTGGTCAAGTTCAGCAGGAAGCGCCGTAATGCGACAATGACAGACGCATCGCTGAGTGGAGGAGCTAGACCGGCTGGCTGCTCTGTCCATGTCGCTGTTACGCGGTTGGCAAAGATATCACCCTGTACGGCAGTAGCCGGAACCGTAAATGGGAAGAGCACATTGGCCGTTTCGCCTGGACCAAGAACGGGAACATTCATTTGAGCGCCTGTCGGTGCATCCGTGACTACAATGTTGGTGGCCGCATTGCTTCCTGTATTCGTAACTTCTACCGTGAAGATGACTGTTTCATTCGGGGATACGACATTGCTCTCGGATCGCTTCCGCAGTGCGATTGTTGTCTCTGGAACAGGAGGGATCTGAACAGCAACCGATGCTGAAGTCCGCTGGAGCGGCGTTTGATCGGAAGCTGCCTCGAATGTGTTGGTGATCACGCTGCCATTGGCGGAGGCGGCTGGAACGATAAATGCAGGAGTCCGGACAATTGTCCCACCAATAGGCAACACCGCAACCGTCTCGCTAATTCCGAGTAGAGGATCGTTTAATGTGACATTCGTCTGCGTCGTGGCAAGTAGATTCTCGACGGTCAACGTGTAGGTGACCACATCGCCGGGCGCTGCTGTAATCGTATCAGCCGACTTGGTTATGCGGAGTCCAAAATCCACCACGGTAACGTTGGACAGCACTTCAGTCGGTCTTGTTTCATTCGAGGTGACGGAGAGTAGATTGGAAATATCAGTCCCAATCGGCATCCCCGCGGGCACGGTGAAAGGCAGTGTAAGCTCATGGACATCGCCAACAGCGAGATCAGGAATGGCAGTGTCGATACCAAGCAGCGCATCGACGACCCGTACACCGGTTAGCCTTACGTTGCCCGGGTTGGCAATGGTGACCTGGTATTGAATCAATTGTCCAGGGGAAGCAGCAGCTGTGTTCGGTACCTTGCTCACGCCGATAAGCGGTACGGCCAACACTTCTATGGTGGCAGAAGCGGTCACGCGCGATGTTTGATCGGAGATTGCTTCAACCGTGTTCGTATATATCCCTGGTGGTGATTCTAAAGGCATTAGGAAAGGGACCGAGAAGGTCTCGGTCTGGCCGACAGCTAAGCTTGGCAGTGTCTGGCTCTGTCCGGTCAGGTGATCAGTCAGCACGACATTCGTCAGAGCGATATTGCCCGTATTGCTCACTGCAATCGTAAAGTTGACCGTGTCACCTGGAATCACGGAGGCGCGATCGGCTGATTTGGTCAGCTCCATGCGAGGCTGATCAAGGACGGTTACAGCAGCAGTGGCTTGCTGGCGCGGCACATTCTCGCCCTCAATGTCGGCAATATTCACAATGATGGAGGCGGCGAGAGCATCGGATGGAACGGTAAAAGGCACATTGAACGTGAGCTGGGCACCAACCTCGATACGTTCGATCGCTTCGTTCAGATTGAGCAGCTGATCCGTGAGCACGATGCCGATTAAGTCTACATTTCCGACATTCGTCGCAGTGATTGTGAAGACAACCGTATCGCCGGGATTGGCGAACACGGTAGATACGGATTTGGTGAAGGAGAGCGCAGGGGAAGCGGCTACATGAATGGCAGCTGTTGCTATTTGGGGCTCTATCAATTGATCGGCTCTGACAGTAACTGTATTGGTGATTGTACCTGGAGCGGTAATAAGGGGTACGGTAAAAGTTGGCGTTATCGTGTGCGCGATGCCGGGCTCGAGCGAAGGAATCACGCTCAGTATATTGAGGGTTGCGTCATCGACGACAATGTTGGTCAGCACGGTTTCGCCTGTATTCGTTATCGTAATGAAATACGTTACCGTTTCGCCGGGACGAACTTCGGTGCGGTCTACGGATTTCGAAATTGTCATGCTTGGCACGAGGCCGAATTTCGTCACGAATACTTCGTTCAGACCGTTCGGCACCGTTTGAAAAGCGCCTGGCGTTACAGGAAAGTCAGTGGAGAAGGTATAGCCCGTCACGTACATATTGCCGAGAATATCTCCGGCGATGGCAGAGCCGCTGTCGATTCCGGAACCTCCGAGGTATGATGAGAAGATTAGGGAGTTGCCTAACGCATTGATTTTCGTGGCATAAGCATCCCTTGTACCGCTTAGCGTCGTCTGAATGGCTTCCGGCGTAGTCGGATAATCCGTCGCTAACGTGTAGCCTGTAATGAACACATTGCCGCCGGTATCCAGCCCGCTGCCGTAAGCTAATTGGAAATTCGATTTCCCTACGTAAGTCGAATAGACAAGCGGATTCCCGGATGGACTGAGTTTGGATACGAATATATCCGCGGTACCGAGAAACGATGTTTGATAAGCGCCGGGAGTGACCGGGAAGTCGGTGGAACGGGTGTATCCGGCCGCATAAGCATTGCCTGCAGCGTCAACCGATATGCCATAAGAGTAGTCGACACTGGAACCGCCTAGATAAGTGGAATAGACAAGGGAGCTGCCTGCGGCATTCAGCTTGGTAACGAAGGCGTCGCCTGTTCCTCGCCGCGAAGTCTGCAGAGCTCCTGGCGTAGTGGGGAAATTCGTCGAGCTCGTATTTCCGGTCACATAGGCATTGCTGTTGCTATCGACAGCAATTGCGGTTCCGTTATCCCCGCTTGATCCCCCGAGGAAGGTCGAATAGATCAGCGCGCCGCTCGCGCTAAGCTTCGCAACGAACCCGTCATTATTGCCCCCATAGGTCGTTTGAAATGCCCCTGCCGTTACGAGCAAATTGGGAGACGCCGTAAATCCCGTCACATAAGCATTATCAGTACTATCGATCGCAATGCCAAGACCGTAGTCGTGTCCAACTCCGCCAAAATAGGTCGAGTAGAGCAGCGAGCTTCCATCTGGACTTATCTTCACGATGAACGCATCGCTTAATCCGCCGAAAGTCGTTTGAATCGCACCTGGCGTAACCGGGAAGTTATCGGAGTAGGTTCTGCCCGTCACATAGGCATTGCCGCTCGCATCTACCGAGATGTTTTGGCCAACATCATACGCGGATCCGCCCAGATATGTGGAATAGACCAATGCACTGAGTGTCGGGTTCAGCTTCGTTATGAATGCTTCTCGGTCTCCAGCCGGTACCGTTTGCACCGCGCCTGGGGTTACCGGAAAGTTCGTCGACGTCGTAACTCCCGTTACGTAGACGCTGCCGGAGCTATCCGCCGCAATGCCGAAGGGCTCGTCATTCCCTGATCCGCCTAAATAAGTAGAGTAGACCAAGCCGGGATCAATCACAAGCGGCGTATACTCGTCATAGGTCTGGTCAATTAAGAAGCTGATGATTGTAGCTTCCTGCTCGGTGGAGTCGAGAACGAATGAGCCGAGAACGTCGACTCGCTGGCCATCGATTTCCTGATAACAGATGGGAGCAGGATCGATGATATCGCCGAACGGTGTCTGAATGATCAGGTTCCCGTCTGCATCAAGCGTGACCTTCTCCGCTCCACTATACTCGAAGCGAATCGCAGCCGCGTCCCCACCGGGATGAACGACAAAATCATATTTGATGCTGCGTCCTTCACTTCGGAAGATGAGATCGATCTCCGGCCAAAGTCCAAGGTAGCGAATGTGGTGAAATGTTGGTATGTCCGTCCGCCACCCAGCGGGATCTGCTGCTTTAAAGCAATGAATTTTGCCTCCTGCTGGTTTCATGCCATCGGGCTTTATGCCGGGGTTGATATCCAGGAATCGAAGATCCAGACGACTGCTTCGCAATTCTGCGCCTGACCTATCGAACAGAGTGAAAATAGCTGCATCCGTTGTGAATGAAGCTTCAAACGCCGCTCCTCTTGATACAAAGCAAATCTGATCATGTTTAAACTGTCCTTGGTTCGGAATAAAGCAGCATGGCACCTGCGTCGCTAGCGTCGCTAGTTCCGCGGGTTGAAGTTGGTGTTCTGACGGTACTGACATCGTTCGAAAACAACTCCGATACTGTTTTTTTGTGGTCATTTGCCTCTAGAACCGAATATTTTACAGGTTATGCTTAGGAGGAAAGTTTGGTTATAAGCATACTTAGCCTTATACCACATGGTAAAATAAACCTGGAATAGGAGGGTTTATATGAATATTGAAGTTTTATTAGTTCCGTATGAAGAAAAAACAGTGCTCAACAATCTCATTCAATTATATCGTTACGATAGCAGTGAGTTTGACGGACATGTATTAAACGATCATGGGTTGTACTTGTACAAATATTTCGATCATCAGTGGACAGAAGAGTACCGTCGTCCGTTTCTAGTGAAAGTTGATGGGGAAATTGCGGGTTTCGTTCTAATAAGCTTGGATGTTCCCAAGGATTATATGAAATTGAGCTCAGCTGAGGCAACAAACGTCATTAGTGAATTTTTTATTATGAGAAAGTTCCGCCGTAAAGGAGTGGGCAAGAATGTTGCACATTCCCTCTTTAATCGGTTTATTGGTACATGGGAAGTAAGGCAGACAGTTAGTAACCAGCCTGCTTATACGTTCTGGAAAAAAGTCATTTCTGAATATAAACCAAACAACAACTATCAAGAGAGATTCATAGATGATGAAAAATGGAATGGTCCTGTATTTGTTTTTGAGTCGCTGAGAGAACTTTGACTGGAGGAGATATTTATAAAATATAATGAGGTTGTTGAAATCAGTGAAGTGTATTTACTTCCACTTATATGTGAGTTATACGGATTAGAAGGCTATGAAATCAAGCGCGTGAATGAACATGACGGAGGCCGTAATCTCGTTTATACTTGCGACAAAGAAGATACAGATGCGAAGATCCTTAGAATCGCCTTCTTAAAGGATAGAGTCCGAGAAGACTTCCTCGGTGAACTTGAGTATGTCAGGTATTTATCCGATCATGGCGGAAGTGTTGCGGATGTGGTCAGCTCCTTGAAGGGGAATCTGCTGGAAGAGATAACTCAGCATAATCATACCTACTATGTCTGCCTGTTTAAGAAGGCTGAAGGAAAATTGCTTGTAGACAATCATTATCGGTACCGGGAAGGCGTTCCCATTACCGAATATTACTTTAATTGCGGTAAAGTTCTGGGGAAGATGCACCACATATCGAAAGGATATACGCCTACTCATCGCCGGTACAGTTTTTTTGATAAATACAATGCTGACTACATCGAAGAACTAATCCCCGGCTCATTACCTGTGCTCAAGGAGAAGCTGTTACTTCTTCTTGAAACTTTACTATCAATGGACAGGAACAGTGACTCTTTCGGTATGGTCCATTTTGATTACAACGATGGGAATTATTCGATAAATTATGATAACGGACAACTAACCGTATATGATTTCGATAACTCCTGTTATTGTTGGTACTTGTTTGACATAGCAAGCCTTTGGACACAAGGCATGGGCTGGATACAATTTGAACCAGACGCAGGTAAACGCAAGACGTTCATGGATGCGTATTTCGATACGGCCCTCTCGGGGTACAGATCAGAAACCGGAATCGATAATTCGATGTTGGATATGTTACCTTTATTTATCCAAGTCAACCTCATGGAAAGTATTGTAGACGCATTCGAGGTCATGCGAAACAATGGTGAAGAGCCGAAGTGTGACGCGGAGTTGTCGTACCGGATTAAATGCCTGGAAGATGATATTCCTTATATGGGATTTTTCCATAACATTTACTCGTGTGAAGACCCCTTTGAATAGGAGGAACGAGATCATTAGTAATCCTTCTTTATGCGCATACAATTGTGTAAATTGGAGAAAGTAAAATCATCCCATATACGAAGGAGGATTTTACAAATGGCAAAGAACACATTAGTGGTACCGCAAGCATCTCAAGCATTAGACATGCTTAAGTATGAAGTCGCACAGGAACTTGGCATTCAGTTATCCCCGGACGGGTATAATGGAAATTTGTCGACATACCATGCGGGCAAGATCGGTGGCTCCATTACTCGGAGATTGGTTCAAATCGCTGAGCAAAGTCTTGGTGGATCGCAAAACTTCCGTTAGAAACGAAGAAAGGCTCCCCCGCTTGAGCGGTGGAGCCTTTTTCAATTTAGTGGCTCATATCATAAAGCCCAGGGCTATGTTCATTCGGCATATCCGGCAGCTGAGGAACTGGAAAGCCTTTAGGAGGTTCTGTCACCGACAGTTCGCCTCCATTACGGCTTGGAGTTGTACCTGAGAAGATTTCGCCGATTCGGGTTGGATCGAGTCTAAAGTTAAACTGGGCATTATGATAGCCGAGGTCAACATATTTGCGGCATTCCGGATATTTATTAATGTCGTAATTCGGGACAGGGAATAATTTGCCCCATTCAACGCCTAGCTTCTCCAGCGCCTTCGCAAATGCATTCTGATGGGCATTATCACGTACGATTAAGAACCCGATTGTCTCACGGAACGTTTTGTTGGAGCTCATCTCATAAATTCTGCTCTTCTGGAGCACGCCAGTTGATTCAAGTACGACGTTATTGAGCAGATCCGCAACTAAGTTACCATGGCTATATACATACGAGCCGCTCCAAGGGTTGCCGCCGGCATCAACAGGTAATGAAGCTTTAGCACCCATAATGAAATGATGAGGATTCCCGTGCTTAACCGCCTCATCAATCGGGGCAGCATCCGCTCCAGCGTTCCCAGGAGTCGAGAGCCCGGCTTCGTTCAACAATTGATTGATTGTATTCTGCACCAGCTCAACGTGAGCGATTTCTTCCAAGAAGACACCGCGGATCAAATCCCGGAATTGTTGATCTTTCCCTCTGAAGTTCGAGCTCTGGAAGAAATACTGCATCATCGTTCTCATCTCGCCGAACTGTCCGCCCAGTGCCTCTTGAAGGACCTTTGCCGCTGCTGGATCTGGTTGATCCGGCTCAATAATGTTAATGAGCTCTTCCTTGTAATAATACATGCGTTTGAAAACCTCCTTCTTATTTCATACTCCTTGATACAATCTCCTCTAGCGCTTCTTAATATCCAATTCGTTCTTTGGCTTTTTCCCATGCAATACATACTCCATTTCTCAGACGATCAAGGATAAACCGCACTAAACCGAGTGATATTATTTATGGTTACCGTAGTTAACAGCTCAATGGCAGAAAGGAACTCAAAGTGAAAGAGAAAAAGAAGCTTGATCTAGCAGCACTTTCTTCCATTCCGCTCATTATGACACTTGCAAATTCCATGCTCATCCCCATACTTCCGCTCATGCAGCGAAAGCTTAAATTAAATGGTTTGCAAACCAGCTTAATCATTACGGTATATGCAGCGATTTCCATCATTTGTATTCCGATTGCCGGTTACTTGTCGGATCGATTCGGACGTAAGCGAATTATCATTATTGGTTTATCCATTGTCGCTATTGGGGGAATCATATCGGGACTGGCAGCCTGGAAGATGACTCAGAATGGCGGCTACACTATTATTTTGGTGGGGAGAATCATTCAGGGCATTGGAGCTGCTGGCGCATTTCCGATCGTCATCCCGCTGGTCGGCGATATGTTTGATACCAAGGAAGAGGTAAGCAGTGGGCTTGGCATCATCGAAACCTCCAATACGTTTGGAAAAGTTCTAAGTCCTGTATTAGGCTCTGCTCTTGCGCTAGTCGTCTGGTTCCTGCCACTTGCTATAATCCCTGTCATTTCCCTGATATCCATTGTATCTGTCATATTTCTGGTCAAGACGCCAAGCCCAAACAATTCGGCGGCAGACAAAACTTCAGACAAAACTTCACATAAAGCTTCAGCCAAAGCTTCTGACAAGGATAATCGGTTCAGTACGTTCATCCGTACGACTTCATCGTTATTAGTGAAGAAAGGCCATTGGTTATATGCCATATTCGCAATCGGCGGCTTGGTCATGTTCATCATGTTTGGTTTCTTGTATGATTTATCTTCGGTATTGGAAGATAGTTACCATATTCATGGCATCAAGAAAGGATTATTGCTTGCAATCCCTTTAAGTGCAATATGCGGGTTATCGTATTTGACGGGCAAAGTAGTCGGTGAGAACAAGCAACGGATGAAGGTTTTCAGCGTTATCGGCAATATTGTTCTAATGGCTGCTATGCTGATCTGTGCGCTGATCCATACGAATAGCCTGTGGTTCCTCATCTCGATGATGTTCATAAGCGGAGGCGGCATCGGCCTCGTGCTTCCAAGTCTGGATGCACTCATTACGGAAGGAATAGAGGAGGAGCAACGCGGAACCATTACATCCTTGTATAGTAGTGCACGCTTCATCGGCGTTGCTCTCGGTCCATTAATTGCTTCCGTCATGATGGAGAAAGAGAATTGGCTCTTCTATATATTCGCTGCTTGCGCATTCATCTGTTCCGGAATGGATCTATTCATGCTAAAGCCTCAACATGCAGGAGTAAACAAATGACGGCATAGAAACGCACGCGGAAGAGGACAAGAACAAATATCCATTAGAATCCGCATCCATGCGGATTTTTTTATTGCTTTCAGCTGCGACTTCTTGTCGCTGTCAGAAGCCCCTTTTGCATAAGTCAACTCAATTGGGAAATAGTACATATGAGTTTTCAACAAGTCAGAAGGTGAAATCTGTGCCGTTACATCGAAAATTGAGATCCATGGTTCAATCCAAAACGCTCACCGGCAGCAAAGCGAAGGATGAAGCCGATTCCTCGTTAAACCAAGAGAATAGGGTGCTCGAATCCGATCTTGAGCTCAACATCGAAATACTCGAATCGCTTTATTCCACTAGCTCGGATGTCGTCTTTCGACGATTTGAAACGATGGGGACTTCCGCGCTCTTGATCTATATTGAGGGTCTATCGAACGAAGAACTCATGGATTTGTCCATAATGAAGCCATTGTTGCGAGTGGAAGCTCAAGGGTCTGAGTCTGATGAGCCGATCATGGCGCTGGTGAGACAGTCGATCTCCATTACCAAAATAGATGAAGTCTACACGATTAACGATATTGTGGAGTCGATATCGTTTGGCAATCCTGTTCTGCTGTTGAATCAGTCAACCACCGGCTTCGCCTGCGGGTTAAGTAAAGCGAGTAAAAGAGCGATTGAAGAGCCTCAATCCGAGACGGTGGTACGTGGACCTCGCGAGGGATTCATAGAAAGCATTACAGATAATGTGACCTTATTGAGGCGAAAGATCAGATCGCCGATGTTGAAATTCCAGAAAATCGAGCTAGGCGAGGTTACGCGAACAAAAGTCAATGTGGTCTATATTGAGGGTATTGCGGACCCCAAGCTTGTCGAAGAAGTAGAGAACCGATTAAATAAAATAAATATCGACGGTATTCTGGAATCGGGCTATATCGAAGAATTAATTGAAGATAATCCGTTCTCGCCCTTTCCTCAGATTCAAAGCACGGAAAGGGTTGATGTCGTAGCCGCCGGATTGCTCGAAGGCCGAGTTGCTATTCTCACGGATGGAACGCCGTTTACGTTGATCGTTCCGACTTCGCTCTTCGCCTTGCTTGTCAGTGCGGAGGATTACTATCAACGATGGATGATGGGAACAGTCATTATCTGGCTGAGGTATGCATTAGCTATTCTGGCATTAGGGTTTCCTTCTGTTTATATTGCGCTAATCACGTATCATCAGGAGATGATTCCAAGCTCGCTTCTATTGACGATCGCGTCTTCAAGAGAAATGGTACCGTTTCCGGCTGTCATTGAATCCATATTAATGGAAGTCACATTCGAAGCTCTGCGGGAAGCGGGAATACGTCTTCCCAAGCAGGTGGGTTCCGCTGTTAGTATTGTAGGCGCATTAGTCATCGGAGAAGCTGCCGTCACAGCAGGTATTGTATCTGCCCCGATGGTCATTATCGTGGCGTTAACGGGTATTGCCAGCTTCGCTATCCCTAATTATCCGGTAGGCATCTCGATTCGGATGCTTCGCTTTCCGTTCATGATTCTGGCCTCTATTCTCGGATTGGTCGGGGTCATGCTTGGCGTATGTGCCGTAGCTCTGCATCTATGTAATCTGAAATCGTTCGGAATCCCGTATCTGTCCGGAGTCGCTCCGTTAAAAACAGATGAAATCAAGGATACAATTATTCGGGCTCCATGGTGGATGATGAATAAACGTCCGGCATTCAACAGAATGATCAATGAGTTCCGGCAGGGACCAGGGCAGAAACCTAGCCCTCCAGACGATAAGTAATCCACGAAGAAGGGGGTGCCACATGGAATCGGGAAGAATATCTTCTTTGCAAATGGGAGTGCTTATGTACCCGGCGGTTATTGCCACCTTGTTGCTTACGGTGCCTGCTACGATGGGCAAGCTGGCAGGCAATGACATGTGGTTATCGCCAATCTGGGCATCCATTGTTGGCATTATCACGCTCTGGATTGCTGTTATGTTGAATAAACGGTTTCCAAGCTATACGTTGATTCAGATCGGAGAACAGCTGCTAGGTTCGTTTGCTGGTAAAATACTGGGTTGCGTAATTGTTCTATTCTATATGCACAATCTGGGTATCATCATCCGGCAATATGGGGAGTTTGTTCTAGGATCTTTCTTAACCGAGACGCCGATATGGGTCATTATGGGTACGATGGTATTCCTTTGCGGACTTGCCGTTCGTTGTGGATTGGAAGTAATCGCCCGTGTAGGGCAGCTATTCCTGCCGGTGTTTGTCATTCTTCTTGTGCTGCTTCTGCTCCTGCTGATACCGGATTTGGATCCGAAGCTGCTGCTGCCTGTTTTCGATGACGGGCCATGGCCATCCGTGAAAGGTGCGTTGGTCGCTCAGGGATGGTTCTCGGATTTCATCATTACTTCATTCATGCTGCCTTATGTCAAAGATCGGAACAAGGGGATGAAGTGGGGCTTGATCGCGATCGTCGCCATTATGGCAACGATGTCAACCGTTAATGTGGTCTGTCTTTTCTTATTCGGGAACACGGTAATGGAACTGATCGACCCGCTGCTCGCGGCTTCCGGCTACATCAGTGTGTCTGATTTTTTTCAGCACTTGGAATCGGCTACAATGGCGATTTGGATCAGTACTACGTTTATCAAGATTTCCGTGTTTTATTATGTGCTAGCGCTAAGTACAGCGCAATTATTCGGTTTATCAAGTTATCGTCCAATCGTATTTCCAATCGGCTTTATAGCCATTGTAACCTCCATTTGGGCGGCCAGAAGCAGACAAGAATTAATAGATTTTATAAGCATGAGCTTCCCGTTTTATTTGACGACGGTTCAAACGGTGATTCCGTTGCTGCTGCTGATCCTTCTATTGCTAAGTAAACGGAGAAGGCTGAAGCGAGAGGACGTGTAAAGGTGAATGCACGAATCTTCCTGTGTATGCTTCTGCTCTGTAGTGTATTGTTTCTAAGCGGTTGCTGGAACCGAGTGGAAATTAACGATCTGGCTCTCGTCACGGCGATTGGTCTGGATAAAGCACCGAAAGGCAATGGCATACGTCTGGCTGTTCAGATTATCGTTCCGAATCCGAGCTCTCAGTTTAAGAAGCCGGATCAAAGGCTAACGGTCGTCAACTGGGTGGATGGTACGAATTTTGCCAATGCATTATCCAAGCTGCAGCTGAAATTCTCACGCAAATTATTTTTTGGACATACGACGGTGTGCATCATTCAGGAGGCTCTGGCGAGGGAAGGAATCCGTGAACATATCGACTTCATCGCGCGTTTCCCTGAAAGCCGGCTTCGCATCAATCTGTTCGTTAGCCAGAGACCGTCAATTGACTTTTTGACCGCTGAGCCTAACATTGAGCTGAGCTCATCCGAATTGCTGCGAGAGATGGCCAAATCGAGAAATATGGTTCATACAACCGTTAAAGATGTCATGCAAATGATTAACGGTGAAGCACAGACGGCTACCGTTCCCTGGATTGATATGGAACCAGTGCTTCCACAAATGAAAACTCAAAATGAAGTTCCCTATATCATCGGTACAGCGATATTTAAAGGAGACAAGATGGTCGGTCGCTTGGATGCGATCAAGACCCGCGGCATGTTATGGTTCAGGAACGAGCTTGAGACGGCTACGATTGATCTCATGCCACCTGGACAGCAAAGGGAGATGTCGTTCAAAATACTCCATGCTCACTCGGAACTGATTCCGAAAATTACGAATGGCAATTGGCAAATAAAGGTGAGGGTCGTGTCTGAAGACGATGCCATTCAGAACGGTACGCAATTGAACATTGCTGATCCGGAGGTTGCGGAAGCTATAGAGAAACAGCTTAGTAAAGACCTGGAGAACCGAATGAAGCTGGTTCTCCATACGGTTCAGAAGAAGCATAATACTGATGTGCTCGGTTTTGCCGATGCCTTTCATCGCAAATATCCTAAAGCCTGGAAAGCAAATAAGAATCGTTGGTCTGAGCTATTCCCGGAGGTTGAAGTGAAGTATGACATCAAGATTTATGTCCGAAGACCAGGTGAGACGGAACGAAGCTTAAGCGTTCCGCTTAGAGGAGTGAATGGTTCCTAATGAAATGGTTTGAAGGTATGGGCATCTCACTGATCGTCATCCTTATTGCGATGTATGAATGGAAACAACTGGGGAATAAATCGAAGAGAGAGCGACGAACCGTATTATGGTTATGCCTATTCGGCCTCTCATTAGCGCTCGTGCTGTTAGTTCAACCAGAACTCTACGGACCGACCGATCTGATTACTTACATCTACAGTCCAATGAAGCGGCTGCTCAAATAATAACCAGCTCAGTCGGAGCTTGGCGCAAGAGAAGAAGCCCGGAACACCACTTAATCAGTGGTGTCCAGGCTTCTTTCTTGTTCTGCTTTCGCCACGGTGAAGTAGAACTCCACGCCGCCGTCTTGGTTGCGAACGCCGTACGTGCTGCCGTGCAGCAGTAAAATATGCTTCACGATGGCGAGACCGATGCCGGTGCCGCCTAATTCCCGGCTGCGGGAAATATCAGCCCGATAGAACTGCTCCCATATCCGCTTCAGTTCGGAAGGAGGTATCGCATCGCCTTCATTCCAGAGCGAGACCAGCCACTTGCTGGGTTCTTCGGTAATCTGCAGCTTGATGGCGCCTGAATCAGGCGTGTGTCGAATCGCGTTGCTCATTAGATTCACCAGCACCTGCTCAAGTCTGAATCGGTCCCCGTATGCAGGCAGATCAACAGGTTGTTCGGGGAGCTTTGCAGACAGCTTGATTGCTTTGCGTTCCAACGGCTCCGCATGCCGCTCCAAGAAGGCAATCGTGCATGCGCGAAGATCGAATACATCGCTGACAAGCCGGTACTTGCCGGATTCCAGCTGAGCCAGATCCAGCATATCGTTGACAAGTCCGGACATCCGCTTCGTCTCGTTCATAATGACGCCGAGGTATTGATCACGCTTCTCGGCGCCGCCAATTCCATCTCGCAGGCCTTCTGCATAGCCGCTGATGAGACTGATCGGCGTCTTGAGCTCATGGGAGACGCCCGCAATGAAATCGCGCCGCATCGATTCCAGCTGCTTTTCTTTCTCGAACTCTTCCTTGAGCTGAATGTTCGCCGATTGCAGATCGCCGAGCGCATGCTGCAAATTATCGGAGAGAAATTCGAATGTTTGCGACAGGGTGCCGATCTCGTCATTGCGCTTCATGTCGCTCTTCACCGAGAAGTCCAGCTTGGAGAGCCGGAGGGCCACTTGATTCAGCTTGCGCAGCGGCTTCGTAATCATGCCGGAGTAAATAAAGGACAGAAGCAAGATGAGTACGATAGCAAGTCCGTAGAAATACAGATAGAAATCCTGGATGACAGCTCCCGCATCGCTGACCGGACGCAACGAAGAGACGGCAAAGAGAACTTGGCGTTTGCCTTCGGCAGAGGGGAGCGCGGCTGCCACAATGAGCTGATTATTGCCGAGCTTGTCCGGCCCCAATCCTTGGGCACGGTATACGACGGTTTCCTTGCTGTCAAACACCTGGCTTACTTTCACTTTGTCCTGCAACCACTGGGCAACGCCTGTCATCAAATTGTTCATTTGATCCGGGGAGAAGGGGCTCTGAATCGTTCTCAGCTCTTCGCCAGTCAACTGATTTTTGCTGATCATGATGCTTTTTTGCTTCCTGCCGGCACCGATTGCAATCGCTTTAATACCATCCTGCTCGATCTGAAACCTCGCAGTCAAAGCATAGTAGTTGCTCTCGAAAGGCGAGAAATAGAGCGGTAAACCTGCGGAGTTCGCATCGTCGCTCCCTGATTTTCCAACTGGCGTGTAATCCCCGTACTCCGGTGCCGTAGTCGTCTCCGATGTTCTCGAATTGGTTGTATCTGATGGCGAAACGGGCTTACTCTGCGTGTCCGCGTCTGGAGAATTATCGGGGCTATTCGGAGCAACGGGCGCATCCGTTCCAGGAGCAGAAGCATCGTCGCCTACAACGACATATTTATCCCGCAGTCCCGTGAACTCCTGCTTTATGTCCGTAATCTTCTGCCGTTCGTAATAGCTCTCGAAGAAAGACAGCTGCAGCACCATGATGAGGGTAATGAACGCTACGAATGATATCGCCGTGACGATAAACAGCTTAAATGCAATGCTGCGTCTCTGTTTCATCGCTTCACCTTGAACTGATAGCCATTGCCGCGCATCGTGCAGATAAGCTCCGCTTTGTTGCCAAGCTTCTGCCTCAGACGCTTAATATGGGTGTCGACTGTACGCTCATCCCCGAAATAATCGAAGCCCCATACCTGATTGAGCATCATCTCCCGCGTCAGCACAATATTCCGATTGTGATACATATAGAGCAGAAGATCATATTCCTTCGGAGCCAGCGTAAGCTCCTCGCCATCGACCATAACCTCGTGAGACGCTTTATTAATTGTCAGCCCGTCCAGCGAAATAAGACCTTCTTGATCCATCGCAGCGGGCGAAGCTGCGGCCATGAGTTCCGCCCGCTTGAGAAGCGCTTTGACCTTCGCGGTCAACTCCTTAGGGCTGAACGGCTTGGTCATATAATCGTCCGCGCCGAGCTCGTAACCATGCAGCTTGTCATCCTCATTGGATCTCGCTGTCAGCATTATAATCATCACATCTGACCGTTCCCGTATCGAGTGACAGACGCTGTAACCATCTAGCTTCGGCATCATAATGTCCAGAATTACGAGGGCAACCGACTCCGAATCGAATAAGCGCAGTGCCTCCTTGCCGTTTGACGCCTCGATTACCTCAATGTTCTCGGCTTGCAGATAGTCGGCAATGAGCTGCCTAATGAGGGGCTCATCTTCTACAATCAACACTTTCCCGTACAAAATATCGTTTCCTCCTTCATTGTCACACAGCTGTCACATCGCTCTTTTATAGTTACAACTGTCGGAAACACAATCATCATTACTCACTATCGTATAGGAGGTTGTTATGAAATTCAAACGCTTGTTGCGACGCGATGGCAGTGTGGCGATCTTGTTCCTGGCGCCAAGCTTGGCAGGCTTTAGTCTGTTCTATCTGCTCCCGTTTGCTGCAGGCTGTTACTACTCACTGGTAGACAGTCCGGTGAACGGCAACTTTGTCGGTCTTGCCAACTACAAGGAGCTATTCCAGAGCAGTTCGTTTCACAAGGCTGCGTCGAATACGGCTCTATTCACGGCGGTGAGCGTACCGCTATTGATGACGCTATCGCTGATATTGGCGCTGTTGCTCATGCGAGAAGTGTACGCTCGGAACTGGATGAGAACGTTCTATGTGATGCCGCTTGTCGTTCCGGTAGCTTCGATCGTCATGCTGTGGCAAATTCTGTTCGACAACAATGGATATCTGAATGCTTTCCTGCATGACCACGGGCTGGCGACGAAGGATTGGATGGGTTCAAACACTGCACGAGCCGTCGTTATCTTGGTTTATCTGTGGAAGAACATGGGCTACAACATGGTGCTTTATCTAGCAGGACTTCAAAATATCCCTGAGGATTATTACGAAGCAGCTTCCGTTGAAGGCGCAGGTTGGTGGTGGAAACTGCGTCATGTCACACTCGTCTATTTAACGCCAACGATGTTCTTCGTCTTCATTATGTCGGTCATCGGTTCGTTCAAGGTTTTCCGCGAGACCTATTTGATTGCCGGAGAATACCCCAATGACAGTATTTATATGCTGCAGCACTATATGAACAATATGTTCGCATCACTCGATTACCAGAAGCTCACCTCTGCAGCTTATGTCATGGCTATTGCGATTGCTTTGTTTGTGTCCATCTTGTTCCGGCTGGAGCGGCGCGCAAGGAGGTGGATGCAATGATACAGAAGACTCGGGTTCTGAAGAAAACGTTGCTCACCATCATGCTTGCGTTCTTCGTTGTAATCATGCTGTTTCCGCTTCTGTTTACAGTGAGTAATTCCTTCATGTCGGAGGGTGAGATCGGCAGTGCATATGGGATCTTGTCGCCAAGCGGGGACAACGATTCAAGCTCTGCGAAGCATCCGAATGAGTATGCGATCCTCAAGCTTGTGCCTGACAAAGTAACGTTTGAGCAGTACGGAGAAGCACTGTTTCGGAAGCCGCAATTCCTATTCATGTTCTGGAATGCGGTAGTCATGACCGTGCCGATCATTATAGGGCAAGTCATTGTCGCTTCGCTGGCGGCTTATGCGCTTGGCAAGCTGAGGTTTCCCGGGAGGGACAAGTTGTTCTTCCTGTATCTCATTACGATGCTGATGCCGTTTCAGGTGACGCTTGTGCCCAATTACATTATTGCTGACCGGCTCGGACTTCTAAATAGTTTCGGCGCGATTATATGGCCAGGCATCTTCTCCGCATTCGGGGTATTCCTGCTGAGACAGTTTATCGAGCAAATTCCTTACGCTTATGTCGAAGCAGGCAAAATGGACGGTGCAGGCCACATGCAGCTCTTCTTTCGAGTGGTGCTGCCAATGTGCCGACCGGGTCTCGCAGCACTCGTTATTCTGCTCTTTATCGATAACTGGAACATGGTTGAGCAGCCGCTTATTATGCTCACTGATGCGTATAAACAACCGCTTTCCGTCTATTTGTCCACGGTACGAGAAGGGGAGCTTGGCATCGCATTTGCTGCTTCCGTGCTTTACATGGCGCCGATGCTGTTCATTTTTCTCTATGGCGAGAACGATCTGATTGCTGGTATTCAGCTATCAGGGCTTAAGGGTTAACAAACATCAAGTTAGGAAGGAGTGAGGAGGATGTCCACAGTGCTGGACGACAATCGTCTAAAGCGGCGTAGACGTCTGATGGGAGCGATTCTGCTCATCTTCATAGGGGGCTTGGCTTTGCTCACCTTCTTCTCGAATACCATCGCTGGTCTGGTACTGCCTAAAGTGACGGTCATGAATCCGACAGTCGGTACGCTTAGTTATACCATTACCGGCGACGGAGAGTTGGAAGCAGGTAATACCGAGGAGGTGTATCCAACCGGAGCCGGCAATGTAACCAAGATTCATGTGAAGGTTGGAGACAGCGTCAAGAAGGGGCAACTGCTGATTGCTTACGACACGACGGATTTGAAGCGGAATCTGATGGATGAAGAGGCGCGTTATGCTCAGATGAAGCTGCGGATGGAGTCACAGAAGGAGCAGATCATGGCTGCGTATCAACAAGACGATCAAGTCTCTGTTCGCAATCTGAAGCGCGACCTGAAGATTGCCCAGTACGATCTGGGCATCGAAATTCGCAAACTGGAGTCCATGCGCGAAGGAATTGAGAAAGCAGGCAGCGTGAAGGCGCCGTTCAGCGGGATCGTCACGCAATTACAGGCGACAGAGGGAATGGCTTCCTCGCCAGGACAGTCTGTCCTGATCCTTGCGGATGTAAGCAAGGGATTTATCTTTAGCTCGGTCAATGATGCAGACAGTGCAGACCAGCTGCGCATTGGAGAAACGGTGCAGCTGGCGGCTTCTCGAAACGATAAGCAGTGGTTGGTGAAAGGAACCGTTCAAGCGATCGAAGATGCGAACGGTGATGGTGACGGCGGTTCAGGCGGTAAACCTGGCGGTTCCGGTTCTGGCGACGGATCCGGCGGTGATGGCAACCCCAATAAGAAGAGCAAGAAAATTACGATTCAGTTAACCGGACAGCAATTGAAGCTTGGAGATCATATGAAGCTGTCCGTGAAGAAGTCCGGTAAAATCGGCAAGATCATGCTTGCAAGTCACGTCATTCAACAAAGTGATAACGGTCCTTATGTGTGGATTGTCAAGGAGAGCAAGGGCCCGCTTGGCAGTGTATATACGGTCAGCAAAGTTACGGTCACCATTGGTGATGCGGATGCAGTAAACACGGAGATTACGAGCGGCCTTATGCCGAGTGATCGTGTCATTGAACAGATGAGCGAGCCGCTGGACGATGGCCAGCGGGTTAGATTGAAATAATAATTCGATTATAGGGAGTGTATCATAATGAATACGAAGACGAAAAAAATGATTCAAACGGTTTGTGTCAGCCTTGCGGTAATATCGGCGGTAACGGCATGTTCGAACGGTAGTAATGGAGGTAACGGCGTAGGAAATGCAGATGGGCAACAGTCTCCTGCTAATTCGGGCAGCGGCAAGAAAGTAGTCAAAATTGCCGTTCCGCAAAGCGATCGTTTCTTGGAACAAGCTGAAGCAAACTTCGAGAAGTCACACCCGGATATTGATATTCAGATCGATGCGCTAGTCGCTGCCTCTTCAGGAGGAGCTTCATCTGCAGCTTCATCTACGTCTTCACCTTCTGGCGACGATGCGGCCAACAATGAGAAATTCGTGAATACGATCAATACGGCACTGATGTCAGGCAACGGCGATGATCTTATTGCTATTCAGGGCTTGCCCTTCGATAAATATGTGAATAAGGGGCTTGTTGAGGATCTTCGTCCATTGATGCAGAACGATAGCTCCTTCAAACTTCAAGATTACTACGAAGGCGTTATGAATGCAGTGACGAAAGGCGGTAAACAGTTTGGCTTGCCGGTCTGTTTCGGGGTGAATGTCATGTTAGGCGATTCAGCGCAACTGAAGCAAGCAGGCATCAATCTCGATGATTCCAAATGGACATGGTCAGACTTCATTGATATTGTTCATAAGCTTAGCAAAGATGGCGATGGCGACGGTGACGGCAAGCCTGACCGTTATGCGCTGACAGGGATGAAGAAGGACGATTTGATTAAACTAATGGTAGCATCAAGTTACGAGCATTATGTAGATTCGGCAGCCAAGAAGCCAACCTTTGACTCCGGAGATTTTGCAACGCTGCTGAAGAACTGGAAAGGCTTATATGACGATGGTTTAGTTAATGAAGTAGCTGGTGAAGCAAACGCACAATCATTCGCTTATATGCCAGTGCACGGGCCTTCTTTCTTAATTTCGTTACCCAAACTCTTCTTCCCTCAAGGAGATGGACACTCATTCCAGACTCCATCCGGCGGTGAAGCTCAGGGGATGACATACTCGAGTGATCTCATGCTTGCCATGAACGCGAAGTCTGGTGTGAAGGAAGAAGCGTGGGAATTCATGGAATATCTGCTTAGTCCCGAGATGCAAGGTGCTCTAGAATTACCGGGTCTCTCGGTACGCAAAGATACAACGATCAATAAGATCAAACAAATGAATGAGCAGATTAAGAATAGTGCAAATAACGGTGGTGGCAAAACGGCAGTAGGGGGAATTGACGCCTCGAATATGCCTACATTGACGGATGCAGATATGAAGAAGGTAGAGGATATCCTCTCACGGGTCAAACGCTACGACGGGGCGGATGATGCTGTTATGAACATGGTGCTGGAAGAGGCGAATGCATTCTTCGATGGCAGCGAGTCGGCTGAAGATGCGGCGAAGAAATTGCAGAACCGGGTTGGCATTTACTTGAATGAGTAAGTTTCTTAGAAAGTAGTTGAAGCAGAGGGCCGGATCGACATATCGTCGACTCGGCTCTTCTGTCGGGTTCAAGAAAGGTGTTGACATTGCCGCAGAAATGATTTATCTTTAATTCAAGATAATTAAATCCAAGACAAACGAGAGGGGGTGTTGGCCATGTCATTCCAAATCGATGACGAACAGGCGGTTTCACTTAAAGCATTCGTTGTTCTTTCCAAAGCTTATCGAACGGTTATGGATCGAGCAGTTAAAGATATGAAGAAATACGAGCTGTCTTCTTCTGAATTTACGATTCTTGAAGTGCTGTATACGAAGGGGCGAATTCCCTTACAGCAAATTGGCGAGAAGATCCTAGTTACCAGCGGAAGCATCACATATAACATTGATAAGCTGGAGAAGAAAGGGCTGCTCAAGCGGGTCCCATGTGAAGAAGATCGGCGAGTCATCTTTGCAGAGCTTACACAAGCTGGGAACGACTTGTTTGATGACATTTTCCCGAAGCATGCTGCTTCTATACATGTGATGACACAAAGCTTATCCCATGAAGAAAAGCTGACCCTCATTGAGCTACTGAAGAAATTAGGAAAAGGCGTGGATAGTTAGCAGCTTGAATCAACGCTTTTTTTTGACTTATATCTTAAATTAAAGATTATTAAACCCAAATTAAATGGAGGTAGATGAAATATGTTGGCTTTAGGATTGTTGATGATTCGTGTCGTGATTGGATTGTTGTTTATTGGGCATGGTGCACAGAAGTTATTTGGTTGGTTCGGCGGTTATGGACCCAAAGGTACAGGCGGTTGGATGGAATCGATCGGCATGAGACCCGGCGTTCTGATGGCTGTTGCGGCAGGGCTTATGGAATTAGTCGGAGGCGCATTATTCGCAGCAGGATTGTTCACACCACTGGCAGCCGCACTTATTGCATTAACCATGCTGGGAGCCATCGTTAAAGTGCATGTCAAGAACGGACTGTGGGTAACGGCTAACGGATATGAATATCCGCTTGTCATACTCGTAGTGGTAATCGGTGTAGCTTTTGCCGGTGCCGGTGCTTACTCGTTGGATGCACTGATGAACTAACGCGAAACTTCTTTTATTTCATGAGAATAGCGGAATACTAAAGGAAATAGCTCGGAAATGTGCTCCATAAAAATGAATCCTATAGGAGTGATTACTCATGTCATTACAAACTGCTGGTATCCACCATATTACGGCCTTTGCAAGAGATCCTCAGGCTAATGTCGATTTCTACGCAGGTGTACTTGGTCTTCGCCTTGTGAAGAAGACGATTAACTTCGATGCTCCTGATGTATATCATCTGTATTTCGGTGATAAAGCCGGTACGCCGGGCACGATCATTACGTTCTTCCCATGGCCGAATTCCCGCAAGGGAAAGGTTGGCGGCGGGCAAGTGGGAATCACCACTTATGTCGTTCCTGTTGGAGCACTCAACTTCTGGGAAGATCGGTTGAAAGGCTTCGGGATTGCAATCAAGAAAGTGACTCGTTTCTCTGAGGAATATATCCAGTTCTCAGATAACGAAGGGCTGTTGCTTGAAATCGTGGAGCGTGATGCAGGATCGAACAGTGAATGGTCCTTCAGCGGAGTTCCTACCGATAAAGCGATTAAGGGATTTGGCGGCGCCGTGCTGTTTAGCACCAAATCGGCACAAACGAGACACGCTCTAGAACATATTCTGGGCATGAAACAAGTCGGTGAGGATCAAGGATATGCACGTTATCAAACCTCTGCAAATATCGGGAACATCATCGACGTACCGGTAGCTGATATGGAGTGGGGAGCAGGCGGCGCTGGTACGGTGCATCATATTGCTTGGAGAGCGAAGGACTTCGAAGAGCATGCTCAGTGGCAAACGGAGGTATTGACTTCTGGTTATCAGCCGACTCAGATTATTGACCGACAATACTTCAACGCGATCTATTTCCGGGAAGCAGGCGGCATTCTGTTCGAGATCGCTACGGATCCACCGGGATTTGCTAATGATGAGACTGCTGAAGCGCTAGGCGAGAAATTGATGCTGCCATCTTGGTTTGAACCGAAACGCGAGCAGATCGAAGCGAATCTACATCCGATTCAAGTTCGTGAACTGGAGGTTGGCAAGTTATGAAACATATCTTTGAACAGGGTTCGTCGCCAGACGCTGCAACGTTAGTGTTGCTGCACGGTACGGGCGGAACGGAGAGAGACTTGATCCCACTTGGGAAGAGGATCTCTCCAGGATCCTCCTTGCTAAGCATTCGCGGTAACATCTTGGAGAATGGGATGCCACGGTTCTTCCGGCGTTTGGCGGAAGGCATCTTCGATGAAGAGGATCTTGTAATCCGCACGAAAGAGCTTTACGATTTCCTGGATGAAGCAGCTGCTCAGTATGGTATAGACCGCAGCAGCTTCGTGGCTGTCGGGTACTCGAATGGCGCGAACATCGCGGGTAGTCTTCTGTTCCATTACCCGGATGCGTTCAAAGCTGCCATCTTGCATCATCCCATGGTGCCGTTGCGCGGAAAGGAGCTGCCTGATTTGTCAGGTACTCCGATATTCATCGGCGCTGGTACGAACGATCCGATCTGCTCGCCAAGCGAAACCGAGGAATTGCAACAGCTGCTTGGAGATGCTGGAGCCGATGTTTCCGTTCATTGGGAGAATTATGGTCACCAGCTCACTGCTTCTGAGGTCGATGCGGCGACAAAATGGTTTCACACGATATGATCTCAATAGATCCGGCAGCTCAAGGTGATCGAGATAATTATAAGCTCCTTATCGGTAGTGTCGTTCCGCGTCCCATTGCGTTCGTAACTACGCTTTCGGAGCAGGGCGTATTAAACGGAGCGCCGTTCAGTTATTTCTCAATCGTCTCCAGCAACCCGCCGCTGTTATCGGTTGCTGTTCAGCGTAAGAATGGCGAGAAGAAGGACACCGCACGAAATGCGAAAGCGATGGGTGAGCTCGTTATTCATATCGTGGATGAGTCGAATGTGGAGGCCATTAATCAAACTGCAGCGAGTTTGCCTCCTGATGAAAGCGAAGTGATTCTAGCAGGGCTCACGCCTATTGCCAGTGAAACAGTGAGTGTTCCGGGAATTCTGGAGTCCAAGATCAGAATGGAATGTGTTCTGGAACAGTCGTTAGAGCTTGGCGGTGCAGCTGGAACACCGGGGTGCGACCTGTTAATCGCGCGCGTGGTTCGTTTTCAGATCTCGGAAGAGCTTCTAGAGGAAGGGCGAATCGATGCGAAGAAGCTGGAACCTGTCAGCCGGATGGCGGGCAATTTCTATTCAACCTTGGGCAACGTATTCTCGATTGAACGTCCGCAATGAAGGAGTAGGCCATTATGCTGAATATACTTAATCGAATTAATGAGCTTTCTAGAATAGAGAAGGATAGAAGCTTAACGGCTTCTGAGAAATCAGAACAAGCCGAGTTGCGTAAAGAATATCTTCAGATATTCCGTGGTTCTGTTGGCAGCCTGCTCCTGAATTCAACCATCATCGATCCGAATGGAATTGATGTTACCCCTGACAAATTAAAGCAGGAACAGGCTCGAAGGGCAGCGCACTAATTCAGTTATCAAAGAAGCAGCGAATGCGAATCGCTGCTTCTTTTTTTTTATTTGGAACACATGCTTAACATGCAGTTTCGAGAGGGGACTTGATTAGATAAATGATTAAATAACAGTTAATTGTTTTAACACCAAGAAAATGACGATATAAGTCTATTTTAAAACATGTATAGTATGCTTATTCTTACACCCAATCCCCTTCCACCCTCTAAGCTGCAATTAGACCTTTCACAAGGCAATCTAATGTGAGTTCAGAGGGTATTTTTTTGAGTGGAGGCTAGTTTTTTATGCGTACAAGGGGGAATATTCATGCACAAGAATCCTAACGTTGCAGCCGTACTGAGTGTGGCCGTGGCGGGGCTGGGGCAAGTATACAACGGCAACATAAAGAAGGGGATTCTACTGTTCGTTGTGGATGCTTTTATAGTAGCTGGACTCATAATTCCAGAAGGCATATCGGGATTCGGCATTGCTGCTGGAGTATCTGCATGGGTGTTTGCGATCTATGATGCTCACAACAGCGCTGTCAAAAATAACATCAAGCTTGAAGTGATATGGGAGGAACAATAATGAATATCTCTAGTAACATGTCTTTATTCTCGATGTATGCCCAGGTCATGATTGTTGTATATGGTTTGTTTATCTTGCTTGGCCTATATTGCCTTTACTTATTAATTCATTTTTTGACTCGTGGTATTAAAGCCTTTGAAATCTATATCGAGAAGAACAAACGTGAGTGATACTATACGCTTGCCGTGAGACAGAGAGGATGTTCAGCGTGGATAGACATGCATGGAAAGGGTTTATGCAAATGGCTATTTCGATCAATGTAACGGGATTTTATTTTATAAAAGGAGGTATACAGGATTGTTTGAATATATTTTTGTTGAAACCTCTCTAGGTGGCCTTTGGTCCGATCCTACTCATTGGGAAACGATTCAGAGTTATGCAAAAGAAGGCTGGCGCCTTTATCTCAGCGAGTATTCAAATCGTTTGGTATCCATCTGGACTCCTCAACTCAGTCGGAATTCTTTTTTAGTAATCCAATGAGACTTATAACCATACCGAGTAAAATAGTAATAAAGGACAAGCTTGGATAACGAACTTTAAAATCAACAATTGTTGAAAAGACAAATCCTAAAAAAATGAATTGGAAACCAATAAACATAATTTTCTTATCAGATAAGTTCTTCCTCCTCACAATAGCCAAGACCAACCCTACAACCAATACAATCAGCATTAGAATGAAAATAAAATCAAACCCATTTTGGGACAAATAAAAAACTCTTTCAAAAAAATCTCTATTAGGTTGACCCTCCATCTATAATCCACGCCTCTCGCGAGTTTTTACCATTATAATCCAGATTGTGTAATTGCGCTATAATAGATTCAACCTACTCGAATACTTCCAACCTTTCAAGAAAGGGTAGTCCCGGATGGTGTGATACTTCAATTAAAGACAGGAATCCAATATAAATTTAAAGTTACTGATAGGGAAAAGCTTAATAACCTTTATAATGAAGTTTATAAATAATGGGAGAGTGAAGAAGCTGAAAACATGTTTTCTGTTAACCGGGAAAGCACGAGTGGGGAAATCAACAGCGATAAAACGAATTATTCAACACATTGGCCCCAATTATTTTGGTGGCTTTTACACTGAAGAAATACGAGATACTACAAACCGTACTGGATTTAACTGCATTACAATTAATGGTGAAACAGTGTGCATTGCAAGTGTTGAAAGTGAAAGTTCAACTCGCGTAGGGAGATACGGAGTAGACATAGATGCTTTTGAAAGTATTGCTTTGAAGGCAATAAATCAATCCATAGATACGAAGAAGATTACCGTTATGGATGAGATCGGTTTTATGCAAATGTTATCGGCTCCTTTTGAAACATTGATCCACGAAGTAATTTCGAATTCTAACCATATCATCCTAGGCACAATTTGTGTGGACAGCCATCCGAGAGTTGACAAGATTAAAGAACTTACTGGGATAGAAATTTATCATATGACTGAGGAGAACCGTGAGGAAATCATAGAACGAGTAACAAACGATATACATAAGTTTCTGTGAGAGGCCGGAGTGGGAAGAGGCAATCGCTCTAAATGAGATGGGGGTGTACTTTGGGAGAGGTCATTTTATTAAGGGGTAGACCTGGGGTCGGTAAAACAACGATTTCAAATCTGTTAATGTCGAAGTTAAACGCTCCTGTTATTCGCAAAGACGATTGTTATGATGTTATAGCTGAATATGATGAGAATCATGAACAAAGAAATAAAGTTTCGTATGGCATCTTGTTTCGAATGCTGCAAACCAATGCTGGTCATAATGTGCGGTTTATTCTTGATTTTCCGTTCAATCGAGAAGAGGAAATGAAGAGTTTTGAACAGTGGCTCATTCATCACAACTACGTGTTGAAATCGATTCTGTGTATTTGCAGTGATGAAGTGCTGTGGGCTAATCGATTCAATGTCAGAAAACTTAATCCACTACCCAATCAATTGATTACGGATTTTAATGAACTCAAGGATTATTATAATGACCTAAGCATTAAGCCGATTGATGGTGAACTACTAATTGATACCATTGATCCATTAGACGCGATCGTAAGTAGGATTTTAGCATATGTGCAGTAATTCTCAAGGCAAGGCGGGAGAACGTGAAAATGACTCAACGCTTAGGAGCACATGCACTTGTAATTGGTTCAGGCATAGCCGGATTATGTGCGGCGCAAGTGTTATGCCGTTACTTTGAGGAAGTAACCATACTCGAACGAGGTGCAGAGCCTCTCGATAAACAACCGAGAAAGGAAGTTCCTCAAAGTTATCATCTCCATGCGTTGCTCAAGGGAGGGGAACTAGCGTTGGAACAGCTATTCCCCGGTATCGTCGAGGCTATGCTGCAGGATGGTTCAACCCGTATTAATGGGGCGAGGGATCTCAAGTGGTTCCATCACGGGGTATGGAAGAAGCGATTTGTTGGGGATATATTCGTTCATCTTCAAAGTCGCCCCTTCTTAGAAAGCCATATTCGACTTCTAGCGGGACAAAATCCCAACTTGCGAATCCGATATAACACGATGGCCTTGCAGCCCTTGTTTGATGAGAAGCAGAATATGATTTATGGAGTCCAGGCCTTAGAAACAGGCTCATCTCAGCCAACAGATATCCTTGCTGATCTGGTCATCGATGCAAGCGGATATGGATCACGATTTCATCAATGGTTTCATTCGCAGCAATATCGGGTTCCCGAAGAGAAAGTGAGAATTGACCTTTGCTATGTGAGTCAAATTTATGATTTAAGTGCTACGCCAAGGGATTGGACCACTCTATTGGTGTACCCTTCAGCGCCAATCGAAAAAATCGGAGGAGCCGTATGCCGTATTGAGGGCAATCGTCATATTTTCACATTGTTTGGCTACGATAGTGAACTTGCATCTTCCGTTCTTGACGACTCTGAAAGCTTCATCGCATTTACTCGAAAGTTACCCCATCCGATGATTTACGATGAACTGCAAGGTGCAAAGCCTGTCTCGGACATCAAAGTCCATAAGGTTCCGTATATTGCACGTCATCATTATGAGAGGATCAATAATCTCCCGCAGGGATTCTTATTTATTGGTGATGCGTTCTGTCGATTTGATCCGGTCTTTGGGCAAGGCATGTCAGTAGCTGCTCTGGAGGCATTGGCGTTAAAAGATTGTCTCGAGCAAGAGCGGCAAGGAAGGAAGAACATTGCGCCCCAATTGACCAAGCGCTACTATAACAGGATAGCAAAGCTTATTGATCCTGTATGGAGAATCATTCTTGTCGAGGATTTTCGTTATCAGCATGTGACGGGCAAGAAACCAGTCGGACTCTCAGTACTTCAATGGTATACCGGAAGGATCTTTCATCGTTCTTCGGAAAATACGGATATCTATCTGGCGTTTATGCATGTGATGAATTTATTACGCCCAGTAAGCACGTTGTTCTCGCCATCGATCCTATTGAAGATATTGTTTAGAAAAAAATAAAAAAAATCTTCCTCTCTAAATCTCAACAAATTGATACATAATGTTACCTAAATTCAATAGAGTATAGATTTAAAACCCCTGCACAAAAGGGGTTTTTTTGTTGATTATTCTAGTAATTACGCGGTATTTCGCAAGTTTCGACAGATGGCCTAATAGATTTTGTCAGCGCAACATAATGTAACCTGCCAGCGTCTAATTGAACAGATTCATCGCAGCGGGTCTTCATGGCTCGCGGAAGAGGAGGTTAGGACATGACATTTGTAAGGAAATTGCTGATCGCTTTGCTGCTCCTGGCGCTGGCGATTCCGGCTTTTCCTGTAGGTGCGGAGTCGCTTTCCACGCAAGAGAAGTTCGAGGTGCTGAAGGACCAAGGAATTTTTACTGGACTTGGGGATGGCAGTGCGGGACTTAACCAATCGATGACGCGTGAACAATTCGCCGCCGTGCTGTACCGGCTTTGGGGTCTAGCGGACACCAACCCGGCGAGGGCGAGCTTTGACGACGTGTTGAAGTCAAGATGGTCCTATCATGAAGTGGAGGCTGTGAACAATGCGGGACTCATGACGGGAACTGCTGCGCGTAAGTTCTCTCCCTCCGCTAACGTAACGGTGGAGCAGCTGGCTGCCGTTCTGGTTCGGGCTTATGGCTACGGAAACGGCAGTTCGCCGGTGAGTGGAATCGTATCCGCTTGGGCAAGGAGCTCGGTAAGCAGCGCGCTCGATCACGGATTTATCTCTTATCAGACGAATTACAGATTTGCTGCTACACGCGGTCAGCTCGTCGATGCCGCTTATGCCGTTTATCAGCAGCATAACCTGCAAAAGCTTCAAGTGAGCAGCGTTCAACCACTGGGGAACAGTATCCTGCTAGTCACTCTGAATAAAGTCGCCGCCTCGGTTGATCTGTCCAGCTTCTCGCTTAAGGACGATCAGGGCACGGTGATCGCGATCAGAACAGCGACTCTGTCCTCGAATGGCAATACCGTTATTGTCACGACGGGGCCGCAGCAAGCGAACCTCATGTACACGCTTACGGTGGACGGAACGAGCTGGCGTTATACCGCGATCTGGGATAACAACGGAGGCTCTGGCGGTACGGGGGACAGCACTCGTCCTACAATCACCAAGGTTGAGAGCCTGGGAGATCGGACAATTCGTCTGACGTTCTCCGAGCAGGTTAACCGCACCACAGCAGAAGATTCAGACAATTACGATATCATTACCGGCGACCTCAATCTCTATAGCTTTACCTTATCCGACGATCGCCGCACGGTCACGATAACGACGAGCACGCAAGAGGACGATTATCGTTACCGGCTGTCCGTATCCGGCGTGAAGGATCTATCGGGCAATACGATGACTTCCCGGAGCGACTTGTACTTCTACGGCATCTACGACCTCGACGGCTCGAAGCCGACCGTCGTGTCCGTCGCTGGACAGAACGATTCGACGATCAAGGTTGTCTTCAGCGAGAAGGTCGACGCAAGCGATGCTCGCAACGTGAATAACTACAGCATCAATAACGATTTGTACGTCACTCGAGCAACTCTCGCCAGCGATGGCAAAACAGTGACGCTCTACACGAACGAACAAGTGAACGGCAAGGAATATAAGCTGACGATTCGTGGCATCGCAGATTTGGCCGGTAACGTTATGAACACGCGGAGCAATATTGAATTCAAAGGCACGAACGACCACAATAAGCCTTTTGTTGATTCTGTATCCGTGCTTGGCAACTCTACCGTCGAAGTGCAGTTCAACGAACAGGTCAATGCGGATCAAGCGAAGAAAGCATCCAACTACTCAATCAACAATAATCTCAAGGTAACCAACGTCATACTTGACCCTGACGGCCGTACGGTTATTCTCACGACGACGAAGCAGACGGATGCCGTCCTGTATACCTTGACGATTCAAGGAATCTCCGATCTGGCAGGCAATTTGATGGATAAGGAAACGAACCTGTATTTTGGCGGCTACATCGACCGCAGTGCTCCGACTGTTGTCGGCATTCAAGCGGCAGAACGCCAAGTGGTCTTAACCTTCAGCGAGCGGCTGGATGCGAGCACGGCGAGCCGCGCGGGCAATTACAAGCTTGACGGCAATCTCGGCACGGTCAAGAGCGCGGTGTACGACGACGCGAAGAAGACAGTCACGCTCACGACTAACGACCAGACGCCTGGCGGAGTCTATTCCGTCACCATCAATCAAGTGAAGGACTTGAGCGGTAACGCGATCGCCACGGATACGCGCATTCAATTTGTTGGCAGCGATCGTGGGACGACAGAGTCGATCGAGCTTCAGAAGCTCGAGGTTGTCAATCAGAACACGGTTCAAGCGACATTCAGCCGGGCGCTGTCCGACTCCGACGTTGCCTCACTTGATTTGACAGTTCTTAAGGACAACAACCGATCTGTCGACGTGAGCGGATGGAGCGAATATGTAGTCCGTAAGTCCGGCGCGAATAACGTTGTTGTGATCCAGCTAAGGACGAAGCAATCGGGTAATCCTTCCCTGTTCGTCGCGGGTCATGCCTATGTCGGGCGCATCTCTGATTTGCCTGGTTTGGTCACGAAAGACGGGGCGGATCAGAAGGTATTCCCAGGCACGGAGAAAAACAACGACGAACCTTATGCTACGCAAGTGTCGGCTTTGAACAGCAAGGCGATCAAGGTAACCTTCAGCGAGCCTGTTCGTGGCGTTAGCGCGTCTGGTTTCAATATTCTGCGCGACGACGGTTCGACGATAGGTATCGACAGTGTTAGTGTGAACGACACAAACAGCATCGTGTCCGAAATCACTCTCTACCTGGATGACGAAGTGAAGTCCGGCAAAACGTACCGTCTGCGCTTCAAGGACAGCATCAAGGATGCGGCGGGATGGAACGCCATCCGCACGCAGGAAGACTCGAATCCTTATCAAGTTGTATTCGCGGGAACGGCGACGTCCAATCCAGCGCCTACTGTCACGAAGATTGTATCGACGGACCGCTACACGTTCGAGATACAATTCAGTGAGCCAGTACGGCTTGATGACGAAGGTGGATTCTACCTGTACGCCGTATCCGGCGGAAACGAAGTCGACATTCATTCCAGCGGCAACGCGAGCTACGTCCTGTCCCAAGACCGCAAGGCGATTACGGTGTACTTGAACGCGGATCGGCTGGATCCTCTGAAGTCGAATCAGCGTTATCGATTGGAGTACGATTCGAACCACGGGCGGATCGTGGACGATCAAGGCGCCTCGCTGAAGGACTCTGATAACAGCAGCGCGTACCTCTTTACCGCTTCAAGTGCGAATAATGCCATTCCTTCTATCGCGAAAGTTGACGCGCAAGGAACAGCGATCAAGATCACGTTCAGCGAGCCCATCAAGGGTTACAAGGATGAGACGAATTTCTTCAACATCGTCATAGATGGCAAATCAATTACGCCTACGGAAGGTCATCTTGACGGGCAAACGATCGTGTTGAAAGTACCATCACTTGCTTCGGGGAAGATCGGAACGATCGCTTACACGAACAATGGCGCCGACTCGATCCGAGATAAGAACAGCTTGTCGCCAAACCCAGATGCGGTATTTACCTTCGGCGTACAGTAACACCCTGCTCAGAACCCGTTAAGAGTAAGGAGGAACCTCGCGTTCCTCCTTTTTTTTGATGTGCCGCTCTCATTGTTGCACGTTCTTCCGTCATAACGATTTGAAGCGGCTTGATCGTTCCTGAACTCGAATAATCCTTATGCACGGTGAGAAAAATATGGGAAGTTTCAATATTAATAAAGAGGCGGGATCACAAATCAAGCATCAATTAGAAGGTAAAGTAGCACTGGTTACAGGCGCTTCCAGAGGAATTGGTCAGAGGATCGCCGAGGATCTGGCCCTTCACGGGGCGAAGGTTGTCGTGAATTATTCTAGCAATTCGTCTAAAGCAGACGAGGTCGTTGCTGCTATTAAGCGAGCGTCGGGGGAAGCCATCGCGATTAAGGCGGATATCAGTCAAGTTGCGGAAATCGAAAAGTTGTTTCAACTGACCATAGAGACGTATGGTCAAATCGACATCTTAGTCAATAATGCGGGGATCATGATTACGAAGCCAATCCTGCAAACGACGGAAGAGGATTTCGATAAACAGTTCAATATTAATGTCAAAGGGACTTTCTTTGCCATACAGCAGGCAGCGCTGCATATGAAGGAAAATGGTCGTATAATCAATTTCTCAACATCGGTGACAGGTCAGATGTTTCCAACATATAGTTCGTATGCGGGAAGCAAGGGCGCTGTTGAACAATTCACTCGTCAATTAGCCAAGGAATTAGGACCTAAAGGCATTACCATCAACGCAATCGCACCTGGACCGGTGAACACGGAATTGTTTACGGTAGGCAAGACAGACGAACAGATTAAAGCGGTTGGAAATATGAATTCCTTCGGGCGCTTAGGCGAACCAGAGGATATTTCAAGAGTTGTTCTGTTTCTAGCTAGCCCGGATTCACAGTGGGTGACAGGTCAAACGATTCGTGCCAACGGCGGGTTTGTTTAGAGCATCCTGATCAACAGGATGCTCTTCTTCATTTCTACAGCAGGTTGTCCATCATAATAGCTATCGCTTTGTTCAGATCAAGCGGATGCCCTAAGATCAAACTCCCCCACATGACGAAGCCGAGAGAAGTAATGATGATGAACAGCAGCATCTCTTTCGCCGGACTCCTCCTGCGCTTAGCTATGAGTAAGCCGCCAATCAAGAACATCGCGAATAGAAGGATCAGGCGTCACTGGTTAAGGACAAGTCAAGGGAAATTGATGTTTACTAATAACAGGCATATTCCAAGGCAATTAATTAACCTGATTAAATGAATCGAAATTTAATTAACCTAATTAAATACCATGAGAAGAACCCGCCCATTGGATATGGAGCGGGTTCTTGTTATTTATTAGCCGTTTAAGCCAGATTCTATGGAATCTTAAAGATAATTTAAGGAATAACACATTAATTATTAAAAAAGATAGTGTAACCTTTTTGTATAGTGAAGAGAAAGTTTTACGCTGGCTATTCCAACTTAAATACGATTCGAGATGATGAGAATATGAACATACCATTTGAAAAAGTTTATCTCAAGCATATGAGCGAAATTTATCGGTATATATACAAATTAACAAGAGACGCTGGAAATGCAGAAGATTTGATGCAAGAAACATTCGTACGCGCTTGTAAATTTCTAGAGAATTGTGAAGATGAGAATAGTATTAGGTTCTGGCTCTTCACAGTCGCGCACAATATCTATGTTGATTGGTATCGTAAACGCAAGAGAGAGACGATCTTACCTTTGTATGAAGAAAAACAAACCATAGATTCGAACCATTGGAATGACCCTGAGATTCAATTCCATCGCAAAGAGTTTTGGAGGAGTTTCGAAATGGTGACCGAGACGCTTCCTTTCAAACAAAAGCAGGCCTTACGTTTATTCTATATGTACCAATTACGATATGAAGAAATATCAAATGTATTGGATATTTCCATCACGAATGTGAAGAGCGCCATTCATCGGGGGAAACTAAAACTACGCGAGAGATGGGGGAGTTACGAACAATTCATATAGAACGGCTTTTGAATCCGCGATTTGAGCGGATTTTTTTATTTTGTCGACAAGTAGAGAAGAGAGTGAAACAACTTAACATCGTTTAATAGTTGACTTATCGTGTAGAATAGTGGAACAATTTGTATGTGAAATCGCACTGGGTTTATGATAAGTTCGAATATAATGTCAAAACAGGGAGTGCTTCAATTGGAATTAAAACTTGAAAATGGAAATTATGATTTACCGATTGAACAGCGTTCCCGAATGAAGTGGTCTATGCACCTGCTGTTCATATTCATGATAGGATTGTTCGGAGCAATGTTGTTTCTCCCTATCGAAGGTGTTTATTTCAATATTGCATTTAAGTTACTTATGATTTTCCCGCTAGCTTTTTTCTTATATGGGTGGTTGTTTGCAGGCTTAGTACGACTACAATCACTAAAGGTAACCCTGGATGAAATCGAGGTTAGGACCTTATTTGGGACTAAGAGAGCGAAATGGAATGAGATCTATGACATAGAGGTCTTTTCCGTACAACGGCATACTTTTATCGGCTTGGTACTTAAAGAAAAAATGAAGAAAAGGAATCAATCCTTCTTGTCTGAAATCAATAATATGTACGGTGGGATGTTCTCAATCAAAATTCCAATCTCTCAATATCCTTCCCTCAATATTGAAACGTTGTATTCCACGCTTAGGACACAGATGAAATTGCAGCCATGTGATCTAGATTTATCCGAAGAGAAAGAGAATCCATTGGGAGCAGAGAAACAGGGAGAAACCAACCGACTTGTCGCGTTTCTTAAAATCCTTCTGTTCGTTCTTGTTTGGGGATTTGTTTATGGGATCACCATCTATTTGCTTAAAACGAATATAATCTTTATTCCAATTCTCGGGTTGATGGGCGTGCTTTTTTACTACCAGAAGAATTTCCAGGAGGAAGTTATCGTCTGGCCTATGAGATTAGTTGTTGGGCTATTATGCTCGCTGCCAATTTTCATTGCAATGATTACAGATATATTTCTAACGTCATCAATCCGGTTCAGTTTAAAGAATCTTTATGAGATTTCTACAGCGTATATTAGTTATATAAAGGCACAACCCTCGAATAATTTGTTGGTGATTGGAATGGCTGTTGCGCTCTTTGCTTACGGTACTTTTCATGGAAGAACGTTTCGCTTGTTCAGGGTAATCCGTAAAATCTTCATGACGAGACATGGGAATTATGTATTTAAGAGAGAAGGCAGAATAGTCGAAATCTATGTGATAGACCCGGCAGACTTCCGTGAAGATGAAAGCAAGTTTGTGGTCTATCTTAATGAAGGGTGCTTAATGGAGAGGGAAGGTAAAAGAGTGCGCGCTTTATTACTACCTCAAAAAGCGATTAATGAATTATTCATTACCATCATGGGGAGTCCTATCATCCAGCATCGGGACGAACAATATACAAGTATCGACCTCGGGGGCTCTGGTTCTTACGTTCCGTATGTTTTTCCTTGTGTGCTTATCTGCAGCAACAATAAGGAAGTAGAACTAATTCGTATTGAACTTTCGTAGTTAAAAGGAGAACTCATGGACCCAAAAGTAAAAATAATGTTTCTGGACGAACATGTCACTGAAGGTGCTGCCCGGTTTGGGATCAAGCCGATGGAACTGACATTCATTGGAGGATTTCAAAACTTTATTTACTCCTATCATCGCGATGAGTTGAAGTACATACTCCGATTCACGCCAAGCACTCGTCGCACAACAGAAGGCGTTAAAGCAGAGCTAGATTGGATTCACTATCTTTCGCAGAATGGACTATTGGTTGCAGAACCTGTGTCGTCACTCGAAGGAAAGGACGTTGAACGTGTTCAAGGAAATACGATCGATTTCTACGTAACCTCGTTCAAGTTTGCTCCCGGCAATAAAATCGGATATCCAGAATGCCTGGGGAATGCAACTCTTTATGAAGAATGTGGACGTGTAACGGGTCGGCTCCATCAGCTCTCCAAACTGTACCAACCAATAGCTGTTAGACATACCTGGGAATGGAATGAATATCTCATTAGTGCAAAAGATTATTTGCCGAGTGATCTTGGGCCAGTCCTATTAGCCTTGGAGGAGCTAAAAACGCAATTAACTAGCTTACCGGTAAATACTGAGAATTTCAGTTTAATTCACGGTGATATTAATGTTGGTAATTTCACTGTCGATGAACTAGGGCAAATTACGCTTTATGATTTCGATGAATGTCAGTACAGTTGGTATGTCGAGGACATCGCGATTCAACTCTATTATTTGCTGTACGTATTCGGGGAAGATTCTAAGGTTGAACGTAGAGAACAGTATGAGCTTTTTATGCAACATTTTGAGCTTGGATACACCGAGGATAATCGTAAAATGCCAGACAACTGGAAGGAGCAACTGAAGCTCTTCCTCAGATTACGTGAAATCATTGTAGTCGTGGGCATGCACCGAAGCTGGGATTTAAGTCAACCAGATCAGTGGACCCGCGATTTCTTGAAAGATAGCAAGATGCGTGTTTTGAAGGGGATTTCGTTGATTGATGAGCTGTAGAACGTTGCTGGAGGTCAAATATGATTCATAAGTGGAAAATGAAGATAACATTAGGATGCATAATCATAGTGCTTGTTTTGTTTTCTAGTCTTCAATTCATGAAGATTAAACAATTAGAATCAAGAATTGACATGGTCAACCCAACAGTATCCTCAAGAGCGATACAATATGCCTTAGTTCAAGTAGAGAGTGAAATAAACTATCAGAAGACTAACAATTGGGAATCACCGGAGCTGATTGTGGTAAGAATACAGAATCTTTTAGATGGAATAAGTATCACAGTCGATGCTGGTCAATATGTAGGAACAATGACAGCACAGGAACGAAGTACATTATCGGCTTTATATTTCGAACTATATAGGTACACGGAATACCAAAACACACATCATATAACTTTGAACGATGAAGATAAAAAAGAATTTGAACAACTAGAGGATAGGCTTAGGAAGAATGGTTGGGGAACTAACATTGGATTCTCCTCAGATAGATCGGAGCTAATAAAGAGAATACACAACTTTTTGAGAAGATCATAGTTGAAGTTGGTATTCGAAACAAACTGTCTTTGGAAAAAATGACTGCCGAAATCGGCAGCTCGGCGAAGCTGAGAGTACAAATTTCGAACTCTCAGCAAGAAAATCGGCTGATTGCTGCGCTGAGAGTGCAGTTTTTGCACTCTCAGATAAGAAAACTGCCGATATCGGCAGCTCGGTGAAGCTGAGAGTAAAAAATTCGAACTCTCAGCAAGAAAATCGGCCGAATGCTGCGCTGAGAGTGCAGATTTTGCACTCTCAGATAAGAAAACTGCCGATATCGGCAGTTCGGCGAAGCTGAGAGTTAAAAATTCGAACTCTCAGCAAGAAAATGGGCCGAATGCTGCGCTGAGAGTAAAAAATTCGAACTCTCAGCAAGAAAATCGGCCGAATGCTGCGCTGAGAGTGCAAATTCAGCACTCTCAGATAAGAAAGCCTAACCGCCTCCTCCAAAGGGGCGGTTTTTTGCTGAGTAATAAACGGTTTCTATTTGTTTTGTATATATTTTCAAGTAACTCAAGATGGTATCATTTCATTTAGGCGAAATGTTCCGAAGGGTGACGGGGAGGTTGCATTGCGACAGAAGGAGCACGAATATCAAAAAAAACGCCACCTCGTAGGTGGCGATCTCGATTTTAGGCACTATTTAAGCAGGGGATCTGTTTCCAATCCCTTACAATATTAGTATATCCCAGAGAAAAACATAAGTCTATATTTTAACTAAAAAATCCTTTATGTTAGATATCTCGACGAATCGCAAGGCGAGGCAATAACCTCAGAAGGAGTGTATGTAGTGAAACCTGAACGAAGTTTATCCATCTTTTGGCTGTTTCGTTATCTAGTCCCCGTCAAGGGGCGAATCGTTATTCTCTTAGTGATGCTACTGACCTCCACTGCGCTTCAACTAATCAATCCGCAAATCATACAGCGTTTCATCGACACGGCGTCCGCCAAAGGAACGATTGTCGGTCTGCTCAGTCTCGCCGGCCTGTTTCTGGTCGTAGCCGTTACTAACCAGCTGCTCACGGTAGCCGTAAGTTATATGGGTAACGACGTAGCCTGGCGAGCCACCAATCGGCTGCGGGCTGATCTGCTTAAACACTGTCTGCGGCTCGATATGCGGTTTCACAATCTGAAGACACCTGGTGAAATGATTGAACGCGTTGACGGCGACGTGACCAATATGTCGAACTTCTTCGCTTTGTTTATCGTCCAGATCATCGGCAGCTTTGTTCTCCTTGCAGGCATTCTCGGGTATATGTTTGTTACGAATTGGCCGATTGCAATCACGATGACCATCTTCACTTGTATTTCCATAGGGGTTATGGTGTATATCCGCGACCTCGGAGTGACCGCAACGCAAGCTGAACGTCAAGCTAGAGCATCGCTGCTCGGTCTTATCGAAGAACGGATTGCCGGAATTGAAGACGTGCAGGCGAACGGAGGCGTACCGTATGTTATGAGCCGCTTCCACATTGCCATGCGCAGCGTATTCCTAACAGGGCGCAAAGCTTGGATGCTTCGCGTAGTCCCTTGGAATGCTACAGTCGTCTTATTCGCACTCGCCGTCACGGTCGTGCTGATCATTGGCGTTAATATGTATCTCAAAGGTCGACTCACCTTAGGAGAGCTATATCTTGTCTATCAATATACGCAAATGCTGAACGATCCGATTGAACAACTCGGTAACCAAGTGCAAGAATTTCAGAAAGCCAAATCGGGCATGCGCCGATCCCGTGAAATCCTTTCTTTGCGAAGCGAGATTCGTGAAGGAACGGAGGAAATGCTTCCTGACGGAGCTCTTGCTGTTGCCTTTAACCAGGTGAACTTCAGCTATAACAAGGACAATCGCGTCCTTCAAGATATCAACTTCTCCTTGAGACCGGGGGAACGGCTCGGCATCGTAGGACGTACAGGCAGCGGGAAGACCAGCATTAGCCGTCTACTGCTTCGTTTATATAACACGGATAGCGGAGTTATTACTATAGGAGGCACGGATATTCAATCTTTGCGGTTGGAAGCGCTCTATAAACGGGTTGGTATGGTCACGCAGGATGTGCAATTGTTTGACGGGACGCTCAGGGACAATTTGACGTTATTCGATAGCAAAGTGTCGGATCAAGAGATTATGGAAACCACCGAAAGACTCGAATTGCGAAAGTGGATCGATAAGCTGCCCCACGGATTGGATACGCATCTGTCGGCTGGCGGAACTTCGTTATCTGCGGGTGAAGCTCAGTTGTTCGCTCTAACGAGGGTTTTCTTGACGAAGCCTAGTCTTGTCATTCTCGATGAACCTTCATCCAAGCTCGACGCTGCGACGGAAGCTGCATTGCAAGCCGCAGTTGATCAGTTAATGGAACATTGCACAGGCATCGTTATTGCACATCGTTTGTCCACGTTGAAGAAAGTAGATAAGATCATGGTGCTTGGTAATGGACGAATTCTCGAGTTTGGTGAGCGAGAAGTGCTCGCGCAAGACCCGTCCTCCCACTTCGCTATGCTATTACAAACGGATCGTCAGGAGGAATTGGCATGAAGGTAGGTCAATTTACAGGGCAGCTGCTGCGATTTCGATTATCGTTGTATGTAGTAAACGCACTGCTTTGGATGTTATTTCACTCCATACCATTGCTATTCGGCATAGGCATGCAATGGTTCTTCGACAGTGTCACGGGCGAGTCTCATCATTTTGCTTGGATCGCGGCACCGCTTCTAATTGTTGCACTTATTCGATTTACGAGGGTCGGCGTGTTTTTCGTCGCATTTTATAAATGGATCACTTATTCGTATCATTTGCAAGCTATCTTACGTACGAACATGTTGACTGGCATCATGCAGTGGCCTGGTCGTAATCTTCCCGCCTCTTCGGGGGAAGCGATGACCCGGTTCCGCGATGATATTGATGAAGCCGTCGAATATGTGGAATCCTGGGTTGATTTCTGGGGGAAGTTAGCATACGCAATCATTTCCATCGTCATTATGGCCCGAATTAATTGGACGATCACCGTCGTTGCTATTGTTCCATTATTAATCGTCACGCTTCTGAACAACTTATCCAGGGGCCGGGCAAGAAAATACAGTCAGCTAAACCGCGAAGCGACCGGGCGAATTACCAGTTTTATAGCCGAAACGTTCGGCAGCGTTCAAGCCGTGAAGCTGGGGCGGGCAGAAGAGAATGTCTTAGATCGATTCTTAACGCTCAACGAATCGCGTAGACGAGCGGCACTCAGGGATAACTTATTCATGCAATGGATGCGGTCGCTGAATCAGCATGTGTTAAACATCAGTGTCGGCATCATTCTATTGATGTGTGCGGCGCAGATGCAGGCTGGCCGATTTACCGTCGGAGACTTTGCTCTCTTTACGATGTATGTGGGTTCCTTTGCTTCCAGTATTTCCTTATTTGGTTATATGGTATTTCAGCATATGCGCTTGAAAGTGGCGGTTGACCGGATGCGGAAGCTGTTCCGTCCAGGGGCGCAAGATGACATTGTGGCGCATAATGACATTCACTTGTACGATTCACCGCCTGATGTTCCCGTATTTCATAAGAGCGCGGAGGAGCGGCTGAAAAGCCTGGATGTGCAGAATCTCTCCTATACTTATTCGAACTCCAATAACGGGATTAATGATGTCAGCTTCCGCTTGGAACGCGGTACTTTCCTCGTCATTACCGGGAGAGTCGGTTCGGGCAAATCAACGTTAGTCCGGACGCTTCTAGGCCTTCTCCCCAAACAGGACGGGACGATCGCGTGGAACGGCAAGACGGTTGAGCATCCGGCTTCCTTCCTGATTCCGCCGAGAGCAGCATACACGCCGCAGGTGCCGCGCCTATTCAGCGATCCGCTTCGCGAGAATATTACCCAAGGCAGCGGAGCATCCTCGGATTCAATTAATAATGCGGTACACATGGCGGTCATGGAACAGGATGTTCAAGACCTCGAGAAGGGTCTAGAGACGATGGTTGGACCGCGTGGTGTCATGTTATCCGGTGGACAAATTCAACGTGCTGCGACCGCCAGAATGATGCTGACGGAATCGGACTTGTTCATCTTTGACGATCTATCTAGTGCACTGGATGTAGAAACGGAGAAGCTGTTGTGGGAGCGTCTGTTTAACAAACAGGACGTTACCTGTATCGCTGTATCTCACCGCAGAGAGGCGCTGGCCCGGGCTGATCATATTATCGTGATGAAGAACGGACGCATCGAAGCGGAAGGATCGCTGCACGAGCTGCTGACCTTCAGCAGTGAGATGCAGCTGTTATGGGAGGGGGAAGAAAGGGCAGCTGAGGAAGACGTGGAGCAGTTGGCGTAAAGGGAAATTCTGGATTTTCTAGTTTCGTCACCAAGAACATTACAAACCGTAGCAAAACTACAACAGGCTGCCATTCGGCAGCCTGTTTAGTTTAATGGGAGATTCGTTCAAACTCACAAGAAATATCGCTATAAGCTGCGATAGAAAGAGAGAACTAATTGAGCGGAGCGAAAAAATAATAATATCTGATTGTCAGCCTAACATAGTATAGGGGAATTCCATAATCTCTAATTTGAGGGAGGTGTAACTATGATTAAGAAGCAGCTCAAGCGTTTCGTTGATTATGCACACCGCTTTTTTATGCTGCTATATAAGATGCGACAAGGGGGAAAGCGTCTTCTCTATACAGGTATTATTCTAGCGGTCGTGTGGTACGGATTCATCTATTTAACCGATTCACCACCTACAAACTCCTCTTCAGCACTCATTATGGTTTGGGCGTCTGGGCTCATGATGGCATTCGCTTTCTTCCCAAATTTTATAACGATCATTAAGAGATTCAAATTCAAAGATGTTGAGATCGAGTTTGATGATTCAGTCAACAGGTCCTATTATGAGAAATTACTTCAATTCGATAAGGCGAATCAAATCAGTGGAACGAAAGAGGGATTCGATACGTTGACAAGGCTTGTTGCTCAATATAAAAGTGGTCATCACAAATCCATGCTGCTTATAGTGGAAGTGATTAACGATTATCATATTTCGATAACGTTCCTGTTCATTTACATGTATTATCTAACGAAAAAAGGACCCGTTACCGTGGTTTTTGTTAGTGGTGCAGCCCGTATATCAGAGGATGCCATTCTTGCCGTAATTTCTGGTGAGAAGCTCTACTCCAGGATCAGAGACATATGGAATCATCTCCATATTAAAGATATCAAAGACCAGTATATCAACTCTACAGATACCTATGGGAATCAATATTACGAACTTCTTCAAGGGGTAGGAGATTTTAACCTTACGATAAAGATGCTGCAAGGCGAGTTTGCCGACATGAACTCTTATTCCGTTGTCAAAGAGATAGATGGCAATCTAGATAATAATCAATTATACGATTCCTTTCTAAGTAATGAGGAATTTATCGTCGTGACAAAGCATGGAACCCTGGTCGGCGTTATGGCCGCTAGCGATCTGGCAGTCAACATTACCAAGAATATGCTTATAGAATGGAGAAGAAACCGGACCTAGTGTCCGGTTTCTTCTTCGACATGGCCCTATGACAACTGCAAATACTACTTTCGGATAATATCTTTTGTTTCGGGTTCATGTTATTCTCTACTCGCACAAAATTGGTTGATACTGGAAAAAAATTCACTCCCGTATTGCCGCTGCTTTGGTAACGACTGGCCGTTAATCCGAGGGAGGTGAGACGATGGCGGACGTATTCCAATTGATCGCGAAAATGTTCGGGAACGTACTGACAGAAGAAAAATACCCATTGCCTGTCAAACTTCACGGAATGGAACACACCATAAGCGATCTGGGCAAGCTGTCCGTGGATTGGACGGGCGGCGGCATCGAAGAATGGCTGGACCGATTAAAACAGCTGATCAGCGATACTCAGCTGCGTGAAACGTTGTTCATCCGTGCTCTTCACATTTATTTGCCGCGTGTAGCTGAGGCGCTGACAATGGTTGGCGTTGTGAGCATTGATTATGCAGACAATGGTGCAGTAAATGGATTCGGGTTGGATTGGGATAAGCTGACTCAGCTGTTGAAACATCCTGATGCTGTACTCGCGAATCCAACCTGGTGGTTTACCAAAATCGAAAAGCTTGATGACTTGAAGTTTCTGCAATCGTTATTATCCTTGCTGTTGTTCGCCCCAGAACAATTGGTCCAGAAGGAATACGCGAACGAAGGGTTCCTCGCCTTGCCATTGCCAGGCGAGCCAGGCGCGTCACTGCAAGATCTGATCCGTCTGATCAACTCGCCACTGAGCATCGGACTGCCAGCGGAAATCCCACTGACTCTTGAGGAGTTCATTCAGTTGGCGAATAAGCCTGGCGAGATCGGAGCTATCAGCCTGATCGGTCCCGATCTGCTTGGCCAAACGACCGGACGATTAGAAGGCCTTGGCATTGAACTGTTCTTGAAGAATGCTCAAGAGATAACTAACAAAAGGGTTGAACTTAGTAACGGCTGGCGTCTTCAGCTTGGAACGCCAGACGATGGTCCGAAGACATACCGCATCACGCTAAAGGGCAATAACGAAATCGATGCATCGCGGAACTCGGAGGGCTTATTCGAGGTCACGCTTATAAAAGAACCGCCCGCAGGAAGCGAGTCCATCATCTTCGGACCGGAGGACGGCGCGCATCTCGAGCTGAAGTCTGCCGAAATTGGCTTGCGGCTTCGCGATGAATCGCCATTGTTTGAAGTGTACTTACGCTTGAAACGAATCGGACTCGTATTGACGGTTGAATTTCTGAAGCAGCTAGGTGGCGCCATCGGTCTGCCTGATGCCATCCGTCTCGAAGGGGACATGGAGCTTTCTTATATTCAAGGGAAAGGCATACAGCTCGAGCAATCCTCCGAAGGCGCGCTCGGAGTTCAGTTCATCGTTCCAGCGCATTTGCAGTTCGTCGGAGGTCCTATCCAGATCAAGGTGGATCAAGTAAGGGCGAGAGTGGAGCTACTGCCGAAAGATGGTAGTTTCTTCTTACGAGTGCAATTGCAATATGCGGCGAATGCGCAATTCGGTCCGGTCGCGATAGACATGGACGGTGCGGGGATGGCATTCGGACGTCCCGAGGTGGGCAACGCGTATGTCCCTTTGCCACCTGAAGGCCTTGGCGTTCGTATCGATGCCGGACCGATCACAGGCGGCGGATTCTTGAAGCGATTGGGCGATAACGAATATGGCGGCGCGATGCAAGTGTCCTTAATGGGTACTGGGGTGTCTGCCTTCGGCATCTACAAGTCGTCGGAAGGCGGCGATCCCGAATTCGTCGGGCTGCTTGGCATTCGATTCCCATTCCCTGGCATTCAGCTCAGCTGGGGCTTTGCGCTTGGTGGGGTTGGCGGATTGGTTGCCTTCAATCGCCGAGCCGACACAGATTTGCTGCGTGACCGGCTCAGCAGCGGAGCAAGCGGAAACGTGCTGTTCTGCGAGGATCCGGTGAAGCAAGCTCCAGGTTTGCTGAACGATTTGCAATCTTTTTTTCCTGAGAAGCAAGGTGCGTTCGTTATCGGTCCGACGTTCCAAATCAATTGGTTGCAGCAATTGCTGCGACTCGATCTCGGCCTGTTCATCGAGTTGCCTGGACCTTCGAACGTCATTATCGTCGGCAGCGCGAAGATGACGGTCGGAGCTGATGAGAACTTGGCGCTGCTCTATATTCGCCTCGACTTTATAGGTGGCATCGACGTGGCCAAGCAGCTCGTGTATTTCCGCGCGGGACTTGTCAATTCGCATCTGATGCACATCGTCAACATCGTCGGTGAGGCAGCGTTTATGCTCAATTATGGGCCTGGCGGATATTTTCTGCTTAGTGCAGGTGGATTTCATCCTTCGTTTAACCCTGGGGCGATGGAGCTGCCGAAGCTGGCAAGGGTAGGAGCATCGCTATCGATTGATGCAGTGGCCAGCGCTTGGTTCAAGCTTGCGATGTATGTCGCCATTACGCCTGGGACGCTGCAGCTCGGCGCTCGTGTTGAAGCCGCACTCGAGCTGGGACCGATCAGTGCGCATGGCTGGTTTGCCTTTGACAGCCTCATAAGGTTCAGCCCATTCCATTTCGATGCGCGTATCGACGCTGGATTCGACGTCGAGGTAGAAGGCTGTTCGCTCTTCGGCGTAAGAATAGAAGGCGCAATGAGCGGTCCGGGTCCCATCGTCGTACAGGCGAGCGCGACGGTTTCGCTGCTATTCTTCGACATATCTGGGGACGTAACGCTACGGTTTGGATCAGATGCGGACAATCAAGTCAAAGCAATATCAAGCGTTATCGCGCACATTGGTCCAGAGCTGAATATCGCGGCTAATCTCCGCGCGGAGAACGAGGACCGAAGTGTCATACTGAATTCGATTCCGAATGCTTCAGGACGATTGCGAATTTCGCCTGCAGGATCACTAATATGGGAGCAGAAGCGCGTTCCGATCGGGATCCCGATTGAACGGCTGGAAGGCGTAGATCTTGATAAGCCGCACTTGCTTGAGCTCACTTGCCAATTCACGAACATGCCTGAGGAGAAAGACTGGTTCAGCGTCGGAACGTATGCGAAGCTGAACGACTCGGAGGCGCTTAATAACGCCCGTTTCAGCGAGCAGAAGTCTGGATTACGAGTCAATGGAAAATTGAAAGACGTAGTAAGTACCCCCTACGACGTCATAATCGATCTTTGGAAGCTGCCGAAGCGCTTACCTCTAACAGGAGAGTTCATGAGAGCCTATATGAATGAAGGCTTAATGGCGGTCCAGCAAGGGAGAAGCCGTTACGTGGCTGCAACGCCGGGGAAGCCGATGGTTTCAACGGCTGGAGAAGTATGGGCGGCTCATGGACCGCAAGGGGAAGTCTCGAAGGATCGCAATGCTGTGCAAGCGTTCTTATCTGCCCGAGCCATTGGTGGCGTCGCCGTATGCGCAACCGATTCGCTGGTCGATTTGAAGGAGGTATTTGAATAATGGCGGTCGGCGGTCAATTGCAGTTTGCCAATAATAGACGCTCCGAATTGTTCGATGACGCGCAAATCAAGGACGGAAGGCTTGTTAACACGCTTAAGTTGAAACTCACTGACACAACAACGAGTGAGACGGCGGATGGCGAGGTGCCTTTTGAGTTCTATTCCGCGGCAGATGTTGCCGGACTGAAACCGGAGGCGATCGTACACCTGGCGCCGCCTCCGTGGTCCGGTAATGCCGAGACGACGAAGCTCGTACATGTCGACTTCGCCGAACAGGATTTGCCTTGGCGATACACGCCTCATTTGAACAGTAATCAGCTGTGCCCGTGGTTAGCTTTACTGGTCGGCGAATCCGAGAAATTGGTCATTGATGGCGGCTTGGTGACGAAATTCGAGCACGAAGTCCTTAAGGCGCATGACCTTAACCACTCCTACCGATGGGCGCATGTGCAGGACGGCTTCTCTCGCTTGCTATCACCCAACCTACCGAGTCTGCCGCTCACCGAATATACGGCGGTTCTCGTGCCGACCTTTCAAGCTGATGGTTCTAAGATGTGGTCTGATGACGGGATCGTAGCGAGTGGAACGTTGCGCGCGTACCACAGCTGGCGTTTCCGCACTGGCGAAGCCGGTGATTTCGAGACGCTAGCCGCTGCGCTTCACATGAAGGCGGCGGGCAATGTCGGCAAAGCCGAGCTTCGCTACGCGAGAGAGGCAACAGGCTTCGATGATACGTTCGACATTCGCGGCGCGATTGCTTCCCTGCAAGAGATCGAGGATCAGACGGAGAGAGTACAGTCGGCACGCAATGATCTTAGTTTATTGAGCAGTACAGAGCTGTTGGATGTTAGCGAGCCGAGGCGCCAAATTATGGGGCTTCCGTTCTACGCACAGCCTTGGCTGCCTAATCCAGATCATGCGCTTTGGGGCACAACGCTAAAGGACGATCCACGCTATCGCGGCATCGCGGGTTTGGGGGCTAAGCTTGGCAAAGACGCGCAAAATGAATTGTTGGATGCAGCAGTCAAGCAATCCGGTGCGCTTAACGACGCAGCACAGCGAATTCGATATTTGGCATTCGGCTTGTCAGCAGCGCAAAGCTTGTGGCGGCGCAGGCTGCCGGACGACGGCCGGCAACGGCTTGCCATCTTCGGACCGGCGATGGGCCGCATGCTTGCGAAAGACGGCGGAACGGTGCTGAACCGCGTTACATCCGGCAGCCTGCTATCGCCGGCGTTGTTCTCCAGCGCGGCGGCAAGGAAACTGCGTGGCGGAACTGCAAGAACCCGCCATGCTGCTTCGGAGATGAACAGAGCCGATGCGCTCGACGCGGCGAATCGTGCGCCGCAGGCATCGGACAAATCGCCAGCAGGACTGCCGCACATCGATTGGGTCGCACAAGCGATTGGAATTGCACCACCGGAGAAGAAGCTCGGCGTTAAAGACATGTCGCCAGATGTGCTAGCATCCGTGCGCGAGGTGGCACACAAATTCGCGATGTTGCGCAATACGCCCAGTATGCGCAAAGACCTGCTTACCGCCTTGAACGAACGCGGAATCGGCTGCGACAACCGAATTGAAGGCAAGCTGGAAGAACTGGCAAGCAGAGGCATGACCGTTCTGGAGGCGGAAGCGATCATTGAAGCGGTTCGTATTAGCTGTTTCGCGAAGGGAGGGTTCGTTGGCGAGATTCGAAGCGATTTTCTCGTTGAAAGCACACCTTCTGCTGCGCCAGAACGATTGAAGCCAATTGATCTCGGTAAGCTGGCAGCAGCTGTCAGCGGCGCAATCGAACCAACGGCGGAGCGTCCGCCGGCCTGGCGGCGGGTTGCTGCAACAATCGAGGGCTTGGACTTGTCAAGCCTTGCACCGCCAGAGCTGCCACTCGGCTTGGACTTTCCGGTATGGCAGCTGCTGAACCGTTATGAACAATCGTGGCTGCTGCCTGGCTTAGCCCAAATGGAGCACGATTCCATCGTCGCCCTCCAGACGAATCCTGCGTTTATCGACGCGTTCATGGTGGGTATCAATTCGCAATTGTTAAGCGAATTACGATGGCGCGGCTTGCCGGTTACACGCAGCTTCACGCCGCTGCGCATGTTCTGGGGCTATGTGAATTATGAGAGCCGTAAGCGTGAAGCCGATATTGAACCCATAGCCGAATGGGCGAAGAATACCTCTTCCGATATCGGAGATTTGTCTCATCAAACCATCAAGCCAGGCGATACCGAGGGCAAGCAGGATTTGATTATCGCCTTTCGGACGGACTTGTTCCGCAGGTATCCATCGACGCTAGTTTATCTCGTGAAAAAACCACAAAATGGCGATGTTGATGCATTGCTGTTACAGCCACCTGAACTTAATCATAGTGCGGATGACCGCAATGATCGAAATTTTCTCGGACCGATCTTCATGGCGGAGCTCGCTCCTGATCTACATTGCTTCATGTTTGACCTTAAACCGACCAAGCTTGATGAATATTGGCTCGTACTCGACGAACCTCCTTCTGAGCTACGTTTCCTCGCCGAGACGAATGGCTCAGTGGGCTGCAACGGGAATGAAGCGGACGCTGCTGAATTCGCTCGATGCCATATCGACAAACCGACCCGTGTCGCCATCGACGGCGCATACCTTGAGAAGATGGGGGAATCTGAGTGATTACATTTGGCATGCGTGACGCTCGCGTCGAGCGGGTCGCACTGGCGATCGGCGCTTTGGAAGCACGACCTGTGCCGCTGGAAGAAGAGCCAACGCTTTGGCTCGCTCGATTGAAGGAGGAACGGGATCGGCTTTCTGTTTCCGATTGGCGCGTAAGTGATCGTACTTACACACTTGTGGCGGAAATCTGGTTATGGCAGAATGCGCACAATATTCGAAGAACGATTGAACAAGATCCAGTTCACCTGGCGCTCGGCGACTTACCTTGGCTCACAGCTGACGTAGCTGCCCGTATCGAAGACTTGGCGCACGGTACCGGTACGACTCCAGCGGATTTCATCAATCGCGTGCGCACAGCAGTGAGCAGCGACGAAGAAATCCTCGCGGAGTTGACGACAATCGGACACCGGCAGTGGCTTGAAAGAGCAGAGCAGGGAGATGCTGCCTATCCGTATGACGAAGTAGCCGTGCTAATGCCGCTTCGTCTCGAGACATTGTTCGAGCCTCAAGAATTTGATTCTACGGAAGACGCAGTGGATACACTGCGGTTGCGTGTCATCCCCGATGAAGCTTCCATTTGCCGTGATCGTCCGAAGCCGACGGAAACGGAGCTAGCGTTTTTACGTGATTTTTGGAACGAAGCATACAAGGCCCAGCCCGATAGAGCAGCTCCAGTTGACGAATGGCTATCATCTGACAATGGCGAGCTGCGCGTAGCGTGGGAGCGGTTCTGCACCAGGGTGGGGGTTCGGCGAGCCGCTTGGCTGGCTTCCGCTTTACCGTTCCAAGTTTCTGATGGGAATATCGTCGTCCAAGCAGAAACCGAGCCGGAAGATAAGGGCATCCGCAATCGGATCGGAGGCATTCCCCGTAAACTGGACGTCTGGGCGATCAAAGCGGCAGATTCTAATGACTTCGTGGGAACCGTGCGCCATCACATCGGTACATTGCAGCCTGAGAATGAAGAAGCAGAGCGTAAACGCGAGGAAGCATTGAACGATGTTACTTTGCCTGAGAACGACACCGACATGCGAAGCGCGTGGTGGGCGAATTGGGACAAAGCAAAGCGATTCGGACTTGCTGGAGAATGGCCATTGCCCGCTGGCTTGAACCGCAATTCTATCAAGGCGCTCTATGTGGTCGGCGTTATGGATGAATCGGAAGCGTCGGATCCCGGAGCGCATTTCCGAGCGCAAGCTGACGCGGGCGAGATGGGGCTAATGCGTCTCGGCGCGCCAACAAACAGCGTGCAAGACGCACCTGCCGCTGATCTTGCGGAAGATGCATGGACTTGGCTCGATATCGCGAGCAAGCGTCTAAAGCAAGCAAGCGGTCAGAGTTCGTCCGATGACGCGATGGCTAATGTTAGCCGGGCGTTGACAGGCGATGCGAACACGGTTCCTGCCGTGCCTGGCGGAAACGACGATATTGAGGAGAGCCAGCGGCTCGTAACCGCGTTATGGCCGGCGCTCTGGGGTCACCATTCGCGTGATCTATGGGGACTCGGCGCTGAAGCGTACACACTTGGACAATGGTCGGTAGATTACTTGTATCCTGAAGGGCCACTGCATCCGATTCGTATCGCATCTCAGCCATACGGACTGCTGCCCGTAACGGCACTTTCGAAATGGGAGAACGAGACGGGCGATACATTCGCGAAGCTGGAATCTGCGATGGCGGTTCAATTAACGGCATTGCGACGCAAGATGGCTCGTTTAGCAAAGATACAGGGCAATACCGTCGTTGGCGGCGATACGAAGAAGCTGATGGAACTGATGGGTCATGACGCATTATCCGCCAATTACGGTTACCGTTATTTTTTATCGGCGGACTTGCTCGCTTACGCTTACGGTAAGAACGTTGACGATTTCAACAAACAAGTAAAACCTGTTTATAAGCCCGCGGCTGAACGTATGGGACGCGATCCGCTGAGGTACTACATCGCGTTTGGACAGCCGGTGCCGTTGGAGTTGTCGCTGATCTCGTTCACCCGTGCTCCTCTGCCTATTCAAGAGCTAATTGAAAAACTGGTTAACTGGGCAAACGAAGACTTGGACGTCTACCATGAAGTAATGGAAGACATCGTACCCGATAGCCTGCTCGTGCGGCTAATGGTCCATGCCTTGATGCTGTCGCAGGCTTGGTACAGCCAATTGGCAAGCGGTGATAGTAGACCGCTGCTGGAGCAGAAAACTTGGACCGACGCCAACCGGTATCGCTCGCTCGCCCACGAAGCGAGGAAGTTGTTTAAAGCGCAATACGCACAGGGAAGAGGCTCTGTCGATGCGACGAAGCTCGTCAAGCGACAATTCGATGAGCTGACCAAGCTCGCCAAAGCTTTGGACGAGAACGGCCTCGAAACCGACGATCCTTACGGAAATAAGGGGCGGATATGGAAATCAAACCTCTTGGAGCCAAGAGTCGATCAACTAGATCGAGCTCTTCGTGCCACGATTGACACAGCAACGTTCCGAATCGATCCATGGATGACCGGTATCGCATGGCGCAGACTTAAGCGGCATAGCGATAGCCCGCACAAGCTGTTCCGCATCGGCGCTTACGGTTGGCTCGACGGGCCGTTCGCCGGAAAACGCGGGCCGACGGATGCAGGCCGTTTGCACGCGCCGTCTCAACCGCTCGCGATGACCAGCATCGTGCTCAGAGACAAATATTTGTCTTCCAAACGGGAGGGAGCTGTCTCCGGTGAACGCAACGTATGGGAGATGAACCTCGATTCTCAACTCGTGCGCACCGCGATAGAACTGGCAGATGAGGTCCGTTTAGGCTGTCATCTATATGAAGCGATTGGCAGAAGAGTTGAAGCGATCTTCTCATTCGAAGACGTGCGGGAATTGCGAGAATGGTTTCCGATGCGGGGCGATCAGACCCATCCGAATGAAGTGTGCAACGGAATGGTCGCGCTGGATCGACTGCTCGCGCTTGACGATCCGTTTAATTTGCAGGATAAGCGCGGGCCGCTCGAACTGCTCTCACGGTCGATCGACGCCTACGGTGATTTGCTCGTGACTGATGCCGTTCATCAAGTGGTTTCCGGCCGACCGGAAGGCGCGGCAGATGCAATGGACGCAGCTGCGGGACTTGGTCGCCCGCCGACATTCGACTCGGTGCGCACACCGCCTTCAGGGTATCAAATACAGACGAGCGTCTTCTCTGCGCTAAGATGGATTGAACCACCGCCCGAAGGAGCAGCTGCACACCCATGCCGGATCGCAGAGCCATCGTTACTTGGCTATCTCGACAGCGCGTTTATGGTGCGTGATGGCTTTGTCTGGCGTGTTACCGGTATTGGAGCAATATTGGAAGACGGCGTACTCAAAGAACGGGAAATTACCGGAAGCTTGTCTCTATCCGATATCGGGATGCCGATCGGAGAAGCGGCGTTGCTAGGAGAAGAGACACTGGCTAGTATCTTCGCCGCCAAGCTTGGCATCGAACGATTGAGCGCCGCCGAAGCGCCAGCAAGCTACAGGGCCGCGAGGCAAATGCTTGGCGCGCTTGGTACGCAGCTGGCACGTGCGCGTGCAGCCGCTGCCAATGAGACGTTCGCTGCTTCCGAGTCGAAACGAATTGACGACGGTCTGCGCGACGATTTAGGTATACGGCTTGGACGATTGAGACTTGCATGCACGCAAATGATCGATGCACTGAGCGCAACCGCAGATGAGGTGTCGAGGAAAGCCGCGTTAATTCTGGTGCTGCAATGGGGCGTCATTCCGACGAGTGAGACTGGTGAGCGCCGCGCGCTCTTCGAAGCGCTGTTCGCCGATAAGCAGCCAGCGGACGAAGGCTTGCTCGCAAGACTCGTCTCGGCGGCGCGTGTTGTCCTGCAAAATCGTCTGGACTCTGCGCCGACAGACACAGCCGAAATACCCGATCTTAATGACCTTGCTCATTCAATCTCTGCACTAGCGACACCGGATGCGAAGCTGCCGCTATTGGCTCGTTGGATAACGGCAGATTTTCATGCGATATCCGGATTAAAAGGAGAATCGGAAGCCACACTCGATACCACTTGGCTCTCCACCGTTGCGGCTGTTCGCGCGCCGCTCGCACGGTTGGAAGCGATGCAGCTGCAAGCTGGACTGAAGGGCACGCATCCGCCTATGAGCGCCCGAAGCAACGCCACAAGCGACGATCCTTGGCAAACGATCGTGATTCAACAAACCGCAAGCAATCGGGAATCCGCTAAGCCGACGAGACTGGCAATGCCTCGTTTCATCGCGGCGTACGCTTCGGAAGGGGCATGGGCCGGCGAGCATATGGCTGTAGGGCTTATCGACCTGTTCAGCGAGAACGTGCCGATGCCGCAGCGAGCAACGAACGTCGCGTTCGGGTTTAATGCGCCCGCCGCCCGCCCGCCGCAGGCGATTCTGCTTGCAGTACCGCCGAAGCCGCGGATGCGTCTCGAAGGCGAAATGCTGCTTGATATCGTCGCCGAGACGCGTGAGCAGGCGCACGCTCGAGCGGCGCGGCCAGACATCCCCCTGACGCTCGAGCAGGAGGAGGCGTTTCCTGAGGAAGCGTTCGATGACCTCAATCTACTGTCCACACTCTGGTTTCAGTCATCGGGACCGGACAGGATGAGATTCGACAAGAGCAGCCAATATTGGAGGTGAGCCTAAGCGGATGACAACTTATTACGATCGATATGCCAGATTGGAGCCTTATGCCGGCAACCGAGATTTGCAGAGTGGTTTCGAAGCGGCTGTGCATGATCCGACGTGGTTTCTGGCCCGCCAATGGCAAATGGGCGAGCATCAGGGTGAGAACGCGTCGACACCTATCCTGCTTGAATATGAAGCTGAAGCCAGACAGATTCGTACGCAGGCGGGCGAGCCGGAAGTTGATCTGACCGTCGTTCCCGCTGAGACGGTGGTCGAGTCAGAGCTTGACGACTGGTGGACGATGGGGCGGCGTATTCGTGCAGGCGGGCTCGTCGCTGCGAAGCTTGGCGCCGGCAACGAATCATTGCGATTCTTCCGCCCGCCACCGCCTTATGATGCATTTCATGGCGATTATGACGGCTTGGCCGTGTGGAGAAAACGGCAAACGCTCGGACTGGAAGACACCGACTTCGGCGATGTGCTGCCACCAGCAGATAGCCCGCTCAGTTGGGACGCTTCGACGCTCTGCTATGAGAGAACGTTCTCCTCAGCCTCGCGCCAGCTGGAGGTGAAACGTCACTTTGGCGGTCCGATGGATTGGTTTTCCGTCGATGGTCCAGATCCGAACGAGTCCCCAGGCGAAATGCCCTTGCCAGACAGTGGATGGCATAAGACTGTCTATCCGGCTCCGCTTGCTTACCCGGGAGCGCCAAATAACAGGTGGTGGCAAATTGAGAATGCCCGAACGGATATCGGTGGTTATCCACCAGACCCTGCTCATTTTCCAACCATGCTGCTAGTCGACCTCATCTATTCGCATAGTGACGATTGGTTCTTGTTTCCTCTAACTGCAAAAGCGGGCAATACGGTTTCATTGAAGAGTATCAACGTTTACGATGCGTTCGACAACCACTACAGCAGTGACGACCCGCAGCATATTGGATTAAGACCGCCAAGGGATTGGAGCTTGTTCAAATGTAATGGCTTGGACAACGAATTGGTTCTCTGGCATGTCGCCGAGCTTCCACTCGAGAGCGATCCGATCGAGCGGGTGCAATTCGGCATCGACGAGCAATTAAACCTGCTCTGGGCGGTCGAGCGTATTATCGACGGACGCTCGGTTGAGATGAGGGAGCGCGAAGAGCCTGCAGCTCCGCCGTTCTTAGCTCAAGGGAACAAACCGTCCGGCGACAGCCGAGAAGCCGATCATTATCAATATGTGCCAGGCGAGGGCATCTCGCGGAACTGGCATCCCTATTCGCTGCCAGAAGCAGGCGAACGCCGATTCATACAGCGTGGTCTGGCGGATCTGTCGCGCCGAAGCCCCGAACCAATGCCGCGCCCAGAAGCTGAACTATTGCTCGCTGGCGTTCCGGGCGCGCGCGAATTACACGAAATTGAAGCTTCTGCGATACCTGTGAACGGCATTGAAATCGAGCGCAGATGGCAGTTGGCACGGGACATGAACGGGAATCCGGTCTTATGGATACAGCGCCGCCGCATGCCGCTAAGCAATCCGCCAGCTCGCTCACTGATCTATGACAAACTTGTAAAGTCGTAAAGTCTCATATTCAACATTTGTGTGCAATTCATTTGAGGAGGATCAGGGATGGGTGCAAAAGTTTATTTTTTCAGAGAGTCGCAATATGTCCGTTATGATTTAGATGAAGACAGGGTTGATGATGGCTACCCCCTTGCAATAGCAGATTTCTGGTCGGGCATGCAAGCGGCGGGGTTTGGCGCAAACATAGACGCAGCGGTAAGCTTAGAGAATGGAAAGGTTTATTTCTTCAGGGGAAGTCAGTATGTTCGTTATGATATAGCTGAGGATCGAGTAGATGATGATTACCCGCTTACAATCGCCTCACAATGGCCGGGCATGCAAGCAGCTGGTTTCGATAGAGATTTAGATGCTGCAGTGAATGGCGGGAACGGAATGATCTACTTTTTTAAAGGGGATCAATATGTTCGCTTTAACTTTAACGAGAATCGAGTAGACGACGGTTACCCGTTGTCAATCGCTTCACAATGGCCAGGCATGCAAGAGCATGGGTTCGATCGAAACTTGGATGCAGCATTCAATGTGAAAAACGGGATAATCTACTTCTTCAAAGTCGATCAGTATGTTCGCTTCGATCTCAATGCTAATCATGTAGATGAAGGTTATCCACTCTCGATCTCCGCGCAATGGCATAGAATGCAAGAGCTTGGATTTGCATCTGGTTTGAATGCGGCTTTTGCTCCTAGTCCCCAGAAACTCACATTCGGACCGTTCAGCGAATTTGTCGCATCCAACAAGCTTGATCCCGAAATCGCTGATCTTCTTCGTGCTTTAGGCGAATATCCAGCAGATAGCTGGGCCAAGCAAATTGCTGACTTTACACATCATGAATTGTTCCAGGGCAATCTGCTCGGTATCTTTAGTGCCGTGAACGCGGATAAGGCGAAAGCAGTCTCACCGCCGAATTATCATGATGCGATTGATAATGAAGTTACTACTTTGAATAATGGCACACATAATGCGGCTACATTTTGCGGTATCGGAGGTCCTGGAGCATATAAAGGCGTCACGCTCGTCGCGGATAAATTCGTGCAGGGCGGCATTCATCCAGGCGCGGGACGTCAATTCTTCGCGCAGTTGATTACGCACGAGCTCACACATTTCCGCAATCGCGATTTTTTCAATGCCCTCGATTCTAGCGGCGTCGGCGCCAATCCGTCATTCTATACCGATATTGCAAAAGCTAACGCTCATGCGGACACACAGAGTATTCTGTCGGTTATCATGGGTGAGCTTAACTGCAACCATGTCGCTTGGCGCGTTCAGCAGGATCTGCTGCACAAGAGCACAGGAGCTCCAATTCCTGCGAACCCCAATCTGAAGAGCTTCTTCCGCTACGCGCTTGCACTCGACGGCAGCGGATGGGGTGATAACGGCTACTTAGCCGACCTCAAAGCCGCGAATCTCTATAACAAGCAAATTGCCGAGTGGTTGTTGATCATCGGCGGCGATAAGTCTCTATACCATGATGACCCTGGAAAGAATCAATCTGTTCGGCAATTCTTCAAGGATGTGCATGCGGCGGTCCAGCCTACCTATGATAAGCCGATTGAACTCGCTGACGGCGGAGTATAAGTGTGGTGTTTTTAATAAACTTAAATGATGGAGGGTTCTAAATGGGAACAAAGGTATTCTTTTTCCGTGAGGGTAATTACGTTCGGTATGATCGTGGCGAAGACCTGGTAGATGAAGGCTATCCTCTTAGAATTGCCGATCAGTGGCCAGGGATGCATGAGGCTGGTTTTGACATGGATCTGGACACCGCGGTTAACTATGAGAATGGAAAAGTATTCTTCTTTAAAGGAGATCAATATGTTCGATACGATGTCGCTGCAGACAAAGTAGATGATGGTTATCCCCTTGCAATTGCAGATCAGTGGCAGGGCTTGCAAGCCGCAGGTTTCGAGAGAGACTTGGATGCGGCCGTCAATCGGGGAGACGGTAAAGTGTTTTTTTTCAAAGGGGAGCAGTATGTTCGTTATGATATCACCGCAGACAAAGTGGACGACGGTTATCCCTTGTCGATCGTGGATCAGTGGCCAGGGATGCAAGCTGCGGGATTTGACAGGGACTTGGATGCGGCAATGAATTGGGGAGACGGCAAGATTTATTTCTTCAAAGGTAATCAATATGTTCGGTACGATATCGCTGCGGATAAAGTGGACGATGGCTATCCCCTTGCGATCGCGGATCATTGGCCGGGGATGCAGGCCGCAGGGTTCGATAATGGGTTAAGCTTCGCTATTGACCTCATTGATCTGAGCCAAGAGATATGGCTCGAAAATGCAGAAGTACACCGGAAAACGAACGGACCGAAGTATCGAGCATTGCCATGGAGAGGCGTGTTACATACGACCGAAGGGGTAAGTATTACCGAGGATGAGAAAACATTGGACGCAAACCGAGATTGGTCCCATCTTCTCATTGATCCAAAGACGTTTAAAGTTATTCAGTTCATACCGCTAAATGTCGGGTCGAGGGCATTGAAAGATGCAAATGGGACTCTCACGACGAACTCAGCACATACTATTCAAATCGAAATCGTGGGTATGGCAAAAGATTCTCCCAATATTGCTCCTGAGCATTTAGCATTCATTCGCGATGTCATGCGACAGATAGAGAATTTGGTCCCTATACCGAGAAAGTCCGATCGCGTTTTTATGAATGATAAAGATGTGAATCGGAATCCGAGCAATCGGATGTCGGTTCAAGAATGGAATGTGTTCACCGGTTGGTGCGGGCACCAACACGTACCGGGGCAAAACCATTGGGATCCTGGGGCAATCGATATTCTTACATTGCTTAATTCATAATTCATAGAGGAATGACTTGGTGGGCTTAATAAAGACTTGGGGTAAATATAAAATATAAAAGATACAACTTCTTGTCATTTGTATTAGACAAGAAGTTGTATCTTTTTCATTTCCCTCGAAATAATTCAGTTTCCTCACTCAGAATCCCATGCCGCCTACATGACCCAGCCTTTTAAGCTCCCGATATACGAGGCATCGGCATAACCTCTTTGCCAAGCTCCGCCCATATATACTTCAGCATCAGATTGGATTTCAACGTTGCATATTCGGGATCGTCCCACAAGTTATTCAGCTCACGGGGATCTTCTTGCAGATCGAAGATTTCACCGTAGGTTTGATTGTAATAAACGGTGATCTTGTAGCGTTCATCAACGTATGTTTTCTGATGAATCGTCGTCGGTTCATGACGGAATTCGCAGATCGCGTGATCTCTCGCGTAAGAAGCAGTGCCTTTCCATACGAGGCTTTGGTCTACGCCCGTCATCGCAGGAGGAATAGGAATACCGCTCAGCGACAGGAACGTTGGTGCTAGATCAACAAGCGATTGAATGGCACTCGAAGTGACTCCTGCGGGAACATGCCCCGGGTAACTTACGATAAACGGCAGGCGGATCAAGTCCTCGTAATGGAAGCCGCCCTTGGCTTGCAAACCGTGCTGGCCGAAGAAATGGCCGTGATCCGTTGTAAACACGACGATCGTGTTATCTGCGATACCAAGCTTGTCGAGTTTGTCCAGAATGGTACCGATATATTTGTCCATCAGGCTGATCATGCCGTAATAGACGGAGACAAGCTTCTTCTTGTCGTAATCGGTCAGCTTCTTCCTCTCTCCGTATTCGTAATAATGATGCGAACGGTACCCGTGTATGCCTTTACCGGTTTCAGACCAGGCCGAGAAGTCTGGATGATCCTCTTGGGTTAGGCCGAAGTGAGGCGGGTTGCTGTCATGCTCGCCCGGCACCATAGAAGGGATGGTGAGTGTTTCCGGATCGTACATGGTATCCCATGGTTCAGGCGCCAAATACTCCGGATGCGGATCGAAGAAGCTGGACCAGAGGAAGAACGGCTTGTCTTCTTCCGTGTACTGTTCCATAAGCGCATTCGTGCGCTCTGCGATCCAAGTGTTGTAATGGTATTCTTCAGGAATGGGCCATTTGTACGTAATGGCAGGATCCATAGTACCCGTTGGCGGAAGGAAATAATCCCTCCAATTCTCGCAGCCTTTCTCCTCTAGCCATAAGGCATAGTGCTGACCGACATGCGCTTCGTTCGTATGGTTGCGCGTCAGTTCGACATGGTCGAAGCCGTAGAAGGGTCCATGGAAGTTTCTCCATTTCTCTAAATCTTGCAGAATCGGATAGGCCTCTACTGAAGGGTATTGCTCCGTTGATCCGAGCGGCTGAAAATGAGCTTTGCCGACAAGAGCTGTTCGATAACCGGCAGCGCTGAAGTCCTCACCAACGCAATGACGGTCTTCCAATAGCTTGGTACCAAGCGTCCATGCACCGTGCTGGCTAGGGTATTGTCCCGTAATGATGGATGCGCGGCTTGGTGTGCAAGTTGGATTCGGGCAATAAGCTCTCGTAAACGTAGTGCCCGAGCGCATGAGTCGATCCAAATTAGGCGTTCTTAATTCGGTATTGAAAAGTCCAAGCGTGTCCCAATGTTGCTGATCACTTGTAATTAACAAAATGTTTGGTTTCTTCATCATAAAAACACCTCCAATAATAAATTGTATTGCAAAGCAAGAAGTTGTAAAATAGCATCGTGTATGCTTTGTTTATCAATTTGTCTGGTCGATGGGCGGAGGGCGGAGCGGTATGGGCGATGATGGGATGGACTCTCTAGTAACAGGCGGCTATGAATCGGCTGAGTTTTTATATTACGCTTTGCACGAACTGGACAAACAATCTTCCATTTGGCCGGTGCGCGGAGGAACAACAGACACGAAGCCAGGTTACTATGTTGGACCCAAGCGGATCGATAGCTATAGCTTGCACATCGTGAAGGAAAGCAAGGTTCGTGTAGAGTGGGATGCTGGCAACGTGACGTTATCGGAGGGAGATATTTTCTGCTTATTTCCTAAACGGACCTATACTTACTTTGCGATTGAAGGTGAAGCGCCGCCGAGGATGAGTTGGATCGTAATTGACGGTCCACGAGCAGAAGAAATGGTGGCACTTGCCGGCATAAGTAGCGAGAATCCTTTCCTGCAGGGCAAATGGTCAAAGGAAGCGGAGAGGGCTCTTCATGGTCTGCTTCATATGATGCGTGAAGCGGAGAAGGGAAACGCCACTGTGCTCTCGCTGGATATGCAAAGTTTGCTCTATCGTCTCTTTGCAGCGCTATGCCGGACAACTCCGACTATCCAACTCATAGATTCCGCGGATTGGGTTGAGCAGAGTATGTCCTATATCAGGCAGCACGCCTCGGAAGGCATTACCGTCCAACAGGCTGCAAGGGTAGCGGGATTGAACAGGACGTATTACTCGTTCGCTTTCGCGAAGAAAGCGGGAATGTCGCCGAGCGATTACATCACGAAGGTACGTCTGGATGCAGCCAAGCGACTCCTGGCAGAGACGGACGCCTCCATTACTGAAATCGCTTTTACGACCGGATATTCCTCTTTATATGTGTTTACGAGAACATTTAAGAATCGTCTCTCACTGACGCCGACGGCCTATCGGGAATCGATAAGAAACTGAATGAACAATTGAGAGAAATGCATAATACGCTAATACTTAAAAAAATAGATTAAAATATAATTCGGAGGTTTGCTGTGGTTACACTGAGCGAGATCGCAAAGAAAGCAAATGTATCCGTAACAACCGTTTCTAGAGTCGTCAATTATAACGATACGAATGTATGCAGCGAAGAGATGCAGAAGCTGATCTGGTCGCTCGTTGATTCGATGGGTTATAAAGTCAAGAAGCGGGCTGTCACTAAGGAGCAGAGATCAGAACGTACATTTACAATTGCTTACATCGTTGAATCGGTTTCCTTTATGATGCAGCAATCCTATAGCTATGAAATTGTAAAAGGCATCGAAGCAGAGGCGATTCGCAGAGGGGTGGATATTACCTTTACTTGCTTGAATCTGGATCTGTACACGCCTGACACGTTGGTTGAGAAGTTGGAAGCTGCCAATGTGGAGGCCGTTATTTGGGTAGCCGGTACAAGCGAAGCGTATTTTAAAGGTATAGAGAGGCTTGGCATTCATATTGCGATTGCTGGAATCGAGCCAGGTTATTATCCGGACAATGTGGATTACGTGGGCATTGATTTCTATTCCGAGACGCTTCATTGGCTTAAGTCGAATTTCGTGAGCGACTTTGATCGGGTAGGGTATATTGGACCTACCAGACAATCGCGTTACGATGCGTTTATTGATGCGCACAGAGTACTGGGCAAGCCGCTTCTCGAAGAACATATTATCGAGCTTGAAGGATGGAGTATTGACGAAGCAAAGACAGCTATTCAGGACTACTTGAACCGGGTTGATACATTGCCCGAAGCGATATTCGCAGCTTGTGATTCCATTGCCATTGGCGCTATGACCGTTCTCAAAGGCCAAGGCATACGGATCCCTGATCAAATTCGAGTGCTTGGATTTGATAATATTGAGATGGCTGGATATTTCGTTCCAGAGCTAACGACAATAGAAGTGCCGACATATAAGATTGGAGTCATGGCTGTACAAGCTGTGTTATCCCGATTGCGCGGCGAGCGTGATTTTGCGGTCCGTTTAATGTTTCCAACGAAGTATATTAAGCGCCAATCGCTTTAATAAGATTGAGAATAGGGGCTGTCCCACAAGTCATCATGACTTATGGGGCAGCCTCTTTACTTTGCCTCATGTAGAGGATTCTCCTCGATGTGGTCAACTAGACCAGACTCGATCTACCACATTACCGATTACCCCCAAAAAAAGTGTATCCCTCCGAGTCACACACGTAATCTAGCTCCATTCTTCGCCAAAGTGTAGCGCAACCCATGTTTATTCCAAACGGTGGGTTATCAGATAAGGGAAGTAGATATCGGCTACGCGCGAAGCCGAGAGTGCAAAAATCGAACTCTCAGACTGGTAATCAGCCGATATCGGCCTCATGGCGAAGCTGAGAGTACAAAAATTGAACTCTCAGCAAGGAAACCGGCCGAGTGCTGCTCTGAGAGTGCAAAAATCGAACTCTCAGCGAAGAAATCGGCGGATTGCTGCTCTGAGAGTTCGAAAATCGAACTCTCGGACAGTCGAGACTTACTTGACACCGCCAAAGTATATCCCTCCGTGACACACATCCGACAATCCGCTTCAGTTTCCTCCAAAGTGTATCCCTATATGACACACATGCGACAATCCGCTCTACTTTCTGCCAAAGTATATCCCTACTGGACACACATATGAAAATCCGCACCAGTTTCCGCCAAAGTGTGTCCCTCCAGGACACACATCCGACAATCCGCTCCAGTTTCCACCAAAGTGTATCCCTCCAGGACACACATCCGTCAAACCGCTTCAGTTTCCGCCAAAGTGTATCCCTCCATGACACACACGCGACAATCCGCACCACTTTCCGCCACAGTGTATCCCTCCGTACACATATCCGACAATCCGCTCCGCTCTCCGCCTTGCTGAGACTCCACCCTCCGGATAAAGTGATCTATTCCGGGGTGTTTTTACTTTAATCTATTTTATAAACTAAAATTTTAGATTAAATTATTGAATAATTAAAGTTTAAATGATAGTATAAATTTGGGGTGATTTACTGGAATAATTAGACCTTAAAGAAACGGGGAGATGGATTTGTTAGTGTCTGTGGAATCGTTTGGTTTGCAGGCTGACTGGGAGCAGGATGCAACGCTCGCTGTATTACGCGCAATTGAGTATTGCAAGGACATACCCGGCGCCACGTTAGTTTTTCCGGAAGGGACTTATCATTTCTGGCCGGAGAAGGCGTTGGAACGCCAGTACTATATTTCCAATCATGATCAAGAGAAAACGAGAAGGATCGCTTTTCCGCTGCTACAGATGAATGACTTTACGCTTGACGGTCAAGGCTCAACTTTTATTATGCACGGACTTACGACGCCTTTTGCAATTGACGATTGTTCGGACATTAGGCTTAAGCGATTCAGCATTGATTATGTGCGCTCTACCATAACGCAAGGTACGGTCGTTCAAACAGATGCCGAAGGCATTGACGTCCATATTCCTAATGAGTACCCTTGCGAAGTTATGGACGGGAAGCTGATTGCAATCGGTGAAGGCTGGAGAGAGCCGGTGACAGGGATTATCGTGATGGATCCGAAGACAAGATCTCCGCGGCAGGGCTCGGGGGACAATCTCATGTGGGGACATTACGAGCATTGCCGAGTTGAGAAGAGAGGCACATCTAGGGTCCGTTATAGCGGGTTCACCGGTTATCGACCCGAGAGCGGGGATGTCCTGCTGCTTCAGTCCGGTCATCGTGATTGCCCTGGTATATTTGTGAATGCCAGTCGGAACATTCATGTCGAGGATGTCAATCTACATGCCTCGATCGGGATGGGCTTCATCGCGCAAAACTCGGAAAATCTGCATCTTCGTGCCTTTAATGTTACGCCTCGTCCTCATACCAACCGCTTATTCAGCGCGTCTGCAGATGCAACGCATTTCGTTAATTGCAAGGGGAAGATCGAGCTTGAGCATTGCCTGTTCGAGAATCAGATGGATGATCCGTGCAATGTTCACGGGATTTATGCGCAGGTTGCAGATCGTCGCGGCGATGTGCTGATGTTAAGGCTCGTGCATCCGCAGCAGAGAGGGATTGAAGTGTTTGGTCAAGGTGATCATGTACGCCTTGTTCGCAATGATTCGTTGCTGCCCTACTTTGAATCGCGCGTGAAGGCCGTTCGGACCGTTGATTCCGAATATATGTTTGTTCACTTGGAGACCGCGCTTCCAGATGAAATATCCTGCGGAGATGGGCTGGAGAATCTGACGCGAACACCAGATCTTCATGTACACGGCTGTGTGGCCAGGGCTAACCGTGCCAGAGGGTTCCTGATTACGACTCCGGGCGAAGTGCTGTTTGAAGGCAATGCCATAAGCACGCCTGGCGCAGCAATCAAAATATCCGGCGATGCGAATTATTGGTTCGAATCGGGAGCTGTCCGCAGCGTCACCATCAGGAACAATGTGTTTGAAGATTGCAATTATTGCTTCCCGTTCTGGGGTAGAGGAATGATTGATATCGATCCGGAAATCGAGGCGCCACAATCGTTCGATGGCCGATACCATGAGAGCATTATCATTGAGGGCAACCTGTTCCGCACATTTCATCCGATATTGGTCTCTGGTCACTCCATCTCCACTTTAAGGTTCGCAGACAACGACGTGGAGCTCAGCAGCCGTTTCCCGCTCGCTGATGAACTCCCCTATATCCTGGATTTGAAGGCTTGCAGCAATGTCGAAGTCATTGGCAATCGCTGCCAGAACAGCAGGCTGATCTGCCTGATTGACGGCATAGAAGCAGAGCAGCGGTCTGTTCATTCGAAGTGGTGAGTGTATGGCAAGTATCAATCGTTTGATTGAAGGAAATATGAGGTGGAACGAACGATGGTAAGGCTCAAAGACATTGCCAAGAAAGCGAATGTATCTGTCACGACAATTTCGAAAGTGGTCAATTATAACGATACGAGCGTATGCAGTGAGGAAACCCAGGCGCTCATATGGTCGCTGGTGGAGGAAATGGGCTATAAGGTAAGGCGAGTGGAGAAGGAGAATGCACCAGGGCCGCTTACTGTCCAGAAGTTGGCCTATGTCATTGGCATGCCTAGCTACGCTTTATCCGGGACGTATACGAATCAGATTATCCAGGGAATTGAGAAGGAAGCGTTCAATCTTGGCGTGACGATGGCTTTCTCATGCCTTAACCTCAGTCTCTATACGCCAAAATCACTGTGCAACAAGCTGCTGGAGATGGAGGTCTCCGCTGTGATCTGGGTCGCAGGCTCGAGCGAGGAGTATTTCACGCTGTTTAGACAGAACAACATCCATGTTGTCGTTGCCGGCATTGAGCAGGACATGTTACCGGATGATATTGATTATGTCGGCGTCAATTTCTATGCGGATACGATGCATTGGTTAAGGACCTCGGTATTTAGCCGGTTTGATCGAATCGGCTTCATCGGCCCTTGCTCGCAGGCGCGATTCGAAGCGTATAGAGATCTTCATCTGCTTCTTGGGAGGTCTTGTGATCAGAGTTTCGTTATTGAGATGGATGAATACGACATGGAGAAGGCGAGAGCTGCAGTTATGAATTGGATGAATGCCGGCAATGCGCTTCCGGAAGTCTTCTTCGCTGCAAGCGATGCCATAGCAATAGGGGCATTAAGCGCCTTGCAGATCCTGGGCGTTTCCGTGCCTGATCGCGTGAAGATTGTAGGATTCGATAATATTGAATTGGCCAGCTATGTATCGCCTAGCCTGACTACGATCGGTGTACCTGCTTTCCAGATTGGCGTTCATTCGGTGAAGGCTGCGCTTTGGAGAGTCAGAGGCGAGAATGACTATGCGATCCATCACATCTTTCAGACGGACTTTGTGACACGGGAATCTTTGTAGTTTAATGATATAAAACGATTTTAAACTATAAAATTTAATTTAATTTAACTAAAACTTATTGACATATTTAGCTAATGATTATAGTATAAATTTTGTAAATAGTATGGGGTCGAGGGTGGGATCTTATGGCAAGCGTATCATTCCGTCATGTGTTTAAAACCTATCGTTCTGAGAAGAAACCTTCAGTAAATGACTTTAACCTGGATATAGAAGATGGAGAATTCCTCGTCTTGGTCGGACCGTCAGGCTGCGGCAAAACAACGACGCTGCGAATGCTATCCGGGCTTGAAGATATATCGGACGGCGAGATCTATATTGGAGACAAATTCATCAATTATGTCTCGCCCAAGGATCGGGATATCGCGATGGTATTTCAGAACTATGCGCTTTATCCGAACCTCACAATCTATGAGAATATGGCTCTTGGGCTGAAGCTCCGGAAGACGGCCAAACATGAGATCGATATGCGGGTGAAGAAAGCAGCCCGGATACTCGAAATTACGAATTACCTGGATAAGAAGCCAAACCAGCTATCAGGCGGTCAGAAGCAGAGGGTAGCACTCGGCAGGGCAATCGTACGGGAGCCCAAAGTGTTTCTGATGGATGAACCGCTCTCCAATCTGGATGCCAAGCTGCGTGCCCAAACTCGGGCGGAGCTAATCCGGCTGCACCAAGAGCTGAAGACAACGACGGTGTATGTCACGCATGATCAGACGGAAGCGATGACAATGGGAACGCGAATTGTCGTGATGAAGGACGGAGTTATCCAACAAGCTGACACGCCTCAGCGAATCTATCAGCATCCGGCCAATAAATTCGTCGCAGGCTTCATCGGGTCGCCAGCAATGAACTTTATCGAAGGCAGCATTAAAGAAAGCGAAGGACGCCTGTATTTTGATAATAGGCGGGTGAGGCTGAGTATTCCTGAGAGCTTCTACGAGGAGCTTCGCGAAGCGCCTTCTATGCGCAACGTCATACTCGGTATTCGTCCCGAGCATCTGGTAAACGATCCGGCATGGCTAAACGCTAATGAGAATAAAGTAAGCGCTTTTATCGATATTAAAGAGCACATGGGTGCAGATACGTATTTTTACTTGATGGTCGGAGAAACAGGCGTAGTCGCCAGAATCGACGATTCGGAAGACAAACTCGAATTGCACACTAACATCGAGATTGGCTTCCAGATGGAGAAGGCTCATTTCTTTGATGCAGAGACCGGTGTTAATCTCCGAACCGATCGTCGGTGGGGGCAGCTATGAAAGTCCGGAAGCTATATGTTTATTTAAGTCTGATTATTCTGATTATTATTCTCTATTCGTATCGGTCGCTTGATGAAGGAAAGGAAGTATTTCCGGTCCTTGCCGCAGATAGCATCAAGCTGGAGAGTTTCAATGACGGTGAAGGCAGCCCTTATTATTATGAAGCACTGAGAAGTTACGCGTCAGAAGGAGTTCTTAATTACGAAGGTCAACCGATTCAGGTTCAACCTACGAAATACTCGAACGGCGGCGCAGGCGCTAAACACACAATTGCAAGCGGTTCCACTTCAGGATCGGAATCCTTATCGTGGAATAACGGAGAAGGCTGGATCGAATGGAAGGTCGATGTGCCGGCAGATAAGCTCTATGAGATCGAACTGGAATATTCGCCGCTGCAGGAGAACAGCACTACCTCAATCTTCTATGGCTTGCAGATTGACGGTGAATATCCCTATGCCGAGGCGAAGTCCTTGGAGCTGGTCAAGTATTGGAAGGATCAGACTCGTCCCTTTATGAAGGATGGGCTTGGGAATCAGATTCGCTCGGCTCAGACAATGATCGAAGGCTGGGAGACCGAGAGACTGAGCAACTATTCAATTTCTTCCGAGCCGCTGCGTTTCAATCTGAGCAAAGGACAGCATACTCTGCGCTTCCATGCACTGAACGAACCGATGAAATGGGGAGCGATCAGGCTTGTTGCACCTGAGAAGCTGCTTCCATACAGCAATAAAGGCGCTGGTGCACAATCTTCTGCCTCATCATGGTATACGGTTATCGAGGCTGAGAGCTATGCAAGCAAATCCCATCCATCGCTGCAGGTCGGCAGTGTGAATGAGCCGCATGTATCCCCGGATCCGAAGGGGCATGTCATCTACAACGCGATCGACGGCAATCGGTGGCAGAAGGCAGGACAGTGGGCGGAATGGACAGTAAACGTTCCGGAGTCAGGATGGTATGAGCTGGATGTGAAATACACGCAGCGCTTCCAAGGCAAATCGAATATTTATCGCACGATTCAAATCGATGGAGAGACGCCTTTCAAGGAGATGCTCCATTATCCGTTTCCTTACAACGGGAAACTGACGGTGTACCCGATTCAAGATAAGGAAGGCCAACCCTATCAGTACTATCTGGAGAAAGGCGAGCACAACATCCGTTTCATTGCGGATTCTTCGCTGCTAGATCCAGCCGTCCTGTCGATGCGCAGTGCGATAGACGAAATGTTCGAGCTCGAACAGAAGATTCGTAAAGTAACAGGAAATTACGGAGGCGACGGGGATGCGAACCGTACATGGGACCTTGCCTCGTATATTCCGGATCTCGAAGCACGTTTGATAGGCGTGAGAGAACAGCTCCAGACGGTGGAGTCCTATCTCAATGGCCTTAATCAGAATACGACGGATGCGACCAGTTCGATTAATGTCGGTATTGAGGTACTGAGCGATCTGGTAGCCAACATCGACAAAATTCCTGAGAAAATGAATAAACTGAGCGATTTGCAAACCCGGATTGGCACATGGCTGGATACGTTCACGAAACAAGGCATGACGCTTGACTATCTCGTCGTAAAAGCGCCAGGCGCACACCCGAATCTCAAAGAGTCGAACTGGGCTTCCAAGATTCCGTACACCGCCATTAACTTTATGCGGACGTTCACGCTCAAATATAGTACACGGGATGATAAAGACGGGGAGACCTTGCAAGTGTGGGTATCTCGAGGACGTGATTACGTGAATCTTCTGCAGGAAATGGTGAACCAATCCTTTACGCCGCAGACCGGCATTCATGTAAACATCAATCTGATGCCAGATCCGAATGCATTGCTCCTCAGCAATGCAGGGAACGACCAACCGGATGTAGCGCTAGGCGTACCGATGGATATGCCAATGGATTACGCGATACGCAATGCTTCAGCTGATCTCAGCAAGTTCCCGGATTTCGGAGAAATCAGTTCTAGATTTATTCCCGGAGCGATGCTGTCATTCACCTACAATCAAGGCGTATACGCGGTACCGGAGACACAAGCCTATTATTTCATGTACTACCGGAAGAGCGTATTGAACCGCCTTGGCGTTGAAGTGCCGCAGACATGGGAAGACGTCCGCAAGCTGCTGCCATCCCTTCAAGAGAACGCGATGTCGTTCTATTATCCGCAGAAGGATTACGCTCCTTTCTTCCTGCAGAACGGCGTCGATCTTTATTCGAAGGACGGACTGAAGCCAGGCTTCAATACGGAAGCAGCGTACAAAGCTTTTACCATGTGGACGGATTTGTTCACCAAATATGATTTGCCGCGGGATGTGCCATCTTTCTTCAATCATTTCAAGCGCGGCGATATGCCAATTGGCGTAGCGGATTTCAACACGTACGTCCAACTGCTGGTCTCCGCTCCAGAAATCAGAGGAGATTGGGGAGTCGCATCGATTCCAGGTATTCAGCAGCAAGATGGCGAGGTTGCGCGCTGGGCCCCGAATAATATGGCGGCAGATATGATTCTTAGCAAGAGCAGCAATAAAGATGAGGCATGGAAATTCCTCAAATGGTGGACGTCAGCAGAAGTCCAATCGGAATATGGCAGGAACATCGAATCCTTTAATGGCATTGAATACCGCTGGAACACCGCCAATATGCAAGCGCTGGCCGCAATGCCTTGGCCGTCGGCTGATATTTCAGCTATTGAGGAACAGAACCGGTGGACGCATAATATTCCGGCACTCCCAGGGGGCTATTATCTGGGCAGGGAAATGGATTTTGCCTGGAACCGGACAGTCATAGACAAGGTACCGCCGAAGGAATCATTGGACAAATCGTTCACCAACCTGGAGCGCGAGATGATCCGCAAGCAGCAAGATTTGAACATAGATGGGAAGTATGACCTCACTCTTCCTGTCATCAATAAGCCATACGATTGGAGGACAGTGCAACCATGAGAGATGTGACAGTCGTTGGAACTGGTCCTGGCACTGTGCCTAAGAAACAGAGGCAATCAAGGATGAGGCGAGTTTTAATGCCGGATATCAGGAGTATACTCGCCAGGCTGTGGAAGGAAAGACTAGCTTACTTATTTCTTGCGCCATTCCTGATCAGCTTCATCGCATTCATTCTTGTGCCCGTAGTGCTGGCGCTGCTCATGAGCCTTACTTCCTACGACGCCTTTAATCGTCCCAAATTTATTGGCTTCGACAATTTCATCGCTCTCTTTACGCAGGATACGATTTTTATGAAATATGCGCTGCCGAATACGCTCAAATTCGCCTTTTTTGTAGGTCCTTGCGGTTATGCGCTCAGCTTCTTCATTGCTTGGCTCATCTATCAGCTTCCGAAGTCGATTCGGGATATCGTGACGCTGGCTGTCTATGCGCCCTCCCTGGCGGGAGGGGTAGCGCTTACGGTTGTCTGGCAGGCAGCCTTTAGCGGCGACTATGTCGGTTATATCAATAACTTCATGATTAAGTACGGTATGATCTCCAAGCCGATTCTGTGGCTGCAGGATCCCAAATACCTGCTGATCATCATGATCATCGTGACGATCTGGATGAGCTTTGGCGTAGGATTCCTTTCCTTGCTTGCCGGGCTAGATACCGTTAACAAGGAACTGTACGAGGCAGGCAAAATCGATGGGATATCCAGCAGACTTCAAGAAGTGTATTACATAACGATTCCGTCCATGAAGCCGCAAATGCTATTTAGTGCTGTCATGGCCATCGTCGGAACCTTGAAGGCAGGCTCGATCTCGGTTCAATTGACCGGATTGCCGATCACACCGCAATATTCCGGCCATCTCATTCTTAACCATATCGACGACTACGCGTTTATTCGCTTTGAACTCGGATACGCGTCCATGGTGTCGGTAGTGCTGCTCTTGATGTCCTATGCGGCTTTGAAGATTAGCTACAAGCTATTTAACCCGAAGGATGGTGAATAGTCATGCAGGCGCTGATCAACCAAGGCCGACGCTTGAAGCTGTTCGAAGTAGTGCTGCTCGTCAGCCTGTTGCTGCTGGCAGCGTTCCTCGCGCTGCCGATCGTGTTCATCATCAACCATGCTTTTAAGCCTTATAACGAGCTGTTCCAGTTTCCTCCAACCTTCCTGGTCAAAGAGCCAACATTGTCTAACTTCTATGATCTCTTCCTTCGCTCCTCAGCCAGTATTGTACCTTTCTCACGCTATTTGTTTAACAGCATCATCGTGACGACGATCTCATTAGTTGCGGTTATTGTTTCTTGTTCCATGGCCGCATACGTGTTGTCCAAATATCAATTCAGCCTTAAGAAGGCCGTAATGGCCATGATTATGCTGTCTCTCATGTTCGCGCCGGAGACCGTGGCAATCCCCCGGTATTTGATCATCAGCTGGCTGCAAATTAACAACACGTACTTCGGGCATATCTTGCCGTTTATTGCCTCTCCCGTTGCCGTGTTTCTCATGAAGCAGTTCGTTGACCAAATTCCGAATGAGATTGTGGAGGCGGCCAAGGTGGACGGGGCTTCGGAAGGGCGCATCTTTCTGCAACTTGTGATGCCGCTTGCAATGCCCGCACTGGCCACAATTGCCATTATTACGTTTCAGAGTGTCTGGAGCGATGGGCAGGCGTCAACCCTCTTCATGCAAGATGAAACGATGAAGACGCTGCCTTACTATATTACGACACTCACGAGCGGAGCTAACAATACGGTTGCAGGCCAAGGCATGGCGGCTGCGGCTGGACTGCTCATGTTTCTGCCGAATCTCATTATCTTCCTGTTCGCACAGAAGCGGATCATGGAGACGATGGTGCATTCCGGCGTGAAATAATGCCAGAGGAAGAGGTTTTCATATGCGTAAATACATGCCGTTAATAGGGCTGATACTCCTGCTGGCGATATTGTTTCCGAGTAGCGCATCTGCAAGGGAGCCTTACTATACGTTCTATCTTAATCATGGTACCGGCGGTGCAGACAGCAAATTGTACTATATGCAGGACATCTACGCCACGGGAATGACCATTGCAGGTAATGGCAAGCTCGCTCTAAGCGGTCCTAGCGACTTGTTTATAACTGCGAATGACCAGCTGTTCGTGGCGGATACAGGCCATAATCGCATTGCTGTATTTGACAGCAACGGTCAATATCTTCGTGAAATCGGCGGACAGGAAGGCAAGAGCGCGCTTCGTGCGCCGGAAGGCGTGTTCGTTACTTCGGAAGGCGAAATTTATGTCGCCGATACGGGCAACCGCCGGATTGCGGTATTTGACGCAGAGGGGAAGTTCGTAAAGGAGTTCCAGAAGCCGGACAATTCGCTGGTGCCCAAATCATTTTATTTCGTTCCGGTGAAAATCACGGTTGATGCTCGCGGCATGATGTATGTGGTTTCGAAGGGCTCTTACCAAGGCCTTGTCCGCGTCAACAAGAACGGGGAATTTACAGGCTTCCTAGGTGGAAACAAGGCAAGCGTGACGATGCTGGACCGAATTAAGAAGTCAATATTCACTGAGGAGCAGATGGCGCAAGAGAGCAAGAAGCTGCCTCAGGAAATAAGCAATATTACGCTCGATCAGTCAGGTTTCCTATTTACTTCGACGCTTGGCGTCGCTGATGACCAGGTTAAGAAGCTGACGGCGGGAGGGCAGAACCGCCTAAGTGATTCGGGCATTATTACAGGCTCCGATCAGATTGTTGATGTTGCTGCAGGCACAAGGGATTTCTATTATGTCCTGGATCGCAGAGTGACAGGGGATGACGACATTGACAGCATGATCTCCGTATTCAGCCCGCAGGGCTCGGAATTATTCACATTCGGAAGTGTTCGCAAGCAATCGGAGCGGCGTGGCGTGCTATCTTATCCCGCCAGTATCGGAATTGATTCGAAGGACCGGATCTGGGTGCTCGATTCGGATATGAATATGCTGCAGGCTTACGATCGTACCTCATTTGGCAAAGCCATTCTAGATGCAACGGCCGACTATTACATTGGCGATTACGAGAAAGGCGCGGATAACTGGCGTCATGTGAGCAAGCTCAACGAAATGATCAACCTGACCTATCTTGGGCTAGGTGAAGCTGCCGAGAAGGAAGGGCGTACTTCGGACGCGATGCAATATTTCAAAAGGTCATATGACGTCGATGGCTATTCCGAAGCGTTCTGGTCATACAGGCTGGATTGGATCGAACGGTATTTTGGTTACTTGGTTGCAGCGCTAGCAAGTGCTTGGCTCATCTACCGCTTTGGAATAAAGAAATTATTGATTTATGTTCACGATCGGATTCCTGAGTCCCTCAAGGGAATTACACAGGATTTACGAGATTGCGGCTACACGATGATACACCCTTATGAAGGGTTTTATCGAATCAAGGGGAGAAACGTTTCCTACTGGAGTCTGCTGATCATAATCCTGCTGGTCTCGGCGGTGAAGCTGGCGTCCATGTATTGGAGCGGGTATATCTTCCATCCGGTTGATCTCCGGCGGATTCAGCCCTGGACGGAGCTTCTCTTGTTCTTCGCTCCGGTATTCACATGGGTAATCGCCAATTATTTGGTCAGCACGGTTAAAGATGGTGAAGGTCGTTTCCGGGAAGTATTGCAAGCCAGCGTGTTCGCCTTGCTGCCCTATGCACTGCTCTCGATCCCGCTTATCTTGTTGACCAATATCCTTGTTCTGGAGGAAGGCATCCTAGTCTCCTCATTAACGAGCATCATGTGGCTGTGGGTCATTCTTCTCTACTTCGTCAGCTCGCAGGTCATTCATAACTTTGACTTTTTTGAGAATTTCAGAAACTCAGCGATTACGGTCTGCACAATCGGAATTATCTGGCTCTTTATCGTGATTTGTACAGGTTTGACATTTAACCTGTCGGATTTCATTTATCAGCTGTATAAGGAGGTCTCTTTCCTTGGGTAGCTTATTGAACATCAGACCACGACGGAAAGTCCTTCTATCGGCGGTATTCATCATTGCGGTTGCAGGTATCGTACTTTTTGCAAGAAGTCAGCTCAGCAGTTCCTTGTCGGATCCGCTCGGAATCGAATTGCGAAAGGCGGAAGCAGCACCTTTACCTGCAGGAGAAAGTTGGACGACAGGTGCCGTAGATAACGAGGGCTTCGCCGAAGCGGCAAGCAATGCAGGCTATGTTCTCGAATTTCAACAGTCGAGCGGACACATAAGGGTTAAGAATCTTCAGAGCGGCGAGACGTGGAGCAGCAACCCGAGTAAGTCCGCACTTGCCAAGGAAACTGTAGCCGGCAATCTCCGCACGAACCTGGAATCGCCGTTCATCATGGAATATTACGAACAGGCTTCCATCCAGCGGAAGGTCGCGAATGCTCTTGGCACCGGCATGAAACTTACGGTCACCAAACAGAAGGATGGCTTAGCTGTTCACTATGATCTGACGTCGCTCCAAATCAAGTTCATCATGAGTTATACGTTAACTGACAAAGGATTGAAAGTTGTCATTCCAGACAGCGGTATGGAAGAGAACGGTAATAACCGTATCGTGTCCATTGAAGCGCTGCCGTTCTTCGGAGCGGCAGCAGCAGATGAAGAAGGGTATCTTCTTGTGCCGGACGGACCAGGCGCGCTTATCCATTTTCCGAGCAACCGTCAGCTTATCGGCAAAGGCTATAACCAGCCTGTATACGGCCCTGAGATCACCACCAAGTCATCGGATTATGACCCGACGGCAGTGTACCCGACCCTTCCGGTGTTCGGCATGAAGAAGGGAGACGATGCTTTTCTAGCCGTTATCAATGGCGGCGCATCGAAGGCAGCGATACGAGCACTTCCTTCAGGAGTTGTCAGTTCGTTCAACTCCATTAACGCCAAATTCGTTTATCGCGAAGAGTATGACCGCCGTCTGAGTCTGGGCGGCAAAGCGACAAGGGTCTTCGAGGAGAATCGTACACAACTGGATGGGGAAATTGAATATTCCTTCCTGACAGGGAAAGAAGCGGATTACGTGGGAATGGCGAAGCGATATCGCGACGAATTGACAGCGGAAGGGAAGCTGCAGCCGACTCAGACTGCACACGGCGATGTGCCGTTAGACCTGATGATCCTATGCGGGAATTCGAACAAATACGATAACAATTACGAAGTGGCGACTACCTTCAGTCAAGCGGAGAAGATCATGATTGACCTGAAGCAGTCTGGCGTAAAACATGCACGCGTCACATTGGATGGCTGGCAAAGTCATGGCAGACTTCATAATTCGGATCCCTTTGACGTCGAGAAGAAGCTTGGAGGCAAGGCTGGTTTGAAGTCGCTCGTTGCGAAGGCACATGAGCTCGGCTATGAGATCGTGCTGAATGTGGACTTTGTCGAAGCGGATTCGGAGACTGATGACCTGTCTCCTAAGAACTTTGGCATTCGTTCAGCCGAAGGCGATGTCATGCTCTTCGGTAGCGATTTCTTTCTTACTCCTAATGTGACCTATCATCTGGCGGAGAAGCTGGTTCGTGAAGCGAAAGCTGTCGAGGTGGACGGAGTCGTCTACGAGGAACTGGGGAACTTTGTTTCTCGTGATTACAATCCTGCTTATCAATACACCCGTGACGATACGGCTCTAATTTATAACTCGATCCTGGATATGACTCGCAAGGAGCTCGGATTTAGCGCTGTTTATACTGGTTATTCTTATTCCTTGGGCCATATCGACCACATCACCGGGATACCGAGAGATACCAACCATTTCTATATGGTTGACGAGATGGTCCCATTCATGCCTATCGCCCTGCACGGCAGCGTGACCTATACGATGGCACCAGGCAACTTGCGCAACGATATGGAGATGGAAAGGCTGAAGGGGATTGAATATGGCGCTGTGCCGTATTTCATGTTGACGGCAGAGTCAAGCAGGACGCTAATGGACACCACGACGTATGGGATCTTCAGCAGCCGATACGAACAGTGGAAGAAGCAATTGCTTCAGGAATATGCAGACATGCAGAAGATGGCTACGGCTGATAATCAGCCGATTACCGATCATTATGAGCTGAAAACCGGCGTTTATGTGACCGAATACGGCAACGGCGTCCGCGTGAAGGTTGATTATAACAATGGACGATTCGATGTGGAAGCAGGGGTGAGCCGATGAACGCCAAGGCGAAAGGAATGGCCAAGTTTGCCTATAAGTGGCGAAGCTATGGAGCAGGCTATCTGTTTATGCTGCCCTGGATGATCGGATTCGCCATATTCATGGCCTTCCCCATCGGCTGGTCGCTGTATCTGACATTCCAGAAGGTCAGCTTGTCCGGTACGGGATTCAAGTATTCCTACATTGGCTTGCAGAACTTCAAGGATGCGTTATTCAAGGATAATGAATTTACCATTCAGCTTCTTGTATTCCTGCAGCAGATGATTTTTATGATACCCGTCATCATTATTTTCTCGTTGTGTGTTTCTATCCTGCTTAATCAGCAGTTTCCCGGACGCTTCCTGTTCCGAGCAATCTTCTTCTTGCCGGTTATCTTCTCTACTGGTCAAGTATTAACGGAGCTGTTCCAGCAGGGAGCAGGAGACGTACCGTTCATCGCCCAGTATGGAATAGACACGTACGTTACGGAGAATTTCAGCAAATCCATCGCGGATCCGCTGCTCAACATTCTCGGCATGATGATCCTGATCCTCTGGTCGTCAGGGGTGCAGATCCTTATCTTCATTGCTGGTTTTCAGACCATCTCCAGATCGATCTACGAAGCGGTTCGCATCGATGGAGCTTCTCCGTGGACCAGCTTCTGGAAAATCACGCTGCCTGGTATCAAGCCGTTTATTGCGCTAAACCTGCTGTACACGATGGTGGATCTGTTCACATTCCCGTTCAATCCCATTATGGAACAGATCAAATTAAACATGTTCGATATCTCAACCGGATACGGGTACGCCAGCGCAATTGCATGGATCTACTTTATCGTCATTATGATTCTGATTGCCTTAATCATGCTGTTCCTGAACAATTCCAATAAAGCGAGGAGGGCCTAAAGATGAAGACCGAAGCTGTCGTTCGGCGGTACACACGCCAGGTCCGTTCCTATGTCAACGGTCGCAAGGCACAACGGGTTAAGCTGGCCGTGCTAGGACAGCACATGAACGACGGGCTGCTCGCTAAGCTGTTCATTTATTTCTTGTTATCGATTACTGCTTATCTGTACCTGCAGCCATTCTTCTACATGATCAGCACGATGCTGAAAGGGTTATCCGATCTGCTGGACCCGACAGTGAAATGGATTCCGAGAACGATCGATTGGAATAATCTCGCCCAGGCGATCAAAGGGCTAAGCTATCCGCATTCATTCATGAATTCGCTGCTGCTGGCGGTAGGCGGGTCGCTGTTGCAAGTGTTTGTATGCGCCTTAACTGGTTATGCGCTTGCGCGGCTGCAATTTCCCGGGAAGAATTTCTTCTTTGCGCTCGTCTTCCTGACGTTCCTAATCCCGCCGCAAGTCATCATGATTCCGCTGTTTGTTATCTTCAGCAAGCTGGGCTGGCTCGGTACCCCGTTCGTATTTCTGGTTCCGGCGCTGCTGGGGCAGGGACTCAAGAGCGCGCTCTTTATCATTATCTTCCGGCAGTTCTTCCTGTCTCTTCCCAAGGCGCTCGAAGAAGCAGCTATGATCGACGGAGCTTCGATGTTCAGGCTGTTCTTCCGGATAATTATGCCGCTTGCTTCATCGGCTTGCCTGGTTGTCTTCTTGTTCTCTTTCATCTGGTACTGGAATGAAGGCTATCTGACCTCGATGTTCCTATCGGGTGATTTCATCCCGCTGTCGAATAAGTTGTCCGGTCTGGAGGCGGCGATCTTCGGTGACAATCCGAGCATGGCAGCAAAGACACAGAATCCGGTGACCGAAGGGACCAAGATGGCAGGCGCGTTCCTCATTGTGTTCCCGCCGCTTGTTCTCTATATGATTGCACAGCGGTGGTTTGTTGAAGGAATCGAGCGGACCGGTCTTGTGGATTAATATGCCAAGGATGCAGGTTTGACTAATGGTAGGGGGGATGCCATAGAGCAAGCGGGGAAGATCAGTATCAGAGAATGGGTACGATTCCAGGGGACCAATAGGAAATTCGCAATCTTAATAATCGAAAGATAAATAGGAGGATTAGTCCATGATTAAGAAAAGAATTCCGATGATGCTATTGTCCGTAGTAATGATGTTCACGCTTATTCTGAGTGCATGCTCGAGCAACAATAACAAGCCAGCAAACACGACAGCAGATACGACAGCAAACAAGAACACGGCAACTGAATCAACAGATGCCAAGTCAGACACAAAAGAACAACCGGCGACTGATGAGCCGATTACGCTGAACTACATTCGTGGGTCCGCAGTTTCGGAGAATGAACAGAAGGTTCTGGATATGTTCCATGAGAAGAACCCGAACATTACGGTTAATATCGTTCAAGCTGATGGCGGTGGTCTGAACGATATGCTGGAGAAAGCGACTGCGCTTCAGGCAGCAGGTACTCCAGCGGACATTATATGGGTTCAAGATACGATCCCTTTCGCGAAGGATAATCTTCTGGTAGATTTGGCGCCTTACATGAAGTCGGATGCAGTACTTAGCACAGCCAAAATCCCGGCAAGCTCGCTCGAAGCGCTGCAGTTCAAAGGCCAGCAGCTCGCGCTGCCTCGCGCGGAGAATCCAATTATCATGTTTGTGAACAAGGACCTGTTGGCTAAACACGGCATCGACATGCCTAAGAACAACTGGACGTGGGACGAATATCGTGAAATTGCTAAGAAAGTAACAGATCCAAGCGTTGGCGAGTATGGCATTGCGTACGGTCAATTCAACTCTATCATTACAGCAGGCGTACTAGGCGTAGCGAATGGCACATCTCCTAACTTGTATTTCATGGATCAAGATTGGAAGCAAAGCTTGATGACAACGCCTGAAGCTAGAAACGACATTGAATGGATTAAGAACCTGCAAGACGTCGACCATTCCATCGGTGTGTGGGCAGATCTGGAGAAATCCGGTACAGATTGGATGAAAGGTAACGTTGCGTTCGAAATTCACGGGGTTTGGGAAGGCAAGAACAAACGGGAAAATGCTAAATTCAACTGGGATGTATTGCCGCTTCCAGCAGGCAAATCGAAGCAAGTAGGTTATACGGTAGGTACTGGTATTGGCGTACTTAGCTCTTCCAAGCATCAGGATGCAGCAGTCAAGTACCTCTCGTTCATGAATACAGTTGAAGCACAGAAGATCATGCTGCAGAACGGTGACTTCCCTCTTACGGAAGACAAGGAGCTGAAGGATGCGCTGCTCGAGACGCCAATCTGGAAGAATACGAATATCCTTGCCACAATCGGCGTGGAGATGAGAGCTGAGCCAGTTGGTAAAATCGTAGGCGCTTCGGAATATGTGCAATGGTGGAGCGACGAAGTACAGCATGCGTTCAAAGAAGGCGAAGATTTAAGCAAACCGATCTTTGAAAAAGCACAGCATTTCAACGAATTTACATTGGGTCTGCGTAAAGAGCTGGGCTTGGAATAAGTCAGAGAGGGTGAGATGCAGCAGTGAGACAGGACAATAGAGTACCGCAATATTCCACGGCAGGCTTCTACGGCATTGAAGGAAGTCCGAGACAAGTATTTAATTTCAATCCAGGCTGGCGTTTCCTTAAAGGAGACGCGCCTGGCGCTCATGAAGTCCAGTTCGATGACAGAGTCTGGGAGGCAGCCATGCTGCCTCACGGCCTTGAAATTCTTGGCGAGAATGCGAGTGGGATGCGCAATTATCAAGGTACTGCCTGGTACCGCAAGAAGTTCAATCTTCCTGAAGAACTGAAGGGCAAACGGACCGTTATTCATTTCGAAGCGGTCATGGGCATTGCGGATGTTTGGGTGAATGGCCAGCTAGTCGTGCAGCATCTAGGCGGTTATCTTCCATTCGCGGCTGATATCAGCCACCTTGTCTATCCAGATGGACGGGATAACATCATTGCAGTAAGGGCAGATAACTCCAATGATCCAAGCTATCCGCCGGGCAAACCGCAGGATTATCTGGATTTCAGCTACCTTGGCGGGATTTATCGTGACGTGTACATGATCGCAACGGAACAGCTTCATGTCACGCATAATCTTCTTAGCTCAACAGTTGCGGGCGGCGGCGTATTCGTAGGGATACGGGATGTCACTGGAAACGATGCAGACATTGAAATACGCACGGAAGTGATGAATGAAGACGGAGTACGCCGGTATTTCACGCTGCGTACCGTGCTTGAGAACGAGGATGGCCAGGAATTGCTCGTCTTCGAAGAGATTGCGGAGCTGCAGCCTGGCGAGAAGGAAACATTCATCCAGCGAATGAATCCGCAAGGCGTTAAACTATGGCATCCTGATGCTCCTTACCTCCACTTCATCCGTACGGAAGTGTCGGTAGAGGGCAGGATGATCGACAGCTTCAGAACCCGCTTCGGCATCCGGCTGTTCGAGATGCGTGGTGACGATGGTTTCTACGTCAACAAAACGTTTATCGGACAGAAGCTGAGCGGCGTCAATCGCCATCAGGATTATGTCTATGTCGGCAATGCGCTGCCGAATTCCGGACAATGGCGCGATGCGGTGCTGCTCCGGGAAGGCGGTTCCAACGTCGTGCGCGCAGCCCATTACCCGCTGTCTTCTGCATTTATGGATGCATGTGATGAGCTCGGGCTGCTTGTCACGGTTGCTAACCCGGGCTGGCAATTCTATAACGGCGAAGATCCTTTGTTCGAACAGCGTGTATTCGAAGATACGCGTGCCATGGTAAGACGTGACCGGAACCGTCCGGCTGTACTTCTGTGGGAGACGGCGCTTAATGAAACCGATGATCAGCCAGTGTCCATGCTGAAGGAAATGCACCGGATCGTCCATGAAGAATTCCCGTATCCTGGGGCGTTCACATGTGCAGACGTGGACAGTGCCAAAGAAGCGGGATTCGACTTCTATTACCATGGCAGCATGCAAGATGAGAAATGCTCGCTGACTAGAGAGTATGGCGATGGCGGCGAAGTCGACAACTTTGGTTCCCAGAACGCGATGACCCGCGTGAAGCGGGAATGGGGCGAGCAGGCTATGCTCAACCAAGCGATGATTCGCGCGAAAGATCTGGACGATATCTACTCAACGCCGCCGAAGCGGATTGGCGCAACGGTATGGTGCGGGATCGATCATCAACGAGGCTACCATCCCGATCCGTTCCTCGGCGGGGTGCTCGATCTCTATCGAATCCCTCGTTATTCCTATCATTTGTTCAAGAGTCAATATTCGCCTGACTTTAAGTTGAAGGGCATCGAAACAGGTCCGATGGTTTATATCACTCACGAGCTGACACAGGTATCTGGCAGTGACGTGATCTTGTTCACGAACTGCGAGGAAGTGCGTCTGACTTGGCTTGGCGAGCTTATCGGCACGCGCAAGCCGGAGCCGAATTACACGGCAATGCCGAATCCGCCGGTTGTGTTCAAGGATGTGTTCGACTTCCATGAGATCTCGACGAACTGGAGGCATCGCACGGGCGAAATCAAGATGATCGCTGAAGGCCTCATTAACGGTGAAGTGGTCTGCCGCGAAGAGAAAGTGTACTCCGAATGGCTGGCGGGCGTGAAGCTGGAGGTTGACGATGTCAACATCGGCCTTACCGCTGACGGCTCAGATTTTGTACCGGTTCGAGCGGTACTGGTCGATCATAAAGGCGTTCCGAAGGTACTGGGCAACGAGTACATTCAATTTGTTGTGGAAGGACCTGGAGAAATCATTGAAGGCCCATTGCCAGGTGCCAATCCGGCGCGCACCTTGTTCGGCACGGCAACGGTATTCGTTCGTGCAACAACGGAAGCGGGTGATATTACGGTTAAGGCATTCTGCCAGGGTCTCGCTTCCGACCAAATCGTGCTTCGCTCGGAGCAGCCTGCATTGCCAATGCTTTATGATACATCGTATGTTCAAGAGAGTCGCGCAGCCGAAACAAGAGCAACAGCTCCGCTAGCTGCTGCAAATAATCAAGCGATTACGTCGTCCAGCGGAGAAGCTGAAGTAATTCAGAAGCTGGAGTCAACGATCAAGCGCCTGCAGCTCGAGTTGACCAGCAAGGAGCAGGACATTATGGAGTTGCGAGGAAGCCGCGCGTAACGAATAGAACTCTAATCCGCGCATCGCGAGCACATTGGAAAAGGTACAGCTTCTCTCTAAGAAGAGAATGCTGTACCTTTTTTGTTTGTTACTCTTCGTCGTCATGCTTCAGCCCCGAATCTGGATAAAGACAGGCATTTATCTATACAGAAGAGGAGCGAGATGCGTACCATGGTACAGATGCAGTGAAACAGGGAGAAGGTCTGTTATGAGCAATCGATCCTCATTCCGTATAGGAATTGTCGGTCTAGGTTACGTGGGTTTACCACTTGCAAAATTATTCCTGGATAAAGGGCACATTGTTCATGGAATAGATATTGATGAGCATCGGGTGAGCTCTTTATTCAATAGGAAAACCTACTTATCGGATTTCACTCACAGCGATGTGTTTGATATGTTTGCGAGCAACAATTTCTTCGTCAGCAGCTCCTTCGAATCTGTCAAGGAGCTCGATACGATTCTTATCTGTGTACCGACGCCGCTTACTGAACACCATCAACCGGACTTAAAGCATGTCATTGGTGCGGTCAGAAGTATTTTGCCTTATATGAAGCCAGGTCAGCTCATTGTTCTCGAAAGCTCCACCTTTCCAGGTACGGTAGAGGATATACTGCTGCCTCTAATAGAGTCGGAAGGATTCATTGTCGGAGATGATATATCCTTAGCCTATTCTCCGGAAAGGATTGACCCCAGCAGCCACTGGAAGCTGGAGGACATACCGAAGATCGTCGGAGGCGTTACCCGGAAATGTACGGATAAGGCCAGGGAAATCTATGAAACTGCATTCTCGAATGTCGTCGTCGTCTCATCTCCCCGTGTAGCAGAAATGGCCAAATTACTGGAGAACAGCCAGCGATTTGTGAATATTTCTTTTATGAACAGTCTCGTTGAGGTGTGTGAAGCCATGAGCATTAATCTGTGGGAGGTTATCGATGCAGCGGGCACGAAGCCTTTTGGTTATATACCGTACTATCCGGGGCCGGGGGTAGGGGGGCATTGCATACCGATAGATCCGATTTATTTGCTCTGGGCTGCCAGAGGTTACGGAATGGATCTGCCGTTTATTGAACTGAGTCAGCAAGTGAATGACAAGATGCCGGAATATGTCGCGGCAAAGATTAATCGTTATGTAAGCCAATCCCAAGGCGGAACCCATATCCTTATTATTGGCGTCGCATATAAGAAGAACGTAAATGATATACGCGAATCTGGAGCACTGCGAATTATGGAGAGGTTAATAGAGTGGGGTTACAACGTAGACTATCACGATCCCTATGTGGAGGAGCTCCAGCTTGGGGAATGCGAGCTGAAGAGTACGCCATTGTCGGCTGAAAGCGTGGAAGCTTACGCTTGTACCGTGATATTGACCGATCATGCCCAAGTTCCTTATGAATTGCTTGTTAAGCATTCACGGCTTGTCATTGATTGTCGGAATGCAACCAAGCATTTGCAAGACCGAAACAACGTGATATTACTCTAAGGCATAAGAAGAGTAGCTTCTATTGCAAGGTGACGATTACAGCCCAAACCAATTTCGAACTACCGTGGGATGTCTGCCTTCAAACTTCGCCGTGAGAATCTCGTATTCATCATGTGAATGCTTAAAATTAGGGTCGCCGATATGACCATTCACGCCTAGATCCATTCGACGGTTATCCCCGAATTTGATTCGCCTCCCAATTGCATAGTGGTAATGATACAAGGGTACGGGAACACTTCTGCGAGGTTCCTTCCAGATGGAAGCTCCGCCAGCGGCTTGCAGCGTGCAATGATGTTTCTCGTCCCGGTACCTGATTCCGATTCCGTTGCGCCACATACGCAATATATCATTCGACCAGCGAGCGTCGCCGGTGGCGTTGACGCGAATAGTATCCAAGTCGCACCACAAGTTAACGAAAGGAAACTGATACACATTCGTTTCGCTGTCTTCCATGAGCTTCGGCAACTCTTCCGCGAATCGATCGTCGAAGATTTCATCAACGTCCAGATTGGCGATCCAGTCGGAGGTCGCTTGCTCCACCATGAAATTGCGTACTTCGGATTCATTCCAATCATCGGTGTAAGGTAGCCCGGCTTGCTTCATGGTAAAGAGCCGAATATTGGCTTTATGGCGATAGCTCTCGATCCATTCCAAAGTTCGATCTTCGCTGCCTCCATCAACGATAATGATCTCGTCTGCAAAGGTCATCACGCTTTCCAGGAATAAAGGCATGAATGTCTCTTCATTCAATACCGGCGTTATGACGGTTAATGACATAACAGTCGCCTCACTTTACAATTGATTCGCTTTCTCCTTCTCCGCTTCAATAATACCCGGCAGAGCTTCAAGAAAGCGGACTTGTTCGATTGGACACGGAGCCGCTTCGGCCCGTTCCGCTACGGTAACAAACCAATGGGGAAAACGGCAGACGGCGCGATATATAGCTTCATGCGAACGTGCATCGGGATTCAAACGAAAATATTCCTCTAATACGTTGCCAATATGCCTTGAGGGGAATGACAGTTTATCTTGCAGATCTGACATGACCTGATGCATGTCGCATACTTGAAGCGAAATACGAGCACTATCGAAGTCAACGAGGAGTGATCCTTCTCTCCGATATAAGATATTGCCCCTATGCAGATCGAAATGCGTAACGGTCTTTAGGCGGATTGCTTCTTCTAGGTACATGTCCGTATCAAGACTTGTCATTTCCTCGAGAGCTTGACTGGCAAGCATCAGAGCACTCTGATATGTGCTGCTAAGTTCAGGTGATGGCGGCGAATTCGCCCATCGCTTTAATTTCACGAGCTTCCGCTCAAGAACAGCAAACCACTGCTTTCGTGTCAGCGGACCATAGCTATCAGGCGATGGATTGCCCAGTCCTCTGGCTTCTCGATGAAAGCTAGCGACAGAACGTATATAGGAATATGGATTTCGAATAAGCTTGCCCTTTGCCCATCTTGCCAGATAACCGTATTGATTTGTGCCCATGGCCTGGAATAGCAATTCTCCCGATGAAGTTAGCATCACTTCCGGTGCGAGCTTCTTTAAACCGAGACTGTGGTGCAAGGTGACGGGGTAAGTTGAACTCCCATCCATGACTTTAAGTGCGTACGCATCTTGACCGTCGTGGAGCTTCCATACGCCCCGATTGCTCCTGGCTCCAATACAGGTTGCAGACCATTGCCCCGAATGATAATGCGTCTTCGCCCATTCGATGACCTGTTCAATATCCGTTGCGTACACCTCCAGAATGATTGCGTACTTCATCTTATTCATGAATGCTGTTCTCTACAACGCTTCATCAGAAAAGGGGGCGAAACGATGAACGGATTAAACGTTTTGTTTATTACTGCGGATTTTGGACGGTATGTTCAGCGTAGCTTCGCGTATTTCAACAGCGCGCTAGCCGAAATGGTCAACTTAACGGTATGGCATGAGGCAGGACCTATTAACGAGATTCTCCGGCTGCTTCCTGTACGCCCCGATTATATTCTGTTAAACGATCTGAGGGATACTCACACGCCAACCATTGAGGGATTAGAGAAGCTTGATATTCCCCTTGGAACGATCCTACATGATGCACACTATATGATTGATAAGCGGAAAGCGTTTTACACTCGCAGCAATGTGACGCATATCTTTACGATTTATCGCGATTCGTTTCTAAGATGGTATCCGGAGTTTGCAGATCAGATGCAGTGGCTTCCTCATTTTGCCAATACGGATGTATTCCGAGACTATCAGCTGGACAAAGACATCGACATCATGCTGCTCGGATGCACGGCGCGTAAGTATTACCCTCTAAGGAGTAAGATGCTGGATCGCCTGAAGAATCGGGAAGGATTCTTTTATCGGGATCATCCTGGATATCGCAATTTCTCGCCCGAAGAAGAACAAGATGCTCTCGTAGACCAATCATTCGCAATCGCCATTAATCGTGCGAAGCTCTTTCTAACCTGCGACTCCACCTACCATTATCCGCTGCGAAAATATTACGAGGTACTCGCTTGCCGGACCTTGCTGCTTGCATCCGCGTCGCAAGAGCTTCTCGATCTCGGATTTGTTCCGGGTATCCATTATGTGGAGGTCAATGAACATGATTATGAAGAGAAGATCGAGTATTACTTGAATAACGAAGTCGAGCGCAATCGAATTGCAGGCGCAGGGTTAGAGCTTATCCAAACGCATCATACCGCTCGGCATCGTGCACAGCAATTCGTAGATTTCATCAAGCAATTCTTGAGAGGATAGGACCTAAATAGAGGAAATGAGCAGGGCCACTTTTTTGGTATACGCCCGGGGGTATTCAACCACACGCATAAGACATGGAGGCATATAGTAGTAAGCAAATGCGGAAGTGTGAGCAGAAAAGGAGTTACATGATGATCACAAAAAAGAGAGTGGCGGAACGGAAAAAAGGTAAATCGGAAACACTCTTAAGCTATCGCAAGCCAAAGAAGACGATCGGGATGAAGCCAAGAACGCGGACGAAAGGCAATAAGCTGAAATCGCTCGTTCCAAAGGCAAGTCCACTGCTCACGCCTTCGCTAACCAAACCCGCTGCTCCCATTCTGGATTTAGTTCCTGCTATCAACAAGGGTCCTGCTAAGGACTTGCTTCATATAGAACCCGCCGGTAAATACTCGCTAGACGTTTTCCGCTTCCCTATAATCGATTGGCATTACCGTTGGCAGCGCCCGCAGCAATTCAGCATGCAGTTTGCGAATGACGGCTATCGCGTATTCTACTTCCATGTGGATACCACTGCAATCGCGGACCCAGAAGCAACGTTTGACGATATAAGTAGGCAACTAGAAGTTAATAAGATTCAGGAGCAGATATGGACGGTGCGGCTCTGCTCTCATAAACCGCTTAATGCTTATCGGGACATCATTCGGAACGAACTTGATGTTCAATATTTGCTATGGTCGTTGGAAGCGATCAAGCAGCGGTTTGGGATTACGAACATACTATCCATCGTGGATCTTCCATTCTGGTCTACGCTCGTATACCGTTTGCACAATAACACGATTATTTATGATTGCATGGACGAACACCATGGCTTCGATAATGTGTCTACTGATAATCTCGCGTTGGAAGAACCTTTGCTGAGGCGAGCCGATCTCGTCATTTCCTCTTCGGAACGGTTATTATCCAAATCGAGCGAAATGACTTCTAACGTGATTTTATTGCGGAACGCAGCTGATTTTGATTATTTCAGCACTGCTCCAGAACATCTCGCCGACAAACTCCGTGATATGCGGAAGCCAGTGATTGGTTATCATGGGGCGATTGCCCACTGGTTTGACAATGAGCTCATCACCTACCTGTCCACTCGCAATCCGGATTGGAATTTCGTCCTGATCGGACATAACTACTCCGTTGATCGTCACCAGTGCGGGGACAATGTCCATTTCATCGGCGAGCTTCCTTATCATGAATTATCCAGTTATATGCACGGTTTCGACGTATGCATCATTCCGTTCCGGCTCAATCCGCTCACGCTGGCTACCAATCCCGTCAAGGTGTATGAATATTTGTCAGCTGGTAAGCCCGTTGTAGCGACAAGGTTACCCGAGCTTGAAGCAATGGATGGTTTGGTTGCCGTCGCCGATACGTACATGCAGTTTGAAGAAGCGATTCAACTAGCGCTATCAGATAAGGAGAAGAAGGATCAGACAGGGCTGCGCTCGGAATATGCGAACAAACATACCTGGGCAGTTCGCTACCAGGAACTCAAGAATACGCTAACAACAAAATTGTTTCCGAAGGTCAGTATTGTAATCGCCGCATATAACAACGTCGAGTTTACGCAGCGCTGCTTGGCAAGCATCTTTGCGCATAACCGGAATCCCAACCTTGAAGTCATCGTGATCGATAATGGTTCGAACGATGAAACGAATAATCTAAGGTGCATCAATAAACAAATGAAACTGATCCGCCTTGCACAGAACTTGGGTTACGCAGCAGCGAACAATCTTGGCTGCCGAATCGCGGCAGGGGATTATATCATTCTGCTCAATAATGATACCCTCGTATCGGAAGGTTGGATGGAAGGACTGATCGAACCGCTTCGCAATAACGCTGAGCTTGGGATCGTCGGTCCGGTGTCCAACAGTGTCGGAAACGACCAGATGCTTGAATTTGCGGTAAGTAACGATGAGCAGGGGGGAGACCCTGGTTTTCTGCGCGCATTGAAGCAATTGTATAATGGGCGGATACGATTGACCGATAACTTGGGCTTTTTTTGCGTGGCGATGAAGCGGGATGTCTTCGTGAAGGTTGGCAGCTTGGATGAAGAGTTCGGAATCGGCATGTTTGAAGACGACGATTATTGTCTGCGAATAAGACAATCCGGCTATCAGTTGGCCATTGTGGAAGATGTGTTTGTTCACCACTATGGCAGCGCCACATTGAAGCAACTGCCGAGCCCGCAGTATCAATGCTTGTTTGATCTGAATAAACGCCGATTTGAGACCAAGTGGAATCTTCCATGGCAGCCTCACTCCAGGCCTTTATCCGCTTTCGCAGGGCTCCATGCCAGCGAAGATATTGCGAATGCGTTTGGCAAGCTTGAAGCTTACAAGATATTGATCCTTGGCGACTCTGCGGTTACTACAGATGAATCTACTTCGAAGTTGATGGCTCAATACTCGTCACAAGAGAATACCATCGTGATTATGCATGTACACCGTTACTTCAATAAGCCTATCGAAGGAATCCGTAAAGTCGGACCATCTCTTTATTTAACCAACCAACTCGAACTCATAGAGTCTGCAGTCTTTGATCTTATTCTATATAGCGGAACTATGGAGATCTACCCCGTACGAACAACAAAACTGGCGATAGATGCTGCATCTTACACCAGCGGGGAGATGAAACGTTTGACTAAACAGCTTTCTATTTGGTTAAAGAAAGCGAAGCGGGAAGTGCAGTTAGAGTGCTTCCTCATACCTGGTCAAAAGAAAGTCTCTGCTGCAGAATGGGTCTCCGGCGAGAATCTTCATATGTTCAAATTGAACTTACTCAAGCCCGGATGAAGAGTTTAGCTGACCTCAATTAGGAGGGATACCCATGAATAGTCCCGCGAAGGGAAAAGTAACCGTCGTCATCCCGGTGTATAACCGTGCCCATTATTTACCATATGCCATTCAAAGCGTAGTGACACAAAGTTTCACGGATTGGAAGCTCATCATCTTGGACGATGGCTCCACGGATGAAACTCATGAAGCGGCTAAGCTTTACCTCTTGGATGAGAGAATCCAGTATATTCGGTTTGCTGACAATCGCGGAACAGGCGCAGTGCTGGCCGATGCGCTAACATTCATCCAGACGCCGTATTTCGTCATATTGGATTCCGACGATTGGTTGGACGTACGAGCAGTAGAAACATTGCTGGGCGATATGGAAAACCAAGACGAGAATACAGGCATGGTGTTTGGCAACAGTGTCATCTGGACCGAGAAGGAAGGTGCCATCCAGCTTAAGCGTATAGAGAAGCATAGGTCCTTCGATGACAAATATGACTTTATGCTGTACCCTCCGATGGTTAGGCCGCGTTTCTTCCGTACAGAAGCCGTACGCGAAGTAGGTGGCTTCGAGCTGGATGATCCTTATCAAGGACGCTATATGGAGGATCGTTATTTGTTGCTTAAATTAATAAGCAAGTATCGGTTCCACTACATTGACGCGAACCTCTATCATTTGCGGCTTCATGAATCCAATGTTTCCGGAAAACCAAACCATATTCGATTTCAAGAAACCAGGGTTTACGTATATCCCAAGCTATTGAGACAGTGGGGCGACGAATTTCTGCCGATATTTGAAGAATCTGCCGGATGGTTGCACCTGAGGAATTTAATACCGAAGACGAAGGACAGTCCAAAGCTGGAATACCGCAAGAGCAAGGAAGTAACCGAGCAATCCAAGTTCAATGACCTGAAAGTGACGGTCGTCATGCCGACTTACAATCGCGCCACCTATATAAGGGACGCGATTCAAAGCGTGCTGGATCAGACTTTGCCGAATTGGCAATTGCTTATTATTGACGATGCTTCCACCGATCAGACCGAAGAGATTATGAAGGATTATTGGCATGACAAGCGGATCTCCTATGTGAAGCGTCCGATTAACGGAGGGATCGGCACAGTTCTCAACGATGCGTTAAAGCTGGTGTCGACCCCATATTTCATGCAGCTGGATGCAGACGATTGGATCGAGAAGGATACGCTAAGCGTTCTGCTGCAAGGCATGGAAGAGGCCGGCGAGGGTACCGCTTTAGCATACGGGAACACAGTCCACCATAGGAAAAAGAATGATTTGGGGATATTCGATATCCTTCAACATCGCGAATTTACGGATAAATACGATGTACTGCTGTACCGCTGGATGGTCATTCCCCGTTTCTATCGCACAAGGTCCGTACGCGCCGTTGGAGGATGGGACTTGAATGTTCCTTTCCTTGGGCGATACATGGAAGACCGGCAGATGTTCTATAAGCTGGCCGAACATTTCAAGTTCCTGCATGTCGATCGGGAGTTGTATCATTATCGTCTCCATGGCGCCAATCTTTCGCTCTCGAATATAGAGAAATATGCGGAATTAAGAATCTATTTAGTGCACTATTTCTTTCATAAATGGAAGGGCTCAGAGGAAACGAATCGTGTTATAGAATGGCATCTGAATGAGCAAGGTTGGCCTCAATTCCGTCTTGTACCCGTTGACCAGCGAATAAAATATAGGTATGTTCTCGGGGCTGCAGTTAGAGAGGAACTGTCTGAACAGGGCAAAAGCTTCATCGCAGGACTCTACAATTCATATCCGGATTCCGATGAAAGGGTCATCGTGTTCACCTTGGATCGTGTGAATGCGAAAGGAAGATATCTGAAAGGCAGTGCGCTGAAGGATTTGCATAACGAGCCTATAAAGGAACAATTGTACCCTTTGCCTGAGAGAATATATGTGCACGACGCGAAGCTGTATGAGAAAGCGAAGGCATATGGTGATGCAGCCGGTTTCAGCGTTGTATTATAGAGTCGCTAGGGATGCTGTGTGACTTCTAGCTAAACCGCGAAAATCGCGGTTTTTTTTATTTATGGGATTAATTATTTTGGACTACTTTCATTAATGGCATTAATTTAATCTCAATGACTGCGCATAAATCATGTGCTAGTTTGGAAAGATTTGATTTATTCGGTTTCTCTGTCATAACTGTAACCTTTTCATTCTTCATCCCGTCTACAGAAATATCAAACTAGAAAGGAAGTACAAGAATGATGAATAGAAAGAAGTTTATGTTTGCCAGTCTCTTCGTTGCAACTGTTATTTCGGCAGGCAGCGCGCCATTAGCACACGGAGCAGAGAATTCAGCTGCTACAGGAGCCACTTCCGCTGTTACTTTCAAAATTAATGACGTTAATTATAGCAATAACACAGGTAATCATAGCCTGCAGGCAGCCCCTTACATGGCAAACGGAAATACGATGGTTCCCGTCAGAGCCGCTGCTGATTCACTAGGTGCATCGATAAGCTGGAATGACAAGAGCCAACTGATTACATTGTCTGGAAAAGGCTTCGGCAATGTGAAATACACGCTTAATTCATCCTTTGCGGTGAATGCCAAGGGAGAGAAAATAAAGCTGCCCGCGCAGGTTCGCCAGATAAAAGGCACGGTGTTCGTTCCCGCCCGCTCGTTAGCTTCTCTGATGGATATCCGTCTGCAATGGGAGCCATCAACTCTGAAGCTTACTCTATCCCAGCAATCAGAAACGCCCCAGAGTCTAGACTTCAACTATCAATTTACGAAAGATGTGGAAGGGTGGAAGGGCGGCTTCGCCGATATGCCGGTCGATTATGATAAAGACATTTATGAGCTCGACTTTGCCCATAAATTACTTCCCATCGACAAGAACACGACAGATTACGGCTTGAAGCTCTCGGGACATAATCGAAGCGATGATTTGTTTATGTTCCTCTCCAAAGGCATTACCGGCTTTAAACCGAACGCTTCTTATAACGTTAATTTGAAGTTTAAGATGTACACCGATGCAGAAGGAGGATCGATCGGTATTGGCGGCTCTCCTGCAGAATCTGTATACTTGAAGGCTGGCATTCTGTCGAGCGAACCGCTTTCAGTTCGAACCTCTACTCCAGGATCTGAGTATTACCGAATGAACGTGGATATCGGCAGTCAAGGAACCGGTGGCAAGGATGTCAAGGTCATCGGCAATGCCGCAAAACCTAATGCGGAGCAAAGCGGTTATCAGAGTGTTGAATTCAACTACAGCGCCAAGGTGACGGCAAATGCGAAAGGCGAGATCTATATTCTTATCGGCGCCGATTCGGGATTCGAAGGATTGACTACTCTTTACTTTGATGATGTTAGAGTAACTGCTCAAACCTCTTAGGGTGCAGGGAAGTAATATTGTGCTTTGAGAATAATTGGGAAGAACGTCGCGCATCTTATTTTAGTAATGACTATAAAATGGAGGAGCGATTAGTATGATTAGAATTGGAATTATTATTGGAAGCACGCGTCCCGGTCGCAACGGAGAGGCTGTAGCTCGCTGGACTTACGATATTGCTCAGAAGAGAAGTGATGCTGAGTATGAGCTGGTGGATATCGCTGATTTCAACTTGCCTATATACGATGAGCCGATCCCACCTGCTATGGGACAACCCTATTCCAAAACACATACTCAAGCCTGGTCCGAGAAGATAGCTTCTTTTGATGGCTACGTATTTGTAACTCCTGAATACAATCATGCGACTTCGGGAGCTCTTAAGAATGCAATCGACTTCTTATTTCGAGAGTGGAACAACAAAGCTGCGGGCTTCGTCGGGTACGGCAGTCTGGGGGGATCTCGGGCAGTAGAAAATTTGCGGCTCATTGTGGGAGAGCTGCAAATCGCAGATGTGCGTGCGCAGGTTGCTCTTTCACTTCGAGATGATTTTGAGAATTACAGCGTGTTTAAACCGGCGTCGTATCAAGAAGCAACCGTTAACACCATGTTGGATCAGGTCGTCGCTTGGTCCGGAGCATTACAGCCACTGAGAAAATAAATAAAATGTAATCGAACAAAATGAAAAGCCGCGAAATTCGCGGCTTTTTTTGTGTTAGGGGAAGATGTGGACGGAATCATTCGATTAAGGCTTCACTGTAATCTTGTAAAGCATCGATTGGGCGGCACCAAGGCTGACGGCGAATGGTGCATGACCATTAATCTGCTGAGACGTATTCGTCCAGAGATCGGTAACTGTCAGTTTCGAGCTGCTTGGAATACCGGCGCGCGCGAGGTCAATTGTTTTGACGACGTTGTCCTGCGTGTAATTGAACACGGCCAAGTAGTAATCCTTCTTGTCCTTCAGCACGAATTGGTCCGCGGCAGACATTCCGGTATTGCCTTCTACAGGCGTGAAGGCTTTGCCCATAAGAGCGACCTTATTGACGCGCGGGTTAGTCAACAATGTTCTCATGTATGCTTGTGCAGTCGGATTGCTTACGTCATCGGAGTTCAGATAGACGGTTCCTGAAATCGCAGCGGCATTTACTCGTGTTTGTGCTGCTGGAAGTGAGCCGCCTTTGACGAGAGCCATGTAATCCGGATCCGTATAGCGATAGATCGTTCCATTCTGCCACCAGCCGTAAGTGAGATTGTTCAGCTGATATTCGGTTTGGCCCAGCGTTCCGTCGACATCGCACGAAATCCGTCTCGCATGCGCATATTGGCTAGGGAAGAGCGGGGCAATCGAGGCGCTGATGAACATTTTTCCATGGAGTGCTTTGTTAACATAGGCCATTCCTTGGTTATAGGCTTGAATGCCTGTCTGTATGGAGCTGTCGTAATGCTTGCCCTCAAACGATCCGTGGCTGAGGAAGTCGATCTTGATATATTCAAAGCCATACGCCTTAAATTGGTTGAAATAATAGTCGATCCGCTGTTTCGCGGCCGGATGTGTCGGGTCAATCGCATAAGCGCCGTCCACGGTAGGCAAAATGTTGCCATTGTCGTCCTTCAGCACAAGATCGCCATACGTATAAGCACCGTTCGTGCCTTCGACCGGCTGGCTCATATTGTTGCCCCAGTAGACAAACGGACTATAGTAGATGCCCGGCTTCTGCCCGTTCTTCTTAATAAGCGCGGCGATGTCCTTCAGCTGCTGCGACGACAGGTTGTCCCAGTAGGAGTCCAAGTTGATATAAACGTTCCCTTTGTTGTTGAAAGAAGCGTTCTGAAGATTCTCTTTGAAGAAGTTGGAGACTTCGGCAACCTTGTCGTAGCTCAGATGACTGTCGTATGCGCCCCAGCTGTTCCAGCCGACAGGCACGCCGCTTGGAACACCGTGTTCAAATGCGAGCGGAGGAGCGACATCCGCGTTCGCCTGCCCGAAGCCCTCTAGACCTTCGCGGTAATCTGCGTAGAATCCAACGAAAATTTGCGGTGACGTTATCGTTGTTCCAGTGATTTTGCCATGCGGCAGAGTGTCGTGTGTTGAAGTAGGGGACGTGAAGCCGCCGTAGACCTTCAGCTTGTCAAGCCGGTCATTAGATCCGCTCCAAGAGAGGCCTGTCTTCCACGTGTCATGCGTAACAGAACCGATGACGAGCCCGTTGCGGCTGTCGTTATCGTATATCGCAGTCAGCTCAGAACTGATGAAGTTGCTCGTGTTAAGGAAGGTGTTGATCGTCCGTGCCTGATAGCGAGACCAGCTGTCATTATCGTATGGCGTGATCAGTACGCGGTTATCCGCATACTTCCCGATATCCACGCCGCCCTTCGATTGGATGACGATTGGCGCCATGTCGTTTGTGCTAAGCTCCGTATTGCTCGAAAGCTTCTGGCTGACTAGAAAATAAGGCTTGTCGTCATAGACACGATAGATTTGCTGCATTGTAGGTAAACCGGTTTGTTTGTTCTCGATGGTAATTGCAATCCCTTTTCCGTGGGCATCGTGAATCTTCTTGACGCTGTTCATCGTGAATAGATGCTGCGCATATTGCTTGCTAGTCAACGTCTGATCCAGTTGAACGCTGCTGTAGACGCCAGTGGCGATCGTTTTGCCGTTCCAAGCATAGGCAGCAAGCCCAGTTTCCGTGTTATAAGTGATCGTATAGTCGCCGTTCGAAGCGGTTACGCCTTTCTGATGCTCCGAGACGATTGTGTGGCCGAACTTGGACGACTTCACTTTGGCGCCGATATCGCCGATAGCTCCGTCATTGTCCGGATCTGAACCGGATGGGTCAGTGGCGATGATCTCGATCTTATCGATGTCCGGGGACCAGCCACCGTTATCGTCGAACTTGATCGTATTAGAGCCTTGCTGCAGAAGGACATCAAATTCGAAGGTACCGAGCGTGTCCCAGTTCGCCGTCTTCGGCGGCGAGTAGGTTTCTGCCGCTCCATTGTTCACGGCAACCGTGATCGGGCGGGGGTCGCCGGAAATATAGAACATTCTCAACGTGTATGTCCCTGCGGAAGGCACTTCGACGTTATTGAACTGCATGGATGAACCTCCCCATAGATCGCCAGCCTTCTTGCCGCCGGAACAGCCGATTACGGGGTTGCAATCCCGTACGCCCGCGTTTCCAGTGAACGAGTTGGCAGGCGACTCCGCTTCGATTGAAGCGACGATTTCACCGCCATCTCCGGGTTCTCCGGCGGTGAGGATCTCGATCTTATCGATATCAGGCGACCAGCCGCCATTATCGTCGAACTTGATCGTATTAGAGCCTTGCTGCAGAAGAACTTCAAATTCGAAGGTACCTAGTGTGTCCCAGTTCGCCGTCTTCGGCGGCGAGTAGGTTTCTGTCTCTCCATCGTTCACGGTAACCGTGATTGGGCGAGGGTCTCCGGAGATATATGTCATTCTCAAGGTGTAAACGCCAGCTGCAGGCACTTCGATGTTATTGAACTGCATGGACGAACCTCCCCATAGATCGCCAGCCTTCTTGCCGCCGGAGCAGCCGATTACGGGGTTGCAATCTCGAACGCCCGCGTTGCCGGTGAACGTGTTGGCAGGCGATTCCGCTTCGATTGAAGCGACGATTTCGCCTGAAGATGCCGACTGCTCATCGCCTACGGCGTTCACGACCGTCGCTGATAAGCCTGTCAGCATTAGCAGAATGGCGGCCAAGAGGGATAATGCTTTCATACTTTTGGATAGTGGAATCAAATTTATTTTCCTCCTCTGCAAAGTGGATGAAGCGCTTGCATATTTAGTGTAAGGGGTGCCAGGAAGTCGCTCTATGCTAAAATGTTATGATTCATATGGAAAAGCATCTTAGTTAACCGGTAAATCTGCTAACGAACCTCAGAAGTCTTATTTCCCCGTATTTCTAGGCGGAAAACGAGCGAATAAGCACGATGAGATTCGTTAGAATTACCCGCCCCCAAATAAAAGGGAATCACCCGGTACTTAGAGTGATTCCCATCCCCAGAAGCTTCTTTCTAGCTCTTGATAGCTCCCATCATTAACCCTTTCACGAAAAAGCGCTGGATGAACGGATAGACCATAATGATAGGCAAAGTCGCAACCATCGTAACTGCCATGCGGATGCTTTCGCCGGAAACCGGCGTGCGCTTCGAGCTGTTCGCCAGCTGATCCGCTTCGGAGACCATGGCGCCGGTCTGAAATTGGTTCAGGATTTTCACGAGCACGGCTTGCAGCGTCTTGAGCTCCGGCTTGTAGGTGTAAATATACGAATCGTACCAGGAATTCCAATGACCGATTCCGATAAATAGAGCAATCGTAGCCAAGACCGGAACGCAGAGAGGGAGGATGAGTCGAACGAAAATTTGCAGCTCGTGGGCGCCGTCGATCTTCGCGGATTCCTCCAGCTCCGGAGGCAGCTGTTCGATAAAGGTCCGCACGAGGATCATGAGGAACACGCCGATGAGCCCCGGGAAGATGTACACCCAGAAGGAATCGATCAAACCGAGCGATTTGATAATCATGTAAGTGGGAATCAACCCGCCGCCGAAGTACATGGTGAAAATAAAGAACAAGGTGAAGAACCTCCACGCAATCAGCTCGCGCTTGCTGAGCGAGTAGGCCATCATGCAGATGGCCAGCACGGATAGTGGCGTGCCGATTACCGTTCTTAGAACAGTTACGTTAATGGAGCCGATCAGCTCCTGATTGCGGAAGATGGATTGGTAGCTTGCGAGCGTAAACTCCCTTGGCCATAAGTAGAGTCCGCCACGAACGGCATCGGTTGCATCGTTCAAGGAAACGACGAGAATATTCCAGAACGGGTAGAAGGTCACTACGAAGATGATGCCTAGAAATGTATAGTTAATGAGATCGAACAGCTTACCTTGAAGATTGTCTTTTCCAAACATGGTGACCCTCCTGCCTTAGAATAGCGATTGGTTATTCAGTTTCTTGGACGAGAAGTTTACGATGATAATGATGATGAACGCGACGACAGAGTTGAACAATCCGACCGCGGACGCGTAGGAGAACATCGAATTCTGCAACCCGTAACGGAAAGAATACGTCGATAATACGTCGGAGTATTCCTGGGTCAAGCCGTTGCCGAGCAAGAAATGCTGATCGAAGCCCGCATTGAGAACGCCGCCTAGCGATAGAATCAACAAGATGACGATCGTCGGCTTCAGATGCGGCAGCGTGACATAGACAATCTGCTTGAATCGGCCTGCGCCGTCTACTTTAGCTGCTTCGTAAAGCTCTAGATTAATAGAAGAAATTGCGGCGAGATAGATAATCGAGCTGTAGCCCATTTCCTTCCACGTATTGCCGATCGCGACGATCCACCAGAAGTACTTGCCTTCTTGGAGGAATAGAATGCTTTGATCGGTAACATGAAGCCATTGCAGCAATTTATTGACGATCCCGTCTGAGGAAAGCACCGTCACGATGATATTCGCGGCGATAACCCAGGAGATGAAGTGGGGGAGATACGATACGGTCTGTACCGTCCGCTTGAATAAACCGTTCTTTACTTCATTGAGTGCGATTGCAATAATGATCGGCGCCGGAAAAGAGACAAGCAGCGTAAGGAGCGTGGAGGCAAGCGTGTTTCGCATGATGATGTAGAAATCGCCATTATTGAAGAAATAATTAAACCAATACATCCCGACATATTCGCTATGGAACAGCTGGTTCCAGAAATTACCTAGCGACGGTTGATAGTTGACGAAGGCCATATACAGGCCTACCATCGGCAAATAAGCGAAGAGGAGTGCCCAGACTGCCGCTGGGAGCATCATGAGAAGAAGATATCTTTGTTCAATCAGCCGGCGTCTGATCGTTCTCTTCTTGGCAGGGGTAACGCTATTCAGGCTAGCAGGTTGTATGACTGTTTCCATCTGTGCACCTCGATCCCATGTAATAATTGAAATTATACGGGCTCAAATTTATGGCCTTCAATATAACAATGTAATGAAACGTGCGGCAAAACGTCTTTAATGCCAGAACGCGCAACATAGCGCAGGGAGCCGGTAGTATAATGAGATCATCAATTGACCGCGGGGGGACGCTGGATGCTTAGCATTTTTTTGGTCGATGACGAATCGATAGAAATGGATTTAATGCAACATTTCATAGATTGGAAGAGTATGGGGATCGACGTCGTCGGCACAGCCAAGAACGGCAAGAAAGCGTGGGAGCAGATTGAGGTTCTGCAGCCGGACATTGTGCTGACCGACGTCAGAATGCCGATAATGGACGGACTCCAACTAGCCTCGCTCATTCAAGCCCATTACGATTGGATGAAGATCGTCTTCCTAAGCGGGCATGATGAATTCCGATTCGTGAAGTCCGCTCTCGAAGCAGGAGCCGTCGGGTACTTGCTCAAGCCAATTGATCGGCGCGAGCTGACAGCCGTCATGGAGAAGGTGAAGGGGGAAATCGAGAAAGTACGAATGCTGCGCCTCTCCAAGCAGGTGCTTGTCTCGAAATACGTGGAAGAGCTTGTGACTGACCCGAACCGTACAATCCGTGAACAAGCATTGGCGGAGCTAGCGAAGGTATCACCAGAGGTTGTTGAACAATATTATGTAACCGCTTTAATTAGCGGTCCGGCTCAATCAGCCTTAGATCATAACCAAGGTTCAGCGGTCATCCAATCGGTGCTCCAATCTCACTCTCTCTTGGAGGGGGCTGTGCTGTTGCACCATGAACTAGGCTTAGTTGTGATCCTCCCATTTGCAGCCGGCCAAGCAGATAACAGTCTTTGGCAGAACCTTTCGACCTCGTTGCTTGAGAAGTTAGGGGAAACGGTAACGATAGGGATCGGCGGTGTCAGCCGAGTCCGGCAGCTTCAAGAAGGGCACGACATGTTCATGGAAGCCGTGAATGCAGTGGAGGAGCGATTCTATCTCGGGCATGGTCACGTCATTCAAGCTGCGGAGGTTCAGCATTCTCAAGATATGAATGTCACCATTGTGAGCGATACGCTGCTGCGTAAGCTGAGTCTGACTGATGCTGACGGCCAGCTGTTTCTGGATGAGTTGAACGGCTGCTATGAGCAATGGAAGAGTCAGCGTGTTCCTAGAGATCAGGTCGACCAGATCTCCAAACGGCTCTTGCAGGCCATCCATGCGGAGTTGCTGAAGTACGAAGACCGCGCCAATATGAAGGTTGGCGATTTGAATATGTGGATACAGTCAATAGCAAAGCTGTATACGCTCGATGAAATCAGAGGTTACATCGCAGTGCTCCTAGAGACGATCAGACAATATCTTGCGACCAAGCAGCAGGACCCGCATGCAGCGCTAGTCCAAGAAGTCGCAGGCATTATCGAGAATCAGTATGGCGAATCGCTGACGATTGAATATTTGGCGGGGAAGGTGTATCTGTCTCCGAACTACTTAAGAGTCTTGTTTAAAGAGAAGAAGGGCTGCACGGTTCATGAATATTTGACCAAGGTACGCCTTGCTCGGGCTGTCGTGTTGCTTCGCGACCGGACGCTGAAGATTCACGATGTGGCGAAGCAGGTCGGCTATGACAATACGTCGTACTTCTGTTCGTTCTTCTACAAAACGCAAGGAGTCACACCGAATGAATATCGCAAAAAGTTCCTATAAATCCCTGCGGAAACTGCATGCCCATATCACGAATCAGCGACTGAGAAGCAAGCTGTTTCTCGTTTACTTGATTGTCACGATTCTCCCGATCTCTTTCTTGGTCCTCTACTCGAACCAAACGACGAAGAAACAGATCGTGGGTCAGGCGGTGGCGAATGTAGGGAGCACCATCGATCAGATCAATAACAATATCGAGAGCAAATTGGAAATGTACAAGCAAATTTCCACCTTGATTTATTTGGATACGGAGCTGCGCAATTATCTGCTTAACAACTATGAGAAGAACTATGTGGCTTATTTGGATGCCTACGATTACATCAACAAGACATTCTACAAAATGCTAGCGATGAACCCGAACCTGAAGTTCATTACCCTCTATACGGACAATCGGACGTTACCATCGGATGGATATTTTATTAAGCATATGAATGAGCTGCCTGAGAGGTTGGTCACGCAAACATTCGAGGCAGAAGGGAACATTACGAATTTCTACCTCGAAGACACGGATGAGAATAGCAGAGGCATTACGCTCGCTCGCTCTCTCAATTACTTGAGTTTGAACTATCCTTATGGCATCTTGACGATGGAAGTGACGGAACGCGAAATTTATTCGCTGATCGAGAAAGAGGCGAAGAACAAGACGATTATCGTCGCCGATGAGGACGGAGGCATCATTACATCCGGAGCGAAGGACCTCAGCATCCGCAATATTGCGGATATTCGTGCGCTTCAAGGCGATCCTGCACCTTACAAAGACAGTTATTTGTACAGCGAGAGCGGACAAGAGAAGATGCTTGTCATTCAGAAAATGCTCAAGAACGGATGGCGAACCGTCGTCATGCTGCCGTACGACGAGCTGCTCGGACAAGCCGGGAAGGCGACGAGAAAAATGCTCCTCATCTCGCTCGGTTGCATCGCTGCGGCCATGATTATGATCTACGCTACAAGCCAGTTCATGACGAAACGGTTCGAGTGGCTGCTTCAGCAAATCCGCAAAGTGGAGCGCGGTTCGTTCGACTTATCGAACAAACCGATGGGAACCGATGAGGTCGGACAGCTGTCCTTCGCGCTCTATAAGATGGCCGCGACCATCCAGGGTCTGATTAATGACGTATACAAGAAGGAAGTGGCGAAGAAGGATGCGGAGATGAACAGTTTGCAGGCGCAAATCTCGCCACACTTTCTCTATAATACGCTCGCCTCAATCTCGGCTTTGGCGATCAAGAGCAACAATATGCAAGTCCATGAGATGGCTGACGAACTGGCGAGATTCTACCGGATCTCGTTGAACAAAGGAAAGAAGAGCATTTCGATCGCCCAGGAGATCAAGCTGACCCAGCACTACCTTTCCATTCAGAAGACCAGATTCGATGGCTTGTTCACCGTTCATTACAGGCTGGACGAGTCTCTCCTGAACTACACCACCTTGAAATTAATCGTGCAGCCGTTCATCGAGAACTGCATCAATCATGCGATTTGGGATGACGAAAGCGGCATTACGATTATCATTAAGCTCTACGCGGACGGCGAAGATATCGTGTTCTGCGTCATTGACGACGGTATAGGGATCCCCCGTCCTATACTAGAGAGCATGAAGGAGCAGGCCGGACAGCCTGCGGGATACGGCATTTATAACGTGAATCAGCGGATTAAATTGGTGTACGGCGAGAAGTACGGCGTGGACGTGTACAGCAAAGTCGGCATAGGAACGACTGTTCAAATCCGCATTCCGAAGACGATCAAGTTTCTATAAAAGATGTTTTCCGTTACATTTCATAACAAAGTTGTATAGAACGCGGCAGGGGCGTTTGTCTACAATAAGAGCTAAGCAAGCACTTCTTACGCCGCAAGGGACCCCGGTTGTATGAAACCGCTGCCAAAATTGCTAGAGGGGGAAATGATCTGCAATGAGGAAATACGGTCAAGTAAAGTTATTCGCGTCTATTGGTTTAGTGCTGTCACTGCTTGTAGGATGCGGAAGCAACAATACACCGTCTACGAACGGAAATACGACTTCTAATACGAATACGAATACGAATACGAGTTCGAACGAATCTGGCGCAGCGGAAGAAGGCAATAATTCGCCGACAGCCTTAGATAATTCCCCAGTCACCTTCACGTTCTTCGATAAGAACACCGGCGATGCGTTCGATAATCCGGTCGCCAAGAAAATCACGGAGAAGACAGGAGTTACCATCGAAATTCAACAGCCGACGGGCAATCCTTCGGAGAAGTTGAATCTCATGCTGGCGAGCAATGATCTGCCAGATATGCTGGCGATCGGACGCGGCGATTTGCTAGACAAATATATTGCGGCAGGCGCACTGATGCCATTGAATGATTTGATCGATAAATACGGGCCGCACATTAAGGAAATGTATGGGGATACGCTCAATAAGACGCGCTCGGCGGACGGGAAGAACTATTACTTGGCCAACTGGTACGGTCTGGAGCAATATCCCGTGTTCGGCTTCCTGATGCGCATGGATGTGATGAAGGAGCTCGGCGCAGGCGACAAAGCCGCGAACGGCGAGCCGTTCACGACGGATGAATTCGTTGGACTCTTGAAGGCATTCAAAGACAAATACCCGGAAGTGAATGGCAAGAAGACGACGGCAATGACGTTCAATGGCGACAATATGGGCGCGATTATGGATACGTTCAAAGGGATGTACGGCATTATGCCCTATTATGAAGCGAATGGCGAGCTTAAGATTGATATGAAAGATCCGAAATACTTGGATATGCTCAAATTCATGAACTCGTTATACAACCAAGGTTTAATCGACAAGGAATGGGCGACGAACAAGACGCAGCAGTACGAACAGAAACTCTCCAGCGGCGCGTATTTCTCCACGGCGGATGCGTTCTGGAACGTCGGCAAACCGAACGCGATCCTGAAAGAAGCGGCGGCGGACCCGACGAAGAAGGAAGAAAGCCAGTTCTATCCGTATAAAGTCGTCGCTCCTGGCGTTGATGCTTCCAAAGCGACTTTCGGTCCGAAGAACTCCCTCGGATGGGATGGCATCGGCATTTCGAAGAGCAACAAGGATGCCGTTCGCGCCATTCAATTCCTGGATTACTTGGCAAGCGAAGAAGGACAGTACCTGCTCATGTGGGGCGTCGAAGGCGTGCATTGGGATATGAAAGACGGCAAGCATACGCCGCGGCCGGAAGTTCTGGAAGGGTTCAAGAAAGACTGGGGCGGGTATTCGACGGAAAGCGGTATTCGCAAATGGACTTGGGCAATCAAGAACGGTCCGGGTGCCGATGGCACGCCATACGACTTGATCGGACGTTACGAAACCGACGAGGTTTCCAAGCTCGCGATTAAAAACCTTGCGGATACTTCTTTCGATACGGCGATTTACGATAACCTAGGTCCAAGCGGCGGTACGCCGGAGGCGATCATGCAGCAGAAGGTGTCGGAAACGAAGTCCAAATATTTCCCTCGCCTTGTGATGGCTGCGAATGAAACGGCTGTTACGGAGCTGTACAACACGATGTTGAAGGAAATGGAAGCTGCCGGCCTTGATAAGCTGGAAGTTATCTATACGGACAACTATAACAAGCGCAAAGAATTGTGGAAATAAACGGTGATACCACGTATGTAATAACAGACTCTCGTCCCTGTTGGGATGGGAGTCTGTTTATTCGTCATTGCGAATAGCTCGCTTCGGTTAGATTTGCTAGAATAGGATTAGTAATTTGGAGGAGGAATGATTCATGCTTGCAACCATATTCGTTGGACTCGTAGCGTTGGAACATATTTACATCCTAATCTTAGAGATGTTTCTGTGGACGACACCCCGTGCTAGGAAGTCATTCGGAATGACGAAGGAAGAGGCTGTAGCCACCAGAACGCTTGCAGCGAACCAAGGCTTATACAACGGCTTTCTAGCTGCCGGCCTGGTGTGGGGAATGGTGCATCCGAATGGTCAAATAGGAGAATCGATCGAAATCTTCTTCTTGATTTGCGTCCTTGTTGCAGCCCTTTATGGCGGAGCGACGGCGAAGCGATCCATCTGGTTCGTTCAAGGATTGCCAGCCCTCCTTGCACTCGTGCTCGTCTTGGCGCTGTAAGTTAGGCAGTCGAAGTTGTTCTGATCGGTTCGTTAGAAGAGCTTGACGCAATATGAGACTACCGAATTCAATGCAAGGGTTTATAATGGACTTGTCATAAGGTAACGTATACGGATTACCCAGGGAGGATAAGAGATTGAGAGCTAAAGCTTGGTATGCCAGAGCGCCATTTCAATTTGAACTTCGCGAAGGCGAGCTGGGGGAGATCGGCGAAGACGAAGTGTTGATTCGTATCAAAGCATGCGGCATATGTGGGACGGACATGACCAGCGTGAAATCTGCCGCAGCCGATTGGGAAGCAATCGGGCATGAAATCGCAGGCGTAGTCGTGCAAAAAGGCGCGCGTGTCAACCATGTCGTGGAAGGCGCCTCGGTTACGCTGGAGACAAGCACATTCTGCAGGACGTGCGAATGGTGCCGGGACGGTCGCTATGATCTGTGCAATAAGGGACCGAGTTTCTGGGGCAGGAATTTCTCCATGGGTTTCGCCGATTATATCGTCGCTCCGAAGGAAGTCGTTGTTCCGTACGAAGGGTTGTCCTTCGCTGTTGCGTCGCTCGTGGAGCCGCTTGGCGTAGCGATGGACCTTACAGAGGTCGTCGATATCCAAATGGGCGATGATGTGTTGGTACTGGGGCTTGGACCAATCGGCTTGATGGCACTTCGCCTTGCTAAGCTGCGTGGGGCGCGTAAAATCTACGCGGCAGCACGGTCCCACTCTGTTAAGCGAATCGAGACTGCGCTCGCATTCGGCGCGGATGAAATCATTTATACGGACAAGACGCCACTCGAGTCGTATGCATTCGACCGTGGGGGAGTTGACCGTGTGCTCGTTTCAGCGCCTCCGTCGACAATTCCGTCCGCGTTGAAGGCGGCAAGGGTTGGCGGCGTGATCGGATATATCGGCATCGAGTATGGCACCGGCGCGAGTATCACGTTCGATGCGAATGAATTCCATTTCAAGAAGCTGCAGTTGAGAGCTTCGCACGCGACCCCTGCGTTATTCTTTCCCAAATGCATTGAACTGCTGAAGTCGGGCGCTGTCGATGGCGATGCATTAATCTCCCACACGTTCGCTTTGGAGGAGTTCCCGAACGCGGTGCAGGCGCTGCGTGACGATCGCGGTTCAGCGATCAAGATGGTCATGGTCAATGAATAGGTAGGTAGAAATGTTAAAAGCCGCGGCAATCGCGGCTTTTTTTGTTGACTTGATAGCTTTCGATTAATGAATCATTGGTTTTATCTATCATCTTCATTGAAACAACGACATTGATCAATCATTTAAGTTTTCTTAGAATAAGGCAACGGCAAATTTCTGAAATGAGTTAATAAGGGGGGGGAATGCTACATGTTAGGGAATCTTCTAAAGTACAAAAATGTTGTTGCAGCATTACTAATCATTATCTTAATGCTTGCATGCTCGATCGTTCTCGGGCAAAAGGATATTTTATTCCCGGAAATCGCCGGGATGGCGATGGGCGTGATGGTATTCTCAGTAGCAGATTGGATAAAGAAGCCCATTCACTTGTGGCTATCGCCGAGCTTGGCCGCATTCTTAGGCACGGCATTGAACGACCTGTCCGTTTCGCCGCTGTTGAAGCTATGGCTATGTTTTCTGATTATCGTTATTCTCATGCATGTATTTCGAGTTCGTTTTGGACCTACAATTCCTGCTGGCTTGCTGCCTTTCTTCTTGGGGCTGCATGATTATGTGTTTGCAATCACAACGGCGATATTCACGTTCTTGATTATGTTTGGTGCTCTTCTCGTGAAGAAACAAGGAAAGTTGACTATACCTAATGGTCCTCAGACTTTCCGGAAAAAGACAGATACACTGGTCGTAAGCGTGATTCTATGTCTTTGGATCGGGTTAGCTTTCGCTACGAAGATTCAGGTCATTCTGGTTCCACCTGTATTTGCGCTCATATTCGAAGTTTTTCATGCTCCGAAATTTGCATGGCGCAGGATCCCGTCTCTTTTAGCGGTAGTGACATCAACGGCTATCCTCTCGGTATTGGCGTATCACTTGTTCGAAGGTTCCGTCCTCGTTGTCGGTATCGTAAATGTGTTGATTACATTCCTTCTTTGCAAGCTGTTTAAGGCTCCGATGCCCGTTGCATTCGGCGTTTCATTAATGCCATTAATATTCCCGGCATGGGGGACCTGGTGGTTCCCGATTGGGGTCTTTATCACGACAGGAGTATTAATGAGTTTAGCTGCAGCATATCGACAGATCAGAACCAAACCAACCGTTATCCTACAAACTGAAGTGTCAAACGCTGCGCACTAAACGAAAACAAAAACGAAAACCATCGTCTGTTAATAAGACGGTGGTTTTTGATGTATCATAATGTTGAGCGTGCATTGAGTTAAGGGAGAGAACAAAGATGGAGTTCAGACAATTGGAATGTTTCAGGGCCGTTTGCGAGCATCTGCATTTTACTCGAGCAGCGGAGCAGCTAGGCATTTCCCAACCAACGTTGAGTTATCAAATTAAGTTGTTGGAAGATGAGGTCGGAGTCCCGTTATTCAATCGTATAGGCAAAAAAATCACGATGACCGCAAGTGGAGATATTTTATTCAAATATTGTTTGCAAATTTTCGGTGCATTATCAGGCTTTCGTAATGAAATGAACGAATTGCGTCAGATGGAACGCGGAGAAATTTCCGTTGCTGTACTTATCGGTGAAATTAATGAGTTCGTGTCAGGGTTGCTAGGCGAGTTCTCTCAGCGTCATCCGAATTTGAAAATCAGACTTATCGGGTCCGAAGATGTCGTAGAACCGATATTAAGCGAAGATGCGGATATTGGAGTCACCATCTTATTGAAGGATGATGACCGCTTCGGCAGAATTCCGATCTATGAAGAGGACTTCTATTTCGTGATGAGAGACGACCATCCCTTGTCTGCAAATACCGATGTTGATTTCGAACAGATTCGCAACGAGAATATTATTATGTTTCCGATGACTTATCGGTGTCGGCAAATGCTTGATGCGGTTAGTATTGGCCTGGGATTCAAGCTTGAACCTAAGATCGAGACAACAACCATTAATTCGTTGTTGAAGCTTATCCAATCCGGAGCCGGGGTAACGATATTATCTAGGACTTTGCTTCATTTGTATGAACGTCAAGGACTTGCAGCTGTTCCGGTTGTGAATCCTTCGTTAACGAGGGAAATTGGCATCGTTTATCTGAAGGAAAAGTATTTGGAGAATTCAATCCGGGAGTTAATTGAGCTGATCAAACAACGTGCGGTCTCAATGATTTAATTCATCTATCATTTCTATAGAAATGTTGAGATTGATCAATCATGCCTTAAAATTATAGAATGAAGTTGGCCGATCGGAGAAAGGAGGACGGGGTCAAGATGACTTGTAGTAAGGAGGACTTGAATTGTAAAGTTTTCTTAGTACAATGGTTCTATGACTACTGACAAACAATTGAATGATGAGAACAGAGCAAGAATATTTAAGGCACTGGCTGACGAGACAAGATTGGAAATGATACGGAATTTATACGCCAGCAAGAAAGAGATGAATTGCGGAGAAGTGGGGGACGTGCAAGGGACTTCAAAGTCGAATACTTCGTATCATTTGCGTACATTAAGGGAGGCCAAGTTGATCAAAGTACGTAAAGAAGCTCAAACGAGGTATATGAGCATCAATATGGAAACCTTTCAAACGTACTTACCCGGATTTCTGGATACGTTGTAGAACGTACCCGTTTGTCCGACCTATAGTTCAATACTTCTTGAATTACTAAACTAACTGTAAATGGAGTGAAATATCATGGCAAACATGCTGATCATTAATGCGCATCCCAAAGTAGATTCCAAGGATTCATTCAGTCTGCGAGTGTTGGACCATTTCTTGAAGGTGTATAAGGAATTGAACCAGGCAGACACCATCGAACAGATCAACCTCTATGAAGAATACATTCCTTTGACTGACCGCAGTTTGTTAGAAGCACGGGAGAAGATGGCGAAAGGAATAGCGCTCGATGATTTAGAGCTCAACATTGTGGCCCGCACCAATGAGATACTCAAACAATTCAAAGAAGCGACGAAATACGTAATCGTGATGCCGCTGCATAATTTCAATATACCGTCTAAACTCAAAGACTATATGGACCATGTAATCGCTCCTCGAGAAACGTACAAATTTACGGAGAAGGGATCGGTCGGCTTATTGGATGATGGGCGGAGCCTGCTCGTTATACAAGGGAGCGGATCGATATATACCCGTAACGACTGGTACGCAGAGGTTGAATTCTCGCATAAATATCTGAAAGCCATGTTCAATTTCCTAGGCGTGAAAGATTATCAGATCGTAAGAGCACAGGGAACGTCGATCTTAAATCCTGATGAGGTTCTGCAACATGCGTATCGCAAGGTAGAGGATGCTGCGCAACAGCTGTCTGTTGTGAAGGTGACTCATTGATCATCCCTAATGCGTAGAGAGAAAATTTTTTTATTCAGTAGTTCAATATCTATTGAACTACTGAATAAAGTAAAGGGTGAGCCATAATGGGGAAGTTAACAGCTTTATTATTCACAATCATGTTTTTTATCGGGACGGATACGTTCTTGATTTCGCCGTTAATTCCTACCCTTCAGGAATTGTTTGATATCCCGACCCAATATTCCGGTTGGATGGTGGGAGCGTATGCTCTAGGTTATGCCATATTTGCACTGATTGCCGGACCGCTCTCTGATGGGTGGGATCGCAAAAAGGTTATGTTCTTCGGGATGATTGCTTTCTCAATCTCCACCATTCTGTGTGGACTAGCCACAGGTTTCTGGTCGATGTTCTTATTCCGTCTCTTGGCTGGAATTAGCGCAGCATTCACATCGCCGCAAGTGTGGGCATCCATTCCGGTACTGTTTCCAGCGTCCAAGAACGCCAAAGTGTTCGGTATCGTAATGGCGGGCTTAGCCGCTGCCCAAGCATTCGGAATCCCAATCGGAGGCCTGCTCGCTTCAACCCATTGGTCGTATCCATTCTATGTCATCGGCGCATGTTCCTTGGTGGTTTCCTTGTTTATCTACAAAGCATTGCCTTCGATGAAACCAAGCCAAGATCAAAAATCCAGAATGCCGATTTTCTCAAGATATATCCCACTGCTCACCAGTAGAATCGCGAGAAGAGCTTTCCTGGGACACTTCTTGTTTAATTGCGGATTCATGGCTGCCTTCGCTTTCATTGGCAAATGGATGACGGATCGCTTTGATCTCTCGGTTGAACAGGTGGGGTACGTCATGTTCTTTCTAGGTATCGGCAATCTTGTGGGGAGTTTTGGCGGCGCTTATGCGGTTCAGAAGTTCAATCGGTTCAACACACTGGTTGGGGGATTTCTACTCGCCACCGCATGTTTTATCGCCTTGCCTTTCTTGCCCTCGGTTGCTGCTTTCGATGGTGTATACTTCTTCGTATTCTTGAACATGGGAATCGCATTTCCATTAATCATGGGACTTCTGACTTCGTTAAATCCGACTATCCGCGGCACGATCTCAAGCTTGGGCAATTCAATCATGTATGGCGCGACAACAATCGGATCTTGGATTGCAGGCTTGATCTATGCGACTTTTAACGGCTTTGTCGGCGTCGCCATCTTCGCGGCTCTCTGTTTTGTCGGTGCAATAATCTATTTTGTATCAAGTGGCATCCTGACGAAGCAATCGGAAGTTCAAAACAAACTTGCATCATAAGGCTGGTGATTTAATTGTCAACTTATCTGCTCATTCATGGCGCTTGGCATGGGGCTTGGTGCTGGGAGAAAGTCGTTCCTTTATTAGAAAGCGCGGGTCATCGAGTCATAGCGATCGATTTGCCTGGTCATGGAGATGACCAAACTCCAATCTCAGATGTAACGCTAGACGTATATGTTAACCGGGTGGTAGCTGCTATTGATGAACTCGATCAGGAGGTTATCCTAGTTGGGCACAGTATGGGCGGGATTGTTGTATCACAAGCCGCAGAGCACCGCTCGAACCGAGTGAAATCGCTTATCTATGTGACTGCATTTCTATTACAGGATGGTCAAAGAATGACTGTCATTCCACCAAATCCAAACATGCGAGTTTCCGAAGATGGTCGCACCATTACCGTTCCAGAAGAAACAGCGCAGGAGACGTTTTACAATAATTGCGCTCACGAGGATGTAACCCTGGCAGTATCTCGGTTACAGGTGCAAGCATTGAGACCATTCGTGACACCGCTCCGTCTAACGCAGCAAAATTATGGTCAGGTTCCTCGTTACTACATTGAAGGTCTTCGAGATCAAGCGATCCCAATCGAGTGGCAGAGGCAGATGCAAGCAGCATTACCATGCAAGGAAGTATTCACGTTAGATACCGATCATTCGCCGTTCTACTCCACACCAGAACAATTAAGCGACATTTTGCTCAATATGGATGGAAGATGAACCTCGGGAGTTGCTTGCAGCAACTCCTTTTTTTATTCTGCTCCTCTTACAGTGTGATTCCGCTTTCCATGATATTGACTTGAACATCTACATCCACGTGCATCTTCGGATACTGGCGCATCCAGTCTTCTTCATTCCAGTGTCGATTTCGGCTTCTTGCGAAGTCGCCCAAGCCAAGAGGGTCGATTGCATTTTTTTGAAATGTTTTTATGAGTTCGGTCTCTTCTTGAACGAGCTGTTGTTTGAATCGTTTCTTCAGATAACGGAGATGATCATCTGAAGTAGGATAACCCTCGGCTTCTCTTATTTTGCAATTCATGGACAGGCTAATCCGGATCCCTTCATTCTTCATCTGATACTTCACAGTGGAACCGACATTCTCAACAGCCAGGAACGTTCCGTTGTCCAGTTTTACTTCATAGAGACCTTGCTTCATATCTTGCAACATCAGCTTCATAAGCCTGGATTGATTGACGTCCAGAGCTGCGACGTACTTGTCTTTTCTGAATAATGCGGTGCCGGAAACAACGATGCGATCCGTTTGAAATTGTAGAATCGGCAAGAAGGGGTCCAATCCTTTTCCTACAAGGGCATATTCGAATTCATGCAGGTTTTGACTGGGAAGAGTGCCTTTCCTGGTATTGGCATCGAGAAGATGGTAGAGGAACATCCCTTTCTCATCTTTTTTGCTGAAATCTTCACTCAATAGGTCTTTAGCTTTCCCATCCACCACGGCCAAGTACATCCTGCGCGAAAAAAAAGCGTTGCGCAACAGGACATCGAGCTCCTTTACTACTCCGCTCGAAGCTTTGTCGCGGCCAAATAACACAACGGAAAGTTTCCCCGGTTGCAATGGTTTGTCCATCTGCATCCCCATGGATTCGCGAATTACGGTGCTTGTGCGGCCTATCTTTGAGTATATTTCATCTGACACGACCTCGGGCTTTCCCGCTTGAAACCGAGGAACAGCTAAAGAGACTTCAAGTTGATCTTTCGAGATTTCGTCGAAGGAGGCGACAATAAACAGATTGATTCTGTCCAGAATTTGTTGTTTCACGCAAGCTGTCATGAGCAGGCAGAGCATCAACACCACGCATAAGGTCCGTTTCACTTCGTTTTCTTCACCTTACTTCTGAGGAGATCGAATAGAAAGAGCAAGGGGATGTAACCAAATATAACGCTAATCCCCGACAGCTTGATCCAGGATTGAACGACATCAACTCCGATACGGTTCGGAATCAGGCAGGTTGCGATAAACACTAAACCTAACAAATACGGAAGAGCCTTAATTTGTCTAACGGAAAACGTTACCTTCATGATGCGGCTCGCGACCCATATACATAAACAAATGACGGGGAACAGTCGCAGTACTGTGGCTGAAGATCCGATAAATTCAAATCGTTCGACAAAAGGAAATTGGATGAATTTGTATTTCGTCAATCCCGGCCATAATTCATTCGACAACTGCTCCGGTTTGAAGGTGATTACCGCGAAGACGACTTCGACAACGTAGATAAGCGTCATGGATAAAACTCCCCAATGTGCCCACTTTTGCGACTTTTCCGGCGTCTTGATAAACGGGTAACAGAATAGGAGGATTTCGATTCCCATATAGGAAGTGGTCAATTCCTTCGTTGCTCCGACAATCTCATGTGGGGAATGACTCATAGCAGGCAACAAGTTGTTGAAATGAAAATAAGGAATCATAAAAAATAGCGTTATAAACAGAATGGTGTTAATCAGACTGAACAAGCAAATGCCGACGATAACACGAAATCCGCATGAAATAATGTAGTAAGCGATGAGGAGCAGCACGAGCGCCAGTGACCATGTTTGCAATTCAGGAAACACCCATACTTGGATGACCTCAATAAATAACCGTAATTGATAGACGCTTACGAACAGAAAATAAACGGCAAATAGGATATTAAGCATCATGCCAATCCATTGACCGAACAGAAGGATGTGAATGTTCATTAGATCCGTCTGATGGCGGTTAAGGATGCTGTACATCATAACAACGACAATATGGATGCCTGCAGAGCAGAGCAAGACGGCAGTCCAGGTATCTTGGCCGGCCAATTGGATCGGTTTAACGGTAAGGAGCAGGAAGTCGATACCGAATAGCATGGCGTGAATGATAACGAAAGTAAGAAATGGAGAGACGGTATTGCGTTCCTGAATATGTGAAGTCAAGATGAATACCCTCCCTGCCCCAATACCGTCATTCCTCGTCAATGTCTTTCTTTACGTTAGCCTTTCGCTTATCAAACCTGACCGATTCCTTAGTCCTGTAGAACGCTGGTCGTTGATGAAGCTTGGAGTAGGGTGGACGGATAATCGTATCCGCCGTTAAACCCTTCAATCGTAATGGGTAAAACGGAACCAGATACGGCATTCCAAGAGAAGTAAGACGCAGAAGATGCGTGACAACGATGACGCTGCATATGAAAATACCGAGCAATCCCCACAATTGAGCAAAGAGTATAAACGGAAAACGAAGAATCCTGATCGTATTGCTCATTCGGAATACAGGCGTTGTAAAAGAAGCCATCGCAGACAAAGCGACAATGATCAACAAGAAGTTGCTTGTCAGCGAAGCCTGAACGGCTGCGGTTCCGAGTACGATGCCTCCAACAATGCCTATGGTTTGCCCGATCTTGGACGGTAATCTCGCTCCTGCTTCTCTCAGAAGCTCAATGGCCAACTCCATAATGAGAACCTCAACAACGGGAGGGAAGGGAACATTAATTCGGGAAGCAATTATCGTAGGGAGAAATGCATTCGATATGCCATGACCATGATAAGTCAGGACAGCGACATACACGGCTGAGGCTAAGATGGAGAACATGACGGATGTAATTCGGATCATGCGAATAATGGACCCTATCATCCAGGGCAGAAAATAATCTTCATACGAAGTGAAGAAATGCTCAAACGTAACGGGACCTAAAATCGCATTCGGTGACCCGTCAACTAATATGCATACCTGGCCCAAAGTCAGACCCCAAACAATTCGATCCGTACGCTCTGTCCCAAGCATCTGCGGAAAGATCGAGTTTGAATTGTCTTCGATAATTTGCTGAATGATGGTGATATCCGTAACCGTATCGAACTCTATGTCCCCAATCCGCTGCAGACAGGTTTGTACATATTGTTCATTCGTGATGTCTTCCATGTAACAAATGACCACTCTCGACTTGGAGAGATCCCCGACATGAAGTTCTTTGATTCGTAACGTTGCAACGGGCAACCGCTTGCGAATTAAGTTCAGATTGATATCCAGGGATTCGACAAGAGCCTCTTTAGAACCCTCGACATTGAATTCGATTTCGGGTTTCGATACCGTACGTCCTTTCGATAAAGACGCATTAAGCAGGATGGTTTGAGCACTTGAAGCTTGTTGAATGGCTATGTATCCAAGAAGTAATTTGTCTCGTATATCATCCGAGTCGGAGGAGAGCTCTTTCTCCGCAATCGGCAGCTCTTCGAATAATTCATCGAAGAGAAGGCCTGGGTTCGTGCTAATAAATTCAAGAATTTGTTCATTTAATACATTTGTATCGGTAATGGACTTGAGAAAGCAGATCAAATATTGATCGACATGATTCGATTGGCGTAGATAAACAAAATCAGAGGACTCCCTAAATTCCTCCCACATTTTAGGGATTGCAACCATGTCAAATCCAGCCTTTTCCTGTAACTTTTTGTATCATTATGTCCTGTGAGATGTTAGTTATACGTTGGTGTATCGCCTTAGACTGTGGCGAATATCCAGCCACTCTAAGGAGAAATATAGATAGGGAGTACACAACAAAAAGAGCCGCAAAGAGCGGCTCGATTGTAAATAATCTATTCGTTCCAGTGATTATGAAGGACACAGTCGCAGAAACTAGGGCGCTTGTATCCTGGCAACAGAAGTTCACAGACATCACTCTTAATGTTGCCGAATGTCGTTTCCGGTTTATGCTTGAATCCTTCCAGAAACGCATGCAGAATCTTTTGTTTGAAGTTGTTACGAGGGAATGCGGCAATGACCTGTTCCCGAACCTCAGCCGTAAGTGATTCGAAGTTCTCGCCCATAACGTCATACCCAACACCGGAATAGATGAGTGCCACCTCTGGCTCCTTGTACTGAGCAACCCCAATCGTCGTGTGAAGCGCGATCGCGTCCCAGACAAGCCGAATGGATTCCTGCGGTACGCCATGCGACCGTAGAAAATCACGGGCTGCGTTCGCTCCATCAACCTCGAAGCGCTTGTCGGGGCTGCTAAACGTCTTGGTTAAACCTAAATCGTGGAACAATGCACTAATGTACAGCAGTTCAGCATCGAAGTTGAGGCCAGCCTGTTGTCCTTGCAGAGCGCCAAAGAGGAACACGCGATTGGAATGGTTCCACAGTAAATCGTCTCCATGATCACGCAGTAATTCCGCTGCCTGAGTCGCCAATTGACTATCTGGTATAACAATATTTGCAATGGTGTTTGGCATAATGTTTAACCTCCCGAATTAGATGATGTCTTGCATAATCACATTGTAGATCTCGAAGATTCATAGATCAATTCCATTGTTTCTATAAAAACGATAGATATAAACAATCATTTATTTGATTTATTTCATCTATCATTTCTATAGAAATATTGAGATTGATCAATCAAGCTGAATTTCATAGAATGAAGGTGCTTGATCCGAGAAAGAGCAAATCACATTCGGATATCCATGAGGAGGGTTTATGATGGAAGTCATATCCATGACCAAGGAAAATTTTCGCGGACAAATCGATTATGGAATTACGCTCGTTGACTTTTATGAGCCTGCATGCGATTCCTGTCGAGAACAGCTTCCTATTATAGAAGAGTTAGCTCAAGAACTGAGATACAAAGCTTCCGTTGTTAAAGTGAATATCCAAGAAGAACAAGAAATCTCAAATGAATATGGCGTAATAAGCGCACCAACATTAATGCTTTTCAAGGATGGTTATCAGGTGGAAACCTTGGTTGGCCTGCAAAGCAAAGAAGAATTGCGCCAGATCATCCTTCGTTATGCAGCTATTGGTGATACTTGCTGACTTGAGTCACCAAATCTATCATTTTCTCATAGGATGAGGCATGTCTTACAAAAAGGAGATTGTAAACATGTACTCAACTGGTATAGTAACGAATACGAGAGATACTGGCACAGCGGCTTCTAATGTTGTTTTGAATGTCCACAATACAAACGAGCTTTCTTTACTAACAATCGTGCGAATCGTCGCATCTATTGATTCTGACACCTTTTACGTGGCGTATCTCACTGGGTTTATCACGCCAACTGGCGGTTATGAAGTAATCATGTTTAACATTGCAGGTAACGTTGCTTATGAAGTACAGCTGTTATTCGATTTATCAACGAATGATGGATCTTTGCCGGCATTAGCGTCCGTGTATGGGATTGATGAATTTGGCAACCCGGTTGTCAATCAAGGTTTTGGTCCAGGAGATCTGTATCAGAGCGCTGAAGATTTCAGCTTATAATAGACAATAGAAGAAGATATTTAAGTTTATGCCGCGTAAATCGCGGCATTTTTTTGTTATAGGAGGAGTAACGGTAGTAATGGGCGGGAGTTTTACGCAACAAAATTTGGTAATTGCTCGTATAGATTAGGAAAGCCAGTGAGAGGGAGTGGCGGATTGAAACGAATATGGGGTATCTTCATCATATGTGTCATTCTACTTAGCGGTTGTGTAGGAAAAAACAATTACTCGGGAATCGAGGAACAAGACATTTCTGATCTCAATGACACACGAAATGTAGAGTTTGTTTACAAGTACAAAGGTCATACCGATAACTGGGCCGTATTTTATTACGTGTATAAGCTCAAAGACAATGACAACCATACATCGAGAATGTTATTAAAGTATATTGGAGAGAAACCACTGCCTGCAGGAGAGTTAAGTTATACATTTGATTCAGTAGGCGGAGGCGATGGAGCTGGAACTTTGTCCGCAGCAGATTCAAAAGATGGAATTTATAATTTAGGTTATTCAGAGAGTAATGGTTCATTAGCGTCCCAGGACTCAATCGTTAAGATGCAGGTCAATTGGAATGGACTCATAGAATCGATTGATTTGGGACCTGAATTGGATTAAGTAATGAGGAACAGATACCCGAAAGATGCAGGAATCACAATCTTTATGAAGAAATTGGTAATACAACTCGGTACGACAGAAAGGACGGTCATATGGCTACAGAGGTTCAAACATCCAAATGGGAAGGCCTGACCCGGCTGGATTTCACATTTAAAGGCCGCGAGTGTATCCTAATACAGCCTAAACAGGGTTCAGACAAGACCGATGGTGGCAAAATGGTCATGTACATGGAGTATTTCGGTGCATTCCCCAACACCGCGATTTCGCTTCTCGAGCACGGATACCACCTCTCATACATAAAAAACAGCAATCGGTGGGGGACCGATGATGATCAGCACATGCGCCGGGATTTTGTGGATTTCTTGGCTGAAGAATACGGCCTGTCCCGCCGGTTCGTGACAATATGGATGAGCGCAGGCGGCGTGACTTCGGTGAATTTCGCCCATCTGTACCCTGACTACGTGTCGGTTCTTTATCTCGACGCGCCTGCTATGAATCTGATGAGCGCCCCGCTCGGCTACAACAAACCCACTAGGAGCGAGGAGATAATAAAGGAAGTTCTGGACGCTCTTGGGCTGACCGCGTCGGAGATGCTGAGCTTCCGCGGCCATCCCATGGACAAGATGGGCACGCTTGCTGAGAACAACATTCCGGTGGTGCTGGTATACGGCGACAGCGACAGCATCGTCCCATATGAGGAAAACGGGAAACTCCTGGCTGACTTTTACGAAAAACACGATAAGAGCGACTTAATCACCGTGATTAGCAAAGATGGGGGCGAACACCACCCGCACGGACTTCCGGATCCCAAGCCGATCGTGGATTTTATAATAAAGCATGACAAGTGATGCGGAGACAATACAGACACATGACGTTATCATTAAATTGTATTGAGCTAATAGGTGAAATAGCAGGTTGATCCTGAAGGAGGAGCGTTGATGAGGAAGCTGCGCTGGGGGATTATGGGGTGTGCCCAAATTGCGACAAAAGCGTTTATTCCATCTGTCCGAGGTTCGGACATACATGAGATAATCGCCGTCGCAAGTCGTGATGAAACAAGAGCCCGAGAGTTTGCAGACACTTATGGCATACAAGTCGCTTACGGCAGCTACGTGGAGTTGCTTGCTGATCCAAACATCGATGCGGTCTATATTCCACTGCCTAATCATATGCACCAAGAATGGACGATTCATGCCGCTCGAGCAGGCAAACACGTGCTAGTCGAGAAACCGATGTCAGTCAATAAGCACGAAGCGGTACAGATGGTTGAGGCTTGCGAGCAATTCGGCGTTCACTTCCAGGAGAACAGCATGTACCGCTACCACCCGCGCTATGATCGAATTAGAGAAATTATCCGTTCTGGCGAGATTGGTACGGTTAGAGCCATTCATGGTGTCTTTACGTCGAACCGCTCCAAAATGGAGGGCGATATCCGATTCCATCAGGAAATGGGTGGCGGCGGTATGTACGACATCGGCTGTTATTTGCTCAGCGCAGCTCGCTATTTGCTAGACATGGAACCTGTGGCCACAACAGTTCAAGCTTTATTCTCGGCGGAACATGGTGGCGTTGATATGATGGCCTCCGGTTTGGTCGAATTTCCGCGTAATGTGGCATTTACGTTCCAGTGCGGACTATGGGCGGACTTCTCTAATACTTTAGAAATCCGGGGGACACACGGTACGATCCGGCTGCCGTCGGCATTTTCGCTTCGCGCTGATCTGAGTCCCGACATTCAGGTTACTGTGCTCGGCGAGAGCCGGACGGAGCCATTCGAGCGTGGCAACCAGCAGTTATTGCTCCTGAACCGTTTCGCGCGGGCGGTGCTTCATGGAGAGCCAGAGGCAGTCAGCCCTTGGGATGGCGTGCGAACGATCCAAGTCATCGAGGCATGTCTTGCTTCTGCTCGTGAGAAGAGACGAGTATCAATCGAGCCTCTTGTAAAAGGGGTCTGAGCAACAAAAGCATTAGGAAGCAGCCGATCAAAAAAGATCGGCTGTTTTTTGTTAGTTACTTTATAAATTCTTGGTGGTATTTACATCTATTTAAAAGAAATAAATTCAAGTAAACTTATTGAGTTATTGAATCAAGAATAATAATTGGGAGATAGAGATGATCTCATCTATAAATTTCATGTATAAGATTTTTGGCTTAACGGGTACTTTTAAAAGTGCATTTCAAAAAATAATCGTTTGGCTGCAAATGTTAGTTTGGCTCCTCTGGAATGTAATGTTCATCATTGTTATTTTTGTTTTCAGAGATTTTGAACTCATAATTGCAGGTCCGATTGGTTCGTTACTTTATGTATGTGTTGCGCGAGTATTATACAAAATTAAAGGTATTCGATAGAGTAAGTGAGCTGGGGGAGAGATAATTAGTTGAATACATACATTGCTTCAATACTGATTATTATCGGTTTGTATTTCTTCTTATTTCCTGGCCATCTTTGGAAGATAGGAAGCTTTGAGATGTGGGAAGGAATGAAGGATTCGTTCGAAAAACAAGGTGACGGTAGAAAACCAAGTCCTAAGGTGCTTATTTATTACAGATGGATATGTGGAGGGCTGGTTGTTTTTGGTATCTCATTTTTCATTGAACATTCTTTTTAGTTCGTTCTCCTATCAAGAAGATCTGTATTTTACTTTTGGGTGCGGAGGTTTATTGATCCTTTTTGCAATTCTACTTATTAAGTTCAATAAATTATTCGCATTAAGCGTTTTTATTGGAAGTCTATCATCAATTGGATTTGGAATGACTACATTTCTTGCGCATCATGGCTACATAGAACCGGATGGGCTAGTCGGCATATCTCCAGCGATTGGATTCTTTATCATGCTGCCATTATTCTATATTTCAGTGATTAATATGACCAAGGATAAAATGGATGGGAATGAAGAGATAAGAAGATTAGTTAAAACAATGAGAAGAAGTTTCATTGTTTTAATGTGCTTTTTGACCGCTTTTATTGCGATTTTAGTTTATGCGTTTTGTGGGATTGGCCAATAGCATTTGAGCTTTGCAATATACTTGCAACTTAAGCTGACTGGCACAATAGCAAAACGTAGAACAGGCCACCGAGCGATCGGTGGCCTGTTCTTATTTTTATCGGTAGCTTTCATCCATCTGGTTTTGGGTCAGCTGCGGCTGCCCGGCTTTGCGGTTGATTCCCGGATGATTAATTTCGGCGGGAAGAATAGCTTCTTCGTGTCTTGTTCCGGATTTTCTATGACCGAAATGAGCAAATTAGCCGCTTCCTTGCCAAGTATGATGTCCTCCTGACTGATGAATGTCGGCCTTACACTATAGAATTCCGAGAGCTCGAAATCACCGAAGAAAATAAGGGACAGGTCCTCCGGCACGCGAATACCCATTTCCGAAGCTACTTTTATGACTTGCAGTCCAATTCCGGGATTAATGGCGAAGATCGCCGTCAACTCGGAGTGCTTTGTAAGAAAATCTCTGATTTTCTCCTTTATGGGCTTCGGATCGCCGAGCTCGATATCGACGTATCGGTAACGGCGATCGATTGGAATTTGATGCTCCGCAAGCGCTTTTTCATAACCGGTTAAACGGTCTTCAATACTAGTGGTGCCACTAATGGCGGTGGATAAAAACCCGATATTACGATGACCAAGCGAAATCAAGTAATTGACGCCTTCCTGAGCGCCTCGCAAGTTATCCGGACATACGCAGTTCGTGTCGATTCCGCGCAAATAACGATCCATTACGACAAGGGGGAACGAGCCCAGAGTAAGATGAAGGATTTGGCGATTGTACGACTCGCCATCGACAGGGTAGATGATCATGCCCGCTACTTTACGCTCGACCATCTCCCTGATGACACGTTCTTCCTTCTGGATGGAGTTCTCCGTATTGCAAATGAGCAGCGAATAGCCGGCTTCCGAGAGGACGCTTTCGACACCGTTGATGAGAAGAGCGTTGTGCTGGTTATTGATGAAAGGTAGTAATAGAGCAACCGCCGGCGCGGATTTCGGCCCGATCGGCAACTCGGCAGCCGTTATTCCTTTGTCGGGGACGGCTACATAGGTGCCTTTCCCTTGTATGCGATACACGATACCCATCTTAACCAGATCGGACATTGCCTTCTTGACTGTAATTCGGCTTACAGAAAATTGCTGAGTTAATTCGTTTTCGGATGGAAGCTTGTCATGAGGCAATAAATGCTCAAGCTCGATCTCAGAAATGATGTGATGTTTGATTTGCTCGTAGAGAGATAACTGCAGCGAGGTTTTTCTCATTTTTTGCAACTCCATGTCCAATTTTGCTGTCCAAATCCGCTTGTTATATACCATCTTATAGGTTGGTATGTAAATTGTAAAGATTATCTAAAATTTTTGACGAATAAAGGCGATCGTCTTAGTAAAATGGAGTATGTTTATGTAAATTCAACTAAACATACCTTTTATTCGTGAAAATGGATCAATATGAAGAAATACGTCCGTTTACAACTTTTTCCTGCAATGCTATTATTCATACCGAGTGCATGATGAGTTGATACAATAACAATACAAGTTAATACCAAGTATGGAGAGAGTTGAGTAATTACATCCTCGATAGATGATTTGCACGATTTCGTCCAAGCTCTATTGTAAGCGCATTCTTCGGCATGTTGAAAGGTTCCATATCTGGAATATTTCATAAATGGATGATTAGTAAGGGGGCGAGCTGCTTTACTATTGCTCAGTTCGAGAGTTTGTTGAACATATCTAAGGAGGATGAACATGGAACAACAGAAAACGTATAAGAAACAATTGATGAAAGCCGGATTGTTATCTATCGTAGTCGTCTTGTTGCTCGGTCTATTCGCCGCTTGCAGTAAAAACAACAATTCAGGCTCCTCAGCAGAAGGCAGCACCAATGAGGGACAAACGGAAGAGAACAATGGAAAAAGCAGCAGCGATTCGGAGCCTCTTAAATTCAGTTATTCAAGGCCGACATGGGGACCGGCCACGTATACCAAAGGCGGTGCATACGAGAAGGAATTGTTTAAACAAGGCAATGTCAATATCGATGTCCGCATTATTCCCGTCGTTGACTATGATGCCACTATTAAGACAACGGCAGCAGGCGGCAATATGCCTGACGTCATCTGGGGTTGGGGCCCAGTAGATCCGTTCTGGAAGGATCTGCAGGATCAAGGTGCTTTCCTTAAGATCAATGATTATCTGGATCAATATCCGGCGATCAAGGACGCTGTTCCGGCCGGGATTTGGGATAAGATGGCGGATGATAAAGGCGATATCTATTTCATACCAAACTTGATTTATCCGGTTGTACCTTTCTTTATCAATTATCGTGCCGATGTTTTCGAGGAGCTTGGCATCCCTGAACCGACGTCCATTGCAGAGCTTCAAGCAGCGCTTGAAAAAATCAAAACCGGCGGCAAAGGCATCGTGCCGCTGACTATGGGAAACACGGTTCCTTTCTGGGCAGGGAAGGATTTGGCTACGTCGTTCGGTTCCGGCTCGGGCTGGGCGCCTTCCAAAGACGATCCGAACAAGATTATTCCTGCTGAAATGCAAGAGGAGCATTTGAATTATAAGTTTTGGCTGCAGGATATGAAGAAGAAAGGCTTATTCGATGAAGAAGCTGGCGTCAATCCGGATGCTTCCTTCGGAGAGACGAAATTCAAAGCCGGCCGCGCGGCCGTCATTCTTGGCGGAAATCTTCAATCTCTCTACCCTGAATTGAAGAAGAATGTGCCTACCGCAGACATTAAGATCTTATCACCGCTAACTGGCTTAAACGGCGAGAAGGGCGGAACGCGCGTTGTATTTCCTCAGGACCGAGGCTTCTACGTAAATGTGAAGTTTAAAGATAAAGCGGATCAATTCTTCAAGTTCCTTAACTGGTCGTTAACGGAGGGAACCGATTTAAGAAGATACGGCATAGAAGGAAAGACGTATACCGTCAATCCGGAAGGGAAGAAGGTGCCGATTCCTGATGAGAGCCGGGAAGCTGATTTCAAGGGCTCCCAGATCGAACCGCTTAAGTTCATTGATCCTATGAGCGAGAAGCTGGATTGGGAAGCGCAGGAGCTGAACTTTACCGGCGCAGGAATCCAAGGTAAATTCCAATACTACAAGGACATGTTTGAGAAATATGCCGCAACCCCTTATAACGACTATAAGGATCCGACGGTGACTTCTCCGACTGGGGCGGAGATCGGGCCGCAGATTTGGGAGGATTACATGGCGAAGGTTGACGGAAGTATCCTAACCGACATGAAACTGACGAAAGAAGCCTATAAGGCAGCCTACCAGAAGTATCTGGACGCTGGCGGTCAGAAAATTATCGACGAAATCAATGAGCTGCAGAAGGATAAGTCCGAACCGAACTATGTAGATTAATAGAGTCGGCCCGCGGAATAGGGAGTTTGTTTGCCCTATTCCGTTGTTTTGCCGGCACGACCAAGGTGAAAGGAGAGATCAGGTGAGCGCGCTGGGCACACGGATTTGGAAGTCGCGATTTATCTATCTACTGATTCTGCCGACCATTGTTTATTTTGCTATTTTTACGTATGCGCCTTTCTACGGCATTACAATCGCATTTAAGGACTACAAAATCATAGCGGGCATCATGGACAGCCCATGGGTCGGCTTTAAACATTTCGAATCGATGTTCACCTCGGAAAAATTTCCAACGCTGCTCAAAAACACGGTCATCATCAGCATGTATCGGCTGGCATTCGGTTTCCCGGTGCCGATTCTGTTTGCCCTCATGCTGAATGAAGTGAGGCATATGCTGTTCAAACGGTTCATCCAGACCATTACGTACTTTCCCCACTTTCTTTCGTGGGTCGTATTCGCAGGAATCATCTACAACTTTATCGGCCCGAGCGGCATTATTAATTTGGTGCTGGTCAACCTCGGAATGGATAAATTCAATTTCACCACCAACCCGGACGTGTTCCGTACATTGGTTGTCATAACGGCGATCTTGAAGGAATTCGGCTGGGGCGCAATTATCTATTTGGCTGCCTTGGCAGGTATCGACTCGCAGCTGTATGAAGCGGCAAAGATAGACGGAGCCGGGAAGATGAGGCAAATCTGGCATATTACGCTGCCGGGCATCAGGCCGATTATTGCACTGCTGTTCTGCTTGCAGCTCGCAGGCATACTCGATGCCGGCTTCGACCAGATCTTCATGTTTCTGAATCCTGCCCTATATGATGTCGGAGATATCATTGATACGTACGTATACCGCTTGGGGATTTTGCAATCGCAGTTTGAGCTGTCAACTGCCGTAGGTTTGTTCAAAGGCGTCATTGGGATGATCCTCATCATCACAGCGAATTCGATTATTCGCAGGATGGGGGAGAAATCGTTATGGTAGAGCAAACAGCCGCGGTAGCGCAGCCCGCCTCACAGCTGAAGGTTTCCAAGTCGCGGAGTCTGGACGCGAATCCATGGTGGGCCCAAAGCCTGATCTACCTCATCCTCATCGGAGCCGGTTTAATTACCTTGCTGCCAATGATCAATGTTTGGGCGATTTCGTTCAGTGAAGCGCATGAGATTTACAAGAATCCGATGATGCTTTGGCCCAAATCGTTCACGCTGGAATCCTACAAATATATTTTCAATACGCAGGTCCTGTTGAAAGCGTTTGGGATAACGGTATTCGTTACCGTTGTAGGCACCTTTCTAAATTTGGTTTTCACGGCAACCGGTGCATATGGCTTATCGAAGACGCATATCCCAGGCCATCGTTTCTTGTTATGGCTCGTGATCATCCCGATGCTGTTTGGCGCAGGGCTTATCCCGATGTATATTTTGCTCAAAAATATCGGTCTCCTGGATAGCATTTGGGTGTTGATTATCCCGCAGTTGGTGGCTCCCTTTAACCTGATCCTGATGCGAAACTTCTTCTGGAGCATCCCGGAGAGTCTGGAGGAGTCCGCCAAGATTGATGGGGCTTCGGATATGCGCGTGCTTTGGAGTATTATCCTGCCGCTGTCCAAGCCCGTGATCGCGACGGTCGGTTTGTTCTACGCTGTCGGTCATTGGAATGATTTCTTCTCCGGGCTATTCTTCATCAGCGATAACAGCAAGTGGCCGCTCCAGATGGTGCTGCGCTCGATCATTATTGACTTTAACATGCTGAATATGGGGACGCAGAACACGAATACATTAAATGATTCGAGCCACTTGGTCGTCCAGCCTGAGAATATAAAGGCGGCAACAATCATATTCGCGATCGTGCCGATTCTCGTTGTTTACCCTTTCTTGCAGAAGTATTTCGTCAAAGGCATCATGCTTGGCTCCGTTAAAGGTTAACCAAACCCGTAAGGTGAAAGAGAGGCTGATCCTATGAGTACGAACGCTGTCCAAACAACGAAAGAGGAGATCCTGGCGCATTACAAGGAGAATGGTTTCGCCGTCATTCCGAACGCATTGTCGCAGGAGGAGTTGGATTATCTGAACGGGCTCGTAGAAACATCATTGAAAGAATCTCCGGATCAATGGCATAATCCGATCGAGGGCGCCGTCGGTACAGGCAGTTTCCTCGCGAAATATCCGGTAGAGATGGATAAATTCATTCGCCATCCCAAGATTTTTCCGTTCATTCAGGAAGTGCTTCTCGGCGAGGCTCGGTTTGCCCAATTTGATTTCCGGGATGTTTCCGTTGAACGGGCGAGTACCAGTGAAATGAATTTCCATCGCGATATCAGCTACTATGGTACGATCGGCGGGAAAATCTATGATCCGGAGAATCCCTATATAAGCACCTATACTTGTGTCATCTATTACTTGTCAGACGTACACGAATGCTGCCCTGCTTTCTGCTTGGTACCGAACAGCCACATGTATAGTTCACTCGATGAGGCGAAGGAGAAGCAAGGGGAAGCTTACCGGGAAATCCCGATTCGGGGTAAGGCAGGTACCGCAGTGCTGTACAATATTACGACCTATCATACGCGCAAGGGTGGTAGCGTGGATTGTACACATGGTCGTCGGACGATGCATAACTACCATTCCCGCGCGACGAGCTACCCGTTGACCAACTGGGCGACGGTTCCTGAGGTGCTCGCGGTCAGCGATGATCATGACACCTGCTTGTTCTACTCGCAATGGACCCCTAACCAAATCAAGTACGCACGGGAGAACTACACGAAGCCGATCCCTTCTTACTACCCGGTTCATATGATCAAGTAGTTTACGATCAATTCAATTAGGGCCGCTCTAGGTAGCGGCCTTTCTTTCATAGAAAGGTTAACAGGGAGGTTCGGTTCAGTCCATGTCCAAAATTAAGAGGATTAGACTTATACGCACGCGCCAAGATGCAAGCTGGACAATCGTGAAGGTGGAGACGGATCAGGATGGTCTCTATGGGATTGGATCGGCAAACGATTATTTCAATCCAAGCGCAGTCTCTGCCGTTATTGAGGAGCTGCTTGCTCCGACGCTGATCGGACGGGATGCCGGAGCCATCGAAGACATCTGGCAATCCATGTACCAAAGCGGATACTGGCGAAACGGTTCCGCTTTGATGACGGCAATAGGCGCGATCGATATGGCGCTCTGGGACATTAAAGGAAAGGAAGCCGGCATGCCCGTGTATCGGCTGCTCGGCGGCCCATGCCGCGCGGCAGTACCCTGCTATGCCCATGCAAGCGGAAGGGATATCAATGAGTTGTCAGAGGATATCGCACGCTACATGGAAGAAGGCTATCCGGTCATTCGGTGCCAGCTGGGCAATTATGGCGGTGGCGGATTCATCCCTGCAGAACAGGCAAAGCGTCCTGCAAATGCTTGGCCGGCGAAGGCTGTGTTTGACGAAGAGGCTTATTTGGAAACAATTCCGAACATGTTCGAGGAGCTCCGCGCACGGTTCGGCGCAGCTGCCAAATTCACGCATGACGTACACGAGCACCTCAGCCCGCAGGGCGCTGTGATTCTGTCCAAGCGGCTGGAACCTTATCGCTTGTTCTTCCTTGAAGATGTACTGCCGCCTGAGCAGATCGCATGGTTCCGATCGATTCGACAGCAGAGCACAACGCCTCAAGCGATGGGGGAGCTGTTCACAAGCCCTCATGAATGGATGCCGCTCATTCAAGAGCGACTGATCGATTATATCCGCGTCCGCGTGTCCAAGGGAGGTGGGATATCTGCCTGCCGAAAAATCGCCGCCTTCGCGGAAGCATACGGCGTCCGAACAGCATGGCAGGAAGGGGGGGACAATGATCCGGTCAACCAGGCTGCAGCCATGCATCTGGATATGGCCATCTGGAACTTCGGCATTCAGGAAGAGAATACATTCCGGGCTGAAGAGTTAGAAGCATTCCCGGGCCATGCGGTTCTAAAGGACGGACATCTCTATGCAAATGAACGGCCGGGGCTGGGCATAGACATCGACGAGGAGAAGGCTGCGAAGCTCGTGAATCCGGAGATGAAGACACGGATCTATCATCGCCCGTATCCGATTGACAGGAAGGCGGACGGCACGATCGTACGCCCTTAATAACAGCTATCCTGATTCGCCGGTTCAGCTGTAACCCTAAGTTAGGTAATAGAATTGAACAATGATAAGGGCTGCTCCTACCGTCAAAATGATGGAGGGCAGCCCTTTCAAATTATGCCTAGTAATCGCACTCAAGAAAATGTACTATTTTGATTGATAAACCAAATGAACAGAAACGTATTTAACGAAATAAGACTGTTGAAGGAGAAGAAGCACAATGATACATTCCTACGAAATACCGCCCTTGTTGAAAGAAATCATGGAATGGGAGAAGGATATCAGTCAGAGAGTTCCTTACTTGGAGACACCGACAGGATACTTTCTGCAATTCAATCTCAATGACAACGGCGGGTACAGAAGCTCTCCAGCTGACGCGATCATGTTCGCGGGTACAGGTATGGATGGCATTCATTTTTCCTTCCTGACGGATTTCGGTTCAATCACTGATTTAAGTTTAGCGCCTATTATTCGTGTTGATCCGATGGATTTTGGGGATTGCGCGAAGATAGTCGCCTACAATATCAGAGACTTTTTCACCCTTCATTTCTCTGATCATGAAGGGCTGCTGCTGAACGATTTTGAATCGGAGAAACACTACTTGGCCTATGTGAAAGAGCAAGAAGAAACCGAGAATGATAGCGAGTATTTTGACAGGAAGAAGTGGCAACGGCAGAAGAATGAAGTGCGAGACTTGGCCATGCAGAGATTCGGATTTCGGCCTCTCCCTGACGGATATGCCTACATCCAAGAGGTTCGGAGAGCGCGATGGAACGAACTGATTATGACAACTTCCGATGGTTTGGGGGTCTCAACGCGTGGCCTAGCTGTGGATGGCCTTAAGAGACCGGTTCCTCACCCGTGGCATATGAAGGAAATTCCAGAACGGAAAGTAGAACAGTTAATTTCCTATATTGCTAGCGCAGAGCAAGCAGGGCTCTATGGCTTTATCCGTGACTGTCAAGCTCAAGGAGTGGATAATCACGAAGTTATCCGGGCGATCTGCGATCAACTTATTGCGCTCCAAATGCCTCTGGAAGCCAAAAGGCTGGCATATTGTATGGATATGTAAACGTTGAGGTGACGGGTACAATAGTGTAATAAGGATATGAATGAGCCCAAACCGATAAAACAATAAAGGAGAAGATTAATGACATTTCGCGGAACACAAACTATTATGATTTGGTCAATTATTAATGTTGCTGCCATCATAATTAGTATTGTTTATTCGAATCTGTCTCTCGCAATAATTTTCACAATTTTACTTCTATGTTCAGCAATACTTACACTTTCGACTTCTTTTGAAATTCTTGAATCTAAGTTAATAAAAAGAACTTTCTTTATCAAAAATGAAGAAATCGAAATTAAAGAAATTAGGTTCATTGAAGCTGTGACAGTCAAGAAGGCCGGTTATATTCATATTAGATTTGGAAAGTCCAATACAGAGGACTACTATATATTACATTTAAAAAATAACTCAAAAATCAAAGTTGAAGCTTTCTTAAAACATAAAGGAATAAGTTTGGGACGATATTTAAAGAGTCAATTTAAAGTTCAATTTAAGGAAATTGATAAGATAAAATATATATACGGATAAGTTCGGAAACTCAAGGTGCTACAGTTTATCAGCTTTCGGAACAGTATCATATTTCCTACGAACAGGCTGCCGGTTTATATCGGCAGCTTATTCTACTTACGGGCAGTTTTTTACAAATTAACCCTTCTGACTCTGCTTCAATCTGTGATAGTATTATTGAAATATCTTCCAAGGGGATGGTTTAATGAAATTTGTTATGATATTTGGTCCGCAGGCGGTAGGTAAAATGACAGTAGGACATGAACTGGAAAAGGTAACTGAGCTAAAGTTGTTTCACAATCACGTAACAATTGAAATGCTAGCCCCCCTATTTGGTTTTAATCGTGAAATGTGGAGATTAGTAAATAAATTTCGTCAGGACATATTCGAAACCGCAGCAGAAAGTGATATGTATGGAATGATTTTTACTTATGTATGGGGATTCGATTTGCAAGGTGATTGGGACTATGTTGATAAAGTTTGTAAAACATTCGAAGATAAAGGTGGCGAAGTTTTTTTTGTCGAGCTAGAAGCCGATCTTGAGAAAAGAATCGAGCGTAATAAAACATCTCACAGACTTGAACATAAACCAACCAAAAGGGATGTTACTCGTTCTGAACAGGATCTAGTAAAGACAATGGAGCAACATCGATTAAACTCCTTCGAGGGAGAAATTAAAAGAGAAAATTACATCAAAATTAACAACACGAATTTAACTGCTTGCGAGGTTGCTGAAATCATAAAGAATAGATTCTATTTATAGTGATGTATTGTTGCATTAACGGGCACTATAGAGGCGACGCAGTTGTAAAAACTGAGGACTCTATTAGAGATTTAGGAGGAAAAAGCATGTGGATAGATTTTATTAGAGAGTGATGGCGTTGAAGATGAATATAGTGTTGTAGTTTGGCCAGTTGAACGAATTTTGCAAGAGAACATAGAAATTCGAGAAGAATATTCAGAAGAACTCGATTCATTTAATGATTTTCTACTTTTTGCGGACGCCGGTAATGGAGATCTCTTTGCATTCTCAATTAAGGATGGGAATATCAATAACGAAGAAATCTATGTTTGGAATCATGAAGATGAAGGAATAGAAATATTAAGCTCATCATTAGATAAATTCCTTAAAGGCTGGTTAGAAGGAACAATTTCCATCTAATTTATTTGGACATTTATGAGATTGGTCGAAGAAGGGGCAGCGGGTAACACCGTATTCACGTATCGGGAGATTGGCTCTAGGCTCGTTCCGTTTTTCATTACGAACGGGCACGATAGCTCAATTAAGTGACAAAGAAATCTTACCCAGAATTTTTGAAATAGGCGGTTGCGTTATGAATCAAAAATGGAAGCTGCATAACGGTTTCTACAGCACGCTTATAGAAGTTGATGGTGATAAAGTGCTGGATGAAATAATAAAACACTTTGATGAAAACAATCCGAATAGTACTGAAAAAACATTGATTTTGGATATGTACTCTTTAGAACGTGACGCAAGTGAACTATTAAAGTTTCAAAGAAGAGTTAACTATTATGGTGAATTAGGATATACGATATTACTCACTTCTTAACCTGTGTTCGCTCCCTAACGTGGAACGATAACTGAATAATGAACAAGTAGAGGCTGCCGCAATGAACGGCAGTCTATCGTTTAACTGATTTTTTTATTACCCTAGCATTCCTGATCAAAGATTTTGTACCAATATAGAATCGTACCGATGTTTAGATTTCCTGACTGCTTAAGGGTGTCCACGCCGCGAGATTGTCATGATAAAGGAGGGACTTATATTACAACTGTCATTTTATTCTTATTATTGGTTATTATTATTCAGCTTTTCATAATTAACTCTAAACTGCCTAAAAGGGATTATTCGAAAGAAGCCGTTGAAGCAGCAATGCAAAGAGATCAACTCGCCAGGGAAGAGGCTCTTCGGAAGCTTTGAAGGTAACCAGTTAAACGGTAGAGCTTGGACAGTACCAGTTAGAATTACTAGTCTGATTGATGGCACTTGGGATACCTATGCAGATGTACGATTCTTAGTCGATGATGCGCCTTGGGAAGAGCTAGTCAGTGGAAACACCTTTAGATTATGGGCCGGTAACGGGCACATGAGGAAATTCATATAATTATTATTTTTTGAAATATTTTTGGTTAAGAATGGAATTGATCATAGAAAGGAAATACAAGATGGAGCTATTGTTGAAGCAATACGACTATATAAGACGTACACGAGAAATACTTTTCAACTATTGTGAGCAAATAACAAATGTTGAATATATAACAGAAGTGAAGCATTTCGGTCGAGGGGTGATTCGGGGAACACATTTTCATGTCGCAGAATGCTATGCTTATTGGCTCGGTGAGTTCGGTATGGGGAGACCTTGCGGTTGGCGAGAAGAGCTGATCGTAGATGTGGCTGCTATGCGTCGTTTATTCGCGGAGGTAGATATTATAGTTATTGAATTTCTTGAACGCTATGCTCTAAACATCGATACTCCGGTTGAAGGTCAGTTCAAAGGACATAAGTATGCGGCGACACCGCTGTGGCTTTTTACACATACTGTAACGCACGAGTTTCATCATAAAGGGCAAATCGCCACGATGGGACGTATGATAGGCTATACTCCCCCGGATCTGGATTTAATAATGACGGATGGAGTAGTTGATAACTACTAACAAAAGATGAGTAAGATAGCTTAATGATGTCGTCTCGAGGCGGCCTGTCCGCTAACGGGACAGGATACTCTGATGCTGCCACGAATAGATACGGAAAGCGATTTACTACAATGTAGAAGGTTACGGACGAATTAATCTCAATATAGTTTCAGAAGATAAAAAGGTTATTGTTTCATATCATGTAGCCCAAACAGATCATGATAAGATACTGCAGATTGTATTAAAGGGAATGGAGTTTGTAGGATTAGAAAATCACCTTCGTAAAGGTTGGGTAAGAGTACAAACTCCAACCTGAGATGATCGAATAGTTACACCAAGTCTTGTTAAGACAATAATTGAATGGTGCCTGATTCCCAAAGATGATCAACTTGTATTTGTTGATTGGGAAGGTAACATTTTGTAGGTTTTGCGTCTTAAAAGCTCTAATTGGTGAAGATTTAAAGGTCCAGTCGAAGTTAATTAGGCTGATGTTTAATGCATTCGATAGAACCCTAAATACGCATATCTAGCCCGTCGTTCCTTGATTTTCTGGGGCGATCAATAGCAAGATGATAGGAGTAAGATAAATGGAGGATATTTATGCTATTTAGGAAATCAACTAAATCAGATGAGCTCGCAATCCCCATAGATTGGGAGCCAATATGGGATGCAGGAGCGCCTATACCACATGTTATTTCTTCAGGAAATGAAACTTATTTAGTTTATTATATAGAAGAAGATCACGTGGATGGGGACGATTCAACGGTTAAAGTAATAAATCCGAATAGCATTGAGCATCTGCCAATAGCTGTTGTGAAATTTAATGGCTGCTATTATATATAAATTTGGTGGCGCGAATGATGAGGTTATGTATGGTCATCCGCTATACAATAAAGGTATAAAGTTCTACAGCGCTCATAAGGTCATCAACTCTAATTGGATTGAAGCAGAAGAGAAAATCAATAGTATACACGATAACTACAAACCTGAACAATGGAAAGATAGAAAGCATTACCTTCTCTTGTTTCATGATGAGCTATTTGAATAGAGCACCATATAAATCAGTATTATTGAGAATTATCAATGAACTGAACTAACATGAGGCAACCGAACCTAAAAGATCGGTTGCCTTTATTCAACTAACGGGGCAGTCTTGAAGAGGAAAACTGGTACTAGAGTAAGATGGTACTTATCAGAGTATCTATTGTATTAGATAATGTATGCATAGGACATCATGTGGAGGGCGTCGGAAGATATTGAGGTGTATTTATGAAGAAGGTTAAGATAATCCTTTGTATTTCGTTGTTAGTCATGGAAGGTATTCCGTTATTGATATATCCACTTGTACTCATCGCAGACATTATGACTTTGGCTGGAGAAGGGTCGTGGAAGGAGAATATACTCTTAAGTAGTATTGTTATATCTTTTCTTGTTGTGACTAGCTCATATCCATTAACGTACTTTTTAAGCGTTATTTATTACTTTAAAAAACATAAGCGAAATTATGGCAAGATGTGGGTACCTGTAGTTCCATTAGTACATCTCGTTTTTGTGTTCTTACTGTATTATTTTTGGAGCACTTCTTAATAGACTACGTTAATATCGCATTACTGAACTAACGGGCACGATAGCTGACTGGGATTTCAAATACAAAGGAAAATGTATAGTATGAAAAAGAAGTTTGTTATTGTTGTATTAGCATTTGTGTTAACTCTAATTGTAGGCTGTAAAGCGAAAGAACCTTGGGATTATAAAACAGGATTTGTTGTTGCTAAAGAGAATCGGAGAGTTTTGGTGGTACGAGAAAAACCTGCTGTTTTTAGAAAACCGATTAACGAAAAACCCTTCACGCCATCCAAGCGCATCTATGGAGTTATGAACATAGAAGAAATATTGAAAGAAGCCGGACACGATGCAATCTGGCTCTCTGTGGACAAAAAAGAATACGACAGTACCACTGTAGGTGATCAAGTAACTATTAATATTGCCAATGGGAAAATAGACCAGTCCAAACCAGCACAGGCAACTGCACACACCAAGACAATGTCTGATTTATTTTAGTTAAACTATCGGGAGACTATCGCTCAATACAACACGACGGCAGCTGGCATGATGTTCAGCTGTCGTTTTTCATTGAAGTAGCGGGGCAGAATTTCATAATGTGAACGGATGGTAAGAAAAGTAATTGTTTGTTACGCTAACGGGCAGATGATAGCTCCATCACAAAGGCAGTGGCCACTAGAACCGCTGCCTTTATTCCGCTAACGCGGCAGAGTAACGTAATAGAAAAATGTTATAATAAGTACAATATTTTGAACTGAGGTGAGATTGTAATGGAAGATAATAAGTATTCAGAGAATTACTTCGAGCACTACATTGCTAGTTTTTCTAGCACACGTCAAACGCCAGATAAAACTGGATTCGAGAAGTTAGCAAGATTGTATATAGATATTGAAGGTGCAGACACGTTTTCAAAATTAATAAAAGAAATTCAGTTAATTAAGGAAAATGATGATTGGTCTTACTTTGAAGAGAGAGCTAGAGATTTTGAAATTAAAGTCTTATCTACTGATAAACTAAAGGAAATGGCTGAAGTAGCAATAAAAATATCCATGTATTAATAGTCTAGTAAAACAGAGATAGCGAGGGTATACATGCAAATTACTCGTGACATTCGCAAGTTTGTTTCGGTTCCCGGTGCAAAAACACTCCTCACCATGCTGTTTCTCTATGGCATAGGAACCGGCATCTTAGCACCGATGAATGCGGTCTATCTGAACGAGAGCCTCGGGCTTACAAAAGTGCAGATCACCATCGTCTTCGCGGTAGCCCTGTTCTGCAACATGGTAATCACGATCACAGTCGGCTGGGTCAGCGATCGTCTGAAAAGCAAGAAGATGCTCCCGGTATTGGCGGGCTTCCTTTGTATGATAGGCTTATTCATCTACATGAATGCAGCTGGATTTCGGACTGCGCTCATCGGTATGACAATTGCAGTCGCACCGTCGGGTTTGATTATGGGGCAACTGTTTGCCATGGCAAGAAATCATTTCTCCCGTCGTGCTGGTGATATTGTCGAGATGGCTCAGCTATGGCTTCGGGCATCATTTAGCGTTGGATTTTTTGCCGGACTTTTACTTGGAGCGAACATCTTCCTGATTGCATCGTTTCGAGGTGTGTTACTGGGCAATATGGCGGGATATGCATGTCTGGTAGTCCTGCTATTGTTGTATAACGAAACGACAGGAGCAAGGGAAGTGAAGCAAGAAGGAAAAGGCGAGCCGTTCTCTCTGATCATGCTCGTTGCGATCCTAATGCTTTCTTGTGCCGATGCGATACGGGGATTATATTTGCAACTTGTCGTTTTGCAGTTGTTTGGGAAGCCGGAGACCATGTCCTACATATGGAGCGCACAGGCGGTATTTGAGCTGCTGTTTATGACAATGGGGGGATACTGGGCAGCGCGATACGGGAGTAAAAGGATCATTTTAGTAGGCGGTTGTTTTGCTCTCGCTACTTATTTGACTTATATAAGCAGTTCCTCGCTTGTTTTATTCTTTGCCATACAGCCGTTGTATTCGTTTTTTGTGTCGGTTCTATATGGAGTCGCTATGGGATATGTACAGCGGATGTTCTTAAGCCGGACAGGCTTTGGGGCTAGTTTATACGTGTTCATATCGCAGACTGCTGCTTTAATCGGATACTTCCTGCCGCTGTTTATTCGAGGAATCACACCAAAGGTATTTTTCATACCCAGTGTACTTGCGGCCGTATCGTTATTGATAATCGGAATGGTGTTGTATCGGGAGAGAAAATCAGATTTGAAGAATTCAACTTGTCGAGGGATTTAGAGATTTAGCTAACGGGACACATTAGCTCAATAATCAATAGAGAAGGCAGCCACCATAATGGCTGCCTTTTTCGCGTTATCAAGTTATCGACAAACACTTTAGCAAACCTTTAACTAAATACGCAGGAGTTTGCAGTTGATTACGTGAATTGATTCTCTTGAATACGCTTACATACGCACCAGGTGCTGCTGTCAATGATGGACAACTTGGGAGGACGATGGGTCATGTACCAATTATTGATTGTAGAAGATGAGAAAGGAATCCGCGAAGTGTTGTCCTCGTGGGACTGGGAAAGGCATGGGATACAGGTAGCTGGCAGCTGCGGACACGGTTTGGAAGCACTGGCCTTCATTGCGAATCATCCGGTTGATATCGTCATGACCGATATCCGAATGCCGTTCATGGACGGCGTCGCGCTGATGGAATCGATCAATCGCCTGTATCCTTTCATTAAGCTCATCGTTTTGTCCGGGTACAGTGATTTCAGCTATGCGAAGAAAGCGACCCAATACGGAGCTGTCGATTATTTGCTGAAACCAGTCTCATTCGCGGAGCTTGCTAAGGTTGCAGGCCAATCGAAGCATCTATTGGACGAGCGGCAGCAGCATAAGCATCGGGTTGACGTGCTGGCTCGCAAGGCGCAGCAGCTGACGAAAGTGCTGCGTGAGGAGTTTCTCGCCAGACTATTCACGAAGCCATTGTCCGCCGAAGAGCTGGAGCAAGGGAGCGCAGAGGGGGAGATGTCCCTGGATGCAAGACTGTATACAGCGGCGTTACTGCGCATGGATCGAGTGGGCATTCATGGGCAGCGGCTGACGGAGAAGGAGCGGAGCTTGTTCTCTTTTTCGCTGGATAATATTCTTAACGACATCTGGGATGCGCAATCGTTAGGCTACCATTTGGTCAATCGCGATAATCTGGAAGTTTATATGCTAGCCAAAGACTACGATGAGGCTCGCTTTGAGGAAGTCATCGACCAACTCCATACCTACGTCGGCCTGTTCAGGTCAACCTTCTCTCTCGGTATCGGTGAAGCGGTCCCCGAATTGAACATGACCTTCCTATCGATGGGTGCTGCTAAGTCAGCGCTCGAAGAATGTAGTGAGGGTGGGGCCGTGCGACGCGGCGCGATACAGATTGAATATGCCCGAGAGGCAGTCAGCAGCGAACCTGATGTTCAACCAACAGAGCTGGAATCTCATACGGCTCGGGACAGCATTATTCTGGTAGAAGCAATGCGCTATATGAAGGAGAATTACGGACGCAGCGTGACGCTGAAGGAAGTGGCTGATCATGTCTTCGTATCGACCAGCCATCTCTCGAACCTGTTCAAGAATGCAGGCGACCGGTTCTTGCGCTGCTTAACGACCATCCGCATGAATAAAGCGAAGGAACTAATGATGGACAACAGCTACAAAATCTATGAGATCGTCGAACTGGTCGGCTATTCCGATGCCGCATATTTTGCGGAAATCTTCAAGAAATACACAGGAAGAACGCCGAACGAATATCGCGGAAAATGGAAACAGACACGAGGCGGCTAGAAGCAGGTTTTGTCGATTTCAACCAAGAAGAAATCCCGTATAAATCGGAGTTTTGACCACTGTTCGCTCCGATTTGTCAAATGATACAATTTGGATTGGACAAAAGTCGAGAGCGATGCAAGGAGGGAGATGACAGTTTTTGACCGCCGCCCCCAGCAAGGATGCAGCTCGAGCATATGCAGGAGCAGGAGCATAGGCACGAAGACCCGCTTCCAACCACTCACCCGGCGGAAGATGCGAAGGAGCGCTAGAAGCGTGCCTTTGCAGAGCACTTCACATGATTCTCTATTCTGATGAGCGCGAGGGAGGATTTCATGAAGAAGAAGATGTTCAAATGGACGGCGCTGCTGCTTGCCGCGGTGCTCACGTTCTCCGGGCTAATTCCCGGTACCGCCCGCATTACGAATGCGGATCCGCTGCCTGGGGAAATTCTGACAACGGTTGATGCGTCAACGGTTCCGTACACCGGTCAATGGACCGGAAACACGACGCAGACTGCTTTTACATTCACAGGCTCGATGTGGTGGAGCGACGCTTGGTCGTGGATGTACAACAACGTTACGAATGCGAACGAAGCGGTCACTTTTCAATTTACTGGCGACTATGTCGCGCTGAACATGACGAAGCATGACCATGGCGGTAAAGTTAATATCTACGTGGACGGCGTGCTTAAGACCACGGTTGATACGGTTAATTCGACGTGGGTCGAATCGTCCCGCGTGTTCGAGCAATCCGGCTTATCGATGGGCGCTCACACGCTCAAAGTCGAAGTAGCGGGCAAATCAATTACGACGGATGCCTATGTATTGATTAAGTCATTCGTATATAGCACACCGCCATCTGCTAACTTGACGCCTCCTCCTGCGCCAGCTGCGAATCATACGCTGATCGACTCTGCGGCTGTTCCGAACACCGGCCAATGGACCGGCAACACGACGCAATCCGCATTCACTTTCACTGGCACCGGCTGGTGGAGTGACGCCTGGTCTTGGATGTACGACAATGTTGCGAACACCGGTGATGCGGTCAAGTTCAACTTCACAGGCAACTCGGTCAAACTTTACTTAACGAAGCATAACTTGGGAGGCAAAGCGAACATCTATGTCGACGACGTGCTCCAAACGACGGTCGATACCGCGTCAGCGGGCTGGGTCGAATCGGCGATGATGTTCGAGAAGACAGGGCTTACGCAAGGCGCCCACTCCATCAAGGTCGAAGTGGCGGGCAAGTCCATTTCCACCGATGCCTATGTCCTCATCAAAGCTTTCGATTACGGCACACAGCCGCCAGATAATTTCGATCCTCCCCCGGCACCGGCAGCGAATCATACCCTCGTAGATAAGACAGCGATTCCGAACACCGGCCAATGGACGGCCAACATGGCGCAAACAGCATTCACATTCACCGGCACGAGCTGGTGGAGCGACAGCTGGTCCTGGATGTATGACAATGTTGCGAATGCGAACGATGCGGTTCAATTCAATTTCACAGGTAACTCCATCAAGCTCTACATGACGAAGCATACGCAAGGCGGCAAAGCGAATATCTACGTGGACGGCGTGCTGAAGACAACGGTCGATACAGCTAACCCGTATTGGTTCGAGTCGGCGAACGTCTATGAGCTGACAGGGCTTACGCAAGGCGCCCACTCCATCAAGGTTGAAACGGCAGGGAAGTCCATCACAGGCGACGCTTTCATCCTCATTAGAGCGTTCGACTACGGTTCGCAGCCAACCGATAATTATGATCCGCCGCCTGCTCCGGCAGCCGGACATACTCTCGTTGACAAGAACGCGGTTCCGAATTCCGGCCAGTGGACTGCGAACACATCACAAACGGCATTCACATTCACCGGCACAGGCTGGTGGAGCGATGGCTGGTCGTGGATGTACGACAATGTGCAGAACGCCAGCGATGCGGTTCAATTCAACTTCACAGGCAATTCCATCAAGCTCTACATGACCAAGCACACAGAAGGCGGCAAAGCGAATATCTATGTCGACGGCGTCCTGAAAACAACGGTCGATACGGTCAATACGACATGGGTAGAATCGGCGAACGTCTATGAGCTGACGAGCCTTACGCAAGGCGCTCACTCGATCAAAGTCGAAGTGGCGGGCAAATCGATCACGGGAAATGCCTATATCTTGGTGAAAGCGTTCGATTACGGCACGGAGCAATCGAACCCTGATCCAGACCCAGATCCGTCCAAAGTCAAAGTCGACGTGAGCAGCAACCCTCACTCCGGGCAATGGACGACTAACGTAGCTGAGCCGGAATTTACTTTCACCGGCGCTGGATGGTGGAGCGACGGCTGGTCGTGGATGTACAACAACGTGGACAACGCGAATGAAGCGGTGGATTTCCACTTCACGGGCACAACCGTTGCCTTGTACATGACGAAGCAGCAGCAGGGTGGCATCGTCAAAGTGTATCTCGACGGCCTTCTCGAGAATACGATTGATACCTACAGTTCAGCCTGGCAGGATTCCGTAAAAGTCTACGAAGCAACTTCAATCCCTGCTGGTGACCATACGCTAACCGTCAAAGTAAACGGCAAATCGATCTCCGGCACAGCCTATGCGCTGATCAAGGCGTTCGAATATACGCCTAGCGGCGGTGGCGGCACGAGTCCTTACAAATTCAAGCTTATTAACGTGACGAGTCCTACTTACTACTCGACAATTAGCAGCAGCTCCGTGAATGTAGCGTTCTATGCGCCGGGCTTCACGCAAGCGAGCGCGACGTCACTGCATGCACCGGACAGTTCGCACACGAACACTTACGGCTACATGAAGTCGCTTACGTCTTCGAATATTACGCTTGATCAGAACGACAGCGGCAAAGGAACGTTCACGTTTAATGCATCGGACTTCCCGAAAGGACCTGTCACGATCCACATCCGCGCATGGAATTCAGCGGGCGAATCCGATGACAGTTACCTCCAGGTGGTGAACAATGCTGGATCGACGGCATGGAACGGTGGTCCTAGCAATACGCGCAGCACGGTCCCAGCGGCGATTGCTGCTCATGGACTGACCATGCAGCAAGTCTTCCTGGACGACTTCACGACGCTGCCGACCATTTCCTACACTGGCGCAGGCGCGGATAAATATGCCGCTGCGAAGCCGGATCCGTACGGCTGGCCGGAATATGCCGATGCCAAATTCACGCCGCCGAACTATTCGTACGGCACGGCAGTCAGCAATTATAGTCCGTTCTCCATCGTTAACTCGGATTACTTGAAGATCGAGACGAAGAACTGGGGCACGCAGATTGAACCGAACTGGGGACAGAAAATGACGACGGGATTCCTTGCTTCAATGGGCACCGACGGTTCAGGTTTCGTAACTCAGCCGGGCTCTGCGCAATATTTCGAGACGCGCTTGTTCCTGCCGAATAACCCAGGCTTATGGCCGGCATTCTGGACCTTGACGCCGAATGATCCGAATGGACGTCCGGGCAACGACGAGCTTGACGTGCTCGAAGCGTACATGGGCGGCAATCCGACGACCACTACGTACAATCACCATACGTGGGGCGATGGCTATGGCGGCATTCACACCGGCGGCACGGCAAGCACGAACAGCTTCGGGAACAGCGTCAATCTCTCCGAAGGCTGGCACACGTACGGCATGCTCATTACCCAAGACACGACTTATTACTATTTCGATGACCAGTACATTCCGAATTCTTCGCATCCGACGCTGGATCGCAGCTGGACGGTCGGCAACTACTTCATGATCAACAACGCTTTTAGACAAAGCGATGCGGATTCGTACCGCGGAGGCTTTGACCGTTACGGCAACACCGCTGAGATGTATGTCGACTGGGTGCGCGTATTCCAAGTCCAGAACGCTGGCTTCACGCCAATGTTCGACAAGACGGAAGCGCAAGTGGGCAGCACGGTATCCATAGACATCCTGCGCGACTCTTCCGTGCAATCGCTAGCCGGCACATATAACCTCAGCTTGCCGACAGGATGGACGGTAGCGTCTGGCGGTACCTTCGCATCCGGCCGCACCAAAGACACAATCGTGCTGAACGTACCTTCGAGCTTCTCTCAATTCCAAGGCACGATCGGCATTACGCCTGTATCCGGAGGGACGTCTTATCCGACCAGGAGCGTCGCATTCACGACGAAGGGGCTTTATAGCACGGCCATTTTCCCTACAATTAATACTTCTGGCGGTTACAATTTGAACTTCAAGTACAACAATCTGACCTCCGGATCGCTCTCGAACATTGTCGTTACGGCAACGGGTCCGAACAATTGGACGCAAACGCAAACCATCTCTTCGGTTAGCGGCAACAATTCGGCGACAGCAGTATTCACTATACCATCGCTTGACGCTTACACGACAGCTTCGTACACGTTCCATGTGGCTCTCCCGGGCGGATTCTCGTTCGATGTGACGCGTCCGATTAGCGGTCTAACGGCACCAAAAGCGTCTTCCGCGATCACGATCGACGGCACGATCCATTCGTCCGAATGGACGGGAGCAACAGATATCGTTCTGAATCAATCGTCGCAAGCTTCCGGTACTTGGGGCGGCGTCAATGACCAGAGCGCGACCGCGAAGGTGAAGTGGGACGACAACTATCTCTACGTGGCCGTTCAAGTGAAGGATGATGTGCATTCCATGACAGCATCAAACATCGTCGACGCATGGGGAGGAGACAGCTTGCAAATCTCCATCGATCCTGCCCGTGCTTCCGGCGTCGTCTCTGGCGGTCCGCACCTCAGCTTCACCTCAGCGCTGAACTCGTCAACGGGAGCATACGGCATTGCGGTTGACCGGACGGACTATTCAGGACTTGGATTATCATACGGCCAGCTGCTTACGAGGAGCCTAAGCAATGTGAAGCGAGATGAAGTCAACAAGACGACAACGTATACACTTGCTTTCGCGTGGGCTGATATCCTGCCTTCGGCTTATACGAGTACGAAGGATCTCGGAATCTCGTTCGTCATTAACGACAGCGACGGCTCCGGCCGCAAAGGCTGGCTCTCTTACATGGGCGGTATTGCGAATGGCAAGGACCCTGCGCAATTCGGCGATCTGATCTTGAAAAATTAACTCATAGCAAAGGGGGTTCTCGGAGCGATCCGGGAGCCTTCTTTTCATCACGCGCATTCTATTGACGGACATCATGCGTTTACCATAGAAACTAGAGTTTTGCCATATTCAAGTGCCTATCTCTTTTCTTTATACTTATGGGGGACAAGGAAATACGGTCACCATGTGGCCCGAGAAGGGGGATAAATTTACATCTGTACCCGTCAAGGCAAGGGGTATAAGGAGCGCAAAGGAAACGCAGATATCTCAGACATCAAGCGGAGTTAATCGTAATAAAGACAACGATAACCTGGGAGGTACCCAAATGAGGATTACGCGCGAATGGAAGCGTTTTCGGCGGTCCATGGCGTTCATGCTTACGTTCTCCATGCTTGTATCTACCTTCGTCGGTCTCGGACTGACGACGACGGCGCAAGCTGCGGCAGGGGACGGCATCACGTCTATCATTTCACCTGCATATCGTTCAGACATTACGAGCAACACCATCACCATAGAATTCCACAACAATCTCGGCACGACAGCGAAGGTATATTCGCAGAAGCAGCCGGCCGATCTGAACAATGCGAGCAACGGCACGAAGGATCTTGTAGGCGAAGTGTCGCTCGTTAATGAGAATGGAAGCATCGCTTTCCCGGCTTCCGAGTATCCATACGGACCGATTTCCGTACGCATTCAAGTGTTCCAGAACGGCAACGAACTCGATAACGCTTACCTGCAGCTGAACAACAAGGTCGGCGTGCAGTGGCGCAGCGGACTTGAGAACGCTCCTGCCAATCCGGTAACAAGCGGTATGAATACGGTGTTCTCGGATGATTTCAAGACGATGCCGTCGATTAACAAAACAGGCATCGGCGCTACATACGCCTCAGCTAAGGTCGATGAAACGCGCGGCGGCATGTTCGGCTGGGCGGCGTTCGAGGATTACGCCGGGGCGAACAACCCATTCTCGATTGCCGACAACGAGTTCATGCAATTGACGACGACTTATCACCCAACTGGCTATGTCCGCGACGATTATTGGAAACAGAAGGTCAGCACCGGTTATCTGTCCTCCATGAACCAAGCGGGCGGCGGGTTCCATACGGAAGGCGGACGCAACCAGTATTTCGAAGCACGGATGTTCTTCGGTCCGAACCCGGGAATGTGGCCGGCGTTCTGGACGTTGACAGCGAACGGCTATGTGCAAAATCCAGACTTGGCGAACCAGCCGAGCGATGAGCTCGATATTCTCGAAGGCTACATGGGTACGCCAAACGGCTATCAGATCGCATGGCATCCTTGGGGCTACGACAAGCCTGCGGCAGCGAGCTACGATGCCAGCAAGCTTGGCGGCGGATATCAAGTGAATCTGGATACGCCGGCTTTCAACAACATCAACCTGGCGATGGGCTTCCATACGCTTGGCGTCTATATCACGAAGGATTGGACGTATTACTACTGCGACAATGTGCTCGTGAACCGTCACCAGACGCTGCCGTTCAGCTGGCAGTACGGCAACTATTTCATCCTGAACGCGGCATTGTCCGACCACTACGGCATTAACGGCAACAACAGCGATCCTTTCGCGAATTTCGAAATGCCTGGCGGCTTCACGCGTTACGGCAACGAAAGCGACACGTACATCGACTGGGTTCGCGTCTATCAGGATGCTCCTGGCGCTGTTCGCTTCGAGAGCGATTCATCGATCAAAGCGCTCTCCGGCGATGTCGTTCATGTGAGCGTTAGCCGCAACGGTGCAGCGGCAGCGTTGTCAGGCGCTTATCATGTTGATGCGCCTGCGGGCTGGAAGATCATGAGCGGCGTTCAATTCGTTGACATGACGGGCACGTTTAATTCACCGTTCACGGCGGGATCGAGCAGCGACAAGCTTACGTTCCTCGTGCCGAACGATTATGATGCGACGGCGGATATTACGATTACGCCAGTAGCGAGCAACAATACGTCATACGAGCCGCTTGTCATCTCCGCGACGGCGACCGGAGCGGAAGGCGAGTTGATTCGCGTCGACGCCACTACGTACCCTTATCGCAATATGGACGGCGGCAGTCAAGGTCCATGGACAGGTTACGATCCGAGCACGAACCTCGAGACCTATTTCAATTTCATTGACGGCGGCTGGTGGCGTGACGGCTGGAGCTGGATGTACGTTCGCGAATCCGCAACGACGGCGATGGAGTTCAAATTTAACGGTACGACCATTGGACTCGATATGACAAAATGCAGTGAATGCGGCGAAGGCGATATTTACTTGGATGGCGTTCTACAGCAGCATATCGATACGAGTGCGACTTCCGATCAGACGGTACGCATCTTCGAGAAGAGCGGTCTTACGGACGGCGACCATACGTTGAAGATTATGGGCGCGAACAGTGAAGCGGCGCGTTATCTGCGCATCGCCGGGTTCGAATTCCGCCACTTCGAGAATCCGAACGTGCCGAAGTTCTGGACAGAGAACACCTTCTTCAAAGCAGGACCGGGCGATGAGATCGCCGTGAATATCAATCGAAACGGAGCCGCGGGTACACGCTTCGGCACGTACGCGCTGACGTTCCCGACGAGCGGTTGGCAGGTAAAGGTGGGAGATAATTGGCAGGCTGCAGCAAGCCAATCATTCTCGACCAACCATTACACGGATACGATTCAGTTGAAAGTACCGGCGAATTATACGAGCAAGGATGGCAAAATCACGATCACACCAACGAGCAGCGACGGGAGTTACGCGCCGATTAATGTGACGGTGCAAGCGCCGGACGCTCCGGAAGCACCGGCAATAACAGGCATTGGCGAGAAGCGCATGGTCGATTCGACCACATACCCGTACGTGACTTCCTCTGGTGGAACAGATGGCGCCTGGACGTCGTTCAATCACAGCTCGCAGCCGAACGATTACTTTTCGTTCAACGGCAACTGGTGGAAAGATAACTGGGCATGGATGTATATCACTGCTGGGACGAATCAAGATTTGACGTTTAACTTCGAAGGCGACGCAGTCGGGCTGTATGCCCGTTATATCGATGGCGGCAGCTCATTCGACGTATATATCGACGGCGTCAAGCAAGGCTCGGTCGACACGAATGGCAGCAGCGGCAAAAAACGCGTGTTCAGCAAGAGCGGTCTCCCGGTAGGGAATCACACGCTTAAGCTGGTCGTTACGAAGCCTAGCGGCTCGATTGTACTGGAAGGCTTCGAATACGATTACGTGGAGTCGGATGAAGTACAGACCTTCCGCGTTGATTCTTCGACTTACCCGTATAAGAACACTTCGGGCGGAGACGGCGGACCATGGTCGACGTTTGATACGACTACACAAGGCAAAGCATACTTCAACGCAGCAGGCGGCTGGTGGCATGATTCATGGGCGTATATGTACGACAACTCGAACAACAATGGCGACACGCTCGGATTCACTTTCGACGGTACTGCGGTGTCGGTCTTCATGCGCACCTACAGTGGCGGAGGTCTGCTGGATGCCTATATTGACGGCGTTTATCAGTCGACGATTGATTCCAGAAGCACGGATACGGTATCGAATGCAAAGGTATTCGAGAAAACCGGCTTGCGAGGCGGCGAGCATAAGCTGGAACTGAAGGTGAAGAGCGAATCCGGTCGAGAAGCCGTCGTCATTGACGGGTTCGAGTACGTGTACGACCCGAACGCAGTCGTTCCGGGCTTCACGGCTCCAGCTTCGATCAATGTGGTGCAGGGCCAGAACGCAAGCATCAGCATCACGCGTGACGAGAATGCACAAGAGATGGCTGGTACGTACGAAGTCACGTTCCCAGACACGAATTGGTCTGTCGTATCGGGCGGCAGCTTCTCGGCTGGCAGAGCAAGCGACACGATCGTCGTAAGCGTGCCGGCAAGCTACGCGCTGCCTAACGGAACGATCAAGATTGCGCCGATAGTTAATGGCATTAAATATACAACGCAGACAGTGAACATTGTAGCTCCGAAGATTGCATTGCCTGATCTGGTGACCCTGCAATCACCAGCATACCGGGCGGAAATCAGCGGAGAAACGACGCTGAACTTCACGGTGAAAGGCGGCTACGCTACTGCCAAAGGTTACATGCTTCATCAACCGGACGCATCGCATTCGGATGTATCCGGATATATCGTCAAAGTGGGAGACGTGACTCTGGATGGCGACGGCGAAGGCTCGTTCACGTTCGATGCCGATCAATTCCCTCGTGGACCGGTTGCCGTGAAGGTGACGGCTGCGAAGGCGAATGGCACGTCAATTGATGATTACTTCCAGTTCTACAACACGGGCGGCGTCGAATGGAATATGGGGCTTACTAGTACGCCGATGCCTTCCCAACTGGACAATCTCAACATGCAAGTGACATTCCAAGATGACTTCAAATCCATGCCATCGATATCAAAGACCGGCATCGACGGGAATGGACAGCGCACGACATACACTTCGCATAAACCGGATTATCTCGACTACGGCGATGCTTTATTCGCGAGCCGCGGCTCAGCTTATGATCCATTCGAGCAAGTCGAAGACTATTTGAAGATCAAGACCAAATACTATGAGGATCCGCTTCCTGCGAGCGTTGACGGCTATCAGCGCCATTATACGACGGGCTTCCTCAGCTCCGTCGGCGATGACGGCACGGGCTTCCGAACAAAAGGCTATACGGATCAATACCTGGAGGCACGCTTCTTCGTCGGTGCTAACCCTCGCCAATGGCCAGCCTTCTGGACATTGACCGGCGTCAACGACGGTCCGACCGATGAGCTCGACATTATCGAAGCTTATCCGCCGAACGTATCCGGCTACTCCATCGCGACCCACGCATGGGGCTATGATAATCTGGACGGCGGCGGCAAAGCCGTTAACACGGTCGACTTGATCGGCAGCGACGCGGGTAACATCTCGATGGGCTTCCATACCTATGGCGTGCTGATTCAAGAAGATTACACGACGTATTATTTTGACAACATCGAAGTTTATAAGCAGAAGACGCTTCCGCTGTCGTGGCGCAAAGGAAACTACTTCCTGATCAACAATGCGATGACACAGAGCGACGCATTCCCTCCGGGCTATGGATTCGACCGTTACGGCGATCAATCCGACATGTATATCGACTGGGTCCGCGTGTACGAGAAGCCTGCGAATCCATCGAATGTTGTTTTTGATACAGCGGCTTACAGTCCGGTTAACGTAACGCCAGGCGAGGATCTGAGCCTTGATATTAACCGCGTGACGGATGGGGCGAAAGCGCTTAGCGGCACGTATCAAGTTCAAATGCCGGAAGGCTGGTCGATTGTTTCCGGCGGCTCCTTCAGCACAGGTTCATCCAAAGATACGCTGGTGCTCCACATTCCGGACAATTACGCGAAGTACACGTATGACCTGAAGATCACGCCTGTAGCAACGAGCGGAACGAGCTACAAGACGCTGACCGTTCAAACGAAGAACACAGATGATTCGATTGGCGTTGAGATTTATCCGGTGCAGAACTCCGCGAATAACGGCTGGGATGTGAAAGTCGCACTTACGAACAAGCATGATTCGGGCAGCATTGCTGGAGGTACTGTGCATATTGATGAGCCAGCTGCCGTCTCCGGCGATTATACCTTCGGCGAAATTGCTGGCGGGGAGACGCAATATGTAACGATCCCAGCGTCGATGCTGTCTGCAGACAGCCGTACGCACTTCACGTTCCATATCACGAACGAGGACGGCTATGACCGTTCCTTCGAGAAGAACATTAGCGATCTGACAGCAACACGTGTTAATCCAGAGCATCCGATTGTCGTGGACGGCTCCATTGATGCTGATGCATGGGCAGGTTCGCAGGTCATTCATCTGGGCGAGCAGCAGTCGACTTCGACCGATGGCAAACCATATAGCGCAAGCGATCGCTCGGCTGACCAATACGTGAAATGGGATGACGATTATCTGTATCTCGCCGTTCAAGTGACCGATGATGCGCACAGCATGGACGCGGCAGATGTATATGGCTCATGGGGCTCTGACAGCTTGCAGGTATCTTTCGACCCTGAACGCGCGGGCAGAACGGCATCGAGCGACAGCCATCCGCGCTTTATCGCTTCGTTGAACGCCACAACAGGTGCATCCGCGCTCGGCGTTGAAACGTGGGGCCCGGTCACAACGGGCAACTTGAATGATATTCATTACAAATTTACCCGCGATGAAGCGAATCACCTGACGAATTACGTGATCGCCTTCCCGTGGAGCAGCATACTCACGGATGCGCGCAAACCGGCGACGGAGGATCTGACTGACCTCGGCATCTCCGTACTCGTCAACGATAACGATGGCGCAGGCCGCGAAGGCTGGATCGCTTACATGGATGGCATCGCAACAGGCAAAGATCCGCTCAAGTTCGGTGATTTGATTCTGTCGTCTGAGCAATCCCTGCAGCCGCAGGAGCCTTCGGATTCGCTGCATGCAACATTCACAGGACCATCGTCCGCGCTCATTGGGCTGCCAGTTGGTTTGAAAATCGGTATTGCAGGCGTTAACGACCCGTTCACTTTGGCCGATATCATCGTCCAATACGATCCGAACAGCCTTACATTCGCGACCGACGTAGATGAAGACGGCAAATTAAGCCTTGCAGACGGTGCACTCACTTCGTTGAAAGATGGGTTCCATGTTCTTGGCACGGCGGTCAAACCGGAGCTCGGCCAGATTCGCATTCTGATGGCGAGCGAAGGGGCGAGCAGCGGTGTGACACAAAGCAGTGACCTGCTGCAGCTGCACGGTTTGGTGAAACAGGATGCGGAGCTCGGATCAACATCTGTCTCCTTGTCAAGTTTCAACATCAGCAACGACGGTGATACAGCATCCGTAGATACTTCTTCGGCATCGGTAAGCATCGCGATCGGTACCACCGACAATTCCGCGCTCAGCCAAGCAATCACGGCTGCACAAAGCTTGCACGACAGCGCAGTTGAGGGTACGGCGGACGGTAATTACCAAGTCGGCGCGAAGGCAGCATTGCAATCGGCTATCGACAGTGCAGCAGCGGTGAGAGACGATGCTGCGGCAACGCAAGACGAGGTGAATGCAGCTGCGGCGGCACTTGCGAACGCGGTAACGACGTTCAACAGCAAGAAGGTTGTCATCGTGGTCATCGCCGACAAAACGGCACTGAATGCTGCGATTACGGCTGCGCAAAGCAAGCTTGTTGGAGCTGTAGAAGGAACGAAGCTCGGCAAATACGCGGTCGGCTCGAAGGCTGCGCTGCAATCGTCCATCAATGCAGCAACAGCTGTTACGAATAACGCTTCAGCTACGCAAGCGCAAGTGAATCAGGCTGTCACGGAACTGAATGCTGCGGTGCAGACATTCCTGACCTCTCTGATTACTCTCGTGCCGGGCGAAACAAGCATTACGATCAAGGATCTGTCGCTTGTCGTGAAATACTTCGGCAAGAAATCGACAGACGAGGGCTGGGCTTCCATCGCCGCTGCCGACATATTCGACAATGGCGAAATTACGATTCAGTCGCTTGCTGCGGTTGCCCGCATGATTCTTGACGATTGGCTCGCCGAGTAACGGAAAAGGGAATAGTCGAATTCGATTGTACGGAGGAAGGCTTACGGGCCTTCCTTTCCGTCTTCGTATACCAGGAAGGAAGTGCGATCGTCATGTCGAGGAAAATATGGTTTGGTTTGCTTGTTTGCCTGCTTCTATGCAGCCAGCTGCTTGCGACGGCTAGCGCAGCGGAAGCTCCGGCATTCACGCTTGCAGCGAACTCTCAATCGGCGGCTGGCGGAGGCGAACTCAAAATCTCGCTGCAAGGAAAGAATCTGGCGGATGTTTACGCCTTCGATGTAACGCTTGGCTACGATTCGGACAAACTGCGGTTTAAGAAGGCGGAAAGCAGCATCGCGGGCATGTCGACAGAGCCGATCCTGGAGAAAGGCAAAGTACGCTATGCCCATACGCAGGTCGGCAAGAAGGCTGGAAAAAGCGGCAGCGCGACTTTAGCCGTGCTTACCTTTACGATTATAGGCAACGGTCCGGCCAGGATCGATATCCAGGATTTGAAGCTGGTCAATTCGAAGCTGGCGATGACCTCGCTTCATCCCGATGCAAGCGTGACGGCACAGCTCAATTTGGCGAATGCGTACACGGATCTAGGCTCCAAATGGGCATGGGCGGCGGAGGCGATCGGCTATCTGGCTGAGAGAGGTATTGTAACTGGAACGGGCAACGGCAAGTTCGAGCCTGCGAAGGCAGTCAAGCGCGGAGATCTCATCTTAATGCTCGATCGGGCATTCAAGCTTAAGCCGAAGATGGGAGCGAGCGGATTCTCTGATGTTCCGAAGGGCAAATACTATGCCGAAGCCATCGCCACAGCCCAATCCCTAGGTATCGCAACCGGCGACGGAACAGGCTTTAAACCGGAAGCAGCCGTATCGCGCATGGAGATGATGGTTCTGATCGACCGCACGCTGCATGCGATCGGCAAGGATCTGCCTAAGCCGAGCGGGAAGGAGCTTGATGCATTCCGTGATAAGGACCGTGTATCCGACTATGCCAAGCTGTCCTTAGCCGCTATGGTGAAAGCGGGCATCGTGAAGGGCGGGACCACAGGAATTGAATCGACTCAGCCGACGAACCGTGCCGAGATGGCGGTCATCCTGTACCGGATTCTCACTCTCCCGCAAGCCAAGTAGTGCGTTTTGAATCGAAAAAAGCAGCCGTTAACGCGCAGTTAACGGCTGCTTTTGCCTAGAAGTATCGTGACCCTAGGCACTCAGAGTATAGAAAAACCCATGTTTATTCAAAAACTTTCGTAAGATAAGGACGCTGTCCAGATCTCGGCAGCATGCGAAGCTGAGAGTACAAAAATCGAACTCTCATTCTGTCGAGGTTTTCTCGACAGAATGAAAGCAGCCGCTAACGCGCGGCTGCTTTGTTTTGACAAACTCTTATAGAGGGTCACCGTTCAAATAGTTATAGAACGGGATGTCGGTCCAGAAATCATAGCTCTGAACGTCGACCGAAGGATCTACGTGCTTGAATCCGTCGACGACGGATTTGGATTGCTCCTTCAGAGAGAACGATTGCGCGTAATAGCGGCCGAGCTGGATTTTGTTATTCGTGATTTCCTTATAGTCGGCGAGCGGCGTCAGCGAGTAGTATAGTGGCTGCCACCACGAACTAGCGAGAAGCCCGGTTTGATTTTCTTCGTTTTTCTTGGCGTAGGTGCTTATGATTGTGTTAAAGCGCTGCTTGTCGGCAGCATTCTCGAATTCGAAGGCGATATCGTATTCTTTCGCATATTCGATGTAATTGCCGTTCGCAATTTGACGAACTTCGTATTGATCTGAAACGCCAGGCTCGCCCCATTCTTTCAGATAGACGAAGGCGGAGGTTTTCGGTTCGAATTGGACCTTGGCTTCGATGTCCTCGCTTCGCAGCAGCCCGATCAGCTGGAGGGCGTGTTGGAGATCAGAATGGCCATAGACGAGCTTTAAAGATTCAATGAAATTAGGGTCATAATGGCTATCTTTCAGGTTGTAGCCCGTAACCAATCCCTGCTCCAGCGCACCATCCACGATCTTCTGCAGCTGGTCGTCTTTGATGATGACCGATCCATTATATGCATCGGTAAGTTTGGTATAGATGTCGGAGTCGTCTACATAGCCGAGGTAATGCTTATATTGTCCCTTGAAGACGAGCGTCTTGCCAATCAACAGGTTCGCCAAGTCCGCAGTGACAGGTGCATTAGGAGCGAGCTGGTCAAAATAGGAAGCAGGCAGCAAGCCTGTATCGATTGCCGCGGCTAGCTCCTGCTTCGTTTGCAGGTTGAGTGAGGATAATTTGATCGGAAGCTTGGCGATTGCTTGCTCCGCTTTCGCTTCGGAATAAGTGTTGGCCAGTTCCTTTAAGCCGGACAATCGAAGCGCGAGCTGCACGGCATTGACTGCTTTAAGCGGTGCAGATGCATTCGTAGTATTAGATGACAGCAGCCCGTTCTGATACAGCGCCGCGGCTGCATTGTAGTAAGGGCTCGACGTGTTCAAGTCACTAAAGGTTACGGGCTTGTCCACGGGTGCCAGTTGCAGCGAACGCACTACATCGGCGAAGAACTCGCCGCGGCTCACGTTTGCGGAGAGCGTTAGGCCGAATTTGTCCTTCAGGAACGCGGCGTATTCCGCGGAAGAAATCTCTTTCGACGAGCCCGACTCGATTGAGAGAGCCGAAGCGGAATTCACAGATGTTGCAGATGAGGCATAGGCAGGTGACTGGGCGGTTGCCAGCAAAGCAGCTGATAAAGCAGCTGTTAGGAGAACCCTGTTGCGTACGGATAGAAGAATGGACATGAGAGAAGACCTCCTAGTATTTTTAATTCATATTAATTTGATCTTATTAGTAGGATATACTATCATTCCGTCTATTTCCTGTCAATACTAACCATTAGACTTAACCAATCTTCATTAAGAACCTTATAAAAAAGAGATGATGCCACGAAGGCATCATCTCTTTTTTTATAATGTAACAACGATATCGAACGTCTTAACCCTGCGGAATTGCGCTTTCATCCATATAGCCGATCTCCCATTGATGACCGTCCAGGTCTAGGAAGCTTCGCTGATACATGAAGCCGAGATCTTGTGCCTCATTCGCAATCGTGCCGCCTGCTGCAATCGCACTGTCAACTAACTTGTCCACCTTTTCGCGGCTCTCGACCATTAATGCAATTAAGACTTCGGTTGTCGAGGATGCATCAGTAATCTGTTTCTTGGTGAAGGTCTTGAAATACTCTTCAACCAACAGCATGGCGAAAATGTTTTCACCGATGACCATGCAAGTTGCATTGTGATCAGTAAAGTTTGGGTTGAATGCAAAGCCTACTGTGGAGAAAAATGCAATAGATTTCTTCAGGTCACTTACTGGTAGATTAACAAACATACTTTTGGCTGTTTCTGCCATTTTCGATCACCTCAACTATACAGTAGCATTATGATAAATTGGATGTCAAAGCATTGTGCTAGGTCAGTCGGTTAAACGTAATCGGATAATTTTTTAACCCAAATACGAAAGCGCTATTGATTGGCTTCACCTGGCTGCCTGCTGCCAATTGGATATGATTGATTCGCTTAAGTAGAAATCCTATCGCAATTTGAGCTTCCAAGCGGGCAAGCGGCGCGCCTAAGCAGAAATGAATGCCGAACCCGAACGATAGATGTGGATTTGGTTTACGCTGAGCGACAAACGTATCCGATTCGGTAAACTTCGCTTCATCACGGTTCGCCGCGCCAATCCAAGCGACTACTTGATCCCCGGCACCAATTGTTTGCTCGCCAAATGTTGTACTTTCTTTCGCGACACGTCCGACAGCGACTATAGGCGGATAATAGCGGAGTACTTCCTCGATGAAGGCTGGAATGCCCAATGGATCCGCGGCCAGCTGTCTCTGAAGCTCAGGCTGTTCAGCAAGCAACCGAATGCTGTTTGTAATTAAATTCGTTGTAGTTTCATTGCCGGCAACCAAGAGTAGAATGCAGAAATTGATGATTTCGCGTTCGCTCAGTTTTTCACCTTCGATTGTTGCTTGCAGCAGGGAGGAGATCAGATTGTTGTGGGTTGTTGCGTTCTGGGTGACCAAGATTCGTTTAAAGTAAATGATTAGCTCTTCGATGGTTTTGGTTCGCCTTTGCGTACGTGCTTCGAAAGCTTCGTCGCTCATTTCCTCCGCACTTTCCACTAGGATATCCGACCAGCGTTTGAAGTGGGATCGATCGCTAGCAGGGACCCCAAGCAGTTCTGCGATCACAATGACTGGTAGTGGAGTCGCAAAATCATGAACAATGTCCATGCTCTGATCGGTAACCCCAGCGTATAGGCTCTCCGCAATATCTTCGATGTGCGGCGCCAAGTCTTTTATCGCTTTCGGCGTAAATGCTTTGTTCACGAGATCACGCAGCTGATTATGTTTTGGGGGATCCATAAACAATAAGTTCTGATTGGCTGCCGTACCGCGTGCTGATGAGAATGTATGGGGGTCCTTGAGCACTTTTTGTACATCTTCGTAGTTAAATACATCCCAACATTGCCGCCTGGTATCGAAACGTATAGGAGAGGTCTGAGTCAATTCCTTATATATTGGAAAAGGGTTGAGCTTACATTTAAGTGAATCCAATTCCGGAAGTGTTAATAGATTTGCATACTTTGCTTCAGTCATTAACGCATCTCACCTCTGCTACAAATTCGGGATCCTCTATGGGGTTAAGCATTTAGTCAGATTTCCAAATTTAGTGTTAATTTATTCAAATTAAGATTGATTTAAATATACAAAAGAATGTAAATAAACTAGAATATGGTTATAGATGAGAGGAGGAGTAAGATGAGTGAACAAGTTGTAGAGCCAAGAACCGCGCCTTACATCATCGATTTAATGACACTTTATCTTCCAGCAAAAGATCCATATCTTACAGCTAAATGGTACGTCGACGTATTTGGTTTTAATCCTAATGCATCTAGCCATTCACCTCTCCAGCCAGATAAAGATTTAGTAGTCCTACATACTGTAAGCGGTTTAACATTGTTTTTCATCCAGTCAGAAGACAAATTAACGCTTAGTTTTAACAACGCGGATGGATATAATCATGCGGTTCTTCTCTTTAGAGTGAATGATTCAGAACTGGATGAAATGTATTTGAGAATGAAAGAACATGGGGTAGAGTTAGCGACTGATGGGATCAAGGACCGTGGCGGGTGTGGCAGGGAAATCGCATTTTACGATCCAGATGGACGGAAAATAGAGATTAACACGTATGGAACGTAATTATGTAAAGAACTGGTAGAGCAAAGGCCGCGACATTCGCGGCTTTTATCTGTTCATGGAGCTAATCGGGGAGAATAAGCTGGAGGTGTGGAACATATTGAACGATTCGCAGAATGATAAGACGAAGCTAGCGCAAATGTACGACGAAGTTGCTGAGATTTACGAAGAACATACTTTGCCTCTAACCCACTTTCAAACCTCTATAAAGTCTTTCTTAGAAGAGAACGTTAGGAATGGGCAACGTATACTTGATCTTGGTTGCGGACCTGGACATTTGACTAGCGCACTACCACTTGAAGTGGAGGTGGTCGGACTTGATTTATCGGCTTCTATGGTGGATATTGCGAGACTGAAACGTCCTTCTGGTACTTACTTTGTACATGATTTCCACAATGCGCTACCTACTGAACTCGGCAAGTTTAATCTTATTTTAGCTAACGGATGCTTCGATTTTTGTGAGAACCTAATACAAGTCATCGGTAATTTGTCAGCCGTTCTAGAACGTGGCGGCCGTTTTTACTTCACGATTAACGAGCGCCGTGCTGAATTGCCCTTCCATGATGCCCCTTGGATTGATGCAACTGGGGGATTAACTGATACTCGTATTTTTTTCTGGTCGTTTGTCGAAACGGTTGCCGCAATTGAGCGATTTGGTCTTCGGCCTGTAACCTATCGGCACGCGCATGGTTGGGAGAACAAGGCTTTAGAGACAACGATCTATTACGGCTACTGGGTGGTGGAACGACTTTAGATTCTTGTATGAAGCACAAGGAGCGTATCAGGCTAACCTGACCCATATTGAGGAGTGGTTACATGGACAGCGTGGATATCGTGAGGAAGTTTTATGATGAAACCGTTAACTATGAGTGGCAAAGGCTTGAGCGCCATCAAGTCGAATATGAGCTTAGCAAAAGGTATATAACCCGCTATGTCAAACCGAATGACAAAGTGTTGGACCTTGGTGGGGGGCCAGGCAGGTATTCACTTTACTTATCGCAACTTGGCTGCCAAGTGACCTTGGCGGACCTTTCCCAGAACAACGTAGATTATGCACTAACTAAAGCACAGGAGCTTGGCTTACCACTGAACGCCTTACAGGTGGATTGTCGTGATTTATCAATATTCGAAAATGAACATTTTGACCACATTCTCTGCATGGGGCCGATGTATCATCTGAAAGAGCTGAGCGACAGGGTAAATACGATTCGTGAATGCTTTAGAAAATTAAAGCCGAACGGGACGCTGTTCGTATCTTTCGTGTCTTCTTACTCATTCGTGTGGGATTATCTAATTGGGAATCCAAGCTTGATTCTAGAAGAGGAAAGACGTTCTCAACTTCATGCAATGGTAGAAGACAAGAATTTTACCGGGTACGGGTTTTCGGAGAATTTTTTCATCCGTCCTAGAGATGTGCTTTCTTTCTTCCAACCTTTTGGTCTTGAGAAGCTTCATCTGCTTAATTGCGAAAGTTTCTTGTATCTGCGCGAGGCAGAGCTCTTAAGACAATCGCCAGAAGTGGTTACGGCATGGTTGGACTTAGCGGAGCAAGTGTGTGAACGTGAAGATTTGCTGAGTATGGCGGAACACTTCATGTATATCGGACGTAAGTAGGACTTCTTCTGTGCATCTTCTCAAGATAGGTGGAATGCAAGATATCATTGCTAGCTTAAATCCACCAACATGAGACAATAGATTCAACGTTATCCAACTGGGAAGTCGGCAAAACGATGCCGGATATTCCATCCATCATTGAACTTGCCAAGATTTACGGTCTCTCCTTAGATGAGTTCTTGCTAGGCAAAATCTTTTTTAAGGGAGTAGATACCATGTTTCCAAAATTATCGGAGAATGATATTCAGGCCATAATTCGGAGTAACTACCCTGCGGCAATTGAAGTGAAAGAACTGACAGGAGGCTTAGCTTCACAGAACTACACGTTCGAAGTAAGCGGGCAGCGATACGTATTCAAGACAGGGACACGTATTGAAGTGTACGAGAAAGAACAGTGGGTTTATAAGAATTATCATCATCTGCTACCACTCCGCCACCTTATCCAGATCCATGCCTCAGAACAGCTGCAGCCCTATGCCATATACGACTTTGTCGAAGGGGTCAAAGTATTTGACTTGAACAGCAATGAGCTGTACGATATCGTTCCTTCCGTCCTCGAATTGCTATCTGTTCTCGAATCGATCGAAGTAGGCGAATCGAATGGTTACGGACGTTTTGAAGGCACAGGAAAGGCCCCTTACCCTACATGGATAGATTTTATTGAAGCCATCTATAACGAGAATATCTATAACTGGTCTCAAGTGGAGAAGAAGGGCATTGAGGCTGCATTAATTAATACCGCTATTCAACAGTTAAAGAGGGATGTTACTAGCATAAATGCAGGGAACAGGCAGTTGATCCACGGGGATTTAGGTTCATTTAATCTGATTGCCGAGCAAGGACGAATCTCCGGAATGATTGATTGGAGTTTGTCCATGTATGGCGACCATTTATATGATATTGCTAATTTCATGTTCTGGAATGAAGATAAGCTACAGCCGCTGATTGCACATCTAACTGTTCATTATATGAACTCCTCCGAGAACAGGAAAACCATAGCTTGTTACATGATTCGGATTGGACTGGAAGAACTGTATAATACGGTGATCCTGAATGAAGCAGGTTATGATATAGAATGGGTCACTAACCGTCTGCAAAGTATAATGATGAGTGTGGAATCTTAGCGCGAAGACCAACGTACGGCATCCTGCAATTATTGTCCTCCAAAAAACAACGGCAGCCCACTTCGAGGCTGCCGTTTGTCTTAATATCGATCCATCATCAGCTGAGTTTTCAAGGAGTCTTGCGCCAAGAACCAGCCTTTGCCTTGCAAGAAGCTAACGAGCTCATCATGCTTCGTTGATGCTGTGGATTGGCTAGTTGTTTTTAACGAAGCCTCAACAACGTACTCTGTGCCTGTGCCCGCTGCATCTTTGATCGGCCACACCTCAATATACAACTGCATCCCGCTCCATGTACCGACTGAGCGTTTGGCCAATACCGGACCGAAGTAACGGGAACTTTGGAGCTTGGTTGTTCCCCAGCCGCTGGAAACCCAATTGTTAAACTTGTCTGGCGCGTTATTGATCATGAGGCTGCGTGCATCGCTAATCGATGGCAGGTCCATGCCGCTGTAGCCGGACTTGCTGCCGCTCTTCGTGCGAGTGATGCTGAGCGTTTTCTTCTGATAACCCCATTCTACTTGTGCCTCGTAGTTCGTGTCGCCCGAATTGAATCCTTCATTATTCGCCTGAGTCAAAGCTGCGTTAATATCGTTGTTCGTAATGGTATAGCGTTTCTTATAGCTAAGCTCGAAATCCGATTCGCCCTCGGTTTTACGAATCCGCGGGCTCCAACCATTGTTGTAAATGTCTTTCGCAGAGGTGTCAAGAAACGCTACATTCATTTTGGTCACGGTCGTTGGCATTGCGAAAGTACTTAATACCGTGCTTGTCAGCTTGAAATCGCTGCCGAGAACAGCGGTTGGATTCATCAGCAATTTGACCTCATAGTCGGGTACCATGTTACTTGCTGCGTGTGCCGTTGTCGGTTCCACTGAAGTTCCAGTGAGAAGTGTTGCGCCTACCGTAATCGTAAGAGCTGCTGTCAGAATGAAACGTTTCAACATTATTAATCTCTCCTTTGCGAATTGGATTTCATAATCATAATTGATCGTAAAGGAAGATTATTCACTAATCATTAAAGAATCGTGGATGGTTTGTAAATTATGGTAAGCGTGTGAGCGAAAATAGGTGGGTTGCGCAATTTTTAGATTCTCGTCTATCGTTAAATAATACGTCTAGTGAAGGTACTGGACTTTTAACAGAAATTCCTACTTTATATGGTGATATTGGACTTCAAACGGTTAACGCGCTAGGGACCCCTAACGTAAATGATGTTCGTATTCAACTTTGGGGTATGGTTGGTGTGTATAGAAGTGAACCAAACAATGTCGATATCATCGTTGAAAGGGGAGGTACTGGTGTAATCGGTACAGGAGTTCGTATCTTCCACTTAAATATTGAATTATCTGCAGGCCCGGGCCACAGAGACTTGACCTTTGTTACTGGCGATTTCCCACCAGTATCTGATGTTCTAACCGGTCAGATTAGGTATTGCATGTATTTGTCTGTTAATGAACCAACTGATGTAACTCTTTCAGGTCCAGTTACCTTTATTGGTTCGGCTAGTGCTGGTACGTCTTAAACTTACAAACGGTTTAATAGTAACAAAAAAGAAACCGTCCAAGCTCAGCGAATGCTGTCTTGTGACGGTTTTTTTCTGCTCTAATGTACGTTACGTATTCGCCTTGCCTGCATAGACGTTGATGTGGTCAATATGCGCGATTTTTCCTTTGGCGACTTTGCTTGGGCCGACGAATTTCAGCTCGAATGTTTTGGATGGATGGTAAACATAGATTTTGTCCGTGCCGGTGAAGCGGACTTCCTTAGGCTTGCCAAGCGTTTGGATGACGGACGCGAAGGTCAGCGATTTGATGCCCACCGTCCGATCAACGGACGTCCCGAAATTGCGCAAATCGTAGATGACGCCGGTTTTATTGACGCCGAAGCCGAATGAGCCTCTTCCCATGCCGAAACTGTACATTTCGTAATGGTTGCCTTTCAGGTCACCGCCTACATCCGGTTCGCCCCATTTGTAATGAACGGCGGAGATCGGCGTTTTCCCCGCGATGGCGTTTAAGCCCGGGATTTTTCCTACGCTCGCAAGCTTGTAGATGTTATTAATATAGTCCTTCTGCGTGTTCGCGCTAGCGCTAGCGCTGGCTGCTGCCGCGTGGACAGTCGAATGAGAGATTGCCGTCATGGAGCTTACCGCGATCATTCCGGTCAAGGCCAGCTTGGCGGCTAGTTTATACGAATGTTTTGATTTGTTTAACATGTTGAAATTTTCACCTCTTATTATTATTGGAGACAAGGGACGGTTGGCTTACAAACTCATACTACCCAAATCAGCCTCGATAGGAATGTCAGAACAGTAACGAAACGGTTACAAGAAGGTAACGAAAGATTCGATCTGTAAGAATGTCAAACGATAGAAGCTGGCACAATACAAAATTCCTAATTATGGTTACAATAATAGGTAATAGAACCAGAGTAGAGGAGGAAATCCATGATAAACAACATGAAAACTGACATTGTCATCGTTGGTGGCGGGCTTGGTGGAGTCTCGGCAGCATTGGCTGCCGCCCGTTTAGGCTCGCGTGTCATCCTGACCGAGGAGACGGACTGGATAGGTGGCCAGCTCACTAGCCAAGCCGTACCTCCTGATGAACACCGATGGATTGAACAGTTCGGGTGCACAGCATCCTATCGAGAATTTCGTAACCGAGTTCGAGAGTATTATCGCAACCATTACCCTCTGAATGCTAAAGCAGCAGCCAATGCAACGCTGAATCCAGGTAACGGATGGGTTAGCCGACTCGCGCATGAGCCGAAAGTGGCGCTCAGAGTACTGGAAGACATGCTTGCACCATACGTGAATGGAGGAAGAGTCAGCATTCTGCTCCGTACTCGCCCGATTGAAGTGGTCATAGAAGAAGATGAATGTCGTTCCGTTATCGTCGAGCAATTCGATAGTGGAAGACAGCTTGAGCTCATTGCTCCGATGTATCTGGATGCAACAGAACTTGGCGAGTTACTGTCACTTGGCGGGATCGAGCATGTGACTGGCGCAGAAGCTCGTTCGGACACGGGGGAGCCACATGCTATGGAGCAGGCTGATCCACTCGACATGCAGTCCATTACTCATGTATTCGCCGTCGACTATGTGGAAGGCGGAGATTTCACAATAAACAAGCCGGAGATGTACGATTACTGGCGCAGTTTCACTCCTTCCTTCTCACAGTATTCGATCCTCAACTGGAGAACGATGGACCCTCACAATCCAGACAAAATCAAGGAATATACGATGTTTCGAAACGATCAAAAGATCGTGTCGCTGTGGGACTACCGCCGCATCTTCGATCCTTCTCAACTGGCGGATCCGAATTTATATGATGGCGAAGTGACGCTAGTAAACTGGCCGCAGAACGATTATTTTGTTGGGCCTATCATTGGCGTATCGACTGAAGAAAAGGAGCGTCACTTGTATCAGGCCAAGCAACTCAGTCTATCGTTATTGTATTGGCTGCAGACAGAAGCACCTAGACTCGACGGTGGACGGGGCTACCCTGGCGTTCGCCCGCGTGGCGATGTCCTGGGAACGGTTGACGGACTGGCGAAGTCGGCATACATTCGCGAGTCAAGAAGAATTCGTGCGCGTTACACCATTACGGAACACGATGTCAGCCGAGAAGTACGCGAAGCTAATGGAATTCGTATCTATGAAGATAGTGTTGGAGTCGGCAGCTACCATCTCGACCTGCATCCGACGACTAATTCGCAGCGTGGCTTTTATATCCCGAGCGTTCCTTACGAAATCCCATTGGGAGCCCTATTGCCAATTCGTGTCCGCAACCTGCTCCCGGCTTGTAAGAATATCGGGACTACGCAAGTGTCTAATGGCTGCTATCGGCTTCATCCAACGGAATGGAATATTGGTGAAGCAGCCGGCGCATTAGCAGCTTTCTCTGTCCAGCGGGGTTGTTCGGCTCATGACGTGCAGGATCAAGCACACTTGCTTAAAGCTTATCTGGAGCAGCTTGATGATCTGGGTGTCGAGCGTCATTGGCCGAATCAGGATTTCTGGAAATAGGATGCGATTGTCCCCGTGGATCAGCAAGAGAAATAAGCATCACCATTAAATTTCATGATGAATACGATAGTGTTAAATCACATTGTATGAGGGATATCATGATACTACTTCGAAAGTATATAATTGCGAATCTATTGATTTTTATGCTGTGTAGCCTATTATGGACAGCTGAAGGTACTATTCGCCCTTGGCTAGCCTCAATACCGTTCTTCTTTGCAGTTGTTTATTTACTGAATAGGACGAAGTTTGAGAAGGCGTTATTTGGATGGGATGAGTCATAGAGAAGCTGTAATTTCATATGCGATTAGGAAAGCCGCCTAAGTGCGGCTTTTTTTGCGGATATTGGAAAGGGGGCTTGGTACGGGGACAAAAATATGGTACATGTAAGATATTGGATTTGATTGGCAATCAGTGAAATAAATTGGAAGAAACGCTCCAAAGCAGGAGGTTACCTATGAGTACAATTCTAAAAGTAATAGAAAAGCTAAAGCTGAACGTCTTGAATATTGAAGATGTTCCAGAGTCATATAGTTCTGATGTATACAAGCTTACTCTAGCCAGTGGAGAAAATGTTTTTGTAAAAATCCCATTTAACAAGGATAAGCTATTCCGTGAATTTCAGATGCTTGAAACATTGATGGGCATAATACCTGTTCCCAAGGTATTGGACATTTGGTACGGGGATGACAACACTACTGGAGCGTTGCTTCTTTCCGCAATTCAAGGAATGCCTTGTACAGGACACATTGATGAGAAACTCTCTTATCAAATTGGCGTGTATCATGCTATGCTCCATCAGGTTGAAACGCCTGGCTATGGTTACCATGTAACCGATGGCTTTAAGTTGCTTGAACCAAATAACTGGAGATTATATATCAAAAGTAATTTTGAAAAATGGAAGGAGCCCTGCAACGAGATTCTCGACTCAAAATTGTACGAGAGATGTATTCATCACTTTGATGAAGTATACGCTGCTCTACCGGATCCTGACGGACCATGCATTGTTCATATGGATTTTAGACCAGGCAATATATTGGTGAATGGTAACGAGGTAGCTGGCATTATAGATTTCGAGAGTGCCCGTGGTGGATCGTCGGAAGTAGATTTCACAAAAGTCAATCGATATATTTGGAAAGTCAATCCGAGGACAAAGATACCGTTCATTGAAGGTTATCAATCCATTCGACCTATGTTGGCTCTGGATAGAGTGCTGCCATTTTATGATATGTACGATGCTTTCGGCGCAGTTGTTTGGTGTAAGAATAGAGGAATTGAAAAAAATCAAACGTTCCTTCAAGCAAATATTGATATTTTACAAAATTCGGTGGGTTAATAGTTGTACAGAACTGACAAAGGAGAACGAATCAATGAAAAAGTACATACTCTTCGATCATGATGGTGTTCTGGTGGATACTGAATATTGGTATTACAAAGCGGGAGAACGCGCTTTGGCTGATATTGGATTTACCTTGGATAAGGACCAATACCTTCGCGACATGACCCAAACACTTGGCACTTGGTCCCAAGCTAAGGCGGCAGGTATTGATGAACAGACTATCAGCAAGCAGCGTGAGGTCCGCAACCTCTATTATCAAGAATATCTAAGAACAGAAGCCATAGAGATTGAAGGCGTAGTTGAAACGCTAGCCGAGCTGTCAAATTACGTCCGCATGGCCATCGTGACGACTGCCAAAGGTGCGGATTTTCAACTTATTCATGAAAACCGCCAGATTAGACAATTCATGGACTTCGTCCTTGTTCGTGAAGACTACGAGCACACCAAGCCGCACCCGGAACCATACTTGACCGGCCTAATGCGCTTCGGAGCTGCCAAAGAAGAGACCCTCGTTGTAGAGGATTCCAACCGAGGATTGAGCTCAGCCGTGGCGGCTGGTATCGACTGTGCGATTGTCCATAACGACTTCACAAAAACACATGACTTCTCACAGGCCAACTATCGAATTAAGAATCTGATTGAACTGAAGGATATTATCCAAAAGTGAGGGGGGATACGAATTGAACAGCGGATTTCGGATGGATACCGATCTAAATGTGCGACTTACGCTTAAGCAAACGAAACAAGCAGCGCTATATGCATTGCAAAACTACGATATTGACTGGAATTCCATACATTTCATCCAAGTTTCTGAACATGTGACCTTTCGGATTCACAACAGCGAAGGTGACTCCTATTTATTGAGAATTCATACATTGAATAAATCTTATGATGAAGTCATTTCGGAGCTGAAGTGGTTATCCCATTTAAGAAGTAAGGGCCTTGGTGTTCCGGATGGTGTACGAAATCAGAATGGCGAGCTTATTACTGTCGTGACTGTCGATGAAAATACGAAATATTATGCGACCTTGATGAGATGGATAGAAGGTAATCAATTAAATAAAAAAGCGCTTACCGATGATCATATACGAGCGATGGGACAACTGATGGCGGACCTACACATGGCTAGTATTGATTTCGTTCCTGATAACACTTTTACCCGCCGAATATGGGGGAGCGAAAGTTTTCACCGAGATTGGAATCATTTACAGAAGCATCATAGTCATTTCATAACCAAAGAAGCTTTCAAGTTGTATACAGAAGCTTCTGTTAAAGTACTAAATCAACTCCAAACTTTTACGCCTTATGAACAAAACTATGGAATCATCCATGCCGATCTCCATAATGGAAATGTAGTGTTTTGCAACGATCTCCCTTATGCAATTGATTTTGGTAGATGCGGCTTTGGCTATCATATTTACGATATCGCACAAGCGGTCATGGGACTTCAACCACATCAACGAAAACGATTTATAGAAGGCTATGAGAAGGTCGGAAATTTGGGCGAGAATACGATTTCGATGTTGGAGTGCTTCTTCATCATGGCCATTATTGAAGCTTATAGTTTCCATGCGGAGAGCGAACAGGAGACCGAAGGTCTGATTGAAGAGCAGTCATATGCTCAATTCATATTGAGGGCATACATCAAGGGAGAGCCGTTCTTGTTCCAGACATATGATCACTAAAGAAAATAGTTGATTGAGGAGAGAGTATATGAACGAATTCCCTGATGGTCCTGGCTTCTTTGATTTTTTCAAAGAAATGCCCCTGTTTTTCAAGCTTTTTGGAGGCTCTATTTTTATCATTGTAGTTGGAGGATTTCTCTATGTAATTATTCGTAGTATTTGGACATGGGCGAGGAACAATGCCTCTGAAGTTATTACGTCACCCGTAACGGTAGTTGATAAAAGAACTCAGGTATGGGGAGGATCTGGGAGGTCACGTGCAAGTACCAATTACTACGTGACTTTTGAATTTGATAACGGATCACGCATTGAATTGCAGGTAAGAGCAAATAGATTCGGTTACCTCGTAGTAGGAGACCATGGACAACTCACTTATCAAGGTACGCGGTTTAAAGAATTTCAAAGGTAGGATGTTACCCGCATATGCTACAATCGGAAAAGAACCAAATAAGTAAGGAGCGCGAAGATGGGGACGTTTGTTTCAAATATGCAATTGTTCAGTGGAGCACAGGATAATAGTAAGTTAATGGATCAACTGATGTTTGCTATAAGAGGCTGTCTAGAAGGGGGAATGTATGAAGAAACCGATGATGAACAGTCAGCCGATCGAGCTCTAATTCTACAAATCTCCTCTGATCGCTGGATCTCACTCTACGACCAAAAACTTGATGAGCAGCAGTTGGATGAGATGGATGCGCTTGGCAAAGCTATTTCTCAAATAGGCGTCCCCGTTGTTGGCTCCGTACTGCATGATAGTGATTTACTTGTGATGCGTCTGTATCAGAATGGCCGGATGGCAGATACGATAATCAACGACTTGGACTTGTTTAATGAGATGTTAGAGGGAGACCGTCCTAGGAAAAGGAACGGCCAGCCATCAAAGTGGTCGGAGATCTGCGCGTCAGGCGTGAGCCCGTCGGAATTGAAGGGGATCTGGGAATCTGAGATGGTTTTCGCGGACGACGCGCTAGCATTAGCAGCGGAGTTGCTTGCTATTCCTGACCAGGCAATAATGCGGGGATATGAGGTCGATCAAGAGCATCAACAAGAAAAGGTAATGGACGGTAGTAAGAAGGTTCTCTTTTTCCGCAGCAGAATTCGTCTCTCCGATTTCGTTACTCACTATAATGATCCAAAGCTGGCTTTAACGACCTGGAGCGCGTACGCAGCAGCAGATGTCGGAAGCTCGACTACAATTACATTTGGGCTGAAGAATGAGGGACAAGCCTTTACTGGACTTGACGTGCTTTTGTGGGGGCCAGCCCTTGATGAGCATAATATTGAACTTGGTCATGGGAAGCTGTTCCGTCCTTTAACTCACTCTAATGTTCGAGAAGAGTGGGCAAGCGAACCAGAGATGCTCGAGTTAGAAGCTGAGAGCGAATCAATCAACGGTTATCGATATCGGTTTCCAGAATTGAATTTTCCGGGAGGGGGTCTGCAAGGACTGTATCCTGAGGATGCTGCCAAACTCGGTCTTATGAAAGAATGGATGGCACAGATGTATCAGTCTCAACCATCGTTCCAGCTTACTTTAACGGGGAAATGCTTAAGCAAGTCCAGTCTTTACATTGGATTTGTTCCTAGTGAAACTCCTAATGGACAACTAGGTTTGGGAATACCGATCTATATTGGTTTAGAACCGGATATATAGAAACAAGCTTCGAAGGGTTGACGCCTATCCTCGGTTCATTATAAATTGACAGTTGTATACATTGCTTCAAGAGATCGAAGTGAAGCCGAGGCCAGAAGGTCCGGCTGATGAAGGAGAGGGGATCATTTAACGATGCTTCGTAGGTTTTTCTCGTACTACCGCCCTTACAAAGGCTTATTCTTTCTCGATTTTACTTGCGCGGTCATCGCGGGATTGCTTGAGCTCGGCTTTCCGCTAGCGGTCAGTGAATTTATCGACGATCTGTTGCCGAGTGGCAACTGGAGGATGATCGTGCTAGCCAGTATCGGACTACTCGGAATTTATGTGCTCAATACCGTATTGAACTATGTCGTCACTTATTGGGGACATATGCTAGGCATCAATATTGAAACCGATATGCGCTGGAAAATGTTTGATCATATTCAGAAGCTGTCGTTCCGCTTCTTCGACAACCACAAAACCGGTCATCTCGTCGGCCGGGTCACGAACGACCTGAACGACATCGGGGAGATCGCGCACCATGGGCCTGAAGATATTTTCATCGCGATTATGACGCTTGCAGGCTCATTCACGCTGATGGCGTACATCAACCTGGAGCTGGCCTTGCTAACGTTCGTGATCATTCCGTTCATGGCTTGGCTGATCATCATGTTCGGAGGCCGCATGACGAACACGTACCGGCGGTTGTTCGGCAACGTGGGCAGCTTTAACGCTCGGATCGAAGAGAATGTCGGTGGCATTCGCGTCGTGCAGTCGTTCGCGAACGAGGAACACGAGAAGAAGTTATTCTCCGTTGACAACAACAATTTCCGCGAGACCAAGCTACTCGCCTATAAGACGATGGCTAAGAGCTTCTCGGTGAGTTACATGCTGATGCGTCTCATTACGATATTCGTTATGGTATGCGGCGCGTGGTTTTACATCGACCATAGAATTGAGCTAGGGGAGTTTATGGCGTTCCTGTTGCTGTCGAACATCTTCTTCCGGCCAATCGAGAAGATTAACTCCGTCATTGAGAGCTATCCGAAGGGAATCGCTGGATTCAAACGATACGTCGAGATTATCGACATGGAGCCGGATATTCAGGATGCCAAGGATGCCGTCGAGGCGCACTCGCTTCATGGAGAAATCCGCTTCGAGAACGTCTCGTTCGGCTACGAGGAGAACCGCGAAGTGCTGAAGGGCGTCGATCTGAACGTTCGAGCGGGAGAGACGGTTGCCTTCGTCGGCCCTTCCGGCGCCGGGAAGACGACGATCTGCAGCTTGCTGCCTCGTTTCTACGATGTTACTGGAGGGCGCATTACTGTCGATGGTAAAGACATCCGCAAACTGACGTTGAAGTCGCTTCGTAGAAATATTGGTATCGTACAGCAGGACGTATTCCTGTTCTCAGGCTCAATCCGTGAGAACATCGCTTACGGCGACCTGAAGGCAACTGATGAGCAGATTTGGGAGGCCGCCAGACGGGCCTCGCTGGAGATCATGATTCGGCAGCTGCCGGAAGGCTTGGATACGATCATCGGTGAACGCGGCGTGAAGCTCTCCGGCGGCCAGAAGCAGCGGATGGCGATCGCACGAATGTTCTTGAAGAACCCGCCGATTCTTATTCTTGATGAAGCGACGTCGGCACTGGACACTGAAACCGAAGCGGCAATCCAGCAGTCATTGGCCGAGCTGTCTGTCGGCCGTACGACGCTCGTCATCGCGCATAGGCTGGCAACGATCAAGAACGCGGACCGCATTATCGTCGTCGACGAGAACGGTATCGCCGAACAAGGCAGTCACCTGGACCTGATCGAGTCCGGCGGCATCTACAGCAGACTTCATCAAGCACAGTACACACACGCATAAGCACACGCAAAACCCCATTTTCGGTTCGCTGATAAGCCCCGGAAACGGGGTTTTTATGTGCAATCATGCACTTCGGTCTTGGACAAAACCTAATAAGGTCCTTTGGTTTGTCCATTGAGTCCTTCTTAGGTATCCATTACTATAATCACATACTGATAATGATTATCATTATCCATATCAATGTGTGAGGAGAACGAATATGTATCGAAACGCCAAAACAGTTGCTCTACTGAGCACTTTCGCACTAATGGGCGCATTATTACTAGGGTGCGGCAAGAACAATACAACGGAGAGCAATACGGCAAGCCCTGCAGCAGTTACATCGGAAACGCCAGCCGCAACGGAGGAAGCTGAAACGACGCGCAAGTTCACGGATTGGACCAAACATGAAGTCCAAATTCCAGTAACTCCGCAGCGTGTCATCTATCATGGCGAAACAACGGGCGACTTGCTAGCCCTTGGCGTTAAGCCAATTGCAATCATGAAGGATGGAATTAAAGGAACTGTGATGGAAGATCAGCTGCCGGATGTGGAGGACGTCGGTTTTCCGCTAAATGTGGAGAAAGCCATGACGCTTAAGCCTGATCTTATTATTTTCTCCAATGATGACGCAGAGCAATATAGTGCTATCGCCAAGGTAGCTCCAACTGTCACGTTCAATACGTTCGATCAGCTGGATGTTCGGATGCGGACTTTAGGTGATCTATTAAATAAGAAGCAAGAGGCTGAGGATTGGTTGTCTGCATATACAGTCAAGATGGCCGACATGTGGAAAGATCTGCATGCGAACGGAATTAAAGAAGGCGAGACCGCTTCTGTGTTCACGCTGTATCCAGGCAATAGGCTATTCATTATGGCAGGAGCAGGCCTTCCGCAATTCTTGTATGAAGAAGGAGGCTTCAAACCGCTGCCAAACGTTCAGAAACTAATTGACGAGAAAACAGGCTTCTTGGAAATATCCGCAGAGGTGCTTCCTGAATACGCGGCTGATCGCATCTTTATTCTCAATCCCGTTGATCCTGAAGCGCAAAAGGATACAGATACGCTTATGAATAGCGCAATCTGGAAGGGAATCCCTGCTGTTAAAGACAGTCATGTATACCATTTCGACATCTTAAAAGCGAGCAGCGATGCAACATCAAGAGAGTGGATGATTACGGAGCTGCCGAAGGTTCTATTAAAGAAGTAAATGTAAATGAGGAATCCTCTCAGAAGAAGCTCTTCAACCTCGGTTGAAGAGCTTCTTTCTATTCTCTATAATAGACGTAATTGATAAAAGTTCTCAATCATAGAAAGGGGGCCTCACCATGTCTGTGACTCCGACAACCCAGCTACCGCTTCTTTCGCTCTTTTTTCATTTTGCAAATATCGAATTGCTCAGCTATGGTACTGGCGCGGTATTAGCCGAAGAAGTCGCCCCAAGCTATATGCTCTTTGTATTTAAGAATGGCAACGGCAAACTATATACAGATACGTTCAGCTCATACTTCACGCCTTATAGCTCATATGTGCTCCCACCTTCCAGCGCCTATCAGCTCGAGAGCATCGACGATAGCGAGATTGAATATTATCGTGTCTCCTTTAACATCTTCCATGTCAAGGACGGAGTAGCCGAGAGCTTCGAACAACAGCTCTTCCCGGATCGCGAAGAGCTTCGCATCTATCCGCAGACGCATTGGAGTGATTTACTTGACCAGCTGTATGTTGGCCATACCACGCAAGACGACTTAGAGGCGCACCGTCAACAATTGCGGTTCCAGAGGGTGATTGAATTTATGCTGGAGCTTAATTTGCAGGTTGATCAGCCGCGGAGCTCGGCACAAACGGTAGAGCAAACGATTGGATACATGCAAGCAAACTTTCAGGATCCAATTACGGTCATGCAGCTCGCTAATCTGGCCAATGTTCCATCATGGCAGTATACGTCTATCTTTAAGGAGCTGACCGGCAAGAAGCCGCTGGATTATTTGAACGAACTGCGTATTAATCGTGCCAAAGAGTGGTTAGTCGGAACGGAGAGCACACTCAGGGAAATTGCGGAACATGTCGGATTCACAGACGAGTATTATTTCAGTAGGCGCTTTCGGCTCATGACGGGCATCTCGCCACGGCAATATGCCATATCCATGAGGCAGAATATTCTTGTGAAAGATTGGAACGGTCATGAAGTTCGAATCCCTTCGAACCCGAGCCGTGTACTGTATTGCGGGGAAACGACAGGGGATATGAATGTGCTGGGCATTCCGCTTATGGAGAACCAAATCTTCTGTAAAGATACGCCGCTCTGTCAGAAGCAAGCTTCCAAACTCTCGCCTGACCTCATTATCTTTGATTATGCTGATGAAGCACTCTACTCGGAAATCTCTCGAATTGCTCCGACCCTTACTTACAATTCTCGAGGTTCTCTGGATGACAGGCTATTAATGCTCGGCGAGTGGTTCGGCAAAAGAAGGGAAGCGGAGCAATGGCTTCTACATTATAACAGCCATACATATCAGATGTGGCAGCAGCTTCGGATGCGTATTGACCCGGAGGAGACGGCTTCCGTGTTTGTGTTCCATCGTGGCAAACGTTTATTTGTTATGGGCAATATCGGTTTATCATCCATCTTATATCATCCCGATGGCTTCCGCCCATCAGGCAAAGTGCGACAGATCTTGAATTCAGGCAGGGCCTACAAGGAAATAACGGCTCGAACCATTCATCAATACGCCGGTAATCGTGTGTTCATGATGCTTCCTGAGAGCCCTGAGTCCAGAACAGCGATGGAGGAGCTCATGAACAGCTCGCTATGGCGTAATCTCCCTGCCGTGAAGAATGGCTTCAGCTATTTGCTTGATGAACGGGATTGGAACCATGAGGATGCTGCAACGAGAGAGAGGCTGCTCACTCTGCTCCCGCAGCTCCTTACCCAAACCTCATGAGAGTTTATGAAAACACAAGATACCATCGCAATGATGCGGTGGTTTTTTGTGTATCCGCTTTTGCTTTTGGTAATATTTCCACAATAATCCGTGCATGATATCCTATGTACTTTTTTACTTGAGGAGGTCTCTGCTGTGATTGATGCAACGATTCATGAGACTGGTCAACATTTAGTTCAATTACTCAATGAATCTTCAGATCTAAAACAGCAGTCGATCCGTGTAGGCAACCGCGAAGGCCTCCTCTTTTATTTTGAGACCTTAACGGAAGGAAGCATCATAAGAGAAGAGCTTCTGAGACCCTTACAGCACCATGGCAGTGACCATCCCATTCGCGAAATTCTCCCTTCTAGGGAGACGTACGAGAGGACAGATCCGATCCAGGCGGCAGATGACCTGCTTCGAGGCTTTGCGATTCTTATCCTGCAAGAAGAGCCGTTCATCCTTTCCGTAAATGCAAAGTCGATTTATATCCGCAACATCAGTGAACCCAACAACGAGAAGGTGGTTCGTGGAGCACATGATGGATTTATAGAGAATCTATGCGTCAATATCAATCTCATCCGCAATCGGATCGGGAGCAGGAATCTTGTTGTCAAGTACTTCGATATCGGGGACGAGCTCAAATCGAGGATTGCACTCCTTTACTTACATGATGTAGCCAATCCGGGCATCATCGATCAGATTACGGAGCGGTTGCAAGCTATCCGAATAAATACCATACTCGAGCCTGGTTCCATAGAGGAATTTATTGAAGATTCCACATTCTCTCCTTTTCCGCAGCTGTTCAATACAGAGAGGCCAGACCGTACCGCATTCAACCTCATGGAAGGACGCGCAGTCATAATCACCAACCATCCGACGGCTCTGATTATGCCTGTTACTTTCTTTATCTTCTATCAAACCTTAGACGACTACAGCGCACGCTGGTATGTAGGATCGTTCTACAGACTCATTCGTTATATTAGCTTCCTCATCGCAATGACTCTTCCTGCATTGTACATCGCGATCGTTTCATTCCATTCCGAGGTTCTGCCTGTAAAGCTGATCCTGCCTGTCAAAGAATCCATTGATAATATCCCTTATCCGCCGCTTATTGAGGCGTTTATTATGGAGTTGACGGTAGAGTTAATCCGAGAAGCCGGTATTCGGTTACCAACGTTCATTGGCCAGGTAATTGGCATTGTAGGTGGTTTAGTCATCGGAGAAGCAGTCGTGGAAGCACATCTCGTATCCAATATGATGATCATTGTCGTCGCGGTAACCGCGATCTCTTCTTTCGTCGTGACGTCCAACGAAATGGTCACGGCCTTAAGATTTATTCGCTTCCCACTGATGCTGGCTGGCGCTGCTCTAGGTTTGCTCGGGATTACGATGAGCCTAGCCATACTCCTTATGCACATGTGCACGCTGGAATCATTCGGGACACCTTACTTGGCACCTGTTTCCGTCGGACGCTGGAGCGATTTCAAAGATACATTCATTCGTTTGCCCATGTGGAAATTAAATAAACGCCCACTTGAAGTCAAACCGCAAAAAACAACAATCGTGAAAGACTCGCGAGGATGGGACCGCAAAGATGAATCAAGTGAAGAATAAAATTTCCAATATGCAGCTATTCACCTTTCTCCTGCAAACCATCATCGGTACCGAGACCGTTTCCTTAGCTTATGATGTGCATGAGTATGCGAAACAGGATAGTTGGATTTCGATCCTAGTGATAGGAGTTGCCATTCAGTTCGTTCTTTTCATTCAGTGGTTATTAATGCGTCGACACCCCGGCAAGCATGTGTTTCAGATCATCGACTCGCTTTTCGGGAAAGTAGTAGGCATCGGTTTGAGCTTGATTTTTCTTACCTACTATCTGCTCGGCGTCACGATATCGATGCTTAATAATGTTGGCGTACTAAGCCGATGGGCATACCCCGAGACTCCGAATATCATCATTATAGGGCTTTTCACATTGGTCTCCATCTATATTACGCTGCAGAACTTGAAGGCAATCGCCCGGTTTCAATTTCTAATCACGTTCTTGCATGTATTTGTTCTTGCCATTCTGCTCTATTCGCTAAAAGAGGGTAGTTGGTTAAATCTTCAACCGATCGCTCACAACGGAATCGCCCCGATCCTGCAAGGGGCCAGAACATGTTTATTCGCGATGCTCGGTTTCGAGCTGATTCTCGTGTTGCAACCGTCTGTTGAAGGTAAGAGCCGAAAAATTCTGAAATGGGCGTCAGCTGCCAATTGGTATACGGTGGCCTTTTATCTTTTAGTCATCCTCGCGAGTACGCATTACTTCTCGCCGGAAGAGCTTGACACCATACCGGAGCCGATCTTATTCATTCTGAAAACCATCTCCATTGGCATCGTGGAACGACTCGATCTGTTATTCTTGTCATTCTGGATTATTACCGCCATTACTTCTTTCGTTGGCCTCAGCTATATGAGTTCTGTCATTCTCTCTCATATTTTTGGGAGTAGTCGAAGAACGTTCCACGTTTACAGCGGAAACTTGGTTCCGGCAGTAGTGGCTCTGTTGATGCTTGACGATCCTTTTGCAGGAGAGAAGCTATACCCCTATATAGAAGTGACCTCTATACTATCTACGGTCGTCATTCCGTTCATCCTTCTAGGTGCATCCATACTTAAACATAGTAAGGGAGCGAGCACTCCTTCATGAGGAACCCGAAGAGAATATTGGCTACTTTACTACCGGTTGTTTCATTGCTGTTAGCCGGTTGTTGGGATCAGAATTTGCTTAAGGATAAACATATCGTACTCTGTGCAGGGATCGATTTATCCGAAGGAGGCAAGACGGAGTACACGGTAGCAGCTCATGACGGTAATGCGGATAATGTCAATGAGAGCAGCTCGCGTAAGATGAAGGAGATTGATTCTGCCAGTGGATATACCCCACGTAATGCGCTGAATCAGATCAATCTTAAAACAGCGGAGTTGCTCGATATCTCTAAAATTCAGGTTATTCTCCTTAGTGATGCCATTGCCCGTCAAGGCATATCATCTCAGTTGAATACCTATTACCGCGACCGGGTAAGCAATCTCAACGCGAAGATCGCCATTGTCAGAGGAAATACCAAAGCTCTAATGAATGCGGCAGCGCAAAAAAATCCGCTAGTCGGCCCTTACTTTTTCGATCTCATCCAAAGTCATGAGGTTCGGTTCATCGTTCCTCAGAGAGCAGAGGGGATGCATGGGAATTTGATCATGGCTCCTGGAGTTGATTTTATCCTTCCATTGCTGGAGCTCAAGGATAGCTCACCTAAGCTAGCTGGATCTGCTGTCATTCGAGGAGACAAAATGGTAGGCACCATTAGTATTGAGGAAACATTCATTAGTCTTCTATTTACAAGCCAGACTCCAGACGAGGCGTACGTGACATTAAAGGTAGGAAATGGTTTGAAGCCAACCGTTAGGAACTACGTGACAATATCCGTCATTGATTCAGATCGGAAGATGAAAGTACGGGTTCATAACAATACCGTTTCTGTAAGTTTACATGCGAATATTACGGCTTTTATCCAAGAGTACGATCAGAACCATATCTATACTCCGCAAGAAATCGCAAAATGGAACGAAAAGTTGTCGAAGATCCTGACTGTCAGAGCAGAACGAACACTCCGTAAACTTCAGGAGAACGGATGCGATATGTACGGGGTAGGGAGAGTCATTCGCGCTCGATATCCTGAAGTATGGAAGAATCTCGATTGGGATAAAGAATTTCCTCACGTTGAATTTAAGCCGGTTGTCGATATGAATATTATCCATACCGGAATTACGAATTAGCTCACTGAACCTGAACATGGGCTGGCATCCATTATTGCCTATCAATGATGAGTCTCAGTCCATCATCATAGAGATCATCTGCCGTGCGGCCTGAATTGAAATACTCCTCTATGCCTGCAGCCAGGGTCGGATGGTCCTTGTGGAATCGTTCCATATCAAAGTCCTTAGTCATTTCAGAGTCTAGCGGCGTTTGCTCCTTGATGACATGGCCTAAAGTGAAATGGGTCGCAGTCAGTACGATCAAGCGAGAATCTCGCAAACTAACACCTGCAGTAAGCAGAGTTCTAATCGCCACCTCCATCCAATCTAGCATGGTAAGTGAGAAGTGTGCCCCTGCGGCTACTCGCGCACCATCCGTATAGCTGAGCAACGCTTGTCTCAATTGGTTGAAAACTTGAAACAGCCATTCTTGCCAAGGCTGCTTAACCTCTCGCTGGCGTAATTCTCGTATTACTGGCTGTAATATCCGCTCTGCCATTTCATTGGTTAAAGCTGTTTTGTTCTTGACATGCCAATATAATGTGGGAGGTTTAACGCCCAGTCTATTGGCCAAAGCCCGCAAGCTTACACCTTCAATACCAACCTCGTTCAGCAGTTTCAGCGCTTCTTCTATTACAACGTCCTTGTTCAATGCCATCTTCTGCACAATCTCCTCGACACGATCTTTTTCGTAAATATATCCTCTCGACAGTTTAACACATATAGTTTATACCTCAAATATTTATCAATACATGTTAGAGAGGAATCGTTGACAGTCTAATACATATAGACTAAACTGAAATAAATACTCTATAGATGTTATAGAAAATCATCGACGTTTATAAGGAGGTACACAGTATGAAGGCGGCTGTATTGCATAAATTCGGGGGAAACCCACGGTACGAGGATTATCCAGATCCGATTCCAAGTGAAAATGAAATCGTAATCGATGTAAAGGCAGTTTCGCTTGAGAATGTCGATAAAGCAATGGCAGCCGATAACCATTTCGCTAGTCGTCAGTTTCTTTCGGCGCTTCCGGCAATCGTTGGATTCAGCGGGATTGGAGCGCTTCCGGACGGTACGTTGGTTGGATTTGGCGGGATCAAGGCGCCATACGGATCAATGGCGGAGAAAACAGTCGTACCTAAAGCATACACAGTCCCTATTCCTGATGGAGTGGATGCCATCACCGCGGCAGCAATGCCAGCCCCGGCATTAACATCACTATTCCCCCTCAAATATGGAGCAAAGCTTCAACCCGGAGAGACGGTGTTGATTAACGGAGCGACCGGTGTCGCAGGGAAACTTGCAGTCCAGATTGCCAAGCATCTCGGTGCGGGTCGTATTATTGCAACCGGTCGTAATGAGGAGACGCTCAGGCAAATCCAATCGTTCGGAGCTGATACGATCATCAATTTGAAGCAATCCGATGAACAGCTGGTCGAGATATTTAGGCAAGAAGCTGAACTCGGATTGGATGTCATTCTCGATTTCTTGTGGGGGAATGTCACGGAATCGTTAATTCGCTCACTTGTGCCCAATGAATTGAGCTTCGCCAAGCGGAGAATCCGCCTCGTTCAGATTGGTGAGAAATCAGGTTCAACGCTCACTTTATCTGCTGACGCGCTGCGAACAACTGGCCTTGAGATCATGGGAGCAAGCGCAGGCATCACTCCGGAAGCGATGCAGGAAGGTACTAATCAGGTATGGGACTGGATTCTGAATAACGAGCTTCACATGGATGTTGAACAAGTACCTCTTCAGCATATTGAAGCTGCATGGCGGCGTGATGATTATCCAGGTAAACGATTAGTCATTGTCATGTAAGAAAGGAGGTGAATCCATATGTTGAATTCCATTAAACGCTGGCATCGAAAAAGCGTTCAAAGTATCGCTTCCACATTTGGGCTTTCGGAAGATAGGAGTCATCATCATCTGGTACAAGCTCATCATCATCAGGCACATGCTCGACATCGAGGATTGAACAAAGCTCATCTTCATAACCATCGCAATTCGGAGAGGCATGCTCGGCATATTGCTGAAGTGATGGCCGGAACCAGTTGGTTAAGCAAATGGGAAAGATTCGTATATAAGCAGATTCGACGCATCGCAAGGTAGCAAACGGATCTAGACTGTTCCTGTTGGAGAGGGAGCAGTCTTTTTTGTTTTTCATATATCCAATTGACTCCATTTCATCTACGTGATATATTGTGCATGCACGATATACACAATTTGATTAAGGAGGCTTGGGGACTATATGCTGGCTCTGGACATCCGCAATTTAAATAAGACCTATCCGAACTTCCGGTTGACCGATGTGTCTTTTCAGTTGGAGAAAGGATATATTATGGGATTTATCGGCGCCAACGGCGCGGGAAAGACGACCACCATCAAATCGATCCTGAATATGGTTCGAGTCGATAGCGGCGAGGTCCACGTACTGGGCAAGAACATGGCCGAACACGAGATCGAATTGAAGCAAGAGATCGGCTGCGCGTTTGGAGGCATCGACTTCTATACGCGGAACAAGATCAAGACGTTGACCAATACGATTAAGAAATTTTACGCGAACTGGGACGATAATACGTATTACAACTATTTGAGAAGGTTCAAATTGGACGAAAATAAAAAAATCGTCGAGCTGTCGACGGGCATGAAAGTCAAATACAGTTTGGCGATTGCCTTGTCACACGGCGCCAAGCTGCTGATTCTCGACGAGCCGACTAGCGGCCTCGACCCGGTTGCCAGGGATGATCTGCTCGATCTATTTCAAGAACTCGTGTTGGACGGGGAGATCAGCATTCTGTTCTCCACCCACATTACGTCTGACCTTGAGAAGTGCGCGGATTTCATTACATTCATCGAGAATGGGAGAATCGTCCAAAGTGCCGAGAAAGACGAGTTTATGCAGTCTTATCGCTTATTAAGCGGGAGCGCGAATCAATTGCAGGAGGTGAAGGATCGGCTCATCTCTTGCAAAATTAATTCGTTCGGCTTCACGGGGCTTATCCACGCGGAGAATTTCGATCCTTCGTCCGATCTGAAATCGGTCATTCCGAGTCTTGAGGAAATCATGATCTATTTCGCGAAAAAGGAGGATGTGCATGTATAACCTGATGATCAAGGATTTGAAATTAGGCGTTACTCCGCTGTTTTTCTTTCTCCCTGTAATATTCGGCGCCTTAATGTTGATTCCGGGCTGGGTCTACTTCCTGGTTCCGATGTATTTCAGCTGGATTACGATCCCCAACACATTCGCCGGCTTCAAAACGCAGAACGATTTGATGTTATCTGCGATACTGCCCGTAACCAAACAAGACATTGTGAAGGCGAGAGTCGCCATCATCGTTTTCTTGGAATTGTTGCATCTTGTCATCGCGATGATCTTCGGCATGCTCACGTTACACTTATTTCCGAATATCAATTACTATTTCTTCGCGCCGTATATGGGGTTCTGGGGGCTTTGCTTCGTCATGATGGCGATCTTCAATCTCCTCTTTATCTCTATTTATTACAAGACGGCATATAAATACGGTTTCGCAACCACAGCATCTATTACGGGCGCGATGCTGTTTGCCGGAGGTGCGCAGTGGCTCGGCATCGCAAGTCCGGTCTTTAATGATATTTTCTATGGTGCGGGCATCGATAATACCATGCTGCAGCTGTCCATACTGGCCGCCGGAATCGTCATCTTCGCCCTATTCACCTGGATCGCGTATCGGATTGCGGTCAAGAGGTTCCTGAAAGTGGAGATCGCATGAACGTATCGATATCGCATACATCCGAAAAACCGATTTACCAACAGCTCTTCGAACAAATCAGCGCCCAAATTCTGAAAGGCGAGCTGGCAAGCGGCTACTGTTTGCCGCCGATACGGCAAGCGGCCCTGGAGCTGCGAGTGAGCGTTATTACCGTCAAGAAAGCTTGGGAAGAACTCGAACGCAGCGGCTTAATTAACACGGTAACGGGAAAAGGGTGCTTCGTAGCTGAATTCTCCCCGGAAGAGATGCTTCAACTTCGCAACGAAATGGTTCTGTATCAGATGGCAATCGACGCTTCCTATTACAAATCCTTCGGCCTTCGGATAGATGAGGTTATCGAGATGATGAGGAAGGTTTATTGAATACAGATTGATTACAATCAAATATAACCTGACATCAATGATGGAAGAATAAGGGAATCATGCTATGGTTAAACCATTCCTACTATCAGGGAGGTCATCAACCTATGCAACGACCCCAAATATGGCACTACGGCCTAGTCGCGCAATCGTGGGCGAATGCTACGGAAGCTGGACCGGAAGGGGCGTACTACAAGAAGCTGATTGAGACGTCTGGACAACCGGCGCTTGATCTGGGCTGCGGCAGTGGACGCTTGCTGCTCCACTTGTTGCAGGCTAATCTGGATGTGGACGGCTGCGACTACTCGGAGGATATGCTGGCAGTCTGCAAGGAGCGAGCAGCCGAGCAAGGCCTTTCACCCCGGCTCTATGCGCAGGCTATGCACGAGTTGGATCTGCCCCAGCGCTACAGGACGATATTTGCCTGCGGAGTGATTGGTCTCGGTGGAGAGCATCGTCTGACGATGCAGGCCATGCAGCGCTGCCATGAGCATCTGCGTCATGGCGGCACGTTAGCATTCAATTATACGGTGCGATGGAACGATCCGCCCGCTTGGCTGGCGAGGTTGCCTGAGAACAGGTTGGCGGAAGTCGAGGAGTGGCCTGAATCGAGTGAGCGTCAGCGCCTGGCCGATGGTACAGAGCTGGAAATGGTAGCCCGATCACTTCAGACAGATCCCTTGGAGAACGTCGCGACTCGTCAGATGCGAGTTCGGCTGTGGCACGAAGGAGTCCTTATCAAGGAGGAAATTCAAACGCAAAGGTTGGATGATTATACGAAGAACGAGTTGGTGTTGATGCTTGAACGCGCAGGCTTCAGCGACATACAGATCTTTGGAGATTACACCGACGAACCAGCTACCGCAGACCACCATGAACTGATCTTTATCTGCCGCAAATAGAATCGAGTCCCAAGCCTGCCGGCATTGCCGTCGGGCTTTATTTTTGTCGGACGAGAAGAACATCTATAGGCATGTTACTAGCTCATAAGGTACTTCCCGATCTTCTCAAATGGAATTGTGAATATACTTATTGGATTAAACCAGAACGTCTGGCTTAAGAACACGACCGAATACATCACCACAACGATGACCATTAATACCATGTAGCTGTTGGCTGCCCTCACTTCGCGTTTACGAAATAGACTGCGGACTTGAAAATAAGACACGGCAACCACGAGTAGGCTGAATAACAATACGTTAACAATCTGCATTAATTTACGTCACCTGTTTTCTCATTTCGGTATAAAGGCAATTTTGCGTAACCTGTACCAATTACTGATATTTTAGCCTGAACGGTTACATGAACTTCAGGATAAGCATCTGTCCATGTAGAGGAAAGGCGCTTCCAATCTGAAGGGTGTGTAAGATACAGGCTGCGACCAAACCCGAAGATATCGGCATTGTATTGCTGCTGGCTCTTCTTCACCGACTTCTCGATGGATTGAATGAGCTGAGAGGAGAGAAGTTTATTCAAGAGAGCTATTTGGTTAGGTTGACTAAAGTCAAGCTTCGTCTCATTCTCAATTAACTCGCATTCACCTTCAATAGACACATGCATACGTACCGTATTTCCTTCAATGGACGGATGGAAGCTGTGTTTCGACTTGAGAACTTGTACGCTGACATTACCATCTCCTTGCGGAACGTAGACCGTAACATAAGCATTCGACATATTCTTGGTGGCCCAGTTCAATGCGCGTGTATCTTCGTCGTTGAAATAGCCAATTAATTTCAGCTTCTTAAATAGACCTACTCCATAAAGCTTGATGTGCGGTTCTGATCCCGACGACGGCGAGGGAGAGGAAGCATCCGTTTTTTGTTTTTGAATAACCTCGAATGCCCCCATAATAGGTTCGATCCCCTCCGAGGAGGCGGTAGCATTAAAGTTCATGATGGTAGTTGCTCTGCCGGAAGGTTGCTTATGCAGGTTCTGGAATTGATCCGCAGGAATCGCTTCGAGCGCTACCGGATAATTAAGCAATGTCTGAGCATCCGAACCTTTAGCTAAGAAAACCATGTTTCTCATCCGCATATCCATCTCACGCTCATAGCTATCAAAAACTTTTTCCAAACCATGTCGTGCCATATTCTCTCCAATGATAATGACTCTCCGATGGGAGTAATACAGTTTAAGATGAGTCATTTGCTGCAATCGTTGGCGAGTATCAGCTAGCGTTTTGCCTTTCGCAGCAATGACGAAAAAGGACTTCGGATCACCGCTGCTTCCGCTGGATTGCAGAGGAGTAGGAATTGCGATTTGGACGCTCTGCGTTAAGGTTCCGTCCTTATTGAAATCTAGGCCGCTGGCCGTAACAATCGCTAGAGACTTCACTTCTTTCCGATCCCAGCACCCGGTAATGATTAGCAAACTCATGATAACCCATGCAACGATCATATTCCTAAGTCTCATGAGAAACACTCCATCTTGAACGGATCCAATCGATGCATAATAGAAGGGTTGGAATGAGATTTGCAGCGACGAAGCTTGTAACAGGGAAGGAATAGAAGTAGAACTGCAAAGTAATATCCAAACCCGGAGCAGCCTTGATGATCCATATCGTTCCGATAAATACGATTAATACAACAGGCAGTGTAATCGTTCGCTGATTCTTAACCTGACAGATCTGACTGACACAGAGACAGGTGACGAACAGAAAGGTGGCTAGCTTAATAAAGCCTACGGATATCCATACCGGAAAAAAAACAGGATCGAGCCTTTCTAACACATCGCCTAAACTAATGTAGCGGATTAATGCTGCGTAAGGGAACGGGAATTTCGATACGAGCGGGCCTTCGATAAGTGTACATATAAGTACGGTCTTCAGCATGAACAGGGTAATGATCAGCGTTGAATACATGGATGCCTTAAATGCTTGACTTGGTTGATTCATAGATGGGATTAAGAATGCGATGAGAATCGTTTCCCCTAACCAGCCACTGGGTACAGCTGCCCCCTTCAGGATCGAGAGAAGTCCATTATCAGCAACAGGCTGAAGATACGTAACATTCCAATCACGAATCGATACAAGTGCAATCGTGAGAGCAATGACGATCATTATCGGGAAGATCATCTCGCCACTCCGGCCGATAACACCTATGCCGTACCATGCAGCAATACCACAGACGACGAATAACATGAGCAAGATTACGACATGGGGAGTAAGCTGATGTGAAATCACTGCGATTAGATCTGCGATCACTTTCGAAACCGCGGCTGCGTAGATAAAGAAGAAGCAGAAGTAATAGGCTTCCACTAACTTACTGAACCATTTTCCTAAAATGCTTCTGCTGTACTCCATAATGGTCATATTGGGATATCGAGAGGCTAGCGCAGTAGAAACCACGATACACCAAATGCTAGTAACTGGCGCGACCAAAATGGACAACCATGCATCTTGCTTGGAGAATTGTGCAGGGAAGGCTGCGATATTAAAAATCTCGGTGCCGAGAACCGAGATGCTAATGATAATAATAAATTGCCATTGGGTGAGCTTCTCTTTATGTATCATCTGCGCCTCCGCATTCTAATAGCCGTGTTTACTTTGAATCTGGATGCTGTCTTGGCGGAATTCTTAATCTGTTTTGCCCAGCTGCGGTCTTTGGCCGCAAATTCATTTTGAACCATGGTTTGCGAATGAATACATCCTTTAATCCGTCTATGGAAAGCGGTGCTACTGGATAGAGATATGGTACGCCAAAGGAACGCAATGCAGCTAAATGGACTAGGATTGCAATAACTCCGATCATTAATCCGTAGAAGCCCATGAAACCAGCCAGTAATAGCAGCGGGAATCGCAGCAGACGGAAGGCTAATCCAAAGTTATAACGCGGAACAATGAACGAGGCAATTCCAGTCGTCGCCACAACGATGACCACAGGAGCAGATATAAACCCGGCCTGGACAGCGGCCTGTCCGATAACAATACCGCCGACGATGGTGACAGCGGAACCAACCCCTTTGGGAAGACGTAACCCCGCCTCGCGTAGAGCCTCGAACGTAATTTCCATCAGAAGCGTTTCAATAATAGCAGGGAATGGGGACATTCGTTGCGATGAAGCAATGCTTAATAAGAGGCTGGTTGGTAAGACCGGATGATCATACGTGACTAAAGAAACGTACAAGGAAGGCAGAAATAAAGAAACGGTCGTAAATAAAATGCGCAGCCAGCGAATAGGCGTCGCAATTATCGATCGTTCGTAATAGTCTTCACTTGCTTGCAATCCGGTCCAAAATGTCATTGGTACGACCAAAGAGACAGGGGTACCATCTGTTAATATAGCTACTTTACCTTCAAGAAGACTCCCTATGACCACATCAGGTCTTTCCGTGTTCTGTATTTGAGGAAATGGTGAGTATGGATGATCTGTAATAAGTTCTTCAATATAGCCTGACTCTAAGATCCCGTCGATTTGAATTTGTTGAAGCCGGGTACGAACATCATGAAGTAATTCTTCCTTCGCAATATCTTTTAAGTAAACGATTACGACATCCGTCTGCGATAGTTTTCCAATCGATATGGTTTCCATTTTTAACTTGGCGCTCCGAAGTCTTACACGAATTAATCCTGTGTTCGTCTGCAAACATTCCACGAATCCCTCGCGAGGTCCTCGGATAACAGGCTCTGATTGGGGGTCTTCAATCGCTCTTCTTTCCGAACCTTGAACAGATACTGAAATACCATAGTCCATTCCTTCAAACAGAAATACAACATCGGCCTTAAGGATGCAATCTACGATGTCGCAAAGGAGAGTTACCTTCTTCGTCTTGCTAACGGGGATAAAGTTAGCTTGAATAACTTGTTCTATGCCATCCGACTTCTCGAGGTCCCGAGAGAAATTCGAGAATTGTTTGAGGACCATGTCCTCTAGATGCTTCGTATCGGGCAGGCCGTCGATGTAAATCGCGAGCATATCGATCTGGGTAGGTATTGAAGAAGAATGGAACACAATATCAGAACAATCTTGGAATATGGCCTTGATCATGTGTTCATTTTTCGAAATGCTAGAATCTAACGGGATGTTGTATTCAGGTTCTGATTCATTCCCGATAGGTGGATGGTTTTCTATTTTCATTACAACGGTTCTCCTTTAGCCCAATAAACAAGAAAGCATGAAGTTAATGGAAGTAACTTATCCTAAATTATCCTTTTTTATGCGGATAAGAGGGGGGATAAGGTCATGAGCGAGAATGCAATCGCCGAGTATGAGAGCTGAGTATTGGAATGGCAGCAGGCGTTTTATGATAGAATATGACCTAGACTAGAGAGGAGGGGGTACTTGTTGTCGATCCGCTTTCGCCTTTTATTCTCGTTTACGTCGGTGGTCATCGTGTCGGTAACGCTGTTTATGCTCGCGGCTTACTTGTTGTCCGTGGCGGCGACGGGAGATTACCGGAGCGTGCGAAGCTTCTATACGATTCATTACTCACTTAACCCGCTTTCGGAAGAAGAAGAGAGCATTTTTCTCGATTTGAAATATTTGGCCAAACATGATCCGGCGAAGCTGAATGACATGAAGCTGCTTCAGGATTACGATACCCAGCTCAAAATGGTCAAAGCCGGCTTGCTTGTCCGCAAAGAAGCTCGCTTAATCTATACGACGCCGAATCTGCTGGAGGATAAACTGGCTGATTCACTGCCCGACTACGAGATGGGCAATTATTCGATTCGCAATACGATGAACGTGGGGAGTCGGTTTTTTTCTTACGCCAAATTCGATTTTTATTATGATGCAGCGTCAAAAGAGAAAGGGAGCATCTTCGTCCTTCGGGAACGCAGCCCGTTCGCTGAGATTGTTCGTAAAATGCTGCCTGTCCTCGTAGCCATGTTCGCCTTTATTGTGCTGCTGACTGGACTTATTCTGTATCGATACGTGACGCGCAAAATCGTCATTCCACTCGAAGGGCTCCGCAATTCGGCCGAGAGGATCAAGGAAGGCGATCTGACGAACGAGCTGCCGTCCGCTTCGAAGGATGAAGTCGGACAGCTTGTCATGAGCTTCGATGAAATGAGGCGCCGGCTGCAGGAATCGATTCAGCTGCAGCTTCAATACGAAGAGAATCGCAAGCAGATGCTGTCTAACATTTCTCATGACCTGCGCACTCCGATTACGACCATTAAAGGCTACGCCGAGGGAATCCGCGACGGCGTAGCTCAGACGCCGGAGAAGCTGAAGCAGTATGCGAGTGCGATTCATACCCGTGCGGCAGATATGGAGAGGATGGTGGAGGAGCTCTTCTACTATTCCAAGCTGGATCTGAAGAAAGAGCCTTTTGCATTGGAGGAAGCTGACGCCGTGTCGCTGCTTCGCGAGATCGTGCTTGATCATGAAATCGACTTCGAACGTGAAGGCATTGAGCTTCAATGGAGCAATCTGCCTAAGCAGCCGATCCCGATTCTCGCCGATTACGAGAAGCTGAAACGGGTCATCCGTAACCTAATAGCGAACAGCATCAAATTCATGTCGAGCGAACCGAAAATCATAACCGTTGACATTCGCCTGGATGAGAACGAGGAAGCCGTTACGATTACGATCGCCGACAATGGGCCGGGTATTAAGCAAGAAGCGCTGCCGTATGTGTTCGAGCGTTTCTACAGAGCCGACGACTCCCGTTCTCCCAATGCCGGCGGTAGCGGACTGGGCCTGGCGGTTGTCAAGCAGATTATCGAAGGACATGGCGGGGATATTGCTGTGAGGAGCGAACCCAGCAAGGGAACCGAGATTTATTTTACTCTTCCATTACTAATGAAACGCCGGTGATACTTAAATGAAACAGATATTGATTATAGAAGACGATCCGCTAATTGCCGAACTGCAGAAGGATTACTTTGGACTGCATGGCATGGAAGCTGAGATCGTGCATGACGGACAAGCTGGATTGGAGCGAGCGCTAAGTGGAAACTTCGATCTTCTAATTCTTGATTTGCAGCTCCCTGGCGTAAATGGCTTTGAAATCTGCAGACAATTGAGGGAGAGGCTCGACATTCCGGTGCTCATCGTATCGGCCAAGAACGAGGAAGTCGACAAAATCAGAGGCTTCGGGCTAGGCGCGGACGATTTCGTCACGAAGCCGTTCAGTCCCAGCGAGCTGGTTGCTCGGGCGAAGGCGCATTTGGCCCGATATGAGCGCTTTACGAAAGACCGGGTGAAGGAGCGAATTTCCGCCGATTCGTCCGTGCTGCATGTACGGGAGCTGTCGATTCATAAAGCGGCTTATCGCGTCTTCGTGCATGATCGCGAAGTGTTCTTGACGACGAAGGAGTTCGAGGTGCTGTTGTTTCTTGCCGAGCATCCGAACCGGGTCTTTAGTAAGGAAGAACTGTTCGAGCGAATCTGGGGGCTTGCCTCGAGCGGCGAAATCGCGACCGTAACTGTTCATATCTCAAGAATTCGGGAAAAAATTGAATCGGATCCATCGAAGCCGCAATTTATAGGAACAGTCTGGGGCGCGGGCTACCGGTTTACCGTGTAGCGTGCAAGCTAGTTTACACATTGTTTCCGCTTTGTTTATAAATTGTTTAGATTTCCTTAGAAGCCAGTTTAGCGCCTTCCGTTACGATAAATAGGTCAGAAGGAACGTCACTAAACGTATACGGAAAGGAAGATAAACATGAACAAGACAAAGCTGCAAGCAACAATCATCGCTATGTCAGTCGCAATCGGAGGAGGTACCTTGCTTCCTTACCATACACCTGCATCGGCGGCTTCAGCTATAAGCACGAATGCGGAAATAAGCGCCCAGCAAGCGGTAGAACGGCTTGCTGAACAAGGCATTCTGCAAGGAACCGGCGACGGGAAGCTGCATGCTGAACGGTTCGTCACGAATGCCGAATTCATCAAGATGGCCGTCCTAGCGTTTGGCCTTAAGCCGGAAATCGAGACAGTCTCATCGCCGCAGATCAAATGGTACGAGGCTTATGTGAAAGCCGCAGTTACTGGAGGATTACTAGAGGCGAACGCGGCATTCATGCCGAATGAGCAGGCACAAGCCGCAGAGCTAACTCCGATGATTGCGAAGGCGCTGCAGCGCGACGTCAAATCCGTGCAATATTGGATGATGATCCTGCAAATTGGACAAAGTCACTTGACGCGCGGCCAGGCTTCGCAGCTGCTTCTGATTTCGCAACAAGCGATTAGAAGCGAGTCCGCTTCGATCGTGTCGGTTAAAGCGCTGAACCAAATCACGCTGGAAGTGAAGCTCGACCGTCCTATGACGCTGGAAGATGAGACGACGGCTGCCGCGCAATCGAATTTCGTGCTAAGCAATGGCTTAAAGCTGGTCAACCAGCCAAGATTAAAGACTGGATCGACAGCAACGTACATCGTGCCCGTCCAAACGATGAAGTCTGACGAAGTCTTCACGCTAACTTATAAAGGGAAACAGACATTCCGAATCGCGTCCAGCTCGGAAACGATCCATCTGAAGGACGTGAGGCAGGTGACCAACGATACCTTCGAGATTAGCTCATTGCGCGAGGAAGGCGTCATCGATTACGGCTATGTCATCTCCGCTTATGCCGGCGGTCGCGGTGCGAACGCGATCGTTCTTGAAGAAGACAACAGCTACAACGGCCAGCCGCTTCAAATCATTTCATCGCTGGCAAGCCGTCAGGCGGTGTTGACGCCGGAAGGCGGTTCGCCGATCACCGTCAATTATGTCGGTTTTACGCAGTCGACCGATGGCAAGCAGGAGCCGAAGTTCCGTCTGCCTGCAGGCATGTCCCTCCAGCCTGGTACCACGTATTCGGTAACCTCGGATTGGTTTGAGGTTAAGAACAACACGTTTACCGCCGTCCAGATCGAACCGCTGCGGATAGACGCAGCCTTGAATATTGATGGGGCGTCGATCTCGGTTACATTAGCTGCTGATCCGGGCGACGAGATGTTTGCTTACCGTTCCGTCGAACTGAAAGGAAGTGACGGTTCCGTGTTGACCGCGCAATATCGGGTACAGACGCGGAAAGGGGCAACCGGGATTTTCGATCTGCAAAACGGAGGTAAACTGGTATCAGGGATGAGCTATGAACTAACGCCGGTCGGAGCATGGGCAACGGCGGATGGGGTTAAATTAACGACAAACTAGCATGACGATCGATAGCCGGCTCCGCATGGAGCCGGTTTTTCGTTTCTTCTATTACTGCATGCTAGCTTAGATTGGTCGAAACGAATCTATAATGACATATTTCAACACCTTTTTTTAATTCTATGAGATATACTCCTGAGTAGTCCGCGTAATCAACGAAGGAGTGCATGACTATGGAACGCAATGTCGGTTTGGATCTCATCCGCAGCATCGCTATTTTACTCGTTTTGTTCTGCCATGCACTCGGATTCTTCTTCATGCCATATCACGATTTCAACCCAATCAACTATGTGACGGGCTACTTAGGCGTAGAGCTGTTTTTTGTATTAAGCGGTTTTTTGATCGGGCGGATTTTGTTAAAGGACATCGTTGAGAATGGGTCCCTCTCCGGATTAAAACAATTCTATCTCCGCCGTTGGTTCCGAACGCTGCCGCTGTATTATTTCACGGTGTTCGCTACCTATTGGTTAGTAAGTAAGGATATGGATTTTACAAACCTCATATTTCTGCAAAACTTTAACGAACAACATTTATCGTTTCTACCGATCTCCTGGAGTCTTTCCATCGAGGAATGGTTTTACCTGCTGATTCCGATTCCTCTGCTATGGGTAGGTAAGTTTCGCAATAAATCAGCGGCTTTCTTCGTTATGACATCATTGCTTATCGTTCTTTTTCCACTGCTGCGAATGGCTGAAGTCCAGGGCGGTCAACCTGTCTGGGATTTTGGTATCCGCAAGCAAATCCCGCTTCGTCTCGATAGCCTTGTGTTTGGCGTCATTTTGGCTGGTTTCAGATACTACCATACGACTTTTTACCGTAAGATTCTCGCTGGCAGAACATCATTCGTACTAGCGTTAGCCGGGCTATCGTATTTCAGTGGCTATTTAGTTTACAAAGGCATTCAAGATCAAACTATGGATCAATCCTGGTTTGAAAGGACGATCCTGTTCAGTCTCGTATCTTTGTTTATCGCACTGCTGATTGCCGTGTTGGAGGTGCACTTCCCGCGACTGGATCGTCTTCCGAAGCTGCGCGCTTCGATTCGCTTCATAAGCAACCAGAGCTATGGGTATTACTTGTTTCATTGGAATTTATTCATCTGGTTCAGCAAGGAAAATACGACGCATAGCATCGGACATAGCTTGTATTTGTTGATTTTTGCGCTTATTGTGTTGTTCACGTTTACTTTCCTCATGCACCGGTATTATGAGATCCCTATTATGAAGGTTAGAGAACTGATAACAACGAACTCCAATCGGGCGGAAGCTGTACTTCCGATTTCACGAGAGAAAGGACCTCTCAAGTACGATTAGCTCTTTTCATCAATTCCCCATGATCACTTTAAAGGCCGCGAAAATCGCGGCTTTTTGCATTTATGGCATGACGTTCATGACATAACCAGATGACGTCAGGGTTTGTTAGCATAATCTGGAAACGAGTTGGGAATGATTTCATTGTAATAAACTTCCTTTGGGAGAGAGCCTATGGCATCGTCAGAAAAGCCGAACCAAGCATTAGGGGAGTATTCCCCTTTATATGGAACTATCGCCGAAAACGTGGCGGAAATCAGAAAACGCCTTGGGCATAGCAGCGACAATAAGATCCTGGAATTGGAAATGTCAGCTGGCCGGATGGCCAAGCTGGCATTAGTATACACGGAAGGCTTAGCCGATCAAGTGGCGATTGCCGAATACTCGAAATTATTGATGGAGGTTGATTTGTCAGATGCTGAATTGTCCGAGGATAGAAAGACGATCGGACCTGCAGCCACCTGCAAATTAGCCAAAGAACTAGCCAGTGGTTATGGGCCAATAATAGAATTGAAGGATTTAGAAGGGCTCTTGGATATAGTCATCATTGGCGGAGTAGCGGTACTGTCCGATACGGATCAGGCGTTCGCTATTTCTTTGCAAAAGTGGAAAGAAAGAAGCGTGACGGAGTCGACGACCGAATCCGTTATTCGTGGTCCGAAGGATTCGTTTACAGAATCGATCCGAACGAACACAGCCTTAATCCGGCGTAAAATTCATTATCCCAGTCTATGGCTCGAAACGATAAATGTTGGACGTATGACCAAAACCGATGTTGGCATCATGTATGTGAATGGACTTGCGGAAGAATCGATCGTAGCTGAAGTCCGAAGCCGGATTGAAAAGATCGATATTGACGGTATTTTGGAAAGCGGATATATCGAGGAATCGATTCAAGAGACAAGTTATTCTCCTTTCCCTACGATTTATAATACAGAACGGCCGGATGTTATTGCGGCAGAGTTACTGGAGGGGAAAATTGCAATTCTGGTCGACGGAACCCCATTCGTCCTAATTGTGCCAGCCCTTCTTATTTCTTTCATGCACTCTCCAGAGGATTACTACCAAAGATATGATATCAGCAGCTTGATTCGTATTCTGAGGTTCATCGGCATGTTTATTGCCTTGCTTGGTCCTTCTATGTACGTAGCGGTCACTACCTATCATCAGGAAATGCTGCCGACACCCCTCCTGATTAGTTTGGCGAGTCAGCGTGAAGGTACTCCTTTTCCAGCCTTTATCGAGGCTGTTATTATGGAGGTTACTTTTGAAATTCTGCGTGAAGCGGGTTTACGAATGCCTCGGACGATCGGCATTGCTGTTTCTGTCGTTGGCACGCTCGTCATCGGACAGGCTGCTGTCGCTGCCGGTATCGTTTCGGCTGCGATGGTTATTGTTGTATCGATGACAGCGATCAGCAGCTTTATTTTTCCAGCTTATAGTATTTCCAATACCATTCGGATGCTTCGTTTTCCGCTTATGGGCCTGGCTGCATCATTCGGTTTGGTGGGTGTATTCGTAGGCATGCTAGGTATTATAACCCATTTAGCAGGCTTATCGTCCTTCGGTATCCCCTATACGAGCCCATTCACACAGATGAACAACATGGGCGATGCTAAAGATACGATCTTCCGGATGCCAATATGGGCGATGAAGAAAAGGCCGGCGGTATTTGCCAAACGTAATCCCATCAGATATCGGCGAAATCAAACAAGTCCAAACGATTCAAGCTAAGGAGGGAGATATCATGCGACTAATCGCGCTGATACTCTGCGGATTCGTTTGGCTAGGTGTCTTGAGTGGCTGCTGGAGTAGGAACGAGTTGAATGATCTAAATATCGTTGTAGGTTTGGGAATCGACAAAGTCAAAGATCAGTTTAAGGTAACCGTTCAAGTTGTAAATCCTAGCGCATTTAACGCGATGATGGGGAACAATAGGGCTCCTGTCACAATCTATCACTCCTACGGACCGACCGTATCGGAAGCGATTCGTCGTATGTCGACGATGCAACCGCGGTTCAATTATTTCGCTCATCTCCGCATCTTGATTTTTTCCGAAGAACTGTCGAGAGACGGAATCGAAAGAACATTAGATTATTTTTCGAGAAATCGACAATTTCGGAATGATTTCAGCATCATCGTAGCTAAAGGTACAAAGGCGGACCAATTACTTAATTTAATGACACCGCTTGAGATTAATCCTTCTAATAACATGTTCAAAATACTGGAAGTCTCTTCAAAGAGATGGGCTCCATCCGTTTCAACAGAGCTTGATGATCTGGTGACTTCAATGTCTTTGGAAGGTTCATCTCCGGTATTGACGGGGTTCCGAATACAAGGTGATATCGAGAAGGGGGCAAACCCCTCAAATATTAGCAAGATTAAACCTTCCGCCTATTACGCATATGGGGGATTGGCTATTTTTCGGAGAGACAAACTCGTTGGCTGGATGAATGAGAAAGAGAGCAGGGGATATGCGACGATTATCAATCGTGTGAGTGAATCTTTAGTCACGATCGACTGCCCATCCGGCGGGAAGTTATCCATAAACGGTTTTAGAGTTAAGTCCGTGATAAAAGCAAAGTTGGAGAAACATAAACCGACATTTACGATTAAGATCAAAGCTGAGGGAGACATTGAGGATTTGGAATGTAAGCTTGATCTTAAAAAGGAATCACAGCTGCAGGATCTACAAAAGCGAGTTGAAGTCGAAATAGCCGGCTTCTGCCAAGCTGCTCTGGATAAAGCAAGGAGGGAGAAATCGGATATTTTCGGCTTGGGGAAATCGCTTCATAGATCGAATCCTAGGTACTGGGATAAGGTCAAGGTGAATTGGCAGGACGAATGGACCAAATCAAAGGTGCACATCCATGTTCATTACATTATCAGGCGGATCGGCACAATTGGTTCCGGTGTGATGGATGATATGAAGGAGTGATCATCGGTGAATTTGTTCATAGTGGCGGCTATAGCATGTTTTATCATTTTTGTAGAAGGGATCCCGCTCATAAAAAAAGGATCCAAACGGGATTCGATTACATTTATCGCGCTTCTTGTTATTGCTGTTTCGTTATCGTCGATGCAAAGTTTAGGACTTGCCGTTCTGAATCCGTCGGACTGGTACAAGTGGGCGTTTTCTCCGTTGGCGAAGTTGTTTAAAGGCGTACTTTACTAGGGCGTTGCGAAATTATTGATAGGCGGTGAGGTTATGGAAGGACAACAGGGAATAACAAGCCGTCAGTTTTTCATTTTAGTCTTCCTGTTCACCATCGGCACGGCTATTCTGGCCGTTCCCTCTAGTATGGCGATTGAGGTCGAACAGAATGCATGGCAGCCACCGGCTGTCGGGATAGGCATCGGGATGCTCATTGTTCTGCTTAACGTGTCCGTCAGTAAGAATGGCGGCGCAAAAACCTTATTCGAAATCAATGAAGCTGTACTTGGCAAGTGGATCGGCTGGGCGGTGAATATGTTCCTTGCGTTTACTGCTGTTGTGTTCACCGCGGAATTGTTGTTCTATCTTGGCAACTTCGTACTGACGCAATTTATGCCTGAGACACCGCTTTTCAGTATTAGTCTACTGTTCGGAAGCGTCGGCATCATGGCTGTCCGATCGGGCTTTCAAACACTTATTAGAAGTGCGGAGTTGGTGTTTCCTTGGTTTTGCATGTTTCTTGTACTGCTCGTTATGTTATCTATCCCACAGCTTAAAATAGATAATCTGCTGCCTCTATTCGACGCTAACCTACCGCGTATTCTAAGAAGCGCCTATACCTTCGATAGTTATACGTTTATACCGTTGATCTATATTCTGTGCATGCTTAGTTCCAGTATTATCCCTACAAAAATGGCTTATAGGAATATGTATCTGGCCAGCGCTCTTGGCGGGCTGGTTCTCGTCCTAATCATCCTTTTATCCATTGGCGTGCTGAACTCTCATGAGGTATCAATTGACTTGTATCCCAGCTACGAGTTGGCAAAATCGATAAATATCGCAGGATTCCTGCAACGGATCGAAGCGATTATGGCATTCATCTGGTTTATTTCAGTCTATATAAAGATGGTATTCTACCTGCATTGCGCGGTGCAAGGAATGAAGCATGTATTCCAATTGAAGCATCCTAGGGCGATGGCTATGCCCGTCGGTTGGTTATCTATCATCCTGTCGACTGTTGTCTATCCGAATTCCATCTATTTAAAGGATTTTGACAGCAGAATATGGTCCGTTTTTGCATTAGTGCTTGGTATCGTTTACCCTCTCTTACTTCTTGCATTATCTGCTGTTCGGAGGAAAATTACTAATAAATAACGACTTGTTTACGGTTGATGTGACTCATTAGTTATATGAGAATAGGAAGAGCACTTCGTTTGAATGACGAAGTGCTCTTCGTTTTATTCATGCTTAAAAAAAACGTATATTTTTACTTGAAATCGTACTTTTGTATATAGGAAGCGTTCAGGATTAACTCTAGAATAGAACGTGTAAGCCCTTTCAAAATTGCTGCATGACTAACATCCTATCGATTGTAGAGACCACTTTTATGGAGGGTTAAGATGAATCGAACGAAGATTATCATTGATACGGATATTGGCGACGATATCGATGACGCGCTGGCGATCGCGTTTGCGCTGGAGTCGCCGGAACTCGATGTGATTGGCATTACGACAGTATTCAAGAATGTGTCAGCCCGGGCTCAATTAGCGGTTAACCTGCTAGGTATGGCCGGACGGTCGGATATTCCCGTATATGCCGGAATCGGCAGCCCCATTCTTAACAAGGTCGACATGAATGAGATCCCTTGCCAGTATTCGAAAGAGAAGGATGGACACGCGGATGGTTTTGGCACCAATGGCATCGATTTCATTATCGACACGGTCATGAAATCAGACGGGGATATTACTTTGGTGCCGATCGGCCCCTTGACCAATATCGCAATCGCCATCCTCAAAGAGCCGGCGCTCAAACGCAAAGTGAAGGAAATCGTCATGATGGGAGGCTGCTTCTACAGCCATCTGAGTGAATGGAATATTCGTTGCGACCCGGAAGCAGCTAGAGTCGTGTTCGAATCCGGCATCCCGATCAAGGCTGTTGGTCTGGACGTTACGGTACAATGTGTGCTGACCGAGCAAGACGTGAACCGGTTGAATACTAGCCATAAACAATCGGGTACTTATATTCCGGAATTGATCGAGCGGTGGTATAAGGTAGCGAATCATTATCCAATGATGCATGATCCGCTAGCGATCTGTGCCGTATTTGACGAACGTCTGCTGGAATTCCAGCAGGACGAGATCGTAGTGGAAACGCAGGGCGAGTTTACCCGCGGTCAGACGTATAACCGAAGCGCGCTTTACTGGCGCGGAAATGCAGATCAGTCCGTCATCAAGGCCGCCAAGACTGTGGATGCGGAAGCTTTTATCAAGCTGTATATGGACAGAGTTTGCTTCTAACGCAATGATTCGGGAGACGAAGGAAGTGATAGCGGTTGATCAAGCGCGGCTTTCTCTATGAAATCCGGAAGAATAGAACCTTGTTCTTAATGGCTTTACCTGCAGTGTTATTGGTCATGTTAATCTCCTACATCCCGATGGCGGGAATCATCCTCGCGTTCAAGGATTACAGATTCGATCTTGGCGTATTCGGCAGTCATTGGAACGGGTTCGAGAACTTCAAATACTTCTTTAATTCTGGGACGGGGTTACGGGTAACACGCAATACGATTCTGTACAACTTGCTGAATCTGGCTACCTCGCAGCTGTTTGCCATCATGATCGCGATTTTCATTAATGAGATGAGAGGGAAATATTTCAAGAAAGTATCGCAATCGATCATTTTCCTTCCCTTCTTCATCTCATGGACGATTGTTGGCGTCTTCGTGTACAACATCTTCAATTATGAGACTGGAACGCTGAACTCGGTGCTTAAATCATTGCACATGGACCCAGTGAACCTGTACAGCACACCGACGGTATGGATATTCATCATATGTTTCTTCAACTCCTGGAAGTGGGTCGGCTATACGTCGGTCATTTATATCGCCTCGATCCTCAGCATCGACGCCGAATGCTTTGAAGCGGCTGAAATTGACGGAGCGAATATTTTTCAGAAGGTCTTTTTTATTACGATTCCGTCAATCAGCCCGACGATATTCATTATGTTCCTGCTCAACATAGGCCGGATTTTACGCGGCGATTTCCAGATGTTCTACCAGATTATTGGGAATAATGGCCAGCTATTCGACACAACCGATGTCATCGATACGTTTGTCTTCCGATCGCTTCTTACGAGCGGCGATATCGCGATGCCGGCTGCGGCTACATTCTATCAATCCGTGCTCTGCTTCGTAATCATTATGGTGGTGAATGGCGTCATTCGAAAGACCAGACCGGACAACGCATTGTTCTAAGAGCTGGCTCGATTCCGTTGTCATCAGGAGAGGAGATCTATGGAGAACAATCTTGCTATCGACCGGAAGGCAAGGATTCCGAAGACAGAAGGCGCGAATCTATTATTCAACGTGATCAGCTATACCGTCGTAACCGTGGCGGCTATTCTTTGCCTGCTGCCGTTTGAAATCCTCATAGCCGGATCGTTCACTGACGAGAAGGCAATTGCGCTGCATGGTTATGGCGTCATACCGAGCAAATTCTCACTCGAGGCATATCGCATATTGTTCAAGTTCCCGGAATCGATCATAAGGGCATACGGAGTATCCATCTTCATAACGGTAATCGGGACGACCATCGGGCTATTCGTTACTTCGATGACGGCCTACGTGATGAACCGGAAGGATTTCAAGTACCGGAACAAACTCTCCTTTTTCTTTTATTTTACGACGCTGTTCAACGGCGGCATTCTGTCGACCTATATCTTCTTCGTGAAATACCTGCAATTGAAGAACGATATGCTTTCGTTGATTCTTCCGCTGCTTATCAACGTGTTCTATCTCATCGTGATGCGAACCTTCATCAGTTCAATCCCAGATTCGATCAGCGAATCTGCCAAAATCGACGGAGCCGGAGACTTCACCATCTTCATGAAGCTGATTCTACCGCTTACGAAGCCGGGGCTTGCGACCATCGGTCTGTTCTATGCGTTGGATTACTGGAATGATTGGTACAACGCGATGCTCTATATTACGGATGCGGACAAGTACCCGCTGCAATATTTGCTGTTTTCGACACTGCAATCTGCCGAGGCTATAGCTCGAATATCGAAGATGGCAAGCGTTGCCGCAATTTCTGTTCCTACCTTGTCGTTGAAGCTTGCCATGGCGGTTATTGCGACGGGGCCGATCATTCTCGTTTATCCGTCTGTGCAGAAGTACTTCGTCAAGGGCCTTACGGTTGGCGCGATCAAAGGATAATGCCGGTTCATACGGTTTATCGAATAAACGATTATTTCAAGGGGGAAGCGTATGAGAAGATCAAACGTGTTTACGCTGTTCTTGCCGGTGGTGCTCAGCATGGCGCTTGCACTCACGGGCTGCGGCGGCAATAACTCCGGAAATTCAAAGTCAGATTCAAGCAACGGCGGCAATACGAAGGGGACCACGGATAACGCGGCTGCCGGCAATGCTGCGGCGAAATCGGATATTGATCTCTCCAAGCATGTAAACTTGAATATGTACCTGATCGGCTCGCCTGCCAAGGATTATGACATGGTGCTTGCCGAAGTGAACAAGAAGCTGGAGAAAGACTTGAACGCTACATTAACCGTTAACTGGGTAGGCTGGGCGGATTATGGCACGCAATATCCACTGCTTCTTGCATCTGGCGAACCGATTGACCTGATTTATGCTTCGACGTGGACCAACTTCTATTCCAATGCTCGGAAAGGCGCGTTCATGGCGATTGAAGACCTGGCCAAGAAATATGCGCCGAAGAGTCTTGCGCAGATTACCCCGGACTTCTATACGCAGACGCAAGTGGACGGTCACCTCTTCGCTATGCCCGCAGAGTTCTATCAATACGGAGATATGGGGTATATCGTCAGAGGCGATTTAATGAAGAAATACGGAATGACATCCATCAACAACATCGATGATTACGGCAAATACATGGATGCGGTCGTGAAGAACGATCCGCAGCTCGATCCAAGCGGACAGATCAGTTCATCCGGCGGTCTTGAGACCTATTATGCCGCCGCTAACGGTTACTACAACGTTCTGTCCAGCCAGTTTACTCCTTTCTATGTGAATATGGATGATCCATCTGCCAAAATCTTTAACTTGTATGAGACAGACGGCATCCTGGATTATTTCAAGAAAATGAAAGAGTGGGGGGACAAGAACTATTGGTCGAAATCGATCCTCTCCAACAAAGACGATAAAATGTTCAAGGAAGAGAAGTCTGGATCCATCCTGCACAATCAAGATTCCTGGAGCGGCGCTTACATGGAGCATCCGGATTGGGATGTTCAATTCTATCTGAACAGCAAGTACACGTATAAAACGCAAGCGATGCAGGATGGTATGGCGGTGCCGGCTTCGTCCAAAAATCCCGAACGCGCATTGATGTTCCTTGAATTGCTGCGCACGGATAGAAGCTACAACAATCTCCTTACTTACGGTATCGAGGGCAAGCATTATGAAATTACGGCTGACAATAAACTGAAAGCGCTTGATTTGGATGGCTTCGCGCCGGACGGCTATTGCTCCTGGGGCTTTAAGGCGCCGGAGCTTCGATACGAGGTTGTCGATTCTCCGCCGAACATCGGCGACGTGCGGAAAGCACTGGCTGATCGGGCAAAAGAGAATCCGTATGCACTCTTCACGCCTGATTTCGAGCCTGTCAAGAATGAAATGGCAGCTGTCACCAACGTCGTGCAACAATATTCGTTCCCGCTCAACTACGGATACGTCAAGAGTCCGGAAGAGGGTCTGAAAACGCTCGTTTCAAAAATAAAAGCCGCAGGTTCGGAGAAAATCATGGCCGAGATGCAGAAGCAACTAGACGCATTCCTCGCAGCCAACAAGACCAGCTAAATAAGACAAACAGAAGGTTCAGGAGGGATGGCATCCTTCCTGAACCTTCATTATTCAACGATTAGGTATTCGAATTTCGACCCTTGTTCCGTTACCGGGCGAAGAACGGTAAGTGAGGCCGTATTCCTGACCATAGCAGAGCTTGATCCGGTGGTTAATGTTTCTAACGCCATATCCTTGGACTTCATCATTGCCGTTCCCGTTGGCAAGCAGTCCTTCGGCTTGTTCCGAAGGCATCCCTACGCCATCGTCTTCGACAGCCAAGACAATATCGTTCATTTCCAGCGATCCTGAAATGGTAATGATACCTTCCTCTCTGTTCCTTGCTTCGAGTATGCCGTGGATAATGGAATTTTCAACAAGGGGCTGGAGGATTAACTTCAGGATATTGCAGTCATATAGCTCGTCGGCGATATGAACGTCCAGCTTGATCTTATTGTCGAATCGCAGGTTCTGAATTTGCACATAGGCGCTTATATGATTGATTTCATCTGCGATACTGACGATATCCTTGCCTTTGTTCAAGCTTAATTTGTAAAACTTGGCAAGCGACTGCGAGATGACGGCGATTTCGGGCACATCATTGTCAATGGCTTTCCAATTGATCATTTCAAGCGTGTTATACAGAAAATGCGGATTGATTTGCGCCTGAAGCGCTTTGAGCTCCAGATTTTTAATTTCCTTGCCGTTCTGATACTGTTCTTCTACGAGAATTCCGATTCGTTTGACCATATGATTAAAGCTGTCGGTCAACTCGCCGATCTCGTCGCGAACGGTGGAATGAACTTCCACGCTCAGAACGCCTTCCTGAACCAAACGCATTTTTTTCTTGAGCAGCAAGATGCGCTTGACCGTCGCGCCTGTAATCAAGTAGGCGAGACCATAAGAGAGAAGACCGCATATCAGCATCAATACAAGCATGAGGTCTCTGATTCGCGTGCTTTGCTTGAAGATTTCCGTCAATGGAATCGCCGTAACCATCGTCCAGTCCGTATTCTCGATCGTTCTTTTTTTGATGAGGTAATCGCTGTTGCCGATCTTTGCGTTATTCCACGATAAGCCCTCGTCTTGCGTTTCCTTGATGAGTGCTAGATTCGGGTTGATGCGATAAAAGTTTTGCAAGCTGGAGCAGCTTACGATATCGCCATTCCAATTTTGAATATAAACGACGCCGTCATTCGTGATGTTTGCTTTCTGGATAATCCCTTCAATAATATCTTGTAAAATGTTCAGTTCGATGATGCCGATAATTTCCGAGGTTTGTTCGCTGTTTCGGATTTTCCTAAGCAGCGAAATCACCGGTACCGGGTCAAGATTGCTATTGTTGTTCGTGATGGTATGCTCCGGAAGCCAACTAACCTTATCCTTGGATGCCAGCAACGCACGATAGCTTGCGGTTCTGGAGAAGGCGTCCATGTTCATAAAGTTGAAGTTTTGACCGGCATACATAAGCCAACCGGGGACATAGAGGCTTGCCCGATAGACATCTTCCGAATTCTGAAAACTGTTTAAGAAGTATTCCAGTTTCTGTCTGTCTATGTTCTGTTGCACATAATCATCTTCGAACAACTGCTTGTCCCTTGTCAGCATGGTTTGAACGTCACCGTTGAAATAGATGACATCGGAAGCCTTGATAAGCGTGTTCACCTTATAGGTAAGGAACGTGTAAGCCTGGTCGAACGATTGATCGGCGGAGTGGAGGATTTGTTTCTCGTAATCACGCGATACGTTCTTATACGTAATAGCAGTCATTAGCGCAAGCGGCAAAAAGATGAGAATGAAATAAGAGATTAGGAGTTTTCCCCGAATGTGCATGTTCAAAAATAATCCGGCTATCGTCCGCAGCGCTTTTCTCACGATTTATGTTTTCTCCTAAATTCAGAAGGTGTCATACCGATTATTTTTTTGAACGCCTTTGCGAAGTAATTGGCATCGTTATAGCCCGATAGATCCGCGACCTCGTAAAGCTTGGATTGCGGCTCCATCAATAAGTCTGCGGAACGCTCGATTCTGACCTCCGTTATGTACTCGCTAATCGTTTGGCCCGTTTCTTTCTTAAACAGCGACGACAGATAGGTCGGCGTCAGGTGAACGTGATCGGCCAGCATACTCACTGAAATCTCCTTGTCGCGATAATGGCTTCGTATATACTTTTTTGCGTCAACAACAGCTCTGCTATTGGATTCGATATTGTCGATGCCGTCAAGGATAACGGCCGCCTTTCTCAGGAAGTAATCTTTGAGGTCTTTAAGCGTGCTGATCTTCGACAGCATCGCCCAATCATATTCCTCTTGCCGATGGCCGGAAGAACTTAGATGAAATCCGCGCTTCTCGCCTTGCTGGACGAGCATGCGCATCATCCGATAGAAGAGGTTTTTGACTTCGTCGACCGGCGTTCCGGTCTTTGTCCTTATCACATGATATAAGTGTTCCGTAAACTCGACGATGCTGTCATGGTGGAGCTCCTGCAGAAGCCTTGCATAGGCAGTGATGATTTCTTCACTCCGTACGTATACGGCGGCCGGCTTGTTATTGGCGTATAATATGTTCCCGAATTCGTAGTAAAACAGATGTTCAAGTAAGCCCTCCGCCGTTTCATAGGAATTGCGTATTCCCGACAATTCTGGCGTTGTTCTTCCGACGATCCAGGAAATTGCCGAGCATTTCATTTGCTGTTCTTTCACATGCGCGGATAGAAGATGATATATCGCATCAAAATCTTGCTTATATGTCGGTTTATGTGCGGAGATGACTAGAATGTGGAAGGGTTCTTTCGTGACTGCCAAATGCGTAATGCCGTTCGAAGAATGATGAAGAAACTGGGTGATTCTGTTGGAACAGCTTTGTTTGACGTCACTAGTCACGGCTTCGTCGTAGGCAGGAACGATAATGGAAACCGTGTAAGAGTCGCCTTGGTCAAAAGCGATGCGGGCAAGGTGCAAGTTACGGAATAGTTCGCTGCAATCGATTGGGCTGTGAAGCAGTCCGTTCACAATATTCTGACGAATGAACGGCAGGCTTTCCGAAAGCGCCAAGTTCATATGATTGAATTTTTGATTCTCAAGACAAAGCTGTACGGCCTTCGCAATAACCTCTTGCAGTTCTCCGATATTAATCGGTTTTTCGACATAGCTGACGGCGTTAAGGCGAATAGCGGCTTTGAGATATTCCTTGTCGGAATGACCGCTCAAATAAATGATTTGACATGCCGGAAACTGTTCCCTGATGCAGGAAGTGAATTCGATGCCGTTCATTCCCGGCATTCTGATATCCGATACGACGATATCGGGAAGAATGCGGCGGGCTGCTTCGAGTCCATCAATACCATCCTTGGCTTCTTCAACAACATCGACTCCCAGTTCGTTCCACTTGATGTGCTTCATCAGTCCTTTTCTGGTGGCGGACTCGTCTTCGACGAGCAATAACTTAATCATGCGATTTCACTCCCGATTAAGTAATGACATCACGCACAATTCGTAACTCGATTATCAATTCAAGCCAGCTTCAGGATCAGTAGTAAGTTGTTCCTTTATTAATTTGACAATCCGAGCGTACATCCTTTTCAGATGGGAATTCGGCTAAACGGACCTTTGGTGTACCTGCCGCGGTTCTTCTGCGCCAGCTGCTATTTTTATTGTCAATACTTTGTCTCCTTTCGAATAGGAATAAACATGTACCTATTGTGAGGGGGGAACGTATGTATTCAGCTGAAATCAGCCGTTCGAATCCGTCGTGTATCTTGTTTATTATCGACCAATCCGGGTCGATGTCTGATCCGTTCGGGGCAAGCACCAAGGCAGAGAGCGTTGCGGACGCGATCAACCGGTTATTGCAGAATCTCGTTATCAAGTGCGCGAAATCGGAAGGGATACGAGATTACTATCATGTTGGCGTAATTGGCTATGGCGCCGGTGTCGGACCCGCATTCGGAGGTGTCTTAGCGGGGAAAGAAGTGGTACCCATTAGCGAAATTGCCGATAACCCATCGAAGCTGGATAAGCGTCTGAAAAAAGTGCCGGATGGGGCAGGCGGGCTGGTTGATCAACTCGTCAAGTTTCCGGTCTGGTTTGAACCCGTAGCAAACGGAGGCACGCCGATGTGCGAAGCGGTAAGAACCGCTCATACCGTGCTGACTCAATGGATCAATGAGTACACGCATTGTTTCCCGCCGGTTGTCATTCATATCACGGACGGAGAATCGACCGACGGTGATCCGACAATTGAAATGGACCAACTAAGAGCGCTAACGACGGATGATGGAAATGTACTGCTGTTCAACCTGCACATTTCCGATAGTCCGAGCGCGGTGGAGCTCCGCTTTCCGGAAACTGCGGATGCGCTGCCCGATGCCTATTCCAGGGTGCTTTACGAAGGCTCTAGTCCGCTGACGCCTTTTATGATACGAGTCGCTAATCAGGAATACGATTTGAATCTTTCGGATGGAGCGAGAGGGTTTGTGCTCAATGCGGATTTAACTCTTGTGATCCAAGCGCTTGATATCGGAACGCGTCCGGCCAATCTGCGGTAGGGCTACAGGTATGCGAATCGAAAGCGAATGTTTCTACTTACCGAAGGCAGGCAATCGCAACGATGAATACGAGGATGCTTCCCATAGCAGCACCCATGTTCACAAGGAGATGACAATCTGTAGATTCGCCATAGCGGATGGGGCCAGTGAGTCCTCCTATGCGGAGTTGTGGGCGAAATTGCTCGCTAGCGCTTATTGCTTTGGCAGATTCGGCGGCATGCATATTCATAAATCAGTCTCCCCCTTATCGAAAGCCTGGCAGAAGAAAACAGGCGGCAAAAATCTACCCTGGTATGCGCAAGAAAAGCTCAGCAGCGGGGCGTTTTCCACATTAGCGGGGATTACATTCCAATTCGCGACTGATGCGGAGTCCGCGGGATTTGACGCGATAGCGGTCGGCGACAGTTGTATTTTTCATGTCAGAGGGGATACGATGATCGCCTCATTTCCTTTAAGCACAGCCGATGATTTTGGGCGTCGACCTTTTCTTATCTCGAGTAACACGGCCAATAACGATCAGCTTAAAGCGTTCGTTCGCAGTTGGAGCGGTGACGCCGATGTGGGAGATGTGTTCTGGTTGATGACTGATGCATTAGCCTGTTGGCTATTGACTCGTTACAAGGAAGACCGTAGCGTGATAAGGCTATTACATAAGCTAGCAGGCGAGAGTGACTTTAACCATCTTGTTCATGAAGAAAGACGGCGGCCTCACCCTGAAGGCAATTTCTATCTTAGAAACGATGACGTTACGTTCATTCGTCTAAAACTGATTAAAGGGAAGTGAGGCGTATGTTCTGGCCCACTCCGCAAGACTATAGGGAAGCAATCCAAAATCCACGTATCTGCTTCGCGGATCCGGAACTTCAGGCAGGCCTCCCTGAATTGGATAAGCTCGGCCTGCCTCGTCCGATATCGGGAAGTTTCGCCAGCGTATACAAACTGAAATGCGGTGAGCGCGAGTGGGCGGTCAGGTGCTTCACGAGCAATGTGAAAGATCAGAAGATCCGTTACGATGCCATCAGCTTGCATTTACGTTCCAATCCTCTTCCTTATCTCGTTCCTTTCGAATACCTTTCCGAGGGCATCAACATTAATGGTCAGTGGTTCCCGGTCGTGAAGATGCAGTGGGTGGAGGGAGAGTCGTTACTCGATTATATGGGGCGGAATTTGCATCGTTCCGATCTGCTTCAAGAACTCTCCGATAAATGGATTATCATGACCCGGGAGCTGCACTCGGCTAATATAGGGCATGGCGACTTGCAGCATGGAAATATATTGATCAACAAGGATCAAATCATCCTGATCGACTATGACGGGATGTATGTCCCCGCTTTAAACGGCATGAGAAGCAACGAACTCGGTCATCGAAACTATCAGCATCCAGGAAGGGATGGAGAGCATTTTGGCCCCTATATCCATTACTTTTCAGCTTGGGTAGTTTGGATATCGATCATTGCTGTTTGTGCCGATCCTTCCTTATGGCACTCGCTTGAAGCGGGGGAGCAGGAGGAAAGCCTCCTCTTCCGAAGCAACGACTTTGTTAGTCCGGATGCATCGCGGGCGTTTGAATTGCTAGCGCTTGTGGAAGACGAAGAGGTACGATCATCAGCAAGAGCCCTTCGCGCATTTGCGACGGTGGAAGTACCGGAGGTGCCTAGACTCCATGATCTCGACTCGGAGGAGAATGCTAGACAACTGTCACTGTCAAGCCTCCATATCTCGACTTTTTCTAAAAGGCAGGCACTTGGAACTTCAGTAACAGCCTTGTTTGAACGGCTATTAAAGCGGAAGCCACGGAAAGATTCCGCCCCATCACCGCTGGAAACTTCGTATTCTGGTGGATCGTCGTGGGTCTTGGACCATATTGCGTTGGAAGCTACGCCGCCGCATCAACAGCGCCAGCGATCATCATATCTGTTCTTGCAGGACAGCATCGTTTCCTATCTGATATTACTCGCAGCAGCGTCAGTCGCGGCTGTTTTGTACAGTAGTGCCCCGATCATAGCGCTACTCGTCTGTTCGATAGTAGGTATGGGAACGGAGATGGCTTTTTTAAGTTGGCGTTACGGGAAGGTTCCCGCTGTTCAGGATAAGAGAGCCTTGTTCAATAAAATAATGAGGCTGGAACTTATCCTATCCGAATTGAGAAGCGATCTGAACGAGTTGAACGATATTAGACAAAATTTCAGTCAAATTGAAGAGGAATTGATAAAAGATAGCATGCAAAGGTTCGAAGAAGTAGCCAGTCGGGAACGGCATGAAACGGAAGCGGTGGAGAAGGAGCTTCATCTTCATTTAATGGAGTTAGCCCGCGATAAACGAACCATTGACCAAGAGGAAACAACGGAGCTGTCCAGCAAACTGGTTTCATACCAAAGAACATGGCTGGAAGAGCAAATCATTAAACATAAGCTTAGTCAGGAAACAATTCCGGAGATTGACGATGAGATGAAACGACGATTAAGAACGAACGGCATTCGTACGCCGGCCGATTTCAAGGACATTACGATCAATCAGTCCTATGGCCGCAAACAAATCGACAGGGCCTATTTGATCTTAAAGAACGGCGGTTCGGTTCATGTAGGCATGAGCAAATCTCAAGCAAAGGCGCTGGTTGACTGGAAAAGAAAGATCGAACGCAGGTATCGAACGAAAATTCCTGCAGTCCTTCCTCGCAGTGCAATCTCCGCCATAGCGTTAAAGTATAAGGATCGGAAGTTACAATTTAACGTTGCGGAACAAACGTATAAATCCGCAGCACAGGAAAGGTTAGATGTGATCAAGCAGGCTCACCATCCTGAACGGGATTCCTTAGCGAAGGAAGTGGAGGCTGCGAGAACTCGGTTTGATAACGAGCTTCATCACATGGATAAGCAGATCGATGAAAGAAGTAAACGCATTTCAGACAAACTGGAGGAATATCGCGATCTAAACAAACGAATGGCATCGTACAGGGATGTTCGCTTCTTCAGGTACGTAAAGCAAGTATTCCTATTTCGAGGGTAAACGATCATAGTCTGATAAAAAAATCCCGCAAGCGGTCGCATACAGCGGCCATCCTGCGGGATGATAGTGAATATTAACGTTTATTTCGTCTCCGCTACCGAAGCGTTCGTCATCAACAAATCGATGACCTTCGCTGCTTCGGCACGCGTCGAGGTTGCTTTAGGGACGAACAGATTGCCGCCGCGGCCGTTCATGATGCCTTTACCGGCAACTGCGTCAATACTGGACTTCGCCCATGTGCTGAATGCATCGCTATCTGCGAATGTAGTGCCAGCTGCTTGCTCTTCTGAGCTTGCTTTCTGTGAAATATCCAGCGCGTTCTTCGCCATGACCGCCATTTGCTCGCGAGTGATGCTTGCTCCAGGAGCGAATTGATCCTTGCTGATGCCCTTAACAAGTCCATTGCCGTAAGCCGCAGCAACCGCATCTTCATACCAGCTGCCGGCTGCTACGTCTTTGAAAGCGGGAGCCGTAGCTGTAGACTTCAACTTGAGCGCATTGACGAGCATGCTTGAGAATTCGGCGCGTGTGACTTGTGCGCTCGGGTCGAAATCAGTCTCGTTCTTGCCTTGAATGACTTGCTTGGCCGCAAGACGCTGAATCGCCGCGTAAGCCCAATGGGAAGCAGGGACGTCACGGAATGATTTATTCAAATTGATCGAGAAGAGGCCAAAGCCTTTATCATCCGTTTTGTCCAAGTAGCGGATGTTGCTAGTCGCTTTCGCATACTCTTCCGCTTTCGGGGAAGAAGCGAACGTCACGTTCACGTCGCCGTAAATCGGCGCGATGGACCAGTTGTTGTCGATCGTCGGATTAATCTCTTTGTTCTCCGTGATATAATCCATCAGAATTTGGCGGTTCTCTTCCGTGGAGTCAATGATATATTTGCTTCCTTTGACGCCTGGGAAGTTTCCGCCGCCGCTTGCACGGTAGTTGTTCGTTACGACGATAAAGTCTTGGTTCGGGTCAACCGGCTTGCCGTTGTACTTTAGGTTGATGATCCGGCTGGCATCGGTATTGTTTACTGTACCGTCGACTTTATACTTTGCCGGCTTCGTCACGTCGACTTGATACGTAACGCCATCGATTACGTCAAAGTTATAGACCGGGAAGCTTGCGTTAAGCAGCGCTTGCTCTTCTTTCTTTGCAGGGTCGATCTGGTTGAATTTGCCTGCGGACATCTCGAGCCATTCCTTCACGACGGAGCCTTTCACCAGAATCGCTTTCATCGTGTTGTCGTACAGATACAGATCACCTGCGCTCTTGATCGCAAGAGGGCCTTTCTTGATTTCCGTATATTCCTCGACGCCGTTGCGACCTGCTTTGAAAGGCGCGCCAACCGACAGGATCGGCGTATCTTTGTATTGCGGCAAATTCGCCTTCACGTACTGCTCCACATACCACTTCTGCGCGTTGGTTACAATTTGTACTGAAGGATCGTCCTGAACCAGGGCAAAATAGCTGTGAATCGGCGAAGTCGTCGTACCGATTGGATTGTTCGCATAGGCAATCGTTGCTTCATGATCCGCTTTGACGGCATCTACAATGGCTGGATCTTCTTCAACCAGCGATTTTTTTGCCGTTTTGTCGTATATCGACAAGGTAGACGAGTGGGAGCCCACTACGCTCCACTTATCATCCTTCTTCTCCAGCGTCAAATCGATCAAGCCAAGGTCGCTGCCGCCATAACCAGCTTGTACGGCAGGCACGCCGTTGATCGTACCGTTGGCATTGTCTACTCCTGGCAATACGGCACCGGATGCGTCCTTGAACAACGCGTCGAGCGATTTCTCGTCAGCAGCAGGGAATACTTTGTGCGTGTGAGAGAAGGTAATTGCATCAATCCCGGGAACGAGGCTGAGCGGCAGTACAGCGTCTTCTGCTTTTACGTGAGGCTGCGCGCTGCCGTTAAAGCCGGTATGCGCCATGGCGATGATGATATCTGCGCCTTTGTCTTTCATTACAGGAATGAATTTCTCGGCTGTTTCAACAATATCTTTCGTAATGACTTTGCCTTCAAGCGACGCTTTGTCCCAATCCATAATTTGCGGAGGCACAAAACCGATGACGCCGATTTTGAGCGTTTGTTCGACGCCGGCTTCGTCTTTATATTTTTTTTCGATGATTTTGTAAGGCTCGAATTTATTGACATCGTTATCCGGGTTATTGTCCTTGTCGTCCACGTACACATTCGCGGAGATATAAGGGAAATCGGCGCCTTTAATCGCTTGATTCAAGTAATCCAGGCCATAATTGAACTCATGGTTGCCGAGCGTGGCTACGTCGTAGTCCATCAAATTCATCGCTTTGTAGACCGGATGAATTTCGCCTTCTTTGAGCGGCTCAACCTTCGCCTTGAACGTGCCGAGCGGCGTGCCCTGAATCAAGTCGCCGTTGTCGACCAGGAACGTGTTCTCGGATTCAGCCCGTACTTGCTTGACCAAATTAGAGGTGCGTGCCAATCCGACAGTCGGAGCTGCTGCATCCTTATAATAGTCGTAGGACATCAGGTTTGTATGGATGTCCGTCGTCTCCATAATGCTAAGCTTTAATGTCGAGCTGCCGCCTGTCTCGGCCGAAGCGAGCTGGCTGAACGGAATCGCGAGCATTCCCGCCGTCAATGTTGCAGCAACAAGCTTAGTTGTACGTGATTTACCCATTTTCTCTAATTTCCCCCTAAAAAGTTTGTATGACAACCGTTTTTTGAGCTCCCTTATCTTAAATGAACGGACGTCAATAAAACAACGTTAAAAAATGTAATCTTATCTGATTGTTCATGAAAGAAACGGCAGCCACGATGCTGGCTGCCGTTTCTATGTGCTCCGGGCGAGGACTTTGGCGTAAGTTCAAGTTCTTCCCGGGTCCGGAATCCTACACCCCCGAATTATCGATGTCATCCATAGCAGCAGGGGAATGAGCACCAGAGTGATGGGGAAGATCCAAGGGAGCCAAAGCCGCTCGGGGAAAAGCTTCTGCATGTTGATGATATTATGCGGAAGAAGCGAGCCTACATATCCCGCCACAACGATGATCCATACGCTGCTTTTCCATTTCTTCAGATGAAGCCACTTAGACAGATTATAGGAAGCCATCAGTATAAATAAGGATAATTTAATTACCATGCAATACATCCAGATCAATACTCCGATCGGATCAACACGCTCGATAAAGCCTCCCAAGGATATATACCTAACCGCTCCATAAGCCGGATACCACATTTTGCTGGAGAGATCGGGACCGAATATCATGAGGACAAAAAGCAAGAACAAGGACAGGAACAGCCAAGCGATCAAAATTCCAAGTATAAATCCTCGGCGCTTCTCCTTAACGGAATCACCCATGAAAGGCGGCAGCAGGAGCAACAGTACGGACTCGCATAAATAGCTCATCATGCCAACCGATCCCTTCATAATATTCGCCGCCCCGGTATCGGCGTAAACCGGCTGCAGGTTGTGCAGGTTGACGTCTTTCACCAGCACGATGAGCAGAATCAAAACGAGCGCGTATACGACCGGCCCGATTACCTCACTGCAACGGACCAGCGACTTAAGACCGAACAAGACTAGATATAAGCAAGGCAGGCAGATTAATCCGCTTATAACCGAAATAGGCGTATCCTGAAGCAGGGCGATAGTGACAAAATCGGCGCTTTGTCTAAGGACGAAGGAAATCATCAACAACAACATGACCAAATAAACGAGAGCGATCAGCTTACCGACCCATTTGCCAAGAAGGATCTGGCTAAATTCGCAGAGCGTCTTGTCCGGGAAGAGGCAGGCGAGGCGCAGTGCGACGAACGCCGGAAGAAGAGAGCACGCTCCCGATAAAATAACCGCGATCCAAGCGTCCTGGCCTGCGATTGTAATGGTCCCGGTAAAGCTTAGCAGCACGGTGGTACCGAAATTCATCGTAGCTAGCAGCCACATGATCTGATTGGATGTCATGGAGTAATCGGATTTCATGGAATGACCTGCCTTCGCTCAAGATGCTGGGGAGTACCCGTCAAGCCAATTTTGACGAGGGCGACGCGCGTATCCACCGTAACCTCCGCATTTGGAAAATAAACGGCGTTCCAGTTGTTTTTCAGCCGCTTCCACGTGTAAGGATGTTCGCGGTGCAGTTGTTTGCCAAAATACAGGACGTCGGATCGAAGCCCTTTCTGAGCGCGATCAATCATTTTTTCCGCATCGCTTTTGACGCTCTGGTTCAGCTGTTGCTCAAGGATTTTCAATTCATCATCGGCGCTGAGATTGACCTTGGATTCATTCTCCCGAAGGAAGGCCTTGCCGGTCAACGCGACGCGGAAGGCTAGTTTGTTATTGCTTACAGAGCTGCTGATGCGGCCCCTCAAATGCTGGATGTCCACGGAGGCCACCGCGCCTTCGGATTTCACGGGTAAGGTGTAGGAGAAGTTGGGCTGATGTTGATTCTGTATCCACATTAACAGCTGCGATTCCATCGGGTCCAAATAGCCGATCAATTGCATATTCTCATTGAAAACGCCTTCGCCAGCCCACTTGTAGATATGGTGTTGTTCGGTTCTGAGGTCGGAAGTGAAGGCCGGAATGGACACGCAGCTGCCCCTTTCACCGGCGTCCTGCAGCAGCTGAAGAAAAGACTTTAGCCGGGTTCCAGAGATCGTCCCGAACAGTTTGCTGAATTCTTGCGCAGGCTCGCGCTCGAAGGGCTGATCCGCATTCAGAATCTCTTTGGCCGTCCCGTCCTTGACGACAAAAATATCGGTTCGAAGTCGAACGTTGGGATTGCGGCTGTATTCATCAAGAATTTCATTTAGCCCATAACGAGCCAGCTTTTCCCCGATAAAGATATTTTGCCGATGGCCGGCAAACAGGAAGCGAGATGTTTTCAGCTGGATATCCGACGCCGCCTCCAGAATATCTTGGCCCTTTCCGCTGAGCGTAACATAGGGCGGCGAGTCCTTCCCGCTGCCGCCTTGGCTTAGGCTTATTCGCGATGGAATTGCAATTTGCGCCGAGCCGACATAAGATCCGTTCTTGTCGATGTCCATTCCCCAGCCCATTATTAGGCCCACATCTCTCAGCTCGTGCTTGCTCCAGCAGCCCGTAAGCGGTAGTATAAACGCGAAGGCGAGCAGTATCGCCAATATTCGAATCATTGCGTTTCGCTCCTTATTCGATACCCGCGCCCGAATCGTTCATTCTTTCGTTTGACGATAGCGCCATTTTCTTCGCCCTGCAATGGCGGCAGGCAGCTCGCGTAAGAAGCGGCGCGGGACTCGGACAATGACATCGTTTAAATTATGAGGGCTAACCGGTGCAACCGGGCTAAGATAAGGCACGCCTACAGACTCCAAATTCACCAAATGGATGAGAATTAACATTAACCCGATTGACAGCCCTATGATCCCGAAGAGACCGGATACGATTAGCAATGGAAAACGCAAGATCCGGAACGCAATAGCGAAGCTGTATCGCGGAATGGCGAATGAAGCGATACCGGTAAGCGATACAACGATGACAATGGGAGCGGAGATGATGCCTGCCTGGACGGCGGCCTGCCCGATGACTAAAGCGCCGACGATGCTAATGGCAGAACCGACTTGCTTGGGCAGCCGTATGCCTGCTTCCCGCAGCACCTCAAAAAGAAATTCCATTAGTAATGCTTCGATCAGCGCCGGAAAAGGGCTAGGCTCGACTGCCGATGCGAAGCTGAGCAGCAGACTAGTCGGCATCATCTGAGGGTGGAAGGTTGTTATCGCCACGTAGATCGACGGCAGCATCAAGGAAAGCACCAGCAGCACTAGGCGAAGAATACGAATGAACGACGCATAGATGAAGCGTTCGTAATAGTCTTCCGCCGCCTGCAGCCCGCCCCAGAAGACAAACGGGACGATCAGCGCAAAAGGCGAGCCATCTACCAATATGCCGACCTTAGCCTCGAGAAGATTCGCGGAGAGTACGTCGGGGCGTTCCGTATTCTGCACCTGCGGAAAGGGAGACCACGGTGTATCCTCCAGCCATTCCTCTAAATAGCCGCTCTCCAGAACGCTGTCCAGCTTCACCGTAGCAAGGCGGCGTTTGACTTCGTCAAGAACCTGCAGATTCACGATGCCCGACAGATAGACGATCTCGACCTGAGTCTTGGTGATGTCGCCAATCGTGACCGGTTCCGCCTTCAACCGCTCGCTTTTGATTTTTCGTCTAAGCATGCTCATATTGGTCTGAATATTCTCGATAAATCCTTCTCTCGCACCCCGGAGAGTGAGCTCCGAATTCGGCTCCGTGATAGTACGGTCATGGAGATAAGCCGTCTCGATCAGGATTGCTTCGGCGTTGCCCTCGAACAGAATGGCCGTATTGCCAGATAGAATGCCGTTCACGGTCTCTTCATATGAAGCTACCGTGACGATCGAGAGGGAATGCAGTACTCTGTATCTCATGAAGGATGCCATGTCGAGTCGGTCGTCCTCCGAGATGGTATCCAGCGAGAACATCGGCGTTATTACCGATTTCTCCAGTAACTCGTGACTAATCAGTCCCGGCAAATTAACGATCAGAGCCTCGCAAGTCGTGGCAATTTGAAAGCGATGGAATTTGCAGTCGCCGCATTTATCGAATATGGTATGCAGCTTCGTCTCATTCTCGACAAGCACTCCGCTGAGAGGTCCGTAATAATCGAACTCCGGCTTCAGGCCGACGGATTCCTCCGGAATGTTCCTATTCTGAAGAGAATTCATTGCCATCATGCTCACTCCTTATGCCTTAACATTTCCATTCAGAGAAGGAAATATGTGTCGGGCTTACCAGCAAACTAGTGCTGTCATAGATATCTGGACCGAGACAGTAGACCGGCGGACGTATTCAAGAGTTGGGAAGTATTCATTCGCAAAATACATGAGGTAGGAGAAGAGGTACCGGAAAGTTGCCGGCTGCAAGAGAATAGGTCGTAGAGAAAGGTCTGGGAGAACCAGGCCTTTTTTTATTGAGCCTAAATTTATACTAAAATTAAATTTAAATAGTTAATTTAATGTTGTATTTTAAACTATAAATCAGTAAGATAAGTTTGAAGCACAGATCATCTTGGTCGTGTGCTTGGACTGTTCAAACTCCGTGTAAGGAGGTGTTTTCTAAACTTGTAAGCGCTTTATCGATTTGCGAAACAACAGGAGGAGTTAACGTTCGAACAAATTCTGGGCGTGAGCCCAAAAGAGGGGTTAGGTTATTGATGAAGAGTGGCAGCAGAGGAAAACGAGTAGCTCTATTCTTGACTGCATTGTTATTATTCACAGGTATCATACCCGCAAACTCGACTGCATTTGCTGATGAGAACACCTCAGTGGTATATCAGGGATCACAGGGGTATTCCGGTCAACAGGGAACGAATAATTGGCATTATCAGTACCGCACATTTGATTCAACAGAATTTGTAGACCTTCCTGTTAACTCCAGCAATATCTGGTGGAAGTCGCCATACAACTGGGATTGGGGGAAAGTTGCGACGAATGAAATTACGCCAGGTTCCTTAAGCGATACATCCCGTACTTTTGTTGCACCGGAATCAGGTACGATGGTTATTAAGACTGTCGCACCAATTACGATTAACCCGGGAACATATGGCGGTGCAAGACTGAAGATCATGCAGAATGATTCTCAAATCTGGCCGCAAAACAAAGAATGGGAATCACTTAATGCGAACCAGACGATTGATTCTCAAGATCTGACAGTTACTGTCGTGAAAGGCGACCGTATTTATTTCATCGCTAACAGCGGTGCTGATCATGTGAACGGGCAGGATGATATCAGATGGGATCCGGTCATTACATATTCGGAAATCACTGAGGTGATCTCACCAACAGAAGTTACCTTGGACCAGCATGAATTGACCTTGAATGTAGGTGATGTGACAACTCTGAATGCGGAAATCACTCCCGCTGACGTATCCAATTCAAGGTTAATATGGTCATCGAGCAACGCGAACGTAGCGACGGTTACTAACGGCATCGTGTCGGTACTATCAAGCGGTACGGCCGTGATTACCGTGACTACGCAGGACGGTGGATTAGTGGATACATGTACGATTACAGCAGTCGGATATCCGCTATACAAGGCTTCAGCAAGCTTCTCTGGCCAGCAGGGTGCTGATAATTGGCACAACCAATACCGGCTATTAGGCACTGATGAATTCGTGGATCTCCCTGTCTTCAGCGGAGGCGGCTGGTGGAAAACGAGCAACAATTGGGATTATGGCAAAATATCGAGCAATCTATTAACACCAGGCACTCAGGCCGATACGTCCCGTACCTTCATTGCTCCTGAAACAGGAGAGTTGAAGATAAGTGCTGCACAGCCTATTACGATTCACAAAGATACATACGGCGGTGCACGATTAAAGGTTATGAAGAACGATACCCAGATCTGGCCAGGCGGCGAGGAATGGGCGTCGATTGATAGCGGGGAAACGATCAACTTCCCGGATGTAACGACTTCTGTACTTAAAGGAGATCGTATTTATTTCATCGCAAATAGCGGTGAGAATCATGCGAATGGCTTCGATGATATTGTGTGGGATCCAACGCTGAGATTCAAGGAAGTGTCAGAGACGATTTCACCAACCCAGGTTACTTTGGATCGGCATGATCTTACTCCTGGCATCGGGGAGAACGTCTTGCTGCAAGCTGCAATATTACCTTCTAATGTAACGAATAATCATCTCTACTGGAAATCAAGCAATTCTGCGGTCGCAACGGTTAATAACGGATCGGTAAAAGTAATTGGTCCGGGTACTGCAACAATTACAGTAACGACTGCTGATGGAGGATTAATGGATCAAGCCCAGCTAACAGTAGACGGCGAAGGCGCAACAACCAGAGTCGAGTTAATCTTCATGCTTGCTGAAGCGTTAAAGTTGCCCGTTAAGCCGTATCAGGGAATTTTTAATGATGTAACCGCTGATAATTCTTCCGCTGGAATGCTGCAAAGTGCTTACGACAATGACATTATTGATGCGCATTTGCTGGACAACGGGAATATTCATCCCCAATCTCCGTTAACGAGAGAGGAAGCAGCATCTATTCTTATCAACGGATACAACTTTGCGATGGAACAAGATGCTGTGCTTGGAGACATAAGTGATCTGGAGGATTATGACGCGATTAGCGATTGGGCTCTGAAGTATGTTCAGGCAGATCGTAAACTTGGTGTTGTTCTGCCGAACGATCCGAGTCCGAGTGCATTCCAGCCACATGCAACGTTTACCAGATCTCAGGCTATTGATATGATTCAACGACTGCTGCTCGTCATGGATATTCAGGAAATGATCAAGAAAGCCATTGCAGAGGATAAGAGAACGCTCGTCATTCCGCCAAACACGTATCGGATTGGTCTAAGGGAAGGCAGCGAGTTAATGCCGATCGACAATGCTCATAATCTGAAGATTATCGCTGACGGGGTTACGGTAATCGGGACTACCCTAACGAGAGCCTTGTCGATTTCAAACAGCTCCAATGTAACCATTAAAGGGATGACGATTAACTATGATCCGCTTCCGTTTACGCAAGGTCATGTGAAAACCGTTGCTGCGGATCTGTCATACGTGGATATCAAGCTGGATGCAGGCTACCCTCGTAAGCTCTATTCGAGGCTAACGGTATATGATCCGCAAACCCACTTCCAGAAGCATCGCATTAATCATTTGTGGGGCACATCTGCAAGCTGGAACGATGATGGTACGATACGCATTTCATTAGCAGGTGTTGGCACCAATGTAGCTGCAGGTGATCCGGTGACTTTAGCAGGAGGACCGGAAGAAAGCGGCATCCCGCATGCGATAACGGTTGGAGGCAGCAGCGGCATTGTGTTTAAGGATGTCACGCTTCATACAGCTCCAGGCTTTGGTTTTCTGGAAGCCGGCAGCGAGGGAGGCACGGTTCTTGATGGCTTCAAGCTGATTCCTGGTCCCGCTCCACGAGGAGGAACGGAATTACCATTGCTGACAGCTGTTTGGGATGGAATCCAATTTAAGACCGCTAAAACAGGCCCAATTGTCGAAAACTCCGTCATTAAGAGTGCCGGAGATGATTCCTTCAGCATCCAATCGGGTGACATCGGTGTTGTGAAGGTTCAAGGTGACGAGATTACGATCGTCCTTCGCGATGGAAGCCAAGTCTTGAAGGTGGGCGACAGGCTGAAGCAATTTAGTTCCTCGCCTGAAGCGATCGTTGCTGCTGTGGAGAAAGTGACTAAGGCAACGGCCGACATCGATCCTGCACTATTGCAGAAAATAAACAGTGCTGCGGATTGGACGCCTTGGAGATTTACGGAAGAAACGTATTATAAGATCAAACTGGATCGCCAATCTCCATTTGAGCAAGAGGACTTTATCTTTTCACCTGATCGGATGGGGAATGGCTTCATCTTCCGGAATAATGAAGTATACAGCCCTGGTCGCGGTATGTTGTTGAAAGCAGGCGACGGCCTTATCGAGAATAATATCTTCCGCGGTGGAGACAAGGCTATCATCGTTTCCCCTGAGGTTGTAACCGATTCCCATGCAGGGGCTGCCAATAACCTGATCATCCGCAATAATACCATTATCGGTACCGGGTATCATCATTTTATGCCATGGTCTGATCAAGCTGGTGCGATCGGCTTCGCAGCCGGAAACATCACCAGCAAGAGAGCTTTTGACAACATCCTTATCGAGAACAACACATTTGACTCCGTGAATGGATTAAACCTTAATCTCAGCAGTGTGACGAATGCAACTGTACGGGGCAATAAGTTCCTGAACACACACCTCGAAGATCCGGGTAATAACGGAGCTGATAAAGGCATTGATCCAACCTCCGTCATTTTCGTGCGGAACTCGGATAACGTGACCTTTACTGATAATGTGGTTGATCGTATGGGTCCATATTCGACATTGCCAGTAAATATTCAGCAACCTTCAAGCAATATCGTTGGAGCCGATACGGGGGTTGTTGTTCTGAAAGCTTCTCCACTTAATAAGCTTAACCAATTAACCCTGACAGCGAATGAAACTTCACTTCGCCCTGGGGACACGGCTACAACGAAATTACAAGGCAAATTAAGCAGTGGTGTACCGACCTCGCTTATTGGTGCCGTCATTACTTACCAAACTAGTCAACCAACCGTTGCTACTGTTGATGCTAAAGGCGTAATAACGGCAGTTGCGGATGGCACGGCGATTATTCAGGTCACTGTGAATTTCAACGGGACAGTCAAAACAGGCGCACTCACCATCAAAGTTGCTAAGCCAAAGTATACTGACGTTCCCGGCATTCCGGTTCTGTCCAGTGATAACGGTTATTCCGGACTCAAGGATGGCAACTATGCGATTACCATGAATATGTGGTGGGGGAATAATGGCGATGTGTTCAAGCTGTACGAGAATGGCGTACTCATCTCTACCCAAACTCTCACAGAGAACTCACCATCCGCACAAATTGCTACCTTTAAGATTAGCGGCAAGGCAAACGGAATTTACACCTATACGGCGGAGTTAACTAATGACTTCGGCACGACAACAAGTCAGCCGCTAACCGTTACGGTAACCGATGCAGCACCTGGCAAACCGGTGCTCTCCCAAGATAATTGGGATGGCGACGGAAATTACAAGGTGACCATGAATATGTGGTGGGGAACCAATGCGACGGAGTACCGGTTGTATGAGAACGGAGTTCTGATCGATACGAAGCCGCTGACAGGAGTTACTCCGAAAGCGCAAAGTATTAGTAGCACGATCTCCGGACGTGCTGCCGGAAAATATGATTACTACTGTGAGCTTAAAAATGCGAACGGTACAACAACAAGTATAACAATGACGGTCATAGTGACCCATTAGTTATCCGAGAATAGGAAGAGCACTTCGTTTGAATGACGAAGTGCTTTTCTTTGTGTTAGGGAATAGTAAGGCGTCCACCCGACTCCGGTTTAATAAATCTTTAAGTGTTTCAGCCACTTTTTTTTAACTTTTTTCGTTTAACCTAGAGAAAGAATGAGGGAGGAACGATGAATGAGAAAGTGGCTTGTACTCTTAGGGGCATTGGTGTTAATAGGATTTTTATATAATCGGGTTTCGGTGCCCGATTCCCCGCTTCCGGTCAAACAAGTTGGGAAGGGCAACTCGTCAGAAACGCCATCATCGGTGAATGGAGAGCGGACAAACGAGCTTGAGATCCAAGTGGACGAGAACCAAGTACACGAGGGCAACTTGCTTCTCGTGAATGAAGAACTTGCTGTACCGCCCAACGATGCGGATGCCGAAGCCGTCAACTTGTACGAGCATAAGGAACTGCTGAATGGCTTCGGCTTGTTGAATACCAAGATAAGGCTCTCGCCCGATCTGACAAAGAAATTTGCTTCAATGATTAAGGATGCCGCCGCAGACGGAATCGATCATTTCATGATCAGCAGCGGTTATCGAAACGATAAGGAGCAGCAATCGCTGCGCGACAAACTCGGACCGGATATCGCGGCGCTTCCCGGGCATAGTGAGCATAACTTAGGGCTGGCACTAGACATCGGTTCGACGAAAGGGCAGATGAAAGACGCCCCGGAAGGTAAATGGCTGAAAGAGAATGCCTGGAAGTATGGGTTCATCGTCCGGTATCCGGAGGATAAAACGTATATAACAGACGTCATCAACGAGCCGTGGCACTTTCGATATGTCGGACTTCCCCATAGCGTAATCATGCAAGACAATCATTTTGCGTTCGAGGAATACTTGGACTATTTGAAAGAGCACAAATCGATCACGACCGTTGTCGGGGGCAAAACGTACGTTGTCTATTATTTTCCGGTATCTTCGAAAACGACGCTTCACGTGCCGACAATCGGAAGCTATGAAATATCGGGCAACAATACGGACGGTGTTATTGTAACCGTAATGAAATCGTGACAGTTTAAACGGAATCAATCAATTTGGAGGGTATTCAGGGATTGTAACGAATTAATTGTATATCGGAAATAATTGGTTGTGTTTATTCAGCTTAGCAGCAAATTAAGAGGGGGCTAGCGAGAATGTCATTCATTTCGGGAAAGCTCGTCACCGAGACGTTCGAGTACGATGGTGGTCGACAAGTTACGGTGTACATCCCTCCGGACCCGCCCCAGGCATTCGTATTTGCCGGTGACGGTCAGTTGATCTCGCAGTGGGGCAGAGTCCTCGAGGAGACTGGCGCACCATCCACGATGATCGTCGGCGTGCACCGACTGGACGATGAGACCCTGCGTCTCCATGAATATTCGCCAGTCTTTAACCCGGAACGATTCGCGGCACACGAGAAGTTCTTCGTCGAGGATGTGTACCAATGGACCCAGTCGCGTTTCGGAGTAACGCTAACTGCCGAACGCACATCGGTGTGCGGTGTCTCCGCGGGTGGAGAACTATCACTCGCCATTGGCCTTCGGCATCCGGACCTATTCGGTTCGATCTTCTCCGCCTCACCGGGCGGTGGTTATCGACCACCTGAGTTGATGCCGAGTACGATTCCACGCGCATACCTCGTCGCCGGAACGCTAGAGCCGTTCTTCCTCGATAACGCGACCCGGTGGGCGAATGCACTGCGCGATGCAGGTGCCGACGTGGAAATGAGAGAGCGGGTCGCGTCACACGACGATGTGATGTGGCGCGAAGAGTTCCCACTGATGGTGTCATGGGCTTTTGGACGATAAACCATCCTTAGCTTGGACTTTGAATTCAATTCGAAATTGGAGGAGAAATAAACATGAGAAAACTTGTATTGTTCATGCATGTGTCGCTGGATGGGTATGCAGCGGATTCGAACGGAGGACTCGGTTGGATTCCGTACAACGAGGAATTTGAGAAATACGCCGAGGAAGTTGTAGCCGAAGTCGGCTCTCCCGTATACGGACGCACGACGTATCGAATGATGGAGGGTTACTGGCCTACGGTGCTGGACGATCCGAATGCTTCGACACACGATTTGGAACATGCTAAATGGGTGGAGGATGTGAAGAAGATCGTCATTTCCAGCTCGATGGACAAGGCGGAATGGAACAATACGATGCTGATCAAGGATAATATCGCAGAGGAAATCAAGGCGCTCAAGGAGCAGCCAGGCAAAGATCTCGTCATCTTCGGCAGCCCGGGAGCGGCGAAGACGCTGCTACAGCTCGGTCTGATCGATGAATTCCTGCTTACAATTTGTCCGGTCGTTCTAGGTGACGGCATATCGGTATTCGAAGGCAACGAGAAAATTAAGCTCAAGCTGCTGTCCAGTCGAAATTTCAAGTCGGGCATTATCGCGACCCGTTATGCGTTAGAGAAATAAACGATGAAATAATGAGAGGACATGCCATGAAATCGATGAGATTTGATATCTTAACGATACAAGCTATCTTCGAGAAACATAGTCTCGGACGAATTGATCGTATCGAATATTCGGATCGGGGAATCGTGAATCCTTGTATTTTCATTAACGATCATTATGTAGTTAGAATAAATGCGAGAGATGTGGAGCTCCCGAAATTTGACAATGAGCAGCAAGCGCTTCTAATGATGAAATCGGAAGGCATCCCGGTTCCAGATGTTTATGTATTTGATAACAGCCGGGAGCATTTGCCCTATGAAATATTGATTACTGGCAAAATGCCAGGAGTGGATATATGGAAAGCGTTGGAGACGGCTACCGATGAATCCAAAATCAAATTGGTATACAACTCGGGCGTATTGCTTGCCAAGATTCATGGTATTGGACGGGATAAGTTTGGAGAGCTTGCTCTCTCGTCTAATAATCAATATGAGAGCTGGCAGCAGTATCTAGTAGAGGGAATGAAGCAAAGAACCGATCGTTGTCTGAAGCTGGGAATTTTAACTCCTGAGGAAGCCGAGCGCTATATCTTCGTAATTAAGAGAGCAGCTAGTATATTCAGTGGCATATCAACAGCATCGTTGATTCACAACGACTATCACTTTGCGAACATGCTCTGTGCAGATGGAGAAATTACAGCTATTCTCGATATGGAGTGGTCGATTGCCGGCGATCCGGAGTTCGACTTCAAATCGTTGCATTCCGTATTCACGGATTCGTCGGAGATAGAGCAGGCTTTCATGGCAGGATATTCAACCCTACGCAAGCTGTCACCTTTATTTGATATCAAGCAGCTATATTATCAACTCTTTGAAACAGTCGAGCTCATTTCGGTGTCTTATCTGCATTGGGGAGAAGAATCCTACCAGGGGTTTAAAGCGAGTGCCAAGTCATGGTTGGAGCAGATTGAAGCTGCATGGTCATCGGGATAAGTATAAAAGGATGGCAGAATTCTATAACGAATTCTGCCATTTTGTCATACGCGCAATATTCTTTTCTTCTATAATTTTTAATTGTAAGGGCTTTCATAAAAAGTGGGGGTGAGCGCCAAGTCCAATCAAGTCCATTGCAGTAGGCAGTGTTGTTTAAATTTAAATCATTGAGGAGAGTGCTTAACGAATGTTTAGCCATCAATTGAAGAAATTTAAAACGGCTGTCGTAAAGCTTGTTCTATCTGTATTAGTTGCCTTTCCTGTAATTGCCGGTACATATGCGTCACCTGCTAACGCATTCACGAGCTCTGACGCCGACACAGCAATGAACTCCTTCATTAGTTCGTATTGGATGACCTCTGCGAATCAATTTGCTATTGATACGACGAAATCAGCGAAAGATGAATTTTGGAAGCAGGCTCTCATGCTAGAAGTGCTCGAAGATGCTTATGATCGGACTAACAGCACCACTTATTATAATTACATCGTAATCCTTGCGAATTCGATATTAGCGCAATACGGGAACGATTGGACATATGTTGCAACACTTACGGATGATCCGATGTGGATGACGATCGCGTTCTTGCGAGCGTACTCCATTACGAGCAACGCCAGCTACCGGACTGCTGCGAAGAATACGTTCGACGGCGTGTGGAGTGCGGCTTACGACACACAGTTAGGCGGCGGAATTTGGTGGGATTATGCCAAGACTGCAAAGAATACATGTAACAACATGCCGGCGGCCATCGCGGCAGTGCGTTTATCCAGTGCGCTGGGCGATTCTACTTATTTGACGAAGGCACAAGATCTTTACAGCTGGGAGAAGAGCCGCTTGTTCTTGAATGGTCGCGTGATGGACAATCTGCATAGCGACAACACCACAATCGATAGCTGGGAGTTCTCCTATAATCAAGGCATCTTTATTGGTGCAGCCCACTATCTATATAAAGCTACGAACAATTCCTCATATCTGCAAGATGCAATTGCCGCTGCAGATTATTCCTACCACCATATCACCGACACCAACTACATTTTGAATTTCGACGCCGAGGATGGAGTGGAGGCAGGAGCAGGATTCAAGGGTATTTTTGCCCGTTACATGAACATGCTGATCAACCAAGACGGCCAGAGCCAGTATGCTGCCTGGATGAACTTGAACGCAAACACGGTTTGGAGCAACCGCCGTACAGCAGATAATCTGACCTATAAAGATTGGTCCGTCAAGACGCCGAGTTCCACGATCAAATCCTTCGGCAGCTCGACAGGGGTAGCGCTACTTCAAACGACGGTTCCTGCCAGCGGTTCCATTACGAAATCACCTGCTCCTGCGGCCGTTACCACGGTCGACCTGAAAGCAATTGGCGCCTACAATGAGGATGCGATTAGTACGGATGCATCTCCTGGTAGCTTTAGTTGGAGCGGAGGTCCATACGCTTACCCTGCTGAACAGGTTCCTTCCACCATTACCTTCGAGAACACACCGTACTTAATGGGCCCGAATTATGACGGCAACTGCAATGGCACAGTTAATACCGAGTGCAATGCGATTAAAGCAATTGGTCAAACCATCTCTCTTCCTTCTGGCAAATACACCGAAATTCGCTTGCTTGCGGCAGGCACCTACGGAAGTCAGTTGGCAAAAGAAATCAAAATCAACTACAGCAGCAGCGGCAGTGTTTCGAACCAAGTCAACATCGTGATGTCTGACTGGGCAGCAAGCGACTATACGGGGCAGAAGGCTGCCAAGACTTTCACCTCCATGCATACATCCTCCGGAGACACATCTGGAACCGGAAGAATGTACGCCTACTACTTGAGAACGACGCCTGACTGGAACGTATCGAGTATTACACTGCCTAATAACCCGAACGTCAACATCTTCGCGATCTCGCTCGTTTCCTCCCAGCAAGCAGATTTGTCGTCCTACTATAACGAAGACGGCTGGGCGAGCGACACGAGTCCAAGCAATAACAGCTTTGGTGGAGATGCGGGATATGGTTACTCGGCGAACGTGCTGAGTCTGAATCCGACGTATAGTGGAATCAAGTATACGCTTGGACCGGCAACGGATGGACAGAACAATGAGATCAAGGGAATAGGCCAGACCATTCAACTGCCTCCGAACCGGTATTCGGCAATCAAGCTATTAGGCGCCAGCACCCACGGCAACAAAACAGGAACCTTTATCTTGAATTATTCGGACGGAAGTTCGAGCAGCATAGGTGTTTCCATGCAGGACTGGGCGCTGCCGAATACAACAGCCTACCAGATGCAGGTGATGTCGTCCGCGCATATCAGCGGCGCTATGGGAACGGGTTCGTTCTATGTGTTCGGATACAGCTTATCGCCAACGCCAGGGAAAACGGTCACCAGCATAACGATGCCGGCTAACACGGACATCCATGTCTATGCGATCTCGCTTGTGAATTGATGGTTGACGATCAGCCCCTCTATCCAATTGACGAGGAGGAGTAGCTATGATTTATCAGTTCTTACCACAGCTTTATTATAATACGATAGGCCAACATCCATCTGTATTGACGATTCGGGATGGAGATACGGTCATCACGACGACAGTCGATGCCAGAGGCTGGGACATGTTCGGCGAAAGCGCAGCTACTCGCGGGAATCCGATGACAGGCCCCTTCTATGTGGAAGGCGCGATGCCCGGTGATACGCTAGCGGTTACATTCGAATCCATTACTCCGAACCGCGATTGGGCTTGGACAACCAACATGATTGCCCCAGCTGTTATCGAACCCAATGTTGCTGCTTCATTGCTGGCATCGGACATCGTTCGCTGGACGGTGGATGTTTCACAGGGGATAGCTTTTCTCAAGGAGCCATCGCCGGGGCTGATTGAATTGAAGCTGCCTCTGCGGCCTTTTCTAGGCTGTTTTGGTGTAGCGCCTTCCAATGGTCAGTTCATCTCAACTGCTACGAGCGGCGAGTATGGCGGTAACATGGATTATAAAGGACTGGTCGAAGGTTCTACCGTTTATTTTCCGGTATCTACCGAAGGTGCATTGTTGTATCTAGGTGATGGCCATGCCTTGCAAGGCGATGGAGAAATCATCGGTACAGGGCTCGAAATATCGATGGATGTTCGGTTCACAGTTAGCGTTCTAAAGGGAAAAATGATAGGCTGGCCGAGAGGTGAAACCGATACGCATTGGTTCTGTATCGGCAATGCACGGCCGCTTGACCAGGCACTTCAACATGCAACGACCGAAATGTATCGGCTGCTGCAGGAAGATTACGGCTTAACGTCTTCGGAAGCCAGCTTGTTGCTTGGCCAAGCAGTGGAGTATGAAATTGCCAACATGTTTAACCCAGCTTATAGTGTGGTTTGCAAACTGCCGAAATCGGTTTTATCGCAATTAATAAGATAGAAAAGCGCAGGGGCTGTTGCCCTTGCGCTTCTTTGTTATCAGCTAGCAAGCGCACGATGTCTAGGATTCAAGGAAAGTATGAACGGAACGAAGGCTGGACAACATAACGCTAGAAAATTTTGGCGAGGAATGAAGGGAATGTTCTCTGTTTCGGAAGAGACTGCTCTAGGCGAGAAGCAGGATTTGAGCTCAAACATAAGAGAAAACGAGCAGATGTTGAAGGGGATATTCAAGAACTGCTCCGATGTGGTGATTAGAGCACTTCCCAATGAGCATGAGGATGAAATTCTAATTGCTTACGTGGATGGTCTCGTGGACACGAAACAATTGGAGCAATCCATGAATCATCTCCTGATGTCTGCGGAGAATTCCATAGCCTCTGGTAAGGAATTAAGCCTTGGCAGCCTGATTAGAGATCATCTGGTCTTGTTCGGGCAAACAAAGAATGTCAATAAAGTGGAAGACTTAATTCAAGGGGTGCTCAAAGCCAATATCGCAATTATTACAGCTGGTGAGAGTGATGCATTGCTAGTCGATGCCAGTGGTTTTGAGAAGCGTTCAATTGAGGAATCCAAAACGGAGAATGTCATCTCAGGTCCAAGAGACAGCTTTACTGAAACATTACGGACGAATACAACGCTCTTGAGAAGACGAATTCCATTTTCGCGGTTAAAGATGGAATCGTTCACGATCGGAACGCTAACACAGACGGATTTGGTCCTCGTTTATGTGGAAGGGATTGCGGCCGATGGTCTAGTTGAGAATGTGCGCCAAAGACTGCAAACCGTACAATTGAAGGCGATACTGGATTCCTCCTACATTGAAGAGTATATCCAAGACTCGCCATGGTCGCCTTTCCCGCAAATTCAGAAAACAGATCGTCCCGACACGACGGCTGCAAGCATTATGGAAGGTAGAGTAGCCATCATCGCAAACTGTACCCCCTGCGTATTGATTCTTCCGGTTACGTTTTGGACGGGCATGCAATCTGCGGATGACCATTATGAGCGATTCGATTTTGTCGTAGCCAGAAAAGCCGTGAGATATATAATGATGATGGTTTCATTGATCTTTCCTGCCTTATATGTCGCTTTGACGGCGTACAATCCGGAATTATTACCCGGCTCGTTATATCAAAGTATTGCAACAGCACGCGAGAAATCTCCATTTCCTACGGTTATTGAAGTTGTCATCATGGACTTCATCTTCGAGGGTCTGCAGGAAGCAGGCATTCGAATGCCATCCCAGTTAGGTCCGATTGTAAGCATTGTCGGAGCGCTCGTGGTTGGTGAAGCAGCGGTAAAAGCTAACATTATTTCGGCGCCGATTGTTATCGTGGTTGCCCTAACCGGGATCGCCGCTTACGGAATACCGCGCTACGGATTCTCGATTCCGCTTCGGCTGCTGCGGTTCTTCCTCGTCGTATTAGCTGGAATCTATGGTTTATATGGACTCTCCTTAGGCTTGATCGCCATTCTAATTCACCTGGTGACATTGGAATCGTTCGGAGTACGTTATCTCATGCCCGTTGCACCTCTGAATTTCAAACAGCTGAGAGACGTTGCTCTCCGAACAATGCGCTGGCGGCGGAGGAGACAAAACGAATGAAAAGATGGAATAAACCATGCTTATCTTCCGCGGTTGTTGTAGTCGTTCTGCTTCTTCTTGCGACGACTACAGGCTGCTGGGATATGGTTGAGCCTAACCAGCGTTCCATATGGATTGGGACGGGGCTGGATTGGGCACCTAATAACCGAGTTCTGATTAGTGCGGAAATCAGTATTCCTCAAGCGGCTGTGGGGGATGGTGGCGTTAAAGGGGCCTCTTTCTTAGTGAAATCAGCCGTAGGCAAGAATCTAGAAGATTCTTTCCAGAGGGTTCAATCCAAATTATCCCGGAAAATATTTCTTGGACACCGTGATGCGATTTTTATCGGTGAAAAAGCAGCTTTACGTGGATTTGGGAGTTTGCTTGATGAGTTCGGACGCAATCCGGAAAGCAACATACGCGCGAAATTATTTCTAATCAAAGGGACAAGCGCAAATCAGTTTCTCAAAGAGAAGGCAGAGCTCGAATCTTTTCCCGTCACTCAAGCGATTCGTCAAATCCATTTCAGGGGGATTGATGATCGAAAAACGACGATGATCTTCATCAAGGAAATCATGAAGCGCGATGGTATGAGGGCGATTCTGCAGGTGATCAATCCTGATAAGAAAGAACGGGAAAAAGAGGAGTCAAATCCAGATCAAGATGAAGCCGTCATTACCGAAATTGCCCTGCTCAACCAATCATTGAAATTAGCCGGTTATTTGCAGGATGAAGAAGCAATCGCTGCTCTCTGGGCATCGGATTACCTGCGAAGTCAAATGATTACGGAGTATTTAACTCAAGGAGGTGGTCTAGCGACATTAGCTTTGCATCATATGGGGCGATCTATTGAAACGAAGATTAAAGGCGAAGTTATAGAAGCCAAGCTGACCCTTAGCGGCGAAGGCATGCTGGATGAGAATGATACCGACTTGAAATTAGCCAATTATGCAGATATTCGGATTTTGGAAGATGAGTTCAACAAGAAAGTGCAGCAGCGAGCTTCCGATGTGATCCATAAGGTGCAGAAAAAATACGCTCTTGATGTGTTCGGGGTTGGCGAAGTCATTCACCAAAGGTACCCGGATAAGTGGAAACGACTCAAGGGAAATTGGGATGAGCGATTTCCCGAAGTCCAAGTTACGGTTCTATCTAAGGTTTCCTTGCGCCATATGGGAGAAAAGGGGGGGAGATAACGATTACGACATAACGATGAGGGGGTAGCTCTTGAAGCTCTCAAGCAGCCAATTGTTTTGGATCATATTTTGCTTTCAGGTGCATTATGCACTGAATCCAGCGTTTCAATATGGACATCAAGATGCGTGGATCATCTCGCTTGTAATGGGAATCACCGCGATGCTGCTTACGTTTATCATTGTCAAGGCAAGCTTGTTGTCGAAGGACGAGTCCCTCCCTGCATTGTTTCGTAGGCTGTTAGGTAATTGGCTCGGAAGAGGAGCGGCTTTCTTGTATATCGTAAGCTGGTTTTTATTAACCGCTGTGACGCTTAGAGAGTGGGTAGATTATGTCTTCCTTAAATTGCTGCCTAATACTCCGGCATTCATGGTTCTGATTCCTTTCGTGATTCTAGCCGTGTATGTAAACGTCAGAGGGGGAATTACTGCGATTGGTTATTGCAGCCAAGTTATTGGTCCGTTATATTTTCTGATTAGTTTCGTTCCGTTCTTCCTCATGTTTGACGTCATGGAATGGTCCAATTTGCTGCCCATATACTCGGATACGGGAGGGGAAAACCTGCTGAAAGGAGCGATTCCCGCTTTGGCTGACGTGATGGGGGGATCCATGGTTCCCTTCATGATTATGGGGATGAATATCGATTCCAAGAAAACGATGAAATCGGCTTTATGGGCAATAGGGTTGTCCGCGTTATGGGTCATTCTGTCATCGATTGGATCCGTATTGGTTGTTGGGCCACATCAAGCTTCGGAATTGCTTATCCCTTGGGTGGATTCCATTCGAACGATTTCCATCCTTGATTTCATTCAGAATGTGGATGCCTTTGCGATTTGTATCTATGCATTCGCTCATTTTATCTCGGTATCCGCGAGTATGTTTGGGACAAGCAACGGATTGGCTGAATGGATGAGAGTGAGGAATTGGAAGAAGCTCGTTTGGTTTATTGCTTTTGCGGTGTTCCTGAGCGTCATCCTAACGTCCAATCTAGGCCATATTACGAATGATTATCGGCAATCGATATTGGTGCCATGGATACTGCCGCTAAACATGTTTATGATTCCAATCCTCTTATTGCTGATGGACAGCATTAAGAGATGGCGAATGAAGTCAAAGCAAATGACTTTATTAAATGACTAATGAAAAAGCCCTGCCGCGACGCCAGACAATGGCGAGATGCGGGCAGGGCTTTAACGTTTTCAAAATCCACTGTTGATCGTTTGAGGTAATAGGGGGAGGATGGTCATCATTGCGTCCTTCTTTGCTTGATCATTTACGTGGGTGTAGATTTGTGTTGTTGAGACATCTGCATGACCAAGGAGCTCTTGTAGTGTCCGCAGATCGACCTTGCCGGTTGCGAACAAATTTGTAGCGAATGAATGACGCAATTTATGAGAGGATAATGCGACATCCTTATACTGTGGATGTTCTTGTTTAAATAGCTCAAATGTTTTCTCGGCCACATCTTGAATCGCGCTTTTGGAAATACGACGGCCAAGGCGAGAGATGAAGAATGCATTCTCTTGGATTCTTCTAGGCTGCAATCTTTGGGTCAGGCAATTGTTAAGAAGCATGACTAATGCCGGCTGAAGCGGAATATACCGCCACTTACGGCCTTTGCCTAGTACGGCAAGATGACCGGCATTCACATTGAAATCGATGATGTTAAGTCGATGAACTTCCCCAACGCGGAGTCCACAGTAGGCCATTAGAGCAAGGATCGTAATGTCTCGAGTTTGAAACCGGGTATTCACGTTCTTAAGTAAATCTCCAAGATTATTTTGTTCTATATATACCGGCACCTTGTTTTTTTCTACTTTCGATTTCTGTACTTCGATAGCCGGATTCGCCTGGATCCGGTTAAACTCAATCATAACCTTAAAGAAGAGACGGATCGAGGATAGCGATCGGTTGCGTGCTCCATCTCCCGCGCCGCTGTTTCGTATTTTGGTGAGATGCGACATGATATCGATTTTACGTAAAGTCTCAATAGGCTTCTCAGAGGTGCTGCGCAAGAATGCCCGCACGTCATGGAGATAGCCTTTTTGCGTTTCCTGCGAATAGGATCGATCTTTGAGCCATATCAGAAACATTTCCAATTCTTCCTCATGTTGGACTGCTATATTCATTGATTTTCGCTCCTGATTTAACGTGATGTAGGTCATGTTCATCTAGAAAAATGGCTTAGAAGGCGAACACAATTAAATCCGTATTTAATAGTGTTCAATATTCGACTTTTCTCTCCAAATCTCCTGCAATATAGTTTAGGGAACTAGATGAACTTTTTTTCAGTACTATTAGTGAAGCAGCTTAACTGGTATATTTAATATGGAAATTATTCACTACTCTTGGAAGCTTCATAACTAGATCTAAGGAGGTTTTATAATGTCACTACCACAACGTAAGCTAGGTTCGACGGGGATTATCGTGGGGGAAATCGGGATGGGAGGCATGCCGCTCTCCGTTAACGGACGCCCTTCAGAGGAAGATGGTATCAGAGCGGTACATGCCGCGTTGGAGCAAGGCATTACACTATTCGATACAGCTGATTCGTACTGCTTGAATTCGACCGAAAATGGTCATAACGAACGTCTGCTCGCCAAAGCTTTACATAATCGTCCTGAAGTGCTCATCGCGACAAAAGGCGGCCACATTCGTCCGGATGGACGCTGGGAAACCGATGGCCGTCCTGAACATTTGCGTCAAGCGTGCGAGGACAGTTTGCGTGCGCTCGGCGTAGAAGCAATCACGCTCTATCAATTCCACCGTCCGGATCCTAAGGTTCCGTTTGCGGAATCCGTGGGAACAGTCGCGGAATTGCAACGGGAAGGGAAGATCGTTCACGTGGGACTGTCGAACGTCTCCGTTGCTCAGCTGGAAGAAGCCCGCCAAATTGTAACGGTCGCGTCTGTTCAAAACCGTATGAACTTGTTTGACCATTCGTCCATGGACGTGTTGAAGCGCTGCGAAGAGCTCGGTATTGCCTTCCTACCATACAGCCCGCTTAACGGCATGGGCAACGCACAAGGTATCGGCAGCAATGAGACGCTTTCGCGGATCGCCAGAAGTCATGATGCATCGCCGCAGCAGATCGCAATTGCATGGTTGCTTCAATTATCGCCAGTTATTCTGCCAATTCCCGGCGCCAGCAAAGCGGCGAACATCGTTAATTGCGCGGGTGCATCCAACGTGAAGCTTTCCGCCGAAGACGTGGCTGAATTGAACGGCATCGCAGCTCAAATCACGGCCTAATAGAACACAGATTACGGAAAAACGGCAGCCAACAAATGGCTGTCGTTTTTCATTTAATGGGCAGTTACCGGGCATTTATATATCGTTTATACCGGATCGGCATGATGCAATAGCTGGCAGAGTGTTACAATGGCCTCGTGAATTTGCGCTTGTGGCAGAGCAGCAAAGCCGATTCGTAGACTGTTTCTCTCGGGATTTCCTGAATAGAAGAAAGAGCCTGGGAAGAATAAAATGCCTTGGCGTTCGGCCTGAGCAAACAAGACGTCCGTGTTGACGCCGTCTGTCGATGTCAGCCAAAAAAAGGGGCCGGCAGCCGGAGGCGTCCACGTCCAAACGGAGGGGGCATGACGCTTCAATAGCTGATGAATCTCGTCACGTCTCTTTATTAATTGTCCACGGACATTGTGAAAATGCTCATTCATGTTCTGTTCCAATAGGTATAGCAGAATACGTTGGTTATACAACGGGGTACTTAAATCGGTCACTGCTTTTGCATGGAGTAGCCGTTGGTACACAGAACCTCTTGCCGCGATTACGGATAGACGGAGTCCGGGTGCAATTGATTTGCTAAATCCGTGCAAATAGATCACATGTCCAGTTTGATCCAAGCTAAAAAGGGAACGAGGCGGCAGATCATCGAAGTAAAGTTCCTTCCAGGGGTCATCTTCCACAATCAAGGTGTTATAGCTCTTGGCGATTTCCAGCAAACTCAAGCGTTTTTGGATAGACAAGACATTACCTGTTGGATTCTGACCTGTAGGCAGTGTGTAAATCAATTTAGGGGGATGCATGTCGCACAACTGCTGAAGAATATCCAGTCTCATGCCTGTATGATCTGTAGGAATGGAAATCAAGGTTGCGCCACGCGAGCGAAAAGCATCCAAAGCACCAGGATAAGTAGGAGATTCAACTGCAACGAGATCACCAGGTCCAAGAAACGTTCGCGCAACGAGATCAATGGCTTGCTGGGTACCCGTAGTAATTAACAGTTCGGATGCGGTGAGCGGAGAATTCTTATCCTGAAATAAAGAAGCAAGCTTATTGCGCAACGCTTCGTCTCCTGCAGCCGGTGCATAATCGCCAATTGAAGATCGGTCGGATAAAGCATGTTGAAGTGCCCGTTGAAAGTGTTGAATGGGCAAGAGTTCTTCCGTATGTAGTTTGATCCTGTGTAAGGGGTATTTCACATCTTTGCGGTTCACTGCCCCTACATGCCGGAACATCGACCTTCCTAAATAATCGGGAATCGCCAACTGCCAATCATACGAAGGTTTCGGGGTGTTTTCCTTTAAAATCTCGTCTCTTTCCGAATTTGGGATTCGAATGAACGTACCTTTGCCGTGATGTCGATGTGCATATCCATTTGCTTCTAACTTCTCGTAAGCAAGGACAGCTGTCATCAAACTAACCCCAATCTCACGGCTCAATTCTCGCACGGATGGAAGAGGATCGCCTGCTTTATACAAGCCCGAACGGATGCGGTCCGCCAAGGCTAATTGAATTTGTTCGGCAAGTGGAACACGTGACTTACGATCTAATGTAATTTTCATCTCCATGTCTCACTCCTTTCTGCCAACTGTTATAACACGTCGTTTACTGTTCTAGCAAGTATATGGTGTTATAGAGGGGAATCGAAGAGCTACTGGATAGGAGCAAATGAAGATGATGATTGCGTACATGGCGATGTGTTTGATTTTCGGGACGACTTTTCTGTCGATCAAGGTTGGGATTGAAGGAGGAATGCCTCCGTTTTTCTTTGCGGGCGCTCGGTTTTTCCTCGCAGGGATCATTATTTTGTTCATGCTTGGAGGAGCCAAATCACTCAAGCATCTTACCAAGCAACAAGTGAAAGAGATCACCTTCGGAGGGTTGGGATTGACAGGGATTCAGTTTGCGGCCGTGTATTGGGCAGAACAGTATTTGCCTTCTGGAACAGTTGCGATTCTGGCAGGTACGAGCCCTATATTTACAACATTGCTGTCAATGTGGATTGGTCAACAAAAGAGCAGTTTACACCTTATGATCGGAATAGCCCTTGGCTTTGTGGGGACGTTCTTAGTCGCAACAGGTACTAGCCAGGTGACGTCAACGGGAGAACAGGGACTGGCTAAAGTAGGCATCGCATTGCTCTTGTGCGTAAAATTGATATATGCGTTCGTACTGACTCGGTTTCAAAAACATACACGCTCTGTACCTTCCATGACCAGCAACGGTCTGCAGATGGTAGTAGGTGGTTTGTTTATTCTGTTGCTCTCTCTCTGCGTTGAGCATGTGACTCCAACTGAGTATTCCCCAGAATCTTTCGCAGCTCTAGCGTACTTGATCGTTTTTGGTTCCGTAATAGGCTATTCCATTTTTTATTGGTTACTACGTGTCACGAACACCGTCTTTCCTACCACATTTACGTTTGTTTCACCTGTGATCGCGATATTTGTAGGGGCGCTGTTCATGAACGAAAAACTCACTTTTGTGATGGGGTTAGGGGCGGGTAGTGTCATTTCCAGCGTGGTGTTTCTGAATTGGGGTTTACGGATAAGTTCTAAGCGTCTGCGTTCATAACGGGTTGAGAGAGGGGGAAATAGAATCAGTTAAAACTAATATCTCGATTAGCGGGTTTTATATGTAAATATCCGTTATATTGTATTTGGAGGGAGGTTATGGGATGAATACGATGAAGAAGCTGAACGAAGCGATGCAGTATATCGAAGAGCAGTTATGCGATGAGATTAACTTTGAACACGTATCAAGAATCGCCTGCTGTTCCGAATATCATTTTAGACGGATATTTTCTTACGTAGCTGGAATGTCATTGAGTGAATATATTCGCAAGAGAAAATTGTCGTACGCAGCAACATTATTACAATCCGGCAAAGAAAAAGTTATTGATATTGCATTCCGACTTGGTTACGAATCCCCAGATGCATTCAGCAAGGCCTTTCAAGCCATGCATGGTGTTGGTCCGTCTCATGCACGTAAAGAGGCTGTTATGTTAAAAACATTTCCACCTATGACCTTTCAATTAACATTGCAAGGAGGATATGAAATGAATTATCGTATCGTTGAAAAGGGCAGTTTTAATTTGATGGGTGCGGGAGGTAGAATTCCTTTGATTTACAACGGTCCGAACCCGCATACCGCCAATGTTTGGAGAAAATTGAGGCAGGAAGACCTGCTAGTATTAATGGAATACTCCAAGGTGGAACCGAGAGGCATACTTAATGCATATGCAAATTATGATGACAAGCGGGTTGAAGGGACTGAACTCGATTTATTCGTGGGCATCGCGATGGAAGAACAAATGCCCGATCGGTTTAAAGATAGATTTGATGTATTGCAAGTTGAAGCTTCTACTTGGGCCGTATTTACGACTATCGAGAAACGCCCGTTTGAAACCCAGGACACATGGGGACGAATTTACTCGGAATGGTTCCCCACATCTGGGTATGAAATGACAGATGGACCGGAGATGCTTTGGTATGAGAGTTTTGATTTCAGCAAACCTGATTTCAAGACTGAAATTTGGGTTCCTATCAAAAAGCTGCATGCCGATAGAAATTAACAATTATGAATTATATTATCCAAGTATTGGTAAAGTAATTGCCGCGTATTTGGCGGCTTTTTTTTTATATTTCTACCCCAATCATTCCTTCTAATCAATAAGAATATAACATGAAATGCGTTGGAATAAATAATAGAGATCCAGTATGATGGCATTAACAATTTCAGATTAATTCGTCTCGCTCATGGTAAGTCTATAACGATAAAGCGAGCTTGGAGGAGAAATTATTATGATCCTGATAACTGGAGCAAACGGGAAAGCTGGTCGTGCAGTCATCAAAGCTTTACTTTCTAAAGGAGAGCCGATAAGGGCTCTTGTTCGTAGAACCGAACAAATCGAGGAAATTAGAACATTAGGTGAGATGGAAGTAGTCACAGGAGATATGTTGGATCAACATGCTGTAAATGAAGCTTTTGTAGGAATCAGGGCTGTATACCACATTTGTTCAGCTATGAATCCCGATGAAGTTCAAATCGGTCAAGTGATAGTAACAGCAGCTCGCTTGGCCAAAGTAGAACATTTCGTATTCCATTCCGTTATCCATCCGGTCATTCAAGAAATGCCGCATCATCAGAAAAAACTAATGGTTGAAGAGCTTCTTGTGAATTCAGGGATCCCATATACGATTATTCAGCCAGGAGTATTCATGCAGAATATTCTCGAGTCTTGGAAGTTGCTTAGTCAAGAAGGTATCTTCCAACAGAAGTATTTTACGACTCAAGAAACTCGTATAGGCATGGTTGACTTAGAAGACTTAGCCGAGGCAGCTTCAATCATTCTTACTAGTCCAGGGCATAAATGGGCTACCTATGAGATTTGTGGTCCTGATAATTTATCTTTGTCTGATATGACATCAACAATGGAACAGCATCTTGGCCATGAGATCAAAGTTAAAACGCCTCAAGACGAAATGTTCGCTGAACAATTAAGAAAGCGTGGATCAGGAGACTATCAAGTAAATACAATATTAAAGATGTTCCAACATTACACTGAACATGGATCTATGGGTAATGCTAATGTTCTAACGTGGATCTTAGGTCGTAAACCTAATGATTTTTCCTCCTTCATTCTTCGAACACTAAAAAATAAGAACGGATACTAATAGGCGATTCAAAATAGCGAAACTGTCTTAGGAACGATTCCAGAGGCGGTTTCTTTGCCGTTTCCGCAACTTTCCAGTCGCAGCTCTTATGAGGTAAACTTAGAACAGCAAAGGGGGAAGCCGGAATGAGAATCAAAGTGTTGATTGCAGACGACAATTCGTTCATCCGCGAAGGGATGCGCATTATTCTGAATACGTTTGAGGAATTCGAGGTGCTCGAAGCCGTGGAGGATGGCAAGCAGGCCGTCGATTATTGCCGTGCGCACGACGTCGATGTCGCGTTGCTGGACGTGCGGATGCCGAACATGAACGGCGTGGAAGCGACTCGCCTCATCACAGAGCATACAGCGACGAAGCCTCTTATATTGACCACCTTCGACGACGACGAATCGATCGTTGAGGCGATTCGCTGCGGAGCGAAGGGCTATCTGCTCAAGAACAACGATCCCGAGCGCATCCGCGACGCAATCAAGAGCGTCTATCACGGCAACAATGTACTGCAGGACATCATTCTCGACAAGTTGAAAAGCTCAATCGGTGTGTTGCCCGCGGACGCCGCGACGTCAGCGAATAAAGGTGCCGCAGGGGTTCCGGATGCGGTGCCTGCGGCCAGTCCCATCGACCTCAGTCCGTTCACGGAACGGGAGACTGAAGTGATGGCGCTGATCGCGAAGGGCTACTCCAACAAGGAGATTTCCAAGGAGCTGTTCATCTCCGAAGGCACGACGGCCAACTATATTACGTCGATCCTGAACAAGACGGCGCTGGAGCACCGGACGCAGATCGCCATCTACTACTTGACGGGCAGAACCCGCTAACGCACCGAAGGAGGCTCGTCCGCCGTGGAACTATGGACTGTCGGCAACAAGACGATCGTTTGGCTCTACGTCATCGCGTTGACGTATTTCGCGCATCAAGCAGCCGAGCGGATGCTGGTGCTCTACTTTCTGCTCTATTTGGCGATGAATTTAGTGATCCACATCGTCAAATCGACGCGGCTTAAGCAAGGGCTGATCGTGTCGATGATCGCCTATCTGCTGCTCTGCGGAACGTACGTGAAGCCGGAATTTCTGCTCCTGCTGCCGCTCACTTTCTTCGAATTGGCGTCCTTCTATATTAGTGACCGGCGCATTGTGCTCGTGCTCGTCCTCGCGCCGATGCTGTTCCTGGCGCCATCGCTGCTCGTCCAATACGGCTTTATCGCCGTATTTGTCTTCTTCAACTACGCCATTGTCAAGCGCTATATGGAGCGCGTGAATCTGCTGGAGGACGATCTGGAGCGAGCGCGTCTGCGCCAACAAGGGCTCGACAGACAGTTGAACGGGAATGCGGAGTATGCGCAGGCAAGCGAATATCTCGTGAAGTTGGAGGAACGCAACCGAGTGGCTCAGGAAATCCATGATGGCATCGGGCATGCCATCACAGGTGGCCTCATCCAGATGGAAGCGGCTCGTTTGACGCTACACCGAGACCCCGAAGCCGCAGAGGCGTTGCTTAGCAATGCGATCGCCATTTCCAAGGACGGCATCGAACAAATCCGTCGGACGCTCAAGGACTTGAAGCCGCCTGTTGAGCAGCTCGGCCTTGGCCGATTGCGGTCCGCCGTCGAGGCGTACGGCAACCGGTCAGAGCTGTTGACGACGGTTGTCCATGAAGGCAACATGGAGACGATCACCCCGATTCAGTGGAAGATCATCCACGAGAACGTGATGGAAGCACTCACGAACGCGGCCAAATACGCCTGCGCTTCTGCTATTCACGTCGAGATCCGGGTGATGAACCGGTTCATCAAGGCGGTCGTCGCCGATAACGGTCAAGGCGCGTCCAAGATCATCAAAGGCATGGGACTCATCGGCATGGAAGAGCGGACTGCCGCCGTGAATGGGACGGTGACGGCCGACGGCGCGCACGGCTTCGTCGTCACGACGCTGATCCCGCGAACCGGTCATGAAATCGCCGCGAACAGAATATGAGATTTCCCATGGGTAAGGGATGAACTTATGCACTGACATAAGGGCATCCTTTTTTCCTATACTTAAACTATCTTAAGAACGAGAAAGCGAGTGAGCGGGCATGAACGTGTTGGAAATACGCGGATTGACGAAGAAGTTCGGCGATTTCGCCGCGGTGGACAATATATCGCTTAAAGTGGGTCAGGGCGAAATTTTCGGCTTACTAGGCGCGAACGGCGCAGGGAAGAGCACGACGATCAACATGATCTGTTCCTTGCTTCAGCCGACGGGCGGCGACATCCGAATCCTCGACCGGGACATCAAGACGGAGAGCCGGTTTGCCAAACAGAGCCTAGGCATCGTGCCGCAAGACTTGGCCATCTACGAGGATATGACCGCTTACGAGAATGTCAGTTTTTTCGCTGGCTTGTACGGACTCCGCGGCAAACTGCTTAAGGAGCGGACGGAAGAAGCGCTGGCGTTCGTCGGGCTCGGGGACAAGGCGAAGAGCTTCCCGAAGAATTTCTCAGGTGGGATGAAGCGGCGGCTCAACATCGCGTGCGCCATCGCACACAAGCCGAAGCTGATCATCATGGATGAGCCGACTGTCGGCATCGATCCGCAATCGCGCAATTATATTCTGTCCTCGGTGCGGGAACTGAACGAATCGGGTTGCACGATCATCTACACGAGCCATTATATGGAGGAAGTCGAGGAGATCTGCTCGCGTATCGCCATCGTCGACCATGGCAAAATCATTGCGGAAGGCACGAAAGAACAGCTTACCGCAACCATTACGGATTCGAAAGACATCGTGATCGAGCTGAAGAGCGCGACGGGTAACGAGGGCGAGCAGTTGAAAGGGCTCCCGGGCGTACGCAAGGTCAGCCAAGAAGAGAACGTTATTCGCATTCACAGCGACGCTTCCGTCGACAATTTGAACCGAATCTTGAAGCAGTTGATGGCAGGCGATTCGGAGATCCGCACCGTCGAGGAGAGGGAACCGAATCTGGAGACGGTGTTCCTGACGTTGACGGGCCGGAATCTGAGAGATTAAGGGCAGGAATGAAAGGAGGGAATCACGCATGATAGCTTGGCTGATAACGGTCAAAGAAATAAAGCAGCATCTTCGCGATCACCGCACGCTCTTCTTCATGCTCGCGTTTCCGATCGTTCTCATGCTCATCTTGGGCATCACACTGACGAACGCGTTCGTCAGCGAGATGAAGCTGGACGATATCCATGTGTTGGTGAGCGATACGAGTAGCGGCGAGCTGTCGCAGGCGTTCGCCGCGTATCAGGAAGAACTTGGTCATACGGGCGTCACGTTCGAGCAACTCAAACCAGGCATGAACGGGCGCGAAGAAATCAGCAGCGATCAGTACACTGCATTCGTCGAAGTAAGCAATACCGGCATGACTCAATTCAGCAGCAGCCGAAATACGCTGGAGAATAAAATCGTGGAAGGTATGCTGAGTGCATTTACCGATAAATACAACGCCGCTGCGGCGGTGGCTGAAGAGAGCGGTTCGACGGGGGTTCAGTCCATCCCAGCGGGGGGCGGAGGCGATTACGTGAAAGACCTCTCCGTTGCCGCGGACCGAACACCGGGCTCGATGGATTATTATGCGCTGTCGATGACGGTCATGGTCGGATTGTTCGGCGCGATGTCGGCAGGCGGATTAATCCGTTCTGAACAAGTTCGGGGGACGGGGGTTAGACTGTTCGCCGCGCCGATCCGGCGAAGCGATATCTTTATAGGCAAAGTGCTCGGCAACGTCGTGGCCAATTCGCTTTGTTTACTCGCGCTCGTCGCTTTCAGCAAATGGGTGTTCAAGGCGTATTGGGGTTCTCATCTGAGCGCAGTATTCGCCGTTCTGATCTGCGAAGTCATCATGGCGACTTCCTTTGGGATCGCGGCGAACTCGTGGATCAAGGGCGGCGGGGGCCGCGGACTGGTTATGCTGGTGGTCCAGCTCTCCTCGTTCGTCGGCGGTGCGTATTTCCCCGTCGACGATTCTGGCATTATGGGAACAGTAGCTTGGCTGTCACCGCTCCGGTGGGGGAATCACGCGCTGACGTCGATTATTTATAACGGAAACGCGGCCGCCGCATGGCCTGCTATCGGTCTCTATCTTGGCGCGGCACTGCTACTGCTCGCATCGACAACAAACTTACGGCGGACCAAGGAGGGCATATAGCCATGTGGCAGGAATTATGGTTTCTCGTTGTGTCGACGCTGCGGCGTACGTTCCGCAACCGATCGAATCTATTCATCTATTTCGGCCTGCCGATCGGCGGCGTGATTCTGGCAACCGTGCTCTACGGTTCATCCGCGCAGCCCGATCTTCGAATCGGCGTCGTGAACGGCGACGGCAGCGCCAAGATTGCGGCGGACACGGTACAATTCTTCGGGAAAATGGATCATATCAAGCTGGTGGACGTGACCGAGAACGAGCTCAAGGATCAACTAGCGGCGGGCACGCTCGACAGCGGACTTATTTTATCGCAAGGCTATTCCGATAGTGTTCTAGCGGGCAAACCAGATCATATAGCGCTGCAGTCAGTCAAAGGGACGTCGGTGACGGCCTACTTCAAATCAATGCTGAACAGCTACGTTGACAATGTCAGCACGATGGCGCGGCTATCCGAAGGGGACACCACTAAGTTCGACCGTCTTTATGAGCGATACAGCACGTCGGACTTCAAGCTGACGACATCGACGGTCAATGACTCGTCGGATACGAAGCAAATGTCGTCCCAATCGATCGGATTTCTCCTAATGTTCATGCTGACGTCCGCGGGCAGTCTGTCGGAGTTGATCTTAAGAAACCGGGAAAACCGAACCTACTTCCGGATTCTGTCTTCACCGATCTCGGCGAAAGTGTACGTCCTCTCGAATATCGTCGTCAATCTAATCGTCATGACCGTACAAATCGCCATTGCGTTGTTCTTCATGAGCGTCGTCTTTCATCTGAGCGCCGGCGTTTCGTTCGGCACGCTCGCCCTGCTGCTCGCGGTATACGCGCTGGTATCGGTCAGCCTATCCCTCGCGGTCATATCATTCGCGAAGAGCTCGGGAGCCGCAAGCTCCATGCAGAACTTGATCGTGACGCCGACCTGTCTCATTGCAGGCTGTTTCTTCCCGATCTCGGTCATGCCGCAGCAGATGCAGCGCGTCGCCGATTTCCTGCCGCAGCGCTGGGTGCTGCAAGCGATCGATAAGCTGCAGTCGGGCAGCGGGCTGCCGGATATCGCTCTGAATTTCTTGATCTTGTTTGTGTTCGCGGCTGTCTTCTTCCTCATAGCCGTGTACAAATTCGGACGCAGCAACGATACGCGCAATTTCGTTTAGCGCCATCGCGTTGGAAGGTATGAAGAAACGGCAGCCGCCTTTAGGCTGTCGTTTTTCAATTTATTCGGAAGGCTTGAGATGCTTATTCACACTTGGAGTGGTCTAATCCGCGAACGGGCAGACAAACGCAACGATTGTTCCGTTATTATTGTGGTAATATGATTGTGTAATTTTAACTGTGGGATTTATAAACAATAGTCACGAAACAACAAAGTCTGGGCGAAAGTGGATTTCTGAAAGCCTTCCTAAGCAGTCTAATCTTATTAAAGAAATAATTAGAAAGATAAAAGAGGAGGTTAATAAATGATTGAACACGTAACTGTTGTTGCAAATGTCACTTATCCATTGGATGGAATTCTGACGTTGCCTGATTATCCTACGGAGAAGGTTCCGGCAGTTGTTTTTGTACATGGCTCAGGCCCCTTGGATAAAGATGAAACCATTGGTGCAAATAAGCTGTTTCGAGACCTTGCAGACGGACTTTCCAAAGAAGGGATCGCATCGCTAAGGTATGATAAACGCACTTATACCTATGGCAAGCAGATCATTCAAGAGCTCGGAGGAAAACTTTCAGTAGAAGAAGAGATCATTCAAGATGCGATTAAGGCTGTCTATATGCTAAAAAAAGACCCACGCGTGGATGCAAACCGCGTATTCTTGATTGGACACAGTCAAGGCGGAATGCTTGCCCCCAGAATCAATGCCGAAGGCGGTGACTTGGCTGGATTATGTATCTTAGCAGGTACTGCTCGAACGCTTGAAGAAATGATCATAAACCAAAATGAAGATTCCATAAAGCAACTTGAAGAATCTCAACAAGTGATAGCCTTACAGCAAGTGAAAGAACTTCAAGACAAGTTTGATGCCATAGCTGACATGACGGAAGTGATAGCACAACAGACCATTTTGTTCGGTTCGGTCTATGCTTGGTATCTTAAAGAAATGAAGCAACATCCAATCAATGATTATTTATTGCATAACAACACTCCGATTTTCGTTATACAGGGTGATAAAGATGTTCAAGTATCCGTCGAAAAAGATTTCAACCGATTCCGTGAGATCTTAATAGACCACCCGGATGCCACATTCAAGCTCTATCCTGGTTTGAATCATATGTTTATGAATGCTGTGTATGCTACGCTGAAGGACATCTGGGATGAATATAATATCCCGCAAACCGTGGACAGAACTGTGTTAGAAGATATAGCACAGTGGATATTATCGGATTAGATCGTAACATTGGGTATTATTCAGTAAAGACCGCGAAAATCGCGGTTTTTTGCATTTATGGGACTTCGTCAAAATCCTACCCACAGAAATTGACAAGAACTTGATCTCGTTCCAGGCAGAACATACAATGTGACTTATAAGAACGGTAGAAAGTGGCATAAGCTAATCTACAATGGTGGTGTTTAAGTAATGGATAACTCAACTCAAAGGACAGAGATCGCTACATTTGCAGGAGGCTGTTTCTGGTGCATGGTGCAGCCGTTCGACAAACTTCCCGGGATTGTTTCCGTCGTTTCCGGTTATACAGGTGGCCATACCATCAATCCGACCTACCAAGAAGTCGGTACGGAAACGACAGGTCATTTCGAAGCTGTTCAAATTACATTTCAGCCGGAGTTGTTTCCTTATGAGCGACTGCTTGACATCTATTGGCAACTAATTGATCCGACTGATCGTGGCGGACAATTCGGGGACCGTGGCTCATCATACCGAACTGCGATATTCGTACATAATGAGGAACAGCGCAAGAAGGCAGAAGCCTCTAAGCAAGCGCTGCAGAAGAGCAAACGATTCAAGAAGCCGATTGTGACCGAGATCGTACCCGCGGCGCAATTCTTTCCTGCAGAGGATGAGCATCAGGATTATTACAATACGCACCGAAGATCCTACAATTTGTATCATGACGGAAGCGGACGAGATGAATTCGCCGAACGAAGTTGGAATACGAAGAAAGACATGGATCAACTGCGTCAGCAGTTAACGGAGCTGCAATATAACGTTACACAGAATAGGGAGACAGAACCTGCATTTCAGAATCTATATTGGAATAACGAACGTGAAGGGCTTTATGTCGATGTCATAAACGGAGATCCGTTGTTCAGCTCCAGGGACAAGTACGATGCAGGTACCGGCTGGCCGACCTTCTCAAAGCCCATCGAAGAGGGCTGGATTCGAAAAGAATCCGATCTAAGCAACGGTCAAGTGCGAACGGCGCTGCGCAGTCGAATATCCAAATCGCATTTGGGTCACTTATTCCAAGATCGTAACAAGCCTCAATACCGCGTCAATTCCGCTTCTTTACGCTTTATTCCAGTAGAACAATTGGAGACGGAAAGGTACGGCCGCTATAGGTCCTATTTTGCATAAACAACATCAAGGGTACGTTATGACAGTGCAGAGACGTGTTCTAGCTCGCTCAATTTGACAAAACTAGCCGCGATTCGTGGCTTTTTTATGCTGTTCGCAACCAATATGAGGTAAAATAGACCTGCGCAAGCATAAAAATGAAGGATATTTGTTGTTTTTTCGAATAGCAAGCAGGCAAACCTTGGAATTTAGTCGAATGATAGAAGAAGGGCGTAGTTAAATTTACCTATGTGTTGAGGTGTCGGCAGGAATGAGGCTAAACGTATTCATCCGAATTTTTCTGATCATAGCGAGTATCTTCTCAATCGTACCGAATCTCGCAGGAGCATTCCCGGCTTCGGCCGATTCTTCAATCTCATCCTGGCAGATCAAATGGGAGACGGAAGCGGATCGGCTTGCAGCGCCTGATCAGGCGTTGAAATCTGTTGGGTGGCAGGATGTACAGGCTTCGGAGCCGGCAGTATCCAAACCGGAGAATGCAGTGTCCGCATGGATCCGCATCAAGCTTCCCGTAATCAGTAAGAACGAAGGGGTGTTCTTTCGTTCGATTTATGCCCAGAACATCACCATCTTCCGGGGTGGGGAAGAGGTCTTTCATTCGGAACGCAAGCATTGGTTCGATCTAAACCGCGTTTTGATTCCGCTAGAGAATTACGACTCCGGTCAAGAGCTGGTCCTGCATCTGGAAAGCCAGACGGATAGATTAGGCCTCGGACGCGGAATTAACATCTCGGATTATCAGGATCTCATGCGTTCGTACGCGAAATTCGATTTGCTCGACATCATCTTGGGCAGCGCCTTTGTCTTCGTCGCCTTCGTCATGCTCATATGTTCGGTTTTTCTCGACAGGAGTCAATTGAAGATATGGGTCGCGCTAAGCTTTATCATTCTACCCATCGGAGGGTTATTGATCGGTTACTCGCCGTTCCTATACACCTTCTACGGAAAGTACGGTTACCTTTATCAAGGGATGTTCGATCTGTCCTTGTACCTGTTCTTGCCGTCCTTAATGATATTTTTCGAGCTGTTGTTCGGAAGCGGATATCGCGGCATCGTCAAGCATTTCCGCCGGTTCCAGATCGCCTATTCCATCTTTGGAATCATCGCGCTGATCGTCAATTGGGCTTCGGATTACGCGTTTCAGCACGTGTACTTCTTCGTATCGGTTACGGTTATCGGCCTGATTATGCTGGCACAATTTATCCTGATCCTCAGTATTCTGGTCAGGCAGCTGTGGAATCGCAATATCGATTCGATTATCCTCTCTATCGGATTGGCTGTCTTTGCATTGGTCAGCGTGGCGGAATTGTTGAAATTCTACGAGTCTTCCAAGACGTACGATCTGTCCTGGTGGAAATGGGGGCTGGTCGCCTTCGTGCTATCGCTCATCGTGCTGCTCGGGCGCCGATTCTCCTACCAGCATAAATTGATCATTACCTACTCGCGGGACTTGGAAATTTACAACACCGAGATGCAGCGATCGGAGAAAATGGAGATTATCAGCCAACTTGCGGCTTCCGTAGCGCACGAGGTCCGCAACCCGCTTCAAGTCACGCGCGGCCTGTTGCAACTGCTCGAGAAACGCCACGACATCGCGCCGAATACCGAGAGCTATTACAAGCTTGCCATCGACGAGCTTGACCGGGCTTCGACGATCATTACCGATTTTCTTACCTTCGCGAAGCCGCAGATGGAACAGGTGCACGAATTGAATTTGGCGGACGAATTCAAGCACGTGGAAGGCATTATCGTCCCGCTAGCCAACCTTCAAGGCGGCAGCTTAGAGCTCAGCGTGCCCCGTTCGCTGCGGATCATGGGCAATTCCTCGAAGTTGAAACAAGCATTGATTAACATCATTAAGAATAGTATCGAAGCGCTAGAAGGCTCCGGCGTCGTGAAGATTTGGGCATACGAGGAACGCGAACAGGTCGTCATTCATATTGCGGATAGCGGCGCAGGGATGGATGAGCGGATACTCGAAAAGCTGGGGGAACCGTATTTCACCAACAAGACCAAGGGAACCGGTCTTGGGCTCATGGTGACATTCAGGATCATCGAGGTCATGCAGGGGTCGATTAAATTCAAGAGTCAGAAGGGTGTCGGCACCGAAGCGATGATTCGTTTCCCGGCCGCGCGCTTTAATGAAACAAACGCGAAGGTCTCTATATGACCTTCGCGTTTTTTTTTACACTTATAAGCTGATTACATAGTTGGAAGAAATTCACTGCACCGCTAAAGGATGGCACAACCGACTCTTCTTCCGCTGAGCATTACCAAGTACTGAGCTTGTTGTCCGTTGTTGCGGCGTCGGCCGGGTTTTGAGGGATGACGAACGCGAGCTTGGAAGGCGTTTCTTCAATGACGACCAGTTCCACGTCTTCAGGCAAAGTCAGATTGAAGGCTTCTTGCAACGCTGCTTTCGGATCCGCTAACAATTGGGCTTTGAACGATTCGTCGGACCATGCTTTCTCGATGATCTGTTGTTGCAATTCTTGTTCTGACATCTGGCTGCACCTCTTTAATAGGAATATACTACCATGTAAAGTTTATCACTATTAGTGGGACAATTCTACTATAAATCGCTAGAATGCGACAATTATCGCACTGAATAAGGAACCATTCGACTGACGGAAACGTCCTCTGCCGATAGTACCTTTTGTCATCCTCCCATTCTACCTTTCCGGCAAACTATCAACATCTTTAGTTAGCTCGTTAATTACCGGAATGGGAAGGTTTATTCTGCGAAAGCCAGTACGTAAACCCGCCGCCGAGCAGTTGTTTCTTCGTTTGGCTCAAATGCTCGCTAACCTCCGTCAGCTGGTCAGTCAAATGAGATTGGAACGCGGCCAAATGGGGGAGAGAAAGCTCCAGTCTTGCGAAAGTCTCGCCATTCGCTTGCGCAAGCTGCGAGTAACGGCTTAAGGCACCGCCTATGTAGATGGCATTCCTGATATCGATTCTCGTAATCAAGGAAGGGGACATTGCATTCTCGGAGGCAATCATGCCAATCAGGCTGTTGGCGTTATGCAACTCGAAGTCTTCTTCCCAATCGGCCCAATCGTCAGACATCTGTAGCGTAGCCAATACGAGATCGACCGCCTCGGAAACGGCAGGTTCAAGCTCGTGGCGACCAGCGAGAAGCAGTGCGCCTGTGCTCGCCAATTTGACGGGTGCCGCCTTCTGCGCGAGCTTGGATGGAGATAGGCTGACCATAGGACTTTCGTAGGCAACCGCCATGGACCAGTTAGTCACGTAAGCGCGATAATAGTTCCAAAAAGGGGAGCTGCTTTCAAACAACGTACGGTACAGGTCCAGCATGTTTAGTTGGAACAAATTGCCGAGGGCCAGCTGTTCTTTCCAATCGGACGGGGCGGTATCCATAAGATCGTCCTGGATGAAAAAGTACAGCATGACGAATACGTTAGCGAGCGACAAATCGCGATAACGCCGTGAGTCCAAATCCGTTATGGGCTGCATCCAAAACGGAAGCAGGTAGCAGATATGGTTCTTCGTGCTAGAAGGATTCAGCGGGTTGAAGGCTTGCAAATATTCGCGCCCTTTATCGTTAAGCGGTGCCGGAAAGGCATCGATCAGCCGTTCCGCTTCCCGGAACACATGGGCAAGTTCATGTTCGTAATCGGATCTCCATGTCATCGTTTCTTGGTCCTCCCGGATAGGTTGTCAAATGCGTTGAAGCGATAAAGCGAACATGCCGGCACTATAGGAGAAGGACTCCTCGCTTAGCCATTGGTCCAATTCCTGCTTCCGCTCATCGGACAGATGATGGCTTTGCATGATCCGGGTCACGGTTTCCATATAGCGGTGCATCAGCCGCTTCGTTTCGCCGTCTTCAGCCAGGATGCGAAAAGGCTGCAGCTTCGTTCGAAAGCCGCCGAAGGCGGACGTTAATTCGGCCAGCCGTTCGCCGGCCGGCTTGGGGAAGCGATCCAGCAGCGGCTTGCGCGAAGCCCGGAATAACGACTCGAATCGAGGCAGGCAATCAGCAGGCAAGGGACCGGTTGCGTCGTCGTCCAAATCGATGACGATGATCAAGGAATCGGCATGGGTGATGGTTCGCAGCCAAGTCAGAAAATGCCCGAAGTCCGGGAGATGCAAGGCAACCAGCCTAACGATGACGACATCGAACCGCTCGGCCCATGGCGTCTGCTCCCGATAATCGGCCTGAATAAATTGCAGGCCTGGTGCGGTTCTTGCCGCCGCAAAGCGGTAAATGCGTTCGTCCTTCTCGAGACCGGTGCATCTCAAGTGAGGGTAGTCTTGTTTGATGGCCTCTAAGTAGGCACCGTTTCCACAGCCGATATCGAGTACAGACGAAGCGGCTTGAAGCGGCTCATGCAGGACCAGCGTACGCTCGCGCTCATAGAAGAGTTGTACGGTCAGAGAAAGCATATCGTTGAACAACTTGGTAGAATCGTCGATGCCCAGCGTTAACAGCTCCTTATCGGCAATATGATTGACTAGATTAAGTATAAGGTGAAGAATGCTGTCGAACAATGCCAATAATTCATTTGATATCTGTGCAGCACGCTTGAAAACCAGATGAAGATGTAACAGATAGGGCACTCGTCTAATCGGATAAACCCATGAATGAATAAGATATTATAGTGACATGACTTTCTCATCATATCTTTGATTATGGAAGGGGGAGTATGTATGATTCGTAAATATACGACTGGACCTCTGAATAATTTAACGGAGAAGGATAAGACCGTATCCAAAGATATTGTTGTAAACGCATTAAACCAGAATAGACATGAGAATGTTAAAGTAAGAATTAAAGTGTATGCATTAAATGGGAAGAAGAAATTGATTCATAACGTTGCGTTTATTGTGAAACCGCACGCATCCACATATAATAGCTTTTTTGTGGGAAATGCGAAGCAGTATGAAGTCCAATTTATTACCAATCAAATGAATGTTCAATTTGCTTCGTTTGGGATTAGTCCGAAAGATCGTTTTGTTGCCGCGCATCGAGTAATCAACAGTGAATTAACAAGAATTGTATGAGAAAAGCCGCGAATATCGCGGCTTTTCTCATGTAGATCCTTATTCAGATTCCGCACGAGCAGTTTAATATCGGCTTGCGCGCCGCGTTCGTCTCATCGAGCCGGCGCACGACGGTGCCGTAAGGAGCGCCTATGATGAGCTCGGGAGATGTACGCGCTTCTTCGGCGATCTGAATCATCGTATCGATGAAGTGGTCGAGTGTCTCTTTGCTCTCCGTTTCAGTCGGCTCGATCATTATGGCTTCCTCGACGTTGAGCGGGAAATATATCGTGGGCGGGTGGTAGCCGAAATCGAGAATTCGCTTGGCAACGTCGAGCGTTCGGACGCCGTAAGCCTTCAAGCCGCGACCGGACATAACAAATTCATGCTTGCAGACGCCGGGATACGGAATCTCGTAATGGGAGGAGAGGCGGTGCATCATATAGTTGGCATTCAGCACGGCGCATTCGGACACCTGGCGCAGACCTTCCGATCCATAGGTGCGGATATAGGTGTAAGCTCTGACCAATATGCCGAAGTTGCCGTAGTAGGCTTTGACCCGTCCAATCGATTCTGGGCGGTCATAATCGAAATAATAGGTTCCGTCACTATGGAGACCTACGATCGGCTTGGGCAGATAAGGGATCAACATGCTTTTGACACCGACAGGTCCCGCTCCCGGACCGCCTCCGCCATGCGGCGTACTCATCGTCTTGTGCAGGTTCAAATGGACAACGTCAAAGCCCATATCGCCTGGGCGGGTAATGCCCATTATGGCGTTAGAATTGGCGCCGTCGTAGTAGAGCAGTCCACCGGCCTCGTGGACGATCTGGGCAATCTCTAAGATGTGCTCCTCGAATAGGCCGAGCGTGCTCGGATTCGTTAGCATGAGCGCGGCGGTATCGCTGCCTACGGCCGCGCGCAAAGTATCCAGATCGACCATGCCGCTCGCATCGGATTGAATCGTAATCGTCTCGAACCCTGCGGTCGTCGCGCTTGCCGGGTTCGTGCCATGCGAGGAGTCGGGAACGATCACTTTCGTCCGATTCTCGCCCCTGTTCTCGTGGTAGGCACGGATCATCATGAGTCCGGTCCATTCGCCATGCGCGCCAGCAGCGGGCTGAAGCGATACCTGATCCATGCCGGTGAGCACGGCCAAATCGTTCTGCAGCGTATATAGAAGCTCAAGAGCACCTTGAATGCTACTTTCTGGCTGATAGGGATGGATGTGGGCAAATCCTCCGAGCCGTGCAGTATCCTCATTAATCTTCGGATTGTATTTCATCGTGCACGAGCCGAGAGGGTAGAAACCATTGTCGATGCCGAAGTTCCGCCTCGAAAGCTCCGTGTAATGGCGTACGACGTCGACCTCATAAACCTCTGGCAGTTGAGCGGGCACTTGCCGGATCATCGACGCTGGAATGCAGGTGGCAGCCTCTACTTCGGGCACATCGCAAGCCGGAAGTGAGTAGGCGATACGTCCAGGTTTGCTTAGTTCGAAGATTAGCGCTTTTTCCCCCTTATTCATGCCATTTCCCCCAATCTACTAGCAAAATGATCGATTTCCTCGCGGGTCCGTTTCTCCGTGACGGCAACCAGCATATGCCCTTTAAGCTCCGGATACGCAAGGCTGAGGTCATAGCCGCCTAGGATGCCATGCTTCAGAAGCTCTCGATTGATCTCGCTCACAGATGTTCCTTCATCTGGCAGCCGAATGACGAATTCATTGAAGAATGGAGCGGCGAAAGGAAGCGTGATCCCGTGTTGGCCGGCAAGCTGGCTGCTCGCGTAATGCGCCTTCCGAAGATTCAGATTTGCCACACCGATAAGGCCTTGCTTGCCTAATGTAGACAGGTAGATCGAAGCGCATAGAGCGAGCAGCGCCTGATTCGAGCAAATGTTCGAGGTCGCTTTCTCGCGGCGGATATGCTGCTCCCGCGCTTGCAGCGTCAGCACGAACCCGCGCTTGCCATCGATGTCCTTCGTCTGGCCGACGATTCGGCCGGGCATCCGGCGCATGAGCGGTTCGGCGACGGCAAAGAAGCCGCAGGTCGGCCCGCCGAGCGATTGCGGTATGCCGAGCGGCTGCGCATCGCCAACGACGATGTCGGCGCCGAGCTTGCCTGGCGCTTCGAGAAGTCCGAGCGAGATCGGATTGGCGCTGACGATGAACAACCCTTTGACGCCATGGATGATCGGCTCGATCGCAGCCAAGTCCTCCAGGCAGCCAAAGAAGTTAGGGGATTGGACAAGCACCGCAGCAGTATCGACGGTAACGGCTGCTCGAAGTGCGTCCAGGTCGGTAACGCCGCTTACGGAATAGCCTACCTCGACGATATCAAGTCCAAGTCCCCGTGCCATCGTTCGGACTGTTTCACGTGCTTCCGGATGAACCGTGCGGGAGACGACGAGCTTGCGCCGTTTGGTAGCTCCTGCTGCGAGCGCGCCTGCTTCCGACAGCGCCGTTACTCCGTCGTACATGCTTGCATTTGCGACGGCCATGCCGGTCAATTCGCAAATATAGGATTGAAATTCGAAAATAGCTTGAAGTTCGCCTTGGCTTATTTCCGGCTGGTAGGGGGTATAGGCGGTATAAAATTCGGAGCGGGAGATCATGTGGTTAATGATTACCGGTATATGATGATCATAGATGCCTGCGCCGAGGAAGCTGGCGCAGCTGCTTGTATCCGCGTTGCGGCCAGCCAGCTCTCTCATATGAGCAAGCAGCGAAATTTCATCCAGAGCAGGCGACATCGGCAGGACGCCGTGGTAACGGATCGCATCCGGAATATCACGGAAGAGATCATCGACCTTAGCTACGCCGATCGTGGCCAGCATTTCGGCTCTATCCTGTTCGGTCATTGGGATGTAGCGGTGCGGACTCGTCATTACGCACACTCCTCAATCGCGTATTTAATGTCATTAACCGTACTTATCTTTTGTAGAAAGGGGTTTTGACGACTTCTGCCTTGAGCAGCTTGCCGCGAATCTCAACCCAAACTCCGGTTCCAATTCCAGAGTAGCCAACCTCAATTAGAGCAAGACCAAGATTCCGTTTCAGCGTGGGTGATTGGGTGCCGGAGGTGACCTCGCCGATTGGCGTTCCATCGGCCGTGCAGACAGGATAGTGGCAGCGGGGGATGCCGCGGTCGATCATCTCGATGCCGATGAGCTTGCGGGGCACGCCGTCCGACCTTTGTCGAAGAAGCGCGTCGCGTCCGATGAAGCTGCCTTTATCGAGCTTGACGAAAGGGGTTAGTCCTGCTTCGAGGGGCGAAATCCGAGCGGACAGCTCTTGACCATACAGCGGCAGCCTAGCTTCAAACCGGAGCGTATCTCGGGCGCCAAGACCGGCGGGCTGGAGTCCGTAAGCTGTACCCGCACCAAACAGCGACCGCCATACGTGCTGCGCCTGATCGGCAACCACATAGATTTCAAAGCCATCCTCTCCGGTGTAGCCGGTACGTGAAACGAGAGCTTGGACGCCGCCGACCGAAACCGCGGTCGCGAAGCGGAAGGGAGCGAGCTTATCGCAAACGAATGGGTCCGTGGCCAAAGCCATAATCGCCGCTGCAGACGGCCCTTGGAGCGCAAGCAAAGCAAGCTCGCTCGATTTATTCTCGAGCGTAACGTCGCCGATCAGATGCTCGCGCATCCAATCGAAATCACTGTCGATATTGGCGGCATTGACGACAACCATATATTGATCTGCCGTAATTCGGTATACGAGCAGGTCATCGATGACTCCACCGTCCGGATAGCACATCAGTGTATACTGCGCCTGGCCGTCTACCAGCTTCGAAACATCGTTCGTGGTCACCTGCTGGAGAAAGGCTTCGGCGAAACGGCCAGTGACATAGAATTCACCCATATGCGAAACATCGAAGAGCCCGGCTTGCTGACGCACCGCATCATGCTCTTTTTGAATGCCGGAGAATTGAACAGGGAGCTCCCAACCGCCGAAATCGATGCACCTCGCACCGGGATAGTCGGCGTAGAGCGGATAAAGCGGCGTTCTCTTCAGGTCGATCGCCATTTCGTTCCCTCCTAGACGAGAATACAAGACTTAACCCTTAACGCTATTAAGATTAATGCCATTAAACTTAAAAAAAGACAGCAGCAAAAAGCTCTACGAACGCACAGCTTGGCTGCGCTTGCCCGTTCTCGCTCTTTGCTCTGTCCTTGGTACCTGAGAGTTGCCCCGAACGAAGAAGGCGCATACGTTCGGGTTTCCCCGTGGGTGACGCCGAGGCTGCGATAACCGCCTTCGCGCGTGCTCTCCAGAGATGCGTCCGGCAATGGTCCTTTTGCCTGAGAGATTCACTTCCCGCGAAGCTTACTCCTTCGGCGCCGCCGCTTGAATCCTGCAGGCAGTCTCTCCCGTTACCATCATCCGCTTATTCGGTTTTCTTGGTCGGTATTGGCCTGATGCCTACCGCCATACAATAAGATATACACGCCCACGGGAGAAGATGTTAATGGAAATTAGGCTAAGCGTGTCTGACTAGCGTTTCATAACGATTTTGGGAGGATGCTGAAGATGAGCGTAGTCAAGCCAGGACTAGGATATACGAAGGATCATGAATGGGCGGAAGCAGGAAGCGGTACTGTCAAGATTGGCATTACCGATTTCGCTCAATGTCAACTAGGCGATATCGTGTTTGTCGAGCTTCCGCAGATTGGCCAAGAGGTAGATGAGGGACAGCCAATGGGCACCATTGAATCGGTAAAAACAGTTTCCGAGCTGTACAGTCCGGTTACTGGAAAAGTGACGAAGGTCAATGAAGCGCTGCTCGACGCGCCTGAGCTCGTCAATTCGGATCCATACGGCGAAGGCTGGATCGTCGAAGTCGAGGTCGACGGCGATTCTTCCGCTATCGTGAACAAGCTGCTCAGCGCCGACCAATATGAAGCCATTAATAAATAGCGGGCGGTTGCGGCAAGATGCCGTACACGGTCGGCAGCAGCCATGGCGGTTCTTGCATACAGGAGACCGGTCACCTGCGGACAATATGGCGATTGACGAGGCAATCACGATTGCTCACAGAGAAGGCGCCGTGCCGCCGACGGTACGGTTCTATGGCTGGAGCCCGGCGTCTCTATCAATTGGTTACTTCCAACAGGCGGAGAAGGAAGTAGATTTCAGTGCGCTTCGCGAGCATGGTCTGGGTTTCGTCCGCCGAGCAACCGGAGGACGAGCCGTCCTGCATGATCAAGAGCTGACCTACAGTATCGTCGTCTCCGAACGCTATCAGGGCATGCCTGCGAATGTCGCGGAAGCTTGCGGGGAGTTAAGCAGAGGCTTGTTGATCGGCTTCCGCAAACTGGGACTGGATGCGGCGATGTCGGGACAGGTTGATGAGCGGCAGGGAAATAGCGGGAGCGAGCGCGTGTCAGAGCGGCAGCCGATTACTGCAGCCTGCTTTGACGCGCCGTCCAAGTACGAGCTGGTTGTCGACGGCCGCAAGGTCGCCGGAAGCGCACAGATGCGCGGGAGCGGCGTTATTATGCAGCACGGCTCGATTCTGCTCGAGCTGGATGACGAGAAGCTGTTCTCGGTGCTTCGATTCGCAAGTCCGGAGCTCAAACAGCGGATGCATCGCTTATTCGGACGCAAAGCGGCTGCGATTAATGATTGTCTGCGACGAAGGAACATGTCGCCCGTGTCGATGCAGCGTCTTGAGCAAGTATTCCGTGACAGCTTCGCGGAATGCCTTGGGGTCGAGCTCGTGAACGGGCGGCTAACCGAAGGCGAACTGGAGCTCGCGAACCGGCTCACCAGCGAGAAGTATGGGGCGGATAGCTGGAATTATCGCAGATAGCGGAGATCATGGAAGACCAGAGCTGTGCTTGGTCATTTGTCCCACAGGCCCGGAATAAAATGAAGCGAGAAGGAGGGAGATCGGATGAGAACGATGCCGCTTATCGGCATTACGGGCTATTATGTCGCTGGCGAGGAGGGGGTAGGAGGGAGGTTTCGCGGCATGCCCGGACAAGGGTTTGGCGTGATCGGGCACGATTATATGCATGCCGTGCAGAAGGTCGGCGCGGCGCCGGTTGGCATTCCGGCGTGCGATCCTTCGGCTTGCGGGCGAATTGTAGAGGCGCTCGATGGCCTCGTTCTGGCCGGCGGCGAAGATGTCGATCCGCATCTATACGGGGCGAACCCCGATCTGCGCTGCGGGATCATTGCGCCCGAGCGGGATCGCTTCGAGCTGCGGTTGATCGAAGAGGCGCTTAAGCAGAAGAAGCCGATTCTCGCCATTTGCAGAGGGATGCAGCTGCTCAATGTCAGCTTCGGCGGCACGCTATTTGTGGATGTAGCGGATCATTCGGCTGATGTGCTCGCCCATCAGTTCGCCCGCGCGCCTCGCTGGTACAAGGCGCACCGGGTGAAGCTGCTGGCGGCGGAGCTTCAGCGGCTATACGGGACGGACGAAATCAGGGTGAACAGTTATCACCATCAAGCGGTTCGAAGACTCGGGGATGGTCTTGTCGCGGCAGCTGTTGCGGAGGACGGCATCGTCGAAGCGATCGTTCATCTCGGCCATCCGAGCGTGCTCGCTCTGCAATGGCACCCTGAGATGATGGCCGTCCTCGATGACGAAGGACTTGTTCCGTTCCGCTGGCTAATCGATCAAATCAACGGAAGGAGCGGTAGCCGTGACGAGAGGGAACGAGGAGATGGAGCCGAGAGCGGAATTGGATTTGGACAGATGGAATTTCCAATGGATTAATGGGGAGAAAGTGACAGAGGCGCAAGGCAGCTTGACCGTCTACAATCCGGCGACAGGCGAAGCGGTCGGTAGAGTGCCAAGAGGAGACGGCGAGGGTGCTGCCCGAGCCGTCGATGCAGCGGCGAATGCGCTTCCCGGTTGGGGGCGGCTGACAGCTGGGCAGAGGGCGGCTTTTCTGCACCAGTGGGCGGATCGGATCGAGCGGGAGAGGGATGAGCTTGCGCTCTTAATGTCGCGGGAGCAGGGAAAGCCGGTTCAGGAAGCGGCGGGCGAGCTGGAAGGGTCCGCGCAGTTTATCCGCTGGTATGCCGAGGAAGGCAAGCGCGCTTACGGCGAGACGATACCCGGCTCCCGCCCCAATCAGCGCATCATGGTATGGCGCCAGCCGGTCGGCGTCGTCGGCATGATTACGCCATGGAATTTCCCCGCTGCAATGATTATCCGTAAAGCCGCTCCTGCGCTGGCTGCCGGTTGCACGATCGTCGTCAAGCCGGCGAGCCAGACGCCGCTTATTGCCGTCGCTTTATTCCAGCTGCTGATGGATACCGGTATTCCGAGCGGCGTCGCGAATCTAGTGACCGGAAGCGCTGCTGCGATCAGCGACGTGTTCTTGTCGGATGCCCGCGTGCGCAAAATTTCGTTTACAGGCTCGACTGAAGTGGGCAAATCGATCATGCAGCGAGCAGCGAGCGGACTGAAGAGGCTGTCGCTGGAGCTTGGCGGCATCGCGCCGGTCATCGTTTTCCCCGATGCCGATGTTGAGCTGACGGCGAAGTCGATCGTAGGCAACAAGTTTGAAAATTGCGGGCAAGTGTGCAACGGCATTAATGTGATCTACGCTCATGAGGCGATTCGTAAGGAACTTTGCGAGCGGATTACAGCACATACCCGTGCGCTCCGCGTCGGACCGGGCAATGAGCCGGACGTGGACATCGGCCCGCTGATCGACCGTGAGGCGATCCTTCGGGTCGAGCGGCTTGTAGCCGACGCCAAGTCGAAGGGGGCGTCCATACAGACTGGCGGCTCCCGTCTAATGGAAGAGAAATATGCGCATGGGCATTTTTACGCGCCGACTGTACTGACGGACGTTAATGAGGAGATGGACGTGATGAAGGAGGAAATTTTCGGGCCGGTTGCGCCGATTGCCTCTTTCACTGATGAAGACGAGGTCATCGCCCGCTGCAATGCGACGCCGTACGGACTGGCGGCCTATGTGTTCACCCGCGACGTGAGCCGGGTGTACCGGGTGTGCGAGCAGCTCGAGTTCGGCATGGTTGCCGTGAACGGCACCTCTCTCAGCGTTCCCCAAGCGCCGTTCGGCGGCATTAAGGAGAGCGGGACAGGACGGGAAGGCGGGCATCACGGGCTGGACGATTATATGGAGTTGAAATATATCAATCTGTTTGTGGAGGGAAAGGGGGGATGAACGATGGATGATCAGCCGAAGAAGACCGAGTCTGGATCTGGTTCTGGTTCAAGTACTAGTTCTAGTTCTGGTGGGCTTCTGTCCATAGCGGAGCTGGAAGGAGCGATGAAAGTCGGCGAGATCGACACGTTGATTCTCGCCTTTTGCGATATGCAGGGCCGTTTAATGGGGAAGCGGCTGACCAGCGATTATTGTCTGAGCAGCGGGCTGACGAAAGGAACTCACTTCTGCGTCTATTTGCTCGGCACCGATATGGAGATGAATACGCCTAGCGGGTATGCGCTGATGAATTGGGAAAGCGGCTATGGCGACTGGCTGGCGAAGCCGGATTGGAGCACGCTGCGCGTCATTCCGTGGCAGGAGAAGACTGCGCTCGTGCTATGCGATGTTGAAGATGAGCATACAGGAAGCCGGATCGCGGTTTCACCTCGGGAGATTTTACGTCGGCAGCTTGAGCGGGCGGAGCAGCTCTCCTTCCGCATCATGATGGCTAGCGAGCTGGAGTTTTTTCTGTTCCGGGATACGTATGAACAGCTCCACGCGGACGGCTATCGCACGATGCATATGAACACCGCAGGGCATTACAACGAGGATTATAATTTGCTGCAGGGCACCCGCAACGAACCTCTGTACCGGCTCTTTCGCAACAGCATGAATGAGGCCGGCATTCCGATTGAATCGACGAAAGGCGAAGCAGCCGTCGGACAGCATGAGATTAACATACGTTTTGCGGATGCGCTCACTTCGGCTGATCGGCACGTAATTCTGAAGCATGGCATTAAGGAAATATGTATTCAGCAGGGCTGTTCCGTTACATTTATGGCGAAGCCACATCACGGATGGACCGGCTCGAGCGGCCATATCCATATCAGCGTCTGGGATCAGAAAGGGGAGCGCAATCTGTTCGAGGACCCGGACCAGCAGCCGTATGGCATGTCGGAGAAGATGCGTTATTTTCTCGGCGGAATCTTGGCCTGCACCCGCGACTTCTCGCTGTTCTTTGCCCCGACCGTCAATTCCTATAAGCGGTTCGCGCCCGAGAGCTGGGCGCCGGTTAGCATTGTCTGGAGTCGTGACAACCGGACGAGTGGACTGCGCATTGTCGGCCAGCGGCAAAGTCTGCGGATCGAAAGCCGCATTCCCGGCGCAGATATGAACCCGTATCTCGCCTTTGCGGCCATGATCGCTGCGGGCTTGCATGGCATCGAGAACCGGATCGAGCCGCCGCCGGAGTGGAAAGGGAACGCTTATGCGGCCGAAGGACTTCCACGTGTTCCGGCATCCCTATATGAAGCGATGGCGGTCTGGAAAGCAAGCCCGCTCGTGCGCTCGGCATTCGGCGATTTGGTGACGGACCATTATTACAATATGGCCCGGGTGGAGCAGCAAGCATATGATGCATTCGTCACGGATTGGGAACGAATACGGTATTTTGAACAAGGGTGATGGAGAGGAGATTGCTGCGATGGGACGTTTGCAGGATCGAGTATGTTTGATAACCGGCGCAGGCAGCGGCATGGGACTAACGGCTGCTCGCATGTTTGCTCGGGAAGGCGCGAAGGTCGCCTTGTTCGAGGTGAACGAAGCAGCGGGGCGAGCTGCGGCTGGCGAAATCGGGGAGCAAGGAGGAGAGGCAGCTTTCTTCCCGTGTAACGTCGCTGATGAGCAGAGTGTGCGAACGGCGGTCGGTCTGGCCGTGGAACGCTTCGGTTGTGTCGACGTGCTGTACAACAATGCTGGCATTATGCCCGCGGAGGACGGCTCCGTTATCGATACAACGGTCGAGGTGTGGGACCGGGTAATGGATGTGAACGTGAAAGGGACTTTCCTCATGTGCAAGCACGTCATCCCGCATATGGTCCAGCGAGGGAACGGCTCGATCATCAATATCGCTTCTTTCGTCGCACTCATGGGATGCTCGGTGCCGCAGGATGCCTATACCGCATCCAAAGGAGCGATCGTGTCGTTGACGAGATCGCTTGCGATTCAATTCCGCCCTTACGGCGTGCGCAGCAACGCCATCTGTCCCGGTCCGATCGAGACGCCTTTGCTTACTGAGTGGCTGCTTAAGGATGAAGAGGCTAAGCGGATCCGCCTGAACCGTCAGCCGAGCGGACGTTTCGGACGGCCGGAGGATATCGTGAACAGCGCGATCTACCTCGCGTCGGATGAATCCGATTGGACGAACGGCGCGATCTTGAATATTGACGGCGGGATTACGTGCAATTATTTTTAAGCTTCGCTGTCGGCAGCCCCGATGTTGTTCCGCAAATAATACTCGTTAACTTTGCCCGAAAAGCTTTGCAATCGTTCTCATTTCGGTTAAGGTAGAGTTATCTGATAGGTAAAGGGGACTTAATCATGGCGGAACAACGCATCGTGAAATGGGGCATCATGGGCCCGGGGGGCATCTCGGACAACTTCGCTACTGAACTACCGTACGCGCCGGGAGCGGAGCTCGTCGCCGTCGCGGGACGCTCGCTCGACAAGGCGCAAGCATTCGCCGAGAAATTCAGCATCCCGCGCGCATATGGCAGCTGCGAGGAGCTCGCGGCCGATCCGGACGTCGAGATCGTCTACATTGGCACGCTGCATCCGATCCACGTAGAGAACGCGCTGACGCTGCTGCGCGGAGGCAAGTCCGTGCTCTGCGAGAAGCCGTTCACGATCAACGCGGCCGAGGCGAAGGAGATTGCAGATTTGGCCAGCCAGAAGGGCTTATTCTTGATGGAAGCAATGTGGACGAGGTACCTGCCTGCCATCATCAAGGTGCGTGAGTGGTTGAACAGCGGCGTGATCGGCGAGGTGCGCATTGTGAAGGCCGAGTTCGGATTCGACGCTGGCTGGAATCCCGAGGGGCGGCTGTTGAACAAAGAAAAAGGCGGCGGCACACTGCTCGACGCAGGTATCTACCCGGTGTCGTTCGCATCGATGGTGTACGGCGGAGAGCAGCCTTCCAAGATAGAGAGCTCTGTCTTGATAGGCGAGACAGGCGTCGATGAGCAGTTCTCGCTGCTGTTCGAATACGGCGGCGGCCGCACTGCTTCCCTGCATAGCTCGGTACGACTGTCTATGACCAACGAGGCTGTCATCTATGGGACGAAGGGGCGGATCGAAATACCAGCATTCCTGTTCGCCAAGGCCGCAACCTTGCATGTGAACGGTGAAGAGCCGGTCCTCTTCAAGCAAGAGCTCGAGCCGTCCGGCCACTTCTACCAGGCAATTGAGGCGATGGAGTGCCTGCGCGCAGGCCGTAAGGAGAGCGATGTCTTAACCGTAGAAGAGACTGTGAATATCATGGAGACGCTTGATCGGATCCGCGAGCCATGGGGTCTTAAGTATCCAAGCGAAGCATAATCGGTGTCCCCGAAAGTTAAGGGGTGCGAGTATCCAGTCACGCATTAAATCAAAACGCCAAGGCATTTTGCCTTGGCGTTTTTCATTTTGCTCGAGACACAGATCGAATGTGTGCACATAGAATATTGAAATCAAATAAAGTGTTTGCATAAGGAAAATTGGCTTCATGCGAATGGAGTGGCAAATCATGTATGACTCGTTAAGAAGCGTTAAAATCATTTCGCTCATTCTTATCTCACTCGGAATCTTCTTCTTTTTGTTAGAAATGGTGGCCGCAGGTAACATATCGATATTGGGTCTAGTATTGTTCATGATCGGTTTCGGGCTGAATTCATTGATGCGCGCGGTAAAGAGTGAGCTCGAAAAACTTCGGTTGGAGATTGCTGAAGTAAGGAGACAACTGAAGGACAAATGGAAATAAACTCGAATACAACGGAAGTCGCATAAACTGCGGCTTTTTTAATTTATTTAACGAAACATGATTATGTGAGCCTTGTGTTTCCTTCATTCTGGATAATCGTTTTCACTTTTAAATTTAATTTCAGCTTGGGCAAATACTCGGTTCTCCAATGGCGTAGCTGGGTTCGAGGTAGTTTGTTTCTATAGTATTGTCCCAGCCCAAGAATATCAGCTTCACGGGTTTGTGTCTTATGAAACATAGAATTAAACCGCTTAGTGAGGATGTCTTTCAGCTCTTGCTTAATGAGCTCCGACGATACGCTCCCTTTCGTTTCCAGAATGGAGACACTCATTGTGATTTGAACGTCTAGATAGGGGGTACCTCCTTTAAATTTACTGTGATGCTGCATCGAGCTTTTTAAGATTAGGACGCTCGCTTTGTCCATGACTTCGATCTTCCCTTGTGCACTCTGTCCGGTAAAAGAGTTGAATAGCAACGTTTCTTCTGCCGTGATTTGATCAATCATTTTACCGTTCTTAATGAGAGCGGAGCCCTCGTAATCGATTGTTCCGCTCTTTCCGGATTTAATAATAGGAATAGCGACGTCTCGGGTATAAGAATGAATACTTCTATATACTTGCCATATGTGTGTTATAGCCATCTGAGGATTCCATCCCGCATTTTTCTCAAAGCAGTCGTAAAGAGTCGTCCCTTTTGGCGTCATGGATTTCTTTACAAAATCAAAAAAAGAGCCTATATTTTCATCGCATATGGCAATTATTGCTTTTGGGGATATATCTCTAGACCTCATGAAACTGGAGATTCCGTCTGTAAGGCCTTGCTCTGCGTATCCTTTTTCGATAAGAATTAATTTCAGATGAAGTAGATCGACGCTGCTTTCCATCCTCTCGCTGATCTTATCCACGGCTTCGTTTATGGTTTTACCCGATTGCTTTATGATTCTAATGTTAGTTCCGTCTGGTTCCGGTTCAGGAATTTGCAGTACAACTTCATATAATTTGTTATGGTACGCAAGCCCCATGGTGACAGGTAATGAGCGGTGATCGATATCTCTGTTATCCCAACAACCACATAGAACCCCTAACAGTCCGACAATGATTGTGATTCTCATTGCTTGCTTAATCGATTGCCCCATAGCCCGATCTCCCTTTAAATCGCATTCCAATAAAATAAGTCGAAAGCGGTACGGTTAGCAAGATATAAAATCTTAAGTATGTGCTCCACCAAAAGATCTTCTCGATGTCTTTCCAGTTTGGAATCTGCAAGCAAACGATAAAAACAAATAGAGGAATCCCTAGTAGTAAATACTTGGTTTTCATAAAGGGGAGACTCTGGTTAACGACCCGCATAGTAGACCATATTGAAATCGACATGAGAATCATAAGAAAGGAAGTCAAACTTAAAAGTAAAAATATCGTAATTCGGTCAAACATTAACCACGTTATCGAGATCGTATCGAGCGAAATAATAAACGGAAAGTAGAATGTAGATGCGGTAGCTTTGCCAAAGGTCATTAATGGGATATATACCGAGAAAATAAAGAAGGGCAGCAGAGCCAAGGCCGCAATCATAATGTACTTTCTCCGATAAGCTACATAAGGCTGAACGAAGCCTAGGAACAGAAACCCTCCAGCGCATACAAAAAAGCTAGTCAGGTAACTAGGGGTGGTTAGAAAAGAAGCATTGCTGATCAGAGGGAAAACATAGCGCCAATCGGCATTTTGAAAGGAGGCCGAGAAAAAAAACAAAATGATCGGAACATTGATAAAGCCGAGCAGCACGCTGGTCCTTAAGATGGATGTGATGCCTTGAAAGGATATATAAGTTGAAACCGTCAAGAACAAGAGCATGATTGCCCAGAGTGGTGTACTGGATAAGAAAACGATCGTCATAATCTCCGCCAAAGTACGAACCGCGATGATGCAAACCAACAGGAGATAAACAGCTATCGGAAGCAAGATTAAGAAGGGCATTCCTTTGCCGATTCCTAAATATAGGCTGATGATATCTTTCTTCCCAATATAACTGAGTCCTTTCGTATAGAAGTACAGGACAATAATTTGCACGATGAAGCCGAGGAGGATCGGAATCCAATGACCGTCTTCCGTACAAGCAATTATATCTCCAGGATACAGAAAGAAAATGAGCCCTAGATTTGAAATAAAGTAGGTCAGACCGACTTGCCAGCTTCTATCCATGAGTCATTTCGTCCTTTTCTTTGGAGAAGCTCAGAAACGGGATCCCGTAAGTGTTCAAGCTTGCGATATAAGCACAAATCAATACTAGCCCTTCCAATATCCCGAGTACTCCGTACATGGCTGCTAAGACCACAATGACGTATTTGGATATTCTAAGCGCTAACGACTGCTGCAGACCGACGATCGTCGAGTTTGCAATGGTTGTTGCCGCAAGAATGATGATAAGTAAATTACTGACCAACTTGGCTTGCACGACGGCTTGACCTAGTATAATGCCACCGACCATTGTTATCGTAGTCCCTATGGTTTTGGGTAATCGGATGCTGGCTTCGATAATTAATTCAAGGATGAAGAGCATAAGAATGATTTCGATAATCGCTGGATATGGAACGCCTATCCGCGTCTGTGCAATCGAGAGGGCCATTTCAATTCGAAGTACCTCGGGGTTAATCGATACTAGAGCGACATAGAGTCCTGGTAAGACCGTAGTGACAAATGCTCCCATGACGCGTAAAACACGCAAAAAGTACATCAAGGGTAGTGGGAGGTTGCGATCGCTGTCCAGACAGAAGATGTCCCATAGTATTCCGGGGATGACAAGTGCGTTGGGAAGCCTGTCCACGAAAAGAATAACTCGGCCTTTTCTGAGAAAGTTAGCTGCTTCTTGAGGTAACTCTGTTTGGTTGTAATTTGAGATCAGGCTCCATGAAGAGAAGCCTAGTATTTTTTTCGACAGCTGTTGCAGGTTTTCGGATTGTTTTCGTTTGTTTTTTTCGATTTGATTGATGATTTTATGGACGAGCTCCATATTCGCACGCCCTTCGTAATAAACAAGAGAGAGCTGTGTAATTTCATCGCTGCCGATTTTGAAGGATTTGACCCGCAAGTTGTCTGTGAGAAGCTGCTTCCGTACGATACCAATATTGGTTTCTATGTCCTCGGTAAAAGAGTTAAGAGAACCAAGAAATACGTTTTCGTTAATTGGCGATTCAACCGCACGATTAAGCGGTTTCGGAGCAGGCTCCATCATTATATATGAACCGTCGTTCTCGAAGTATATCAAGAGCTTCCCTTGCAGGAGGCTGGATAAGGCATCTTCGACAGAGGCATTATTGTGAACTTCGCCTAAAATGTTCTTGAATTCATCAATCGTGAGGTTGGCTTCTTTAGCGGCATTGATATATGTTTGCAGACTTAACTTGGTAAGTACCAGGTCAATCAACGAATTAAAACCCATTAATACGATTGGAGTGTCGATGAGTGTCTCTCGGAGATTGAAAAAGTCATCGTTGTTGAGAAACTTTTGCTGTAGCTGCTTAAGAAATGGATTGATAATCGTTCACCCTCTGCAGAGATAATTAATAACGGGAGTATCTCCTATCCAAGGAAAATTATACAAATCAATAAGCTGCCTGCACTGTGACGGATAACGATAATATCGATTTAATCGTTTATGGGCAGGATACTTCCATTCTTTTCGCGAATACGAGTAACTTAAGAATGGATTAGTTGACATAATGCTCGGAATTTAGAGCACTCAAATAAGGGGTGGCGCATGGAGAAGATACAGTGCTTTCCAACAATCTGGAAAGTGAAGCTGGGGACGGCAGAGCAACTAACTCCTCATCATTTTTTTGGAGGACAGGAAAACGAACAACTGAAAAATATGGCGAAGCAGACATTTCCTTTTGCTGAAGGCGAGCTTTCGGCGAAATCGACCTCTCAAGGATTTTTGATAACCCTTCCGCTTGGTGAGGATGAGAAGCTTTATGGGCTTGGCTTACAATTGCAGTCGTTTGTACAGAATGGCAAAAGAAAAAGACTGCGTACGAATGCAGATGCAACAAATGATACCGGCGATGCGCACGCTCCCGTGCCGTTCTATGTGTCGACAAAGGCTTATGGGATTCTTGTGGATACGAGTCGATGCGTTGAATTCGATTGTGGAGCCACAAGACGAGTCTATTCGGAAAACAGCAAAAGTAAAGAGAAAGAGATCGCAATCCGGACAGAGTCGTTATATAGCGAAGAGAAACGGGGAAGCCAAGTATCCATTTTTATTCAAGGATTGGAAGGCGCAGATATTTATATCTTTGCGGGCGAGTCGATCAAGCAAGTCGTTGAAAGCTATAATTTATTCTCAGGCGGTGGAGTACTGCCGCCGATATGGGGGCTAGGAAACTTATATCGCAGCTATGGCCCGGCAGATCAAGGTCAAGTGGAATGTTTGCTGGAAGATATTCAGAACGAACAAATGCCTTTTTCTATGTTAGGATTGGAACCAGGCTGGCATAGCCACGCATATTCGTGTTCATTTAAGTGGGATTCGAATCGCTTCCCAAACCCGGAGCGCCTAGTAGAAAACGTAAAACGTGCGGGTCTGGAGCTGAACCTCTGGGAGCAGGCGTACGTTCATAAGACGGCCGACTTCTATGAGGAACTGCGTCCGTATTCCGGTGACTATGAGGTGTGGGAAGGACTTGTCCCAGATTTTGCTCTACCAGAGGCGAGGAAAATCTATGGGAGCCGGCAAGGCGAGTTGATTGATACGGGAATCGGCGCTGTCAAATTAGATGAATGCGATGGGTCTGACTTTACTGGAGGCTGGTTCTTTCCCGACTTCTCACAGTTTCCGTCGGGAATGGACGGTGAACAAGCTAAAAACTTGTTTGGAGCAATGGTTCAACGCACGATCCAGCAACAGTTTGAACAGCGAAATCTGCGTACATATTCTCAGGTTCGAGCCGGGTGGAGCTACGGGTCGCCAATGAGTTTTGTGTTATATAGCGATTTGTATGATCATGGGCAGTTTGTACGCGGTATTCTGAACGCCGGATTCTCAGGACTACTGTGGTCTCCTGAGGTTCGACAGTGTGGCAGCGGGGAAGAATTTATCCGTAGGATGCAGACAGTCGTGTTTTCGCCGCTTTCAATCATTAATGCTTGGATGGTGCCGAATCCGCCTTGGAAGCAGTATGATATTGACAAAAATGCACAGGGTATCCTGCTTGAAAACAGTGAGCTGCAGGATCAATGCCGCGAGCTGCTGCAACTGCGAAATGCGTTCATTCCTTACTTGTATGAAGCGTATGCCCGTTATGAGAGATATGGAACCCCGCCTTTTCGGGCACTCGTGCTGGATTATCCGGGCGATACACAGGTGCATACCATCGATGATTCGTATATGATGGGAGACAACCTCCTCGTGGCTCCTATTTTGAATGAAGGTACTGGGAGATCCGTCTACTTGCCGGAAGGCGACTGGTATGATTTCTGGAGTGGTACTAGGTATATAGGTAAGCAGTACATCAATGTCGAAACAGCACGGATCCCTCTCTTTGTCAGGGAAGGAACGATTCTACCGTTAGCGATCAACCAAAGCATTACGAAGGACACGATATTTGATCTTGATATCCGCATATATGGCAGCCAGCCTCGCAAGACCTACCTAATCGAGGATGATTGGATTAGTCTGAATTATAAGAACGGAGAACAGAACTGTTACGAATTAGCAGTGGTTGATGGGGAACTAAATATTCCGAGGATGGAGCGCTACCTTATTCATTCTCAATCGAGGATTTATTAATATCCACTTTCCTCTGGTGAGATCACAGAAGAAATTTCCAAAAAATGCGTTACCGTCAAAGCCGCGAAAATCGCGGCTTTTTAGCGTTTCGTCCAAGGTGCATCAATTACTCATGGGGGTAAATATTGGCTCCAGCCGGAAAGAGATTATAATGGATGCATAGGATAACGACATGAGGCAGGTGAGAATGCCATGCAAGTGAAAATTATGGTCATTGAAGACGAAATTGCGATCTCGGACGCGATCTCCTATGCCTTGAAGCGTGAAGGATACGAGGTGGAGATCATCGATCGCGGAGACACTGCGGTGAAACGTCTAGGCGAGACGCGTCCCGATGCTATTATTCTCGATGTGATGCTGCCCGGCATGGACGGCTATGACGTGCTGAAGAAGATGCAGGATAAAGACGGAATCGGCGTCATCATGCTGACAGCCAAGGAAGACATCGTCAATAAGGTGCTCGGGCTGGAACTTGGGGCCGACGACTATTTGACGAAGCCCTTCGACATGCGGGAGTTGCTCGCGCGGCTCAAATCCTTACTGAGAAGAATACAATCCGCTGGAGAGAAGAAGGAGCCGAAAGAGATTCAGCTAGGCGGATTGAAGATACACGTTGGCAGAAGATTGGTTATGGCTGGCGAACGCAAGCTCGAGCTGACGCCTAAGGAATTCGATCTGCTGGCACTGCTGGCAGCCAATCAAGGCAGGGTATACGAGAGGGATCAATTGCTGGACCTCGTGTGGGGAATGGATTATTACGGAGGGACACGTACGGTAGATATTCATGTGCAGCGGCTGCGCAAGAAGCTTGGACCCGACTACGGCGATGCCATTCAAACCGTGCATGGTATCGGCTACAGGGTGTCCGGAGGTTACGGTGAGAATTAGAATTAGCATCAAGTTGAAATTCAGTCTGTTTCTCGCCGGGCTTCTGCTGCTTACGGTATTCGTGCTTAGCATGTTGGTCTTGCAGGGGATCGAACGAAATCAGAGTGCTCAGACGGAAGCGCTTCTCGCTCAGCAAGCCGAAACAGCGAATGTATATTTTATCCAATCCATCATGGAGCAAGCCAATAAAGTTCCTAAAACTTTCTTGGAGACCAATGGCGCAGCGTTCGGCGAGCAATTGGAACTGATAAGCGGTCAGCCCGTCGTACTGTACGATAGGACCGGCGACGTTATTGGGAAGAGAGATGCGGCTCCTCCGTCTGGCAGCATTAAGCAGACGCTAGCGTATGCGCTGGAGAACAAGACTGCTTATTTGGTAGAAGGCGACTCTATGTATTATTTAACCCCGCTTCGTACGGTGGGTGAACAGGTCGGCGTCGTCCAGTTCTATTATTCCCTTCGTGACCATCAAGCTTTCTATAATGAGATCAAACGATTGTTCTTCTATATTGGAGCAGGCGTGTTCGTGCTGAGCTTCCTCCTGGGCTACTTGTTTTTCTTCTCCTTTGCTCGCAGCATCATTAAGCTGAACGATACGGTAGGACGTATTCGGAATGGACAGTTCGCGGTGCCGGACATGAAGCGGAGAGACGAGATTGGGGAGCTCGGAGCGGGTATTGCCGCCATGAGCCAACGCCTTATGGTCACGATGCGGGATAAGGACGAAGAGCAAGAGAAGCTAGCACTTGCGGTTCGCAAGCTATCGAATCTTGATCGGCAGCAGAAGGAGTTCATCGGCAATGTCACGCATGAGTTCAAGACGCCGCTGACCTCAATTAAAGCATACCTCGATCTGCTCGACATGTATCCGGATGACGAGGATCTGCTCGCTAAGGCCAAAACCCATATCGCCGGAGAGACGCGGCGACTTTACGAAATGGTGGAGAAGGTGCTGCAATTATCCGCGTTAGAGAAATACGATTTTGAGTATAACAAGGAAAGGCTCGAGGTACGTGGCACGATTGAGTCGGTCTTGGCGAGGCTAAAGGGGAAAATGGACAAGTTCGGCCTGGCGCTAGAGACGGATTTGCATGAAGCTTATATGGAAGCCGATAAGGATTATATGAATATCGTGCTTGCGAACCTGCTGGACAACGCCATTAAATATAACAAGACGGGCGGATCCATCCGGGTAAGCAGTTTTCTCAGAGACAATAAGGTCATCATCGAAATTACCGACACGGGAATCGGCGTTCCGGGCGAGGTTGCAGATAAAATTTTCGAAGCGTTCTACACGGTGGATCGGAACAGATCCAGGGAGCATGGCGGAGCCGGACTGGGTCTGTCACTGGCCAAGCGGTATGTCGAGACACAGGGAGGCAGCATCTCCATCGTGAAGTCGGATGGCAGCGGCACAACGTTCCGTATGACGTTCAAGGCACAATTCCGATAAGTTTGTTTACAACTTGGAAACAATTCTTCGTTCTTTCGCAACATTCGGTCGGTATTGTAAGCATTAAGGAGGCGGTCACATTGAACAAAACAAAATTATCTATTACGTTATGCGTATCCGCATTGCTGCTTACTTTCACCGCTTGCAGCGAAGATAACGGAGGCAATCGGCAGGTCATACAGGAGCCGGGGAAAACGATCACCGTCATTGATAACGAAAACAACAAGCCGGCGACTGTTCCGGCTCTTACGGTAGACGGCATCAAGCGGTACGAGAAAATGGAGATATTCGGCTGGCTGGACAAGGAGACGGTCATTGTTTCCAAGGTGAACGAGTCCATGGAGAAGATGAAGCTGGAGGAACTGGCGGATACTTATCCGCGCAGCTTGTACCGATTCAATCTGAAGACGGGAGAGCTCGTGCCTCTGAAGGAGCAAGAGAACGCGTTCTTGGGAGACGCCAGCTTGTCTCCGGACAAAAAGCATCTCATCTATTCGGCGTATACGATCGGCGATCCCGCTTATTATGTCATGAATCTGGAAACGTTGAAGTCGTACGGCCTGTCCGGCGAACCCATCGGAGGAGCCATGAGCGCTGGATGGGCGGATGATGGCAACATCATCGGGGCTTCTTATGCAGGCGGAGCTTACACGGCAACCACGAATGGCGATATCGCCGTGCTTGACGCTTTGAGCGATGGGATGTTGATTATCGTAGCCAAGCACGGCAACAGAGTCTACTTTAACTCCAATGCGGATGAAGCGCTGAAAGTGCTAAATTTGAATACCAAGGAGATCAAAGATATGGGGCTTGGTCCCGTAGGTAGCGTCATTCCTTCGCCTGACGGCAAGCAGCTGCTGGTGAAGCAATACGTAGGCTCCGGTGTCAAGCTGGTGCTGTGCGATCTGGATGGAGGAAACGCGAAGACGATCGCGGAAGGCGCGGAGCTTGGAGGAATTTCCTGGTCGAAGGACCAGCGGTTTATCGCGTACAGCAAGCAAGCGGAGGTAAGCGGGGCGACGGTCAAAGGCTTCTACGTCCACGATCTTCTGTCCAATAAAGCGACCCGCATCGCAGCCGACGTAGAGAACGCCGTGAGCTCGTCGTGGAGCCCGTCTGGCAACGAACTGTCCTATTCGGTATGGAACGGCAGCAGTTACGACAGCAGTGTCGTCGAGATCCATACTTCCTTACAACCTTAACTCATATCGGAGGACAAGAACATAAAATGTTTAAAGGGCCGCGTAAATCGCGGCTTTTTAGTCGTTCCGAGTGGAAGAATGAAGCGTTACAACCGATAACGAATAGGAAGAGGCTGCAATTAACGAAGAGGAGTGATGAATGGAAGTTAGACTATTCAGCGCCTGTACACTTGAGTAAAAGAGAGAAAAGGAGACAAATCATGAAGGGCTTCCAAATTATTATTGTTGTCATTTTATTATTTTGCGTGGCATGCGGAAATAATGACAAACCAATAGCACAAAAAGAAATAGTAGGGAAATGGGTTGTAACGAATGAACCTATAGACTTGGAAAAGTTCCAGTCTAAATATGGGCAAATACATGTGTGGGAGTCCATGCGAATCGAACAACATTTTAAAGAAGGAATGAATGTTGAATTTTTATCTGATGGAACCGTTGTATTCGAGGACATCTCAGCTAAGTATTCATTAGAAAGCCAAGATGGATTTAATTATATCAACATTTTAGGTGAAGCATCAGAGTCAGGTCATCCCATTCAATTAAAAGATAATAAACTACACTTAGGTGTTTTTACTTTAGAAAGAATATAAACGGCAGCGCTCGATCCTGCCTTGTGACTTAAACATGATCTCATTAGAACCGCGAAAATCGCGGTTTTTTTGCATTCCTATTGGTAGAATCTTTCGTTACCTACTTGTAACTGTTTCGTTACCATTCTGTCATTCCTTTCGAGGCTGGTCTGGGTAATATGAAGTTGTAAGCCGGCCGTCGCTTAAAAACGAAAAGCTATTGAGGAGGAAATGAATATGAAAAAGAAAACCAAGAGAGCCGCAGCGTTACTGCTGCTGGCTGTTGTCGCCGTATCCGTACCGGCTATAGTGTCTGCAAATAGAGCGAATCAAGGTGAACAGGTAGTACCAATCGTTTCACAAGCGAATGAGGTTCATCAAACCGTCTATGAGAATACCCAGTATGGCTTCCGTTTCACGCTGCCGGACAGTTGGAAAGGGTACACGATTGTAACGGACAAATGGAAAGGACAAGATGCAACAAACGGTAAGGTCGTTGAAAGTGGCGCATCCATCAGCATCCGCCATCCCGAATGGACAGCTGACAAGCCTAGACAGGACATCCCGATTTATGTCTTTACGATCGATCAATGGAACGCACTTCAGCAGGAGAAATTATTCATCGGCGCAGCGCCTATGGGACCAAGCGAACTAACTCGCAATGATAAATACGTGTTCGCACTTCCAGCACGATATAACTTTGCCTACCCTGATGGCTACCAAGAAGTGGAAGATATCTTGAAGGACAAGCCTATTCAACCGATGTAATCGAATAGATAGAAAGAAGAATCCGCTGACACAGCGGATTCTTTTTCATTTGTGTTTTCAATCAGATCCTTTGGTCGCGAAAAGGAAGGAATTTACATGAATGATGGCGATGAATGTCTTGGCAGATTATGGATCAAATTTCACGTAATCATTTAGCAGGACGATGCAAGGTTTAAGCGCTGCCATTTCATTTGTGTCGTTGTTGACCCTGATGCCTTTAGAGGGTAAATTGGAGTATGAGAATAACCAGGCTATCGTTTGGTACTTCATACTTTGTATGAGCACTCGGGAAAGAAGGGAAACCTATGCATGAACGTCAGCTGCGTAAAGATGCTGAGGAACGCCGTCAAACGATCTTAGCGAGAGCTACTCAGCTATTCGCAGAGCATGGCGTTGAGAATGTGAGCATGCGTCACATTGCGCGGGAAGCCGGTGTTGGCCAGGGCACACTTTATAGAAGCTATTCTAATAAAGGGCAGTTGTGCTGGGATCTCATTGGTGAGAGCTGCAACCAGAACTATGCCAGGATAAATGACTATTTAGATAAACACAAGTCGGAACATTCTTTAAGGGAACAGCTCGAGACCGTACTGCTGTATCATTTGGAATCGCTTGAGACGCATTCTTCCGTTCTTGCGGCTATTCAGGCAAGCGGGGGAGGCGAAGAACAGGGAGGCATCCCTTTCTATTCTGAACATTACGAAACCATTCATGCGGTCATGGTTCGGCTATTGTCGGATAGTCAGGCTTCGGATGCGACACAGATTATTGATCCTGTGTTCTACGCGGACGCCATCATGGCAGTATTAAGACCTGATGTTTACATTTTCGAACGGAATCATCGCAAGCTCTCGCCAGAGGAGATTAAGCAGAGATTGTATAAGGTGTTCGTCGATCCATTATTCTAATCATAGAAAAACCACGCACAGGCACAGGCTTGCGTGGTTTTTTCATTATAAGATTGAGAAATTCTACACTCCGATATCATGTGTCGGACGACAATTCGGATTCCTCCGAGAACTCGCAGATGTATGCGAATGTAACTTTTTACCTCGCTGTATCGTCATTTACATGAGTGAATATTCAATTAAAAGGGCTTTGCCCAATAGAGAGGACTAATTTTTATGAGCATGAAACAAAAGAAACGCCTTGTACTCACACTTGCAAAAGCACTCCTTATATCTCCAATTGCTTTGTCGCTCCCATCCGGTCAAGCATCTGCCTCTGCGGCTCAAGCAAAGTTCAATATTACGGATCAAGCCTTCAACATCAATAACATCACAAGCCATATCGGTACGATCAACACCAATGGCTCCACGTATATTGCATTACGCAACTTGAATACAGCTCTAGGCTTGGAAACAAGCTTTGATAAAAGCGCTCAAGTCGCAACCGTTACCGGCCACAATCGAGTTATAAAGCTTGATCTAAAGAATAATACCGTTACATTGAATCGACAAATCATTGACGGCACGCGTGTCATCTTGCAAAACAATACGACGTACCTTCCGCTTCGTTTCGTCTTAGAACGGATGGGCTACGAAGTAACTTACGGTTCGGGAACCAAGCAAATCGCCATAAAAGAAATTGTGGAGAATAACCTGACCATAGAAGCAAAGTCGATAACCGATAGCAGCGGCGGCAAAAAGAGGTTGGTCTATTATCCTGTAATTTCCGGTTTAGGCAATGTCGATGTGCAAACGAAGATCAATGCGCTGTTAAAGCAAGATGCCGAGAAGAAGCTTGCAGCTTCGACGCAAAACAACGAATACGATGTCATCAGTAACAGTAATTTGAAAGGCAGCTTCCAGGTTACTTACAACGAGAATGGAAAGATAAGCCTATATATGAGCTACTCTATCGACTCAGGAGGCGCACATGACATCCAAGTCCGCATACCGTATACGTTTGATCTTACCACAGGCAATCAATTAACTTTGAAAGATGTGACCGCCGGCAAAGCTGATTATGTACAGGTCATCAATGAACAGATTTCTCAGCAGATCAAGGATCGTAAGCTAACTTTGCTGACACCTTTCCAAACGATCGAAGCTAATGGTGATTTCTTCTTAAGCCACAACGGCGTTGTCATTTACTTCACTCCAGGCGAAATCTTGCCAAATGCGCAAGGGATGCCGGAATTTGTCATTCCGTTCTCTAAATTTTAATTTGAGGCTAAGGTCAACCGGCAACAATGACTGGTCACTTAAGTTCTAAAAATAGAAAAAAAAGGAAGGAAACGGTCTTTGAATGGCGAATAAAATATTTTAATGCAACAGCATCACGATTGATAATAGGAATAAGGTGAAGAAAATAACCAAACTTATTAAACTACGTATACTAATGATCGGAGGGATTATTACCCTCCTTTTTATTTTTCTTGTCGGTCGAATCTATTGGGTGCAGGTCGTTAAAGCGGATTTCTGGATAGGGAAAGCGAAAGAGGTATGGTCGCAATCGGACACTCTGATACCGCAGCGCGGAATGATAACTGACCGCACCGGCAGCGTACTAGCGATGGACGTGACTGCTTACACTGTCGCCGTGAACCCTCAAGTCATACACGATTTAAAGATGGAGGAAGTTATTGTAAACAAGCTCAGCTCCATACTGGGCATCTCGAAATCATATGTCCAAAGTGTTGTAGAAGCCAAACAAGCGAATGGCAAGTTTTATCAGCAGCGCGAGCTGCACAACGGCGGTTGGAAGGTCGACAAAGCCGTTGCCGATCGAATCCTATCATTCCGTGAGGATCTGAGTAAGCAAACTAAGCACAAAGACAGCGGCATCTATTTAATCGACGAGAAGAAACGGTTCTACCCGAAGAATACCCTTGCGTCCCACGTGATCGGCTACGAAGATAAGGAAGGCAAAGCCATCATGGGGTTGGAAGCGTCACTGGACAGCCAATTAAGTGGCACAGAGGGGCATATCCAATATGAACGAGATGGCAATGGAGTCATCATCGATAATGGCAACGTCGATTTCAAACCGTCGATCGATGGCAAGAACGTGAAGCTCACGCTCGACATGAACATTCAGTATTATATTGAAGAAGCGCTAGAAGAAGCATTCGAAAAGTACCAACCGAAGAGTATTACGGCTATCGCCGCCGATCCGCAGACGATGGAAATTCTGGGCATGGCGAGTTTACCGAATTTTAATCCTAATACATATTGGACAGCGCCTCAGGCAAATTTCTACGACAATGCAATCAAGTCGCTGTACGAGCCCGGCTCCACGTTCAAGATCGTGACACTCGCGGGTGCAGTGGAGAATAACATCTTCAACCCCACAGCTACCTACAAATCAGGATCGATCAAGGTACCAGGGGATACGCTTCACGATATCCATCAGAACTGGGGTACGATTACGTATCTGGAAGGCTTGAAACGATCCAGTAACGTCGCGTTCGTCAAGCTGGGATACGAGGGTTTGAAGCCGGACAAGTTAATGAGTTACATTAACAATTTTGGCTTTGGTAAGAAGACCGGAATTGAATTACCCGGAGAAGCATCCGGGCGAGTCAATCCTCATTATCCGGTAGAGTACGCGACAGCCGCGTTCGGTCAAGGCAAGGTACAAGTGACTCCTATCCAACAGGTTGCCGCAGTCGCTGCCATAGCAAATGGAGGTAAGCTGCTTGTACCTCATTTGGTCAAGGAAATCGAAGATCCTGTATCGAAGAAAGTAGTCGTAACGAAGCCGCAGCTTGTCCGGCAAGTCGTTACTAAGCAAACGTCCGATCAGGTCGGCGAATATCTAGAACAAGTTGTATCTGACCGTGAAATTGGTTCAGGCAAGAACGCATATATTGAGGGCTATCGCGTCGCTGGGAAGACGGGGACTGCGCAAAAAGTTATACCGGGTACCAATAAGTATGCTGATGACAAATACGTCCTCTCATTCATCGGTTTCGCACCAGTTGGCAATCCGAAGGTCGTGCTCTACATTGTTATGGACGAACCGAACGACCGGCTAGCTTCAGGGGGGTCCGCTGTTGCACCGATTTTCAAGAAAATTATGTCGCAAAGCCTTAGCCACCTTGACGTTAAGCCGGTTCTAACGAATGATGACCGAGAAGGAGACTCTATTAAGGAATTAACCGTCGCAGTTCCAGATGTGACAAACCATACGCTGTCAGAGGCAAAGACGTCCTTAGACGCAATGAAGCTAAGTTATGTTAACGTTGGCACAGGCAGCAAGGTACTGAAACAGATCCCGAAAGCTGGCTCCGCCGTAGGACCTAATCAGAAGATTTACTTGCTGACGCAGGAGCAGAGCAAGCTAGAGGTACCGAGTTTGAAAGGTCTACCTCTTCGTGATGCCATGCAGATGTGCTCGATCTTACAACTACGCTGTACGGTGAGCGGAGAAGGTTTCGTCAAGTCACAAACGAATGCGAAGCTGAATGGGATCCCCGTGCTGCAGTTGAATTTGTTGCCGCCACAGGAGGATGTGCTTGAGAATGGGGATGTGACTGCCAAATAGAATCTGTGCTTTAATAAAGGAGTTGTATATTATGAATGAAAATGAAGGTACAGAAATAAAACGCTCATCGAAAGCAGAGAACATTCTACCTCAGATCACTAGTAACACTAAGCTAGGTGACTTACGAAAAATTGCAAAGGACATTAATAAAGATCACGAACTTGCAATGGAGCTTTGGTCAACGGAAGAGTTTTTGCCAAGATTATTAGCAATCTTAATTATGGATAAAAAACTTCTTTCACAAGAAGTGTTATTTATGCTTGATAAGGATATGCAGACTCACACTTTTGATGAGCGAAATAACATAATGGATTGGTTAATGGCTAATCAGCTCACCAAAGACAAGAAGACAATTGCATTGATGGAGTCATGGGAAAATAGCCCTTCTTCTCTTCAAAGGCGAGCTTTCTGGTATTATCAAGCACGATTGAGATGGACTGGACAAACACCTCCTGATAACACCGCATACTTACTATCTACATTAGAAGTTTGTATTACGAAGGAAGAACCCGAAGTTCAATGGGCAATGAATTTCACCGCAGGCTGGATAGGCGTTTATGATGAAGAGAATCGTGCACGTTGTATTAAGCTTGGTGAGAAAACGGGTCTTTACAAAGATGAAATTGTAGCAAAAGGATGTACTCCCAGCTATTTACCGGAGTTCATTACGATTGAAGTTAACAAACGAAATCATAATTAATTACCTTTGAAAAATTTATTAAACGCCGAACAAGTAAGCGGCATTAGACACCTAATAAATAAGCAGCCCATCTCTTGACGGAGAATGGGCTGTATTTTGTATAATAAATATTGAAAGCGGTTGCAAAGTAGAGAGGGCGGGCGATCGATGATTAATTTGCTTATAGTCGATGACGAAGAAACGACGCGCGACAGTTTGATGGAGCTCGTGCCCTGGTTCGACTGGGGGGTATCAGAAACGCGCTCGGCAGAGAACGGCATTGCTGCGCTGGCGCTTGCAGAGACTTTCAAACCGTCGATTCTGCTTACCGATATCCGCATGCCGAAGATGAACGGCATCGAGCTTGCGACGAAGGTTCGCGACCTCTATCCGGAATGCGAGATCGTGTTCCTAAGCGGCTTCTCAGACAAAGATTACTTGAAATCGGCGATCCAGCTGCATGCGGTCGACTACTTGGATAAGCCAGTGGATCTGGTCCAATTGAAAACCTTGTTCGCCAAGCTCGTCAAGAAGATAGCGGCAGCGGCCAGCAAAGCATCCGAAATCCCGTACAGGCGGGAAGAGATCGTCATTGACTTGATTTGCAACAAAACGGACCTCGCCGTCTGGACGGAGCGCGTCGACGCAGCGACGTTGCAATTGCACGGAGATGGCGCGTACAGGGTGTATACGCTATTGTTCAACTGGTCATCCGGCATAGCTGAGGACGAGAAGACGCTCATCAAGAAAAGGATCGTGCAGCTTCTGAATCAGCCGGATAACGTATATGAAGGCGGCGCTGGAGCGCCCTTCAACTATATTGCTGGTTTCGTCGGCGAAGGCTGCCTAGCCATCGCGGCGGGCGATGACGCCGCCCAGGAAGCGGAGTCTTTCGCGCGGCAAATGCTGAAGCGCGTGCAAGCGGCGTTCCCTTGCGCCTATACCTTATCCGCCGGCTGCAGCGAACGTTCGGAGAGGACGGATGCATTCTCTTCCCTCTATAAGGCGGCCTTCGAAGCGTCTAAACGGCAGTTTTACACCGGCAAGAACCGGGTTTATTTGGCGGCAGCCGGCAGCACGGCGTCGTCCGCGCACTACGAAATCGATAAATCCGCCTACCTGCGCTTCAAAAAGATGCTTCGAAGCGATCCGCCGGAAGCGATCCTGGATTACGTGAAGCAAATGACCGGGGATATCGCCGCGGCCGGCGACCCCGATACGAACAAGATCCGGAACCTGTATTTCAATCATCTGCGGCTGCTGTATGAAGTGACGATGCAGTGGGATGCGGCTGATTCGGGCGACGAACAAGAAGCGACGTACATGTGGCGCGAAATCGATACCCGGACTACGCTTGGCGAGCTCGCCGAGTTCCTAATGTCGAATATCGGGATGGCGATGCAGAAGCCCGAGAGCAAATCGGGCGGCATTGAGAAGATCGAAGAGATCAAGAAATATATCTCAAATCATTACGACAGCAATCAGCTGTCGATCCAAACGATTGCCCAACATACGTTTCTGAGCCAAACGTATCTATGCGCGTTTTTCAAGAAATCGACGGGCCGCACTTTAAACGAATACGTGACCGAGCTTCGGATTGAGAAGGCCAAAGCGCTTCTGCTCGACCGGAACAAGAAGCTGTACGAGATTACGGCCGAGCTGGGATTGACGGACACGAACTACTTCTCGACGCTGTTCAAGAAATACACGGGTACCTCACCTTCCGAGTATAGGATGAAGCAGCTCTATGAGAGTTAACTTCTACCGTGATTTAAACCTGCACTACAAGCTGTTTCTGCAATATTTGCTGCTGCTTGCCATCCCATTCACGCTGTTCATTGCCGTCAACTACCGCATTACTTCCAAAGATCTCGAGGAGCAAGCAAGCTATTCATCCCGGCAAGTGTTCGAGCAGAGCCGCTCCTACTTAGAGTACAAGCTGTACGTGGCGAAAAACTTCCTCACCATTCTGGCCTCCAATGAACGGCTGCAGGATATTTTGCATCGGAACGCCGACTATTACAGCAACCATTACGGGCTGTGGAGCTTCGATGTCGAGGATATCCGCAAGCAGTTTTACATCACGAAGCCGAGCGAAGATATCATCAAGACGAGCTTATATACGCCCCAGGCGGTTGCCGCGACCAATGAAACGGACGACGTAATGAGCACCAAGCGCATCGATGGCATGTCCTGGTATGAGAGCTTGAATCACAGCGTGACGACCTTCGAAATTTATCCGAACCGGATTCGCCTGAACGAGCTGAAGAATGAAGATATCCCGACGTTCACGATCGCCAGAAGCATCTTCAACAATGAAAGCTTCCAAAACGTCCTCGGGGTGCTTACCGTCGATATTCCCAAAGACATTTTCGCATCGATTCTGGATCGCGTCGCGTTCACGGAATCGTCGTCCGTATTCCTGACGAATAAGGACGGCAACGAGCTTGTGCGCTCTTCAAGCGCCAATGCGGGCAAGATGTCGTTCAAGAACGACATCCTGAAAGCGAGCACGACCGATCAGCTGAAGGAAGGCGTTTGGAGCAAGCGCACGCTCGGCGATGTCGAATATTGGGTCGGCGCACAGAAGGTCGAGAACACGGAATGGTACTTGATCAGCTTGACGCCCTATAAAGAAATATTGGGGTCGCAGAAGAAAGCGATGAAGCAAATGCTGCTCCTTACGTTTCTCATCGCCATCTTTCTGCTCCCGCTTGCGTTCCTCGCGGCTTCGTCCAGCACAAGGAGAATTCGCCGCCTGATCGCGCAGATGAAGAGCGTCAAGCAGGGCGATTTCGATATTTTCGTCCCGTATGAAGGTAAAGACGAAATCGGCGAATTGACGCGGAATTTCAAGTCGATGATCGCCAAGGTGTCCCAGCTGCTGGATGAGAAATACGCGCTCGGACAAGAGGTCAAGTCGATGGAGCTCAAAGCGCTGCAGGCGCAGATCAATCCGCATTTTCTGTACAACACGCTCGATCTGATTTATTGGAAAGCGATGCGCATCCAGGAGCAGGGCATCTATGAGCTCGTCCAGTCGCTGTCGAAATTCTACAAGCTAAGCTTGAGCAAAGGCGAGGATATCGTTTCGCTGCGCAACGAGATCGAGCACATAGTGGCCTACATCGATATCCAGAACGCAAGGTTCAAGAACGGGATTGCCCTCGTCATCGACATTCCCGAAATTTTATATGATCACCGGATGCCCAAAATAACGCTCCAGCCTTTGGTGGAGAATGCTATCATTCACGGCATTCTGGAAACGGAGAGTGAGACAGGGACGATCACGATCAGCGCGAGCGCCGCCGGCGGCAAGCTGACGATCAAAGTGACCGACAACGGCGTCGGCATTCCTCCGGAGCGCCTCCACGATATTTTCGCCAAGAATAAGACCGATCCGCATCATGGGTACGGAGCCGGCAATATCCATACGCGCATCAAGCTGCTCTATGGGGAAGAGTACGGCCTTTTGTACCGCCGCAACGAGGGGCCGGGCGTCTCGGCCGTTATCGAGCTGCCTTATTAAGCGAGGCCCGCATCCCGTGAGCCATCCGGCCGCGGCATGCGGCCTTTTTATTCTATGAGTGCCTCCAAAGGTGCGTAAGAAAAAAAAGAGATCGTAATTTTCCCTCGTAGCAGCGATTATGAAAACGCTTTATTATTAAGGCAGGCAAACAGACGAAGCGAGAGTTAGAGGTGGAGGCATGCGGGAAGTACGCCGAAAGAAAGGCTTTCTGTACGAAATCGTGAAAAACCGGATTCTCTATTTAATGTTCTTGCCCGTCGGGCTCTATTTTCTCGTACTTGCTTATCTCCCGATGCCGGGCATCGTTATCGCGTTTAAGGAGTACACGTACGACGGCGGCATCTTCGGCAGCAAATGGAACGGGATGAAAAATTTCGATTACTTCCTCGAATCCGGCAAGCTGTGGCTGGTGACGAAAAACACGTTGCTTTACAATCTGGTGTTTCTCACCGCCAGCACGATCCTCTCCATTATCGTCGCGATTATGATCGCGGAGATGGCGGGCAAATGGTTCAAAAAAACGGCCCAGACGTTCATGTTTCTTCCTTACTTCATCTCCTGGGTTACCGTCTCGGCATTCTTCTACAATATTTTCAACTACGATTACGGTGCATTGAACAGTTGGCTCGGCTCCTTCGGAGCGGAACGCATCGACATTTATTCAAACCCGAATATATGGCTGCTCCTGCTGCCGCTCTTCTATGTATGGAAAGGAATCGGATTCTCCAGCGTGCTCTATCTGGCCGCGATTATGGGGACCGACCAGGAAAGCTACGAATCGGCCAAAATCGACGGTGCGAATATGTTTCAGCGCATCTGGCATATTACGATCCCGATGCTGAAGCCGACCATCATTACGCTGGTGCTGCTCGGATTGTCGAGAATCATGCGCGGGGAATTCGATATGTTCTACCAGCTCATCGGCGATAACGGCCTTCTGGCAGACAAGACGGATATCATCGATACGTTCGTCTTTCGGTCGCTGGTCTTCGCTAACGACTTCGGCATGTCTTCGGCAGGCGGCGTCTATCAATCTGTTCTTAGTTTCTTCATCATCTATGCGGTCAATTGGCTCGTGAAGAGGTGGAATCGGGATTATGCACTTTACTAGAACTCGGACCAAGCAAGGGAAGGCGGGAATAAGCCGTGAAAATGGGAAAAGATGTCATCGCGTTCAATATCATCGCATACATGATTGTGGGCTTCGTGGGCATGGCCTGCATCTTGCCATTCATTATGCTGCTTGTCGGCTCGTTCCAATCGGAGAGCTCGATTCTGACGCATGGGTATTCACTCCTTCCGAGAACCTTTGACCTCGGCGCCTATAAGTTTATTTTTTTGGAGCCCGACAAAATCATCCACAGCTACCTGGTGACGATTTCATTAACCGTCGCTGGCACGGCGATCTCGATCTTTTTCTCATCGATGACAGCTTACGTACTTTCGAGAAAAGACGTGAAATACCGCGGAGGGATGGCGTTCTATCTATTCTTCACGACGCTGTTCAGCGGCGGCTTGGTGCCTTACTATTTGCTGATGTCCAACTATCTGGAGCTGCGGAACACCTACGCGATTCTTCTCTTGAACGGGATGTTCAATGTGCTCTATATCTTGATCCTGCGAACCTACATTTCGAGCAGCATTCCGGATTCGATCTCCGAATCGGCGAAGATAGACGGCGCGAACGACTTCTCCATCTTCATCAAGGTAGTCTTTCCGCTGCTGAAGCCAGCGCTCGCCTCCATCGGACTGTTCATCGCGCTCGGTTACTGGAACGACTGGTATACGGCCACGCTGTTCATTACCAAGGATAATCTGTATCCGCTCCAATATACGCTCTACCGGATACTGAGCTCGACCACCTTCGCGAAGCAGATGCTGCAGAACAACGGCGCCGCTTCCGTCATCGACCTGCCGGAACAAACCGTTAAGCTTGCGCTTACTGTCGTCGCGACGGGGCCAATCGTATTCGCCTACCCGTTCGTTCAGAAGTACTTCGTAGCCGGTCTCACGATCGGTTCCGTAAAAGGCTAGTCAGCCGAGGTTATGCCCGCCTTCAAAGCGGTTCTAACATACAGCACGATAAATAAATGGGAGGTTATACGAAGATGAGCCACAAATCAACAACGTTCCGTCTTGGTTTATCGCTTATGCTCTGCCTCATGCTCGTTTTATCGGCTTGCTCAAACAACAGCGGCAATAACAAGAACGGGAATGCCGGCACGGATGCGGCGAATTCAAGCAGCAATAAGGGCAGTAACACTAGCAGCGATTCGAATGCCGAAGCGACGAACACCGGAAACGATGCCGCCGCGAACGAGGAGAAGCCTCAGCTGGACAAGGTGACGCTCAAATTCGTTCTTCTCGGCGAAGCGCCGAAGGACAACGAAGCGGTTATGGCGGAAATCAACAAGAAGCTCGAAGCGGACATTAACGCGACGATCGAGCTGACGTACATTCCGTTCGCCGACATTAACACGAAATATCCGCTCGTGCTGGCATCCCCGCAGGATTGGGACGTTATTTTCGGTAACATCAATTACGGCTCGAACGCGTCCAAAGGCGGCTACCACGAGATCACGATGGATGACGTGAACAAATTTATGCCTTTGACGGCGCAGGCGACGTCTGAGGGACAATGGGCCGATGCCATCGTCAATGGAAAGATCTTCATGATTCCGCAGACGTTCAAAGAGCTGGACGTAGGCACAGGCTTCTACCGTGAGGATTTGCGCAAGAAGTACAACGTCCCTGAAATCAAGACGTTCAAGGACTTGGGCCCTTATTTCCAGGCGCTGAAGGACAACGAGAAAGGGATGCTTCCGGTTGACGGCTCGGCATCGGATATCCAAGGGATCTTCGGCGGATTGATGAAGAACTACGTCATTCGGGAGGCTCCGTACGTGACCGGCTTCTTCCCGGACGATCCGAACTACGTAATCACGGGCTTGCTCGACGATTCGTTCAAGACGAAGTTTATTGAAGCAGCGAAGATCATGAAGGATTGGGCGGACAAAGGGCTGCTGCCGAAAAATGCTTTCGCCCAGAAAACGGCGGCCTCCGATCTGGCCAAAGAAGGCAAATCCGGCTACTGGGCGAACGCGTTCGAAAACTATGCCCAGTACAGCTCCGATATGATCGCGAAGGGCTGGGAGCTTGGCGCCGTCAATAACATCACGGACAGCGGCGTCGTCATGACCCGCCCGGCGACGGGCAACGGCTTCTCCATGTCGCCGAAGACGCCTAACTACGAGCGAGCGCTCATGGCGATCGACCTGCTCCATCAAGACAAAGCGTACAACATGCTGCTTGCTTTCGGCATCGAAGGCAAGAATTATACGATTAACGGCGATGGCAAGCTGGTCGTGACGCAATCCGATCCGAATCCGTACCCGATGTACGGCGCGGGTTGGTGGTCCAATAACCGCGACCAATGGCCGCCGCTGGAGAGCTACACGCAGCAGTACATCGATACGAAGAACGCTCTGCTGGAGAAGGCGCAGCCATTCCTGCTGAACGGCTTTAACATCGATACGACGAATATCAAGACAGAGCTTGCGAACATCATGAACATCGACAAGCAGTACAGTGCTCCGATTCAGCTGGGGCTCGTGAAAGACGTGGATGCAGCGGTTAACGACCTCGTCGAGCGGTACAAGAAAGCCGGCGCCGAGAAAGTCGTGGAAGAAGTGAAGAAGCAAGCGGCGGCATTCGTCGCGTCGAAGCAATCGAATTAACAGGATCGGCAAAAAGGGCTTCTACCTCCTCAGGGTAGCGGCCCTTTTTTCTTGGGGAAGATTAGGTCGACTAAATATGCATACACTATTCTCGTTGACAATAACACGCAAATGGAGGATGACTCTTGGAGAAGATTGCAATATTTGGGTTTGGACGCATCGGCAGAATACTGTTGCGCGTGGCGCTTCAGGATAAGCTCTTCGTTCCGGTTTCTGTATCGGATATTAAGGACGAGGGGACGCTTGCTGCGCTGTTCGAAGTGGATTCAAACTATAAGCGTTGGCATGAGGACGTATCCGCCAAAGAAGGTGCATTGGTCATCGGCGGACGAGAGATTATTTATATGAATGCATCGCAGGAAGTGCCGGATTGGAAGGCGCTCGGTGTCAAGCTCGTCGTCGATTGCACAGGCCGTGCCGTTGTCCGTTCCGTCGCACAGGTACATCTCGACCGTGGCGCGAAGCGAGTCCTGGTCAGCGGGCCAAGCAAAACCCTCGACGATTGCGACGCTGTACTGCTGAAGGGCATTAATCTCGACAGTTTTGATCCTGACAAGCACCGAATTATAAGCGTAGCTAGTTGCACGACTAACGCTTTGGCCGCCGTCATCAAGCTGGTCAAAGAAAACTATGGGATCAAATTCGGCCTGTTCTCTACGGTCCATTCCTATACAAACACGCAATCGTTGACGGATCAGCCGATGCGCGACCGTCGGGACTCATGGGCGGCGGCAGAGAACATCATCCCGTCTTCCTCTGGCGCGGCCAAGGCCCTCAAGTTCATCTGGCCGGAGCTGCAGATCACGGGCAAAGCGTACCGCATACCTACCCGAACAGGCAGCATCGCTGAGCTTAACCTGATCACGGAGAAGCCATGCTCTGTGCAGGAAGTGAATGATATGTTCCGCCGCGCCTCGAGAGAAGGCGACCTGAAAGGCGTTATGGATGTACTTGAAGGAGAGTGGGCGTCGTCGCGCATTGTTGGTGATCCGCATACGTCGATCATCGATCTGCCGCTCACTCACGTGGAAGGTGAGCTCTTGTCCGTTGCGACATGGTACGACAATGAATGGGGCTTTGCTACGCGTCTGGCAGAGGTTGCCGCTTTCTTGGCGAATAAATAAAGGAAATTGCCTAACGTTGAAAAAAACCATTGTCCAATTCATTGGACAATGGTTTTTTTATCCCAATCCCGACAAGGGGCAGGGGAGAGGGAGACGCTTCAAATTATAGACTTGACATGTATTTCACTCTATCTTCTTCACTTAAAGTGTAGAATCTACTTGAGCCACGGACGATGGTTGTTCCATCGACAATACGTACGGAGTGTTCATTGTACGATTTAATTGTCGAAATAGGTCTCATACGCATTCGATCTTGGTAGGCTTCAATTGGTTCTTTATGCATCTTCGCTAATTCGAAATCTTGGTCAGTCTTTAGTTCTTGTTTCGCAGCGAATAGCGGTTTTTCATTTGCCATGATTAGGTTAACCTCTTTTCAAAAGGTACTTGTTAAAAAACTGTCCTTAACAAGTGTTAAGGACAGTTCATTGTGTATTACAGTTTTACAACATTTTCGGCTTGAGGACCGCGGTTGCCTTGAACGACATTAAATTCAACGCGTTGTCCTTCGTCCAACGATTTGAATCCATCTCCTTGAATTGCGGAGAAATGAACGAATACGTCATTTCCGCCTTCCACTTCAATAAATCCAAAACCTTTCTCTGCGTTAAACCATTTCACTGTTCCTGTTTCCATAATAAAATTACCTCCAAATTGTTATTAACATGCTTATTTGAAACAAAAAAACTCGCATATTGAGAAAGTTACCATTACACAAATGATCACTTTTTCAATATGTGAGTTTATGTCAAAGCTGCTTATGTAGTAATAGTAGCACACAAAAGTGTGATAAGCAAATTGTTCTTCTTTTTATATATGATATCCCGACGATAAGCTGGAAATCGCACAAAGAATATCGTTAACCCGTCTCACAAATAACATGATAATAAAAAACAGTTAAATAAAAAAGTTACTTTGTAATGAAATGGGGGAACTGTCACAATTATAGCCATATACAACAGGAGGCGAATGGCTATTAACAGACTCATCAAATTATTAGGCTCATGTGATCTCTCCGATGTGACTTCATTAAGAGCCTTATATAACAACGATAACGTTTATTCATACAACGGAGTCACGATCGTTTGCAATGAAACGCATAAATCAAAACCTGAATTTGTAAAGTTTACGCTTCAGATTCCCGCCCAGATGTTAAGCCTAGAACGCCGCGACAGAACTTTAGATGCATCAACGGCCGACTTTTGTTTGCGGGCTTTTGTTACTCTTATCGAAAAGATAGATATGGCACAAGAGCATAAGACAGGGAAAGAGAAGTTCACAGGCAAAATATACGTTCATGAACCTAACCAAAAAGTAATTGTCCGCAACAGCTGTTTTTTTAAAGATGACATGTTGAATCTCGCGATGGTCATCCGTTTCCCTGTGCACATGATGGCGAAACGGAATGTTGTTGCAGGCAAATTATCCGTAAAGATCGTGAGAAAGGAATTAGGAAAGGCGATCCGAGATTTTGTTGACTTCTTCGACCATGATGCCTGCGTTCAATTTAATATCGTGCATAGAAGACAGCTGGAAATCAGAGGTTTATTGCAGGAGCGGAAGCTTGTATGCTTTATAGCCAATAATAGTGTTCTCCCGCGGGGGCAAGGAGACAAACCGCTAAGCGAGGCTATTCCCTTTATTTCCCCGACTGAAGATGAAATCGAACTTACATTATCGGACGGCTTTGTTATTAAGGGAATGGGGATCGCCGAAGGCGTTACTGTTATAACTGGAGGAGGCTATTCAGGGAAAAGCACTCTGTTAGACAGTATGCTATCGGGCATTTACAATCATGTTCCCCAGGATGGGCGCGAATACTGCATAACCGAAGAGAAAAGCTGCAAAATCATCGCAGAGGATGGTCGCAGTGTAACTTCCCTGGACATTACTCCTTTTATACGGGATATTCCGCATTCCAATACCAAGGCTTTTAGTTCCAATCATGCCAGCGGAAGCACCTCGCAAGCGGCCAATATTATCGAGGCCATATCCTTCGGATGCAAAGCATTGCTGATTGATGAAGACCGAACAGCTACCAACTTTATGATACGCGATTCCCGTATGAAGCAAATTATTCAAGATGATCCCATCGTCCCTTTTACGGATCGCGTCCGTCATTTGTATAACAAAGCGGGGGTTTCGACCATTCTTATCATTGGCGGAACCAGTGAATATCTGGATTTGGCTGATAATGTGTACATGATGAAAAACTATACCCTGCATAACTTTAATCGCGAATTAAAGCCTTTCAGGCAACATTCATATGAATTCTACGGAAGAGAAGATGAACATGAGGTGCAGTGGAAGCTGGAGAGATGGGTGAAAACGGACTCTCTCTCCACCTTCAAAAAGGATGCGGAGAGTAATCGGATCTTCGAATATGTGAATGTCGGCAGTAATATGATTCATCTGGGTAAAGATACGGTGGATGTTTCTCGCTTGGATACGATCATTTCACAGCAGCAATTAGCGACAATTGCTTATATAATCCGATATTTGGCCAACCGGACGAGGGAACCGAGATTCAATCTATATCATTCCGTTCAAGAAGTATTCGCCCTTCTCTCCGAACAAGGACTTGATGCCATATATTCAAACAGCTTTGACATTCCTCATGACCTGGAATTACCCGCGTTGCACGATGTTCTGTTTTCTTTCTCCAGAATGAGTTCGCCGGTATATGAGTTAGAGTAGAACGACAAGAAGTTCACAAAAAAAGAACCCGCTGCTTCTATTAAAGCAGCGGGTTCTTTTTTAAGTTAGGCAAGCTCTTCTTCAAGCTTACGCAGGGATAAAGGGATACTTCCTGACGAACAGGAAAAGCTGTGAGTGAATGATATCAGATGAACCAACCATGTAAATGTACATTGCACAGCCGAATAAATAACGGTTCAACACATAAGGAGTCACCGATGTTAGATAAGCGCTTATATTTATCAAAGATGAGCATCTTTGAAGTATTGACCCCGGATGACTTGGCGGAGCTTGATCATATTTCGCCGATGACCCATTTTAGTCCAATTCCTAAAGGAACCTTAATACAAACGCCTGAAACAGCTAAAGACGGTCTGTTTTTTCTTAAAGAAGGTAAACTTCGTTTGTATAGAACGAATATGGAAGGTAAGCAATTCACACTAGCCATTTTGGGCAAAGGGAATATTTTCGGAGAGATTGACACGTTCTCTTTTGGGACGAAAGAACTTTATATCGAAACGATTGAGGAAACCTTAATTTGCTCGGTGCCAAAACAAGATTTTGAACATTTCTTGGCAGAGCGTCCGTTACTCGCCATGAAAATGCTAACGGAATTGAGCAAGATTCTTAAGGAGAGGGACGGCATGCTCGAGAAGATAGCGCTTGGCGATGTCCGGGATCGCATTCTCCATTTATTACTCAAGCTATCTGAACAATTTGGAATAGAGGATGGAGAGTATGTAAGGATTGACTTGCCGTTAACGCATCAGGAAGTTGCGAATATGGTTGGGGCCACACGCGAGGCGGTCTCTGTGATTCTGAAGACGCTAAAGAGGGATAGTGTTATTCAAACAGGTAGGAAATCGATATCCATTTCGCCCGTAAAAGTAGCTGAAATACTGGAATTGACTTATTCGTAGATCGGCGGGCTTTTGATTGCAAAAAAATAGCGATTGAACGAGGGAATTCCCGTTCAATCGCTATTTTCTTTCTAAAGCAAATGCATCCTTATGTGAACTGTGGCTAGTGTGCTTATCCTAATTTGATGCCGATCGATGCATTGTCATCAGGTGTTCCGAGCCAATACCCGTAGGCGATGGCTACTTTAACAAAATGGTTCAATACTTCTGGAGAAGGAGGACCCAGTGGAACCGAATCGGTTGGACGGCCGATTTCAACGAAGAAATCTCCCATTTTCGCAGTCGATGCGACTACCAATTTCACAGTTTCATTGGTGGAATTTCTCCATGCGTGCTTTACGTGTCCCGGAATGTCAACCGTTTGACCAGCTTGAACCGTTTGCCAGCTGTCATCTGTAAATGCTTCAAGTTGACCCTCGAGTACGACAAAGGTTTCGCGGTCATCATGACTATGAACTGGAACGACCACACCTGGCGGAACTTCCGCTTCCATAAGGCTGTAATCCCGATTATTCGCTAAATCCGTTAGAAGTTTGATACGTGGTCCCATAACATCCAAAAATGTTGACATCATTGTATTCCTCCATCAATGTAATTTTTTATAATCCCCTGCTTGATTCCTATCATAGTGTCTTGCTATCTATTTATCTGTAATCTGTTTCACAAATAGTGTTACGCCTTACTTAGCGCCGTAAGTATCTGTAAATGTGTTCATTTTTATTCGGTTTTAACCAGATGTAATCTGGATTACAGATGCAGAAATTTTGGTAGTTTATGATGAATATATCAATTTAATAGTATGACAATAAACAAAGCGCCGAACTGGCGGGAGAACAGTGAGGAAACTGGGGAATGTTTAAGACGTACGATGCGAAATATAAAAATGAGATCGTCGATCTGATTCTGTTCGTTCAAAATTCGGAATTTCAACTAAATATCGGTATCGAGGAGCAGTCTGATGTTCTTGACATTCCAACGCATTACTTGGCTAAAGGAGGAAACTTCTGGGTTGCATTAAATGAAGGCGGAAACGTAATCGGATCGATTGGATTGCAGCAACTAACGGAAGACATTTACATCTTGAAGAAGTTTTTTATTTTTAACGAATACCGGGGTAACGCGGGGGCTATTCAATGAATTAGTCATGTACGCGAAGCAACAGGGTATAAAGACGATTATCTTAGATACGCCTTCCATAGCGACGCGATCGCATCGCTTCTACGAAAAGAATGGATTCAAGGTAATATCCAAACATGACTTGCCGGTTTCTTATGACTATCCGGATCGGGACTCATTACTTTACCGATTGGATTTGTAATATCGAGGAGGTAATTTGAATATGCAGTCACATTTGCGATTATCGTCGTCCAAGCTTTTCGCGTCGCTCCCAAGTGAAATATTAAATGAGCTAGATCAATTAGTTTCCATAACGGACTTTCATTTTCTGAATAAAAAGACTGTTATTCAAACACCAGGGAACGAAAGGGTTGGCTTGTCCTTCGTCATTGAAGGAAAGCTGCGCCTCTATAAAACAAATTCGTCCGGAAAGCAATATACGGTCGGGATACTGAGTCCAGGAAGCATGTTTGGTGAGAGCGATTCATTCTCACTGGGGACACATGGGAATTATATTGAAGTCATGGAAGACGTATGTTTTTGCTCAATTCCGAATCAGTCTTTCGAAAATTTATTAGTGAAATATCCGGAGCTGATCGTACGAATTTTGAAGGAGTTAAGCACGCGATTGAAAGAGCGGGACGAGATGTTGGAGATAATTACCTCAAAGGACCTCCGAGGTAAAGTTCTATTCTTCATGTCGAAATTATCATCCAAATTGGGCATCGATAATGGAAATCAAGAAATCGATCTGCCCTTAACTCATCAGGAGCTTGCTAATATGATTGGTGCTTCACGAGAAGCTGTATCCGTTATTTTACTAGAGTTGTCCAATGAAGGCATCATAAGTACAGGACGGAATTCAATCATTGTACATAAAGATAAACTGAATGAAATTAGAAAGCAGAATAGTAGTCCTTACCGCTTGGATTTATGATTTTTGAACCTTTGGTAAGCTAGATTACAGATATATGTCCCTTGCTGAGCTAAGATGAGCACATAACAAGGAGGGATGCACAATGAATAGAATTGAAAATCAAGCGCATTTCAAGCGGAGAAATAAAAATGATGGAACAGGTTAAAACCAGGTTTTCACTATTATCGCAATTCAAGATATTTGAGTCGCTCCCAGCGGAAATCATTCATGAAATCGAACAGTTGACTAAGGGAACAAACGCCTATACGCTGCACAAGAACGCCATCATTCAAACGCCTGGTAACGAGAAGAATAGCTTATTTTTCGTCATCGCTGGCAAACTTCGGTTATATAAAACCAATCCGGTCGGTAAACAATATACGGTTTGCATTCTTAGCGAGGGCGGGATGTTCGGCAGAGTTGAATCGTTTTCTCTGGGCACAAGCGAAACTTACGTGGAAACGATGGAAGAATCTGTGATTTATTCGATACCGTCGGAACAATTCGAACCGCTTTTAAGCAAACATTCGGAACTCGCTTTGCGATTTTTATCGGAAATGAGTACGAGATTGCGAGATCAGGATGAATTAGTAGAAAAGATGGTCTTTAGAGATCTTCGAGGTAAAGTGCTTTACTTTCTCATCCGGCTTTCAAAAAAATTCAGCGTGGAAGTAAACGGGTATCGCAAAATAGATATTCCACTGACTCATCAGGAATTGGCTAATATGATTGGAGCTACAAGAGAAGCGGTATCTCTTGTATTGCAAGAGCTATCCAATGAGGGAATTCTTGTTACCAGCCGAAGAACGGTCATGATTCATATCGATAAAGCCATGGAAGAGTTATCTTGATTGATTTTTCTATAGGATTAATTCTCCTTCCGTTACAGGCTGCTAAAGTAATCTACATTACTGAGAAATCATTCATTTAGGGTTATGATTACTTCATCCTTTTGGAGGTACTAGAGGAGCCTCAGCTGCAACCGAAAAAGGGAAAAATAACTTTTTGACATAAAAGGAGATACTCATCATGACAACAACTAAAAAACTTCTTTCCACATATAAACTAGGAAATCTTACCTTGAAAAACCGAGTAGTACTTGCCCCGATGACTCGCGTATCTGCGGAAAAGAATGGAAATGCAACCGATAGAATGGCGCGATATTATGAAAGCTTTGCTGCGAATGGATTTGGTCTTGTGATTACCGAAGGAACATACCCAGATGAAGAATACAGTCAAGCATATAGCGGGGAACCAGGAATCGCAAATGTCGAACATGTCGGAGCATGGAAGCAAGTAACTGAAGCTGTTCATGCAAAGGATGGTAAAATTATATTGCAAATTGCCCATGCTGGTGCGCTCTCAATGGGTAATATTTATAAAAATGGGACTGTAGCACCTTCGGCTGTGAAGCCATTAGGTGAGCAATCACCTGCATTTGGAGGTACTGATGGCGATTATTTAACCCCGAGGGAGCTTACGCTAGAAGAAATCAAAGCAATCATAGCCGGTTTTGCGGAAGCAGCTTTAAGAGCCGAACAAGCAGGGTTCGACGGGGTAGAGATACACGCGGCAAGCGGTTATTTATTGGACGAATTTTTGACGGATTACACAAATCTACGTCAAGATGAATATGGCGGACCAATTGAGAACCGTGTTCGTTTTGTAACCGAAATTATTAGAGCCGTCAAAGAGAAAGTTGGTCAACGTATTGTTGTCGGCGTTCGAATATCGCAGGCTAAATCCAATTACTATCTGCACAAGTGGGCGAACGGTGAAGAAGACGCCCGAATCATTTTCGAAGCCATTGGCGCAGAAAAGCCTGATTATATCCACGTCACTGAATATAATGCCCATGCACCGGCCTTCGGAGATAGCGGTTCAACGCTAGCTGAATTAGCGAAAAAATATGGAAATACAGCTGTTATTGCTAATGGGCAACTGGATCAGCCAGCGGATGCCGAAAAGGCGCTGGATGCAGGTTCAGATTTAATTTCACTAGGAAAAGCCGCATTAGCTAATCATGACTGGGTGTTCAAAGCAGAGAATGGTCTTCCGATGGGATCATCTTTAGACAATATTTTGGGTCCTACACCTAATCTAAAGGACGAAGAATTGTATGGGCATGCGGTGTAAAGAAAAGAACTATTTGAAATCGTTCAATGGACAAAATAAGGAACATGGAAATGATGTCCACCAGACAATTGGATAGGGTAGTTGAACAGAACCTTATTATGAGGTTCTGTTTTTTTGCTTCATTCTGCCCTACATACAGTATGCGTCCGTAATTTACACAGTTAGTTAGCTAAATGTGTATGGCGTCAACTACACAAAAGCCAAGTCAATAGAATAAGCGCAGGAGCATTTGGGAACCTTTAACAGGGATCACCTTAAATGGATGAGAAGGAAATTGTGCTAAAAAGGAGGTTAGATCTTGGAGAATTTATTGCATATTTATCTTAAAAAGGCGGAATTGAATTATGATTTGAAAGTTAAGCCTCTGAATTTAGGGGCAGATTCTTTATGGATGGTGTACTATGAGTCGATCGTACATTATCAAGAAACGATGGATTATATTTGGAATTCCGATATTAAACCTACTTATGCGTTCAGTGATATTTGTATTCGGCTAAATGGCGAAGAATTGGAATCCGAGGAAATGAATGACCTTAAGCAAAATCTTGTTGTTTTAATTGATACGAACGGTGAACGGGCATTCAGTGTTCCCGGCAAGCTTCGCAATTTGTCTAAGGCGATTGACAAGGCACAGAACGAATCCTTACCGCTTGTTTCCGCGATCGGATTTGTGGAATCGTTAAAGACCAATATCGGACTCTTACGTAATGAAAGCAATTCCTCGGACATTCTAACGGAAGGCTTTACTTTCTCTGGAGATTCAACGAAAGAGGCCGCTCTGATCTACCACTCTAAGAGGGTGAATAAGGAACTATTAGACCAAATAAGAGGCTGTTTAGTGAGAGCGGCAGATAGGGATATTCAGAATGGACAAGAACTGGCTAAAGTATTGGGATGTAATCGATTTAACATTTTTCCGCCTTACTTCAAAACAGAGGTTCCGCTCCAAGCGCTTGCATCCATCTTGAAAGGCAGGGTGTTATTGATTATTGATGGAGAGCCCGTATCCTATGTGCTCCCGCTAATATTTAGCGACTTTATAGCGCTGGAAGCTGATAAACATCTCCCTTTACTCATCATGCTCGGTCTTCGGAGCATGCGTATGCTCAGTTTATTGATTGCTCTATTGACCCCTGGACTCTATGTTGCATTGGTCTCCGTTAATCCAGAAGCATTGCGCACCGAGCTTGCGCTGTCTGTTGCAAGCAGCCGAGTCGGAATTCCAATGCCTACATTTCTGGAAATCCTGTGTTTATTAATTATCAGTGAGATTAGCATTGAAGCAACGCAGCGATTGCCCAATGTCATTGCTTCTACCGTTAGTATTACCAGTGGTATTGTGCTTGGAACAGCTATTGTAGATGCGAAGCTTGTAAGCAGTCTTGTCATCATCATTCTATCGATATCACAAACCGCCAACTTTGCGTATGCCAACTATCTGAACTCGTTTGTCGTTCGACTCATGAGAGTAGGGATCATCATCCCTGCAGGAATGTTTGGCGTATTTGGCTTGTTCGGTGCCTTTATCGCGATATGCTTTTATGCGTGCGGCATTGAACGTTTCGGTGTACCCTTCATGAGCTTCCTGGACACACGAAGATTAAGACAAACCTAGAATTAGGAAGGTGACACAGTTGATAAACCGGATGAATTCCAATCTGACCATCCCAATATTCTTCTTCGGAACTCATTGTGGTATCCTTTTTCTGTTATTTCCTAGGGCGTTGTTACGCACAACGAAGCATGGTCATTGGGAAGTGTCTTTACTGTACGTGCTGATTGAATTCATTCTTCTCGTCATTTTGATCAAGGGATTAAATAAAGCCGGTGATTTAGATTATGCGGACTTATTTCTGCCGCTCGGCAGATGGATGAGTACCTTGCTGTTGCTTCCATTAATTTCGTACTTGCTCCTAATTGGGATTATGGGCATTCGGGGCTTCGCTGAACTGATGCAAATCGTCTTCGTGATCCGATCACCCTTATATTCTTTACTTCTTCTGCTGTGCCTCATCGCTTATGTAGGATCATCCATTGGTTCCAAAGGAATCTTAAGGGCTAGCACTTTACTGTCTTTATTATTTTTGCCGTCCCTTTTTTTTGCATTACTCGGTTGCTTGAAGAATTCGACGCTCGAGAACATTTACCCGCTTATGAATACAAGCTTCGACTTTATGCAAGAAGGGAAGTTTCTAATTCCTTTATTCTCGATCTGTCCTTATCTCTTTCTGGGCATGCTTCCGCCAGTAAACAGAGTTCGGATGAAACCGATATTGCTTACATTGGTGCCGCTAACTGTTGTTTATATAGCTATTGCTTACATTCCCATCCTTATTTTTGGGGCTAATGCTGCTACGCTTATGAACTACCCTCTGGCAACAAGCGTTGATTCAGTCAATATTACATGGACGTTGTTCAATCGGATTGCCTTATTCTATGCCGCTGCATTAATGGGATTTGTTATGTTAGTCACTTCATTCGTAATCTGGTCAGCCGCCGTATTAGTGAGGAAAATGATACCCGTGTTCAACGAATGCTACATCAGGCCTGTACTTAGCTTGCTTATTTTTGTCATAGCCATGATAATTCCAACCTGGAATTCGTACGTGCATATCTACGAACATGATATTGGGTTCCGCCTCTCTATCTTCTTCGTCATCCCCGTGGCAGTCTATATTCGAGGTGGCTTCATTCAGCGGAAGGAAAGAAAGAAGGGGATCGCGAGTGATACGTAACAAATTCTATATAGGAGCTTTATTGATCGGATGTGCGACATTATTAACGGGCTGTTGGGACATCAAGGATCTCAATCATCGCGTTCTTCCTGTCGTCATGGGCGTTTCTTATGGGACAACACATAAATATCGCGTCCATATTCAAGTTCCTCTCCCTGAGCGGAAGCGTCTCATCTCTAAGGTCTATTACAAGGAGGCTGATACCTTAAGTAAAGCGCTTTCCGACATCGATACGGACATTGAAGCGGGTATTGATTTCATGCATGTGCAATTAATCGTAATTGATCGCAAAGTTGCTGAAGATGGCATTCAAGATGAAATTGCGTTCGTCCTTAGAAGCGAGCAAATTCCGAGCAAAGCACTATTGGCGATCACTTCGGAAGATATGCAGACTCTCTTGGCACACACGGGGAATATTATCCAAAATGAAGAGAGTGCACTTATTAACTTTTTCAATAAGAACGCCGGTTGGAGTCCTGAGATTAATTTGGCCTACATTTGGAGTACCTTTGCTGCCATCCATTCTGACACCGAAGACATCACCATACCGATACTTCGATCGGGGAAATCAACGATGTTGGAATTTTTAGGTTCAGCAGTCATGGCCAAAGGTAAAATGAAAGGTGAAATTCAGAAAGAACAATCTCTAATGATCAACTTATTTAAAGAGTTGTTCGAAGGCTCTGTGGTCCAAGTAACTCAACAGTCAAGCGTTTCTATCGTAAAATGCAAAAATAAGCTGCATAGTGAATGGAGGGAGAATCGTCCTTTACTACGCATGAACATGCGGCTCTCTCTTCACCTGATCGAGAAGGATGAAAGGCTCACTGACAATGAGATAGAAGAGGCTTTTGCAAACGATATTAAAATCCGTTATGAGAAATTATTTAACCGGTTAAAATTGCTTGGATCCGATGCTCTAGGATCGGGGCAATACTTCAGAAACTCGATTCCCTTTAATCAGCTGCCAGAATGGCGTCAGTTGTATTATCCCAAACTAGAAACTGATATTCATGTCAGTTGCATTATTACGAACAGTGGAGATATTACGGATAATTAACCTTTGCAATATTTGGTGGGCATGAGTTCGGTACATCGAACTCAGTTACGCGTCATTAGGAGATGAACACAGTGAGCCATGAAAAACTCAGTGAAGAGGTGACATTGTCTGTTCTAGAAGGGAAAAAGAAGCTCATCATTCTATGCTACCTAGGATTAAAAGGGAAAAAACGGTTTACAGAACTTAAACATTTAATCCCTGACATTTCGCAGCAAATGCTGACAAATCAACTAAGGGAACTAGAGGCAGACGAACTGGTTTATCGAGAGGTATTGCCCGTTGCTCCACCTAGAGTAGATTACTCATTGACTGAAAAAGGGGACAGCTTATTGCCAATCTTAAAAAAGTTGGAGTGGTGGGGCAAGAACTATTTGAAATCGTTCAATGAACAAAATAAGGGCTTTGATTGCGAAAAGGAACTAACTTTGTCAGTGATAGAAGGCAAATGGAAACTAAACATTTTATGCCATTTGAGGTTCAAAGGAACAAAAAGATTCGCGGAACTTAAAAGTTTAATCCCTCGCATTACGCAGAAAATGTTAACCCAGCAGCTAAGAAAGTTAGAAGAGCATGGATTGGTTCATCGAGAGGTATATCCGGTTGTTCCTCCTAGAGTCGAATATTCCTTAACTGAACAAGGAGAAAGTTTAAAACCGATTCTGGATATGTTGGACGAGTGGGGTAAGAGCTATTCTGTCAAAGGCTCTCATTAGTCTACTTTTATATACTATGACCAATAAAAGTGCCTACTCCCTGAAAGCATTTTTAATATGTATGATGGTTCTTGTGTCCATACTTGCATAATCAAGAAATGGTAAGAAGGAGGTTATGGGACTAATTGGATGCGCGGCGCATTATATTCTAAGCACTTTCTGAGTAGTCTATTTTAGTGGATACATTTGCTGTTTATTTCCTAGACTTTATGAGCGCGGTTGATTTATCTATGCGCCTTAAGCTTCAATGAGAGATTTGTTAAATCCTAATACACTCACAGAGGAGAGACATTATGAATAACGGTATTGAAAACAAAGTTGTACTGATCACAGGTGGAGGTTCCGGTCTCGGAGCAGAGACCGCGCGTCTTCTTGCGTCAAAGGGGGCAATTGTTGCGGTTGCCGCGCGCCGGAAGGACAAGCTTGACGAAGTGGTTGCGCAGATTAAGGAAGCTGGTGGCAAAGCTAGCGCTTACTCGCTCGATGTAAGTGACAAGAATCAGTTCAAAGCTGTCGTCGATGCGATCATTGCCGAGTTCGGCAAACTGGACGTTCTCGTTAACAACGCTGGTATTATGCCGATCCGGCCTATGGCCGAGGTAAACACCGACGAGTGGGATGCAATGATTGATATTAACCTCAAGGGGGTTCTGTACGGCATCGCTGCAGCTTTGCCGGTCTTCCTTGGCCAGGAAAGCGGTCAATTCGTCAACATTAGCTCGGTTGCCGGTATTAAGGTCTTTTCGCCGGGCGGTACCGTCTACTCAGGTACGAAATTCGCGGTGCGCGCCATATCCGAGGGCCTGCGTCATGAAGTAGGCAATAAGATTCGGGTAACATCTATCGAACCCGGGGCTGTGGAAAGCGACCTGAAGTTCAACACTACGGGCACAGCGCAGTCAAACGTAATGGATTTCTACAAAATTGCTATTCCCTCAAGCGCAGTGGCGCGTGCCATCGCCTACGCCATCGAGCAACCGGCGGAGGTCGATATCAACGAGATCGTGCTGCGTCCAACCGCGCAGGAGTTCTAATAGCCCTTACCAAAGAAAAGTCGCGAAAATCGCGGCTTTTTTTTATTTATGGGATCAAGTCAGAAGTAACCGACTACACTTCGTTCTGGTAACGGGCAGGATTGTTTAGTATCCGTAGAGAACATATGTGTAATAAATCATGATTCACTTGGTGGAGCGGGTCTTCTAATCGTAAATTATGGAAAGAGAAGGAAGAAACCTTATATAAAGGTGGTATCGCTGTGAGAAGAGGAGTCTTATGCGTCACTACGATTTTGCTTGCGACGGCGTTAGTCGCGTGCAACAACGAGAATTTACCGACCGGAATAGAGCAGCCTGCGTCGGCGGGTGACAGTACAACGAAAGTGCCCCTATTGTTCGCTGCGCTTGGGGGAGTTCCGCAAGAGATGCAAGACGATTTAAACAATCATTTTACGGATTACGACATTTCATACTCACAACTCGGATTGAATGGACTTGAAGGGCATGTGGTAGACGATACATTCCCGGATCTGGTAATGGATGTTGAGCATATTGCGACGCCGTCTGATATTTGGGAGCAAGTCCGATTAGATCTAACCGATCATATTCAAACGCAAGAAATGAATCTCAGTCTGTTTAGTCCTGGTCTGGTCGAGCGAATCAATGCGTTTGACAACAAAGATGGGCATATTTATGAATTGCCATTTAACCAATACTTAAGCGCTCTATTTTATAATAAGAAAGTATTCGATGCTATGAATATCAGTTATCCGCATGACGGCATGACGTGGAAGGACCTTGCCGAACTAAATCAACAATTCGCCGGATCAAGTTATGTCGGATTTACACCGTTCACGAGCCAAATCAGCATCTTTAATATGATAGACGAGTATGGCTTGCATTTCCTGGATGCGACAACGGATCAATCCATCGTATTAAGTCCGAAATGGGTGGAGTTGGCAACGCTAATTCACGATCTGATTGCTCCTACAGCTAACCAGGAAACAGAGGCAGTTAATTCGTCGTCCGCAGAAACGAAGTTTGCTTATGGCGGAAACATCGCGATGGCGCTTGGAGATGGAGTGAATTTATTAGTAGAAGGTGCGACAGGCGGGCAGGATCTCGATCTTGTTAGCTTTCCGACCGTAGAGGAGGGAAGCAAGATTGGACCGTTCCCGAAGACATCTACCTTATACGTATCGTCGACTTCCAAACACCAGACGGATGCTTTCCAGATCATCGCGTATTTGTTGTCCGAGGAGAAACAACTGGAATTTGCAAAGCAAGGGGTCGGCCCCGTAATTCGCACGCCTGAAATTAGGGAACAATTCGGCACATTGGTCAATGAGACAATCGGTAAGAATGTGCAGGCGTTATTCGAGAATACTGCCATGGCATATACGGAGAAAAGTGAGTACGAGAATGTAGCTTTGCAAGTAGCGGTACAGCAAATTCCCAATCTAGCGGATCCAAGTATAACTGTAGATGACTTCCTGAAGCAATTGGATAGCATGATTAACAGCGTCGTCGAGGAAAGCAAGGCGAAGAAGTCATAGCACGAATGGACCAGAAGCTCATCTCGCGATCGGAACAATAGCACAACAAGGAATAGGCTGCCGAATCTACTCGGCAGCCTATTAAGTTTGTTTCAATTTAATGGTGGAAATTGCTGCCCAGACTTATGTCTAGTCGATTCCAGTGCCGAGGTCCATTTTAACGTTCATTCGGGCTTGATAAGATAAAGCTAACTTTTTTGTTCCATCTTTCTGGCAAGCACAATTAATAAATATAAAATGAATAAGGAGAATCAATTGTGAAGAAATTACAAAAGATAATAGGATACGGTGTAGGGGGAATTGTAAGTCTTCTAATAATAGCTACTTTAGTTACAATCATCAATCATAAAATCCATTTGAGTAAGGAAGATGCATTAGTTAAGCCCATGGGTCAAATGGTTACAGTAGATGGACATAAGATGAGCGTTTATTCAGAAGGTCAGGGAAATACGACCCTAGTATTTCTGGCAGGAGGCGGAACAGCTTCGCCTATATTAGATTTTAAAAGCCTGTATTCTCGATTAAGTGATCAATATAAAATCGCAGTACCAGAAAGAATAGGGTATGGTTTCAGTGATGTTGCGGACGTTCCACGAGATCTTGACACCGTATTGGAGGAGGACAGACAAGCGTTATTATTAGCAGGTTTGAAGCCTCCCTATGTATTAGTTCCTCACTCCATTACTGGATTGGAGTCAATGTATTGGGCTCAAAAATATCCGCAAGAGGTATCCGCCATTGTTGGAATAGATGTAGGCACTGTAAATGCTTATTTCGACCCCAGTACGCCAAAAGTATCTGATTTTATAACTAAAATAAAGGTACTTGCATTTGCAGAAAATAAGGGAGTAACGCGGTTTATCCCGTCCTTGGTTGAAAGTGAAGCAGCAATAAAGGCTGGGGATTTGACAGATCATGAAAAAGATATATATAGAGCAATCTATTATAGGAGAACGAATACTCCACCGATGGTAGAAGAGCTAGTGGATCTTATGGATAATGCTCATAAAGTAGATGCATTGCCAGCACCACAGTTACCAGTATTGTTCTTCATATCGAATGGTGATGGGATTGGTCTTGGTTATAGTAAAGAACAATGGCAAGGGTTCCAAATATCCTATCTTTCAAAAATAGCTAATAGCAAGTATGTATTAATGGATTATGGACATTATCTTCAAGATTTTGCACCCGATGTACTTGCGCAGAAAATTAAAGATTTTGTACCAGCTACCTAAGGTTAAGGTATAGATGCAAGAAACGAATGGCGTCAATAATCGTAAAACAGAATAAATTAAATACGGAGGTGTTCGGATGAATATGCTGAAAGGGATAGGAAAGATGGCAGGTGGTTTTACAGGCAGAGTACTTGGAGGTACTGTGCGTGTTGCCGGGGAGCTTGTTCATAGTGAGTACATTAAAGAGATCGGCAATGATGTGGAAAGAGTGACTGCAAAGACAGGTGAACTAGCAGGCCAAGCAGCGAGCGGTGTATGGGATGTTGGTGCCGGTTTAATAACGGCGGATAAGCAGCAGGCGAAGACTGGATTGGATGATCTTGGAGATGTGGTCACGACTACGGTTAGAGGTGCTGGCCAAGGAATCGAATACGTGGTTGAAAGCGGAAAAGATGTTGTGACAGGCATTAAGGAAAACGATAAGCAGCTGATTAAAGATAGTTTTAAGAAACTAGGTAAAGCAGCTGCAGTATCCATAATTGCTGTTGGTGTAATCGACTTCGTCGATGGTCCGGATGGAATGGATACGTCAGAGACAATCTAATAATCTAATGAAGGCAGCTGATTGCTGCCTTTTTTTTGTTTTTTGATCCCGCTAACGAAGCAGTTTGACGCAACGCTCTCGGGTGCCAAGAACATTAAGGCAAGTTCTTGTGCGTATTCGCGAACGAAAATAGAAGACGTGTCGGGTGAAAAGATATTATAATAGAGATTCAAGATATTAAGCGAAGGCGTGACGAATGTGGCAAAAGCGAAAGTACCGAAGAGACCTACCAGAGACGAATTCGTTCTGGAGGAGATAGGAAATCAGCTGACGGAGGCTTTTCAGGAGGAATCCGTGATTCTGTTGACCGTTTGGGGAAGAGAAGAGAGCGTGCGGGGACAAATCGTAGCGATGGATTCCAGAACGGGCAAGGTCCATGTGAATACGGCAGACGGATTGGATAAGGTTCCTTTCATGGATATAATGAACATGAATTATCCAAGGGATTGAGTTGGTCTGCTCAAATGATTACGACTCAATTGTTTGTCAGGCGTCCCGATTACTCGGGATGCCTGATCTGTTACTGAAAATGGACGGCTAGCAGCATTATGCTCATTTTGTTCGCTCTACAGAATACAGAAAAAATTCCATATCTACATTCCTAAAATTCTTAATATCTTTATCAATAATATTCATACCGTTTCGAACAGCAACTTTTTGAGAGGCTATATTTGTGTCCCTAATAATAGAATAAACCCTATTTGCATGAAGAACTGAGAAAGCGTATTCCTTGCAAGCAATTGCCGCTTCTGTTGCGTAACCTTTGTGCCAATACGCTTTTTGAAACAAAAATCCTATTTCCAAAATTTCTTTTTCTCTCCAGCCTTGCTTTGTCAAGCCACATTGACCAATCATTTCGTTTGTTTCTTTTAATACAACAGCCCAAAGCCCAAAACCATACTCTTCATATCTTTTAAGATGTCTGTTAAGCCAATTTTGTGCTTCTTCTAAATTGAATGCACTTTCATAAGCAGCACGCATTACTTCCTCATCACACAATATTCCGCACAATGCATCATAATCGGACTGCACCATTTCTCTAATTAATAGACGGTTTGTTTCTATCAAAAATCTTCCACCTTTCTAACGATCAGGCTGCCGACGTAAATCGATTGTCGGATGACAAGAAACATTATCTCATTAATGGCTGCGTATATCGCGGCTTTTTTTCCCATTTCCGAAAATGACAATAACGTGTCATTCCAACAACGCACTTATAGGAGGAATTTACCTATAAATGTCGAATTTTGCAAATTCCTCCTTGGTGGAGAGTAGTTTAAGATCTTGAATGATAATTCAAAGTAATCGATTACTTTTTCGAATAATACTGTAATCATGCTTTGGTCCATTCTGCTCTCGGTCCGACCCGAGCATCATTACGTTAACGGGTACTATTGCTCAATAAACCTCAATAAAAACCTAAAACGATGCTGCCGGCACGATTTGGCGGCTTCATTACGTTAAAGGGCGGACTAGCGCAACAATCTATTCTTCATTACGTTTTAAATTACTAGCAAGCAAGCAATAGAGGAGGGAAATCTTGAAGAACATCTTTAGAACCATTATGACTTGTATCGTTGTATTCTTTCTGACTTCGTGCAGTGATTCATCGGATACACAGCAATTCGACTTACTTAATGTGAAACGCTTAGACCCATTGCATCAATCTGATAAAGGATTTGAAAAGAGCATTCAAGACAAAGCGGAGATTGGAAGGTTATACGAAAAAATAGTTAGCCTTCCTCCATTCCCTCAAGGGATAATTCACTGTCCTGGTGATAATGGAGTTGAATATGAACTGACGTTTACCCTTGCATCCAAGTCCGTTTCTAAAGCACTGTTAAGTGCAACTGGATGCCAACAAGTGACAATGAATGAAAAAACTTATTGGGCTATGGAGCCTAAGGGAAGCGGCTTTAGAGCGTTACTTGAAAATGCACTTGGTATTAATGATGAAGAATTTATGGTAGGGGTTGCCACTCGTAGCTAACACTATGTGGAAGGTTATTACGTTAACGGAGAACTATTGCTCAATAAACACCAAGAAACCGCGGTCCTTCGTTATGCTTACGGGGCAGGATAATTGATATCTTCAAGGAGGGGAAATGGTGAGCTGGATTTCGTTGGAAGATGAAGAAGAGAAAAAAGGAAGAACTTGAGGATATTATTAAACGGATAGAAACGGGGAACTTCGAATATCAAGATAATGATTGAAATTTAAGAACAGGCTGCTGATTTTCGGCAGCCTGTTGAGCTAACGAGGCATTATCGCTCAATACAACACGACGGCAGCTGGCCTAGTGATCAAGGTGGTAGGATAGTTGAATTAAAACCAAGAGCTTATCTTTGTATTCCTGCCTCTAGCTTGTCGGCGGCTGCTTGATCGGCAGAGCGGAGCGCGTGGCCGTATATGTTCATCGTAGTTGTGATATTACCATGTCCGAGCCGCTCGGAGATTATCTTCGCATGCACGCCTTGATTAATAAGGAGCGTCGCAGAGGTGTGACGTAGATCGTGTTGATTAAACTTCTCAACAAATGATTATGAGATATAAATATTTTTTAAAATTTTCTGACAGATTCATTCAGTGAAAGGGGAGTATCGACAAAGTAACCTTTAATTTCCAAATTTCAGTCGGGGATAAATGACAGACTTCTCAACTTATCTTGATATACAATTATTGCATAACGAAGAGTTAATTTTGAAAGCGGTTACAAAATAATATTCTTAAAGGAGGAAGAAAAATGTACAAACGTGTACTTGGAATTGTATTGGCAATTGCCCTTATAATTTCAGTCGCAGCATGTTCAAACTCTGCCCCTACCAACTCGGAAAACAAGGATACTACGAAACAAGAATCCGAGGATACTACGAATAAAGAACCCATCACGGTTAGCGTGGGACTTCCTGAGATTGTAAACGCTAAGTTCGCACAAGGCGAGGATTACTCCAATAATCTTTGGACCAAATTGTTCAAGGAAAAATTCAATATTGATGTGAAAGCGGATTGGGTAACGACTGAGTACGACACAAAGATCAACCTTGCGATTGCATCCGGCGAATTGCCAGATATGTTCACGGTAAATATCGTACAACTCAACCAGCTTATGGAAGCTGGTATGCTTGAGGATTTAACGAGTACTTACGAGTCATATGCCTCACCATCTCTTGTAAAGATGATTAAACCAAACCAGGACATCGTTGATACTGCCATGCATGATGGTAAGCTAATGGCTATACCCAGACTTCACTATGGTGATGAAACTTCCACTTCGTTCCTATGGGTAAGAAAAGACTGGTTAGAGGGAAACGACATTAAAGAAGTCAAAACTATTGCGGATTTTGAGAAAATGATGGAGGCGTTTAAAACGAACAATGGTGCTAAATTCGGTACCATGCTCGATAAAACCCTCGGTGCATTCTTCGAAATGGCTAGTTCATTCCACGCTTATCCCAAGATCTGGGTGGATGGCCCCGACGGTAAAATCGTCTATGGCGCAACCTTGCCAGAGACTAAAAATGCGCTTGCCAAATGGGCTGAATGGTATAAAAAAGGCTATTTAAATAAGGACTTTGCCACAAAGGACAGCGCTGCCATGCTGCGCGATGCATATAATGGAGAAGTCGGTACATATGCACAGCAAAACTGGGCTGGCTGGCAAGTTGGGGCAGACATGGTTAAGAATAAAGGAGATGGCACCTACTTTGTGTCCTTGAACCTGCCCAGTGTAGATGGAGAGCAAATCCTTTATCCAAGACAATTCAGCAACAGCACATACAGTGTTGTCCGTAAGGGCTACGAACACCCAGAGGTGCTTGTCGAGCTGATAAACACATACATTGATGTTCTGAATGACTCCATTGGCAACGGAACCATGTCCCTTGAGCAAGTCCTGCCCTTTAACACCAATGAGATGCACCATATCACCGGTCCGTTCAAGGTTGAGTTCGCCCATTATCAAGACATCAAGGATGTATCTTCTTCGGCCATTACAGGTAAAGAGAATCTTGGATCAGGCAATGCGGTGTTGTTCTACAATGAAATCTTGAAGTGGAAGAATGACAAAGATTTGGTTGGTTTAGGCCGTTATCTTCAGATGGGTTATGAAAATGCATCACTCGTCCAGGCACTCTCTCATGTTGACAATGAGCAGATCAAAAAAACCAAGGTATGGGGTGCAATGCCACAGGCCATGCTTGATTACGGTACCACACTCGATGACCTGCTGACTGAGGGTTATACAAAAATTATCACGGGTGTTGAAGATATCAGCTATTACGATACCTTGATTGAAGCTTGGAGACACGCTGGCGGTGAAGAAGTAACGGAAGCCGTCAATAAGATGTACGGAAAGTAATGAAATAGTTAAACTGTCAGCGATCTCCTTGCGTCATATGATGCAAGGAGATCTCTACAGTGTAAAGTCCGTATTCTAGGAGGATTCAGCGATGCAATCATTACTGTTTACGTTACGTAAGCAATGGCCATATCATGTTTTGTTAATCCCTGCAGTTGTCATGATATTTATATTCAATTACATCCCTCTATATGGACTTATCATTGCATTTCAAAGATACAATCCGGCCATGGGCTTTCAGTCTCCTTGGGTCGGTCTCGACAATTTTATACGTGTGTTTAGCCAGCCTAACTTTGTACACATCATTTGGAACACGATATTCATAGCAGGATTCCAAATTATAGGTGGTATTATTGTGCCTGTTGTGTTTTCGCTCCTGCTCAACGAGGTGCGTAAAAATTCGGCAAAGCGTGTTTTTCAAACCGTTGTCTATTTGCCTTATTTTCTGTCTTGGGTTATCCTCGCAGGCGTTATGATTGATATTCTAAGTCGTGAGGGGATCATGAATAATTTCCTGTCTTTATTTAACATAGGGCCTATTTCATTTTTAGGTGACCCGAAAACATTTCGATGGACGATGATTGTATCAGAGATATGGAAAAGCTTTGGTTTCGGAACTGTTATTTTTTTGGCTGCGCTGACCAGTATAGACCCCGGTCTGTATGAATCAGCTATCGTAGACGGGGCAAAACGATGGAAGCAGACATGGTACATCACCCTTCCTTCGATCATGCCCATAATTGTTCTGATGACCATTCTATCACTGGGAAACTTATTGAACGCTGGTTTCGATCAGATCTACAACCTATACTCACCGATCGTTTATTCTACTGGCGATATCATTGACACCTATGTGTACCGTTTGGGTATCCAGCAGGCTCAGTATTCAGTCGGTACGGCGGTTGGAATGTTCAAGGCCTTGATTTCAGCCTTTATGATTTTGACGTCCTATTATCTTGCTGACAGGTTTGCCGGTTACAGGGTATTATAGTTGTTTGTCTATTCATAGGATATTGAAAAGAGGGGATTTAAGTTATGGTGCATTATCGATCACCGGCTCGTACAGCTTTTGTTGTGTTTAATACGATCTTTTTATCTCTTACAGCTATTGCTTGTATTATACCTTTCATTCATCTTCTGGCCATATCATTCAGTGGATCTTCCGCTGTTGCAGCTGGCAGGGTTGTTTTCTGGCCTGTTGACTTAACGACGGTATCGTATGAATTCGCCTTCAGGGGAGGTAAGTTTTTACCAGCTTTGTGGGTAAGCATTGAGCGGGTGTTGCTTGGTGTGATCGTAAACCTTGTGCTGATTGTTATTACCGCCTATCCTCTCTCAAAGAATAAGGACAAGGTTCTCGGGCGCAATTTATATATGATGTTCTTTGTTGTAACAATAATTATTAATGGGGGTTTGATCCCTACATATATATTAGTCACAAAAATTGGTCTTTTGAATAGTATATGGTCGTTAATTCTGCCTGGAGCGCTGCCAATATTCAGCATGATCATAGTGATGAACTTTATGAGAGGCCTGCCGGAAGAAATAGAGCAGGCTGCGATGATAGATGGTGCCGGAGTGTTTGCTACCTTGTTCCGTGTTATGCTGCCACTGTTGACTCCAGCGTTGGCGACAGTAGGTCTGTTTTCAATTGTTAGTCACTGGAACGATTGGTTTAGTGGATTGATTTACATGCAAGACAGCAAAAATTATCCTTTGCAGACTTATTTGCATACGCTGATCATTAATTTTGAAGATGTCATACGTATGGCTCAGGGCGACACTGCTAAGATTCTTGCTTACATGAATGTCCGCACAGGCCGGGCGGCTCAGTTGTTCCTTGCAACAATACCTGTCTTGCTGGTTTACCCATTCATCCAGAAATATTTCACTACAGGATTAGTCCTTGGAAGTGTTAAGGGCTAAATTGTGTTACGTATATCCGAGATTATGATATCTACAGAATAGGTCATTCTGATCTCGAGCGCTTCATCACCTGAATAAGCGTTGAATACTTGCTGGATATCGTTCTCGATCCAAGGGATGTTGTCAGCTAAACTGTCGACATAATCTGGTTCATCGTCTACGATCATCATTTCAAACAAACAAGGACAACCCCCATTTATGAGGAGGAATCAACATGGTGTTGACGTTTGAAGATGTAACTCGCTATGAAAGAGATGGCTATTTGCTCGTGAATAAGCTATTTACCCGTGAGGAAGTTGACCGAATGATTCAAGAGGTCGAAGGCGGAGGGCGAGTAGCCGGTTCTACATACAGCAACAGTGACAGCCAGGGCCTTAAAGCAAAACTTGCGCTTTGGTTCGAGCTTGGTGCAGATATGTGGTCTGACGTATCGAGCTGCCCGCGCATAGTTAATGGCGTTCGTATTTTATTAGGCGAAGACGCGGCTTTCTTTCATGGAAAAGTGATGCTGAAGGAAGCGCATTCGGGCGGCGCTTGGGAGTGGCATCAAGATTACGGCTATTGGTACGATCAAGGGTTTATATATCCGAATATGATCAGCGTGTTTATTTCCTTAGATGCTGCAACGCGCGAGAACGGATGTTTACAGGTGCTGCGTGGCTCTCATAAGCTTGGCCGGCTGGAGCATGGAAGAGTGGGGCAGCAAACTGGTGCCGATACGAATCGTATTAGGCAAGTGGAGAAGATGTTTGAGTTGGTCCACTGCGAGATGGAACCAGGCTCTGCACTGTTCTTTCATAGTAATTTGCTGCACTGCTCTGCTCCGAACTTGTCGGAACGTCATCGGCGTTCATTTATCGTCTGTTACAATGCGACAGGCAATCCGCAGCTTCAAGGAGACGAGCTGAAGCATTACACATCTTGCCCGGTAGGTACAGACGATTGGCTGCAGAAGATGGACAAATAATAAAAGCGCGGGCCTGCTTTCGCGATAGGGGGTACGCGTAAATCGCGGGATTCTTAAGTTATCGGATCAGAAATTTCAATAACGCCTTTAAACTAATGAGAAACGATAGCTCAATCACGACTGCCGAGAAGGATCGGCAACCTTCTCAAATAATGGGCATTTTTCTTCAGAGTGCGGAGCTGGAAGCGTACAAGGTAAAGGAAGAAGCAAAGGCGGATCCCAAAGAAGCAAAAAAGGCTGCGACAATATTAGAATCATATAAGAGAGGTGGATCTATCGAGCTTTGTGTTAACTTGGGATTAGAAAATTATTGGTAAGGAGAAGGAAATATATGGGATTACATATGAATGATGGAAGCAAAAAGCCACCTCGAATCGAAATTCACCAAGCCATGTGGGGTATGGTCGGTCTTGGGGAGAACGGTCGTGAATGGACGGTCGAGGAGAAACTGGACAAAATCGCTGAGGCGGGCTTCACGGGAATTGCCGGGGTTCCTGATTCGGAAGGGTTTAAAAAGAGGGTAGAACGTTATGGATTGCATTATGGCAGCGGGGGATTTCCATGGACAGCAGACGATCTTGAACCCATGATGAATAGAGCCAAAGAGCAAGGAGCCATGTATTTCAATTCTCAAGTTCTGGATAATTTCATTATAGGAGAAGAGGCTATTCACAGGCTGAATCAGATGACGGAAACTGCGCAGAAGGTCGGTCTCCCACATTTTGTAGAGACGCATCGGGGAAGAATCACCCAGGATCTGATCCGTACCGCGGACTATGTCAAGGCGATCCCCGATTTGAGGCTCACGATTGATTTCTCGCATTATGTTGTGAATGGAGAATTGGATGATTTTATACCGGAAACAGCGGAGACAGCGGAATCGTACTTTCAACTTTTGTTGCAAAGAGCTTCTAGCATTCATGCAAGGATTTCGAACGGCCATCAGGTACAGGCCGATATCGGGGAAGAGGGTAATGAGACTCAAGCCGAGAGATTCTATAAATGGTGGGAAACTGGGATGCACCATTGGCTCAAACAAGCCGGACCCGGCGACATTTTCCCGTTTATCGTCGAACTAGGGCCACCGCCTTATGCGCTTACAAGAACATTGCACAGCTATGCGGATACTGAAATTACTGACCGCTGGAAGCAATGTTTGGCAATTAAGAAACGGATGGAAAGCATCATAGACGGCTTGATGGAAACTTAAGAGTACCCGCTCAGACACAGATATAGGCGATACGCAGCCAAGGTATGCGGGTGGACGGAAAAGACGGCGGCATGGATGGCTAACGAGGTAACGATAGCACAAAAAACACAAACAAACGGCAGCCGAAATAAGGACTGCCGTTTTCTCATGGAACTGTTAAACTAACGGGGCAGGATGGTGCAACTTTTAAGGACTTTGTTGTCGGATGACAAGAACATTATCTCATTATAGGTTGCGGAAATCGCGGCTTTTTTTATTTATGGATAGTAAAACTAAGAACAGGCTGCCATTAACATGAACTGGAGTCAAAACCGTCCCTGATCGTGCCGGAGCACGTTATTCCGCTAAGCAATTCCTCTTCAACCACATCTATCCTAAACCTCTACAGATATGGTAAATTTATAATTACACATCGAGCCCACTACTAGCCATCGTTTCCTGACCGTATTCGAACTAATACGACGGAAAGGTATGACCCCCATGCGGCTTTTGAAAATCTATCAATCGAAGAAGTATCTGCTCCGTATTCTGCTATCTATATCTGTATTAACGGTTATTTTCCTTATTGGTTCCTCTGCCACGCTGTTTTATACCTCCAGAAATTCTGTCGTCGAGATGCAAAAAGAGTACAATGAAGCAACATTGGCACAAATCAACTACAATATTAACTCCATGGAAGAAATCGCCAAAAATATGGTGTCCGCCCTGTTTTGGGACGTTCAGCTCAAGCCTCTGATGTCCAACCAGGAAGTTTTTATTTTCGATTTGACCCATAAACTCCGTAGAATGGAAACAATCGTTAACTCTACTTCCTTCCTAGATTCCATTATCATTTATAACGGCTACAGCGACCAGATCTTCGCAGGAGGGAATTCAGCACTCAAAAGCCAAAGCAGCGAATCTACGCAGCATATGCTCGAATTCCTCCATAACAGCGATGCTGTACAGAAAATGAAGTTCATTCCCATGAAGCTGAAGGAGAAGAGCACGGGAATCGATGTATTCTCTTATGTCATGTACGACTCGCTCGGTAAGTACAAGCCGGATGAAGGCGCACTTGTGTTGAATATTAAGCCGGAATGGCTATTTAACAATATCAAGCTGATCAATGGACTGGGGCTGAAGAAGGAAGGCTCCATCATGCTGGTGAACAGCGAAGGCCAAATATTATATACGAATGAGAGCTCCGATCTGAACAGGGCCGGCTTCCAAGATTTGTTCTCCGGTTCCGTCCGCGAAAACAAATCAAACGGGTACATGATTCAGCGAGTTGGCGACCAAAAACAAATCATCTCCTACTCCAAGTTGGTCATACCCAATTGGTATATCGTAAGCGCGCAGCCTTACGACGCCGTCATTCACAGCATCGATCAAATCCGCCAAACAACCATTGGCTTAACGGTCGTATTCTTAATTCTGTCGATTATTGCCGCCGTCTTTGTATCTCGAAGGCTGTACAAGCCAATTGACAGGCTCATGAGCCAAATCCAAAGTAATCCGTTTGGTATCGGGGATCAAGCGGCCAAAGACGAGCTCGCTTACTTATCCGAAGTATATTCCAACGTCGTAGATAATCTGCATGATATGAGAAAGATGCATCGAGATAACCGGGACATTATCGATTCTTATCATATCCGTCAATTACTTACGAGCAGCATGGTGCTCAGTGACGAACAATTCATCGGCATCATCCGATCCAACCAAATGAACATTCAGGAGAACGGATCTTATATCGTGATCGTCATCGCGATAGATAACCTCCGGAAAATTAGTCAACTGCTTCGGCCCAGCCAAATGAAGCTGTTTCATTTTGCGATCTTGAACATTGCAGAAGAGCTCATTGGGAGCCGCTATCACTGCGTCGGAGCCGAATTGAGATCTGATCATCTGGCGTTCTTGGTCAGTGCGGAGCATGATCTCGGCGATACAATCGAGCTGCTGAAGGAAAAGGTGGTGCTGGTTCAGGAAACCGTGCAGCGCTACTACAAAATACCGATCAGCGCTGCCATAAGCGAGAGTATCATTCATTTCTCGGATATCTCCAAGCAGTACCATCAAGCTCAGCAGATCATTATGTATAAGCTCATTTACGGAAGAAACACACTGCTTACCCTCGATTCCGTTGAGGAAAACATGCGCAATAGGAGTGAACCTCTGCTTCCCGAGCTGGAAAAAAGACTCGTCGAAGGAATCAAATCGGACGATGCCGTGCTTCTTGAAGATACGCTGGACAAGCTTATACGCCATATTGCCGCATGCAACTATGATCAAATTATGACGGGCATTACCCAGATACCGGTGATTATTAGGCAAACCCTGAAGGAAATCAATCAAAACCGCGTACAGCCCATTGACATCGATATCAATAAAGTTAGCTTAAGTATGCTGGAGATGGATACGCTTGAAGATATTCATCGGCAGCTATGGCAGACGCTTCATGACATTACGCAGCAGAAACGCAGCGGATTGGTGGAACGCAACGATATCCTGGTTGAGACGATCAAGGAGATTGTCAAACAAAACTACGGCGACATTAACCTCAGCCTCCAATCTATTGCCGGTATGATGAAATTGTCCGCGGACTACGTAGGCCGATTATTCCGCAAGAACGAGCTCATTTCCGTTGCCGACTATATTAGCGAGGTCCGGCTGGGTGTCGCCAGAGAACTGCTTGAACACAAAAATCACAGTGTACACGAAATTATGGAGCAAGCCGGATTCGCCAATCAAAGCTACTTCTTCAAGCTGTTTAAAAAGAAGATCGGTTGTACACCCGGCGAGTATCGGTTGAAAAAATCGATTGGGCGATAGCTTTATCTCTAAAGGCCGACCGCTTAGGTTGGCCTTTAAGCGTGTTATTCACGAATTGTAGGAGTAAAACACAAAAAGCACAGTTCAAAACGCCAATAATACCTTGATTGTGCACTAGATGCGATAGGGTCAAAACAGCAATAATGAGGGCAACAACCAAGAACCAATTACTCAGGAAAGGGGTAAAGCAATTTGGACAAGGGATTGTGGAAACGGATCACGCACGAATGGCGCCACTTCAAAAAAAATCACGAATTGTTTACGCTTGGCATCCCTGGAGTCGTGTACATTCTCATTTTTGCTTATTTACCCATGATCGGCATCATTATGGCATTCAAAAATTTCCACTACGACAAAGGGATGTTTGGCAGCGAGTGGATTGGCTTTAAGAACTTCGAGTTTTTTTTCGTATCTGAATATGCCATTCGCATTACGCGTAATACGGTGCTGTATGAAATCGGCTACATCTTCTTTACAACGGTGTTCGCGCTTCTCTTCGCGGTATTATTGAACGAAATATCCCGTAAAGCAGTGAAGATGTACCAAACCGCGTTGTTCCTTCCTCACTTTCTGTCTTGGGTCGTGGTGTATTATATCGTGTTCACCTTGCTCGATATTAACAACGGGATACTGAACAAGCTGCTCGAAATGGTGGGCTTGCAGACACATGATTGGTATATGGAAGCCGGCCCTTGGCCGTACATATTAAACATTGTTGCGCTTTGGAAACGGATCGGGTTCAGCGCGCTGGTCTATTATGCCGGCATTATTGCCATCAATCCCGAGTATTACGAAGCAGCCAAAATCGATGGGGCCACGCGGTTTCAAATCGCCCGCAAAGTCACCATCCCGATGATTATGCCATTAATTATGATTTTGCTCATCTTGGCTATCGGCGGGCTCATTTCCGGAGACTTCGGCTTGCATTATTTTGTTCCAAATGGCGGCTTGGCCGGCATGACCTATCCGACGACCGACATTATTGATACTTACGTTTACCGGGCGCTGACCAAAATTGGAGATGTCGGCATGGCTACAGCAGTCGGCTTGTTCCAGTCCGTAGTTGGACTGATCCTCGTTCTAAGCGCTAATCTATGGGTCAAAAAAATAAATCCGGAAAATTCATTGTGGTAGGTGGATCATGATCAGGACAGGGCCTAAAGTATCCTACGTCGAAATTGGGATCAATCTCTTGTTTGTTCTCGTCACGCTGTCGATGGTTGTACCTTTTCTGCTCGTTATCGCCATCTCGTTAACGAGTGAAGAGTCGATTATTACCCAGGGCTATCATTTGATTCCTCACCAATTCAGCACGGATGCCTACCATTATATTTTTAGATCACCTATGATCTTGATCCAAGCTTACTGGGTCACCATTATGACGACGGTTATCGGTACGTTGGCTAGTTTAGCTCTCACATCCATGACGGCTTACGTCGTGTCCCGTAAAGACTACCGTTACGTGAAGCCGATGACGTTCTATATCTTCTTCACCATGCTGTTCAGCGGGGGGCTGGTTCCTTCCTATATTTTAATGACACAGTACTTGCACCTAAAGGATACGGTATGGGCGTTAATTCTCCCAGGGATGCTTTCCCCCTTCTATATCCTTATTATGAAAGGCTTCATTGGAGAGATCCCCAAGGAGCTTATCGAGTCCTCGAAGGTGGATGGCGCCAGCGAATGGCGGATTTATTTCCAGATGATCCTACCGCTTTCTAAGCCCGCGCTCGCCACACTGGGCCTGTTCATCTCGTTTAACTACTGGAATTCCTGGTTTCCGGCGATGCTCTACATTAACAGCGAGAAGCTCGTTCCGATTCAGCTGCTGCTTACGCGAATGATGAGTACCATCAATTTCTTGACCACCAGCTCTCAGTTTATGAGTGGTCTGCATATCGATACGAGCAAATTTCCTAACTTATCCGCGAGGATGGCAATGACGGTGCTGGCAGCGGGTCCGATGATGTTCATCTTCCCGTTTTTTCAGAAATATTTTGTCAAAGGCTTAACCGTGGGTTCCTTGAAAGGATAACGGTAGTAATCAATTCATTGTAAGTTGACTCCACGAGAGGGGGTACAAGAATCACAGTTGGTCGGTAAGGTACTCGGGCAGGGTTAATTCAAAGTGCGAGACAATTACTTAGGAGGGTAAGCTAAATATGAAAAAGACAGCCTTTCTGAAATTGCTATTGGCAAGTATGTTAATCGTTTTACTTGTAAGCGCTTGCGGTGGGAATAATAAGAACAACGAATCTAACACGTCAACGAATGAGCCGGCAACAACCACGAACACAGAGTCCACTACTTCAGAGACGGCTACTAACGAACCGGCAGAGCCTGAGAAGGAAGAACTGCCGCCTGTAGAATTGACCTATTATATTCCTCAACCTGAATTGCAGCCGGATCTTACTTCGGTTGAAGCTGCGGTAAATGAGTACATCAAGCCGAAAATCAATGCGACCGTTAAACTACTGCCGATTACTTTCGGTGACTATGATCAGAAAATGAACACAATTGTCTCTGCTGGTGAAACGTTCGATATGATGTGGACGTCAAACTGGGCATTCAACTATGAGAACAACTCCCTCAAAGGTGCGTTCAAGGACCTAGAGTCGCTAGTTACCACTTACGCACCTGATTTCATCAACAGCCTGCCGAAAGCGGCAATTGAAGGGGCAAGAAACTCGCAAGGCAAATTATACGCCATTCCTAACTATCAAATTATTGCACAAGGCGGCGGCTTCGTTATTCAGAAGGAAATGGTCGACAAGTACGGCTTGGATATTAGCACAATCAAGACGTATAAAGACTTGGAGCCATTCCTGCAGAAGGTTAAAGCCGGTGAACCGGACAAAATTGCTTTTGGTTCCAGATCTAACTCATTTGTTCCTTATATGCATGGCTTTGACGGACTTGCCGGAATTGAGTACAGAACCGGCGATCCTAACTACAAGCTCGAATATGTACTGGAAGCACCGGAATATTTAGCTTTTCATCAATTGCTACATGATTGGTTTAAGAAAGGTTATGTCAATAAAGACGTAGCCACAGCTACGTTCGCTGATTATCAGAAGGCAGGAAAAATCGTCTCTTTCTACGAGTGGACGCTCAAGCCGGGCGGAGAAATCGAGATGAAACAAAACCTGGGCGGCAAAGATGTCGTCTTCATCCCACTCTACGAACCACGTTTCTCCGGCGTTCAGCCGACTATGACGGCAATCAGCAATACTTCAAAAAACCCGGAGAGAGCGATGATGTTCCTCAATCTGGCAAATACGGATCCGGCGTTGTTTAATCTCCTAGCCTTCGGCGTTGAAGGCAAACATTATGATAAACTCGATGCCACTCATATCAAGGTGAAGACAGACGGTGGCTATGCTCCGAACGTTGCATGGGCAATGGGTAACGTTACAATCGGTTACTTGCTGGAAGGCCAATCGGACGATACATGGCCGAAAACAATCGAGCTAAACAACTCGGCTATGGTACCGGAAATTTGGGGCTTCCAATTCAACCAAGAGCCGGTCAAGACGGAGTTGGCCAACATGGATGCTGTTTACAAAGAATACGAAGCCGCAGTCACTACAGGCGCAGTTGATCCGAACGAGTACATGCCTAAGCTGCTTGACGCCATGAAGAAGGCCGGCTCCGCGAAAGTAATCGAAGAGAAGCAGAAACAACTGGACGAATGGTTGAAAGCGAAAGGCAAGAAGTAAGCGGAGGGCTGACACACTTGTAAGAGAAAAAACCTGGGATCGGAGGATCTCAGGCTTTTTCCTTTTATGTCGGTTGGCCGCGTATGGGTAGGATGGAAGGAGCACTTTATAGTAGTATTGTTGAAAGGAGAGTGGAATTAGTTGGGAACGAAACCATGGTACCACGGATCGCCATTGATGCTGGATGAACTTTTGGAAGGCATTACGATTACACAGGAGCAAGAATATGCTCGGGTCTTCTCACACAAACCTACCGTTGTTTCGGTAGATGCTAACGGATCGATATTACATAACGGTTCAATGAAAGGGTTTCTTTATGTGATTGATGAGCCGATTTCATCTGACGATATCTTCCCTCATCCGAATACAACCATGAGTCCTGGCATCGAATGGCTTACACTCAGGGCGCTCAAAGTAAGAAAAGTAGCTGACACTACACCATATCCCGATGAATTGCTATCGGAAGAGAAGCTTAGACAACTTCTAGTCAATCAAAAGGAGCGATGATTATGGCTCGTATTTCATTAACAGCAATGTTCACTTGTTGGATTATTGTTCTACTTTTTGAAATTTTGAGGTTTTATAATTCAATTCATGAAGTCCATCAGCTTGATGATACATTATTTAATATTGTTCTCATTACAATTACATTGGTGGTAGGAGCAGTCGGTATTATTGTTTCTGCAATAGTAACGCAGAGAAATAGAAATTGAGGCAGTGATACAATCTAGCAATCTGGAATCTTACTAAGCTCCGAAGGGTACGATAGCACAAAAAATGTAACATAATTGAAAGCTAATCTTTAGCTCAGCTTAATGTAACAGGTCTATAATAAATATTGACCCCCCTTTATTAAATATAACTTAGACCCGTAGCCCGTTGCTGCGGGTCTCTTTTTTATTTGATGTAAAGGACAGGATGCTTTGCAACATTCCTTGTTTTTCCAATGTCTATAGTATAGATGTAATTATTGCAAGTTTTAGATGCACTGAATGTGGAGGAATGGCGGTTTTGAATAAGAAAATAGTTTTGCAAATTTCGATCTTCACTCTTCTGATTAGTATTCTTATTACAGCAAACTGGCTATATGATAATCGCAGCGAAGCGGTGTACGATCGGATTATTAACCAGAAAGGATATAGCTTGTCTCTTGTTAAGGAAGGCATATCGGTGGACTTCTTCCTGAAGCCGGAATGGATTCCGAAGGAGGTCGGTGAAACAAAGCTTGATCTTGTTATTGCGAGAAAATTCGATTCGGACATTGTTCTGGAGAAAGTAGGCAAGCGGGAGACTGATTTCTATATTCAAATTAATGTCGTTCCGCATCCAAACCGAACCTCCGGCCAGTTGTTGAGCATCTTCAATATCACTAATCATACTTTTACATCTACAACAGGATTCAAGTGGAAAATCACCGATGACGCAGGTACCGATTTGCTTGGAAATAAGTATGGCACAGGCGAGGGACCAGGAAACATGTCCGATATTTTCATTGAGGATACAGATCGCAACAAGTTCTCGCAGGGGGCTAACATCCATTACTCCGGCTACTCTTTGTATGGGTACCATCAATATAACAAGTCGTCCTCCGGGGTTTTACTCCCTATCTTCATCTTCGCGTTGATAATTGGCAGTCTGGTCATGCTTTACAGTAGGCGTACAGATCAGGAGAACGGACTGGGCTGGAAGCTTATTGGCCATATGCTGTTAGGAGGATTTACGTTTACCGTGAACGGTTTTCGGCTGCCTCTGGGCTTAGCTATATACCTGCTATTTTTCCGAAGGCCAAGACCCAATCTCGGGGTTAAGCATAAGGCAGCCATGCTTGGTTTGATCATATATGTTCTGCAGTTGGTAGTTCCCTCGGTAGTGAATTATTCTGCTTCAGAGCCTAGAAGTACAACCATGCGCCATATATCGGTGGAGGAGCTTGGGGTCTACGGGGTTTGGAAAATGGTTGCAGCTCGTACACCGGTAAGTAATCAGGCCAGGATTCAGGACTTTGAGACCGTTCTCTCGGAACATGGTGAAGTGGAGGAGCTCTCCTTCCAATTTATAGAGCATAACGCGGCAACAGGCCGGTTCCTTCATACCACTGCCATTTACCATTCAGCGGATCAAACCTTTGCTATAAAACGCAGCAGCACAGATGAGTGGATTCAGTTCCCTCAGCAGACGTTGGCAGAGCATTTCTTTGAGCGGGTAGAAACCCTCAAATTGATGAACTTGAAGCCAGCAGGCGGGAAACATCGGTATGTGATGCTTGAGCTAGAACGCGCATTTAATGGAACTCAGGGAAGTTATGCATTGAAAGAAGAGAATAACTTTGGAGTCGACGAGAAGGGCGTCTACCCTATCAGCGACAAGCAACCAGACGCATTAATTGACACTCCTTCTGAGAAGGATTTTTTGAGATACTGTGGTCGACGGATGGAAACAAATGTGATGAGGTCCTGGGATGTTCGGTGACTTAGATGTAAGGAGGGATGTAATCGTGGAATTTCTTATCAAACCATATGAAAGTGTGGGTTCTATTGTCTTCGGCATGACGGAGATAGATGCGATTATATCCAATAAATCGGAGATGAATGATTATTCGTTGTATTCTATTACAAATGATTTTATAAGCGCACTGAGGCGTACACTGAGTTAACGGCGATCAATAGCATGATCAGCTGCCGTTTTTCATTGAAGTAACGGGAAGGATAGTGTAATCACTTTGTACTTTGTGAATACCTTAAAGTAAAGCATTAATGAGGCAAGGTTCGGAAGGAGACATAGAAGATGAAAGAAACAAAGATTTTTAAACAAGTGAATAATTGTTCTATTAACGCTGACATATATTACCAAGGGAGAAATTCGCCTGTCATTATTTACATTCATGGTGGAGGCTTTATTGCTGGAAATAGAGCTTGGATGCCTTTAGAACAAATTGAGTATTTTTGTCAGGCTGGATTTAGTGTTGTGAATATTGATCACCGACTGGCTCCTGAAACAAAATTGGAATCGATTGTAGAAGATATTAGAGATGCACTTGAATGGGCTCGAACCAAAGCAACGGAATGGTATGATTTTGATACAAATAACATTGCTCTATTTGGTAAAGCCTCTGGTGGTTATCTAAGCTTGTTAATAGGCACTATGGACATTAAACCAAAAGCGATAGTTTCTTGTTTTGGACATGATATTCTAGGGGAATGGGCGACGAAACCGAGTGAACATTTCCGCCAACAATATGAAATCGTTGATAAGCAAAGCGCCTATCAATTCATAGGGGAAAAAGAAATAACGAATGGTCAGTGGGAAGAACGGGGCAATTTATTATTTTATTGTTTTCAGCAAGGTGTTTGGGTTAATGAAGTGACCGGATTCGATCCGGCTAATGATTATAATAAATTAACACAATATAGCCCTATTCATAATATCACTTCGGAGTATCCGCCTACGTTATTTCTACATGGAGATAAAGATAAAATAACGCCATATGAGCAATCGGTGATGATGTATAAGAAGCTTCAAGAACATGGAGTATATACTGAGTTGATAACGATTGAAGGAGCGGATCATGATTTTGATCAAAATTTTCATGATCCGATGGTTCAAAGTGCATTTCAAAATGCTGTTGATTTTTTAAGAACACATTTATGCAAATAATTCTCAGAAATGGCGCACGTCAGTTAAAAACCGAATTTACGCTTCGAGGCATTATTAATCATTAAGCTAACGGGCACTATAGCTCAATACATACCTATAACGAAGCTGCCGGTACGATCGGCGGCTTCATTACATTAAAGGGCAGTTTAATGAGGTCAAGGATAGGAAACTATGTTTCTTAATGAGATTTGATGAAGGCAGCAGATCGCGGAGGCATGTTCAAAGGAAGCGAAGCAACCTATCAGTAACATGGCGGTGCGTCGTTATTTGGAGGCAACCGAAGGCGGGGTGGTTGCTGGCATTCCAGCATCGTACCAGGCACCACCGAATCAGATAAAGGCTGTTGTAAAATCATTCCCTGATCGTATTCAGCGACTGTAAGGGCTTTTCGGACGATTGGAACGGGAACGATAGTACTATGATGAACAGGCCGCCTATTGTTCGCGGCCTGTTGAGCTAACGGGCACTTTAGCTGAACAAACAAGGAGCAGTTGCCGGCGGCAGCTGCTCCTTGTTTCGTTGAAGTAACGGGCAGTTTACATGATTGTGTAATATAGAAACCGCCCGTTTAGATGGACGTATTTAATAAAATCAGCAATTATGGAGGTAGTGGAATTATGAATAGGAAGAACAAGATGAAACCCGCAATGGCGCTTGCATTAGGAATCGCCCTTGGTGTAGCCATTGGTGTGGCAATGGATAATATCTCTGTTGGTATCGGTCTTGGAATAGCGTTTAGCGTAGTATTAGGTGGATTTAGAATAAAAAAGAATCCACCGGATGCCTGAAAATGATCAGTAAATAAATGGTGCCGGCACATGTCGGCACCATTTATTTCAATTTTTAACTGGATACTGACGAGGTTGCCACGAATATGGTGACCGTTGAAGTAACGGGCAGGAGAGTTAAATGATTTTACGAATACCTTAAGTATTGTGTAGTTCAGGGAATGAGGTTGAATAGCTAATGACATTCTTCCAGGTGAATGTAAACATCTAAATAACGTAAGGAACGAGGAGGCAGACAATTCATGGGAGGAACGAATGTATGGGATGCGGAGTGGGAGGTTAACGAAGAGCAGGCGCGGACGCTGATCGGCAGACAATTCCCTCAGCTGTCATCGAAGCTAGTGAAGCGATTGGGCTGGGGCTGGGACAATACGGTTTTTCTCATCGGTGACGAGTACGTGTTCCGGTTTCCAAGAAGAACGATTGCAGTTGGCTCGATTCGTATGGAAGGGAAGCTGCTGCCGAAGCTGGAGGCATATATGACCATCCCCTATCCGAAACCGTTGTTTTATGGCGAAGCAAGTGACGAATACCCGGCACCATTTCTTGGCTATGCCTACGTGCCAGGAGATTTCCCAATCGGTTTGACGGAAGAACGCCGGGCTTTATCGGCAGAGACGCTGGCGAATTTTTTGCGGAGATTGCATGAGTTTCCGGTGCAGGCGGCGCTGAAGTGCGGAGTTCAGCAAGATCATCGAAACTTGACGGACATAGCATCGCGCAAAGTGAAATTGGAGGGCTTTCTATCGAAGGTGGTTGAACACTTGTCGCCGGAGGAGTCCGGAGTGATCGAAGCGTATATTAGCAGGCTGCAAAAGGACCGTGTCGAGGCGGTGAATGCACTGCTACATGGCGATCTTCATTTCAAAAATATGCTTGTGAATGAGAACGGGATCGTTTCCGGCATCATTGATTGGGGCGATCTGAGCGTAGGCCATCCGGCTTGCGATTTGAGCGTTGCTTATAGCTTTTTACCACCTTACGCTCGCGGCGAGTTTTTTGAAACGTACGGAGGAGCGGACGAGGAAACGAAGCTGCTGGCGCGGCTGGTCGCGGTATACATCCCCATACTGATCTTAATGCAAGCGGTCGATGACGGGAATGAAGCGATTGCGGCAGAGGCGAAATCCAACATCATGCGGGCACTATCGGATTAGGCTCATTATTTCGTTGCGGCTATGGGGCTATGGCTATCAGCACCATTTTGTCGTTTAAAGGCCGCGATAAGGTACGATCCTCCTTCTCTGAACGGGGTAAAAGTCGCCGTAGCTTTAATATCTTCATTACTTCTGTGCTTGCTGATGGCTCTTATATATTATACTCCTGTATCTGAACACGAAGAGGGGAGCTTGTACTGGTCATTCTCAAGCCTCATGATTGTTTACCTCATTTATTCTGCTCCAGTACCGCGGCCAGAATTCTTAGAGTTATACCTAAATCTTTTGAAATGTCGTTGTATGAGGCGAAACTGTCACAGCAGCAGTAAAGCCTTCCTTTGGAATGAAATTAAGAAGAGGAGAGATTATTTGAAAATGAAAGATGTCGGAAATGGTGCTTTCAGCGTTAGAATTGCTATAGGTGCCGCTTTTGGTGCCGCTTTTGGTGTCGCATTTGATGCAGTATTCGGTATTGCAGGTCTTGCAATTGCATTTGGAGCTGGAGTCGGAGTAGTAATCGCTATATTTATAAATAACAAAAATAAAGATAAATAATTAAGGAATAACTCAAATGAGCTAACGGGACACAAGAGTTGAATAATCTACATCACGAGGCTGTCGAAGATTCTATCGGCAGCCTCGTTCCGTTAATGGCGCTAACGGGCACGTTAACTCAATACATATATAAATGTCCAAGGACACAAAATAGGGGACTTAACTTATTGAAAAAAAGCTTGAGAAATCAAGCTTTTTTATTTTTATGTCCGAACACTTCTGTCGTACAAAAAAGCACAAATGTAGGGACATTGTACTCTAACGACACAATTCTTAAGACATTGTCGCGGGATTAAACTATACGAGTCGACTGACCGAGCTTGATGTCATTCCAGACGGAACGGCCTTAAGCGGGAATTGTTAAACTAACGGCAGGATTGTACATCACAAAATAGAATGTATTGTTGGAGTGGACCGAATTTGTAATTTAAAGTAATGGGGGAATATCAGATGTCTAAAGTGGTGATTAACCGTGTGTCTCATGTAATGGTGCCTGTTCAAAATCTCGAACAGTCTATTTCATGGTATGTAGAAAACTTAGGTTTTAAGGTGGGATGGAAGCGCGGGGATAATAAAATGGTCATTCTTGAGCTTACATCTGGACCACACTTCTTTTTATGGGAAACGGAACATGATACATATGCTCATTTTCAACTGAGGGATGGTATACAACCTGTTATTGGAATCGAAGCAGCAGATATCCGGAGTCTTTTGGATGACTTGCGGGACAATGGGGTTCGTATAGGCGAAGTTAGAGAAGAAAGAGGGGAAGGCATGGATTTTGAGTTTTTTGACCCTAGCGGTAACATGCTCGTTGTGCACGAACCATTTAAAGGATGATATCTTTAATCACTAATTGAACTAACGGGCACGATCGTTCAACTATAACAGCCATCCAATGAAAGCGGCTGAAGGATCAAAGAGGTGTTTTATTTGTCCAAAGAAGAGAAGTTAGTTTATTTCCGTTGGAAAGACGGTTCTCAATCTAAGGAGAACTTAGAAGATTATGAAGAGGCACCGGATGACGAGGATAAGGTTTTGTTAAGTATAAGAGTTGGTGAAGAACAAATAAGTTTCAAAAGCGAGAACTTCTCTGATGCACTGAAACAGCTCAGACAACACCTGGAGGAACGTCATATACAAATCGAGTGTAATGGGGCAGCGTTAAAAGTTTATCCATCGCCAATGGCATTGTCCATGGGGGCTGGACGCTTAGCTTACAGGTTAACTTTTGGAAGACAGGCAAAGACAAGTGATATGGTTGATATTTTTGAATGTGATAACGATCTAACTTTTGTAAGCATTGACGAGCAATTAAATTTCTATAAAAGTTGGCTCAAGAGTTTAGGCTAATGTGAGTGGTACCAAATGGCGAAGTTAATTAACAAAGCAAAATTGGACGAGAATGATGTTACTGTCGGATGACAAGAACATTATCTCATTAAAGGTCGCGAAAATCGCGGCTTTTTTTATTTATGGGATCAAGTTCTTGTCAAAACCAGATGACAAGAACTTGATCTCATTGCCGAAATTGACAAGAACTTGATCTCATTGCCGACGAAACGCCGGTATTCGCATATTGAAGCAGTCCGCCAGAGGTAACTGACTACACTTCGTTCTGCTAACGGGCAGTTATCTTCAATAGTGAGATGTTAATTATAGAAGAAGGGATCTATTGTTTTTCCTTCCAATTGCCCAAAGGAGAGCTTATTAAACAGTAACGAGTGGTTAACGGAAATTAGAAAATAACCTGGACAGTCGGGCCAGGTTATTTATCTATACTTGGCAGGGGATATATCGCATTATGCTACATCGTACTAACTTCATTGCCTGTCTGTCCGCTATACCTATGTGAATGCGGGTTGATGCCATTAATCGTTGTAAATCCTTCAAACATATGATAATGCCCGCCACCTGGTATGGCGATCGCAGGACCTGTTGTACCTTGAATCAAATGGGTATGTCCCTGACTGACAAATGTCATCATATTATAGCTGTGTGCATGTGGCACACCGGTTGGAGCGGGAGCAGTCCAACTCGCATATTGATGGGAATGCCCATCATCTATCGATGTCACCCCAGACATGGCGTGAACATGATTTTGTCTAGGATTGCCGTTCCATGATGTTATATAGAGCCTATGAGCGTGAAGAGGGTCATCATCACCTGATTGCATGATAAATCCGGATATCGGGATTCTCATAGCATACTCCTTCCTTACATGAAATCGTAACGGGATAATGTATGGCGGAGAATTGATTCGGTGAAACGGTGACCGCCTATGGGCTGGCTTTTCTAAAAGCAACCGAAATAGGCTTGGGTAGAGATATCGACATAATAGAAATAGATTACCTCGGGTGGCTGGTACCATGTTTGCCTTAGCCCTCTTTTTCACCGTTGGTATTGTAGGCGTATACAGGGGTTCTCACCTTGTGAACCCTATTTATATTGTTTTTCGTGATATGCAGTTCTTCAATTTCATACTTACGATTATTATCTGTGTTCATTAAAAGGGTCTTGGAGTAAGATCACGAATATGATAGGTGTCCAAAAATAAGCTTGATTTGTTTTTAAGCTAAGAGGCAGGGTGGTTAAATATATGTCTACTCCAATAATGGCCACCAAATTTTATATCCCTAAACCTCGGCCGAACGCGGTTCTCCGCTCACGATTGACTGAAAGGCTCAGTAGGGGTTTTTACCGCAAGTTTACCTTAATCTCCGCACCAGCGGGGTATGGCAAAACTACTTTAGTTTGTGAATGGCTCGCTAACTGCGGACGGCCTGTAGCATGGCTGTCGCTAGAAGAAGGGGACAACGAACTTACCCGCTTTTTAACATGCATGATCTCCGCTCTAAAGACAATTGAGGAGAATATAGGAATAGGCGTACTTGCTATGCTTCAACTACCTCAACTGCCGCCGACTGAGTCGATCTTGACTGCTCTTCTTAATGAGATCGCGGCCATTCCGACTCCTTTCATGCTTGTTCTTGACGATTATCACACGGCGAATTCAAAACCAGTCTCCGATGCCATGTGCTTCTTGCTTGATCATCTTCCTTTTCAGATGCACCTTGTCATGTCGACCCGCGAGGACCCGAGCATTCCGTTGGCTCGATTGCGAGCCGTGGACCAATTGACCGAGTTGCGATCAGCCGACATGAGATTTACTCTCTCCGAAACTGAAGATTTTTTGAACCGTATCATGGGCCTTAACTTGCACATGGATAAAATAGCCTCGTTGGAGTCACGCACCGAAGGCTGGGTTGCGGGTCTGCAATTGGCTGCGATCTCCATCCAGGGAGACTATGACGCCGATGGGTTTATTAAGTCTTTCAGTGGCAGACATCATTTCGTGTTAGATTATCTTGTTGAAGAAGTCCTGCGGCGGCAGCCTGAGGCCGTTCAAAGCTTTTTGCTGCGGACATCGATCCTCGACCGTATGAGCGGTCCTCTTTGCGATGACATTATGCTCGATCCCACGGTTTCCGGTATCCAAACTTTAATGGATCTTGAACACAAGAACTTATTCGTCGTGCCTTTGGACAATGAACGACGGTGGTATCGCTATCACCATTTGTTTGCAGATTTACTTCGCAAAAGGCTACAGGAAACTCTCAAGGGAGGTAATATCGCGGAATTGCATAAACGAGCAAGTGACTGGTATGAAACCAATGGTTTCGAACTCGAAGCCTTTAGCCATGCTGTGGAATCCCATGACATCAATTGCGCCGCACGTCTGCTCGAAGGCAAAGGAATGCCGCTGCATCTTCGCGGTGCTGTTAGCATTTCTCTTAACTGGCTTGAGTCATTGCCTGCCGCTGAATTGGATGTCAGACCCGCGTTGTGGGTGATATATGGTTCAGCTCTTCTGATTACGGGAAAGCTGACTGGCGTCGAACACAAGCTGCGAGCGGCAGAGGCGGCACTGGAAGGTGTGGAACAAGACGTTCGTGTCAGGGACCTGATTGGACTGATTGCAGCGACTCGGGCTACATTGGCATCATTGGTGTTAAATGGTAATACAAACCGTGATGAAAGAGAATTACAGGTAGCCGAAGCGGCAATGCAAAACACGGAACACGGCGACAAGACCGATAAACTTGTCGGACTGATTGCACCTACAAGTGATGTAGGGATAAGCGGAAATCAAGGAATTGAGAATGTAATAATCCAATCACGCCGTGCGTTGGCGTACGTGCGACCGGATAATATTCCCGTTCGAACGGCAGCCGCTTGGATGCTGGGCGTCGCTTGCCAGCGAATCGGAGATCATTCCACCGCTCGTGAAGCCTACTGCGAAGTCATTTCGAATAGCCTAAAGATGGGTCATCAACTGATGGCTGTAATGGCCATGATTGGAATGGGTCAAATAGAGGAAGCTGAAAATCGAAGAAGTCTAGCGGAGGAATTTTACCAAGAGGCTCTGCGTCTAGGCGGTGATCTACCGATTCCAGCTCTCCGTGAAGCACAACTTTGTTTGGAACGTGTGAGCAACCGTGAAAAGAGCAACCTGATCGAACCGCTCAGCCAGCGAGAAATCGAAGTGCTCGAGCTTATAGCTAAGGGGCTCTCGAACAGAGAAATCGGAGAGAAACTCTTTTTGGCCTTGGACACGGTCAAAGGGCATAATCGCAGGATTTTTGAAAAGCTTCAGGTGCAAAGACGTACGGAAGCGATCGCTCGTGCCAGTGAATTGAATTTATTCCCCAAATTCCGTAAACCACACTAAAGTGTCTACAAGCCCCAACCCTCTTCGAGCTATACTTCTTATAAATTAGCCAAGAGGTGATAGGCATGAATAAGATTGCAAGAGTGGCAGGGGCATTATTTCTGGTTTCGACAGGTACTTACTTGATAGGAAACGGACTTCTAGATCCGGTTCTAAATCGACCGGATTTTCTCGCCAAACTTTATCCAGACCGAACAAACGTGGTTTCCGGATCTTTTTTGGAGTTGATAAACGCCTTAGCAGTAGTGGGGATTGCTATGCTTTTGTACCCCATCTTAAAAAAGCATAACGAAGCATTTGCGCTGGGATACTTCGGATCTCGTATCATGGAGTCTACACTACTTATCATTAGTACAATCGGTCCGTTTGTACTTATCGAGCTGAGCAAAAATTACATCTCACTAGGTACTCCCAAGAGTTCGTACTTTGAGACGATAGGGAAATCATTGATAGAAGCACATTCTATGCTCTTCCATATGGCCATGATTGTTCTAAGTTTAGGCAGCTTATTGCTGTGTGAAATTCTCTATCGATCAAAACTGGTTCCACGATTTTTGTCAGTCATCGGTTTCATCGGGTATGCGGCATTATTGGCGAACAGCTGTCAGGTGATCCTCGGACAAGAAATCTGGCCCGTTTTATATGCTCCAGGAGCAATATTCGAAATCGTATTTCCCATTTGGATAATTGTTAAGGGTTTCAATCGCACAGAGATCTAAATAATGTAGGGTAATAATGTAAATTGGAGAGAGTCAGAGGAGAGGAGATGAAAGGAAATTGAAAATGAAGGACATATTATTCAAGTATTTGGCTAGATTGACTTCCCTTAACGAAGAAGAACAACAAGCAATTGTTAATGAGATACAGATTGAAGAAAATAAAAAAGGAACCATTCTACTGAGGCAAGGGGATGTTCCCACGAAATGTTATTTCGTCTTGAAGGGATGCGTAAGGCAGTACTCGATAGATGAAGCAGGAAGAGAAGTCACATCGAATTTCTACACCGAAGAGCAAGCCATTTCATTATTCAATCATCATAAACTAGATAAGTCATCTGAATACACCTTTACGTGTCTTGAAGATTCTGTGATGGTCGTTGGTCACCTAGATACTGAAGAGGACGTGTATAACAAATACGCTCAATTGGAATCTATGACACACAAGATGATCGTGGAGAACTTTGGTCAAGTACAAAATGAATTCGCTGCTTTTATCGCTTCTTCACCAGAAGACCGCTTCAAAGGACTATTAATGAAACGCCCTTATTTAATCGATCGCGTACCCCAACATCAATTGGCGAGTTATCTCGGTATTACTCCAGAGTCATTAAGCAGAATTAAGAAGAGAGTCCATAAAGATAAAGATTAGCCAGATGTCACGCCTTTGCCGAGACTTTCCCTCCTCTGAACAGCAGCCATAACCCGAAGCCTAATTCTCCTACAATCATGGGTACAGTAAATACAAATTCAAGTATCATAATGATCTCATCGTATTCTGGAAGAAATGACTTACATAAGTGAATAAGAATATAGCCGATTGAAGCAATCAACAATAAGATGCTAATCCAAATAGGTACGATGTCTGATTTGAGAGCCACCCACCCCACAACTAGTAGATGCCCGCCAAAAACAATTAAGCCGATAGACCATATTGAATCAAAGGCTTCTAGATACAACATAACATGTACTTGAAGTTGATTTGTTGTAATTAATGATAAATAGTCTGTATTGTTCGAGAGACGCAACACAAATAATAAATTCATTATGGCATTTCCCAATATAGTTGCATAAGTAAGTCGTAGCCATGCACCGAGCAATGAAAGATTTTTATTAATTGGCTTCAGGTATATGTAGAAAGACCAAGCGACCACAATGTCACAAATTAGGATGATGATCCAACCAAAGATTTCAGCTTTGAAAAGCATATTTTGTGAAATGATATTCTGAAGTGTGGCATTGGCATCCCCTTGCACGAGAAGACTTTCATGGACAAAGCCATACGAAAAAAATGCAGAAAGCGTCATGATAATAAGTGATGTGCCAGCTGTTAGAGCAGACTTTCGCTGATCCGATAGAATTTTTACTGAGGTAACCATCAAAAACCCCCCCTTAGTTCTTATAGTAGTGAGTCCATTGTAACAGGCAGGGTTATGATGTTCATTGACTTAAGTCAAGAGGGTTATGGGAACGCATGTTCCTAAATGTAGGGGGATGTGAGACAAAATCGCAAACGGATGTCGGGCGACAAGAACATCTATACACGAATCAGCAGGATTTGTTATCATCGGCCTCACTGATACACCAGGCGGACCGGCATTTCGAATGCACCTTGATGTTCAAAACTAAATTAAAAACTAAATTAAATGTACATTGTCAAAATCCCGACAACTCAGGGAAGAGGAGAGACGCTTCAATGCCGACCGGGGAGAACCGGGTTACAGCCGTATGCAAACAAGGCATGCTCATGAGAAGCATGCCTTGTGGTTTTCGCTTTCGCGTTTGGCGTGAAAGCTTCAATAAGTGTTAGCGTGAGCGACAGTAAATGGGGTTACTTAACTGACTTGTTCACGAGGTTGATATGGTCAATTCCCATTCCGGTCGTGCCATTGAAAATGAATTCCAGTTGGTACTTGCCGCGGAAATAGGTGATTTTCTTTTGTACGGTTTTGCCCGATTTAATTAGAACCGATTTATTCGGTGCGCCCCAGTGCTGGATGAGCATGCGGACGGAAATACCGCCGAGGTTAGTCTGGCGCTCGACGTTCGTTCCGAAGTAGCGCATTTCCCGTATTCTGTCCAGCTTATAGTTTATCGCGTAGCCGGGATGTCCCATTTCCGCATGATAAACATCGAAGCTGTCGGCATCTTTGGCCGGAGATTCGGCTTTGCCTATCGCTTTAATGACCGATCCGTGCGTGGTCGAACCGAGAGTAAAGCCGTGGAAATTCGGAAACTGGCCTTGGAGAGCTGGTTTGTAGAAGCTCATCAGCGTTTCGAGAGCCTTCGTATGGGCGTCAACCGGAGTAGCGGCGGCGGATACATTAGTAGGAATGGCACCGGCGGCGGACAGAGCCAAGGTTCCAGCAACCACAGCGGCAATCGCCGTTTTTTTCGCAGATGTACATCGAAATCGATCGTCCTGTCGGATGACAAGAATATTATCTCATTAAAGGTCGCGAAAATCGCGGCCTTTTTATTTATGGGATCAAGTTCTTGTCAAAACCAGATGACAAGAACTTGATCCCATTACCGAAATTGACAAGAACTTTATCTCATTCCCTATGATAACCAGGGAAGCGTATAACGAAGGCAACCCCGAAGTTCTCCCATTACCAAGTGACCTCGATTAAGCGGCAGGATACGACAAGCCATGAAGCGTGACTTTACTTTTCTAAAGCATATTAAAAAAAATAGCCTCCTTATGAAAATAATGAATACCTGTTATAGTTGACCCCACAGCGATTGAAGCTTAATCAATATCCTAATTGGCCAAAAAAATCCACTCACGAGGTGAACATTAATAAATGGATATCGAAGTAAAAAAAACGGAATTGTTGTCCACGTTTTATTTCAGGCATGCAACCAAAGAATTCGATCCAACGAAAAAAATATCTGATGAGGATTTTCAATTCATTCTCGAGGCCGGCCGCCTTTCTCCGAGCTCTGGAGGCAATGAACCTTGGAAATTCATCGTCGTGCAAAGTCCGGAATTCAGACTGGAGCTTGCACCGCTTGTATCCGGTGCAATTCGTTCGCTACCTACGTCAAGCCACTTCGTTATCATTTTGGCTAGAAAAGGGCTCACTCACGATTCCTCGTACGTTATCGAACAGCAAACTCAAGTGAAGGGTATGCCTATAGAAATTTATCAAAGCATGAAGCAAGCTTACGCCCAATTCTACGATACCCTTCATCTGGATTCCGAACGGGCGTTGCTGGACTGGTCGTCGAAGTCGACGTACTTGGCGATGGCCAATATGATGACGGCCGCGGCGCATATCGGCATCGATTCGTGTCCGATCGAAGGCTTTGAATTGGATGCCGTCAATGATCTGCTCGACAAAAAAGGGTTGCTTGGAGACGGCGAATTCGGTTTGAGCGTGATGACGGCATTCGGCTACCGGTCCAAAGAGCCGGGGCGCGCTAAAACAAGACGGCCTATAGAAGAACTCGTCCAATTCGTATAATACGGTGACATAGTAGAGAGAAGGAATACACGTGGCTCAAATTAGAATTCGGAATACGAATGAACGTATTGAAGCTGAAGATCAAGTGCGTTCTTTCCTAGGTAAGCAGGCCGTCTTGTACGAGCACTGGGATACTGCCAAGCTGCCGGACGAACTCAAAGAAAAATTCGTGTTGAGCGAAGAGGAGAAACAGCGAATTCTTGTCATCTACGACACAGAAATCAAAGATTTGGCCAATCGGCGCGGCTATAAGTTATGGGATGTCATCACCCTGTCCGAAGCAACGCCCGGTTTGGACGAGCTGCTTCAAAAGTTCGAAGCGGTGCATACGCATTCCGAAGATGAAATCCGCGCCATTACTGCCGGAAAAGGGATCTTTATTATTAAGGGCACGGAAGATATCGGCTACTTCGACGTAGAGCTTGAAGCCGGCGACGTCATTTCCGTTCCGGAATCGAAGCCGCATTTCTTCACCCTGATGGATACACGTGAAATCGTAGCGATCCGCCTCTTCATTGAGACTGAAGGTTGGATTGCTTCACCATATAACGATGCAGAGTTCGAGAGAAATAAAGGCTAATTGGAGTGATAGTGATGAGTACGTTTGTACTGGTACACGGATCGTGGCATGGAGCTTGGTGTTGGGAAAAAATAATGCCCATGCTCGAAGACGCGGGACACCGGGTAATCGCATTTGACTTACCTGGGCACGGCCAAGATCATACGCCGATGTCCGATATTAACTTTACAAGCTACACGGATCGTCTGGGCACTATTCTGGATAAGGAATCCGAGAAGGTCATTCTAGTGGGGCACAGTATGGCAGGGATGGTCATCAGCCAGACAGCCGAATATTTCCCCGATAAAATCGAGAAGCTTGTTTATTTGTGCGCGTTTCTTCCGGGGAATGGTCAGTCCATGTTTCAAGCCTTCGCAACCGTTGATCTAGGAGATGACGCTCCTACGGCAGTCTTCATAGACGAGGATCAAACCTATATGGGTCTTAGAGATGAAGCGATCCGGAGTCACCTATTTGCCGAGTGTTCTGAATTGGACTTTAGGATTGCAAAAGAAAAGCTTTGTCTAGACCCGCTGGTACCGTTGGTTACGCCAGTACAGCTGTCGGACGAAAAATTCGGTTCTGTCCCCCGCGTATATATCGAAGCGCTGAAAGATAAAGCAATTCCAATCCAATTACAGCGCGCGATGCACACTCGAACGCCTTGTGAACGAGTCATTACCATGGACACGGACCACTCGCCATTCTATTCGCACACCGAAGAATTGGCGGTTAATCTGCTGAAGCTAACCTAACAATAATCCACATTAGAAAAAAGGAGAATGACAAAATAATGAATAAAACAGTCGTTAATTACGCTAAGGATCTCGAATGGTTCGACACAATACCAGGAGAGAAGATGACTGTACGCCTTCACAGTAATCAGGTTGGAGGAACAATGACGATCATTGAAGCACGTGTACCGTCTCTGATGGGCCCGCCGAAGCATATCCATAACGAACGCGAGGAAACGTTTGAAATTCTTGAGGGCACTTTCCGTTTCCAAGTTGGCGACGAGGAATTCGATGCCACCGCTGGAACAAGTGTCTGGGTTCCTCGCGGCGTACCTCACGCATGGGCTAACGTAGGTCCTGACACGGGGCGGATGCTGTTCATATTCACGCCGGGTGGGATCGACGATTTCTTCCCTGAAATCGGTCGTCATTCTCTTGAAGATATTGTTCAAATTGCGGCGAATAACGATACCGTAATTATCGGACCGCCGATGATGTTATAATAATCAAGCGCGAATTCATCAGATAGCAATCAAAGAAGAGCGGGACAGAGCGGAATTATTTTCGCTTTGTCCCGCTCTATGTGTATGTCGGTTCTGCTGCCGGTGGAATTCAGACGTTGCTTGAGCAGGCAGCCATCAAAGAAACGCGTGGGGCGTATCGCGTTAGCTCTGCCTTGTCCGCTATAATGATCTCTAATATGGTACTGGCGCTTATTAGTATGAAATACGGGATCTACGGATCTTCGATTCCCTGGTCACGGCGTGCTTGACCGGCAATACTGCGATTGGTGAAGCTTACCGTGCCGCTTGCTAAAGACAGCGGTTCTTACCAGGCCATGAAGATGAAGATGGCGATACATGAGGCGGGCATCAAGCTTGATGAAGTCTCATGCTACCAGCACGAAAGTTGGCGACCATAATGAAACACTTGCTATAAAAAACTATTAGGTCCCGCGATCGTATATCCGTAACCGCCAATAAGTCGATGACCGGTCATTTACTTGGCGCCTTTGGTGAATTGGAAGTAATCGCCCTTGTTAAGACACTTCAGAATATCATCATTTCTCCTACGATCAACCATGACCATTTCGACTTTCGGGTTTGGCGGACATGATGCAGTGATGTCTTGCAAGCATACGAGAAATATTATTTCGGGTTGGAGCCATGCAAATTACCCCTTTAGCGCTCGATTGGAGCGTCTAGAGGGGTAATTTTTTCATCGCTTATTTGGATACGGGCTGTCCAGTGACAGGGTCAGTACTCGGATCCCAGTTCTTAAGAGGATCCATACGGAAGCGCGTTAGTTCTGTGCTGCTGATTTTCCAAACTCCATTTACTTTTTTATACGTTTCGTGATATTGGCCATATCCGTGATGTCCTGGATAAGCGCCCTTCGCGTCAGGGAAGGTTAACAAATCCTCCATCGCCCAAACACCCTTGGCATTCTCCTTATCAATCATCTCAATTTCGGGCATATAGCCATGGTGGACCGTAGGTGCTTTACCTACAAGATCCCCGATCATCTTCCCGTATGCTGCTCCCCCGCCTTTGGAATAGTCTACGCCTTCGGACATGATTTTGGCATCCGAAGTAAACAGCTCCCCAAACTCGGTCCATTTCTTCTCGTCAACAAAACGGAAATAACGTGCTTTTAATTGTTTGATTTGCTCAATATCCTCCAAGCGTTGATATTTGTCTTCAAGCTCAGTGATATTCGCTACTTGATTCGCCTGAACATTTTGCAAACCTGCCTGAGCAGCTTGCTTGGTCGTATTATTTTGCGCCGAGCATCCCGAGAGTATAGTTGTTAGAAAGACGACACCTAAAATAACACTGATAAAAAAATTCTTCTTCAACATATGATCATATCCTTTGTATGGGTTTTTGTTTATTCATTTTTCCTGATTGCAGCTAAATAACGAGTTCCGTCAAAATTACTCCTTAAGTTAATGGCTCCGCAAGTGTATCTTTCCTCTGATAGGTATCTTTATTCGTATATTGTGAGCTCCCCTACATATGTGAAAACCTCTTCTCATTTGGGATGGTAATTGTGCTTCAATTGCCTCGGGGTCAACTATAACAGGTAATCTTGTTCTTCATAAGAACGTACTTTTTTTAAATATGCTTTAGAAATTTAAAGTCAAGAGTCCGAATGGCGAAAAAGAGGTTAGGTTAGATATGGAGTAGGGGCTAAGGCAACGTTAGCATGGATAGAAACAGATGCTTCTGCTTTAATTCGCTAGTTACTTTATTAGAAGAAGCTTTATTACAGACAATTATGTCATGTTCCGGAACACAATCTTCAGTCTCTATGACTTGTATTGACTTTCAACAAAAACAGGAGAGGAGGACTTTACTTTTCTAAAGCATACTTAAAATAATAGCCTTCTTACGAAAAGTAAGAAGGCCTGTTATAGTTGATCCCGAAGCAAGTGAAGCTCACTTACAATCCTAATGAGAAGAAGGTTGCATATGTAGGCAAACAACATATATCGAAATTCGAGTAGGATCCGCTAATGGAAGAGAATCACTCGGAGATGTATATAGAAGGTTCCTGTTAAGCAGGAGGAAACTGGAGAAAGCGATAGATTCTGTAATGAGGTGGAGGTGGATGAGTCGGGCGGATTACAAAATACGAGCAGATTCATTACCCCTCAATCGTTTGAGGTTGAACAGAAGATTCCCATTCGGTTTTCCAGCGATTAATCTCAGTAAATACGCTCGAGAAGGATTCTCCCTTTTCCGTAATTGAATATTCGACTGTCACTGGAACGGTGGGAAATACTTTGCGTTTGATCATTTGATGTTCTTCCAAATTCCGTAATGTATCTGTTAAACCTTTCGTATTCACGTTGCCTAAATTTCTTCTCAATTGATTAAAACGCTGAGGCTCCTTTAGAAGCTCTGTAATGACTAGAAAAGTCCATTTTCCTGAAAGAAATTGCAATACTTCGGAAATCGATTCAATGCAAGGCATATCAAAATTTGAACATTTCAATGTTATCGACTCGCTTTCTTTTATAGCATTGGACTAAAAAGTAAACTTACTTTAATTTAGTATATTAAATAACGTTTTGTATGTCACTGGTAGTACTAACCAATTGGAGGAATTAGAAATGAAAAAAGCTTACAAATCCATTTTCGAACCGCCCGCAGCGGCCGACAGGAGTTGCAGCTTTCCAACACCTTTTGGGAAATGAATGAACACTTCAGCCCGTTTGCAGATTAACCATAGCGTTCAACAGATTGAGGATAATTTATTATGGATATATCTTGCGCAAAATCGTTTCAGGGCATTCCCTAAGCATGCAGCTGATCCTAAGATCAGATGTGTAATTTGCAAGATCAAGGTTAAACAGGACGAGCGAATGTATCGTTCCTCGTATTCATCATAGATAACTATAGGAGTGAGAAATAGTGAGTGATCGTATATCGAAAGCGAATATGTTGTTGTTGATTATTGTTTGTTTTGCCCAATTTATCGAGGTTATGAATGGTTCGACCGTAACCGTCGCGCTGCCTTCCATTCAAACGGCGCTTCACATGCAGGCGAACGATTTGCAATGGATCGTCACTTCTTATGTGCTGACGTTCGCTTGTTTTCTGATGATCGGAGGACGGGCAAGCGATTTGCTTGGAAGAAAACGCGTATTAATCATAGGTTTGGCGATCTTCGCGTTATCTTCGCTGGCTGGCGCCTTGGCGACAGGTCCGGTCTGGCTGATTGCTAGTAGGGCAATTCAAGGAATCGGGGCGGCCCTTTCCATTCCAGCGGCGATGTCGCTCATAAGTAACAATTTCCCGGTCGGACCGCAGCGCAACAAAGCTTTCGGGATTTTCGGTGCCTTAGGGTCAGCGGGAGCCGCGGGAGGATCGATCGTCGGCGGATTGCTAACGGATTCGGTGGGCTGGAGATCGTTGTTCTATTTGAACGTGCCGCTCGGCACCTTGCTTATCATCGGATTAATGTTCGTGAAAGTAAGTCCTGCAGTAAAGGGCGAAAAACAATCCATCGACTGGTTCGGATTGATTTCCGTACTGGCTGGTATCTTCGTTCTGGTCTATGGCATCTCCATGCCGGATGTCGACGGCAGCTGGTCGGCTGCGAAGATTACCTTGTTGATTGCAGGAGTATTGCTGGTGGGCATGTTCATAATGGTTGAAAAATTCGCCAAGAATCCGTTAATGCCGCTTCGTCTGTTCAAGTTTCGCTCGCTTGTCACGTCCAATATCATCGGATTTCTGATGTATTCTTATTTGACCGGCTTCATGTATTTCTCGACGCTGTATTTCCACGAGCTTGGTTATTCGTCTTTAGCTACCGGCATGGCTTTCTTGCCACTTGGTTTGGCATCGATCGTAGTCACGCAAATCACGCCTTTCTTCATGCGTAAGTTCGGGGCAAAAAGACTCCTGATCGTCACGCAATTGATCAACGCGATTGGAATGTTCTGGTTAAGCACTATGGATATGGATAAAAGTTACGTCTCGTTTATTCTTCCGGCCTTTATCGTGCTCGGTTTGTCGATCGGCGCGTCCTTTACAGCCGTTATCGCAGGTTCCGTGCAGGATGTGAATCCTGAAGAGCACGGAATTGCCGGCGGAATCGTGAACACGTTCCTGCAGCTCGGGGGGAGCTTGGGCTTGTCTATATTGGCAACCATCGCGACGACGGTTACCGCTTCGGCAATGAATGAATCTGCAAATCAGGCCATGTTATCGGGCTTCCATACGGCATTAATCGTAAGCGGATGTTTTGCAATCGCTGCGTTGATTCTTGCGTTCATGAACGGCGGCAAGAGTGAGATTACGGATGCCGTTCCTCAAGAGTTGCATGTTTAAAAAGGGAGAGGGAATGCACATGGCACGAATTCGCATTCGCAATACAAATGAGCGCATTGAAGCCGAAGAGAAAGTAATTGCTTTCCTAGACAGGCAGTCCGTCTTGTACAAGTACTGGGATACAGACGAGTTGCCTGATGTACTCAAAGAAAAGTTCGTGCTAAGCGATGAAGAGAGGCTGAAAATTCTCGCCGTCGTCATCACCTTATCCACAGCCATGCCAAATCTAGACGAACTGCTTCAAAAGTCGGCAGCGATGAATACGCATGTCGAAGACGAAATTCGAGCAATGACTGCCGGAAAAGGGATTCTTATTATAAAGGGTTCGGAAGATGTCGGATACTTCGATGTTGAGCTTGACGTAGGCGACGTTCTTTTCGTTCCGGAATCGAAACCGCATTTCTTCAGACTGATGGAAACCGTAAAATCGTTGCAGTCCGCTTCTTAATTTAGTTTTTCGGTTCTTACAAATCAAAGCATAACAACAACGCAGATAAACTTGAATTCGAAATTGTCCTTTTCATCGATTTTTTGTTTGTCCGAATAGAGGAGAACACACAAATGGAAAAAACGAACATTCATCATATGATTATTTTTAGCCTTAAACATGAAGCCGGTTCTGAGGCTGCCGAGGCCTTCATGCGCGATGCAGAGCAGCAACTGACTATGATCCCAGGCGTAAAGCAATTCCGTGCTTTCAAGCTAAAAGCAAATAACCATATGGATTACGGAATTTCTATGGTATTCGACAGCCAGGAGGAGTATGCGGCGTATGCGGCCCATCCGTTGCATGACGAATTTGAGGAGAATCGTTGGAAACGGGAGGCCACGCGTGCCATGGTGATCGATTACGATTATTGACCCCACTCATAAGCACAATCAAAATTACAACCCCCTTGACGGGGGTTGTTTTATTTAATCGGAAAGAGTCCATATTGTTTCACTTCAATCTATTGAAGTGACTATTTAGTAACATAGAAGTCACTTAATAGTCACTGTCGGAACGTATAATTCTCAGTAATGACAAGAAAAGAGCAAGGCAAAAAGAATAGGGAGAATGATGGCTATATGGACTTAATTACGATCTCTTCTGAATTACTTAAATGGGCATTCATGGCCACGATAGGATGCCTAGGTATCCTTGTGCTGCTGGTCGGCAGCTATTTAATCTATAAAAAAGTCTTGCGGGGAAATAGCAGCATGTCCAAAAACCAATGGGTCATACTCACTCTCCTTGTCGGCTGGTTTTTAGTTGTATTGGGCTTAACAACAATTAGCCGGGGCGCAAGCTACACAGGCGATATCAATGCCGACTTACTCAGCGGCTATGTGAATGCATGGAATAAATGGTCCATTAGTGAACTGCAGTTGATTCTATTCAATATACTAATGTTCGTTCCTTTGGGCTTGCTGTTGCCGCTGCTCATGCGCAAAGCACAAGCATTTTGGATAACTTGTCTTGTTACTCTGTTAACGACTGCCGGCATTGAGAGTATTCAGCTCATTACCGGGAAAGGCATTTTTGAACTGGATGACATTTTCCACAATTTAGCAGGAGGTCTGGCTGGGTACTTCTTCGTCATGGCGATCCTGGTCTGTATCAGGCAGAAGCGCGTTGTGATCAAATCAGTTCTGCTTGGTGTAATGATTCCCGCGTTGTTCGGTGCTCTGATTGGCGGAGCAATAATGAAGTATCAAACGCAGGAATTTGGGAACATGCCAATCCTCCCCGGATCGAAGCAGAATATGGATGCAGTGACGATTGTAAATAAAATGCTCTTGTCTGAGGACACAGGTATGGCGTCGGTTTACCGGAATATCTACGCCAATCATTTGCAACGAGGCAAAGATATTGCAGAGCAGTTATCGAAGAAATTTACTGTGAATTTCTCCGGAGCAATTCGCCGAGGAGGCGACGACAATCGTATATTTAGGGGCACAACATCGAACGGCCGGCAAGCCGACTTGAATTATGGGATAAAGGATGGCGGGTGGCACTTCAGTACGGGGGACGAAGGGGTAAATCTCTCGGAAAATCAGGTAACCCTACTAAGGGAAGACACGGAGCAATGGTCTTCACACAACGGTCTTTTGCCTGCCAAGGCTATATTCAGCGTGCAGGACAAGAACATTTTACGGTGGGACGCGAAGACACCTGAGGATCTCGCTCATAAGGAAAATGATTTTGTTTCTGGCATGATTATGGAGCAGTTCGCTAAGGATGGTACTTTGAGTGATTTATTTAATCAAATGATTTGGAACAAATTTGAACGCAAGTTGGAGATCATCTCTCCTAAACAGGCGTTTGAGCAAATTCAAGCCGGTAATTTTTATATGTACGCTTCATTTCACAAGGGTGACAAGCTTGTTGTGAATGGGTACGGACTGACCTATGTGTACGATACCAAAGGATTTTATCAGCCAGTGTATGAATTCAAAGGCTATATCAATGATCACGAGCATGCATTTTATTGCCAGATCCCGGCTCGTGTATAATATTCCCCAAATATGACAATAAGGCCAAGAGATTTAACCTCAAGGCCTTCTTTTCATTTATCGAGATCCACGTAATCCAGTTGAGGAAGCTGAATGCGTATTCGGTTTTGTAATCATAATGCTACAAAAGGAGATAGGTGCGAATCATGAAAATTTTAGTGGTTGAGGATGATAAGACGATTACCACCGCTTTAGAATATTCCCTTCAGCAGGAGCATTTCCAGACCGTGCTTTGCTTAGACGTCGCTTCGGCTAAGGATGCAATAAAGCAACATGCAGGAGAGCTGGCACTCTGTTTGTTCGATGTGACGCTTCCTGATGGAAACGGCTATGAGCTATGCCGAATAGTCAAGGCGGAGCGGGATATTCCGGTGATCTTCCTAACAGCCTTAGACGATGAAGTGAACGTGGTCATGGGGCTTGATATGGGAGGGGACGATTATATCACCAAGCCCTTCCGGGTAAGGGAGCTCATCTCGAGGATCAAGACCGTGATGCGCCGATACCAGAAGCTTCCCCAAAGTAAAAGTGTTATTGAACTTGGCGACATTCGAGTAAACCCCTTGGAGGGTAAAGTATATAAACAAGGCGGGGAAATTCAGTTAACGGCTCTGGAGTATCGGTTGCTGCTCATTTTCGTAAATCATTTAGGGCAGGTGCTTTCCAGGAATCAACTACTGGAACAGATCTGGGACATTGCGGGGGAATTTGTGAACGACAATACGTTAACCGTCTATATCAAGCGCCTGCGGGAGAAGCTCGAAGATGACCCTAAAGAGCCTGTAATCATAAGAACGATTCGGGGTTTAGGTTATAAGGCGGGTGATTGAAATACTGCGAAACCGTGAAATTCGGATTTTGGTGATGGCGATGTCATTTACCGGTCTAAGTTTAGCTGCAGTAGCAGCTTTTTTGTCTACTGTAGCTTCGGTGATCGTTCTCTTGGCCGCTGCGCTTCTTATTTTCTATTCCCTCATATTTACGAAATGGAGATATAAGCAACTCGCAGGATTGGCGAGCTACTTGCAGCAAATCAGCAATGGCGATTACGGGTTGGATGTTCGAGATAATCAAGAAGGCGAGCTTAGCTTGCTCAAGAACGACATTTACAAAGTCACCGTCAGACTATCCGAACAGAACGCTTTGTTGTTGAAAGATAAAGATTACCTCAAAAATGCCATTTCGGATATCTCCCATCAGATCAAGACGCCATTGACTTCAATGACGGCTATGACCGATTTGTTGAATGATCCGAATATGCCGGAGGAGAGGCGAATCGAGTTCACCCGCAAAATCAGCGTTCAACTGGAGCGGATAGACTGGTTAGTGTCCTCTCTGCTAAAACTATCCAAAATCGATGCAGGCACCGTGGGATTCAGAACAGACCGTATCAGAGCAAGCGAATTGATCCTGAAAGCCATTCAGCCAGTCCTGATTCCGATCGACATCAAGGGACAAGTCTTATCCATTACCGGTGAGGAAGGCGTATCCTTCACAGGTGATTTGAACTGGACGTCGGAAGCGTTGATCAATATATTGAAAAACTGCGTGGAACATACGCCGGAAGGTGGCGAACTGATGATTCATTATTCAGAGAACGCGCTGTTCACGGAGATTGTCATCGCAGATCAAGGCAAGGGGATAGTAAAGGAAGAACTTCCGCTTATCTTCAAGCGGTTCTATAAAGGGAAGGACGCGGGGGAAAGCAGCGCAGGGATCGGATTGTCACTGGCTCACAGCATCATATCGAATCAAAATGGCGACATCTACGTAACAAGCGAGCCGGGTCAGGGAACCCAGTTCCGTATCCGGTTCTACAAGCGAATCATTTAGTGGAGGTTTAAGTGACCAAAGCGTCACTTTCATAGTCACTCCACCGTCACTTTGGACAGCTATACTAAATCTATTCATTCATGATTGGAGGAGCTTACATGCCTATATTGAAAATAGAACAACTGTCCAAAGTGTATGGAAGAGGGGATACCGCCGTTAAAGCGCTTGATGAAATATCCTTGTCAGTTGAGAAAGGAGAGTTCGTCGCCATCGTTGGTCCGTCCGGCTCGGGAAAATCCACATTGATGCATATGCTGGGAGGCGTCGACTGCCCAACCAGCGGGAAGGTGCTCATTGAAGATATCGATATATACACTTTGAACGAGACACAATTGGCTATCTTCAGACGCAGACAGATCGGATTGATTTACCAGTTCTATAACCTGCTTCCTGTATTAACCGTGGAGGAAAACATTCAGCTGCCGCTTCTGTTGGACGAGCAGAAAGTCGATAAGCGTAAATACGACGAATTGGTGAGCTTGTTAGGGCTTGGACAGCGACTGGGCCATCTGCCAAACCAGCTGTCCGGCGGTCAGCAGCAGCGCGTATCCATCGGCAGGGCGCTTATGAATAATCCAGCAATTATTTTGGCTGATGAACCGACGGGCAATCTAGATAGCAAAAACAGCGGTGAAATTGTCGATTTGCTGAAAATGCTGAATAGAACGTATAAACAGACCTTGATCGTTATCACGCACGATGAACGGATTGCCCTACAGGCAGATCGCATTATTTCCATCGAAGACGGGAAGATCGCGAAAGACGAGGTTCTCCGGCGATGAATATTGTTAGTAAATTAACCTTAAGACACTTACGTCAGAATAAGCGGAGAACGATGGTTACCATCATAGGCGTGATGATCTCCGTAGCGATGGTAACTGCGGTAGCGACCTTGTTTTTTTCTTTCCAGGAACTGATGAAGAAGCAAGCGATCGCTAACAACGGATTGTGGCATGTGCGGTATCATGATGTAACCCGGAATCAACTAAAGGCGATCGAGAATGACAAAAAGACGAAAGACGTCATCCTGACCGAAAGCCTGGGCTATGCGGCGTTGTCTGGCTCGCAAAATGCTTATAAGCCTTACTTGTATATCGAAGCCTATAATACGGTTGGTTTCAGCGATTTCCCTATCGAGCTCAAGCAAGGCCGCTTTCCCCAACATCCCAACGAGGTAGTCATTTCCGATGAAATTGTTACTAAAGCGGGCGTTGCGTTCAAGATGGGGGAAAGGCTTTCCCTTCAGGTCGGGGAAAGGGAAGATATAAGCAAGGGAAACGCGCTCCACGAAGTATTGAAGCAAAACACCCGTTTACGGATGGAAGGTGGGAAATCGGTAGAGGCTCTCGTCCACATGAAGCCGGAAACCTTCACCATCGTGGGCATCATTGTCCGTCCAGCCTTGGAGCCCGCCGAAGCTCCTGGATATACGATTCTTACTTATGTGGATGAGAACACGATCAGGCCTGCGGATACAGTGGATGCGAGCGTAGTACTAACGAAGCTCGACCGTTCCTTGTACGGGCATGCCAGAGCGTTGGCGAAACAAATTCACGTTAACCTTGTGGGTTTTAACGATCCTTTGCTTCAATATTCGGGCGTGACTAGCAATACACAAACCAATGCAACCTTGCTAGCATTAAGCGTGATCATCGTCGGGATTATCATGGCAGGTTCCATCGTTTTGATTTATAACGCATTCGCGATTTCCGTCTCTGAGCGTTCCCGCTATTTGGGCCTGCTATCCAGCGTAGGGGCGACGAAGAGGCAGAAGCGGAACGCTGTTTTCTTTGAAGGAGCAATTATCGGGTTAATCAGTATTCCTTTGGGCTTCCTGTGCGGGTTGGCGGGCATGGCGATAACGTTTAAGGGCGTGAATGCAAGCATTCGTGGCGTGTTCGGTATTGATCAGGATCTCACGATAGTGGTTACGCCATTATCCGTCATGATTACTGGTGCGGTCTCCCTAATTACGATCGGGATATCAACGTATGTTCCCGCCCGAAGAGCATCCAGCATATCCGCCATCGATGCCCTTAGGCAGACCAAGGATATCAAACTGAAGGGCGAAGACGTCAGAACCTCCAAACTCGTACGGAACTTGCTTGGCATTGAAGCTGAACTAGGTTTGAAAAACCTGAAAAGAAACCATCGTCGCTACCGAACCGTGGTCATATCGCTCATGAGCAGCATTGTGCTCTTCTTAACGGTATCGTTCTTCACTGCTAATTTGGAGAAGTCATTCCGGCTGTCGCAAGTCGGCCTCAATTATGACATGCAAGTTGAGCCCTCCGTCGAGAGACCGGCGTTGGATAAGAGACAAGTCCAGTCGTTTGTTTCGCTTCGCGATGTGACGGCATTCAGTCTCATTCACCGCTATACCTTCAACAGCTTGATTCCTTCCTCGCTCGTGCCGGAAGCCGTTCGAAAGTGGTTCGACTACAACGGCTTTCCGACCCAATCGGGAAACTATTCGTATGTGGTGGAAGTGAATGGCGTGAGCGACGAACAACTGCAAGCTTTTGCGAAGAGGACAGGTGCGGACATCCGGTCCTTGCGGAATCCTGACAAGGTGTCCGCAATCGTTATCGACACGTCCTCGTTCGAGGATCGTGTATCTAATAAATTCATTGCGTCGCGGGTCCTAGCTGCTCAGAAGGGGGATTCGATTACACTCGGATTCGATAAGCTTTCAAGCGTGCGCATTGCAGCCTTGACGGATCAAGTGCCGATAGGCGTATCCCAGCCGTGGAACACCGTCAAACTTAAGCTGGTCATGTCGGAGGCCGTGTTGGAATCCCTTCATCTCAAGGGTCCCGGCGGTGTTGAATCCACGAGCCTGTTCCTCGACAGTAAGGATCCGCTGGATACCCAGCGTCAAATCGAAAAGATGGATAGCAATGTATTCGTGCGGAACGAATATCAGTCCAGACAGCGGGATCAACAGCTCATGTTGCTGTTTAACGTATTCGCTTACGGGTTTGTCGCGTTAATCACGATTATTTCAATCGCGACGATATTTAATACGATATCGACCAGCCTGATTCTTAGGACAAGAGAAATCGCCATGCTTAGATCGATGGGCATGACGTCCAAGGGCATCAATAAGATGTTTCATTCCGAAAGCATTTTTTATGGAGTCAAATCGCTGGTTTACGGGTTGCCACTTGGGATTTCTATGATGTACCTCATTTATAGAGCATTCATGAACCGTTTCTATTATGGTTTTAACCCTCCATGGATTAGCATGCTTTATATGATCGCTGCAGTGTTTGTCATCATCAGTACAGCGATGTTGTACGCAAGTTCCAAGGTCAAAAAGGTCAATATCATCGATGCTTTGAAGCAGGAGAGCCAGTGAGGTTTAGCTCGGACGGAACTGGGAATAGCTCCAGGTTGTATGTGCTTTATGCCTTCCGTGCTTTCAACATCATGTAGCTTCCCTCGAAGCTGAGCAGATTGCCGTTCTCGCTACGGACTTTAAGCTGCTGCTGATCAGAATCTGACCAGTTCAGCATATCCGATTGCAACGCTTCCTGGACCTGCTCAGAGACATTCATTCGAGCGCACCAGGCAGCGAATTCGAACGGCTTGCCTGTCTGCAACAGTTGTTCCACCTGGAAACCGGTCAGTTCGATGCGACGGATCCACTCTGTTTTCTTCCAAGCGCGGAAGTGGCTGGGATCCCGCCGTTGTTCAATATCATTATAGAGGGTGTCGATCCGATCCGCTTCCGGAGCGATGTTGTCCATCAGAATGAAGCTTCCTCCACGCTTCAATACGCGCCATACTTCCTGTACGAACTTGTCGGGGTCAGGAAAGTGATGAGCGGCGATGCGGCAGGCGACCAGATCGAAGTGTTCTTGGACAAAAGGAAGGTTCTCCGCGTCCCCGACGACGTACTTGATATTCGTGCATCCCTTCCCGGTAAGAAAAGCTTCCGCTTCTTCCAGCATCTCGGTCGTAATATCCAGGGTGGTCACTTCACCGACGACGGAGGCCAATGCCAAGGCGCAATGTCCGCCTCCGGTTGCGATATCGAGCGCCTGCGTGGCTTTCTCTTCTCGGGACCACTCGAGCAGCAGGTTCAAATCTTGACCTGATGCATGACGTGGGCTAGCGACATACTTAGAAGCGTTAGCTCCAAATTGGGCTTTTACCTGTTCCTTCTTATCCATACCATCACCCCTGTTGTTTCATTGTATAAAACAAAGTTTCAATAAGTGATCCTTCCATGCAAACATAGCATGCTTAGTTATTTTTGTAAATAAGGCGAATCAATTAGTGAATCAAAGAGAGTCACTTTATTCTTATAAAGCATATTTAAAAAAAGTGCTCTCTTATGAGGAGCATTTATACCTGATATAGTGGACCCCTAGCAAAAAGTATTCATATCGATAGAGAGAAGGTAATTTCATGAACGAAGCACTAACACCCGGTACGCACGAGATCATAATCGATGGAATACGGCAGACCTATCACGTTGCAGGCAGTGGACCCGTTTGTCTTGTCCATCCCGGAGGACCCGGTTTCCATTGGAACTATTTACGCATGCCTCTGCTGGAGAAGTCTATGACGACTATATATATAGAGCCGATTGGAACAGGTCAATCAGGAATGCTGCCGGATGGAGAATACAGTATGTCCAAATACGCTTATTTCTCCCGAAAAGTGCTCGAGTACGCAGGGGCACTGGATGGCTATTTTCTAGGGCATTCGCATGGCGGATTTGTGGGTCTTCAATACGCGCTCGATTATCCGAATGAGCTCGCAGGGTTGATCGTTTATGACGGAGCGCCGTGCAATGGGAAAGATTTGGGTATTGAAGCGACCAAGCAAATGGATCTCTTTGCACAGCGGTGGTCGGACCAGCGGGAAGCCCGAGAAGCAAAGCAGGCTTGGGCGGACATGGGGACTGGCGCAATCTCCGTCCATGACAGAGATTCCTTCCTTGGCGTCATGCAAAGTCTGCTGCCCGCTTACTTCGGTGACTATTGGGACATGCCTCAGGATTTCGATGACTGGAAAGATTCTATAGATGCGACCATCGACCCAAATCGAAAACCAACGAATTGGGATGTGCGTGATGTCATGAATACGATCCAGACCCCAACGCTCATCTTGGTCGGAGAGCATGACTTCATCTGTGGGACAAGATGGGCACACGAGATGTCGGCAGCAATTCCAGAGTCGCAGCTTGTAGTCATCAGTGAATGTGGGCATATGGGACATGTGGAAAAACCGGTACAATTTTCTAGTTCCATAAATGATTTTGTCATTAGATAGTTGCCGGTCAGTCGCTCAAGTTAAGGAGAACAAGATCAGAAATCACATACTCTTGCGATACGCTAGTCATCCTTGAACCGCACATATTATTGGAGGATTAATCAGATGGAGAAACAAGTAAGATCGAAGAAGAAACAGTTATTGAAGGCATCGGCGATGGCGCTGTCGACTGCGCTGATCGCCTCTGGTCTGTCGGCCTGCAGCACTGGATCAGGTAACGACGATGCCAAGCAGCATGTGCTGCGAGTCGGTGTTGTCACATCGAGCGCAGGCACCGATCAATCTATGCGCCAACAGTACACCGACACCTATGAGTTGATGCATCCCAATATAACCATCGAAACCGTATCCGCCATAAACTTCGACGATATGCGTTACGAAACGCCAGATCCGAATAAGAAGCAACCTGACATCTACGAGAAAGTCACAGAAATGATGAAGGGCACCAATCCGCCGGACGTTGTCATCGTGGATGCCGGCAATTTTCAACGTCTCGTACAGGATAACTTAATTCTAAAGCTCGATAGCATTATTCGGGAGAAAGGATTCGATATCGATGATATCGTACCGTCGGTCATTGACGGCATTAAGGAGGCTGGCGGGGGAAGTATGTATGGACTGTCGCCGAATTTCTCCTCTTCCGCGTTGTTCTATAACAAGAAGATGTTTATCGATGCGGGCGTAGAGCCGCCGACCGATAACATGACCTGGACGGATATCTTCAACTTAGCGAAACTCGTCGCGAAAGGAGAAGGCAAGGATCGGAAGTTCGGCCTGGCCTTTAACCACTACAATAGTGATCCATACTGGGATCTCCAGACCTACGCCGCGCCGCTTCAATTAAAGATGTTCGATACTAAGGCGGAGAAGATGTCCGTCGATACGGCGATGTGGAAGAAGGTATGGAACGACTTTGCCGATCTCTATCAGTCGAAAATCATACCGAGTCAAGAAGATTTGAATCTCGGAGGCGGAGACAACATCAAAGCTAGCGTCATCATCACTGATTCTTTCCAGGGCGACATATTCATGAACGGTCGCGTGGCCATGACGATCGGCGGCTACGACTATGTCTCGCAGCTCACTCAAGCGAATGACGCCGCAACCAAGAACCCAAAAATCTCGACCGTGGACTGGGATGTCGTCACCATGCCGCAGTTCGCCGAAGTTCCAGGCATCGGCGGGAACATTATGCTGAACAATCTCATGGCGATAAATGCGAATGCGCAGAACGGCGAAGACGCATGGGATTTCATTGCCTTCAACAACAGCAGGGAATGGGCGAAACTCAAGTCCCGCAGCAGCTTCGAGATGGTCTCCCGAAAGTCGTTTTTGAAGCCGAAAGACGGCAAAAACTATAACATCTCAGCTTTCTATTCACTTAAGCCGGTACCCCAGGATCCGGCCAGCGATAGACTTTATGAGGAGAAACCGAGCTTGTACCAGGTTCGTCAGCTGGCACAGCCGTTGATCCTGGAAGTGCTAGAGAAGAAGAAATCCGTCGAAGAGGCACTCAAATCATGGCAAACGCAAGGTGATGTCCTCCTGAAGCAATTTATAACGAACCCGACCGGTCCGCTTGACGGCACGAATACGAATGATGGAGGTGGCACAACCTGACGCCGATTGAATAATTCGAACTTTAAAACGTAGCTTTATTTTTATAAAGCATATTTAAAAATAGTGCCTTCTTATGAAATAAAAATAGACCTGTTATAGTAGTCCTTGAGGCACGAATAGCTCTAGATTATCCCTTAAATTCTAAGATCATGGAGGTTACACCTATGAAAATTCAAAAGAACTCCGAGCTTCAAACACCTATATTCTCCGGATTCGGGCCAAGAACGACTGCCCAGATGGTAATTGAAGGACAGGATCTGACTGGTAAGATTGCTATCGTAACTGGGGGTTATTCAGGACTTGGCCTTGAAGCAGTCAAAGCCCTTGCAACCGCAGGGGCAAAGGTTATCGTACCTGCTCGCTCTCCGGAAAAAGCCAGGACGGCACTTGAAGGATTGCCGGGTGTGGAGCTGGAACGCTTAGAACTCATGGATCCGGAGTCTATTGATGAGTTTGCAAAACGTTTTCTTTCTTCCGACCGGTCCTTGCACATGCTAATTAATGCAGCAGGCATAATGGCCACTCCGATTGTTCGCGATGCCCGTGGGTTCGAGTCCCAGCTTGCAACCAATCATTTGGGACATTTTCAGCTTGTGTTAAGGCTATGGCCTGCACTTAAGAAGGCCAGAGGCGCAAGGATCGTTTCTGTATCGTCTCGTGCTCTGCAGCTCAGCAGCTTTGATTTCGAAGATCCTAACTTCAATACTCGTGAGTATGACAAATGGCTAGCGTATGCTAAATCCAAGACAGCGAACGCATTATTTGCTGTTGCGATGGACAAGCGTGGAGAACCTCATGGAGTACGCGCTTTTTCTGTTCATCCGGGGACGATCGTGACGGATTTGGCCCGTCATTTAACGGATGATGAATTACGAGCAATGGGTGCGATAAACGAACAAGGCGAACGTGCTTTTAGCGAATATAACGATGAAATTAAAACAACTCAAGAAGGGGCAGCCACATTAATTTGGTGCGCAGTCCATCCTCAGCTAGAAGGAAAAGGCGGCGTTTACTGCGAGAACGGAGACATAGCGGTTATGACGGGTACACCACATACTCCCGGCGTATTTGAGTGGGCGGTGGATCCCGAAGCAGCTGAACGTTTATGGCAGTTAAGCGAACAACTTATTGGTTCAAAGTTTGCGATGTAACCGACGAATATGAGGGAGTGAACGTAGAAAAATACAAGAGGAGTGAATTATTAAGTGAGTGAATTGATATCAGAAATTACAGCACAGTGTGAAAAACTTTCTGAAACAGAGATGGAAATGATTACGGATGCCCTTTCAAAAGCGTTTTGATATGCCCAATAAAATTTCTTTTGGTAGGATGACACAAGATTAAACAAACGGAAAACGTATATTAAATATTAGGAGGGCTGCCAACTGTCAGCCCTTCTAACTTCATTCCTGACCGAAAATTTTGTACCAATATAGAGTCGTACCAATGTTTGGATTTCCTGTTTGCTTAAGTGTGTCCACACCGCCAAGAACGAAACCGTGTTTTGCATAGAAGCGACACGCCGCGAGATTGTCGTCCTGCGCTTCTAGGGACAAACCGATCAATTGCTTATCCTTGGCCCATGCTTCTGCCTGGTCTAGCAGCTTCTTGCCGACTCCTGAACGGCGGTACGCCTGAATCGTAGCTATGTTCTCGATATAACCGAATCGGCTCCAATCGCGAACAATCCGGATATGTCCGACACACGCCTCGACGTCATAGGCCAAGAACAAGGCTTTGTTTTCCTGGCTAATGTAGTCGTTCCAGTTCAATCGATCCTTTGGGAAGCAGGTTTCCTTAGACTCGTCAAATAGGAGCTCCTCGAAGGTCCATGCCCCGTTCTGCAACTGGGGAACAATTCTTCCAAGCAGATTGAACGGCTCGTTTGTAATGTTTATATCCTCGATCAATTCGGGCTGTAACGCTCTCATCACAATTTTAGATTTATTGTTCAAGTATTTTCCTTCTTTCAATAAGCTTTACGTATATTTTGGCCTAGTTTCGGTTTTGAAAGTAATACGGAGTAGATCGATATTTTCGTACTTATTGAGAGCTAAAGGGCAATATAGTTCGAATAACAAAATGAAACGGCAGCCGGCAAAGGCTGCCGTTTCTCAAATTAACGGGCAGGATTTTACAAGATCATTTCTTTCGATACAATCCCGATTACATCGTTCTTAAGCAGACTGGAAACTGCTAAGATAACAATTTAATTATTAGTTACAGGCTGTCCGGTCACAGGATCTGTATTCGGATCCCAATTTTTTAGAGGGTCCATACGGAAGCGAGTTAATACCGTGCTACTGATTTTCCAAACACCATTCTCTTTACGATAAGTTTCACGGTATTGGCCATACCCGTTATGCCCCGGATATGCGTTCTCCGCGTCAGGGAAAGTCAATAAATCCTCCATAGCCCAAACCCCATTCGCATTTTCCTTATCAACAATTTCAATTTCAGGCATATGGCCGTGGTGAACCGTTGGTGCCTTACCAACAACGTCATCAATCATTTTTCCGTAACCTGCACCTCCGAGCTGAGAGAAATCTTGACCTTGTGAAACTAATTTAGCGTCTGATGTAAAGAGCTCGCCAAATTCTGTCCATTTTTTTTCATCAACAAACCGAAAAAACCGCGCTTTAAGTTGTTTGATTTGTTCAATATCTTCCAGTCTTTGAAATTTCGCTTCTAGTTCTTCAATTTTTGCTACTAGTTCTTGAGTTGTCATATAATCCACGTCCTTTTTATTATTATTTGTCGATTAAATACTCGAAATTTACTTATTAAGCTTTCACTTCACTAGATGATCTAAGCCTAAAATATATATTCATATGGATCAAATCCAAATGTGAATGAAGTTTTTTCTGCGCTACATAAGGAAAACCTCTTTTCATTCAAGATGGGGGAGTGGAGTATCGCTCCCTTGGACACAACTATAGCAGTTCATTTTTATTATTGTAAGAAGGCTAATTATTTAAAGTAACTTTAGAAAAGTAAACTTTTGTCTGGGTAACTCACATCAGTATTCCATCAGTATTCCATCGATCGAGAAAGCTATCCCTTTGGATGCTGTAATAAATTGCTCGTCAAAAAAGGATTGCTTGGAAATATACTTCAGCCCAAAAAAGTTACCCCTTAAGTCGCTCTAATATAGCGCTTTAGGGGTAACTTTTATTATTTCCGATACAATATGTGACTTCGGGAATTTTGTTTTCTGTTTGCTAAGGATGTGCGAGTACATCATCTTAAGCTATTTAAGTTGTTTGCTTTGAGAATAACCTTTCAATATAGGTCTGGAAAAAGTTTGTTTTAATTTCCTCGGATGAATAACCACGTTGTTCTTTAAAAAACAGATAAACCTCCGCACTAATCGTTGACAACATCGCATCCGCACTAAAAATCGGATCTATGGAACGATAGTCAGTCAATTCGTTGTACTCCTGGAGCAGTTTAATGAGGATGGAATGAATCGAGTCATAATCCTCTCTGGAGGATGCATTTCTACCTGTCTCTGTATTGTGATTGTTTTGAATAATAGCAAGGATGTCAGAGTGGGTATCCAACAATTCCAAGTGCAAGTCGAGCACGGTAATTAGACGTTCTTTTAACGAAGTCGAAGCATTCTTTGAAAGATATTGATCCATTTTTATTCGACTTTGAATACAGCTTTCCCCAATCAAATCCCAGCATAAATCACTCTTATTCGTGTAGCTTCTATACAAGGTTCCTTGCCCGACGCCAGCTTCTCTCGCGATTTGCCGCATACTAACGTTCTCGACACCATACTCAGCGAACAACTTAGCCGCCTTATCAATTATGGTCAGTCTACGCACTTCGGCATCCTTACGTAGATTACGCTCCAACACAAAAAATCCTCCTTCAAAATGATATTGACAACCGGACAGCAGTCCGGTTATATTGTTATTGTTCGAAGCGGATCACAGTCCGGATGTCTGCTGCTTGATTTTTATAGTAACTCTCCACAACTCAACGGTCAATCAAGCAGTAGGAAGCGGGGGAAAAATCATGCAGGAAAATATTAGGGGGAGCATCATGTATCCATTCAATAATAGAAAAAAATAGCTACGATCCTTATACATTCAACAAATACAGAATAGAAGAAGAGTGGAAAAAAGATGCTTTTCAAAAAAATAAAATTATGGAGTGAAAATATAATGGATGATCGCATTTCAAAAGCAAATATGTTCTTGCTTATCGTTGTCAGCTTAGCGCAATTTATCGAAGTAATGAATGGAACTACCGTAACCGTAGCGTTGCCGTCCATCCAAAGCGCTCTTCATATGAATGCTAACGATTTACAATGGATTGTTACTTCGTATGTGCTTACCTTTGCTACATTCTTGATGATTGGGGGACGCGCGAGCGATTTGTTTGGGAGAAAACGAATGTTGGTGATCGGTCTCTCCATCTTCGCACTTGCTTCGCTCGCAGGAGCATTAGCGATGAATCCGGTTTGGCTGATTACAAGCAGAGCGATTCAAGGTATTGGATCGGCGCTTTCGGTTCCGGCGGCGATGTCGCTAATCAGTAACAATTTGCCGGCCGGACCGCAGCGGAACAAAGCCTTTGGGATTTTCGGCGCTTTAGCATCTGCTGGGGCGGCTTCCGGATCGATTTTAGGCGGTTTATTGACGGAGACGGCAGGCTGGAGATCCTTATTCTACCTGAACGTTCCGATGGGAATTTTGCTCATTCTAGGTTTGCTTTTCGTTAAAATGACTCCTTCGCCTAAGTCGGTAAAACAATCGATGGATTGGCTCGGTTTGCTTATGGTATTGGCAGGGATCTTCATTCTGGTCTATGGCATTTCGATGCCTGACGTCGGCGGTAGTTGGTCCGCAGCGAAAATCACCATGTTGATTATAGGGATAGCGGTACTGGTCCTGTTTATTTTGATCGAAAAAATCGTAAAAAATCCATTGATGCCGCTTCGTCTTTTCAAATTCCGTTCGCTGGCCATATCCAATATTATCGGGTTTTTGATGTTTTCGTACTTGACGGGGTTCAACTATTTCTCTACGTTGTACTTCCATGCGCTCGGCTTCTCGGCATTGGAAAACGGTTTGGCTTTCTTGCCACTCGGTTTGACATCGATTATCGTTACACAAATCACACCGATTTTCTTGCGTAAGTTCGGTGCAAAAAAAGTGTTGATTGTCACTCAGGCCATCAATGCGATCGGGATGTTTTGGCTCAGTACGATGAGCATGGATAAACATTATGGGTCATTTATTCTTCCTGCGTTTATTGTACTCGGTTTGTCGATCGGGGCGTCGTATACGGCCGTAATCGTAGGTTCGGTTCAGGATGTTAAACCTGAAGAACACGGTATTGCAGGCGGAATTGTAAATACGTTCATTCAGTTGGGGGGCAGTCTAGGCTTGTCCATTCTGGCTAGCATCGCGACTTCGGTTACAGCATCTCATCATGCATCGGCTAATCAATCCATGATAGCTGGGTTCCATACGGCACTAATCGTAAGCGGCTTTTTCGCAATTGCCGCAATGCTCTTAGGTTTCGTGAGCAGCAAAGGTAAAAACAAAAATACCGATACCGATACGGCTCATCAAGCGGCGCATATATAAAAAAAGGAGAGGGTTCAAATGACAGCTATTAAAACGTTTCAAGGGGTTCCATTATCCATTCTTGACACGAGCAACATTTCAGCCGGCGGAACAGCACGGAAATCATTCTTAGAAAGCGTTGAATTGGCGCAAAAAGCCGAAGATTGGGGTTATAACCGAATCTGGTTTACTGAGCACCACAATATGCCTTCCGTGGCAAGCGCGGCAACATCTCTAGTAATCGGCCATATCGCGGCTGCAACCGAACGAATTCGAGTCGGATCCGGGGGCATTATGCTGAACAATCATGCTCCACTAATGGTTGCCGAGCAGTTTGGCACCTTAGAGTCGATGTATCCCGGTCGCATTGATCTCGGCCTCGGACGCGGGCCTGGTGGGGACTCGGCGGCATTCGCTGCCGTTCGACGACTCTCAAAACACGGAGATGACTTTTCAAAAATGCTACAAGAACTAAGAGGATATTTTAATGATGACGATGATTCGGCGAAAGTTCGCGCATACCCTGGTGATGGACTTGAAATTCCCATCTGGCTATTAGGCTCCAGCGATTATAATGCCCGACTTGCTGCGAATTTAGGCTTGCCGTTTTCTTTCGCAGGTCATTTCTCATCTGACTACACTGTAGAGGCAGTAAAATTGTACCGGGAGTCGTTCCAACCTTCAAGCGTCCTAAGTGAACCTTACGTAATGGTAAGCATGAATGTCACAATTGCGGACACGATTGATCAGGCACAATACTTGGCTTCAACGCAAAAGCAGCTGTTTTTGAGTTCCTACAAAGGACGAATGGCTCCAATACAGCCTCCGGTTCAAGATATGAACCAAGTCGCTACCAAGGATGAGATTCAAATGATCGAGCATAGTCCATTATTCCGCACACTCGTCATTGGAGATCGAGATACGATAAGGAATCGCATGGAGAAATTATTGCAGGAAACGTCAGCCAATGAGATCATTCTTACGACACAGATGTACAGACATACAGATCGTCTACGCAATTTTGAAATTATTGCAGAGTTGCTGCAGCCGAATAGCACAAATGAGTAAGAGCTAAAGTTTGCTCTTCTGCTAATTGGAGTAATTCCAAAGCATGCTACAAACCAATAGCCAATCATGGCTATTTTGTAGGGTTACCTCGACTTTAATTTTCTAAAGCTTATTTAATAAAATAGCCTTCTTATCTTAATTTCGAATATCTGATATAGTTTTCCCAACAAAGAAATAATCAATAGAGTAGAACGATTGTATAGCTCTAAGAGCGTGGTATAAGGAGGATAATCATGAAAGTGGAAGTTTGGTCGGATATTATGTGTCCTTATTGTTATATTGGAAAACGTCGCTTGGAAGCAGCATTGCAAGTGTTCGAAAACCGCGATCAAGTGGAAGTTGTTCATCGCAGTTATGAATTGGATCCGAATTCTACGAAGCATACCGATCAGAATTATTTAGAATATGCAGCCGCCAAGTACGGCACTACGATAGAAAGTGTCGCGAAGCAAAGCCGTTCTATTACTGAAAGGGCACAACAAGATGGATTGATTCTGAATTACGATACCGTAAAAAATGCGAATACAAATGACGCGCATCGCTTACTTCATTTCGCGAGGGAATTCGGCAAAGAACAAGAACTTCTCGAATTATTATATAAAGCTTACTTCACGGATTCTCTGCCAATCGGGCAACATGAAACGCTTCTGTCACTAGCCGAACAAGTAGGGTTGGATCCACAACAAGCAACGGAAATACTCCGTAGCACAAGTTATGGGAGCGCCGTAAGAGAAGAGCAAATAGAGGCCGTTAGATTAGGTGTACAAGGCGTTCCTTTCTTCTTGATTGACGGCAAGTACGCCATCTCTGGTGCCCAATCGATCGGTGCTTTTACTGAAGTACTTGAGTCAGCATGGAAAGAAGTTAAAACTCAAGATGATTATAATACAGAGATTTGCGGTGGTGGTACTTGTTAAAGAACCGTTTTTAATATCCAATCTATATTGAGGAGAAATACGTTATGTACAAACCAAGTATTCATCATAAGGTTATCTTTAACCTGAAACATGAGGCAGGTTCGGAGGCTGCAGAAACCTTCATGCGAGATGCCGAGAGTCAGTTGACTAAGATCCCAGGCGTGAAGCAGTTCCGTGCGTTCCGGCTATATTCAAATAACCCTTTTGATTACGGGATTTCTATGGTTTTCGGCACCAAAGAGGACTATGCTGCATACACAAGGCACGCGTTGCATAATGATTTTGAGGTTAATCGTTGGAAACTCGAGGCGACACGTGCTATGGTAATCGATTACGATTATTGACAGCAAACCAGTACTTTTCAGCTCAATTACACTAGACATTGTAATAACAACGACTCGTGATGTGTTCCCTTAAGAATACGGGAACAAATCGGCGATGCAATAAAGTATCAAAATAAACAGCGACAGCCTGGACCGGGACAACTCGATAGAGTTGTCCCATGATTGTTTACAACGCAGCAGATATCCAAAGAAAGAACGGAGAATCAAATGACACGCCCGTCGGTATGATTAGAGATAGGGAAAGGGAATGTCTGATATGTCTGATAATTTGTGTCGCTTATGTCTGATAATTTGTGTCGTTAGACAAGCAGAATATCGGTGAACAATAAGGGTTTCAATCTACATATAGACATATGTATAAAATACGGGTTTTGTGAAGTAGTTTTGTAACAACGCATTTTCCCGTGGCCTTTTTTGGAGCTTTTGTTATTCTTTCATTTCTCTTTCATTTCCAACTGTTATATTTCCATTAATCAGCTTCTTCAGGATCGCTCGATCTATAACATAATAGATATGTGCTATGTGCCAGATTCTAATCTGATCTGACTACAGATCTGACTAATATATCTGATCTATGGATTGATTCATTTCCAAATTCAATGATCCTAATCCTGAGTCACATTTCTAATCCTAGCTCATTTTAATTACATAACTAATATTATGTTAACCAATCTTGATTTCCCTCATTCATTATTCATCGATGTGTTCCAATCACTTGATTCACCGATTCCTCCGTAAGCTCATCTTTTACTAACTCCGTTACATGTCATCTCACAATGCGCTGTACAACAAGTTGCGTCAACTAAACGCATTTACATACTCTTAATATTAAATAGCGAAACTTTCCCGATCTCCTTGACGTTTAATCGTCTGGAGGTGAAATCATGAAAAACATACATATTAAGAAGCTGTCCATCATTGCTGTCGTTCTCTCCTTGACAATTATTGGAACAGCTTGCGGTAACAGCAGCAACAATACTGCTGAGAACGCTACAGCAAACGCTTCGAGTTCGAATACCGCTAGCAACTCCTCGTCGAATACAGCAGCAACGAACAACAGTTCTTCGACGAACGAAGCTGTTTCCGAGGACAATGCTCCTGTCGTTATGTCTGGCATATTCAATGGAATTAATGCCGATAAGACGGTTGAAATCGAAACCGGCGTAGGTGCGCTCTCCTATAAGATTAGCGCTGAGCTTGCCGATAAGGTATCCAAGTGGGAACAAGGTACGAAAGTAAAGTTTGAGTACAAGGAAGACACGATCACCACAATTGATAAAGAGTAAAATCGTTCGTGGTGGAGGTCTATAGGGGTCAAGGCAGTGTTGCATGCATGAATCACAAAAAGGGACCAAGGAGTATTTACTCCAAGGTCCCTTTCCCGTTTTTCTCTATCTATTTTACCTTTTTACCTTTTATCATATCCGCCCTAAAGCCCTGCTCCTGCTACACTCCTACAATTCTTTCAGAAAATAACCGTATCCCTCTTGCTCCATCTCTTCCTTCGGAATAAAGCGAAGCGCAGCCGAGTTAATACAGTAACGCAGCTTTGTCGGTCCAGGACCGTCGTCGAACACATGGCCAAGATGGGAATCTGCCCCAACACTGCGCACTTCCATCCGGACCATACGATGGCTGAGATCCTGTTTCTCTTTTACATTAGAGCTCACGATTGGCTTCGTGAAGCTTGGCCAGCCGCAGTGGGAATCGAATTTATCAGCGGAACTGAATAAAGGCTCGCCAGATACAATATCGACGTAGATTCCTTCTCCATTGAAATCCCAATATTCATTGGTGAATGGCGCCTCGGTGCCGCTATTTTGGGTAACTTCATATTGAATCGGCGTTAGCTTGCTGCGTCTTGCTTCACGATCCTCGGCCGTATTCCAGTGCTGCTGGATGAAAGAATCCCGGCCAGAGCCCTGGCGATACATCCGATAACGAAGCGGATTCTTATGATGATAATCTTGATGGTAATCTTCAGCCGGATAGAACGGTGCTGCTGGCACGATCTCCGTCGCGATCGGCTTATCGAAGCGGCCGCTTGAAGCTAGTTCTGCCTTGGAACGTTCAGCTATGACGCGTTGTTCCTCGGTATGATAGAAGATTGCGCTCCGATAGGAACTGCCACGGTCATGGAACTGTCCCCCTGCATCGGTTGGATCAATTTGACGCCAATACACTTCAAGCAGTTTCTCGTATGGAAAAATAGCAGGATCAAACGTAATTTGCACGACTTCTGCATGCCCAGTTGTCTCCGAACACACTTCCTGATAAGTCGGATTCACTGTATGTCCGCCCATATAACCTGATACGACACTCTCGATACCCGGCTGCTCATCGAAAGGCGTCACCATACACCAGAAGCATCCCCCTGCGAAAGTCGCTTGCTCGAAGCGCCCTTCTTGCCCATTAACAACTTGATTCTCATCATTATGCATAGCTCTAATCACCTTTCTTACTTCGAATATTTCCGTAACTCTATCATAACTCAAGCTGCCCGATCTTTCCAAATCAGACAGCCTCCCATGCCTTCTCATCTTTCTCACAGAAATAATGAGAAATTTCTCACGGAATTCTCATAAAACCTCTCCAGCCCTTGAAAACGCCTGCATTCGACTCCTAATGGGAAAAAGTGGGCGTTTTTCCGTGTGTTATAGTGGTTAATGACAAATGGCAACTTGTAGAAGCTGGAGGGATTAAACATTGAAAGCAATAAATAAACGTTTACTCAAGAGCGCCCTAAGTGTGAGCCTTTGCGCCACGACCTTATTTGCAGCACTAACAATCGGCACGGCAACGCAAGCGCATGCCGCAACAGAGAAAGCCAAAGAACTAATCACGTACGGTGAGAAATACATAGGTACTCCTTATCTATACGGTGCAGTTCCATATATGACGAATGCTTTCGATTGTTCATCCTTTACGCAATATGTTTATGATAACTTCGATATCAACCTTCCGCGTACATCCATTGATCAAGCCTTGAAAGGCCAGAAAGTGGCAAAAGGCTACCTCAGCGTAGGTGATCTCGTCTTCTTCAAAACAAATGGATACGGCATCAGCCATGTTGCGATCTACGCAGGCAACAACAAGATCTTGCATAGCGCGAACAAAGGCGTAGAGATCTCGGATTTGAGCTCAAGCTACTGGAAGAAAGCTTATGTTACGGCAAGAAGAGTTATAAGCTAATGAAAACATATCTCGAAACAAAGAAGAGCTGGATGAAATGAGTGCATGAGCACTGATTTCAATCCAGCTCTTCTTGCTCTTACACAAGCTTAGATGCGGAACAATCCGTAGCCGTCGAACTTGACGATCGGGTCTTTGTCCTCAGCTAATCCTTCGCCGCCCCGGTGAAGCGCTACATCAACGAGCCACTTCGTAAAGCCGGCGACATTCATCGATTCCATCTCTTGCAGGCTGTAGAAGCCAGCCGCATCTACCTCGATGCCGTCCGGAACGGGCTCTCCGCCAACGTAATCCATTGCGAATGCAATGTACACGTTATGAATGCCTCGCGGATGATCACGCACGGCTACGACGCTGCGAACCTCTGCATCAATGCCGGACTCCTCTTTGACCTCGCGGCGGATCGTCTCATGAATGAGCTCATGCTGCTCGATATAGCCGCCTGGATTCGTCCAATAGCCTTTGCCCGGCTCCTGCGCTCTGCGAACGAGAAGCACTTTCTCCTGTCTTACAACGAGCGCGCCGACACCGACGCTATAATTGCCCCAATGCACAAAGCTACAACCTTCTGCCGTACACGCTTTACGAGGTGTACCGTCTACGTCACGCACTTCAAGCGGTGCGCCGCAGGTCATGCAATAATTAATCTCCATCGCCTTTTAGTCTCCCAGTTCGAATTGGAATAGAAGAATGCGAATACTGCTCTCGTTTATAATAGCTCCGAGTCTTGCAGAGTTCAACCATTTCTATCCCCTGAACCAAGCTTTCTTTTCTACAGATGCTTCACTTTCACCGTGAAAGTCTTAATATCTCCGGAGTCGCCATTGCTAATGAAAGCTGTCAAGGTAATGGTGATATCGCTTTGGTTGTACGCTGGTCGATAGAGCAGCGTACCGTTGTCAGTCAGCAAGGATGGATTGCTTGAGTACCAGACGATCTTGCTACCGTAATATCCGCTAGTCGGCAAAGTGACCGCTCCGGTAACGCTTGATGCAACGTCGCCAACCTTATAGCCAATTGAGAGATCCTCTTTATCTGCAGCGACCTTCTCTGCATTCGCAAATTGCGGTTTAACGGCCAAGATGAATACTTTCACATCGGTAGCGGAGCCGCTCGAGATGACCGCTGTCATCGCAACGTAGCTCGCTGAAGAGCCTGCTGCAGGACGGTGAATCGTCTTGCCATCCGCCGACAATACATTAGACGCGCTGGACGACCACGTAATCTTCGAACCATTCGGTCCAACGCTAGGTAGAACGACTGGTCTTGTTACGCGATTAATCGTATCGGTTCCGCCAAAAGTAATTTGCAGCGCTGCCTTGTCAGCCGCGACTCGCTGAGCATCCGGGAGACCCGCTTTTACAGTGAGCACGAATATCTTGGTCTCGGAGTAGTTGCCGGATTTAATGTCTGCCGTGAAGACGACGACTGCATTGCCAGAACCATAGTCAGGTCTTACCACGGTTTTGCCGTCACCCGAGATGACATTCGGCAGCATGGAGGTCCATTTGATCGTCGAGCCATTCACGCCTCTTGTGGGCAGCTCTTTCAGAGGCTGCGTTACGCTGTTCATGGTGTCAGAGCCGTTGAACGTAATCGTTAACGCCGCAGAATCCGTCTGTACGCGCTGTGTATCGGTCATTTGGGGCAGATTCGCTTTGACAACAACACGGAACGTCTTGCTGACAGAGGCGCTGTTATACTTGATGACAGCCGTTAGATTAACGACAATATCGGCGTTCGTTGAACGACGAATGGTCAAACCGTCATTAGAGATAACGTTCGGATTGCTGGATACCCAGCTGATCTTCGAGCCTTTCTTGCCCGTCTGTGACAAAATAATCGGCAATGTAACCGAGTTTGCGTTGTCATTGCCCAAGTAAGTAAGAGCGAGCGCGGATTTATCCGCATTCACGAGATTAGAGTCATTCTGGCTGCCATTGCTGCTGCCTTGTGTACATTCTGTCTTGAAGTCTGCGATCATCCGCTTGAGAACCGTTCGAGTCCAGCCATTCTTCACCTTAGCAAGCATGGTATTCAGACTTGCGACTACCTCATTGCAGGATTGCAGCTTACCCTTGCTCCAGTCGTCCCTATGATCATTGCCATGCGCCATAGCGGTGCTGCTTGTGAATGCGAACATTGATAGGACGAGCATGACGACTGCCCACTTCTTCATGTGCTTCTCTCCCCACACCATAAATTAGTGAAAACGCTCCACTATAGATACGTTTCGTCATCATCTGCTGTGTTCAGGGGGTAAATTAGAAAAATATGTTTTTAATGGTGTTAATTGTAATTCACCCCTGTTAACTTCCCTGGTATCGCGTTCTCTATACTCTCCAAACGTACCGTAGCTTCAATAGGTTGCGGCTACAACAAAAAAATCCGCCCGAAGGCGGATTCATCAATAAAACAAAATATTAATACTAAACCGCAAACACGTGGCTGCCGATCTTCGTTGTCACTTTACGAGTCAAGATCCACTTCGACTTCGCCGTTATTGGATTGTAGTAGTAGAGCGCGTTTTTCGTCGGATCCCATCCACGCACTGCATCCTTCGCAGCGAGAAATGCGGAGTTGTTCGGAAGCAGCCAGTACTGGCCATCTGCCACAGCTGTGAAGGCGTATGGCTCGAATATCACGTCATTGAGCGTCTTCGGGAAGAGCGGCGACATTAGACGGTTCATAACGACTGCTCCAACCGCAACCTGGCCTTTGTACACCTCTCCCCGAGCTTCGGAGTAGATGATGCGAGCGAGCTTCGAGAGCTCTGGCTTGTTGACCGAGAGCTTCTTCAGCTTCCTCCACGTCTGAGGGCCGGCAATGCCGTCCGCCTTAATACCGTTTGCCTTCTGAAAATTTATGACAGCGCTGCGGGTAGTCATGCCATATGTGGTCGTGATTGTGTCTTTATAATAGCCGAGCGTCTGCAACCGGAATTGCAAATCCGCTACGTCATTGCTCTTACTGCCTTGTTTGAGTACAGGGGCAGCTGCAGCAGATACAGGTGCTTGTTCCGCGAGAACCCCCGTTACAAGCATGACGAATGCCATCGCCGCCAACTTTTTCTGTTTGAACAAGATGCTTCATTCCTCTCATAACGTTTGGTATGACGCTGATTGTAGCACCTTCACACGCCTGCCATGTTGTTTAAGGGGAATTTCTAATCTTCTAAAAAATCTCTCATACTTACAGATTGAGGTAAGCGGTCCCTTGCTATACCGTCGCTCTACGCAGTAAGAGATAGGCAATGAAGCCTAGGATCACCGAGACTGGCAGCAGCGCATACCCCAGTTGGACAGCAGAATGATCCGCAAAGTAATTAACAATCGGGACCCACCATCCGAGATAGCTTGCGAGGTAGGCAAACAAAGTTATTACAGCGATGCTGCCGATTGCAAGCACAGTCATCCCAGTCTTGCCGAACCGACGGAAGAAGCAACCGATTGTTAAACCGACAACGTATAGAAATAGCATAATCGAGAAGAAGAAGATGATCTGCTCAGCTGCATTGCCATCGCTGATATAGGGCAAATGGAAGAAATACAGCCCCACTCCCCATCCTACTAAGCCATAGGCTTCAATCGAGGATAACAGATAGAGAATAATTGAGGTGATGATGCTGACGAGCAGAACCATCAGCAGTGTGCCGATGAAGAAATCCTTTCGACGGACGCTAAGCCCAAGAGTGAATGGAAAGGTCTGTGACATCGACAGAATGCCAGCAACGCCGATATAAATAAAGATCGATAGCAGACCGCCAGTCGTGACCTGATCATCTATCGGAATGATTGCGGCAATAAGCAAATTGACGAAGAAGCTTGAGGAGAGAATGACCCACGGAAGGTAAAACCATCCCCAGCGATCTCTCAGATACATTTTCACAACGCCTTGTACAGGATGCATTAGACGATAGCCTCCTTGCGTGATTTGCTGTTATTCGTTAAATAAACAATGAGCTGCTGAATCGTTACAGGGGCAAAATCAAGCCCAAGCGACTCGGCCTTCCGCTGCTCGGACGCTACTAAGCTCTCATAGATCGACACGGACTTGAAGCCGCCAAGCAGCTCTTCGTGAATGACTTTCTTTCCTGAGGCGAATGTATCGACTTTCGCCGCTGGACCTGTTATCGTATACGCTCGCCCGCGCAATAAATCCGCCTCTTCATCGAGAAGCAGCTTGCCGCCATCAATCACGATGATATGCTCAAGCAGCCTGCTTACTTCATCAATCAGATGCGTCGACAGAAGAATCGTCCGCGGATGCTCGGCGTAATCCTCCATTAGTCGGTCATAGAACAAGCTTCTCGCCACGGCGTCAAGCCCCAGATAAGGCTCGTCGAAGATGGTCAGTGGAGCTCGGCTCGCAAGCCCCATAACGATACCGACAGAAGAGAGCATGCCTCTCGACAACTTCTTCATCCGACGCTTCAGCGGAACGCGGAATTCCTCAAGCAACTCAAGCGCATAGGTCTTATCCCAGTTGGGGAAGAATAAAGCAGCTGCTGCGAGCACATCACTGACGCGGAATGAATCCGGGTACTTCTGGCTTTCTTTAATAAAGCAGATTTGGCGCAGCACCTGATTATTCTCATAAGGCGATTCACCGAATACGCGGAGCTCACCGCTTGACTGGAATAGCTGGGCGGTAATCATATGCATGATAGTTGTCTTACCCGCTCCATTACGGCCAAGCAAACCATAGATTTTGTTCGGTTCAATAGTAAGACTAACATCGTCCACCGCTTTCACAGAACCGTATGTCTTGCTTAGATGTATCGCTTCTACGACTTTCGTACTCACTGCACTCATCCTCTCTTATGGATCATTTCGGTCAATTGCTCCGTTGTAATGCCAAGCTTCTCGGCTTCTCGAATCATTGTGATCACGTATTGCTCGTAGAACTGTTCCTTCCGCTTCTCCATCAGCTTCGCTTTGGCTCCAGCTGCCACAAACATGCCGATCCCTCTCTTCTTGTACAGGATTTGCTCATCCACAAGCATATTGACGCCTTTGGCTGCCGTGGCTGGATTAATGCCGTAGAAAGCAGCAAATTGATTGGTTGAGGGGACCTGCGTTTCTTCAGGCATTCCGCCTTCAATAATGTCATCCTCAATTCGTTCGGCGATTTGCACGAAGATGGGACGACTGTCGTCGATTTGATTAGCCATTGTTTGTCGCACCACCACATTGGTTAGTTGCTCATGTAACTAACTATACAAGTAACTGAGTAGTACGTCAATCCATCCTTTTTATTTCCCGCATGTGCCTAGCGTAACTTAAACAATGAAACATCCCATTTCCAAGGAGTTGACCCCGCTTGAGCAAATGGATTGCCTCGCTCCTAACGGCATTTACACTAGCCTTCATAACTGCATTATGGGGACATGATGAAGTCATTGCTGAGCTGGATTACTTCTATTCTTTCGAGCGGCAGCTGACGGTTGGTTCATTACTCATGCTTGCTGTCACTGTCTTAATCATTGTCCCGCTTTCATTATTCGCGGACGCTTGTGCAGCGAGATTGATCCCATACCCCGGGATTGAACGTCAGCTGGGTGCTCTAATCGGCTACTTCGTCATCCCAAGCGCTCTCGCGTTTATTGTGCTGCTGGTCTTCACTTCGAGCATGCAAGTACCCGCTTCGATCGCCTTGTTATTCGGCATAAGCGGTTTGCTGCTCTGGATCTACCAGACGCTGCTTGGGTGGATCTTTACCCGCTCCACAGATAAGAACAACAAAAAGCCGCACCCTAGAGACTCCTAGTGAGTGCGGCTTCGCCAGCTTGATTAACCTGTAAAATTAACCGGTAATATTGAGAGTACCTGTCTGCGAGTTCCACGAACAGCCAATCCCGATCTTCTTCAATACGCCACACGGAATCATTGTGACACCTGATGTCGAACCGATGTTCGCTGGAACTGTCACGCCTGTAGCTATACCGTTCAACAGCACCTGTGAGCCTTGATATTGCACTTCGTACTGCTTGCCTTTATACGTAATCGCCATGACGGACTGCGCATTGCTGTTCACCGTCACCTTGTAGTCGCCGCCTAAGCTGCGAAGCGTATCCTTGAGCGGTACGGAGATTGAACTGCCTACCATGATAGCTGGGAAGATTGTGGCGAGTGGCTTCCCGTTCGACAACATCGTAATATCACGACGCACCTGCATGGGAGCATACACCATATGATCCGGCGACACGGCTGGACCGCCTGTTTCGTTCCAATTATCCGCACCCCATCCGAAAACTCTACCTTCGCCATCCAGCGCTAATCCGTGATAAGTTCCGGCTGCAATCGATTGAATCGGTGATGCGAGGCGGATCTTCTTGCCTTTGTCCGCGCTGTTAAACATGTCGATGCTGTACACATCTCCGCTTTGCGTTAACAGCAGCGTCAAGCTGTAGGCACCGGTGCTAATCGCCTTCACTTTCAGCTCTGGATGGAACAGCTTCGGCTTCGCGCCAGGCGTGAATGAGATGATCCATGTCTGACCCTTCAGGTCGAGCGCTAATGCACCGTTAAAGTTCGGGGCAAATTGCTGCAGGGCTGGAAGCCCTGTAATTCTTGCCGCCGATGTCAATTGAACCTGAGATGAACTCGTTGCAGCGGAGTCCAGCTTGGCAGCGAACTGCCAGACCGATCCGTCTGACTTCAGTACATAGACCGTATCTCCAACTGACGTGATCTGCTTCACATTGGTTAGACCGCTCACTTGCGAAGGCACCACAGTGACGGCAGCGCCTCCTGCGGATGGCTCCTTGCTGCGCGGCCATGCCCATACCGTACCGTCAGAGCGAAGGCCGAACCCGAACGCGAAACCGGCTATCGCCTTGCTCATCCCGCTTAGCGGCTTAAGCTGCCTCGGAAGGATTCCTTTCTTCACATTCTCTAGCGATGAGCCCCACTCCCATACGGTGCCGTCCTTTTTCACCGCCAACTGATAGCCGCCTTTGTTCGTCGAGATCGCTACGATATCTGTTAGCCCTGCAAGCCGCACGGGTGCAGCAACTGAGGTAGATGCCATCTGTTCCTGAATACCAAGCTCCGACCATAGATTCCGTCCCCATGCCCATACCGATCCGTCATTGCGCAACGCGGCAGAATAGTATGTGCCTGCAATGATTTGGGTGAAGGCAGGCTTGGATATGGGAGCTTGCTCAGCCAGTGCCAGACTCGGCAGTGAACTTGCCAACATTGTGATTATCATGATGAGCGTAATGAGTGGCTTCTGAATGAAGCTGCGGCGATACTGTCTCATTGGATAAAGTCTCCTTCTATCATCAATCTGAATAGCTTGCGTACACGTATATTCCTATGACGCTTATGCTTCTATGAATGTTGCGCTGCATTACGGATAATGATTACAATAAAGCATATAGATTACATACCGCGCGTAATCATTCCGTGGACGTTAGGAGGTAGGCACGAGCTTGAATATCATTAAAGTAAAAGACCGCAAGGAGCTCGACCGCAGAACGCCATCCATGCCTTGGTATATTGAGAAGTTTATCGGGTACAAGCTGCCCGACCTCTCCCCTTCTTCACTGCTCGAATACGTACGCGACTATGACACGTTCCTTGGCTGGCTCCTAGCGGAAGGCTTGGCAGCAGGACCGACCATTCGTGATGTGACGCTGGAAGAGCTGGAGAAGCTGCACATGGACAGTATTGATACGTTCAAAATGCATCTCGCGACGCGGCCAGACTCATCCAATAGCAGAACGACGATATCCCGCAAACTCTCCTCGCTTCGCTCGCTCTTTCATTATTTGAGCCAGATTGCCGAGGACGATCAGTTCTACCCGCTACTGAAGCGCAACGTCATGGCTAAAGTATCCATTAAACGGACTTCGAAGCCCAAGGATACCGCGGCTAAGCTGGAGGGCAAGCTGCTGCAGGAGCAGGAAATCGACGAATTTATCCGCTATATCAACGAGGATTACGGCACCGAGGTCGCGACGAATAAGCAGGCGCTCTACTCCTATCAGAACAACCGGACTAGAGACACGAGTATCGTTAGCCTCATTCTCAATTCTGGTCTACGCGTATCGGAAGTATTCAATCTGAACGTAGATGATCTCGACATGAAGAAGCGGCTGCTCTACGTCTATCGAAAAGGAAAGAACGACGATACGTTCAAGACGCCCGTCTACTTCCGCCAAGAAGCGATACGCGATCTGCAGCTCTATCTCGCTCAGCGGGAAGCGCAGTACAAAGCGCCTAAGCGGGAGAAAGCACTCTTCCTCGCCATTGCCAATGGCAAGAAGGAAGGCGCACGCATGACGAAGCGCGCCATTCAAGAGATGGTCATCAAGTATGCGAAGCGGTTCGGCAAACCATACTTGTCCGTCCATAAGCTGCGCCACTCATTCGCAACCGATTATTACTTGCGTAATGATTTGTACAAGACGCAAGAGCAGCTGGGCCACGCTTCACCGGAAACGACGCAAATCTATGCGCATCTGACAGACAAAACGATGTCTGAGGCGATTGATAGGCAGAAGGAAGCGTAAAGTTGTAAAAGAGCAAACTACTGAAAAACCGCCCTTACAAAGGGCGGTTTTTCAGATTGTAGAGAAACCTGTGTTTGTTACTCAACCGACTGATAGATTTCCGTCTCGAGCTTGGAGGCGTCTTCATTCCAATGACCATATACCTCGATACCGGGTTGCGTGAGCTTCAACCCTGCTTCTGCGGCAGCCGAACGAATCCGATCATACGCATCACACAGCCGATCATAAGGGCCGATATGTTTGTAATGTGCATAGGAGCTAAGCGTAATCGTAAATAGCTTCAAGCTGTGCGTTATCTCCGCCGCTTCCGGCTTCAGTTCAACACCAGCAATCACTTCATGATCTTGCGCATAGATCATATGATTGATCCCAAGATGGGGCAGCTTCTTCGCGCCTATCTCGCCCCACAGCTGATTCATTAGCACTTGAACATCCTCACTGTAGCTTGTGCCTTCCTGATGCGTTCTCGATACGCCATATATCGTAATTGTCTTCGGCTCGCGAATCACTTGTACGTCTTTCAAGTTCATTGGCACTCCTCTCGTACGATCAGACTAAGGATACTCTATGATTGTGCAATATGCGCATGAATGGAAGCCAATACTTCCGTAATCGCGATTCGTTCTGCCGGTGCCGAGCTGCGGCGTTCCTTCCACTCGACCATACCTTCCGCGATCCCTTTCCCGATGACGACACGCAGAGGGGTCCCGATTAAATCACTGTCCTTCAGCTTCACGCCAAGCCGCTCTTCTCGGTCATCTAGCAGTACATCAATACCAGCTGCGATCAACTCCGCATACAGTCGTTCAGCCGCCTCCATCTGTGCGGCGTCTTGATACGCGACTGGGATTAGATGCACCGTGTATGGCGCGATTGACGCTGGCCAGATCATGCCGCCTTCGTCGTGATTTTGCTCGATGATCGCGGAGAGCAAGCGGCTTACTCCAATCCCGTAGCAGCCCATAATCATTGGATTCGCATCTCCTGCAGCATTCACGAATTGAGCGCCGAGCTTCTCGCTGTATTTGGTCCCCAGCTTGAAGACATGCCCGATCTCGATTCCTCTGATAATCGATAACTTGCCTTCTGAACAGCTCGGGCAAGCATCGCCTTCCTGAACATTGCGGAAATCACCGACCTTCGCGAGTGCAAAATCACGACCAGGCACGACATGACGGCTATGGTAATCCGTCACGTTAGCGCCAGCAACCGCCTTCGGCATGATGCTGACTTCGTTATCAACGAGGAGCTGCACCGATAGGCCGACCGGGCCTGCGAAGCCTGTTGCTGCACCAGTTATTCGTTTGACCGTTTCTGTATCTGCAAGCTCGAGCGTAATGGCATCAAGCGCATTCTTCACTTTCTTCTCATTGATGCTATGATCGCCGCGTACGAGGACTGCAACCGGCTTACCATCAGCTACATAGAGGAGCGTCTTAATCAGCTCCGTGCTGCTTACACCAAGTCCTGCGACCAATTCTTCTATGGTGCGCATGCCTGGTGTATGGAAATTCTCTAGATCAGCCGTTTCCCGCTGGATTCCGGACAAGTGAGGTCCATCCGATGCAAAATCCACCGTCTCCCGGCTGATCGCCTTCTCCATATTCGCGGCGTACGTACAGCAGCTGCAAGTGACGACGTCATCCTCGCCAGATTCGGCAATCGCCATGAATTCATGTGTGCCGCCTTCGCCGCCAATAGAGCCGGCATCGGCTTCTACCGCGCGGAATTGCAGCCCGCACCGTTCAAATATCCGGTGGTACGCGTCGTACATCGCGCGATACGTCTTATCTAGCCCTGCCCATTCCGTATCGAAGGAATAAGCATCCTTCATCACGAATTCTCTGCAGCGCAGCAAGCCGAATCGCGGGCGGCGTTCATCACGGAACTTCGTCTGCACCTGATAGAGCGTGACCGGCAGCTTGCGGTACGTCGAGATTTCGCCGGCTACGAGCTGCGTGATTACTTCCTCATGCGTAGGGCCAAGTGCGAACTCGCGCCCGTTGCGATCCTGCAGCCGAACGAGCTCCGGTCCGTACACCTCGTAGCGTCCGGATTGCTGCCACAGATCAGCCGGCTGCAGTGCAGGCAGTAGCACCTCTTGCGCGCCGGTGCGATCGATCTCTTCACGTACGATTGCTTCAATGTTGCGAAGAACTCGGCGACCGAGCGGCAGGAACGAATAGACGCCTGCTGTCAGCTGGCGGATGTAACCGGCTTTCACGAGCAGCTGATGGCTAATCGCTTCGGCATCTGCTGGTATTTCTCTCAATGTTGGGATGAAAGCTTGTTTTTGTCTCATCGGATACGGGTCCCCCTCCAAATAAATAAGCGCGCACCCATCCCTGGTTAAGGGACGAGTGCGCGCTCTCGTGGTACCACCCAAAATTCAGCCCATAATAGGCTCTTTTGCTACTGATAACGGGAATGACCCGGCTGCAAATACGAAAGCATGTTCCTTGCAGCGACTACAAGGCTGGGCGACTTTAGCAGCTGCGGGAAGCTTCTCAGCCTAGAGCTCCCTCTCTGAGCGCAGTCAATCGTCTAAAGTGCGTATCCTTGATCAATGTCGTTCAATTTGTTGTCAAATAAATTACAACAAGTTGCGGAAGATGTCAACGGGCATATTACGGTGTTATGCCTCAACCTATCAATCACTAATTTACGTAATTTAAGTTATGTTAACTAAATTAAATGGATTAACAATTTCCAGATCATTACAAAGGATGATGCCGATCAGAACAACTGAAAATTGGATCTCATGCGTTTTTCTTTAAAGTCTTTTACTCCGACAACATTTTTTCTTTCATTAAATTATAGGTTTAACCTCTTCGCCGGAACACCATAATAATACGAGTTATTTTTTTGGACAGGTGGAATATTGTATGCTTCCAGACGTACATAGGATTTTGAAAGAGAGTATAAAATCCGACGACTTTCTACAAACAACTTTAGCTACAAATGGCAAATGCGTTTATTTTTCTTACTATAAAACATTGATCAGCCAAGAACAATTCCACCATGATGTGCTCTCTTTTATTCAAGTCTCAAATGAAGAAATCAACGACTTGCACGACTTAAAAGCTTTAATTCCTATAGACGGGATTAAAGCCTCTTCAAACCTGCAGGACATTTTACGCAGTTTGGCTCGCGGATCCATTTTTCTACAGCTGGATTCAAATCTTGACGAAGGACTTATCGTAGACATCGCGGATTTAAAACGGGGGCATCGCGATAATAACGATACCGAGAATGAATACAGCGTCATCGGTCCTAAGGTTGGATTTGTCGAAAATATAGATACTAACTTGTCTTTGCTTCGGAGAGGGATTATATCCGAGAAGCTCATCTTCGAAGAACTCATCATCGGTTCTCTTTCAAGCACGAGAATCGTAATCGCTTATTTGGACGGAATCACGAATCCTCTGTATGTAAATACGGCAAGACAGAGGCTCAAGGATCTGGATTATGACGTACTGTTTGAGACGTCTCTTCTTGAACAGCTTATTACCGACAATTCGAATACTCCCTTCCCATTATTTCTGTCCAGCGAACGTCTGGACAGAATCATGTATTCGTTGATAAACGGGGAACTTGCAATTCTATGCGACGGATCTCCGATAGTCATAACTGCCCCCTCCTGCTTATTTAGCTATATCATTTCTCCTGAAGATTATTATTTGCCATGGATTATGGGTTCGTTCTTTCGTCTCATTCGCTATTTGGGAATCATGTTTTCCATCCTGGCTACCTCTCTTTATGTTGCGATTCTAACCTTCCATTACACCGTCATTCCCAGGGATCTATTAGGTCCGATTATCGAATCGCGAACAAACGTTCCTTTCCCTCCGCTGCTGGAAGTGCTGTTCCTGGAAACAACCATCGAGCTGCTTCGCGAAGCCGGATCCAGATTGCCTACGAAGGTCAGTCAAACTCTGGGCATCGTTGGAGGCATTATACTTGGGCAAGCTGCGGTTCAAGCAGGTTTAACCAGCAATATATTGCTCATCATCGTGTCTTTGTCTGCCTTGGCTTCCTTTACCACGCCGATTTTTAAAATCTCAAATACAATACGATTCTTACGTTTTCCGTTGATTATCTTAGCAGCCCTATGTGGCGGTTTAGGCATTATGATCGGGTTAATGTTTATTTTAGGCCATTTGTTACGCCTGAAATCGTTGGGTATGCCTTATATTGTGCCTATGTACCCTTTTCGCCCTAACAGTTTCAAGGACAGTGTTATTCGCTCTTCCTTCCCGTTTCTTTCTAATCGCTTTCCTGCTACGCGTCCAAACTCGAGCAGAAGATTTTTCGCTAAAAAAAGAAATGATATCGGAGACGACTTCACTAATGAATAACTTTGCGTTGAGAGGAGGGTGAAACATGAAATGTCATATCAGGCTTCTCTTCTGTTGTTGCCTTTACCTGTTATTATCAAGCTGCACGCGAGAACAAATCGTAGACCGGATTAATATCATCCAAAGCCTAGGGTTAGACATCGAAGGAGATACGATTAAGCTGAGCGCTTCTTATCCGTCCTATATTGAAGCCACCAAAGATCAAACCTCATCTCCAATCGTAGCGGAGTCGAAAATCATGTATGGGACGATTACAGCCCTTAAAACCAAGACTTCCCAATCGAATGAATTGGGACAATTGCGTACCATGGTCATTAGCGAAACATTCGCAAGAGAAGCGATCTCCGATTTTGCCGATATCATCAATCAAGAGTTCATCAAGAGCAGTAATGCAACTCTTGTAATAACAAAGCAGCAAGCAAGCTCGATCATAGCCGAAGCTTCAAAAAAACCGTCTTTTTTCTTGTCAGAGCTTATCGAACAAAACATGAAGAATGGAAACATGCCTAAGATGAACTATCATTCCTTCCTAAATCAATATTACGGAGAAGGTCAGGACGTTTATTTACCCGTGATCAAACAAGACCACGGTATATTACGTATGGATGGCCTCGGCGTCTTTAAAGGAAGCGAACTGAAGCTTTGGTTAACCAACGAAGAAGGACTATTTGTAAAGCTGCTTAATGACAAAATGCTCACTGGCGAATATAATTTCGAGACTCGTCCAAAAGAGATGTATTCCTTTGTCATCCTGCACGGAAAAAGCAAGATAGACACTTCGCAAAATGGTAAGGCTGCGATATCCCTTCAATTATCCGTAACGCTAAGAGAACATCCGAAAACGTATAACATTCGGAATCAAGACGATTTGCAAAAGGTAAAGAAGCAAATCGAATCCCGATTATCATCGGAAGTGAAAACAATGCTGCTTCGGTTACAAAAGAACAACGCTGACCCGATCGGCTTCGGAGAGCAATACAGGTGGCAGCATAGAGCTTATAACGAGCTGGGTTTTTACGATGACATCTATCCGAAGCTCTATTTCGATGTGAAAACGAAAATCGTTATTTTACATGTAGGGGTTGGGCAGCAGTGATGAATCGGGTAAAGGAAAACTATACGATTTCCGGATACTTTGTATTTTTCTTAATCGGCGCCTCGCAGGCTGCCGCTAACATTTTTAATTTTCAAAGTCTTGTTGTCACACATGCCGGACAAGACGCATGGTTATCGATAATATTAATTGGCTTGAGCTTGCATCTCATCATCTGGATGATGTATAAGGTGCTCGGCAATCCCGCAAAAGACGTCATTGACTTGCATCAATTGATTTTCGGTAAAATACTAGGCAATGTCATTTCGCTGTTATTAATCGGATATTACTTCATCCTGGCACTATTTTACTTCAGAGCTTACATTGAAGTCATTCAAGTATGGGTATTTCCAACCTTTCGAACATGGGCGATGGCCGGGCTCTTCATTAGCTTAATCTATTATGTCGTGTCCGGTGGATTCAGAGTTGTTGCGGGGTACAGCTTTTTCTATTTGGCTGTGGTCCCTATGCTTATGCTGCTGTACTTCCCGATTCGACAAGGTAGTATTCACCAATTAATGCCATTAATCAATCATTCTATGGTTGATTTGCTGAAGGGCTCTACATCTTCCGGTTTCATTTTCTTCGGATTTGAAGCGCTGCTGATTTATTTTCCATTTTTAAAAAAGGCAGAAGAAAACGCAAAATGGGCTCATTTCGCCTTGTTGTTCACGACGTTCAAATATACGTTAATCGTCGCTGTGACCCTCATGTATTTTAGACAGGGACTACTTAGACAGACGCAATGGCCAACTTTGGCGATGTCGAAAATCATCGAGCTGTCCTTCTTTGCAAGGTTCGAATATCTATATATTTTCATATGGCTTTTGATCATCATTCCGACGGTTTGCATACCGATTTGGTGCTGTACAAGAATTTTGAAAAGAGTTGCTTCGTTTAATCCTCGACTATCTTTGCCAGTAATACTGGCAGCTTTTTTCATCGCATCGCTTATGTTTAATGAACGATCGAAGATCGATGCGTTCGGAAAATTCATAAATGAGATCGGATTTTATTTCATCTTTGCCTATATCCCGTTATTATTTGTTATGGCCAGCCTAGCATTTAAATTGCGTAATTACACAAAAAAGAATCTTTAGTACGAACCTTCTTAGCAACTTAATCTTTAACACTCAAACTCACAAATACCCAAATACTAAACGGTCAATTTCGATTCGACAAGGTACAAAGACACGTCTAATTAATATCTCCACCGATATTCGCATGAACCGCGCTGTCCGAGCGGGCTTCGACCGGCTCAACTTCACTTTGTGACCAGGGTGTGGTGCACTAATGAAACAAGGAACTGTCCCTTGGATGGGATAGCTCCTTGTTTGTATACGCTCCTCATGGAGTCTCTAGTTGTTTACATAACTAAGTTTATGTAACCTAACGAGCAACTGCTCTCTCCATTACATAATCATCCATCACGTAACCATTTCCAATATCTGCAACTAGCTCCCGCACAATCTGGAAGCTTTTCTTCTCATACACCGCAATACTTGATTCATTATGTCGATTGACCGTCAGCCAAATATGGCTAAGATTCCGGTCCTGGCACAGCTGCACGAGGAACGACATCGCTTGGCTTGCATAGCCGCGTCCTCGATGCTCTTTGGCCATATAGAACTTACTCAGGAATAGCTTCTCTTCTTCCTGTTTCACCGACATATATCCGACCACTGAAGCGTCATGCAGTATCAGATAATACTCATAGCCCTGGTGATTGATCTGATCCGTCATGGCCTCACTGGATTGGAACTTGCCGATCATATAGTCGATCTGCTCCATCGTTATGATGGAAACGTAATATTCGCGCCAAATATCTGCCGCCAACCCAGCAAGTTCCGTGATTTGATCCTCTGTCTCCACGCGTGGGAAAGAGATACTCATTCTACATCCGCCTTTCATTGCAATCCACCTGCAACGGCTTAGTTCTCTGCAAAAGCAATCCCTCTTGTCTCGAAAGCGGCCACAATGATTCTCACCGCTTTGGGTCCGATGCCATGCAGCTTCCTGAAATCCGATTCTTTCATCGTTGCGATGTCAGCCAGACTATTCAGACCGGCATTACTGATCGCACGTAGCGCCGGCTGCGAAAGGCCTGGCGGGATGTCACTTTGTGCATTATTCGCATGATTCGTAGCATTAGCATCCTGTTTCATGTGTCAGTTCCCTCTCTAACTCAAATAATTAATGCTGTGAATTATCGCTGCTCATTATCAATTAACCTCGTTAATTACCTATCCAGATCCCTTGCCTGCTGCATCGGCCAGCTCCAGGATTGCCAGCTGTTATGCTTGAGAGCACCCTTCTTGATGCTGTCGATAACAGAAGATAAGGCTTCCAGATTGCCATCACTTTGATGTTCCTTCTGCAGCACTACAAGTGCTGGAAGCGCATCTGAGGATAATGTAGCTAAGTAATCAATATCTATTTGGCCGGTGGCTGTGTATCGTTCGCTATTGCTCTGCGCCACGATGGCATCAATATTGATATAGTTCATAATAACATACGCGGCAACGGCAAGACCGATATATGCTTTGGCGAGCGAGAAATGCTCCCTCCATATCCGGATGAGCGCCACAAGCAGAATGCAGCCAAGAAACAGCATGAATCCGTGCACGAGAAGCCGGGTTTGCGTGAATCCGTACGCCTGTTCGTAGAGCGAGAGTCTGCTGAAGGCGGATACGAGCATGATGATTGTACAACCGACTAGCATGCTGAGCGACAGCTTACGGACCATTTCGGCCGTTTGCCCTTCTCGTTTCACAAGGTGAAGCCCCGCGAGCAACAAGCCGAGATTGATGAGCGAGACAGCGACCAGCTGTGCGAAGCCCTGTCTGGCATAATCGGCATAGGCCGCCCCTTCGGGTAGTAAGCCCGATGCAGCTCCGAACAGATAAGAGAACTGAATGATGGCGAACACCACATAGACGAAATTAAAGCTCATGAGCAGTGTTGTCGCTGTAATCGAATCGAGTCTTTTGCCAGATCGAACGGATGGCGTCTGTATCTGAACCTCCGTCCTGAGGAACAGCAGCGTCCATAAGTAGCAGAAAGCGTACAGCCCGATCGCAATTGCGAAGATTAGTCTCACGATTCCGTTCCCGATGGAGACATCGCCAAACAAGCTCGGTATCCTGTTCAGTAAACTTTGGAAGATTGTATCAGCAGACGCAAGCAGCAGGATGACAACAAGCAGCAGCGGTGCAGCGAGCAGCAGCCCGAGCATGACACGTCTGAACTTGCTCGCAGCAGGACTGTTCCCTCCTTGAGTGACGAATTCAGGCAAGAATCGTGCAGCTAACAGTCCGAACGGAACTGACATATACGTAATCGGTTTAAACAAAGCCACGTATAAGACATCATGGTAAAAGGCCGTTCTATACCATGGTTTCGTGCTGCTTCTGGTGAGCAGCACGGTCTGGGCAGCTGCAAGTGCCGGAAGAATGAGGATGTTAAGCTTTTGAAACATCGAATTCGCGAAGAGCACATAGGAAAGTGACAATAGCGCGATTGGCAGGCAGAGCAGCCAGCCGGATTTCGACTGGCCACGCCACTTATCGAACCCGCCGATCCTCCCTTTCACGGCATAGAAGAATAATCCGTAGAACAGAGCCGTAAACAGAGCTACATTGAGGCCAAATGAATGCCCGACTAATAAATATTGACTAATTAAGCCAAACAACAAGGACAGCAGAGCGATTCGCTCGTATCTTCGCTGCCATGGTGCCGGATCTCTCATGCTCTCACTCCTAAAGGTTCGCTGCGCTCGCAGCAAATTGTAATTTACTCCCTTTTATTGTAGCCTATAAAATAAGAACAAAAAGTGTAAGATTTTCATAAGAAATTTCGTATTTTAGGCACTTGCTTGGTTAGGAGGAAAAAAATGAAGATTCGGCAGCATTATCTAGCGCTCCGAAATTACTATTCTCAATATAAAGAGCAGGAGCCGCTTGAGATTACAACGCTTGAGCTTGCTGAGGCGCTGGATTGCACGCACCGCAATATGGTCCTACTGCTCAAGCGGATGCAGCAGGAACAGTGGCTGAGCTGGGAATCAAGGCGCGGGCGCGGCAATCGCTCGGTGCTCCAATTTCTCGCGCGCAAGGAAGATATCGCGCTGCAAGAAGCGCAGGAAATCGTCGAGAAGCAGGATTTGCAATCTGCGATCTCTTACTTGCAGACGATGGATGAAGGTACGCATGGCCTGCGGCAGCAATTTCAGGAGTGGCTGTCAGGACGGTTCGGCTTTCATTCTGAGCTGCAAGGTGAGCGACGCTTGGATATTTTGCGGTTCCCGCTGCCCCAGACGATTCACTCGCTTGATCCGGCTAGCATCCATTATTCCGGTGAGAGCCATCTGGCGAATCAGCTTTATGACGGGCTTGTCCGGATGAGCGCTGCCGGGGATGCCATTCAGCCGCATCTGGCACATGCATGGGAAGTGGACGAGAGCCGCACGGTATGGACCTTCTATCTCCGCAAAGGCGTCTTGTTTCACCATGGTGCAGAGATGCTCGCAGGCGATGTGAAATACGCGCTGGAACGGCTGCAGGCTCTCGCTCCTAAAGGCTTATTCAACTGGGTCTACATGAAGATTATTCGCATCGAAACCCCGGATGAGCGAACGGTGCGCATGACGTTGTCCGAGCCGAATGAGCTCTTTCTCGCCTTCCTGACGACGAATCGCGCCTCCATTGTTCCGGCGCCAACTCGCATTGAAGACGATGCCAAGCAGTCATACAGCAGTATCGGAATGAATCCGATAGGCACGGGCCCGTTCCGGCTTATTGAGCAAGTAAACGGTGTATTCGTGCTCGAAGCATTCCCCTCTTACTTCCAAGGTCGCGGCTTCCTCGACCGGGTTGAAGTGTGGACGGAGCCTGAGGGCAAGCCGCTGGACGAAGCCGCGGAACTGGGGGCCTCGTTCCAAGTGATGCACAATGTCCGGCTGTCGAAGTCTGCCGCAAGCCGGTGGCAGCAGGTTAGGCAATCCGGCATGACCTGTAAATTCATTACCGTCAACGAGCTGCGCGACGGGCCGCTCTCGAACGCTGCTGTTCGCGAAGCGCTTGATCTCGCGCTAGATCGTTCAGAGCTCATCACTCGCCTCTCAGGCGATGTCATTGAGCGAGCGGACAGCTTCTGGCCGCTAGCCGATGAGAAGAAGAATGAAGAGCCGGCGAGCAGTGACGCTATTGCGATCACCATCGCAGATACAGCGATCATACGAGAGCGAGTAAGCAGCTCTGGCTACCAAGGTGAGCCCATTGTTCTCGCTACCATTCCGCAGTATGAGACCGATGCTCTCATGGTGCAGCAAGTCTGCGAGGACGCTGGTATCACCATTGCGATTAAGCTCATCGCAGCGGAGCAGTTCAAAGGCGAAGAACGCTTAAGCGCCGATCTGCTTCTGTTCGCCATCATGCTCGATGAGCATCGTGAGCTGCGGCTCATTGATCTGTATACAAGCATGCAGCATCACAGGAAGCCGCAGATGCAGCTGCTGCTGCAGAAGCAGATCGCGGACATCTTGACCGAGCGCTCGCCTTCAAGCCGAGCAGCTGCCTTCCTGGAGCTTGAGAAACAGCTATTGGAGTCGCATAGCCTGCTCTTTCTTTACCGGAAGCATCTGAAGACCGCGTTCCATCCGTCGATCCGCGGCATTTCGCTTGAATCGCTCGGCTGGGTAAGATTCCGCGATCTATGGTTTACGCGCTAAACAAAGAAGCAAGAAGCGTTAACCTCCTCTCAGGCGAGAGTGAGGCCAAGCTTCTTGCTTTTTTTTTCATTATTTAAGCACTATCCACGCTGAAGCACGTACCGCTCACCCGCTGCAGTATCAAACGCGATACGGTTTGCGTCAACAGCTCGTGTCAACAATTCTCCAGCTGTACCTGTTACCTTCAGCCGTGCTGACACAACAGTTGCAACAGAATCGTCCGCATTCCATGCAATTACGCATGGTTCACCGCTAAGCGAGACAATTTCCACTTCGCTCCATGCCCCATCCTGCCACTGCAGATTAACTTCGAATCCGCCGCGTGCGCGCAGCCCCCGCACGGAGCCGGTACTCCATGCGCTCGGAAGCGCAGGAAGCAGCTGCAAGGCTCCTTGATGCGATTGCAGCAGCATCTCCGCAATACCCGCCGTCGCTGCGAAATTGCCGTCGATCTGGAACGGCGGATGCGCATCGAATAGATTCGGATAAACGCCGCCGCCATGATAGCGAAGCGGGTCGTTCTCACGAACGACAGTAAGCAAATTCGAGATCAACCGCAGTGCGCGGTCTCCATCGCCGAAGCGCGCCCATAGCGAGATTTTCCAGCCTAAGCTCCACCCTGTCCCATTATCGCCGCGGCGCTCAAGCGACCGCTTCGCAGCTTCGAACAGCTCCGGCTCACCTTGCTGCGTCAGCTGCCGTCCTGGGTAAACGCCGAACAGATGGGACACATGACGATGATGGACGTCCTCATCCTCGAAGTCGCCGCTCGTCCACTCCTGCAGCTGCCCATGCCGCCCGATCTGAAGCGGCATCATGCGCTCTTTCGCTTCAGCCAGCTGCGCGCTGAATTCGGCTTCGATGCCTAGAACTGCCGCTGCTTCCTGACAGTTCGTGAACAAGTCCCAGATGATCTCCAGATCCATCGCTGTGCCTGCACTAACGGCAGCCAGCCCGTCTGCTGTCTGGAACTTATGCTCAGGAGAAGTCGAAGGGCTTGTAACGAGCCGTCCCTCGCCATTATCGATCAGCCAATCGAGGAAGAACAGGGCCGCACCCTTCATAATCGGGTAGGCTTGGTCGCGCAAATAATCAACATCTTGTCCATATGCGTAATGCTCCCATAGATGCTGGGCGAGCCAAGCGCCGCCCAGCGGCCAGCTCACCCAGATCGGGTCGCCATGCCCGAAGTCTCCTACCGGGTCGGCGCCTGCCCATAGGTCCGAATTGTGATGCGCTGTCCAGCCGCGCGCGCCATAATTGACTGAAGCTGTCCGCGCACCGTTCTCGGCTAGATGGCTGACAAAGGAGAGCAGCGGCTCATGGCATTCCGCAAGATTACAGCTTTCTGCAGGCCAATAGTTCATCTGCGTATTAATATTGATCGTATAATTGCTGCTCCATGGCGCCCGCGTTTCCTTATTCCAGATACCCTGCAAATTCGAAGGCTGCGTTCCTTCCCGCGAGCTTGCGATCATTAAGTATCGTCCATACTGGAAGAGCAATTCCACTAAAGCAGGATCTTGCGCTCCATACGCTTCAATTTGCTCATCTGTCGCCATACCGGACGGTGCGGCTGCTGGACCAAGCTTCAGCTCCACGCGATCGTAAAGCGCCTGATAATCGGCAACATGCCGTGCTCGAAGCTCCTCATAAGTCATCGCAGCTGCCGCATCTAAAGCAGCAGCAACAATAGGTCCAGGCCGGCGACCGCCACTGCCTGGCACAAGATTGAACCGTTCAAAGCTCGTCGCCGCGCTCCAATACAGCGTGACCGTCGTTGCTCCTAGGACATGAAGTCCGTTCGCATCAATCGACCACTGACCGCCACCGTTGCCAAGACTGACGCTTAGTCCGCCTTCCCAAGCGACCGCCCGAGACGAAGCGGGATCTTCCGCATAGACAATCGGATGATCGACGGGATAATAGCTTGGCGCAACATGCTCCGGCGCTACGCCTGCTATCACATAACGGTCGCCGTCCCGCTTCGTTTCGTATCGCAGCAGGCTGTCTAGCCGCGCATGGAAGTGCAAGCGACCAGGCTCGCTTACCTCTAATCGCATCACGATGACGCCATCCGGATTCGATGCGAATATTTCGCGCGTATATTGGACTGATCCGATTGAATAACGAACGCGCGAAATGCCTTCCTCGAGCTCTAACGAACGCTCATATGAGGTCCAGCAATGTCCATGCTCGAACGCAAGGCGCAATGACCCCAGCGGCAAATACGACTGCGTATAAGGACCCATCATTTCTTTGGTTAGCTGATCTGCCTCTTCATAACGTCCTTCGGCAATCAACCTACGCACCTCAGGAAGCACCTCAAGCGCACGCGGATTCGTCCCGTCCTTCGGATACCCGGACCATAACGTGTCTTCATTCAACTGCAATTCTTCCTGCTCGACACCGCCATAGATCATCGCGCCGAGACGGCCGTTTCCGACTGGAAGCGCTTCCGTCCAGACGTTCGCTGGCCTGCCATATTGTAGCTTCAAGTCACTCATCCCCTCTCCATATAATGACAATGTAGCTTTTTGCTCAATGGACCGTCAAGATAATCAACAAAAAAAGCTCCGAAAAACCCAGCCATTCGGGCCAGGTTATCGGAGCTGCTGCTGCTTGCTTCAAATTTAGAATGCCTTCGTCGTCCAAGATTCGCAGTTCCACACCTCAGTGACAACTTCACGATAGAATTCCGGTTCATGGGAAATCATCAGGATGCTGCCTTTGTACGCCTTAAGCGCGCGCTTCAGCTCATCTTTCGCATCAACGTCCAAGTGGTTCGTCGGCTCATCGAGCACAAGCAGATTCGTCTCGCGGTTGATCAGCTTGCAGAGGCGCACTTTCGCCTTCTCGCCACCGCTCAGAACCGCGATTTTGCTCTCGATATGTTTGGTCGTCAGACCGCACTTCGCGAGTGCCGCACGAACTTCGAACTGATTGAAGGATGGGAACTCGTTCCAAATCTCGTCAATACATGTATTGTAATTCGCATCCTTCGCTTCCTGCTCGAAGTAACCGATGTGCAGCGTCTCGCCTAGTTGTACCGTACCCGAGAGCGCCTTGATCTCGCCGAGGATACTGCGAAGCAAAGTCGTCTTACCGATACCGTTGGCACCGACAAGGGCAATCTTCTGTCCGCGCTCCATACGCAGGTTGAGCTGATTGGATAGCGGCGAATCGTAGCCGATTACAAGATCATTCGTCTCGAAGATCAAGCGGCCGGAAGTCCGCGCATCCTTGAAGTTGAACTGCGGCTTCGGCTTTTCTTTGGCGAGCTCGATAACATCCATCTTATCAAGCTTCTTCTGGCGGGACATTGCCATATTACGCGTCGCTACGCTCGCTTTGTTGCGGGCAACGAAGTCTTTCAGATCGGCGATTTCCTGCTGCTGGCGCTTGAACGCGGACTCCAGCTGCTGCTTCTTCATATCATGTACGTTCATGAAGTGGTCGTAATCGCCTACGTATCGGTTCAACTCTTGATTCTCCATATGGTAGATCAAGTTAATTACGCTGTTAAGGAAAGGAATATCGTGAGAGATCAGAATGAACGCATTCTCATACTCGTTCAGATAACGCTTCAACCACTCGATATGCTGCTCATCGAGATAGTTCGTAGGCTCATCGAGAAGAAGAATATCCGGTTTCTCAAGAAGAAGCTTCGCAAGCAATACTTTCGTCCGCTGACCGCCTGAGAGGTCATGCACGTCACGGTCAAGTCCGATATCAGTGAGGCCGAGACCGCGCGCCGTCTCTTCGATCTTCGCATCGATCATATAGAAATCCTGGTTCGTCAGCGTATCTTGAATGGTACCGACATCCTCAAGCATCTGCTCAAGCTCTTCCGGCGTTACTTCGCCCATGCGGCCGTACATGTCGTTCATCTCTTGTTCCATGTCGAACAAATATTGGAAAGCGCCTTTGAGCACATCGCGGATCGTCATTCCTTTGTTCAGAACCGCGTGCTGATCGAGGTAGCCGACACGCATCCGTTTGGACCATTCGACCTTGCCGTCATCCGGCTGAAGCTTGCCTGTGATAATGTTCATGAAAGTGGACTTTCCTTCGCCGTTTGCTCCGATCAGTCCGATATGCTCACCCTTCAACAGACGGAACGAGACGTCATTGAAGATCGCCCGATCGCCGAAGCCGTGGCTGAGTCGTTCTACGTTTAATATGCTCATAATTGCACCTTTTCTGCTTAGACTTTTTAGAAATTCACCCTTTTTCTCGTACTATTATAGCGTCATGTGCTTGGCAACTCAATAATGAGAATCGCGATCTATGTCGAAAATACGGCCCAAACCGCACAGATCCCCTCTGCTGCGTATTTTGGACCGTTTGCTGACTATTTAATCTCACCATAATCTTTAATACTCGTGTGAACGCGCACCTCTATCTTTGCTTTCGCGAAAGCTTCTGGCCAATCGTTCTGGACCTTCTTCCAATTGCGGTATTGATACGCCCGAGCGAAGATCCCTAGTCCAATCGGGTCCACTTTGTTCTTCTGCAGCTTGTTCACCAGCATCGTCATTCTTTCATTCAACTGTACATTAATCATCTTCTCCAGCTTCTCCGGCGCATCTTGAACATTATAATCAAATAACCGCTCCGTAATATGAATCGGCAGGTTAAAGTCAAATTGGAATTGGAACTGTCCGTCCTTGTGAGACGTCTTGATCTTGCGATTTACTTTCTTGATGTAGAAGCTCAGCGTCCCCATATGAAATACAGTCCCCGGTTTGTCTTTCTCCGGAAGAACGACTGTCAAGGTCAAGTCTTGGAATTTCTCATCCTGCAAAATTTGCAGCAGCTCGTTCTCCGCCAGACTGAGGCTTGTGACGTACTTCCCTTGATTATCGAGCAGCGCCGTACCTATTAATCGAATTTCTTTCGGTTCTTTGCGCAGCTCTGTAAGATAAGGGGTAACTCCTTTCTCATAGATCAGCTTCTGCATCGTGAATAACGTCGTTACTTCAACAAGATTGCGCATATGGGCCGTATCGAGCAATTTCGCGATATGAAGCGGGAGCCTGCGTTTGTCCTCGGGCTCGAAGAACATGACGTCTTTCACGTCGCCGTCCACCATAATGATTCTTGCATTCGCCCGCACTTTCGCGTCACGGAATAAGACGTCAAGCAGCTTATACCAGTACGGATTCTGCAGCAGCTTCTTGCTAACGAGCAAGTTCTGAAGCTTCCCGGTGCTGACTAATGCAGATACTTTCGCTTCGAAGAAGCCGCGAGCGTCGCGTGGCGACATCGCTTTAACAACGGTGTTCTCATTCTTCTTCTTCGCTTCCTTGCTAAAGACTGGGCTAGACATATAGATAAGCAGGTTATTGTCTCTATCAAGGTCGATTCCTTCCATGAGGATTAGCGTTACATTCTCTAGATCCAGACGATCTTTGCAGCTCGTTAGCAGTAAGCTAATTGAAATAAGCATCAATAGCGTTCGCATCACGCGGCTCAATTCTGCCACCTCTTGAATTGCGACATGGTAACGATGATGAGCCATAGAAATACTGGGGTGATAAAAGCAACCCAAAGTCCGATTTTGCTAAACATCGCTGCTACTTCAATACTCTCCACCCAACCATCGTCCCAAATGTAGTTAAACACCACCATTGCGAACATGAGAATGGCAGCGTGGATATAGAACTTTCCGATGAATAGCCTGCTCGTACAATAAACCGACATATACAGAGCTGGAATCCATGTCTTGGCGATTACGATCAAGTAACAAGACAAAATCACGAGATCGAACCGTTCAATGAATCGGAATTCAATTATCTTCACAGCAGAGATAACCGTATCATTGAAGAAGGTAATCTCATCTGGGCTGAACACGATAAAACAAATAATGGTAATAAAAAGGTAGATTAACATCGTGAACGTATTGGCTGCGATAACGCCCATGGTTGCTGACTGCTTCTTCTCGAGATATGGATAGATGAAGAACACGCACTCGAAGCCGAGAAAAGAGATGATTGTCGTGTTGATCGAACGAATGACCGGCATCCAGCCTTCCTTGAGCACAGGCAGCAAATACAGCCAATTGCCATCATTAAACAAAGTAGCTACGACGAGCACCATCCAAATTGAAGCAAGAAATGTTATCTCCGAGAAACGACCGATATCTCGAACGCCGCCTTTGATTAGCATATAAGCAGGTATCACGAATAGAAGCATGATGACCCAAGTCTGGGTCTGCTGCATAATCCAGCTCTGTGTCAGCAGTGCCATGCGACTATAGATTAAGTATGCATAGAAGAGGAAATAGAAGCCGTACGCGAGCATTGCTAGCTTGCCGATCCATTTGCCAAAATAATGCGTAATGAGCTCAATGATTGTGCCATTGGGATACTTCTTCATAATCTGCACGATGATTAAGCTGCCTGTGGTGGACAGTAACCATCCCAGAATAATGGCTATCCAGCCGTCTGTACCGCTAATATCAGCAAGGTCCTTTGGCATAGAGATGACGCCGACCCCGAGCTGCACGCTGTGAATGATGAGTATAAACTGCAGCGTCGTAATTTGAGCGCTTTTGCCCGGTTTCAGTACTGCCTCCATCTATTCATCATCACCTTTAAGCTGATGTTTTGGACCAATTCTCGTTTTTTGCAGCGAACGGACACTTTCCGGTCGTTTCTTCATGCTCCATAGCGGCAAGCGGATGAACACGTCCTTCCAGTCCTTGATGCGCATTGGCGCAATTGGCGCACTGTAGGATTCGCCAAGCGATCGCATCTGGACGAGATGGATAAGAAGCGTCATAAAGCAGACAACAATCCCAATAATTCCGAACAAAGAGGCTAATAACATGACTGGAAAACGGATGAGCCGAATGGAAGCAGCCATATCATAGTTCGGCAAGATAAAGGATGCTACCGCGGTTGACGCTACGATGACGACCATCAAGTTGCTTACGATTCCTGCTTGAACAGCTGCTTGTCCAATGACGATACCGCCGACAATGCCGACGGTTTGACCGACAGGCGCTGGCAGCCGTATACCTGCTTCGCGAAGCATCTCCAGCATAAGCTCCATTAATAGCGCTTCAATGAACGGCGGGAATGGAACAGCTGCCCTGAACTGGCCGATCGACAAGATCAGGTCAAGCGGGATGACCTCCACATTGAAAGAGATACAAGCGATATAGATCCCAGGCAGGAAAGCCGCGACGAAACAGGCGATGAATCGCAATAATCGCATGAAGGTCGCTACCGGCCAGCGCGTGCTGTAGTCGTCAATCCCTTGGAAGAAAGCGGCGATGCCGACCGGTGCGATCATCACGCTCGATGAACGGTCAACGACAACGCATATCCGCCCTTGAAGCAGCTGCGATGCCGCGGTATCTGGCCGCTCCGTTGTTATGAATTGCGGCAGCAGCGAGAATGGATTGTCTTCCAGATATTCGGCAAGCTCGCCGGTATTGATGATGCAATCGACGTTTAATGCCATTAATCGTTTTTGAAGCTCCTCTATGAGCCGCGGCTGGGTTACGTCCTCCAGATACAGGATCGTTACTTTGCTGCGTACCCTGCTGCCGACGTAGAGCTCCAGCATCTTTAGTTCTCTTGTACTGATGATGCGGCGCAGCAAGGCGACGTTCTGCCACCCGGACTCGATGAAGCCCTGATGCGCGCCTTTAAGCGACGCTTCAATCTGAGAGTCGGTAATGGCGCGCTGCGGCCAGCCTTGCGTATCGAGTGAGTAAGCTAAGTCACTGCCTTCCAGAAACAGAATGCTATGCCCTTCCAGCAGCATGAGTTCAATGTTGCTCCAATGCTGCGTCGATTTCAGATCGCCGACCGTGATAGGCAGATTGCTCATTTGCTCGTTGTCTGCCATAGGCTCGAACATCAGCTGATAGAGCACATTGTTGTTGATTGAATTCTTATCCACGAGGCCGCACAGATAGACGAGCGCCGCCTTCTGCCCGGTTTGCTTATAAATAAACGTTCGGATAATCAAATCTGGCGCTTTGCTGAAGATGGCCTGCAATTCAGCCAGATTCGCCTTTAAGCTTGTTTCAACGGTGCCACGCTCAGGCGTATGATCTTCTTTGGATTGTCTCATCATGATGATCTGGCGGTGAGTGAGTAACTTAAATAAACGAAATAATAATTCCACTTGTACCTCCACCGGCTTTCATGTTGGATCATTCGATTCGTTTCCTCATTGTGCCAATTGGAGCTGGAAATTATTCTTAAAATGAGATGCGGAAAATTAACGCGGTGACGTGGTAAAATCGTTAGACATTAAAAAGGCTGTCGAGAATTTCTCGACAGCCTTGACGATAACGATGGCAGAGCTGTGAGTACAAAATTCGAAATCTCAGAAAGAAAATCGGCAGACTGCTGCTCTTGAACTATTCATGCATAAACCGAGCGTAGAGCTGCTCAAAGGTTTCGAAGCGCTCTACCTCTCTGCCGACTTTCACATACTCCTCTAGATATTCATCCATAATCCCGAGGAACTTCTCTTCCATAACTTGCAAATGACTCGCATCAAAATACTGCATCAGATCAAACTTTGGCGTCCCTCGATCCGCAGCCATTTCATCGAGATAATCTTGAGCTCCTGCAGCCGCGAGAAAAGCATACGAAGGATCGTTAGTCTCAACACTGTTCAAGATTTTGTTCCGACAGTTGCACCATAACTCCTCGAATGTGCCTCTAAGGTTATCGAAAGTCGGAGTTGGTTTCACGATGAGGCGATCACACATTGAACGGTGCAACTCGGTAACGCTTCTCAGAATCGCTAAAGAGGATTGCCGAATCTCTTCCGCGGTATTTGCTTCGATAACTGACATGTAGAGGGTCTCAAAATCCTCCGGCATATACGGATACGTTCTGATCTCATCCAAATACCGCTTGATCCCCCGCTTGATGCAAGCGTTATTCATGCTGACCAAGGCATTGACCAGATTGTACAGAACACCTGCAGATGCATGGCGCACTGAACCGATATCATCACTCAGCATCGTATTGCTATATTCTTGCTTTGCAGTATCGATCCATTTTCTAGCTCGATTCAAGCTCTCTTCTCCGATTGGGCTCGCAAGCGCATCAAGAGCTTTTTGCCTGAATGCGTTAAGCTTCTCCAAATCCTCCGGCTTTGCGTAATACAGAATCTGCAGCTCGGTTAGGCTCGAAACGCCAGGACTTTCCAAGGTCGATTGTGCTTGTATTCTCGTATCCCAAGGGGTGCAATAGATATCATAGCCGACATCATCTAGTATAAAAGAAGAGGAGATTCCCCAAGCACGGTCCGTGTTATTAATGATGATTAAATCAAGATCGCTCTTCTCGTGAAAGTCTCCGGTACGCATAGAACCAGTAAGCCCAATGATGGCAATATCGTCCGGAAAATCTCTCTTCGCGCGTTCAATCACCATGTTGATTAGCCGTTCATTCTTCTCCATCAGCTGCTTCTTTATCTGCTCGTTCATTCGTTACCCCCACCTTTTAAGTGATCCGTCTTTCTGAGGCACAAAACTACTTCAACTTCGAGTCTAACGATTCAGTGGTTCGGTTGCTATGTAAAAGTTGGTTTAATTCATCTTCTGCACAAAAATCCGCCAAACCGTTTGCTGCACGGTTCGACGGATTCGATTGAACGGGCATTATTACCCCGATTTCTTGTTGTTTAACTGTTTGTGCACCATGTCTCTCATAGCGGATACGGTTGTTCTCTTATATTGAAGTCCGAGCCGAAGCACCTGCAGCTGCTCCCTGCGTGAGAGACTCTTGAACCGCGGCTCCTGCTTCATGAATCTCCGGATGATCGCCCAGCTGCTTGCCGGTGTCCGTTCCTTCTTGATGTACGGCACCTCATACGGTAAATTCGGTTTGCGTATGCGGTGAATCCATGCATTCAGCTTCGCTGACGCTTTAGACTCATCTACAAGACAAGGCACGGACGTTTTCCTCGTATGCTTCTTGAAGTAATCATAGTGACTGTTGCCGCTCACCAGGACGTATCCGCCAGCCTTCTTGCTCTTGCGGACAATCATGAGCTGCATGCAATCCTGCGCGGTTCGTTTAAGATCCTTGATCCGATTCGTTAGCGCAGTCGTTAATCCGGGCTTGATCTTGCTAAGGGGGATATATTGTACTGTATATCTCATAGCAGTCACCCCTTCAAGTTTTTCTTATTTATATGCAAGACGATCCGCTCGAGCCACCTTTGCGCCCAAAAAACAACGGAATCCATCGGCTGCCATGGATTCCGTTGTTGGTTCAGTACTTTATTTGGCGGTCATGCTGGCACCCGAGCTTACTTTAATGTTTCTACGAGAGATTCGACCGGCAGCTAAGAAAGCAGCAGTCGTAGCGCCTAGCCCAGCAGCTACAGCTAGGAACACGCTGCGCGTCGAATCCGTCTGCAGCAGAAGTTCAACTCCTCTTATGAAGAGCGGGCTTAGAAATTGACAGATATACACGCATGCCAGCAGCAGAGAAATAGCCGAGGTCAACCTTGCCTTCGGCGCCACTATCGCTGTCTTGACGAATGATAGAGGGAAGAGCATTCCCTCAGCGAAGCCGATCAAAAACACGCCTGATGCGAGTGTCCACACCGAGTGTGCGGATCCGACGAGTAGGAACCCGATGGCCATCACGGCCAGATTCAATGGTGTTAGCATTTTTTTGAACATCTCGGCCATTCGAGTAATCAAGACGCCGCCGACAAATACGCCGATCAAGGCGAAAGCGATTAAGTAGCCTACAGATGCCACGTTTCCGATCCCGTATTGGGCCATGAACAACGAAAGGTTCGTCGGAAGCAATGCGAACATCATGGTGTGCAGTCCTCCCGCTATGGCAATCGCGTAGAAGAACGTTGGAAGCTTGACCCTTACCTTAGAAGCCGCTTGATCTAGTTTGAGCGGCGGGAATTTCGGAAGCCACAAGATAACCAGTATCAATAAAATGACCGCATATAAATACGTTAAGAAGATTTCTCTCCACCCGAGCGTAGCAATGATGCCACCGATGGATAGGAAGATCGCTCCGCCGATGCCGTTAATCGAAGTTTGGTAACCATTCATCCTTGAACGTGCCTGACCTTGGAAATTCTCCGCAATCAACGAGTTAAACGTGGGCGAGATAAGTCCGATGCTGAGCCCCAATATGGCCCGGCAAACTAATATCATCGTGAACGACTGCATGAAAGCCGGACCGACTCCTCCGACCAGATACAAAAGCAAACCGAAGATCAGTATGCTTTTCCGGTTAAAGCGTCTTCCGAGTTTCTCGGCCATAAACAACGTCGGCAATATAAACAAGGATGAGAGCGTAACGACCCATTGCACCAATAACGCGTTCGTGTCCGGGAAGGCGACCGCCAGCAGCTTAACTGCCGGCGCCGCCATCATTGTGCCGAAGGTTGTACTTACAGCCAATGATAAAAGCGTGACGTTAGCGCTTGTTTTCAAGGTCGCACCTCAATGTCGGTCGATCGGCTAAGTGCTTCCCAGCGCTTCGTTTCTTCCAGCTTGCTGTTGTCCATCGCGTTCGCGAGTTCGACGGCATCACTGCCGAGCAGCAAGCGAAGCGGTGGATTAGATTCATTGGCGATCGTAAGGATCGCTTGCGCGGCTTTGGCCGGATCTCCTTTTTCATTGCCGGTGTTTTCTCGGAAATAATTCGCCATGTAGCCGACCGTATTCTTATAAGGCTCGCTAGGCTCTGCTTGCTGCATGGAGGAACCAGCCCAATCGGTTCTGAAGCCGCCCGGCTCGATCAGCGTTACCTTGATGCCAAGCGGAGCCACTTCCTTGTTCAGCACTTCGGAGAAGCCTTCCACTGCCCATTTGGCCGCTTGATATGGGGCCAAGCCTGGAGCGCCGATGCGTCCTCCGATGGAAGAGAATTGAATGATATGGCCGCTTCCTTGTTCTCTGAGCAATGGCAGCGCGGCTTTCGTTACATTGATGACGCCCCACAGATTCGTTTCCACTTGCGCTCGGAAATCTTCCATGGACGTATCTTCGATAGCGGAAACGTTGCCGTATCCCGCATTGTTCACGAGTACGTCTAATCGTCCGAATGTTTCGAACGCGACTTTAACAGCGGCTTCCGCCTGCTCGTAGCGATTGACGTCGAGCTGTACGATCTGGACTTGTTCGCCATACCGCTGTTTGAGATCGGCAATTTGCTCTGTGTTACGGGCAGTTGCGACTAGGCGGTCGCCATTAGCCAGTACTGCTTCTGCAAGCTTGCGGCCGAAACCGCGGGAGCTGCCGGTAATGAACCATACTTTAGACTTAGACATGTTATTGTCCTCCTAATATCATGTGATTATGATGCGCGAAACAAAGTAAGATTGGAATATATATTCCATGTTAATCAAAATAGAGCGTGCGGGTTGCGGAGTGTATTGGAACAATCATTCCATAAAACTCTGCTTAACCAGTCACAATTCATCTACGTGAGCGTTTGTTATGCGTGATGGCCGTTATGATTATTATTCTTTCGTATGCTCAAATGTTTTGACGACTTCATACATCCCCGATTCGAATGTAGCTATAGTGAGTGCTTCTTGGAAGTAAGGGAGCGGTCTAGGATCGTCTCTCATCGCTTGGTAATGATCCATGCTTTGCCACTGTGCGTACATCGTGACCATTTTTCCGTCAATGCTTTTGTGCAGTGCGCATGAAATAAACCCTGGCGCGTATTTAACCGATACATCCGTGGCTTGAGTAAGCAGCTCGACAACGCGATCCTGGTTTTCGGGTTCGTTGACTTTAAACACATTGATAAATGTCAGAATAGAGTCATTTGCATTAATTTGTGTCATTAGGTTTCTCTCCTCCAAGTGTAATTGATTATAGGTTAATCCCTTTTAGCTCGAGATATGCAGACAATCCTGCAGCGCCGAATTCACGGCCGATGCCGCTCGCTTTGTAGCCGCCGAAAGGCGCTTCGTACGAAGCCATCGCACCGTTCACAACGAGGTAACCGGAACGGATTTGCCGCGCAATCTCGAGGCCATGCTCGCGAGATCCGGACCAAACGCCGCCGCCGAGACCATAAGGGGAATCGTTCGCGATACGCACAGCATCAGCTTCATCTTCGTAAGGAATGACGACGAGTACCGGGCCAAAGATCTCCTCCTGCGCGATACGCATGCTGTTATCGACATCTGCGAAGACGGTAGGCTTGACGTAATATCCGCCCTCCAGCCCTGCAGGCACTTCCGCACCGCCGGTTACTAGGCGCGCGCCTTCTTGAATTCCAAGCTCGATATATGATTGAACCCGTTTTTGTTGATCGGCTCTCACCATTGGACCGATAAATGTCGCAGGATCCGCAGGGTTGCTGACAACTAAGCTTTCCGTCATTGTTCTGATCAAGGCAACCGCTTCTTCATAACGATTCTTGGAGACAAGCACGCGGGTATGGGCAACGCAGCTCTCTCCGTTATTCACGAAGGACGAATACTTCAAGCCCTGAACTGCGGCTTCCAGATCCGCGTCGTCGAGTATGATTGTCGCGGATTTGCCGCCAAGCTCCAGACTCACGCGTTTGAGCTGTTCGCCCGCAATCGATGCAATGCGTCGCCCAGCACCGGTTGATCCCGTAAACGCGATTTTGTCGACACCTGAATGGGAGACGAGGTATTCGCTCGTTTCGCGACCTGCCGGCACGATGCTGACGACGCCTTGCGGAAAACCGGCTTCGGCGAATATCTCGCCGAGCAGCAGCGCGTCAAGGGATGTTTCCGGCGATGCTTTCAGAATGACCGCACACCCTGCCAGCAAGGCAGGAATCAATTTGGCGAGTGCCGACTGGTTGGGCGCATTCCATGGAATGACAGCGGCAACGACGCCGACCGCTTCTCGACGAATGATTGGTCCCTTGCCATCGTTTAGCGTTTCTTCCCATTGCAGTTTCTCAGCCGAACGAATATAAGCGTTCGTTTGCTCCGCCAAGGAATGCTGCAAGCCGTTCGTGAACCAGTTTGGCGTGCCATTCTCGGACGTAATCAAAGCCGCGATCTCGTCTGCTCGCGCCGCGTGCAATTCATTAAAACGTTTGACGATAGCTTGACGCTCACCCGGTGTCATTCGCGGCCATGGACCTTGATCGAAAGCAGTTCTTGCCTCCGCAACAGCGGCATCAATATCAGCCGCTGTCGCTTGAGCCGCGCGCCCGACGATCGACAGGTCGTGTGGTGAACGAATGTTTAGCAATTCCTGCGACGATGGTGTTTTCCACTGACCGCCGATAAACAATTTATCATATATCTTCATGAGTTATTCTCTCCTTCGTGGTTTGGAATGTTTGTTTCATAGTCAGTATAGATCCAATCACAATCGCGGTCAATACAATTTGGAATGTATATTCCAACCAATTGAAGATAAGAGCCCATGGATCACATATGCGTCCTATGGACTCCTTGTTACACGAGTATCGCTTTCCAGGATGCCTCGATCATTTGCTGAATTTGCATTTCGCTCAAAGGATATTTATTTACATAGTAACCCTTCAAGATGGATGAGATGATGCCGTGAATGAGCTGATGGCACAGATGCGAGTCCATTTCTTTGATAACGCCTTGCTTCTGCCCTTCAACAATTAGATCCTTCACGACTTTACTGGAATTATAGCTATCCTCTGTACTTCGCAGCTCGGGCGATATATACGGCGAGAAGGAATAGCTGTCAATAAACAGAAACCGCTTCGGAAAGTGCATGCCGAACCGCAGCCGGTTCATCTGGAGACATTTAAACCGTTCGTACAAGCTCGCGCCGGGATCGTAACCTTGCAGGAGGTATTCCCCCATTTGGTTGCGCGACTCTTTATATACTTCATTCACCAAGTCTTCTTTGTTCGCGAAGTAATTATAGATCGTGCCCGACCCGACATTCGCTCGCTTGAATAATTTGGCGAAAGTAACCGACTGTAGTCCCTCTTCGTGTATCAAGTCGAGCGTCGCCATCATGATGTCTTGCTTCTTGCTCATATCCCCACCTCTACCCCTTATTGTACACTCCTTTTCCCGATTTCGTACAAACAAAAAAAAGTAACCCGCTGCGTGAGCGGGTTCAAGGTCTTGCTATATGTTAAATGGGGGGTCATTGAAACCAAGTATACGCGTGCAACCTTAAATCAATCTGAAATCTATCTTATTCTATCATTAAGATTGTTCACGCATAGTTTGACGCAATCGTCTCCAGATATTGCTCGATCGGAACCGAATTCCGAAGCGCCAAAAGGTTTCTTCCCGCCTCGCCGACCACTGTCCGGAATTGATTGCTCTCACCCGTTGCTTGCGCCGCAATAGCATCGACAATCGTTTGCGGATCATCGAGTTGATCCTCGGGCCGGCTTGCCATTAAGCTCGATACTTTGTTGGTCAGGTCATCGTAGTCCTTGATATTCTCATCCTTATTCCAGATGATGCTGTCGACGAAATTGTTCCCCTTGGAGCCGCCTTGCTCGATCAGCCGAAGCTCGATATTGAGCGGTTTAAGCTCGTAATAGAGCCCTTCCGTCAAGCCTTCCAAAGCAAATTTGGACATATTATATAGAGAGCCAAGCGGGACGGCCGTGGTTACGCCCATGAAGGAACTGATATTGATAAACATCCCGCCGTCTTGCGCTCTGAAGTGAGGCAGGAATTGACGAATTACGTTAATCGGACCGCGGACATTCACGGCAAACTGCCAATCAATCGTATTCTCCGCGGCTAATTCCAATGCGCCATACGAACCCATTCCGGCATTGTTAACGACAACATCGATCTTCCCGAAAGCTGCAATCGCATCATTAACAGCTGAATGCACTTCGTCCGCTTTCGTAACGTCCAGCTTGAAGATCTTGATATTCTCATACGCTGTGAGTTCGCTTTCTTTCTCGGGGCTGCGCATCGTTGCTGCTACATTCCAGCCGAGCTTTGCAAAATGTATCGCCGTTAATTTTCCCAAGCCTGAGCTTGTTCCTGTTATAAAAATCGTTTTTGTTGTCATGATTGAATTCCCTCCAGTTCTATATTAAACCGAACGTTCGATCTAATCGATGCAAAAGAAGCGGTTAGAACCTGCTCGTTCTAACCTTGTCGCTATCCTTGACTCACTGCGCTCCAGCAGAAGTGAATGGCTTGCTCTGCCACATCTTCCGTCAATTCCAGCATGTTCTGCTGGTGACTCTTCAAGAGATAGACGAGGGAGCCGTAATGCATCTGCACCATCATGTGCGGATCGAGCCGGACGAACAAGCCTTCGTCGACTGCCTGACGGTACAGCTCCTCCATCGGACCACACCAGCCGCCTTTATAAGCTTCCAGCTTGGACTGCTCATAGATATACGGCGAGAATGAATACTGTTCAATAAACCTGAAGCCCTTAGGATACTGCTTCCCCAGCTCAATCACGCTTCGCCAAGCTTGTCGGAATCTCTCTTGCAATGAGGAGGCTTCCTTCATGCTCTTCGTCACGTATTCGCCGTTGAACTGGACGATCGCTTTGTACAGCTCATTGATGATCTCTTCCTTGCTGCTGAAGTAGTGATAAATGTTTCCGGTTGAAACCTTGGATTCCTTCGCAATGAGCGACATGGACGTCGCCTGTAGTTCCTTGTCGATAATCAAGTTCAGTGTTGTCTCGAGGACGGCTTTCTGCATCTTGTTGTATTGCTCAAACACGCTCCCACCTCCTTTTCCGATTAGATCGAACGATCATTCTATTCCATCATAAAGTCAGAAGCATTCGTTGTCAACAGCCGTCATTATAGCAAATGTTGCTCCAATTGCAGCACTTTTCGCTAGCGACCATACTCTCTTCCCCCGCTATACTGAAAAAAATGAAAAGGGGGATCCATTTCATGAATCAAACCGCCGCTTTACAGGTACAGCGCAATCCGGCCATCTGGATGCTGTTTGGCGTAAGCTTCGCTCATCTGCTGAATGATGCTATGCAGACCGCAGTGCCGTCCGCTTTTCCGTTGTTCCAATCCGAAATCGCTGCTCGTATCCGGCTCTCTTATCGGCGTAGGCTCATCCGTCCTGCATCCGGAATCCTCCCGTGTCGCCCGGATGGCCGCTTCCAGTGGGAAAGGCATGGCCCAATTGCTTTTCTCCAAGTTTGTCTACATTGCGGGAATGACGGGCTATTACTCGTTTTATTTTATAGACCATTACGGCTTGTCCTTCTCCCGCTCGCAAATCTGCCTGTTCGCTTTGCAATTCGCCGGTATGGTGGGCACGCTGCTTGGCGGACCACTTGCCGACAAATTTGGCCGCAAGACGATGATCTGGATTTCCATTGCCGGAACCGCGCCATTCTCGCTTCCGCTTCCTTATTCGAGCCCTGGCATTGCCCTTGTCCTGTGCTGTGCGATTGGCCTCATCCTTATGTCTGTCTTCTCCGTCATTATTGTTTATGCGCAGGAGCTTATGCCCCGGCATATTGGCACGGTATCCGGCTTGTTCTTCGGACTGGCGTTCGGCATGGGCGGACTGGGATCCGTTCTCCTCGGTTGGCTGACGGACGTGAAAACGATCGCTTTTACAATCGAAATCTGCTCCTTCCTTCCCCTGCTTGGACTTTGCGCATTGCTGCTGCCGAGAGATTCGAAGCTGATGGACAGGCTGTAAGGAAGATTTACAGCAATCTCGTCTAGACAGCAATCGACCGTTTTCTTTGCTGAGAGTTGGATAATTTTTCATATTGATTCAGGCTCGGATTTATTTCACTTCGGGCACAAGCTATGCCCCAATTATCTACGAATTCGAAGTTTACCAGTAAATGAACGAGTATCACAATCGTTCAATTGAATAGCTGGATCGCAGGTTGGTTCATAAAAAAGAGACTTAGCTTTTGCGCTAGGTCTCTTTTCTAATTTCACTCACGAAATCCATTATTTTACCTTCTAATAGATAGTTAATGGTTTTAAATAAAGATTTGTCTTTATCTCGCAGCTGCAGGTTTTGACTCAACGTGAACCCCATCTGCCTGCTTATTCCTAAATTGTCGATACGCAGCGGTTATGCACATGAGTCCTCCTGTCGTAATAAAAACGCCAACCGGAAATCCCCATGTTCCCCAAGCCGGATAAATTAATGGCATTAATGATACGCCGAACGCGACAGGCACAGGAGTTTTAAACAACTTGCAGAGTAGGAATGTAATCACGACATTAAGGATACCGACTCCTAGGATCGCCCCTGCTAACCAATGATAAACGCCGACTGCAAGTATTGCCGAAATCGTCAATACGGCTAAGCGTGACGGGATCGCTCTCCAAGCAAATTTCTCTGCATGAAACACTTCAAAAATAAGAGCAAATACTGGTGGAACGACGATGACTTCAAGATTGGTTACGAATGCGAATCCAATCCACAGGCATAAGACAATGCTAATGATGAGCGTATCTGACTTCTTCCGAAATCTCTGAGGACCATTAGGTACCGCCTTCTCTTGCTTCCGCATTCTATATGCAGCCAGCATAATCACGAACGTAAAGATCGCAGTCGAGATTGCGAATACATAATCATGTAACCCTAGAAAGATTGGCAGCAATCCGGCAGGAATCGTGGGTCCGAAATTCACCCGAAATACGTGCATCAGTACGACAATAATGACGAAGCCAAGCCACAGTTTGAGCAGTGGCGATAAGGTCAAATCATTTAAAGTAGTACCCAAGAAAGCCGCTATACTCGGCGAAAGCCACAGGTGAATCGGTTTCTTGATCCAATGTGATACATGGTACACCATAACTCCCATTGCCATACCTGCAATTTCAGGGAAGAGAATATCCCTTTGTCCGAAGACGATAGAACCAACAAGCATAACAACAATTAATACCAACGCTGCGACGAACTGAATGGACTTAGTCAAATTCCAGTACATGATTGAAATTCTCCTTTGAAGTATTCAATCTGAATTTCTGTTCTCGTTTGGTTTCATCGGAATGTCAATCATCATCTCAGGCGGAGGCAGTTGAATGAATGATGACTGCTTTCTAACGTATTGTTCCCCATTAATCCAAACATGATCGTTGTCATACCGTTCTAACAAACCTCCGCCTGCCATCTTCCCATCCTTAACAACCATAATATATTGAGCGAAGATAATCGCATTGTCGAAATCGACGTCGTATTGAAGTTTCGAATACATGGAAGTTCATCCTCTCTATCGTATCGTTTGCCAATTCGTGTCGCTGCTTAACCTCTAAGCAAATCCCCATTAACTAGCATCTTCAAGGTTCGAATAAACAGGAAGCCAATAACCAAACTTAGTAATGCCAGAATGATTGCAGCAATGTCGATTAAGAGCCACGAATCCTTGAACATCGCGTATTTGAGAGCTGCATTGCTAAGAGCTGCAATCGGGAAGCTTACTCCCCACCAGGAAACACCAAACGGATTCGATTTCTTGAATACTTTGAAGAACAAGACGATGAACAAGAACAAGCCAAAGTAAAACAGCATGGACGCGAACGGATCTATTCGCTGCACGAAATTCGTATATCCAAGAAAACCAACTTCAAACGGTGCGATCATAATGATCATCGAAGGCGTCATGCCTGTTGGCATTGGTGCGTGATGAATCAATCTGGAGATTATCAGTGTAAAGAATACTAGCGCCACGACTCCCCCGATCGAGAGGCACATCAGATTAACTTCATTCGCCCACGGGAATGGGATTGTGCCGCCTGCGACTGGGATATCAAGTGTCCCTACTACAGGAACAAGCACAGCAGGCACCTTGTTCACCGGCTCGAGATTTCCATTCAGCAAGCGTGAAACAAAAACATAACAAGCGGCTAATGCAAGAACCATTCCAATAACCCAAATCACTTGTCCTGATCGCGCGCTATACGTTCCGATAACGGAGGAAAGCAACAGGATCGCAATCGGAATCGTACCGAAGAAATTCCCGATGATCGGATTCTTGAATTCCGCTTGGACTTGCTTTGGATATAGCGTCCATTTGGACAGATATCCGATGCCTAACACGATAAATAACAATACGGCAATAAGTCCGATGATATCAGCGATGATGGTAGAAACACCGAACAACTTGCTTGCTTGTCTCCAAGCTAATGACAAACCCGATATTCCCATTACCGCCGCGAATAAATTTACGGGTAAGAATTGAACGGAGCCGATGGTTCTTGGTTTCTCAGCGGCAGCTATGGTTTGCATGCAATGTATCCCTCCTCTTCAGTTCGGAATTGTTCCGATGCCTTATTCTAAGTAATCCACAATCATTGATCAATGCCATTGTTTCTATGCAAATGATAGACAGAAACTATCATTATTGATCGGGATCACATCCGTCGCTGCTTGAATCACGCTTCAGGACCTTCACATGTGCGGTCAACAGATCAATGAAGCCTTGCGTTGCTTTGCCCATATACTTATCACGGTGGTACACGATCCCCACTTCACGGCACAGGGTCGGATTTTCAATCGGAATCGGAAGCAAGTCTTCATAGTTGTACATTTCTAATAACGTCTTGGATAATACGGTCCCTCCTGCGCCTGAACGAACGAGTCCGAATAACGAATCGATCGTTGTCGTCTCGATAAGAGGCTGGAACGTGAAACCGGCCGTGGAACAAGTCATATCGACTAACTGCCGGCAGCGGTGGGTTTCCGGAAACATGACGATAGGCACATTCATTATTTCCTCGAAGTTTATAGAAGTGCGTCCTGCGTAAGGATGATTCATCGTTGCGACAAAATAAAATTTCTCCTGATAGAGCGGAATGGTATGAATCCTCTCGTTCTCGATCGGCAGAATGGTAATGGCCACATCCAGCTCGTTCTGCAATACACGCTCAACGACATCCTCGACGCCAAAGATTTTAATTCGGACCTTCGGATAATCGCGATGAAATTCAAGCAGCAAGGATGAGACCAATTGGTTCAGCTCGCCTGGCAGCGCTCCAATTGATAATGTGCCGCGTTCGATTAGCTGAAGCTCCCCAATTTGCTCTTTGGCGCTCGCTAAATTACCGAATGCCAACTTGCTCTGCCGATAAAGGATCATACCAGCCTCGGTAATCGCGATTTTTTTCCCGATACGGTCGAATAGAGGCACGCCAAGCTCGTCTTCAAGCGCCTTGATTTGATGACTCAAAGAAGGCTGGGTAATGCCCAGCTTGACCGATGCTCTTGTGAAATGCAATTCCTCGCATGTCGCAATAAAGTACTCTAACTGTCTTAACTCCATATAAGCCGGCACATCCCTTCACATTACGCTTACTATCCCACATTCGGTTTGGCTTCACTCGCGGAACTCCTGTAACGACTGGGCATACTTCCTCCAGACTTCAGGTATGTCCTCGCTGCGATTGCAATATATCGCCTGCAAGTACCTGGACATGTTGGTTACTTTTCCTTGTATAAGAATCTCAAGGATTTCGGAGGGTTTGGTAGGTAAGAAACGCTCCTGAACCGTTTCGAATCGCTCCATTGGCAAGAACATTCGCAGGCTCTTCTTATACGAAGTACGAGCTGGATACCGAGGCGAGCTTCCGGAATCGTACTTGGACAATTTAACAAGTGCAAAGAAGTCGCTAAGCAATGCGTGCGCATCCAGTTGGAACACGGCAAAAGCTTCATTCGGCTCCCTTCTGGAATACATCTCCAGCATCTTCAGGCAGCTGCTTCTGGTCGGCCAGAAGAAGACGTGCTGATCCAGATACTGCTGAAATTGCCGCTGAGTCGTACCCGCTTCCATCACTTGATCAACAATGCGCAGATGGGCATTTGCTATAAATGCTCGTCCATGTAATTGGATCTCTGCATGGCTGCTGCGACTTTCATTGGCTAATGCAGGATCAGCCTCTATACAGGAGTATAAAGCATCGACATGCGCAATCGAAGGCAAGTTGCGGACTCTCGTGAAGTGAAATAACGACTTCCGCTTCTCGCTCTTCGTGATTTTGTTAACGATTCCTTCATTCATACGAGGATTCCAACCTTTCAACGATTCATAGCGGTTAGTCCAGTACGCGTCAGCTCCAGGATACCGTATGGTTTCAGGAGCTCAACGAACGAATTGATCTTATCTTGATTGCCGACGACTTGAATGATCAAGCTATCTGATCCAATGTGTACGAGAGATGCACGGAAGGTCTTGGCGAGACTTGTTACCGTCGGAATGACGTTAAATGCTGAATTCACTTTAATAAGCGCAAGCTCGCGTTCAACGAGCGGATTCGCGGATAATACAATGATTTGTATGACATCAATGATCTTGTATAGCTGCTTGGTCACTTGCTCGAGCGTTTGATCGTCACCGACTGTTACGATAGTCATTCGGGACAGCCCTGGTTCCTCGGTCTCGCCCACAGTGATGCTGTTGATATTGAATCCGCGACGACCAAATAATCCAGCTACTCGCTGTAAAACTCCGGGTTGGTCATTTACGAGTACAGAGATGGTATGACGTTTCATGCTTCATCCCCCATAATCATGTCATCAATCGTGGAGCCCGGGGTAACCATAGGATAAACATTCTCGTCCTGACTGATTACAAAATCGATGAGTACAGGGCCAGGGTGGTCCATTGCTTGTTGCCACACCTCGCGAGCTTCGTCTTTGTTCGTTGCCCTTAGCCCTGTAACGCCATAGGCTTCAGCGAGTTTAACGAAGTCGGGGCTTCCTGAGAGATCCATATGACTAAAGCGATCATCATAAATGAGTTCCTGCCATTGTCTGATCATACCAAGAACCTGATTATTCAGAATGACAATCTTCACAGGGAGGTTATGAATCGCACAGATCGCAAGCTCTTGCGCACACATTTGAAAACCGCCATCACCGTTGACGGACACCACCATTCGGTCTGGGTTACCAACCTGTGCGCCGATGGCAGATGGGAATCCAAATCCCATCGTTCCGAGCCCTCCCGAAGTAATGAGCGAACGCGGATGCTTAAACGGATAGAACTGAGCCGCCCACATTTGATTCTGGCCAACGTCTGTCGTCACGATGGCTTCGCCCTTTGTCGTTTCCCCAATCATTTCAATGACGAATTGCGGTTTCAAAGGTGCTTCCGAATCTGTATAACGAAGCGGGAAATCAAGTTTATTCTCTTGTATTTCGCTTATCCATGCTTCCGACTTTCCTGGTTTCGCATTCACGTTAGCTATCCGAAGGACGGCTTGTACGTCGCCAATGCAGGGAATTGCCGTTTGGACGATCTTCCCGATTTCCGCCGGATCGATGTCGATATGGACAATTGTAGTTGCTTTCGGCGCGAATCCGCTAGTCTTCATCGTGACTCTGTCGTCAAAACGAGCGCCGATACTGATTAGTAGGTCACAATTCTGCAACGCTTTATTGGCTGTGTAAGTTCCGTGCATCCCTGGCATCCCCATCCACAATTCATGCGCACTTGGGAATCCGCCCAGACCAAGCAATGTCGTCGTAACAGGTATACGGGTCTTCTCCGCAAATTCGATTAATTCCTTGGAAGCATCCGAGTAGATTACGCCTCCGCCGGCTAGAATGACAGGTCGCTCTGCTTCTTCGATCGCCTTCAGCAGTTTATCAATTTGTGTCTCGCTTGGTTGGTTGTGCGGCTGGTATCCCCGGATTGTTGGCGTATCTGATGGATATTGAAACATCATCATCTGGGTTGAGATATCCTTTGGAATATCAACGATGACTGGCCCCTTGCGTCCAGTGGAAGCAATATAGAACGCCTCGTGTATAATTCTCGGCAGCTCATAGACATCTCGAACCAAGAAGTTGTGTTTCGAGATCGGCATCGTAATGCCTGTAATATCCGCTTCCTGAAACGCATCCGTACCGAGTAAAGCCGTCGAGACATTGCCAGTAATGACAACGAGTGGTACCGAGTCCATATTCGCAGTGGCGATTCCCGTAACGAGATTCGTCGCTCCAGGACCGGATGTTGCGAAACAAACGCCGACTTTGCCAGTGGCGCGTGCATATCCATCCGCAGCATGAATGGCCCCCTGCTCATGTCGAGTTAAGATATGTTCAAATGCAGGAGCTTCATGAATGGCGTCATAAATGTTCAAGACGCTTCCCCCTGGAATCCCAAATACGCATTCCACGCCTTCAATAAGCAAACTTCGGATAAGCGCCTCGGAGCCAGTGACCATATCGTTCTTATATAGATGCCTCATTCCTTTGCCCTCCCAATGTATAACGCCTTACAACGTTTGCCTCATTCTATGAAATTCAAAATTATTGATCAATATCGTTGTTCCTATCATAACGATAGACCAAATCAATCATTGGCAATATCTGCATAAGCGCATGCACCTTTATCCATAATACTGGAGGAAGGTTGGGTAAAGGAGTTGATCATGCTTGGGTTCCATAAGCAGCAATCTCACAGTGAATGAAGCTTACCTGCGAGAACAATTCACGAATTGCTCCGATATTATTTTCCGTACATTCACGTCAGAAGACGAAACGCTATTATTGCTTGTTTACTTGGATGGCATGACTCGAACGCAAGGCGTTGAGGATAACATTCTGAAACCGCTGCTATTTGGCGGATTACCACATGGCATAGATCGTATCCATTCGCTCGCCGAGATGGTCAGACGCGAATGGTTTGCGTTATCCAATGTGAAGATGGTCGATTGTGCAGAGGATCTGCTTCAGCATATTCTTCAAGGGAATCTTGCCATAATCGTGGATGGCGAAGCATCGGCAATCATCGCGCAGGTCCAGGAATACGAGAAAAGAAGCATTCAAGAGCCGAAGAAGGAATCCACCTTGCGCGGCGCCAAGGAAGGATTCGTCGAGAATCTTCGCACCAATACGTCCTTAATCAGACGGAGAATTATACATACTGGGTTGAAAATGGAATCTTATACGATAGGCAAATACACGCAAACCGGAGTGGTCCTTGCTTATATGGAAGGCATTGCGGACGAGAAAGTCTTAGCGAATGTAAGGCGAAAACTCGATAAAATCGAATTAGATGGCGTCATTGATTCTTCCTATCTCGAGGAATGGCTGGAGGATAACTCCTACTCCATGTTTCCGCAAATCATGAACACCGAACGCCCGGATATCGTGACCGCTAGTCTATTAGAAGGAAAGATCGCATTAATCGTGAATGGTACTCCGTTCGTACTCGTGCTTCCCATTACCTTCTGGTCTGGCCTTCAATCCGCAGACGATTATTTCGAGAGGTTCATATTCGTCATATGCATACGGACGATCCGTTATATCATGGCGTTAATTGCATTTTCCTTGCCTGCGATCTACGTTGCTCTATCGACGTTTCATTCCGAGATGGTCCCGATGAATCTCATGCTTGGAATCGCGACGGCTAGGGAGAGCACCCCTTTTCCAACCGTTATTGAAATGTTCCTCATGATGGTGGTCTTCGACGGCTTGCAAGAAGCAGGCGTTCATCTCCCTACCCAGCTTGGGCCAATCATTAGCATTATTGGAGCGCTAATTATCGGGCAAGCGGCTGTTGAAGCGGGGATCATATCCACGCCGATCATCATCGTCATTTCCTTGACAGGCGTTGCGGCTTACACGATTCCAAAATACAGTTCTACCCTTCCTTTTCGCATTATTCGGTACATCTTGATGTTCATATCAAGTCTACTCGGTTTTGTCGGCTTCTCGTTTGGTGTCATCTTCTTACTCATCAATCTGGTGATGCTGGAATCATTCGGAACTCCGTACATGAGCCCGGTAGCTCCTTTCGATGGCAAACGGATCAAAGACATGATTATTCGATTCGGTACCCCTTCTGGATGAAGAACGGCCGAGACAAGAAAGGGAATTAGCGATGATCAGGCTCGCGTTGCTTTCATTCGTCTCCCTTACGGTCATTATGTTCTCATCTGGCTGTACGGACTTTGTTGAACCGAATCAATTAGCTTTTGTCATAGGGACAGCGGTTGATTATGCCGAGAACGGGGAGATTGAAGTTAGTCATCAAATCGTCATCACCTCTCAGAAGAACTCCATGGGCAAAAGCGGAACATTCAGCGGCGCTGATCACTTCATTGTGGTGTCGGCCAAGGGCAAAGATATCTTCGATGCCCAGCAGAAGATTCAAAGAGAAACATCTCGGAGGCTAGTGATGAACCATCGCATCATGATTGCCATCAGCGAAACATATTTCGCAAAGAGGGATGCCACGATGCTGTTCGATAAAATGGGCCGAGATCCCGCGAATAACCTCAGAGATGTCATTGTTCTTATTAAAGGATCAAGCGCCAAGCAATTCCTGACGATGAAGCATCCGCTCGAACCGAACACAAGCATAGGCGCTGAGAAGAGACTTCATATTAATGAAATCAGAAACTATTCATCCAGGGTTCTCATTATCGATAATCTCTCGGATGGCACTCGTCCTATGCTGCCGGTTATTCAGCTTAAGGAGCCGCTGAAGAACGATAGCGAGCTGAACATGAATAACGCCACATCCAAGTTTGCGGTCTTGGACAAGCAGCTCAAGGTCAAAGGAATTCTGGACGACGCCGAAGGCGCCAGAGCGGGCTGGATGTCAGGGAATGAAACGGGGCAAGGATTAACGATTCCGTGGAAGGACGGCGTAAGCCACTTATCGTTTCGAATGAGCCATCTGAAACGCCGCTTGCATGCGGTGGACGATAAGAATACCAAACGTATAATTGTAACCGTTAAAGCACAAGCGTATCTGCTTGAGAACACGGCCAATCTAGATTTGTCCGAGGTCGATAACATGATCCTTCTCCAGAACTACGTGAGCGCGCAAGTCGAGAAGGAATTACAGCAAACGATGAACAAAGTCCAGAATTGGGGAACCGACGTCTTCGGCATTGGCGAATACCTGCACCGTAATGATCCTTATTGGTGGAAGTCGGAGCGAGACGATTGGGATACGAACTTCAAGGAGCTTAAAGTGACCGTTAAGGCGCATATCGAGCTCAAATCAATTGGCATGATCGGAAAGTTATAAAACAGCGGGAGGTCATCAGCAGGATGAAAATAGGAAGTTATCCAATGTTCTGGATGGTCAGCATTTCCTCTATCATCGTGACCTCCTACCTCCCTATCCGATTAGCCATGGCGGAAGCAAAGCAGGATAGCTGGATATCCATGCTTCTTGGAGGCTTGCTCATGTTGGTTACCACATGGATCATACTCCGGGTCTGCATGCAGAATAAAGATAAAACATTAGTCACATTCATGAAGGACTTGTTAGGCACCTTGCTTGGCAAAACGCTCGTTCTCGTTTATTTCCTCCATTGGCTTTCGCAGTTATCATTGTTGACCATAGGCATGGTGGAATTTCAGAACCTGATTCTGCTTCATAACACGCCAACGATCGTTCTCATTGTGTGCACATTGTTTCTCGCTGCATATGCGGTGTATAGAGGCGGAATAATAGCAATCAGCCGCTGCGCGGAGGTCATTGGCCCTTTCTTTATTCTCTTCTGTTATTCCCATCTATTCCTAAACTTCAAGTATATCGATATGAAGAGAATGCTCCCCGTCTATGCGGATTCAGGCTGGTTCCACATCCTGAAGGGAACTTTATACGCATACAACTATATGCTAGATCCAACGATCATTCTCATGCTGTTCTTCTTCGCCGCGAATAAACAGGCAGCGTCGCGCGCCATTCTCTGGGGAACGGCTGCCGCTGCGCTATGGGGCGTAATGACCACGCTCGTTGTTCTGTTTGTGACCGGACCGGATATGGCGGCGCAATTGATTCACCCGACTTATTATCTGACGAAATTCGTAACGATTCTCAACTTCATCCAGAACATCGATTCCTTCTACGTCACCTTCTGGGTATTCGGCAATTTCATTAAATTATCCGTCTACCTGTTCATTCTTAGCTATGGTCTATCCCAGTGGACTGGCTTCAAGAACTGGAAGCTGATCGCATGTGTAATGACTTTAATCTGGCTCGCGATTGCAATTTATACTTCCCACCATGTACGAATATCACATATGTTCAAGAACATCTATCTCATTTGCTTCTACCCTCTCATCTACTTCGTCTTCCCTCTAATCTTATGGATGGTTGGAGGCATACGCAGAGCCGTGAGGCGATCGATTTAGTTCTCACTCGATCCGGCGAGTAAGCTTGGGTTGAATGCCTTGTTACTATCTTGTAACTATTTCGTTACCATTCTGTCACTCCTTTAGAGACAAGGTTAGTTACTATGAAGTTGTAAGTTAACCGTCCCTGAAGTCTCCACAAAACAGAAGAGGTGAGTGTAATGAAGAACACAACGACAAAATCGTATAAATTAGTAAATAAAATAGCTTTGACCGGATTGCTTGCAGTAAGCTCCATGGCGGCTCTGTCCAGCCATAATGTTAATGCGGCATCTGCACCAGCGCAGACAACGGCATCCGTAACCGCATCAGCATCTGCCGAGATGAGCCTTAGCTCTCAGAAGGGCAGCACGTTTATCAACAGCATCTATAAGCTTGCAAGCGTTGGGAAAATTCCAGGATTAAACGCCATCGCAGGCAAAACGCCGATCTCCGCTGTACATTACAAATGGGGCGATCCGGAAGTTGGCGGTGACCTGAAAGGGAACCATTACGAATTGTACAATTTCGGCATGGGACAAGGCGCATATGGCTTCGGTATTAACAAATCCGGCGTCATCTACGATTTGCGTAATTTCGGGCAGTCCATTGATCAGACAGTCGGCGTCAAGTCGCTGACCTTCGCATCCGTTATCAAAACGCTCGGTAAGCCTAAAGAGGTTCGCTTCTCCGGCACGGACAAAATTTATGTCTACCAACCTGCCAAAGCGTATGAACTGAAATTTGTCGGTCCTAGCAAAGTGGCCAGCGGCAAGGTCGCGCATATTGACCACATCAATGTTTATGCAGGCAAAGCGAATACTTAATGGAGTAATAATAGGACAGGCTGCCGAGATTATCGGCAGCCTGTTTTATTGAACAATCACAATCGAACATAATCTATATTATGTAAACCAATCGCAACCACTACTTATTTCTGCAAGCTCGCCTTAAACCAGAACACATTGTAGGGGTTCCAGAGCGACAAGGTGAAATAGATGGTTTGGCCTCCGTCAGCCGTATATCGGCTGTTCATAAACGGAGCATATAGCCCGGGCTGCTCGAAAGGGGTAACAAGATTAATCGTTTCGCCCCACGGCCCCCAAGGAGACAGTCCTTCGCGAAGGACAACTCCTTCCCCTTCCTTGAGATACGTCATTAACCAGCGGTCCAGATAAGGGTTCCATACAACCGACAGCTCGCCTACCGTGTCGTCAATTATCGTCTTTGCTTTCAATGGATCCTTACCCCAGATTGGTTTGCCCTGATCATCGTCTCCAGAATAATACAAATAGGCATCTGGTTTCTCTATCTCCGGTTCAGCGACCTTCATCAGCTGCACGCCGCCGAAACGTCCTGAAGGAATACACCAGAAATAAATGTCAGAGCTATCGTCACCGTTCGCCACTTTGAACGGGCTAACTTGAATGAAGTTGCCCTCACCAGGCCATTTTAGCTGATTCAGCAATGTCCAATTCTGGCCTTTATCCGTCGATTTCGCCACGCTTGCGAAGTTGGCATCCCAATTGCCAGGTGCTCCCCAGTGATTGACCGACATATAGTACAGGTATAGCGCACCGTTCGCCGCCACCCCGTGCGTCGGAATCGTCGTCATCTCTTCATTGTCGACCTTCTTGGATGGGAGCAGTTCTTTCGCAAGCCCCGTTTCATCCGTAATCATGCCGTCCAGTTTGATACCGTCTACTGGGTTATCATCGGTCGTATAGCCAATGGTATTGGAGCGCCAGAAACTGCCTCCTGCGCCGATCTGATCTGCGTCTCGTTCACCAAATGTATCACCGAATACCAGATACGTTCTATCCCCATCATTGATCATGGAACCGAGATCCGTGCCTTGAACCCCGAAACGTTCTGTTTTATTGGGCGAATCCTTGCCTGTAATCTGCATCACTTGCTTAACATCCGTTACTTCTTTCAAGATAAATGATTTCCCACTTGAATCCAACATAGGATTCGTGTTGTCTTCCATACAGCCAGTCGTTAATAGGAATGCGGTCATCGTAGCAGCCATGCCTAGAGCTGCGATCCAAACATTTGCTTTCAATGCGTCACTGCCCTTCCGTATTTTCTGTGTGGGTATTAGGATGAACCCTCATTATTACTTCAAGATTTTTCCACGATTACCTGCCAATTAGGTGTGGGAGCTGAATATGTAAAAAGGAGGCTGGCGCATTCGCCAGCCTCCTATATCATCCGAACTTATTTTATGGCATTAAATTTGATCGCGCCAAGCATGTTTGGGTTGCCAATTCAGCAGCTGCTTTGCTTTTTCATTGCTTAGCAGCGTTTCGTGCCCCTGAAGCGAACTTCTGAAATCCGTTACGTCTTGATATCTGGCTGCCATAAGATCTCTGCTAGGAATGTCCATGCTCGTATCGTCAGCCGCTAGATTAAGAGCTACGCTGCCCAGCCCATCTGCTTCAATCGCCAGCTGGAATGCTGCTGCCGCATCCCTTGTATCGATATAGCTCCATAATATGCGATCGCGCTCAGCGGGATCGTGAATGAATTGCGGGAATCGCTTATAAGCGTCCGGAGCGATTACATTGCCGAGACGGAACGAGACAATCTGCATGCCGGTACGTCTGTGGAACATATCCGCTGTCTGTTCGTTTACAACCTTCGATAAACCATAGCTATCCTGCGGAAGCTGAGGGTGTTCCTCATCCACCGGAACGTATAGCGGACTGAAGCGTTCTACTGCAAATACCAATCCATACGACGATTCGCTCGACGCGATGACGGCTTTGCGAATCCCGAGCCCTGCTGCAGCTTCCAATATATTATAAGTGGACATTACATTGTTGTTGAACGTGACTTCGTTCGGGTGCGAATAGGCGACTGGAATCGCGGCCAAATGTACAACGGCGTCAGCTCCAGCCAATACGCCATATACTTCACCCAAATTGTTAAGATCTACAATTACAGTTCTGCACAAGGCTTGTCTCGGCTGTTTGATATCGGCATTGATGACTTCATAGCCTTGTTCGACAAAGTGCTTCACCGCCCATTCTCCAAGCATTCCGCTTCCGCCGGTAATGACTACTTTAGGCATGTTTGATTTCTCCTCTATCGGTTGTTAAGCCAGAATATTCTCGATGCGCTCGATCAAGTCAGAGCTAAGCTGGGTGCCGGCTGCCTTGACGTTCTCTTCTACTTGCTCTGGCCGGCTTGCGCCTACCAGGGCACTGCTTACGTTGGACTGACGCAGAATCCAAGCTAGAGCCAATTGTCCGACTGTCAGATCAACCTCAGAAGCAGCACTGCTCAGCTGTTGCACCTTGGCGATTTTTTCTTCGGTAATCCCATTACGCATCCCCTCCAGCTTGGACGCCCGGCTATTCTCAGGAAGGTCCTGTATAGACAGGTATTTGCCCGTTAGCAAACCTTGAGCGAGTGGCGAGAAGACAACTTGTCCGATTCCTCCGCGCTCTCCGTAAGGAATGACTTCTTTCTCAATGTAGCGATTGAACATATTGTAGATCGGTTGATTCGCAACAATACGGTCTAGCAGGTAACGATCGGCGATAGCGTGAGCCTCAGCCATCTGCGATGCTGTCCACTCGCTGACCCCCACATACAATACTTTGCCCTGACGCACCAAATCGTCCAATGCGCGAAGTGTTTCTTCCATCGGCGTGTTTGGATCAAAGCGGTGGCAATAATACAGATCAATATAGTCGGCGCCTAACCGCTTCAAGCTTGCATGACATTGTTCAACAATGTGTTTGCGTGAAAGCCCACGATCGTTAGGACCATCGCCCATCTGACCGAACACCTTAGTCGCTAGTACGTACGACTCGCGAGAGTATGCACGCAGCGTTTCACCCATGAGTTTCTCTGCTGCCCCACGTTCGTAAACGTTTGCCGTATCGAAGAAATTGATGCCTAGGTCATAGGCGGTTTCAATGGACTTCACTGCGTTTTCCCGCTCGACATAACCTCCATATGTCAGCCAACTGCCCAAACTAATCTCGCTAACTTTCACTCCACTCTTTCCCAATCTCCGATATTGCATACAGGCTCATCTCACTTTCGATTCGAATTTGCCCTATAGTGGACACGCTTACTATTATAAGTAAGCAGATTACAAAGTGTAAGAAGTGAAAATATTATCACTATATTATACATATTATATCTACTATACTTGACGTAAGTGACTTCGCAGCCTGTTGCTGAGCTGAAGAAAAGAAGGCTGGCGCATTACGCCAGCCTCCTGTTACATTGTGCGCCTGTTCGGCATCTATCTCTTCACTGGATTCTCAGCCTTGGCCGATCCAATCCGCTTGTGCATTCGCCTTCCACTGCGCGCGAATGGCCTCGTAAATCTCTTCCGGCAGCAAGCCCTGTGCCAGAAGACGGGCATTCTCGATCCAGCGGTCAGGCTTCGTCGTGCCCACAATTGCGGCATTCACGCCTGGAACGGACAATGTGAAACGAAGCGCTGTGCCGATCGATTCATTCAGATCACTCTGCAGGAAGTCGTAACCGAGCGTCTGCAGCCGATCCCAATATGTATGATGATACCCGGATACCGGCTTCTCACCTGTCTTCCAAGCTGCATTCGCGATCGGTCGCTTAGCAACGACGCCAATTCCTCGACTCTGCGCCTCCGGAATCGTCAATGTTATCGCCTCCTGATCGGCGATGTTGACGGATGTCTCCAGCGAGTCGAATGCACCGCATTGCACGGCATAGAGCGCGGCTTTATGGTCTCCGCTGTAGCCGATATAGCGGGTTTTGCCTTTCTCTTTCGCCCGTTGCAGCACCTCGATGACATCGCCTTGGCGCAGCAATTCCTCCGAACAGCTGTGCAGATGCACGACATCGACGTAGTCCGTCTGCAGCCTCTTCAAGCTGCGGTCGATGCTCGCTTCCAGCATGGCTGGATCCCAGTCAGGTTTGTCGAAGCCGGACGCGTGACCGCATTTGGTGAACAGATAATAATCCCCGCGACGCCGCGCGATGGTCTTGCCAATCAGTTCCTCGCTAGTGGCGTAGCATTCCGCCGTGTCGATAACGTTCAGCCCCGCGTCAAGCGCGCTGCTGAGCAGCTTGTCCGCTTGCTCGACGCTAACGCCCTCGAAGCCGATCTCCGCGCCGCCAAAGCCAAGAATACTCACGTTCATATCGGTGCTGCCGTACTGCCTTTTTTCCATCCTGCATGCCGCCTCGCTTTCGTCGATTGGACTAGGTTTGACTTCTCTCATTATAGGCTGTCCGCTAAATATTTGAAAGAAGTGAAAAAATTGTCAGCAGGTAACCTAGCGTATAGTAACTAAACGAGGTGGCGGAGTCAATGAAACCGTGTTTGCGTCATAGTGTGCTAGAGGCTTGTTTGACTAATTGGGTTAGACTTGCGTCATCGATTTGTCCGCCATTGCGGAACTTGATCGTCTTGCGCTCCGGAGGACCGTCGAACAGCCCCTCTGGCAACTCAAGTCCGGTCGCGTTGAAGATCGTGAAGCTTACGGCTTCCTTGGAAGTCGAAATTACAGCGGCATATTTTTTGTTAAGCAGAAAGTGAGGCTTGTTGTACTGTATGCGCTCTTGAACATCTGGAATAGCATTATGAACGACTTGGCGCAGTTCCTGGCACAGCTGCGCTTGCCAAGACTCTTTCACTTTTTCTATGAAATCTGTCACTTCTTGATTCATTTCATGGTCTCCTCGATATATAGAGCGACTAAAGCCCGCATTCGCATGCGGACTTCAATCAATGACTCTATTTATAATTTGATCGTTACTTCCGTGCCGTCTGAAGCCTGAATATCAACAAGAACAGTCCCTTTGCAGCGTTGCAGCTCCTTGATGAGCTGCCTAATCGCTTTCTTCGTTGGTTGGTTTTCGAGAATCGACAGTAGCTGATCAATCCCCTTGCGCTTGTTCAGCCAATCCCTCATCTTGCGATGGACTAACTTGGAAGTCAAGATACCGCTCCCCATGCGCAACACGGTATAAGGAACCGGAATCGTGAAAGCATGCTCATTGTTCTTCACCTTCACAATGACCATGGCCCGTTACTCAATCACGACGGTGATGGTATCATTCTCACCAGAGCGGATATCAATGATCTGTCCATCTAGCTCATTCTCGATGGCATCAATCAGCAAGTTGATATCGATATCCTTCACATATTGCGCAGCCTGCGGAATATTGGACGCGATGCTATGCCCTGCTCCGAGAACAGCCTTCACCAGCTTAATCGGCAAATTAATGTTCACATTATCGTTGTCTTGCGATTTTATGCGTATCTTTAACGTCTTGGCTAAATAACCGCCGGATGATGATGAGTATCTCTTCGAATAATCGGGTCTCCCTAACACCTGTACCGCTTGCGTGGGTTGCTTTTCCTTAAGGGCATTAATCAATTCTGAAGCCTGGTCTGAATTAATCTTGCCTTCTTGCATCATGGATAGCACTTTGCCGATTTCTTCTTTCATCGTTTCATCCTCCTTATTCATGCTTCAACAATTTGACCGCTTCATCCGCTGTGATTTCGCCATTCTCCAGCATTGTAATGACCTTCTTCTCATCGAACTCCGATTTCTTCCGCGTCTCGTATCCGAGGGCCGTGATGATATCGTTCAGCTTGCCGCGCACCGTCGGGTAAGATATGCCTAGCTCTTTCTCCACTTCCTTGATATTGCCTCTGTTCACCAGAAAGGTAACTGCAAAATGGAGCTGTTCGGATGAGAGATGAGCCAGCGCTGATAATTCAAACGTGTTCTCAATCTTCGTCCGGCAATGTCCACATTCCAGCTTGACGGCGTACAGCGTATTGTCACATACAGGACACTGAGTGAGGATAGGATATTTCATATCCGACTCCTTCCCTTTTTCTTAAAGTATAATTCAACATATTCAGTTTGTAAACGGTTAGAATAAATAAAATTAATTTCGTTATTAATTATATTGATTTTGACGAGTGAATCTTGTGAGATCTTAAAGTGGTTTGTTATCAAAATCAACATCCTCCGAACAACACTTTCTTACCAAGCACAAGAGCCCCTCAATGATGAGGGGCTCTTGTACGCTCATTATTAGTTGAATCCGCCGGTCGAATGAAGCACTTGGCCAGTCATCCACTCTGCATCATCGGAGGCTAGGAAAGCAACTAATCGAGCAGCATCAGTGGGCATGCCCACTCTGCCAGCTGCAAATTGTTGTGCCAGCTGTATTCGAAGCTCGCCTGTCATCCAACCCGTGTCCGTTGGGCCTGGATTAACGGCATTAACCGTGATTGCCTTCGGCCCCACTTCTGCAGCGAAGGTGCGCGTGAAGGAGTCAACAGCTCCTTTAGTCGTGGTATAGGAGATTTCACCCCTCATAGGGCCAAGCGATTGGCCAGATGTCATATTGATAATTCGGCCACCTGACTGAGCTGTGAATCGTCTAGCAAATTCCACGCTAAGCAGCACGACCGCCCTAACATTAATAGCATAGTGAGCATCTAGAGACTGAGCTGTAATCGTTGTTGGATCATCATTAACGGAGTAGCAGGCATTGTTTACAAGGATGCAAGGCGCTCCTAATCTGTCATGGAGATGATTCAATAATTCTACCGTATTCTCAGGCAAGGATAGATCTAATTGTAGATGTTCGCAACGGACACCCATGGAGCGTATCTCCTCTTGAAGCTGATCTGCTTCCACCCGAGCACTTCCCCAAGGCATCTGTTCATCGTAGCTGCCCCAATGTGTAAAAAACACATCAGCACCGTGCCCGGCCAACTCCTTGCACACCGCTGCTCCGATGCCTGCTGCACGACTTGCGCCTGTAACAATCGCGATTCGGCCTGATAATTTCCCCATAATAGAGCCTACACCAACTTCCTGCGAATCGGATATAACATCGTAAAGTGAAATGTCTCGATCTCCGAGTAAGGAACCGTAAGCGCGTTGAATGGCTCAAGCGGTACTGTTTCCATTCCGAGAACACCTTCACTCGTATCGATCTCATACTCAGATGATTGCTGGAGCCAAGCGAATATCGCATCATATACACGCCACATATGAGCTTCATCCCCGTTTACTTTGGCACTCACGCAGAGTCCACCGCTTACTTCCAACGTCTCGATTCCATCTTGTACATCCCCAAACTCGCGAACAGCCAATCCAACCCACAGCGTATCGACTTCCGTGCTCCATTGCGCTTGCGGAATGAACACATACGCAGTTGGACCATCTGACAGCCTTGTATCATCAAGTGGAATCTGCGATGTAAGCTTGCTCCAAGCTGCCCGGGTTCCGCTCTTGTCCGGCGTCAATCCCGTTCTTACTGCCAATGCTTTGAAAGGCGCCACTTCGACCAAATCAATGATGATGGTTTCTTGCAATTCGATTCACTCCTCTTCTAATCATTTATACAACCGATTTAACCTGAACGAACATGCTAAATTCACTGTCCCACTCTTCGCCTTTATATCTCTCGTCATATACCTCGAAGCACACGATGTCGAATGGATCGTAATGGTTTGTTCCGAGCCAGTTCATGAGTTGTTCGAACGTTTCATTGATTCTGCTGATTGGACCCCGATGAACAACTTCCGCATAGGAGCCAGCCGGAATTGTATAGGAATGCATTCCTTCTGGAATTCCACTTGATGCTCTAGTCTCAACGCCTGCCATGTAGCCATGTTCATTTCGTTTGATTAATCCGATCGTTTCAAGCGGATTGACCCTATCACTAACTTCCTCGATTCTCTTAAACAACACAGGCCAAGCATCCCCTGGACTGCAAGGTTCCCCAATCCGTCCGATTCCGACAATCTTGCGTGCTTCATAATCAACTAGCTTCGGTGTAATAGTCACCATAATCGTCGTCTCCCTCTATATCACCTGAATTAGTTAACCCAAGTTTCGGACCAATACCCCTTCATGAAATCTAGCAACCGTTCCAAGACCTCTACCCCGAGCGTCTCGGATTCCTTGGCTAACCGAAGGAGTTGTACCGACTGGTCTGCCGTGGTCGGATCGTCCGGTTGTCCGCCTTGAGGGAACGGGAATAAGTCGCGCATCTGGGCAAGAGCTTCAGCTGCCCTTGCATAGTGTGCAGCCGCTTCTGCAGCGAATTTCCGTACTGTGCGTTCAACCACATTATCGCCGTTCCAACGAATCACGAGCTCTCTCAGGAATTGCGCTGCATATTCGCGAGCATCGCTTACTACGGCAATGTTATACGCGTTGCCGAACGGGTCTGCTCCTCTACGTTCCATACAAGCAATCCAGGCATCGTAACCGGCAAGGCCGATCTGATATTTGCCATCGAAAATATGCTGCCACTCCCGCCCTCGCGCATGATCCACGATCATATCTAGCGCCATCCGCAGCGTCTCGTATTTGGAGTGCGGAAGGCTTTCGCTAATGGCTGTTACCCAGAGCATGTTACGCTTCTCCACGAAGTCGGTATATGGAATGGTGCCTTCCCGAGAGACATCCTTCGCATGAAAGATCTGCTGCTCATCGTCGTACCCGTAGATGAGCCCGAATTCCGGAATGAACAGGTCAAAACTGATAACCGGCACTCCTTTATCAATAGATTGCTGGATGAGAACGAGCACCTTCTCCACTTTCTCCGGCGTAAACGGCTTCTCTGTATCGGAGAGACTGCTAATAAACCCTAAATTACATAGATTCCGCCTGACTAGGTAACCGCCCGGAAACATGGTGGGACCTGCCACGTCAATATGCACAGGATCAATGTTAATCCGGAAGGCATGGCCTGTAATGCCCATCACATCGACTAAGGAATAATGCTTCTTGTCCGTATACGCAGTAGCTCCGTGAATCGCAGCTGCTGCGCTCGTCCATGTCTTCGTCCAGTCCTTCTGAATCGTGGTGTTTACTCCGTTCATCTCGTTTCCCCCAACTATCAAATTTGTGGACTACGCAAAATATGAACTCGTTTCTGCCCCGTTTCCGCGCGTTGCTTAACATAGGTCCGAATCGCAACACGGATCCGTTCTTTCTGGACCTTCGCCCGCGAACGAGACAGCAGATTGTAAACATTCGCCGTCGTCATATCGTACAGCTGTGCAATTTCTCCCGGCGGGAGCTCACGGAAGAAGTGAGCCTCGAAGATTTGGCGCTCACGAATGCTTAAGCAGTGAAGCAGTGATCGCAGCTGCCCCATTAAATCCATTCTAAGCAAGCCTCTGGCAAGGTCACCGCTTCGATACGCCTCCTCGGCTGCGGATCTGGACATCCGAAACAGGATTCGGTCGATATCCCCCCAGTCCATGGAATCGCGATCTCCTGCGTAATCATCAGCGGAATAGCCGCTTTGCGTCCCGAAGCTCGCGAAAGGCTGTTCTCTCCCGAATGGCCCGCCTCGGCGCAGCTTCATATACGCTTGATTGCGGATGATGGTCTGAAGCCATGGCAAGAATCGGCGGGCATCGGTCAAGGTCCCAATGTGCAGGAAGGCGCGAATGAGCGCATCCTGCACGATATCATCGGCCATATGCGCATCCCTCGTCATGGTGGTCGCCCAACCATAAGCTTGTGCCCGATGTGCTCGAACCAACTCACTGAAAGCATCTTGATCCCCTTCGCGAGCACGCTCGACAAGCGTTCGGTCGGCCTCCTTCTTGGCTGCAGTCTCGGCTTCGGCCATCCGCGCAGCTGCGATCACACTGTTCAACTCTTCATGTAGCATCATACTCCTCCTACCCCCGATAAAGATTAGATGCCAGAAGAAGAGCGTATCTATCACATGATGGATATATAGTTAAAAATAAAAAGGCCGCTAAGGCGGCTTCTTGGTCAATTCGGGCAAAGGCGATTAAACGCAATTATCTCTGTAAAGTATATCATGATGTACCAGAATTAGACAATTAATGACATTAAGGATAGAGCCAAGAGCGAACCTGTACAGGCGGCACTCTTGGCTCTATGGGCTTAATCTTACTACTTGATGCTCGCTCCTCTGCTTGCTCGGCTTTGTTCATACCTAATCAGGTTCATAAACAGCTTGTCCGCTGTAGGGTTAATGCCAAGATTGGCGATAATCCGGAACGAGTTAAGCACGATGCGCCCTTCGCCAATATTGTAAATACCTAGTAGCGTGCCAGTTGCAACGCCTGTCTTGCACGGATATCCAACGGCGAAAGCAGCTGCCATTACTTCATCAGGAGTATCTTGCCCGTCAAACAGAAAGTCAGGGATAACTTGACCGTAATAATCAATGTCCATGATCCCTTTTATTTGAAGGCCTTCGAAGTAAGGATGCTCCTTCGCGACGCAATCCTTATGATATAGCCAATCTATGAATTTATAACAGCGTCCTTTCTTGGAGAATGGGAACCAACCCATACTCTCTTCCTCGCGTTTCCAAACATGCGGTGAGAGGAAAATGACCGTACTGCCCGACTCTGCTTTGCTCATAAGCGTCTTCCAGTTCTCAGCCGTCATCTCGCTTCCGGCAAAGTCGCCGACCAGAATGACGCCAGCGTTCTCCGAAGTGCTATCTGTTAGCGGCTTCTTCGATATGCCCTTTGCTTCAAGCCATGCTTCTGCTTTGGAATCGAAGCCGAATATAGTGACTGGCTCAGAAGTGATCGCCTGACGTGATTGGCTCTCCGCCACATGAAACGTCAGTCTGCCTCCCGATGGCGCACCGCCGTGCTCCATGAATGCCGATAGCTATCTTCGCCGCTCAAGGTTTCCGGAATACGGACAGTGGCGCGTTTCTCCCACACGACTCCGCTCTTGCCTGCAATTCGGAAACAGACCGGATACTCACCTGCCAGAAGGACGTCTTCATTAGCGAGAACCGCCTCAGTTCGGAATGGAGTTCCTGCATAGACGTGCATCGGTTCCACGAACAGACACCATCGAAGCGGAGCCCAACCGTCCTGCAAGGCTTCCATGATGCCCGGCTTTCATTCTCGGAAGAAACTCCACAATCCTTCGCCGGAATAGCCATGGTCTAACATTCCTGTTAAGTTATATCCGCAGAACCTCGGATTCGAGCGTACATGATCGAACACTCTCTTCCTCTGTTTGCTGTGCAGCTGGTTGCTGTCGTGAAGCATGTGCTGCGGGAAAGCATAAACCTCCTGCATGCCATAACGGTTCCATTCCGATTCGAATCTCTCCGCCATAGATCGGAACAATGCGACATCATGAAGATCGCTCCGAGCTCCGAACTGCTCGAAGAATCTCGTTGCCCGAATGACATCAAGCAGACTGCCATAGCCCCACTCTGACAAAAAGACAGGCTTGGTCTCTTGTCCCAGTGTCCGCACAAGCTCATTGATCGGGGCTGTTCGAGGCTCGACCGGATAGAAATGAGCATCTCCCATCCCTTCATATAATCCTGTCGGATAGCCCCACTCCCAAGTAAACGGCGATCTGTTCGGTATTTCTGCCGCACCGGCTTCTTCAGCTCCCCATTCGAACTGCCATTGCACCTCTCCCGGATTGCAGATGGTGCCAATGCCAAGCTGGCGATCCCAACGTCCGCTTCCAAGCAGCACAAGCCTTGTGTCATCGTTGGCTCTCAATCGAGGCAAGATGGTTGATGCGTGCCGGAATATCGGATCATCCATCGTTTCATTCAATAGCCCCCAGATTACGACGCAAGGGTGATTGCGATCCCGTCTGACTAGCCCTAGCGTTGAGTTGTCGAATCGCTCACTCATCAACGGCGAATCTTCCATCCCCCAGGAAGCGGCGCATTCATTGTAGACCATCAGTCCAATCTCGTCACAGAAATCCAATTGTTCTTGCAGAGGAGCGGTGGCGATGAAGCGGATCATATTAAATCCGCTCGCTTTGGCATAGATGAGATCCTGCCTGATGAGATAAGGATCGGTTGTCGCAACCGCGGTTCCGACTGGATAGTGGTTTCCCGTATGCGTAGATCGAACAAAGATACGCTTTCCGTTCAAGCGAAAGAACCCCTTCTCGACTCGGAAATCACGAAACCCGCATCTCACGGTAGTCTGATGATTCTGTATCCGGTCATGCAAGGAGCTTTCTAATCGAGTCGTTACTCTGTATAGGTAAGGAACTTCCAAGCTCCATAGGCGAGGCTTGTCGATCGCGACTACCGTTTCGAACACGGATTCCCCGGGAGCAAATTCAATCTCGCCACTCGTAATGATCAGAACCTCTCCGGATTCGCTCGGACTTACGTCAATCGACCATTTACTTTTCGATAGGGAGGAAGATTCGTTCACGATTGCTAGTCGAATATGAATTTCTCCGGTTGCGATAAGAGGTCTTACAAACATATCCGATATTCGGACTTGCGGCATTTCAACCAGCAGAATATCCGAATAAATACCGCCAAAATTATAACCGGTTCCAGGTGTTAGCTCACGTGTACTCTTATGTCGATTAGCTGTTTGCTTAAGCAGAAGACCATCAATCTCAGTATCCGTTGGATTAACAATACGGATGGCCAAGAGGTTCTCTCTTCCTCTAATCAAATCATCCGTAACATCAAATTCAAAAGGCATTTCTCCGCCCTCATGACTGCCTATGTAACTTCCATTGAGCCAAATCTCCGCAAAATAATCCACGAATTCGAATTTCAACACTTGTTGATAGTCGAGGACAAACGGAACCTTCGGGATAAAGCGATGCCAGTACCATGCCACGCCATGATAGTTGGGATAAACTTGTTGAATGAGTCCGGGAACCGGTGCGAGCTCCGATTCTTTCACAATATTGGATTCAAACCACTTCTCTTGTTTGCCGATGTTCTCTGGATCTCTTGCAATGCACCACGCCCCCGACAGGACTTGGCGGTTATTCAAACGAACGGATGCAGCAATTGCGTTTCTCTCTAAATCATCTTTCATGCAGAGTCCCCTCTCTTCTAATTGAAACGCTTTCAGGATATTTTTGGTCTTATCTTACTCTCCGCTCGAATTAATTGTCAACAAATTTGAATGAACGTTTACAATAGATTAGATTTGATTTCAAAATAAGAGTATTGTTTGCAAGTCTAGCGATGTTCGTTATAATAGAAAACAAAATAACCCCTTGGCAAATGATATAGTGAAAAGAGGGCAATTGATGATCAAGAAGACGATAGCTGAACCACATGCACGAACTCCGCAAACGAAAGACGTGTTGAATAAAATTCGTACGGACATTATTTTGGGCGTGCTCGCTCCCGATTCGTACCTTATAGAGAATCAAATCGCAGCTGAACTCGGTGTCAGCCGCGGCCCCGTTCGAACCGCACTGCAGAATCTTGAGCAGGAAGGTCATGTACGCTCGCTCTCTAATGGCCGAACAGTCGTGGTCGGATTCTCAATGAAAGCTGCCGAGGATACATTCGACTTACGGCTCATGCTGGAATACAAAGCGCTCGACATTATCATCAAGAACGAGATGGTTGATTTCTATCCCCTATTCTCCGTCATTGATCAAATGAGGGAGATCGACTCCAAAGTAATTGATAACAAAGAACCCGTTGAAGACTGGGCTCAAGCGATTACGGCAGTAGATATTCAGTTTCATCGCGCAATTATGATCATGAGCGAGAACATTCCGATGCTCCAAGCTTGGAATCTAATGGCAAACACGATGTATACGGCACTTACGATTTCGAACAGCAGCAATTACAATAGCTTTCATGAATATTTCAGAGAGCACAAGAGCTTCTCCGATCTCATCATTCAGCGCAACCCCATCGTATTGGAGAAAATCGTGGAGCATATCTCGAATGCCAAAAGACTTGTTCTTGAACGGTTGAAGAATCGCTGATTCTATTCAGATAAAGGGGACTATCGGATGAACGATCTTGCGGGGAAAGTCGCATTGGTCACGGGTGCAGGCCGAGGTATTGGCAAAACCATTGCATTAAAGCTTGCCGAACATGGCGCGGATGTCGTCGTGAATTACGCGAACAGTGAACATGGAGCGAACGAAATTGTTAACGAAATTGCTAAGCTAGGGCGGCGGAGCTACGCACACAAAGCAGATGTATCGGACGTAAGTCAGATTCACGAGATGGTGGAGAAAACGATTGGTGCATTCGGCAAAATCGATATTCTCGTCAACAATGCTGCCATCGATCCGATGATCGACTTTTTTGAAGTGACCGAGAGCTTCTGGGATCGCGTTGTCGATACGAATTTGAAAGGTGCTTTCTTCTGCGCGCAAGCCTGTGCCGAGGAGATGAGAAAGACCGGCAAAGGCAAGATCATTAATATCAGCTCCGTTCACGGCAGCCTGACGATGCCGCGATACGCTGTTTATGCCTCGACGAAGGGCGGCATGAATGCAATGACGAGACAGCTCGCTCTCGATCTGGCTTCCTATAATATCACTGTCAACGCAGTTGCTCCAGGTGCGACGGAAGTCGAGAAGTTCTCGGAAAATCCCCATCATGATAAGCATGCGGTTGGCAAGCAGATTCCCCTGGGACGAATCGGATACCCAGAGGACGTCGCTAATGCCGTTGCTTTCCTATCGAGTTCAGGGGCGGACTTCATTACCGGACAGGTCCTTACCGTGGATGGCGGATCAAGCACAAGGTTCTTCCTACAATAACTTCATACCTTCATAGCATGCATAAGCCTCATCGTTGTACTATTTATGGTTTCAAGCCTATACATTATGCGTGTAACAGCCCACCTGATCTTACATCAGGTGGGCTGATTGCAGTGGTATATTTTTCTAATGTTTGTACACAATACAATCTGATGGAAACCCGAAACGTATGGATGAAGCCTCTGGCTTCGTCTTTTAGGCCGTTTCCTCTCCGTGAATCTTCGGAAATGGATGACTAATGATGGAGGGTTCAATAGTGGTGCCTAAACTTTCCGTTACCGAGCCGATGCAGGAGCAAATCAGAAATCGTATGGAGGGTGCCCCTGATTTCGTCATTCGGCCGTTCCTTCTCCGCGGATCTTCGGCTTTCACCTGCCTCTACCTATCCTCGATTGTGGAATCGGCTCTCGTAGATGAGTTTGTCGTTAAACCCATTCTGGCTGCCGTTCCTCTCCAAGAGGAATACACTATGGACGAGCTGGAATGGTTTAACAACCACATCCCCTTCGTCCAAAACAAGGAATGGACAGATGCCGATGAGGGCATCCGCCTGCTGCTGGAAGGCCAGTGTCTGCTGATTCCAATGCACGTCAACCTTTTCCTAAGCTTTGATGTCAAACGCAGTGATTATCGGAGCGTAACCGAACCCCAGTCGGAAACCACTGTACGCGGACCACGGGAAGGTTTCGTAGAGGACATCGGTCGGAACGTAGCTCTTATCCGTAAACGGCTCAAAAGTGAGCATTTAGTATTTGAACAGATGACAATCGGAACGAAGACGAAGACCACCGTGTATTTGACCTATTTGCCCGACGTAGCTCCCTCTGGCGTCGTAGAAGAATTTCGCCGCCGATTGCAGGCCATTCAAGCTGATAGCATTCTGGAAAGCTCTTATTTGGAAGATTGGATCCAGGACAAGACATTATCGCCATTCCCGCAACTTATCGGGACGGAACGGCCGGACGCGGTGACGGGCAAACTGTTGGACGGGCAAGTAGCGCTTCTCACCGACGGCACTCCGATTGCGTTGATCGGTCCAGTGACTTTTTTTCAACTGTTCTCTTCGCCAGAAGATTACTACCAGAGGCCGGATATCGCGACACTTTCTCGATGGCTGCGTTTGTTCGCTTTCATGCTTTCGATATTCATCCCTCCATTATATATCGCTGTGGTCACCTTTCACCAAGAGCTGCTGCCGACTTCGCTCCTGATCAACCTGGCCGCGCAGCGGGAAGCAGTGCCTTTCCCAGCGTTCATAGAAGCAATGATCATGATGGTCACGTTCGAGATATTGCGTGAAGCTGGCTTGCGGATGCCTCGAATTGCCGGTCAATCGATCTCCATCGTCGGCGCGCTCGTACTCGGCATGACCACGGTCGAAGCGGGACTCGTCTCTGCAGCAATGGTTATTGTCGTTTCAATCACGGCGATCTCCAATTTCGTCTCGCCAATTTACGGCTTTGGCATTGCGCAGCGAATCCTCCAGTTCGTGTTCATGTTATTAGCCGGCTTTATGGGGTTATACGGTATTCTGTGCGGAACATTGTTTGTACTGATCCATCTCGTCTCCTTGCGTTCCTTCGGCGTGAAGTACATGTCTCCTATAGCGCCGTTGATCCTGTCAGACTTCAAAGACACGATCCTGCGCGTTCCGCGGTTCTGGATGAAACGATCACCTGAGATGTTCTCTAGGAAAAAATAGGGGGCCTAACATTGCGAAAATTATGGCTCTTGATCATTCTATTCGCCTTCCTTCTCTGCTCAGGCTGCTGGGACAAGAAGGAAATCAACGAACTTGCAATCGTCACCACTGTCGGTATCGACCGGGAACCATCGACTGACATGTTTATTGCTTATTACCAAGTCATCAACCCACCGGCTCTATCCTCGAGGCAAGGTGGAGGATCCAAGGCATCCGTGTACACATATCGATTCAAGGAATATAGCTTAGGCCGGTTCATGCAGAAAACGAGTACGATGATGCCGCGGTTGCTTTTCACCTCACATTTGCAATGCTATATCTTATCTGAAGAGGTGGCCCGTCAGGGAATCATTGATATTCTCAACTACTTGGAAACGACGCCCGAATGGCGCATGAACGTTTATTTATTCGTGACGGATTCCCCTCTACAGACCGTAATGAACAGCTTTACGACACTTGAAAAGGTGCCTGGGCGCCATGCCACCTCGCTTGTTCGCATCTTATCGCGCGGGTCCTTCACGGGTGGCGTAGAGCCGATCCGTGTTAAAGACATTGTGACAAGCATGGAATTCCAATTGCCGACGCTCATACCGATGATTCACTACCACGGCAAACCTGCGGAGACTACGGAGAGAATGGAACAGATTGACGTCAGCGAACAAGCACCGTCCTTCTTCGCAGACAGCGCGGTGTTCTACAAAGGACGCATGGTAGGACGCTTGGACAGTGAAGAAAAATACTATTATCACATCCTGAACACGAAATATCGGAAATTCACAGAAACGGTTAAAGTAGGTGGAAGCTACGTCGACGTTGAGACGAATGATGTCCAAGTGAAACGTAAATGGGACAGATCCGCCAACCGTCTCGATATCCGCATTCATGCGAATCTCCGAATATTGAACAACACGCAGAATACCAATTTAACCTTGCAAAACCTGCACATGATCGAAAAAGCTTTTAATCGCGTCGTAGCAGACAAATCCGAGAAGTTGGTTGCGACCGGAAAGCTAAATAACTGGGATCTGTTAGGCTTGCAAGATGAAGGGGCTACTGCGGATTCATGGCGGCGGACATCTGTGAATTTCTCGGTCACTTCCGACGTTACGACGACCGGCAATAAGAGTGATCCCTATACCAAGGAAGGCAAGGAAGGATGAAGAGCATATGGAATCCGTCCGGCTCAGTGCGTGGCAGTTTCACTTGTTGACGCAAGTTTATGTCATCGGTACTGCATTTATATTGCTCCCAGGTCCAATCATCTCGAGCGCCAAACAGTATGGTTGGGTTGTCGTCATTTGGGCGATCTTGTATGGGCTTATGCTTGCTTTTGGCTACTTGTACCTTGTCAAGCTGTATCCAGGAAAGACCCTTGTCGAGATCGCTCTGCAGGCATTCGGCAAGTGGGCCGGAGGCTTCGTTTCGTTATTGTATATCGTCTTTTTCATCCAAATTGCATCGTGGGTAACCCGCAATCTTGGCGATTTCATGCATATTAACCTCATGCCGCGCACACCTATTTCTTTATTCCACATCATGATCTTGCTCGTCAGTGCGTATGCTGTGTCCAAGGGGATCGAATCAATCGCCCTGGTGAACGAACTACTGGTGCCTTACCTCTATTTAGCTTTCTGGGTTCCGATCGTCATCATGATGCGGGAGTGGAATTGGCGTTATTTTCACGTCTCCTACCCATTCCATCTGAGTGAAGTCGTTATTCAAACGAGGTATGTATTGGCGTTTCCCTTTATGGAGACAGTGGCGTTCTTGATGTTTATTCCGTTCGTGCAGAGGAAAGTGAACATCGCGTTTATTACGGGAATCGCTGTCTCCGGCGCTATGTTAACGGCTTGCGTCTTTATATCAATTGGGGTTCTAGGGGTGTATCGCGGCCAGAAACTGGTTTACCCCATCTTCTCGATATTCCGCGAAATGAGGTTTACCGGCTTCATCGAGCATTTGGAAGCGATATTGGCTGTGAATATCGTGCTGGTCGTGTGCATCAAGCTTTGTATCCTATTCTATTGTGCCGTATTAGGCGTCTGCCAGCTGTTCAAGATTGAGAGACGAATCATCGTCATCTATCCGATGGTGTGGATCATTTCAGCCTATTCGCTTCTATTTATCAATATCGTCGAAAATCTCGATTGGATCAAAAATTACTTGTTCGAATATTACTTCTTATTCGCTGTGGCATTTCCCATTCTCTTCATCCTCGCGGCCAAATGGAGAAATATCCGTTGGCTGAAGAAGGACGGCGGCGCAGCATGACGATTCTAGCCGCCGTCTATGCCCTAACCATCGGAATCGCTATTGCGATGCGAAAGTTCGGTAACTATACCGGCAAAGAGATTACCGTTTTACTCGCAATGACAACGATCGGAGCTGGTTTATGGCTTAGTATTCTTCTGCGTCATCCGTTAGATTTGAATGATGCGATTGCCTTCGTCATCGAACGGTTCCTGCGTTAAATCCACATTATCGCCTGGATGTTAGCGCAGCACCCTGAATGCATTTCGCATCTCATTTACAAAGAGTTCTGGCTGCTCCCACGCCGCAAAATGTCCGCCTTTGTCGAGCTTGTTGTAATAGATCAGATTCGGATAGGCCTTCTGTGTCCAGCTCTTCGGCGCTTCATAAACCTCGTCCGGAAAGACGCTCACGGCAACGGGAAGCTTAACGCCATAGATGCCAAAGAACGGGTATTTATTCTCCCAGTAGAGGCGAGCCGCAGAGATCGGCGTATTCGTCAACCAGTAGAGCGTGATGTTGTCAAGGACATCGTCTCTCGTCAGCCCCTCCGCTTGTCCCTCGAATACCCTTGTGATCATCGCGAGGCTCTTCGCATCATGGTCCAGCATAAAAGCGGCCATGCCTATAGGCGAATCCGCGAGCCCCGTCAGGGTCTGCGGCCGCGATCCCATCATTAAGGCGTAAGCAACATGCTTGTAGAAGAACTCCAGCTGCTCGCATGCGCGTTTTTCTTCGCCTGTCAGACCAGGCGGGCAGCCTTTACCTGCCTGAATCGCCTTCTCAAGTTCGGATGGAACTACAAAAGGCAAGTTGGTGTGAATGCCAATCAGTCCGCTAGGCTGTTGGACACCCATTATTTCTGCTATAATGGCTCCCCAATCTCCGCCTTGCGCCACATACTTCTTGTAACCAAGACGATTCATCAACTCTCCATAGGCACGAGCTATGCGGTCTGGACCCCAACCGGTCGCGGTCGGTTTTCCCGAAAAGCCATAACCAGGCATCGACGGAATGACGACATCGAACGCGTCCAATGCCTTCCCGCCATAGGCTGTGGGATTGGTCAGTGGTTCGATTAGCTTCAGCTTCTCGACAATCGAGCCGGGCCATCCGTGCATGATGATGACTGGCATCGCACCTTCATGCTTCGACCTTACGTGGATGAATTGAATGTCCTCCCCATCGATATTGGTGACGAACATCGGCAGAGCGTTTAATTTGGCCTCAAATTTGCGCCAGTCGTAATCGCTTGCCCAATAATCGGCTAGGTTCTTCATTGTTGCGAGCTGCGTACCTTGTGATTGATCAGGCACCGTTTCTTTGTCAGGCCATCTTGTCGCGAGTATACGCCTTCGCAAATCGGAAAGTTCTGCTTCTGGAATATGTACCTGAAACGGTCGAATGGCTGTCGAATCCGCTTCGGATTCTTGTGGCGCTCCATACGAATTCGCGCTAACCGTCTGGGCTATCGCGCCGAACGTCGTCATCTCTAAGGTTAAGCCTACAATGATAGCCAAACGAAACCAGAACTTGATGCTGTTTGCATTCATTCGTTATTACGCTCCTGACAAAGTTATTGGGGCATCCTTATCACTTAAGTTCCTTCAAATTCGTTATAGTTATCCCACTTTGCCAAATAAACAAAAAAGCCTGTGCTGGAATCAGCCACAGGCAATAAAACGACTTGCTATTAGCGTATCAGACGATGAACGTGTTGATATGCGCGATCATGGCGTCTAATACCGCTTCGAGCGGACTCGTCTCCTTGCGAACCTGTGTAAGAAGAAGACCTCCCTGTAGCGCGGACAGCAGCGCCAACGCGAGATTATTCGGATCCGCATCTGCTCTCAATTCTCCTCTGTCATACATAGAGCGAAGTCCTTTGCGGATAGCGAGCTCCCACTGCATAAATCCGGCTACAAGCTCGCTACGAGCCGCCGGATCTGTATCCGCCAGCGCACTGGCAAGCGAACCAATTGAACATCCTCCCTGGTATTGCCGTTCAATCTGCAGCTTCACAACCGCATTGCGCCATGCTCGAAGTGCCTCCAAGCTGTCCAGATGGCTCAGCAATGGCTCTTGGGCATCCAGCACCTGTTCAGTCTGATACACAATGACCGCCAATACGAGATCGCGCTTCTCCTTGAAATAGTGGTACAACTGGGAGGAGCTGATTTTGGCCCCCCTCTGCACGTCTTCCACGCTCGTACCCGCAACGCCGCGATCAAACATCAGTTTGGCCGCGACGGCGACGATACGAGCTCGAGTCTCTTTTCCCTTCTTCGTCAAGCGCTGCTCTTGTTTTTTGACATCCAATGTATTTTCCATGCATGTAGTATATCAATAATGGATTACTTAATCCATAAATAAACGTCAAAATTAAACTGCCGTTTGTCCACCATCCACGGCAAGGTTAGCACCGTGTATGAAGCTAGCGCGATCCGTCGCAAGGAAAACGACAGCCTCGGCAATCTCATCCGCAGAAGCAGGACGGCCAGCCGGTGCTTGGGCAGCAAGTTGATCAAGACCTTCGCCCATTGCGTCAGTGCCTTCCGTGCGCGTGGGTCCTGGACTGACGGTATTGACACGTACACCGCTTGGACCGTACTCAGCCGCCCATGCTTTGCTAAGCAGATTGATTGCCGCCTTGCTCGAACCGTAAAGACTCATGCCAGTCATTCCGTAATCGGCGAGCATCGTTGATATGTTAACGATTGCCCCCTTGCCACTTTCCGCCATCAGCGGCGCCAGCTCGGCGACTAGAAAATACGGTGCTTTGACGTTCAGAGCGTATACCTTGTCAAAATCATCTTCCGTCGTTTCATGTGTCGGTCCAAACGGGAAGACACCCGCATTGTTGACTAGAATGTCGACTCGTCCGTTACCCAATTCGACCGCGCGTTTTGCCAGGCTTCTTGCGCTCGACGCATCACGAAGATCCGTCTGCACGAAATCTGCCTTACCTCCTGCTGCGCGGATAGCCGCGACAGTCTGATCACCACGGTCTACATTGCGCCCCGCAACCACGACGTGGACACCTTGTGCCGCGAGCTGATTCGCAACTGCCCGACCAATACCGCTTGTTCCTCCAGTAATAAGTGCTATAGGTTGATTCGTTTTCATGTTCATCTATCTCCTCTTTATTTTTTTGGAGTGTTCAATCCAAATTACAAAACTCATACTAACAAACCATTTTTGGATTGTCAAATCCAAAAAATAATTAGAAATAAAAAAACCGATGAAAGTAAATTCATCGGAGTTTGATTTTAAGCCTCATCATTGAGCCATTTTTCTATTACAGAGATGTTGGCAGCATAACTATTAATGGCATTAATAGTTGCAATTACTTGCTCCGTACCCATCAGCTGTTCATTCTCGTCTGTACATTCAATCCATAAAGACCGTCGCAAGTTATATTCAAGCCATCCTAATTTACCAAGGAAACCATTCTCTAAGACAGCCTTCCAGTTCGCATGAAGTGCACCGATTTTCTTGCGATATCCGCTTATAAAAGCTAAGAACCTTTCTTTCTCAACGCCTCCGGTTTCATTCTCAGACCAATAAATAGCCGTTTCAATCATGTTCTGCATCGGATTGATGTAGCCTGAAGCTTCCCAATCAATAAGTACAGGACTACCTTGATTCCACATCACATTCTTAGCATCTAGATCACAGTGGCTGATTACCATATTTGTTGAAAGGGATTCCGCGGCGTGGTTTGCTTGTGCTTCCCATTTGTAGAGCTGATCTACACTTTCATTCAGTAGATTAGCCCATATCGCATTGCTTTGTTGACCTTGCTGCACATACTGACTCCAATCCGTCAGTTGTGTTGAAACGGACTCAAGATTTGGAATACAGAGCTCTGAAAAATCAATCTGATGGATAGCAGCAACAATTCCACCCATTGCCTCGCAGTGAGCAGTTTGAATCTCATTAAGCTTCAGGCTTCTGCCTTCTATCCAGTCGAATACAAGGTAGAATTGATTCTCTACTTCTTGTACTGAAGCTCCATTGAATTGTTTAGCTGGAAGCACAGAAACATGTGCTGCTGCAATATTGGCAATTTGCTCTGAATATATGAAGTTCTGCATGGCTGTAGGCCGAGACATAATTTGAGGATTAAGTGCTTTGATTGCATAGCGTCCTTGATCGGTTTCAAGCCTATACATTCTATGTAACAGGCCCCCTGTTATCGCTTCGGGAGTGCTGATTACTTTACCAAGCTGTAAAGCATGACATAACTTATCGAATTGCAGGTTGTACAGATCGTTACTCATTGATATAGCTCCTAACTCTACCCAATCTGGATAATCGTTAATACATTGCCGTCGTGATCAAAGAAGTCAAACCTGCGTGGCTCGCCATCGCGATAGCCCGTCATTTTGACGCCTCGCTCCTCCAGCTTTGTCCTTACTGCGTCCAAGTCTGAAGCGGCAAAGTTGAAAGGACAATAATTCTGATTCGCGACATAGTCCTTCACCTCGACAAGATGGAATCCGACATTGTCGCCAACAGCCAAACCTGCAAATCTTTGATTCCTCCAACGAACCTCAAGCCCAAATATCTCGCTATACCAATCAATTGCTTTTCCTAAATCACGTACAGGCAAAAACACTGCGTCTATTCGCTCAACCAATTTCTCATTGTGCAGTTCTGACATGGAATCCACCTCATCCTTAAGATTGGAATTATTAACCATAACCAGAATAGCGAATATATGTTCGCTTGTAAATAGATCTTTTAAACATGAACCTCCAAACAGGTCAGCCAGCTGTTACTGGTTGAGCTCTATTAGTTCTGTTACTGTGCGACGATCTGCAGCGATACCAAACACTTGAACTTTGAGTTCTTGCATTAATCGGAATAAATTTCCCCGTTTACCCTCTCGAATCTCCCGTACCTCTTCATATTGAGGCGATCCTTCCATTATTAACACGGCTTTCTTTAGTGACGAATTGGGAAGCATAATCTTATAACTCTCTAATAATTTAGCCTTGGATACGAGCTGATAGTAGGTAGCTATTTCGAGTACACACCGTAATAATGTTTCTTTGTTCTCGTCAATTTTTAACTCAATAATGAATACGGAATCGTCGTGCTTTGACAGTAAATCGATCTTTCCTACCCCTTTGTCTAGATTGCTGCTCTTAAGTGGAATTTGATAATCTAACACTTTACCAAGTCTTCCAAAACGGACGTTCTCCAATCGGCTCCAATTAAATAGCTCAATTGCCAATCGTTCCTCCTTACGATTAGAGTCAATCTGAGGAAGGCTCCCATCATGCGTAGCTACTCGGTAACCTTGTGTACGTTCAATTTCTTGCACACCAGCAAGCACTTGTTTGATTCCCAAGTTTAACAACGTTTCAGAGATAATTTCGGTAAAATGTTCATTGGAATCAGATGACTTACCTCTGTAATTAATGAGTTTGCACTTGTAGAGTTCGTTCACATGGTCTTGAAAGGATAGAATTTCATTCACGATATGAGTCCTGTTGTACATTGAATGAGCTCCTTTATGATTAAATTTCCACTCTGCTTCCTTCACCTAAAAATGCCTCCACGTCATGTAGACTTGGAGGCATCTTGTTGTCATTTCGTATTAAGCTCATATCTCCGTTACTTCACATCACATATACACGTGCCTCGTAAGGCTTTAACGTGCAATTCCGCAGCGCCTCGAACTCTCCTTCTTCGACCGGATAGTTATGCAGCATCAGCAGCGGCTTATCACCGCCGGTGATCTCCGGTGGTAGCTTCAGCTCTGCACTGTCCGCAGAGAAGTTGCAGATCACGAGTGCCTTGCCACTCTCATCGCTGCGAGTATACGCGAAGATCTGCTTGTCGTCCTCGAGCAGCAGCTCATATGCGCCATATACGAATTGCGGATATTCCTTGCGTAAGCGAATCATATCCTTATAGAAATTCAGCACCGAGCTTGGATCCTCCTGCTCGCGCTCCACATTAATCTCCGTGTAGTTCGGATTGACGCCCATCCACGGCTTTCCTGTGGAGAAGCCCGCATTCGGCGCATCCGACCATTGCATTGGCGTTCTCGAATTGTCGCGTCCGCGTGTCCAGACGACCTCCATCACATCCTCGTGCGATCGTCCTTTTGCCGTTTCGATGCGGTAATAGTTCTTCATGCCAACATCATCGTAATCGTCGATGGATTCGAATTTGACATTGGTCATGCCAAGCTCCTGGCCCTGATAAATATATGGCGTGCCTTGCATGAAGAAGTAGCAGACTCCGAGCATCTTGGCGCTTTGCTCCCAATATTCGGCATCATTGCCCCATGTGGATACCGAGCGGGGCTGATCGTGATTCTCGAAGAACAGGGCGTTCCAGCCGCGGTTCTCGAGCCCCTTCTGCCATTTGGAGAGCGTCTCCTTGAGCGCGAGCACGTCAACGCTGCTGCCCTGCCCTTTATCCCACAGCCCCAAATGCTCGAATTGAAAAATCATATTGAACTTGCCATTCTGCTCGTCTACCCACTCATCTGCCTGCTCAATGCTGACGCCGTTCGCTTCGCCAACCGTCATGATATCGTATTTATCGAATGTCCTCTCCTTCAATTCCTTCAGATACGTCTGAATGCCCTCGCGATTCATATGACCTTCGAATGAAGGCACGTAGTCAAGCCCTTCCGGGTTGGGCATATCCGTCAGCCCCGGAATCTTCTTGATATGGCTGATTGCATCCACGCGGAAGCCATCAATGCCTTTGTCGAGCCACCAATTCACCGTATCATACAGCGCATCGCGCACTTCGGGGTTCTCCCAATTCAAATCCGGCTGCCTCACGGAGAAAATATGCAAGTAATACTGCTCCGTCTTCTCGTCATACTGCCATGCGGAACCGCTGAATATGCTCTCCCAGTTATTCGGCTCATGGCCATTCTTAGCGTCTCGCCAGATATACCAATCCCGCTTAGAGCTATCCTTGGATGAGCGGGATTCAATAAACCACGGATGCTCATCACTCGTGTGATTGATGACCAGATCAAGAATGAGCTTCATGCCCCGCGCATGCGTCTCCTTCAATAACTGATCAAAATCGTCCATCGTGCCGAACTCTTCCATAATGTCCTGATAATCGGATATATCATAGCCATTATCGTCATTCGGTGATTTGAAGAATGGGCACACCCACAGCACATCGACGCCAAGGTCCTTCAAATAATCGAGCTTCGAGATGATCCCTTGCAAATCGCCGATACCGTCCCCATTGCTATCCATAAAGCTGCGCGGATAAACCTGATACGCAACCGCTTCTTTCCACCAAACCTTCTTCATGAACAGTATTCCGCCTTTCGTTCATTCGTTTTCCTACCTAGTTCATGCCCACAATTCTTCCCGTACATACCTCGGCCAGATAACAAAGCCGCAAACAAAAAAGCCGCTTATTCAGCGACTTTAAAATTCATCTTATTCAGTTGCCGTCGTAACGCCGAAGCACGATCACGGCGTTATGTCCGCCAAATCCGAAGGAGTTGGACATGCCGATCCGCAGCTTCGCTTCTCTAGCGATGTTCGGCACATAATCCAAATCGCAGTCCGGATCACGCTCTTCTTGATTAATCGTCGGCGGGATGATGCCCTCCCGAAGCGAGTTCGTTAGCGCGATCGCTTCGGCGCCGCCTGCTGCGCCTAACATATGTCCGGTCATCGATTTATTTGCCGTGATCGGTACGCGGTAAGCGTCCTCTCCGAACAACCGCTTGATTGCCCGCGTCTCAGAAATATCGCCTACATGCGTGCTTGTCGCATGAGCGCTAATGACGTCCACCTCGCTCGGCGTTATTCCTGCATCTCGCAGCGCGGCTTTCATCGCGAGATAAGCGCCTGTGCCTTCCGGATGTGTGGCGACGATATGATAGGCATCCGAGCTCGCGCCGTATCCGATCACTTCTCCATAAATCGTAGCTCCTCTAGCGAGCGCATGGGATAACGATTCCAGGATGACGATACCCGCGCCTTCCGCAATGACGAAGCCATCGCGTCCATTATCGAAAGGACGACTGGCACCGGCAGGATTCTCGTTATTGGTCGATAGCGATGTCGCGTTGCCGAAGCTGGCAATCGACAGCTCGGTGACCGCCGCTTCCGACCCTCCTGCGAATAGGACGTCTGCGCCTCCCGATCGAATAAGCCGGAACGCTTCGCCGATTGCCGTGTTACCGATTGAACATGCGGTCACTGGTGCCATCGTCGGGCCGAGCGCGCCATAGTGAATGCTGATCATCGCCGCTGCCATGTTCGCAATCATCATCGGCACGAGTGTCGGACTAACCCTGTCTGGTCCTCGTTCTCGCAGAATGCCGTCTTGTTCAATCAGCGTATTCAGACCGCCTATTCCCGATCCGACATACACGCCTAATCGTTCATGATCGATTGATTCAGCGTTCAACCCTGCGTCCGCCCAAGCTTGCTCGGCCGCCGCCATCGCGAACTGAACGAAGCGGTCCATCCTTCTCGCTTCCTTGCGCCCGAATATCGCTTCGCCGTCGAAATCGCGTACCAGACCGGCAACGCGTGACTTCAACCGGCTCGCATCTATCGTATCAATCTTGCTAATCCCTGATTCGCCTTTCTTCAACCGATCCCAAAAACGTGTCGTTTCATTGCCGAGGGGTGAAATGATACCCATGCCTGTAATGACTACCCGTTCCATTCTACTTCCTCCTTGTAACCGCTCATGAATCGCGCCGTCCTTGCTTACAATCCTATATTGCGCTACTATTTATCCTATTACAAGTTATCGTTTATCCTAGTATAAAGAGTACCAGACTATCCCACTCCATAAACAAGGAGCGATCCTAATATGAACCGCCAAGCCAGACTGCAAGCACTTTCCGAATTTCTTAAGAAGCGCCGCGAGCAGCTGATGCCTCAGACAGTCGGCCTCTCTGCTGGTATACGCCGGCGGACGCCGGGGCTGCGGCGCGAAGAAGTCGCACAGCTCGCAGGCGTGAGCACCACATGGTACACGTGGCTGGAACAAGGCCGCGATATTCAAGTTTCCGCTTCCGTGCTAGACTGCGTAGCATCGGCGCTTCGCCTGACGTCCGACGAACGGAATTACCTCTTCTCGCTTGCTATGGAGTCCGCTAGTGAGCATGCGCCAACCTTGGAGCGAACGCTAGAGATCAATCCCTCTCTTCAACGTATCTTGCAAGAGCTCCGTTACTGCCCGACAATCGTGACGGATCGGAGATTTCGAATCGTCGGCTGGAATGAAGCCGCTTCACGCGTATTTCTGGATTTCGACTCGCTGCATGCGGAAGATCGCAACCTTATCCGATTATTGTTCGAACGTAAGGATTTTCGCCGCCTTGCGGTTAATTGGGAGCATTTTGCCCTCGACTTCCTAGCGATCTTCCGAGCTTACTATGGGCGATATGTGGAGGATGAATGGTACAGCAGCTTCCTATCGGAGATGAGAGAGATATCTTCTGACTTTGATTCCCTCTGGGAGCAAAGCCGAGTCAGTCTCTCGCCAGATATGCTGATCGAGTTCCGCCATGCGGCTGCCGGCAAGATGCTGTTTCAACTGACGTCTTTCCAAGTTCAAGGGGAAGATGACCTGCGCTGCAGCGTGTATACCCCAGCTGCAGATACGAAGACGGAAGCGAAGCTGCGCAAGCTGGTTGATTCGCCTTCGCGTATCTAGCCTTGCAGTAGCTGCCATTGACATTGCCGCACAAAGAAGCTGCCCAAACCTTGGGCAGCTTCTCTTCACTTCCGGTTTATCCTATTTCTGCTCAACTGATCTGTTACGCTTCAGTTTGGGCTCAGAGAGATTCCGATTATCGATAACGACATGAGCATGTGAAGGCGCTGAGATGAGTTGTTCATAGAATGCATGCATCGGTACCCAGAATCGACGGTACCTCTCTTCCACGACCTGTGCCGAACCTACCCAAGCGACATCACGCTGCACAGCTCGGGAAACCATCGTTTCGTTATCTATATCAAGCCAGATGATGAAATCCCAGTGTCCCGCAAGCAACGGATGGAGAAGAAATGCGCCATCTATAATGGCAATATCACTTTCCTCCACATGATGCCACTCCTCAGGCACTTCTTTATCATGGTACGAGTCCCAGAGTGCCGTACGGCATCTTCGGCTTCCATTAGGTCCAAGCGGCTGCAAGACAAGGTCGCTGAACGAACCGTAATCATAGCCTTGATCATAATAAGATTGCGGCGTCCACTCCCCTCGCTGCGAACGATATTTATGCCCCGGACGATGGAAATCATCGATGGAAGACCGAATAACTCCGCGATTAAGTCCACGAACTGCTTCAGCTAACTCATCGCATAGCGTAGTCTTGCCGGCAGCAGAACGTCCTTCAACGGCAACCCTTGTCGGGTGGCTCAAGCTTAAGGAGACGATTTCATTGGCAAGAGCAGTGATCACCGCTTTTCTATGTTCGTTTAGCATAGTCATCAATTCCCCCCAAGTTGCCAGCAATCAAAATTCATTAATCGCCCAAGAGCTTACCACATCCAAAAATTCCTCCGGTGCCTGACGAATCTGCAATTTGTGATAGTCTTCAGCTGGCATGTATTTGCTCAAGATGGGGAGTGACTCCTCCAAGTCGTTCCTTCTGTTTCCGATGACCGGGTCGGATAATAATGCGAATCCAAAATCCGAATATAGCTTGATAGCGCGGTAACTGGAAGGATGCGTATGGAGGTAGACAGGGTAATCTTCTTCACGCAGGTCTTTCATCACTTCAGTCATGATCGCTCTGCCTAATCCTCTGCCTTCGTAGGATTTCAGCACCTTGAACCAATGAACCGTATTAATGCTGTTGTATGCCTTCCAGATAAAGCATGTTCCAACAGGCTCATCATCAGAGTTGCATATAAACTTGCACTTGTCGTAGAACAAATCTCCTTCCCGCGCATACACATCACGGAAGAAATCCGTCATGAAATCATAGTAGTCTCTCGCGGTTTCGGGATCGTCAAAGTGGATTGCCTTCCATAGATCCAGCTCATCTTTTCTGCATGTCCGTACGTGATAACCTGGCGGAACTTCTCCAGTGGCTGATGGATTCAATGCTCTGCACATCATGAATAGGTCCAGACTCGGGATACTCAAGCGATCACATCCAATCGAGAGGATATTTCAAGAATCTTCTCATAAACTTTGCGAGCAGTGTCTTGAGGCGTATCATGGCTGGTATCGAGAGCCGCGATTGGAGGCGTACTAGATGCCTGTCCTTGTTCGATGAACCACCGATTGAAGCTGATCATCCCTTGAATAAACTCCTCGCTGCCGCTGCCTCTCCATGAAGGACGTTGTTTCAGCCGTTCCTCCAGCAAGCTGCTCTCACATACGAGCGCGATATAATGGATTTCGCCAAAATACCGCCTCTCCACGCAATTCTCCAGCTGTTCCGGTGTCGCCGTGCCGCATAATACAACAGGCTTTCCTGCTTGCGCGATATTCTTGGCCATCCGCAGCCACGTTTCCCGGTAATCCCGATAATTCGTTTCCGGCTGATTAAACCGGTTGTCCCACAGGATATCCGATTCCAGTACCACGAAGTCATTCGTCAGCTTAGAGAGATGCAGTACTAAAGTAGATTTCCCGGCTCCACTGGCTCCCGTTACGATAAACAGCGGCAACTGAAGAAACGGATGCGAGTGATCGCATTCTGGGCAGATGGCATAGGCGCTATCTTCTGTTTGCTGAATGCTTTTGTTTACACGGTATTCACCGCAAGCTGGACACACATTGAACATCTATTTCACCTATCCCACCTGATATTTTACAGTGATCGTTGATACATGCTGCTTCTCCAGCCTTTTCCCCTCAAGCTCACATGACTTGATTTTACCATAATCAAGGAGATTGTAATTCAGTTTCTGGTATAGAAAATAATGATGCCCAACACAAAAAAAGATGCCGTACGTATACGGCATCCAGCTGTTAGAAGATCACTTTCTTAAGTCCCCAGTTTAGAGTGGAGATGAACATACAATCCCCAGATAAGCACATATCGGTTACCGGGTATCCCGTAAGCATGGAGCACATAATCACCCGAGATCCAAGCATCTGGAGTCGGTACAGTCCGCGGCTCGAACAAGCGTACACGCCGTTTTTCGTGGACTTTAAGCCATACAGACTAATGCCCTCAAAGCCGTTTAATGTGAAACCGCCTGTCTGATTTCCTTGAACCAGCTTTCCGTCTATCGTCACACCAACCAGTCGGCTTTGAACCACAGATAAGCTGGTAACAGCAGTACCTAGGGGGAACTCTGCTCCAGAATCCGTATAACGGTCGTAGAGGGATATTCCCTGATTCGAGCCGAGAATATAATACTGAGGGGTAAGCAGTAGATCGTATACAGGGATGTTCGGATAAGCAATACTCTTCCAATAAGTCCCGATTTTACACCAAATTCCGTATTCAGTAGCTGCAGCGAAGAATACGCCTTGCCTCACGACTTGGTAGCATGGGATGGTAATATCGGTCGGATACCATCTGTTCGAGTCATAGAAGAATAATCCCTTATTCGTGCAGAGGTAGACAGAGCTGTCAATAATCTGGATTCGGTTTACAATAACTCCGTCAGGAAGCCCTTCATCGACTTGGGCCCATGTATCTTCCTTGCTCTTGCGAAAAATACCTTTGCCGAAAGCGGCCGTGAACATGACATCTGCGCTGGCGGTAATCGATAAAATATCTGGAGATGGACAATCGGTCACATCTGTAACCACTTGAAATGGAGCCACCATCCTGCCACATCCTTACTCGTTATAAATGGTATGTTATGTTACTATCATAAATGATAATGATTATCAATGTCAAAAAGATTCTTGCCTCATCGAATTCAGACAATCCTCGAGTGCCTTATCCCGCGAATAATGGTAAAATGCTAACTTAGAGAACCTAATATTTCAAATTTTGGAGGTAGGCTTGAATATGGCTTCGACATTTGCCTTTATCGGCTCTTATGCTAACGCGAACGATCCCGGCATCTATGCTTGTGCATATGACACACAAACCGGTGTTTTAACTCTGGTCGGTCAAGCGGATAGCCTGCAAAACCCGACTTTCCTTGTTCCTAACGAGACGAATCGGACGCTCTATACCATTAAAGAGGGCAATAATTCCGAAGGGCTCAAATGTGGCGCTGTCGCTGCATTTCGCTTCGATCCAGCAACCGGCAGCTTGCTTAAGTTGAACGAAGCGATCACGCTCCCTGCTACGGCATGCCATATTTCGCTTGATAAAACACGCCAGTTTGCCATGACAGCAAGCTATCACGGCGGTATGATCAGTCTCTCTCCAATTCTCGAAGATGGTGGCATTGGAGAATCGGTCGACATGCAAAAGCATGAAGGTTCAAGCGTTCATCCAGATCAAACGCAGGCGAGAGCGCATTCGGTTATCGTCGACAACGCTGGAAGATATGCCGTTGTGTCCGATCTCGGCATGGATACACTCTTCGTCTATGAATTGGATTTGCCGAACCAACGGATGGTGCTGCGCAATAAGACAACCATTACACCTGGATCGGGACCGCGTCACTTCGTCTTCCATCCGGAGCTGCCCTATGGATATGGCATTAATGAATTGAACAGCACGATCACGGTCTATGCGTATGATGCTGCTGAAGGCCAGCTCCGTGTCGTCCAGACGGTCTCCACGCTGCCGGATTCGTACACTGGGATCAATTCGACGGCTGACATACACCTGTCGCCGGATGGTAAATTCCTATATGGCTCCAATCGTGGACACGACAGCCTCGCAGTCTACAGCGTAGATTCCGCTAATGGACGCATTGAGCCGATTGAATATGCTCCGACGCTCGGCGGTCATCCGCGGAATTTCGCGATCGCTCCTGACGGTCGCTTCGTTCTTGTCGCGAACCGTGATGGCAACAATATCGTCACATTCAGCCGCGACAGCGAGACAGGCAAGCTTCAGCCGACTGGTAGCGAGCTTCATGTTTCTAAACCCGTGTGCGTCCGCTTCTCAGAAATCGTGTAGAACTGCATACCTCGATAAACAAGATAAGGGCAACCACTTATGGCAGTGGTTGCCCTTGTTCTTTTCAAAGAGAATTACTTGCTTTTCTTGGAAGCCAACCAGAAGACGAGGATCACGATTGGAATGAAGATGAACCAAGGAATATTAATCGTACTTTGAGTGATGAAGGCGAGAAATAACAATCCAACGCATCCAATAATTAACCATAGGCACCCTCTTCCGAATGTTTCCATGCCTGAGGATCCTCCTCTCTCCGTGTTGGACGGAGTATGATTACTGTAATGACGATGGCTATTTACGGTTCTCGATACGACGGTCCCGCAATATCTGCACTTTAATGCGCCTTGTTCTAATTGTTCATTGCAATGATGACATATCGTTGGACGCGTGTTTCCCGAGTAAACTTTTGCGGAATCTGGAGTGCCTTCTATTGCTGCATCCTTCAGCGAACCGCCGCAATCCACGCATAATAATGCACCTTCGGAGTTCGATTCCCCGCATTTCGGACAGATCTTAACCGCCATTTGCGCAGCGCCACCCTTCTCAGCAATTAAGACTGGAACAACCATCCCTAACTGGGTTCCTTTTACAGATAAACGTATGGAGAGGGATAAAGTTGCACTTCACATGGAGCGATAGACAAAAAAAACGCCATGGACATCTCCCCTGCCTGTTCGCATGCTTTTCCAATTCATGAATACATTAGAGTATTCGAGGATCAGGAGGACAAGGAGATGGCACAAAAGAAGGAATCGTTCTTGAGAGGGACGATGGCCTTATCTGTCGCTGCTTTTATCAACCGAATACTTGGTTTTATCAGCGGCATGTTTGTTGCTCGCGTTCTTGGAGCGGAAGGTATTGGTTTGTTAATGATGGCGCATCCTCTCGTGCCTTTAGTCATTACGATCACGGAACTCGGCTTGCCTATAGCGATATCCAAGCTTGTTGCAGAAGCCTACGCTCGCGATGAAAAAATCAAAGTGAGGCGCATTCTTCACGTATCGCTTGCTGTGACGGGCTTCTTGAGTGTAGCGCTGACGACTCTCTCCCTGTTTGGCTCCCACTGGATCGCATCGATCATGCTGAGCGATCAGAGGGCTTATTATGCGATGCTCGCCATTACACCGATTGCCCCGATTGTCGCCGTCTCCGCGGTGCTGAAGGGGTACTTCCGGGGCGTACAGCGAATGAAGGTCATTGCCGCTTCGGATGTGCTCGAGTATTCGGTACAGATCGCTTGCGTTCTCGCGTTGGTTCATCTGCTATTGCCATATGGCGTTGCCTACGCTGCAGCAGGTGCAATGGCCGCTTCTGTGATTAGTGAAGCCATCAGCCTCTCATTCCTCATTATTAGTTATAAGGTGAACGGTGAAGCCAAAGTAGCTGGCGAGACCTGGTCCAGACATCTGAGGAGTGGCAAAAAAACCCTCACCGAGCTGTTGCAGATCGGTCTGCCGACAACGGGTACAGGGTTAGTTCATTCCGTTTATAGTGCCTTCCAACCTCTGCTCATCGCAACCAGTCTGGCCATGGCCGGCGTAAGTACAGCACTTGCGACGAAGCAGTTCGGGATGTTAGCCGGATATGCGTTTCCGCTGCTGTTCATGCCAAGCTTTATTACGCAATCCTTATCCACCGCGCTCGTCCCCGCTGCCTCGGAGGCAGCTGCGAATAAGAATGATCGGCTCATGCATGAACGAATGAATCAAGCGCTGAACTTAGGTCTGCTCGTCGGAGCACCTGCTACGGTGATTCTGTTTCAGTGGGCAACACCGCTTACGACACTGGTCTATGGCGCGCCTGAAGCCGGTTTGCTTCTCAAAATCTTAGCGCCAATCTTCTTCCTGCACTATTTCGACGCTCCCCTGCATGCCATCTTGCTCGGACTTGGCCGCGCGAATGCTACGCTGTGGAACTATGTCGCGTCTACTGCGTTCAAAGCGATCGCCATCTTCGTGTTCGGCAGCCAATTCGGCATTGTCGGCGTCACGGTAGGCATTGGTATCGGAATCATCCTGCAAACACTGCTCAACTTCTTCTCCATCTCAAGCTCGATTGGCATCTATATGAGCATAGGGCCTTATCTGAAAGTAGGAGCATGTATGCTGCTGATGGCGATTTGCGGTCGTTGGACCTTTGAATATTTCACAGTCGTCCAACACCTCTCGCTCTTATGGAGCGTCGTTAGCTCTATCCTGTGTTCGCTGCTGCTCTATTTCGTTGCTCTTCTTTCGATGAATGTATTGGGGAAAGCAACTCGAACGATGTTAATACCACGGTAAATGAGTTAATAGAATCCAAAATAAAAAGGAGCGGTCTCTCCGCTCCTTTTTTCTATGGAACTAATGATGGGGCATAAAGATGTGACTGTTATCGCGTGCAAGCCATTCATAGGTGTCTGATATGCTGAGTGAATCGTTGTTAACAATCCATTCCTTCTTGATGTAAGGGCTGTCCAGACAGCTTAACTGGCTCACGCCAATTGCCGTTTCACTCTCGGCATTCTGCTCGTTCATACGCCCGCGAACTCTCTTTCTCTCCAAAATGACCTCTACAGTCGGTTTAAGCAGAACTGTTGCAAGGTTTGAAGCCTTGTTCTGTAGTGCTTCTTGGTATGCAATTAGTGGTCTTGGCGGATCACAATACAGAATGAATTCGAGCACGACATTGTGCCCTTCTTGAAGCAGCCGGTTAACCTCTGTTGCAACTTGATCTTGAATAATGGCTTCCTCTTCAAGGGTTCGACCCTGATTCTCGGGACATTTTGCCTTTAATTCGCCCCAGAACTTATCCTCGCTCACGACTGCATATTGATAGGTCTCGCCGATATAATTCGCCAGTGAAGTCTTGCCGCTGCCACTGGGACCCGAAATAAGGATTACATTGCTCATCGAATAGATTACCCCTCTATTTATGTTTTCTCTTATAGCGAGAAGCCGAGGAACCCGCGCGTCAATTGGAAATCGACGTTGCCTTGCTGGTAGAGTCGCGGCGTATAGTCATGCTCCAAGGTTTGTTTGATACGCTCCAGCAGCTGCGTTGTCCACTCCGCCGGATTACCAGCAAGCCGTAGATCCAAATCATTCTCGTCAATAGCTGCATTCGCCGATGTTGTTGCGATTTGCAGCATAGGCACGAACGGGTGCGTCTGCATCGGGCGCTCGCCGACGAGCGCAATGATGATTTCGATACCTGTAGCTGCAAGGCCAGTCACCGTCTCGACCCAATGCTCGGTCGGTGTCTCCATGATGTGGAAGCCGTCTCGGCGAACGTGCTCTCCGTACGCGATGGATGGGTTCACATCGGATTGCTCGAATACCGATGAACGGTAAGCATCGGAAGTCAACAAGCCGCTGTTCTGCGGCACAACAACCAAACCGCCAGCACCGACGATTGCTCGGGTCAGCTTCGCTAGCAGCGCACCTGCTTCGCCTTCAATGGCGCCGTCAGTTAATAGGCCGATTCGCAGCCCTTCCAAGCCGACGCTCGCTTTCTCAGACGAATGGCCAGCTGCCAACTGATTGGCGAACCATTCCTCTACCTTCTGCGTGACTTTCGCGATGCCGCCGTCCAGCTGGATGCTGGCGAAGCCAAGGCGGCTTGCGTCGACGCCGATTTCTTCCATCTCATGACGCATGTAATCGTTATGTGTCTTCTCGCATCCATGCTCCAGCAGCAAGCAATGGCTTACCATCGGATGCGTGACGTGTCCGATCAATGTTCGCGCATGCAGCTGTTCGGCTTGGCCGCCCGAATTACCGCAGCCTTCCGTATGGGCCAATGCGACGAATCGCGAGACTTCTGAATGTCCGGCGTATTGCTTATTCAACTTCTGCGTGATCATCGTGGCTACTTGACCGGCGCATAAGCTCGTCGGCAGGATCAAGCCAATATTGTCGCTAGCTAAGCTATTGTCAGCATGGCGACCAAGGGTGAATTGGATCGGATTGACTTCCGTATCCGCACCGAGTTGAATGTCAATCGGTTCCCCAGATGGCGCCGGTGCATGAAGCAGCTCTTCCAACCGACTTGCGTCCGTTTGCTGCCAATTGCGCCAAATCTGCACTTGCGCATGGCCTGCTTTCTCGCCCACACTGCGCTGACCGGATGCGATCTGGAGCGTCAGCTCGAACGTCTCCCGGCCGAGCTCGTCCATGGATGCGCCTTCCAGATACGCCCCCGCATTGACATCCATATCATTCGACAAGAGCTGGAAGCGGTTCGTCGTCGTAACAACCTTGACCGTAGGCACGAACGGGAAGTTCGTGATCGAGCCGTTGCCTGTCGTGAAGAAGATCATGTTGCAGCCTGCGGCGACCTGTCCTGCAATGCTCTCAAGGTCATTGCCGGGACTATCCATGAAATAGTAGCCGCCGTCCTTCATCAGCTCCCCATATTCCGTGGCATAGTCAAGGCGAGTTATCGGATCTTTCTTGCGCGCTGCACCGATCGATTTGAGATAAATATTATAGAGGCCGCGATATTTGTTGCCTCCGGATGGATTGCCCTCAGCGCTCGATCCGTGCCAAGACGTGCGCTCCTTGAAACGGTCGACCAGCTCGAGAAACTTACGAGCAGTTTCAACGTCACGCACCTTCGACAGCACGTATGGCTCCGCGCCGATTAATTCATCGGTTTCGGCAATGCTTGCTGCGCCGCCGTACCGGACTAATTCTTCCGAGATCCAGCCTAGCAGCGGATTCGCAGAGATGCCGGAGAACGCATCCGAGCCGCCGCATTGCAAGCCGATCTTCAATTGACTGATGGATTCGCTCGTCCGCTGCATCGCATTGACCAGCGGCAGCCACTTGCGCACGATCGCTTCGCCTTCAGTTAAATCCGCTTCGAACGCGCCTTTGAGCGACACGAATTTGTGAATGACGTCATCAATCGGGTATCCGTTGTCACGCAGATAGGTTTGCACCATTTCGTTCGTAACCGCTTCGATGCCGTAGTCTACGATCAAGACGGCTCCGACATTAGGGTTCACCGTAAAACCGGCAAGCGTCCGCAGCAGCAAATCCAAGTTATTCGGATTGTCGGTGCCACCTTCTGTATGCGCAGCGGGTACGATCCCGTCGATGTTTGGATACTGCTTCACCTCGTCCTGCAAACGGCGGGAAAGCTGTTTCACGTAGCTGCCAGTACGCGACGAAATGCCGAGCAGCACCACGTGATTGCGTGTACCGACGCCCCGGCTGTCGCACCGCCGATAACCCATGAACGTACGCGTATCCGGATAAGCTGGCGATGCTGGTGCTGCTTGGAAGCTTGCTTCATCCAGCACATAGGCCGGAACGCGATCCTCGAAATTCGCTTCTGCCGGAAGCGCGAAATTCAGCTGCCTCACGCCTAGTTCACCCAATACGGCTCCGTTGATTACGTAATGACCAGGTGGAATCGCCTGCACAGCCACGCCAAACGGCATTTCCCAGGAAAGCAGACTTTCGCCTGGTTCAATCTCTTTGATCGCGAAGCGATGGCCTTCCAAGACCGTATAATCCAGGGTCAGCGTTTGCCCTTCATATTCGATGGCAGAGCCTGCTTCCAGCCTCCGGATCGCTATGGCACAGTTATCTCCCGGCAAAGGAAGTCTCGCTACTTCATTAAATGGGTATATTGCAGTCATCTCGTTCACTCACCTTTGATGGGAAGAATAATAAATAGCTGTTCTTAGGAAACCGAACGCTGGATCAGTTGAATCGACTTGCGTGCACCTTCGATTTCGTCACCGTCTGCCGGCACACTCTCGACTCCCCAAGTGCCTTGGAAGCCGTTATCTTGAAGAAGCTTGCAGAAGGCAGGGATATTCTGGGTCAACTCTTGACCATCTTCTGTGAAACGGAATGTTTTGATATGAGTGACTGTTGCATATTTCGCGCATTTGAGCCAGCCGTCAGCTTGTTTCCCATGTGCCCAATTCCATGAATCCAGCAACAACCCAAGCCCCGGAACCGCTTCCAACAGTTTGACTGTATTATCCGGATCTACAGTCGGTCCCCAGTGATTCTCCACAATTACTTTAATGCCAGCCTTCTCTGCACGGGCAATGATATCCTTATACCCTTCAACAACAATGTCGAACACTTCATCCGTCCACTGTGACGGTCCGCCGGAGTCGATACGGATGGAGGATGCGCCGAGCTTCTCGGCAATGTCGATCCAGCGATAGGCCCGCTGTCGATTGCTGTTGCGAGCTTCTTCGGATTCTTCATAAATATGCGCCCCGTCAACGGCGATACAGCCAAATGGCAAGCCAGCATCGTCAGCCGCGAGCTTCACGCGAACCAGAAACTCGTCGTCCACCGCTGTTAAATGCTGAGATTGATCCGGGTTGGCTCCGGCATGCAGCGCATCGGCTCCTTGATTCAACTGCGCGAGATGGGCATTCCAAGGATCAAGTTGTGTACAGCCGAGCTCCTTGCAATCCTTGATATATTGGAAAATATCTTGCTTCCCTGACGCCAATAGTCTGTGAAAACTGAATGAACAAATGCTGATTCTCATACAAATTCCCTCCTATGTTTACGTTATTATTGAAACGAATCTATCGGTGTCGATCCTTACTCGGATATATTCCATTTATGTAATGTGTTTTCCTTCCACCAGAGCGTAGAAAGCCCGACAAATTCCGCCAGCACTACAAACTTCTCTGAAGCTTGAGACTACATGCAGACGTCGTCTCTGTGACATATTCGATATAGTTCACAGAGCCGCTGAAGCTCAAATAAGCTTCATAACGCATGCGAATTGCCGGTAGAGTAATGAAGTCCAGGACATTTTCCTTTGGAACCCACATGCACTCGCTTGTTTCTTCAGAAGTAGCTAGCTCTCCTCCGACAGCTTTGCACAGAAAATCAAACATGACCTTCGTTGGAACATCAGTCACGCCGTCATACCATTTGTGAATCGCTGTATTGGAAACGACGCTAATCAGCTGGATAACAATGGCATCTATCCCGCTTTCCTCTTTAATCTCACGAATCACGCCATCGATGAGATTCTCTCCAACTTCAGTAATCCCTCCTGGATACACCCAACCATCGTCACGGGCCTTAACCAATAGGATATTTCCATTACCGTCTTCCACAATTCCACCAGCCGAAACAATATGGGTCGGAAACGACATTTTATAACCTCCTAATCGTTCATTTGCCTTTTACGAGATTATTATCAACAATAAACTCTGCATTAAAGGTCTTTCGCAGATCATCTATATTCCTTGTCATGTGATAGTACTCACCGTTTATCCCGATATCGTTATTTGGTCCAAATGAGACACCTAGTATTGGGTTATCGTTACGATCGTACAGTTGAAAACTTCCTCCGCCAGTCCATGGATTTGGTTTTATTTTACGATAAGTAGTGGCTCTCATTGCCTCGACAAAATGACCGATCTCCGTCTTGTCCGTTGTCTCGTAGAACAGGCCCGTTCCACCGTCCCGATAGGTAAGCTTAGCGAGCTGATCAACTTCAGATGAGATATCATCCAGACGAAGCGAGCCTGATTGAGATTGAAACTTGTAGAAGAACACTGTTCCAACGACAAGAACTAAGAGTACAATGGCTAGTATTGGTTTCCGCAAACGTTTCCCCCCTTTGTTTAAATAGACTACAATAATGGGAAAATGTTTCAGAAATCCCTAATTAATTCGGTTTCTTCAAGGTTCTCGTTACCCGTTCCCAATACATGATTAAACCGTAGTTCATGTCATGCTCTCCCCGGATGACTCGATTTAAATGTCTTTGGACCGCTCCTAACGAATGGATACTCTGGAACACGGGTATGAAACGCTGTTCAACCTCGGATAGAGAAAGTACGGATTCGTATCCTTCCACGAACCGAGTCGACATTTCCTCTTCATATCCCTCACCTTCCTGCACAGCAAGCAAAAAAGTAGCCAAGTCATGTATTCTAGGTGCCCAGCGACAGCATTCGAAATCAATTATGCCTATTACTTCATTACCTAATGAGAGTAGATTAGGATACGCAAAATCTCCATGACAAGGTAGATGCGGCAGTGACGTGCATGGTTCCTTGTTCAGGAGTATATCCGCATCTCTCATCCGTTCAAGCAAACATTCAACGCTTTCCCATAAATCTGGATACTCGGAAAATGCATCATCATCTATCATTCCTCTGAGTTCACTAGCGTTTATCGCCTCGTGACTGAACGTCTCGGAGATAGGTTCCCAAGGCAAGTTACCCTTATAACCATAAACAGACTGATGATAATGCGCTAAAGCCTTGCCTGCGTCATGCATCAATGCTTCGTTATTTATATCAAAGTTCGGATTAGCTTCTAGATAGGGAAATAGACTAATATCCGTCTCATCAGGCAGCTTAAACAGGCCGATCATAGGAACAACCAGAGGATTACTCTCTACCGCCTTATTCAAAATCATCTGTTCTGCGAGCAGTTCATCTGCCGGACGTGAATATTTAGAAACCCTAACTCTATAGGTTCCGAGATTCGTCGTTAGCAAGTAATTATTGTTACTGAATCCGCCCGCCATCTCTGTAAGCGTCTTCAAAACTCCGAACTGAGCTTGTTCAGTAGTTACAAAAGTTCTAAGGAAAACTGTATCGCTTCCACCTGCATGACCACCCATTATTAAACTTTACTCTCTTTCTCATGAACAAATCCACTAATACGAATTTGATTGTCTTCCAAGTCCCATAGAAAAAACTCGTGATAGACCCATGCTGGATTTTGAACTTCCTCGACTCGGACACCTTTTTGCTTAAGTTTCAAGTGGGTTGCAAAGATATCATCACTTTGAAGGTCAAGCATGGCGCTCTTCGGTAAGTTATTTTCTTGTCCCATATATAAGTTGCTTAGTGCCAGGCCTGTATTCTCATTTATTGTAAAGAAATAAGCGACCCCAATGTTATCGGTAGATTGAATGTTAAATACATCGGAATACCATTCGACTGCTTTCGGCAAATCTCTAACGTACTGCCAGAGCATAACTCTTCCGTTAAGCAACATATTCTCCATAATAACACCCCACTTTACTACTAGATTATTCCTCACATGACCAGAAGCGATTTCCGTAAGGGTCACAGAACATCATAACTCTGCCAGGTCCCCCATTATTATGAATCTCTCCCACCATAACGCCGCTGCGGACTAAATCGGTTCGAAGCTGCTCGATATTATCCGTATTAAATTGTATGGAATAATGCGGATTCTGCTTAATGTTTCCGGTATACCATATGCTGTTCTCGTCGTCTTCTTCCCCGAAAAGCAAGATTTCTTGTCCGTTTGCAATTTTTAGACTCGCAATGCCCATCTTCCAAATGAGCTCAAACCCTAAAACTTTCACATACCAATCAATTGCCTTTTCGTAATCTTCGAAATTCCCCGATTTTGCAACTGGTATGCCTATGACAATATTTCTCACAGCGTTACTCAATTAAAGCCCTCCCTCGAACGAGCGTTTTTGTAAAATATACCATTTCATTATACCGAATGTATGTTCGCATGTAAAGAAATTCCTCACAGCTTGAACAAGGCTGCCAATTGAGCTAAATCATCAATTGAAGTGGCTGGAATAACATCCTTACTCTTCATCTTTTCGAGATCCCCTTGGTAGGAAATGAACCTTACGCCTGCATCTTGGGCCGCTTTGCCGTCAATCCATGCATCGCCTATTGATATCCAATCAGCTGTAGAATAATTAGGATATTTTTCAAGAATCGTATTTACGCCGTCTGGGGCTGGCTTCATAAACTTCATCTGTTCTCTGCCAATAATCGTCTCAAACAAATGATCGATTCTATGGTTTGATAAAGCAGACATCGCAGCCGCAAATGAATTATTCGTTAGAATGACCAACTTGAACTTACCATGCAATTCACGCAGAACTTCTCTCGCCCCTGGCTCCAAATCTGCATTGATCATTCCCAATAGTTCATGCTTTTTGGCGATATCCCATAGTATCTCTTGCAAACGATTGTTCCAATGTTCTGTCCGCTGAACATGCTCAATGATGGTAGAAGTTGTGTGATCATGTACAGGAAAATTCTCCTGCAGGAGATTAGCTTGAATCAAGTACTGGGAAACCTCTTCTTTCATCGCTTTGAAATCGATCTTCGATCGGAGGATGGTATTGTCCATATCCCAAATAATCCCTTTTACCTTATAAATCTCCAATGGTGCCACCTCATAACCTTTCTCCTTACGTAGAACAAGGCTACCTATGTTGTGTATGGTAGCCTTGTGACGTGCTTTATTCAACTAATCAGCAGGCGTACAACGGTTCTTACTTGCTTGCTCGTATGCATATGCAAGTCGGAACAGCGTAGGCTCGCTGTATGCGGTGCTAACGAAAGTAACTCCCTGCGGACCCTTGGTCGTGTAGCCACCTTCAGCGATAATGCCACTATCTGTATACCCGCCAGGGACGGTAATGACAGGATAACCTGCGCGCGCAGATATATCGAGCCCATCTTCGTTACCCAGGAACAGCAAAGCGTCAAGTTTATATTCTCGGATTGCGTGGTCGATGCCTTGTTCGCGTGCTACCTCACGATTAAGACGTAAACTCTCAGCATACTCCGGTTCAGTCAAAGATCCGCTTGTTGCATTCGACCAGATCAAGGTGTCTTGCCCGTATTTCAATGCAATGTCGCGATTCGCTTCATTATAACTAATGACATCATCTAACGTACGGACGAAAGCTCCCGTGCCAGCTTTGCTCAGATAATGGTTTAACCCATGTTTGAACTCATATCGCATCACGTCCCAGTCCCACTTCGCATTCTCGCAAGGCAATGATACCGGGTCTACGATAATCGCCCCACGTTCTTCAAGCAAGGTAATGGCCCTCTCGATAATCTCCAAACGGGCTTGATCCAATCCACGATAATAATACCGAGGAATCCCGATTCTTGCGCCTTGCAAACCATTAGCGTCCAAGAAAGTCGTATAATCTGTAAACGCTTGTCGTCCACTATCTTGCGTGGCAGTATCTTCTGGATCCGCTGCAGTCATCGCACTGAGCAAGATCGCCGCATCTCTGACCGAACGCGTCATCGGCCCTGCCGCATCTTGGCTATGCGTAATTGGGATGATACCTGTACGGCTTACGAGCCCGATAGTCGGCTTTATGCCGACAAGGCTATTTTGCGAGGAAGGACTGATGATTGAGCCAGAAGTTTCTGTCCCAATTGCTGCTGTACATAGGTTCGCGGCAACTGCCGAACCGGAGCCCGAACTTGAACCACCCACGAACAACTCGCCGGGACCATAGGGATTAAGTGTTTGACCACCTCTGGAGCTATACCCCGACCACATCGTGCTCGACATGAAATTCGCCCACTCCGTCATGTTTGCCTTACCGAGGAATACAGCACCTGCAGCTCTTAATTGCGATGCCACAGCTGAATCTTTCTGAGCAAAATGCTCCGCAAGTGCGACCGAGCCGGCGCTCGTATGCATGCTGTCTCCGGTGTCGATATTGTCCTTGAGCAAGATCGGGATACCGTGCAATGGTCCGCGGGACCCCCGTTCCTGTCGCTCCACATCAAGCGCCTTCGCGATATCGATCGCCTCCGGATTGAGTTCCAGTACCGCCTTCAGCTTCGGGTTGAGCTGTTCAATCCGCTCCAAATACCAACGAACGCAAGCTTCTGACGTTATTTCACCGGATTCCATCGCCTGCTGCAACGATTCGATATCGGCTTCTATTAGTCTTCCATTAAGTGTTCTGTCCATGTAAAGAGTTACTCCCTTCATGCAATGTGCTATTAAGGTTGTGTTCGACGAAGAGACTTGAAGTCCTTCTTTCTTCCATTAGTTCCATAAACTATACAGCACAATGGCTTGCTGTACATAAAGTAGATTCTTCTTAAATGAATATCCAACAAAATAATCCGATGAAATAGCGTCCTCGCTTATCTCTTCTCCCCTGAAGAATGGAGGGCACGGATTCAGTATTGCGCCTTTCTTTGTTAGCTTCAATCGATCTAAAGTGATTTGATAGTTGTGGATGTACGCTTCTGTAAGCCATTCCTTCGGCAGAGAATCGGTCAATATGACATCGCTTCGTCTTAGCACATTATCAAGTTCAGAATGGAAGCGATAATTGGATCGCTCATTTCCAAGTTCATAGCCTACAGCACACACATGATTAAAATCTAAATTCATGACAGTCGCGATAGCTGCCCATGAGCTGCATATATTGCCCGGAGGTCCAACGAATGTATATACCAGGTCTATGAAGTTCTCTCTCTGCCTGCTTATTGTATAGAGGTCAGACAAAATTTCACACGGATGGTTGGCCGAGGTCATGGCATTTATTATAGGCTTTGATGAATGTCGAGCTAATTCCTGAATCTTGGACCAATCAGGATGTCTTACGATGACTCCGTCAACCCAATTCTCCATGTATAGAAGGACATCTCGTAACTCTTCCCTCTTATCCAGCGTTTCTGGTGGGAATAATATACACTCTCCCCCTAATGCTTTGATCCCTTTCTCGAAGGTAATTCTTGTTCTAAGACTTGATTCAGGAAAGAACATCACGAATGTTTTACCTGCAAGAGCCTGCGAGTAGTTTGCACTCTGCAATCTGATTTCGTCAGCTAATTCGAAAATCGCTGTTATTTGTTCTTGCGATAATTCACTTATATCTATTAAGTTCATTTCCTACCGCCTCTCCGATTGCATAATAATCGTTTATTACGTATATTTATACATTAACAAAAATATCCGATTGCCTGCAATAGGATAAACAAAACAGCCGCAGGCAAGCAGCCTTGTGCAAAAACTATCAATTCTTGCTTGGAATAGATGGTATAATAAGGAACAAGCTGAATCTTAGCTTTCGAAGAAGACACTATCCCGCAGGAGGAAAACAATGTCAATAACGGGTGTAGTTCCGCAGCTGCGAACGACGAATCTTGATAGTACGATTAACTTCTATACGACGAAGATAGGCCTCGAGCTTGAGTTCCGCTACGAGAATTTCTACGCCGGCATTCGTGCAGGTAACCAGGTTTTTCATCTTAAGCTTGCTGATGAACAGGACCCCTCTATCCCTTTTACGCGAGACGGTGATCATTTTCATCTTTACTTGCAAACGGACAATGCTGCTAGCTTGGCGGAAGTGTTGAAAGCTCGCGGAGTCATTCTGGCTAGGGATGTGTGCAAAACGGACTGGAATACGAAGGAATTTATTGTTGAGGACGACCAAGGTCATACGATATATTTTGGCGAGGCGATTTAGCGTTCGCATTGCGATAAAGTAGAACAGGCTGCCGATTAGCAGCCTGTAAGAGTGTAGAGAAACCCACGTTGGTTCATTCAAAACGGTGGGTTTTTTCTTTTTTTTGAGGATTGTGTCAAGATCTCGGCAGCTTGGCGAGGCTGAGAGTGCAAAATTCGAACTCTCAGCATGTAAATCAGCCGTTTACAGCTCTGAGAGATCAGATTCAGTACTCTCAGACTGCAATGCTGTCAACTAGGCAACCTGTTCTAACTTTAATTTTCAGCTATTAAGCAACTCATCCAGTATATTCCTAATTTCGTAGATATCTCGCATCTCTTGAACCGTCTTCCCTGTATGTCTCAAGTAGATCCTCCTCATATAATCTCCGCCAAAATCATGCAGCAATAGCGCGCCAAACAGCATATCAACCGTACCTTGGCGATCAACCTGCGCGACAAAAGCTTGGATTGCTGCTCGATCGTGGTCGAAGAGATCAAACAAAATCGGAGGATACTCATACCAGAACGGGGCAAAAGAGCTTTCTGCAAAATCAATCATATAAAGCCCGTCATTCTTATCGAGAATGACATTATTGCCGTTAATATCTCCGTGTACTCTGACGCACTGAGTTAAGTCGAGCTCGTCGATGAGCGCTGAAGCTTGCTTCCTCACAGACTCTGGGTATGGCTCCCATCTATGATTCGTCCTCGCCTGATTCCGAATGCCCGATGAATCAATCTCCTGCTCAGGCTTGGTGTTATACCTAGCCATGTTGGACTTCAGGTCGTTGATGAACCGCTTCTTTTGGACGATATCAAACTTCTTAAATGCCTCTCCCGCGACCTCGCCATCGATGAACTCCGTAATGAGATATGGAAAGATGTACTTGTCTTGCAGAGTGGAAGCGGCAACAATCCTCGGCGTACGTATGCCCAGCTCTTGCGCTCTTCGCGTCGACTGCAGCTCCAACTCATAACCTGCTTCGGATCCAATGCCAGCTTCTTCCGGTGCGAAGATCTTGATGACATAGTCCCCCGCCCGAAATACGGCATTCGTTGCAGGGGTAAGCAATGAGATCTGTTCGCCGCCAATAAGAGCTTCCCGCTCGAATATCGCTTCGATCACCGATCGGAACTCATTAATGGACCGCAATAGAGATGACCAGGATGGCCAATCGAAGATTTCCTTCTGAAAAAGAGTACCCACTTCTTACTTTCCCTCCATCCATGTTGAAATAGACTCATAGCTGCTGCAAACGGGCTATCTCTTTGCTAATCCCTATGATAATGCCATCAAACCACGCTTTGCCTTGAGGAACCCATCTCCTTGCAGCCTGTGCGAACCATGCAAGATGAAGGAAATGATGGAGTTGTACGATCCCGATCGGGACATGCTTCGATGGATCAATACCCAATGATAGCAGCAGTGTAGCGGTATCCAGTAAGACAGGACCGCGAATCGGGCGCTGCCAGTCAAGAACTCGGTAACCGTCAGGTGTGACTAAGACATTATCAGCTTTGAGGTCAGCGTGGACGTATCCTGTTTGAGAACGAAGCGCTTCGTTAACCGTATAGCTCTTACTCCAATCAGAGAGACTGCCTACTAAATCGAGATCTACCTTCTTAAAGCTACCTTCTTCAATCAAGAAACGCATATCTTCGAAGACCTTATCGGTATAAGCATCCCAGCGTTCTTCGGTGCTGATATCTAGAAATACCGGCAAGTCTCCTTCTATCTCCGCGATCTCTTTCAGCAGCTCCGAAGCAACACCAAGGATACCGCTTTGCTCTAGCCCAATATCGTTCAACCTTGGCGCGCTGACATCCTCCATAATCATCGCCGTCATGCCGCCTTCCGCCTCGATTATGCGCGCAGGCACCAGCAGCTTCGACCTTGCCTCTGTGTAGAAGCTAGCTTCCTTAGTGGGCGGAGCTTGAACCTTATAGATGTAGCTGCTGCCGCTCGCGGTTCGAATGCGCTCTACGGACGACAGTGGCCATTCGTGTATTGTGGCTCTTTCCACCACCGGGCCATCAAGCAGTTCGGTTAATTCTTCATCGTCATGAAGCAGCAAATCATAGTTGGGATGTCGATGCATCAGCTTACACCTCTCTCATGGATTCATCCTGCCACTTCTTATTGAAATGCCTCAATCAGAAAAGCCCGCGTTCTCGCGGACTTTAACCCTTATCTCAGCGCTCTGTCAGATACGTACACATACCTCTCGAATCGCGCCAACACATGGCTCTTCTGTGTCGGGTAGTTCTTGTACAGATAGTCGATAAAATAGCCTGGGTTCTCCGAATTGCCTTCGAACATGTCATAATGCGCCGGAATAACCGTGTCGATACCGGCAGCGACAGCAAAATCGGCAGCTTCGCGGAAATTCATGTTGCCAACTATATCACGTGCCAGGCGGAAAGGATCACGTCCATTAATCGGCAGCAGCGCAACGTCGACCTTCTCTGCTTTCACAGTCTCGATCATTCCGGGATAAATTGTCGTATCCCCTGCATGATAGAAGGTCACCCCGTTCAGCTGCAGCACATAACCAACGAAACGGTGATCGAGTGCTTGATCGTACTCCAGCTCCTCGTGAGCAGCCGGGATCGGCATATAACGAAGACCTTTTACCTCCTGCCACTCGCCTGTCTTCGCATGAACACGGCGCTCAACCGGAACGCCGTATTCAGCAAGTGCCTGAAGGCAATAACCTGGCGCCACAAACACGGTATCCTCGCGGTTGCTTGCCATTCCAGGAATCGTATCCGGATCCAGATGATCAATATGATCATGGGTAATTAATACGCAATCGGCATTGACTGCCTCTTCCGGCCGAAAAGGCGGCTTGAAACGTCTGTATGGGGCATCGGCCAAATAAGGATCGATGTAGACGATCGTATCGCCCCCTTTAACGACGACGCTTACCTGCCCGAGAAACCAGATGGCGAGCATCCCATACGGGACACGGGTCTCGTTAATTTCTTGAATCAGCGCTTCGCCTGTTCGTTCGTTAGAAGTTTCCATTTTCTGTACCCCCTATTGATTTCAGCATTCGGTCAAACACAGTTGAAGCTTGGCAATCTCTCTGTCATAACCTTCCGCGCCATCTGGAAACCATTGTAACGCGCATTGCGTGAACCAGGAGATCGTCAGAATGCTTAATAAGTCTACCACACCCGGACTAACATAGGGTTTCGGATCGATACCTAACTCAACTAACAGGTTGGCTCGATTGAGCGCGGTAGGACCACAGAAAGCCTTCTGCCAATCAATAACCTTCATTCCATTCGGATGCATAATAATATTGCCCCGGTTCAAATCCCCGTGAACCAATCCGCTCTCCGATTGGATCGCAGCTATAACGGAAGGATGGTTGCACACCGATGCGATGTGGTCCAGCACTTCTTGATTGGTCTCTTTGAATGAGCCTCGCTGAATTAAGGTTCCGATCTCTTGAAGTAGAACGCTGGTATAACGTTCCCAGTTAGAGAGTCCGCTAATGCTTAGGAGTAAATGGAAATCCCCATCAATCTGAGAGATTTGATCGGTAATGTCATCAACGAGACGTAAAGCTTCATCCTTAGTCAGTGTGAGCGCGGTCAAGCAAGGAGCATCAATATCCTCTAAGAGCAAGGCATGCGGAGGCTCATTCTGATCAGTAGCTCTAGCATGAACTAATAGGGAAGAACGCGCCTCTTGATAGAACGGAGCTTCAACCGAGAATTCCCCCTGCACTTTGTAAATAATCGTCGAAGCATCACTCATGCGAATGCGCTGAACACAAGAGAGCGGCCATTCGTGGATTGTTGAACGCTCCACAATGGAGACGCCTAGGATGGATTCAAGCTCCTTATCATCATGCAGCAATAAATCGAAATATGGATGTTTGTACAAAATGAATCCTCTCCCTAACAGCTCTAAGTGGTGTACATACGTAATCAGCTAGAAAAAAAGCTCCTCACCTTGAACGCATGAGAAGCTTGAAAATGCTTGAAGATGCTTGGATAAGCCTGAATTAAAAACTCAAGATCCTGCTCAGATCGAGACAACTTATAATCTAGATTCCGAGTCCGCCTGCAATCGAGAGCTCCGTCCCCGTTACCTGAGTGGATTCGTCCGACAAGAGGTACACGACACCATAGGCCATATCTTCCGAAGTCTGCATGCGTCCGGTTGGAACGCGGGTTGTCGCCCACTCCTGCAGCTGCTCCTCGTTGTAGCCTAATTTGCCATACAGCTCCAATTCGCCTTCGGATGCCACCCAGCCAACGGTTACCCAGTTCGAGCGGATGCCGTCTCCGGCATAGTGGATGCCGATATTCTTGTTCAGCGTCCGCATTGCACCCTTTGAACAAGCATATGCCACAAGATCCTTGGAACCTTTATAGCCATTGGTCGATCCAATCTGAACGATGGATCCGCCGCCTGTCTTCTGCATCTCGGCAATCGCGTACTTCGAGCAGAAGAAAGCCCCTTTAACATTGACGTCGAAGATGGAATCGAAGAATTCCTCCGTCGTCTCCAGTATCGTGCTGCGCGGGAAGATGCCCGCATTATTAACAAGACCATCGATACGACCGAAATGCGCGACCGTCTCTTCGATCAATTCACGGCAACCAGCCTCGCTGCTGATATCCTTCTTGATGAACAGCGCTTCCGCCCCGAAATCCTCGGCAATCAGCGAGACGACTTGGCTCCCGTCCTGCTCATTCCTGCCGCTAATGACGACCTTCGCGCCTTCGGCTGCACACATCCGGGCGATGCCTTTGCCAATTCCTCTCGTTGCGCCCGTAACTACGATCACTTTGCCTTCCAGACGATTACCCATGAATAATTAGCCTCCCGTCTCCTGCTTCGATCTAGCTAGCGCTTCCATACCCGCTTGGAGCGTTTCAACGATTCGATCAACATCGTAGATGCTGCCTCTCCAAGTGCCTCCGCTTGCTGCTTGAAGCGCAGCCCATAGCCGCGTATCATCAGGCAGTCCCGGATCAGCCCCGAGGTCCGGATGCGACGGACGAGCTGCCAGTATTGCAGCGCCATCCTCCGGGCTGCAGCGCTCTTCGCCATGACCGACAAAATCAATGCTGCCTTCGAGCTTATTGATATCAATGCAGACATTTATCCAATCTCCGTTACGCAGCTTCCCGATTGGGCCCCCACCCAATGCTTCCGGACTGATATGGCCAATACAAGCTCCGGTCGACACGCCGGAGAACCTGGCATCTGTCAGCAGCGTCACATGTTTGCCGAATGGCAGATGTTTCAGAGCGGAGGTCAACTGATACGTTTCCTCCATACCTGTCCCTGAAGGACCTCTGCCCATCAATACGACGATATCGCCGGCCTGTACTTGACTGAGCTTAATAGCTCTAACCGCTTCCTTCTCGGTCGTGAATACTTTAGCCTGCCCCGTATGGCGGTAGACACCGTCTTCTCCGACAACGCTAGGATCGATGGCTGTAGACTTAATAACGGAGCCTTCTGGAGCCAAATTGCCAATTGGAAAAGTTACCGTGGATGTCAAACCTCTAGCAGAGGCTCGTTCCGGGCTCATGATCACCTCGTTCGGATCGATGCCGTCGATGTCTTGCAATCGCTTGCGAACGATATGGCGACGCTCCGAATCCTCCCACCAGTCGAGCACCTGATCAAGCGTTTGTCCAGATACCGTCTTCACTTGCAAGTTAAGCAGACCGAGCTTGCGCAGATGAAGCATAACCTCCGGCACGCCGCCCGCCATAAACACGCGAATGGTCGGATGATATTCCGGACCGTTCGGTAGCACGCTCACAAGCCGCGGAACCGCCTTGTTCACTCGTGTCCAATCCGCAACATCCGGAATTCGGCATGCTGCCGCATGTGCAACAGCCGGGATATGCAGCAGCAAATTCGTGGAACCGCCGAATGCAGCATGAACTACCATCGCATTCTCTACGGCAGCATCCGTTAGAATATCGCGCATCGTTATCCCGCTCTCATGCATCCGCTGGATTGCCCTAGCGGATTGACTCGCAATGTCGCGCCAGATCGGCTGGCCTGACGGAGCGAGTGCCGAATGCGGCAACGACATGCCAAGCGCCTCGGCAACCACTTGCGCAGAAGCTGCGGTGCCAAGAAACTGGCAGCCGCCTCCCGGCGTCGCGCAAACACGGCAACCGAGATCGGCCGCCTCTTCCAGCGTGATCTGTCCATGTGAGAATCGCGCTCCAATAGTCTGGATCTTCGCCGCGTCTTCACCGACAGTCGGAGGCAGCGTAACGCCTCCCGGAACAATAACCGCGGGAAGATCATGCATCGCCGCAAGTGCGATCATCATGGCTGGCAGCCCCTTGTCGCAAGTGCCTATCCCAATGACGCCACTTCTTGTCGGAAGCGAACGGATCAGACGGCGATAGACCATGGCGGCATCATTGCGGTAAGGCAGCGAATCGAACATGCCTGTCGTCCCTTGTGAACGGCCGTCGCAAGGATCGCTGACATATGCAGCGAAAGGGACTCCGCCAAGCGCGCTTACTTCAAGCGCAGCTTCTTTCACGAGAAGGCCAACTTCCCAGTGGCCGGTATGGTAACCGAGCGCGATAGGCGACCCATCTTCGCCGCGGAGACCGCCTTGCGTGCTAAGGATAAGCACCTGTTTGCCGAGAAGCTTTTCGGGCTTCCACCCCATGCCGACATTTTGGCTCATGCCGAATAAATCCCCGCTAGGGAGATTCATCAGCATATCGGATGTGAGCGGAAGCTTGCCCTCAGGGCCGGCAGCATGGGTGAAGATGTCATAACGGCTCGGATCTTCGTCTCCCATGATGAAACGTATAGCTTCAGACATCGTGCTCCCTCACCCTCTGGTTGTTATTTCCAGCAAACGATCGTTTCGCCCGATAAGGCATCCGAAGCGGAGCCGCATAGGAAGAGAACGATGCTTGACATATCTTCAGGCTGCGCGATGCGCTGCAGGCGCGAACGCCCCTCTTCGCTAGCTACTGTACGAGTTGCGAGGAATCTGCCCGTATAGGTTGGAGCCGGCGAAATGCAGTTCACATTCACATCATATTTTCTCAGCTGCTCTGCGAGGCTTCGTGTATAGAACGAAATGCCAGCCTTAGCCGAGGCATAGATGATTCCTCCTGTCACAGGCACATGACCCGCGATGGAGCCTACGTTCACGATCTTGCCTGCTCCTCTATCTCTCATGTACGAGCCCGCAAACTTGCAGGCATACATGGTCGACAACAGATTCCGCTCGACTACTGAGCGAATATCATCTACGGAAATATCAAGCGCATCGTTAGGATCAGGGCGAGGCGTGTTAAGACCAATATCGCCCCCTGCGTTATTGACGAGAATATCCAAGGAACCGAGCTCGGCAATGGCGCCATTGATTAGCGACTCCACTTGAACAGGATCAGACAGATCCGCTGCGATGAATGCAGATTTCACGCCAAGCGACCTGATTTCCTCGGCGACCGCTTGACCGGAAGCCGCTTCATTGAATTCTGCTGCCGAGCTATCACTAATATCATGAATGATTACGTTAGCGCCTGCACGAGCGAGATCAAGCGCGTATTGCTTGCCAAGCCCCCGGCTAGAACCTGTGACGAGCGCATTTTTACCTTGCAATCCTGTAGTTGTCAAACTAATCCCTCCTATGACAAAGTAGATTCTTTGCGTTTTCCAAACTTGCGGATCTGATTCGAAAGGTAGGCGATTGCGATATCCATCTCTTCCAGCTCGTACTTGGCAATTTCATCTGGCGTCTTCCCTTGCTCGTACGGTGTTCTCCAGTCGCCACCCGCTCTAGCGTTGTCTTCCACAAAGCGTAGAATTCGGGTTAGCTGAGCTGCGCTGCGTGGTGGATATTCCGTCCAATAATCCTCCTGAAGCACTCGTACATGACGAGCTTCCAGCGCGCCGTGTTCTACGGACATGGTCACATTCGGGTTTACCTCGCTCAAGAGCTGGAAGAGATCTGGAAAGTCAATCACACCTTGCCCGACTGGACAGCGAACGAGCCTGTAGCCATCTTCGGAACGGTAGATTTTATAATCCTTTAAATGTGCATTCTTGACATATGGAGCTACTTTTCGGAAGAAATCAGCTGGATGCTCGGCAGTGGCAAGCGGATTGCCGGTATCAAGTGTAATCCCGAACCGCTCGGAGCCGATCGTTTCGCATAGCCAGAGTATTTCTTCGGAGGAGATATCCTGGTGATTCTCTACCGTAAGATTGACGCCTAGCGTCTCCGCGACCTCCGTTGCTTCTTGGAAGGAGCTTAAGATTTGCTGGAGAAAAGGCTGCCACGTTCCCGCCATATGCCGGCGATCACCGCCGAACTTGGCTCCTCCGACGACGGTACGGAGCGTAATTGCGCCAGCCAGCTTCGCGATGTGAAGCGCTTTCACAAGTGCTGCAGGCTCGAAGCCGCCCATCGCAACGTTGACGAACATCCCTTTCTGCCTTGCATATGCGGCAACCTCTGACGGATCGCTCTGCGACAGAATATCCAAGGGAATTTCCACGCCTTCAAGGCCATAAGCTTCCGCCATATCGATCTGATCCTTCGCTGTGATGCGAGTGCGATTAGAGGCACCAGCAAGCCCCATATGATATACCGTTCCGTAAGCAGTAAGTCCGAATCTCATCTCGTACTCCTCCTTATTCTGCTGTCCATCCGCCGTCTATGACGATGGACGATCCAGTCATAAAGCTCGATACGTCAGAAGCGAGGTAAACTAATAAACTCGCCAGTTCCTCCGGTTTGCCCCAGCGTTTGATCGCCAGATGATTCATAAAGAATTGATTGGCTTCAGGATTGTTGATGACGACCTGATTAAGCTCCGTGGCAAAAGGTCCCGGGCAAACCGCATTCGCCGTAATGTTATGCTCCGCCCATTCCAGCGCCATCACTTTCGTCAGTTGTATGAGACCGCCTTTGCTGGAGCAGTATGCAGACCTTTCGGCCAAACCGACTGTTCCGAGCATTGAAGCGATGTTAATGATGCGGCCGAATTTCTGGTTGATCATATGCGGAACGACAGCTTTAGCACACAAGAATGGCGCTTTCAAATTCGTCCCTTGCACGAGATCCCAGCTCGCCTCATCGTATTCCAGGATCGGCTTGCGCACGTTCACGCCAGCATTATTAATCAAGATATCAATTCGCCCGAACTTCTCGATGACTTCGCCGACTGCTCGTTCGATCTGTGTGTAATCAAGCACATCAAGCGCCACGCCTGCCGCTCTATTGCCCGTTTCTTCGGTCAACACGGCTGCAGCTTGCTCAGCTTTACCGAGATCCCGGCTTGTAACGACAACCTGTGCACCGGCATGCGCAAGCGCACGGGCAAATTCAAGACCTAGCCCTTGCGTGCCTCCAGTGATCAGCGCCGTTTTACCTTCCAAAGTAAACATGATACAGCGTACACTCCTTCCACAACCTCATAGTCATAAAGTCTTTTGGGAAAGCGCTTCCTTGTTCATGTCCAATATGATCCTTTAAAAGTGAAAAGTCTGTCGAAATTGGTCGAATCATAAAATTATTCTAACTATTCGGTTTTGTTCCACTCGTATTTAATATCATCCAGCTGCCCTTCGTTCTCAAAACCTCTGCCTATGATTCTAAAGCCGTTCCGTTCATAGAATTGCTGAGCCTTCTTATTGACATCGAAAGTATATAAGAACAGAGTTCCTGCTGACTGTTCCTTGGCGAGGTTTAGCAGCTTCTTCCCAATCCCTTGCCCCTGATAGCCGATATGAATATACAATTGGTTAACCCAGTTCTCGTTACAAGCTAAGATGCCTACAACCTTCTCACCTGCAGAATCAATAGCAAGATACACCTTGTTATCTTTGACCACGATATGGTTTAGAAAATAGAGATGATCCTCGATTGGATGAATCTCGCTCTTCCCGAGCGCTTGTTCCTTGCTATCTCTCCACATCTGAACCGTTTGTAATGCATAAGTAGGGTCATAATCAATAATGGCAATTTCCATTTCAATCCGCTCCCCTTCGATGATTGATATTAAAAATGCTAATCATTGGTCTGAAGTCTGTCAATCATTACCGTAGAGCGGCGGTGAAGCACAAAGAAGCAGTCGCAACACTGCGACTGCTAGGGTGTAGAGAGGAATTACCCGCTCTCGGTGAGCGAAATAGCGAAAACAGGTGCTGATAGAGGAAAAACCCGCTCTCTGGAGGAGAAAACTGCTCCGCGCTCTGACTTTCTGCTCCGAGAGAGGAAAAACCCGCTCTCGGTGAGCGAGAATAGCGAAAACAGGTGCTGAGAGAGGATTAAACCTCTCTCGGGAGGAGAAAACTGCTCCGCGCTCTGATTTTCTGCGCCGAGAGAGGAAAAACCCGCTCTCGGTGTGCGAAAATAGCGAAACCAGGTGCTGAGAGAGAGGATTAAACCTCTCTCGGGAGGAGAAAACCGCTCTTCACTCTGACTTTCTGCTCCGAGAGAGGAAAAACCCGCTCTCGGTGAACGAAAATAGCGAAAACAGGTGCTGAGAGAGGATTAAACCTCTCTCAGCAGAGGAGTGAGCGTGGGTAGTGGGTTTTAGTTACTTGGAGATCGAGTACGATCGCTTAGCACCAGTGAGGCGAAAGTGAGAGAACACATACGTGCTCTCAACATCCAAAATACGCCAAAAGTTCGCTGAGAGCACAAATATGTGCTCTCAGCTCCGAAGTTTAACTAACTAACCGATATTCTGACTCTGAGAGAACACATACGTGCTCTCAGCCTCCAAACTGCGCCGAAAGCCCGCTGAGAGCACAAATATGTGCTCTCAGCTCCGAAGTTTAACTAACTAACCGATATTCTGTGTCTGAGAGCGAATATCCGAGCTCTCAGACTCAGATGTAGCCGATATCCGCATCAACCAACCTACTCCGCGCCATCCAGTATCAGTACCCAGTCGTCCCTACGCCCACATGAAGGCGGAACGAATCGTTGCTCCCCTTCGTTCGCGAACGAGCCAGCGGGAATGGTCTCGCCTGTACGTGGATCGAACCAGCTCGCTTCGACGGTTCGACCAGAGATTAGCCCCATCCGGCAAACGATCGGAAGCCCGTTCGGCGTATAGATATAGGCGTAATTCACGCCGCGGCATGCGCGTTGTCGCCCTGCTCCTGGCGGATTCGCCGCGAGCAGCTCTTGATCCGGGACACGGTCCAACATCGGCCGTGAAGACACCAACGCCTTGACATGTGCCATCTGCAGCGCCCCAGGTCTGCCGAGTGCGTCCCTCCATGACATGATGAAATAGTCGGTTGGCTCCTCTGTGAACGACCAGACGCTGTGATGTCCATACGTGTGGCCGAACGCGCCTGCGAACAAAGCCCAATAGGCAGCATGACGAACGTCTTTGTCGTCGAACCAGCCGTTCTCCGGCTTGAAGGAAATCGGGTGATCCTCGTAACAAGGCTCGGCGTCGAGGACTGGCTTTGCCGGCATGCGAGCATAATCGCGCTCGATCATTTCGTCATTCGGATGATGAAGCCGATAATGGCTGGATTGCAGCATATTGAAGTCAAGCCAATCCTCTTCATGCCAATAGAGCGACGATGAATATTCCCCGTTCGGGTGGAACGTTATTAATTGAGTACCGCCACTTTCCCGTCTCAGCGCTTCCGCCATGTTATGGATAACGGCATAATGTCTGCGGTTCGATACCGTTCGGTCACCGCCAAGCACCCAGATGATATTCGAGTGCGATTTGTACCTGTTGCCTAGCCACTCGCCGTATACAGCCGCGTTGTCCGGATTCAGGATTTCCGGTCCTAATCCCCACAAGTGGTTGAATTTATCACCCCACGCCGGCAGTAATCCGACGTAAAGCCCATACTCAGCGGCTTTGTCGACCATGTAATCAACATGGTCCCAGTAGCCGTATTCACCCTCTTCTGCTAGCTCGGGTAATGATGGATCGTATTGACCTTGCTCGTTCCGTCTTAGCGGGCGTTGGCCATAGACATTCCCCTTATCAAGATCCTCAACCAAGATGACGCACAGAATCACGTTAAAGCCTTGTTCTGCTCTCGTTCGAAGATAGTAATCAGCATCCTCCCGTCCTAGCTGGAGAATGTTCCACGCCGTATCGCCAATCCAGAAGAACGGCTTGCCATCCTCCAAGACAAGATGGCGCTTATTCGAGCTGACTCGTAACGCTTGCATGGTCAGTTTCATCCTCTCTCCTAAAGAAAGACGCGAGCCGTTCATGTCGTGATGACGACCGAACCTGCCCGCGTCTTACGTTTAAATTAGTTACCTGTAATGTAGAAGGTCATCGGTGTTTCTTTGTTCTTGTCTGTCAGCATTTTCTCGATGTCGTGAATGCCTGCTTTCTCCAGCTGCGATCTCACTTGATCGAGGATCTTGATCGCTTCTGCATCCGACTTCGCATAGTACGCCTGTTGAATGACGCTTTGTTGATTATCAACGATCGGCTTGAAGTTCGATTCCCATTTTGGATCTGTGCGAACAACGCTGCCTGGATCAATGGTTGTCACCATCTGTACGCCTTGCGGACGAAGAATCTTCGTATACTCTTCTTGCAGCTTGCTCTTCGGATCTGCTTCATGACCGAGAGGACCGCCGAACAACGAGAAGGTACGGTCTGGACCAGTCAGTGCGTTGTAGCCTGCATCGAGTCCTTGGCTAAGCGCATAATTCGGGTCTTCCTGCTTCTTCTTCAGCACGTCCGGAATCGCAACCGGCTTGCCATCTTTCATGGTGTACGTTTGACCTTCAATACCGTATTTCACGAGCAAGTTGCCCTCGTCGGAATACAGGTAATCGATCAGGCGAAGCGATGCTTCAATATCTTTGTTGCCTTTCGGGAACGCAATAACGTTCGATGTGCTTTGGTTGAAGACAACTCGGTTCGGATTGCCGTCACGATCGTTGAACGGACCGACTGGCACGAACTCTGCGTCCGGATGATCCTTGACGAACGTGCGCGTTGCGTCATAGATCGAATTGAAGTGAGCGGTCAATACGGCGTATCTGCCTTGCGACACTTTCTCGTTGGCAATCGCTTCAGATTGAAGGAATGCTTCCGGATCAATGAGGCCCTCGGAGATCAGCTTGCGCATATAGAGCACTTCATCGGTTTGGTTCTGCGTCATGAATCCGTATTTCACATTGCCGTCTTTGTCTGTCATCCAGCCGCCGTCGCCGGTATCCATGAAGAATCGGTTAGCCATGTAATCAACTGCCCAGCCGCCATGGAAGCCGCCTGCCGGGATGATGTCCTTGCCGTTCTCCTTGAGGCCAAGCGCCTTGATTTTCTTCAGCATGTCGTAGTATTCATCCGGCGTATGGATGGATTGCGGATCGATGCCTGCTTTTTGCGCGATATCTTTCCGGATGTACGAGCTGTAGAGCCAATCTGTGCTGTCCTGCGGCGTCATCGGAGTCGAAATCAAGAAGTAAGACTTGCCTCCGAAGTTGGAAGGATCGATATAACGGTTGTAGAAGCCTGCCGGCACTTTGTCCTTCGCCATATATTTCGTAATGTTCGGGAATTTGTCCAGGTATGGAGTCAGGTCTGTCAGCTGACCTTCGTTCCCCGCTTTATAGAACGCTTCCATCTCCGCTCCGCCAACCCAAGGAGCACCGATATAGATGTCAGGCAAATCTTGTGTTGCGAACATCGTATTGATCTTCTCGACTTCGTTCTGGTTCACCGGAACGATGTCCAGCGTGACGCCTGTTTTTTCCCGAATCACCTTGGCGATCGGATTGTTCTCTTCGTCAGGCGGGGCACTGTTCCAGCCGTTCCAGTTCGTGAGCAGTGACAGCTTCACTTGCTTGAGCGGTTCGTTCGTCGCTTCCCCATTTGCAGAGTTAGCGTTGTTTGCAGCTGTTGACGTCGCGTTCGACTTCGAATTATTCGTTGATGCAGCCGAGTTGCCGCCCTCTGTATTCGAATTTGAACCTGAATTCGAGCAGCCTGCGATTGTGAGTACTGTCAAACTTGCGACAGCGAGTACGGACAAGCCTTTTTTCCAGCCGAGAAGCTCCTTCACTCTGATTTCCCCCAGTCAATGATTTGAGATTAGTAGATGTAATCTTTTCTATGATAAAACCTGAGCGCTCAGGGATTATCCTTTCACGGAGCCAAGCAGTGCGCCTTTGACAAAATGCTTCTGGAAGAACGGGTAAATGAGTAGAATCGGTACGGTCGCGATAGCCAGCACCGCCATCCGCAGAGATTCCGGCGTTATTCGAACAGCTTGCGTGCCTGCCGGAGTCATCGTGTTTCCACCAAATTGAGACGCTCGCTTCACTGCATCGAGCAGCGCTTCCGACCGAGTCAACATTTCCTGCAGCAGCGTCTGAACGGGCACAAGGTTTTTATCAGAAATGAAGAACGTGCCAGTAAACCAATCGTTCCAATGTGAAACCCCCATGAAGATCGCAATGACGGAGATTACGGAACCCGACAACGGGAGGATGATCTTCAGAAAGATCGCAACGTCGCCATAGCCGTCGATTTTGGCCGATTCCTCCAATTCAGGCGGGATTTGCTGAAAAAACGTCCGCAAGATAACGATATGGAAGAAGTTGTACAGCGCCGGAATGATATACACCCAGAAGCTGTTATACAGATGTAGCCGTTGCAGCAGGATGAAGTACGGAATGAAGCCGCCTCCGAAGATCGTCGGAATGAAGATGAAGAACGAGATGAAATTCCGTCCCGGCAATGTTTTCTTGGACAGCGCGTAGGCGAACAATGTTGTGACGATCAGATGCGTCAGCGTGCCGACGACTGTCCTGGCAATCGTAATTTTGTACGCGTTCATAATTGAAGGGTCCTTGAACACTTCAATGTAATTCTCAAGCGTAAACTTTCGAGGCCAGAAGCTGATTCCGCCTTTCATTGAATCGAGGCCGTCGTTGAGCGAATACGCGATAATATACACGAACGGATATACCATGCAAAAAGCGAGCAGCAGCAGCAAGGCATAATTCGCGAGTGAGAAAACTGAGAGTTTGCGGAGCATGCGGCCCCTCCTTTCTGGTCAAGCCATTAGAACAACGATACGTTGCTGACTTTCTTGCCGATGCGGTTCACGACAAGAATGAGGATGAACGCGATGACGCTCTGGAAGAATCCTACTGCCGTCGCGTAGCTTAGTCGTCCCTGCTTGAGGCCGGCCTCAATGGAGTACGTGTCGAGCACCGAGCCGATTGCTTCCGTCGCCGGGTTCTTGAAGAGCAGCATTTGCTCGTAACCGGCTGACATTAAGCTTCCGATGCCGAGAATGAACAGGATAATCGTGATGTCCCGGATGCCTGGCAGCGTGACATGCCACATCTGGCGTAAGCGGCCCGCTCCGTCGATCTTCGCCGCTTCGTACAGCTCAGGATCAATGCCTGCAATGGCTGCCAAATAAATAATGGAGTTCCAGCCGATTGTTTTCCAGACGAAGGAACCGATGATGAGCGGATAGAACCAGTTGACATTGCCCATGAACATAATGGGCGATAATCCGAACTTGTGAAGCAATTCGTTGACAGGTCCACCGTCAGTTGTCAGCAGCCGATTAAGCAGCGTGGCAACGACAACCCAGGAGACGAAATAAGGCAGATAAGAGATTGTCTGCAACGAGCGCTTAAAAGCATGGTTTCTCACTTCGTTCAGCATAATCGCCAGGATGATCGGCGCCGGGAATCCGATAATCAGCTTAAGGAAGCTGATGACGACGGTGTTGCGGATAATGTCCGTTGCGAGATAGTAATTGAAGAATTGCTTGAAGTACGTAAGACCTGCATAGTGGCCTCCGAAGATGCCGTCCGCATACGAGAAGTCTTTGAATGCGAGCGTCAAACCATACAGAGGCAAATAACAGAAAACAATAAACCATATGACGCCCGGAATGACGAACAAATAAAAGATCCGGTGTTTCCAAATTGTACGGAGAAGCTTCCGTTGCTGCCGGCTCTTCTGCGCTTCCTTCGACATCGCCGCCGTTACTTCCATATTGCCCGCTCCCCTTACCCTTACATGAGATATCGCCTTAGCTAAGCTTATCTTGATTGTATCCGCGATCGCGTGCGTCGTGTAGTGACAAAGAATTTGACTCATGTATCGTTTTTTTTAGAAAGGTGGTTTATAAAAGACGAAAGAGCCTCCGGTTCGGACCGAAGGCTCTCGTTGTACGATGAAGCTTCTGCACGCTGGTGCATCGAAGTCGATTTGCGAAATCGGGAGAAGCGAGAGATCAAAATGAACTCTTCGCTATCTGAGATCGGCTTTTCCCGCTCTCACCTCTATAAACCCCTGCTTTCGTGCGCCGAGAGAGGCTTTTTCCGCTTTCAGTCCAGTAATTGAGGCTCTATCTGAACTCTTTGTACTGTAAGAGCGGCTTTTCCCGCTCTCAGCCCTACTAACTATCCCCTGCTTTCGCTCACCGAGAGAGGCTTTTTCCGCTTTCAAGCCAGGAAGCTGTAACTGAACCCAATAACATACCATCGAGCAGGGAACTCACATTAGTAAGTTAGTAAGTCTCGATCTGAGAGCACCTATGTGTGCTCTCAGCCAACTTTCAACGCATTTTCGTTGCTGAACTCGCCTTGCACCTGAATCGATCCGCTTCACAGACGAGGCGTATATTAGAGAAGCTTGTAGCCATGATCGTATGAACTGATCAGAATGGAACACAGAGTTATCGGACCTAGCAAGTGGTCAATCTTGACCGTTAGAACAAAAAAAACATAGATTCACTTTGTTTACGGTCATTAATGACCCTCAGAAGGATGACTTCAACGTTACCTGTGACAATTACCCCGCTAATGGCCATTAATGACCGTGTGAAAGCTTGAATCTCAGAAAAAACATTGCTAACGGACATTAATGTCCTCCGAATTAGCAGCCTATACGACACAGACTAATTAGCGGCATATTCGGATGCCGTGCTCGTCAAGCCTTGGCTCCGTCCGCGCGGGCGAGCACGCATATGTTCTCTCAGCCATAGAAGATGAATTAGTTTGGTATACTGTGGCGCTGTGAGCACGGATGTGTGCTCTCAGCCAGCTTTCGGCGCATTTTCGTTGCTGAGAGCATGTATAAGCTCGCTCGCCCACACAAGACGGCTTAGTCTGTTATACTACGACGCTGAGAGCACCTATGTGTTCTCTCAACCAACTACAAACTCTTAATGCCTTCCCGGTATTGGGTCGGCGTGAAGCCGTGGTACTCCTTAAACACCTTCGTGAAGTAACGATAGTTCTGATAGCCGACTTCTTCTCCGATAATGGCAATGGTGTCATGGGTGCTTTCGAGCAGTTCGAGGCTTCGCTCCATGCGAATTCGAATCAAATAATCAACGAAGTTGCAGGTCTTCTCTTGCTTGAACAGCACGCTGAAGTAAGAAGCGCTCACACCGACATAATCCGCCACCTCCTGCAGCGAGATGTCGCGGTTCAGCTTGATCTTCATATATTCGATCCCTTTGGCGACCGTGGACAGCTCTTTGCCGTCCTGCGCGACCGTCCGCATAATGAGCCGGAAATGCTCGACCGCCTTCAACCGAAGAGAAGTGAGCGTCTCCTCGCTCTTAATCTCTTCCGTAAACTTCAACATAAATTCTGACGGCACGGGCAGCGACTTCACATCTCTCATTGCTTTGAGCAAGTGAACGAGCATCTCACCGGTCATGACCCGTATCGCGCTGCTGGAAGCGGCAGCTGCGATTGTATCCAGAAACTGCTCGAATAGAGCAACCCCTTTGTCCGTTTCGCCTCTCTTCAAGCAGGAAGAGATCTGTTTCTCGGTTTCAACGGGATATGCGATCTCAGTTACAAGACGCAGAGGCGTGCCTGCCCCCTGAATATTCAAGGAAGATAACCCTGTAAAGAACTTAAGCTGCAGCGCTTCTGCCGCAGTCCCATAGCAAGCCGGCAATTGCTCCCTCGTTTCGCAGAATGCGGCGCCAATGGATATGGTAATGGGAAAAGGACGCATGAACCGACTGATTCCTTCCTGGAAAGCTTCGCCGATCGCCGTCATCTCAGATACACGGTTACTCGTATCCTCCTGGACTGGGAATATAAACAGCGCGCAGCCTGCCTTAAACAAGACGGAATCAAGCGCGGCATACCCGCCAGCAATCTCCTTCAATATGTTCATCGCGATGAACTGGCAAAGCCTTGTATCGAACTCATTATGGGTATTCGCGAACCGTTCGAATTGATCGATTTCCACGAGCATCAGCGCGAAAGCGTCTCCTTCGATCTCTATACCGTGCTCACTTAGATCCATCGTCAAATCGCTGAGCTTCTCTTGCTTCTCCAACCACTTCTTGTAAAATGCCTTCTTCCCCGCATCTTCCTTCTCCCGCCTCAGCTGATCAGCAACGAGTAGACGGTCTGTCGCATCCGTGCGGTTCTCCAGCTTCTTGTAGACATTCTCGAATACCGTTTCGACCTGCTCTTTGGAGACGGGCTTAAGCAGATAGTCGCCAACATGTCCGCGGATCGCTTCCTGTGCGTAAGCGAAATCGCCGAAGCCGCTCAAGATGACGATCTCAATATCCGCGCCATGAGGAAGAGAACGGATTCGCCTAGTCAGCTCGAGCCCGTCCAGCTGTGGCATACGGATATCGGTCAGCACGACGCGAATATCCGGCCTTGCTTGCAGCATCTCCCAAGCCTCGGCTCCGTTCGGTACCGCAGCTACGAGCTCGAAGCCGAGCGCCTCCCAGTCGATTTTTTTCATTAGCCATTTGCGTGATGGCAGTTCGTCTTCAGCGATCAGAATCCGGTACATATTCTCTCTCCTCCATCTTAGGTAGTATCAGCTTGATTTCCGTACCATCTCCGAGCGCAGAATAGACCTCGATCCCGAACTCCGAGCCGAAATACATTTTGATGCGGCTATCTACGTTCTTGAGTCCGATGCCCTGCCCTCCGTCCGCCGAACCCGCGAGCAAGCTTTGCACTTTCTCCATACTCATGCCAACGCCGTTATCCCGGATAGAGACGACAATGGCTTTGTCCGTCAATACGCCTTCCACCACGATTTCCCCATTGCCGGCCGTTCCCTCCAGACCATGCTGGATCGCATTCTCCAGAATCGGCTGTAAAATGATCTTGAGCGTATACATGCGGAGCATCTCCGGGTCGACTCGCCAAGTGACCTTGTAATTCTCGCCGAAGCGGATGCCCAGAATTTCCATATAATAGCGGGCGTGATCTATCTCCTCTTCCCACGTAATGATGTTCTGCCCCTTCGAGACAGAGATTCGGAACAAGTTCGACAGGGCAAGCACCATGCGGACTGCGTTGTCCTTCTCGTCCATATCAATCTCGTTCTTAATTGAATCTAGCGTGTTGTACAGGAAATGGGGATTAATCTGCGCCTGCAGAAAGTTCAGCTCCATCTCGCGTTTCTCCAGCTTTTCCACATAGTTCTGGTGAATAAGGCTTCTCAGGTTGTCGATCATCGAATCGAAGTTGCGGTCGAGCTCAGTGATCTCGTTCTTGCCTCGTTTCGCCCCGCTCGTGCTCGTGCCTAGGAATCCTTTGCCGACACGGGTTACTTTGTTATGGAGCAGACGGATGCCGCTCGTAATCTGCCTCGTGATTAAGAACGTAATTAACGTAAAGACAGCAAGGCTTAATGAGCCAATGATATAGAACGTGTTTCGCACTTCGCTGATTTTGCTCTCGATGGCAGCTTTCGGCACGACCTCATAGGTCGTCCAGTCGGTGTTTTGGATTTTGCCATACCAGACGGCGTAAGGCGTTCCGTCAATTCTCGCGCTTATCCCAGCTCCTTCATCTTCGTTAATGTCTGCAGATACCGCGACGACTTCCTTGGGAGCTTGCTTGCCCATCTGCGAAGGATCGGCGCTGTAGATGATCTCACCGTTTCCGTTCACGATAAGCAGACTTGCCTTCTCGTCGTCGGTAGGCGGTGTTTCACTGAAATTCGTAATCGCCGGAATTCTCATAGACAACTTGATATAACCGATTAAGTTAAACCGTTCCAGGCTGTGAATCGGCCTTACGATGCTGTAGTAATAATTGTTGTTTTCCTTCGTCAGTACGAGAAATCGGTGATCTGGAATATCGGACAAATTCAGCGTCTCTCTCAACCGATCGACAGGAAACAAGAAGAGCCCGTCTGAGAATACATCCTGATCGAGCGAGTAGAATTCGATGCTCTTGAGGTCCGTTTCTTGATAGATGGTAATGGAGCGCACCGCTTCCTTGATTTGCTGGTTCATCGCATAGATACCTTTCTCCCGGTTGGCGCTTTGATTCGTCATGGCGAACTGTATAGCCTGAGATACGGATAAGTTGTCGATGATGCTCTCATGAATCGGAAATTATAATAGATGCCGCTGTTTGCTTGCGAAATGACTTTCTGATAAGAATCAGAGATTTGCCGGATGACGAGATCGGATGTGCGGTTGAAATAGTAGTTGGTCAATAACAAGATTGGAAGAAGAATGGTTGCCAGGTACGCGAGCATGAGTTTGTGATTGATCTTCATTCAGCACTGCCTCCTATCTCTATCATAAGTCAAAAAGGAACAGAGCAGCAGTGTCTGCTGCTCTGTTCCGCATTACATATTCGAGTTAACTTTCTATCGCTTCATATCCAGGCTTAGCAAGTAAGGCTTCTCGAGCATTGCCTCGAAGTGCCGCCCGTCTACTTTGCCACCGTTGATCAGTTCATCCGTCACGCCGATCGGCTTGCCGTTCACTTCGATGACAAGGTTCTTCGATACGGAGGAAGGATCGTAATTCGCGATATCAATGAGCAGCTTTCCTTTGTATTCCACGCTTTGCCATTCGACGCCGACTGCCGGCAATCCTGTATCGGCATCCTTCAGAACGACCTTCATGAGTCCGAGCGATGACAACCGGCTACGAACCGATTGCATAAGCGCGTCGACGCCAATCGTTGTCGAGTGTGACAGGATATAGCTTCGGATTGAAGCATTCAACGGCTTAGCGTTCTCATCTGCACTTAACGAAGATTCTCCAACGACGATCACTTTTCCTCCACCAGCGACGAAAGCTTTAATCGCTTTCAGCGTATCGGCTTCTACATTCGTCGCATTCGGCACAATCAGCAGCTTATATTTGTTGAGATCGCCCTTCTGAGCGCCAGCTTCGGATACGAACCCTGCCTTCTGTCCATTGAACGTCAGCGCTTCGTAAGCCCGGTCGAGCGTTTCCGCGTAGCTTCCGTTGTACACCATCGAAGGCAGCGAGTAGAGAATGGCTGCGTCTGGCTTAATGTTCTGGAACGCGGTCACTTCATTCGCGAGCCTGTTCAAATTCAAGCTCGTCATGCCGATCGTCTGCACGACATCCGGCCGCTCCAGCACGCTGCCATAGAATGCGCTCGACGTATCGTACGAGCGTTCCCATACCCAGATCGCTGATGCGCTCTTGCCGTGAATGGCCGATTGCCATAGCGACGCTTCTGCATGCTGAGCTTGAGCCGGTGAGTACACCGTATCGCGGTCCGGGATGATATGCGTCTCTGAATTGAACACCGGCGCTTTATTCAGCGAGCCTTGCAGATCGTAGTACCGGTTCTCCCGGAGGAAGCCGCCTGTTCCGCTGCCGAGATAATTCCAGTTGTCGTCACCGTTGAGATCGGTAAACTTCGCGAAGTCTTCTGGATCGACGCCATACGTGGTAGCTCCGTTCAGGTTAGCCATAATCTTCGCGCTAACGGGAACTTTCGGCGCCAGCTTCTTGATGATGCCTGCCATCCATTCATGCCAGCTAGCGAAATACGCGTTGTTGAAATTCGTCCAGTCCATATAGAGCGGAGTCGCTTCTTGGGCGGACGGCATCGCGACTTGGTCGAACGAAGCGTATTGCGTGCCATAGTTAGCGTTCAGCTTGCTGACTGTTCTGTATTTGTCCTTCAGGAACGCGTGCCATGGAGCTACGGCATAGGAATCCGTCCGCGTGTCGTACTGCGGCTCATTACTGATAATGATGCTGTGCAAGGATGGATAATCCTTCACCATCGGCACGATCGTCTTGAGGAACGCTTCGACGAGCTCTTTGGCTTTCGGTGCGTTGATGTTATAGGTCAGGAAGCCTGGGTTCGTGTTCTTCAAATCCGGCCATTTGTCGGTTGCCCAGCCTGGGAAGTAATGAGGCGACAACAGCAGGCTGACTGCGACGTTGTTCTTCGCTGCACTCTCAAGCGTTGGAATGATGCTGCTTTGGATAACCGATTTCGTGATGCTGTAATCGTTGTTGCTTCCCGCTGCCGGAGGAAGTACCGTTCCGTCCGGACCTAACTCGATCTGGATGATGTTCGCTCCGTAAGCATTGAACTGCGGCACATCAGCTTTCGCTTGATTGAAATGACCATACCCGGTGAAGAAGATCGGGCGTTTGTCGATGTCGTTCGAAACCGATGTTTTCGTCGGGCCAACGAATGAATAACCGTCTATGATCGAGCGCGCGGTCACGTACTGCGGTACCGCCTTCGCTTTCTTCTTGCCCAACAAGTAATCGGACAAGTTCGCCGATGCTTCGTCGTACAATCGATTAAGCTCATTCACGACATAGTCGGCGCGAGTCAGATAGCCGTTCGCAATGTCATCTCTGCCATAAGCGATAAAATTCTTGATTACGGTGTAGTTGACCGTTTCGTAATTCGTAGGAATCTTCTTCGCTTTATTCTTCGCCAGCAGCGATTCGAGCGCAGGAAGCTTCGCTTGCAGCGTATCCAAGGCTGCTGTGAGACCGGCTGCATCTCTAGTCACGGATGCCTGAATCGAAGCCGACTTGGAAGCGCCGCTGCTATTGTCGGTAACGACAGCTTTGACTTCTTGATTACCTGTCGACGGGAACGTAACCTTTACGGTTTTCTTAAGCACTTTGCCAGCAGGAACGACCAAATGGTCGATCGTCAAATTAGCTGCCGGAACAGATAGAGAGAAGTCCGCATTCGTATCTCCAAAGTTCGGAAGGACGAGCGAATAATCGTAAGGCGTGTTCTGCAGCGCGGCTTGCGGGCCGTCTATGGCAGTGCCCCATGTATCGGCTGCCTTAAGCAGGAACAACGTGCCCAGGCTGGATGCATCCTTGCCGTTGCCGATGCCCGGCGTCCATTCGAGATAGCCTTTGCGTCCCGCGCCATCATTGTCGTTAATAAGCAGCGTAAACGGTACTTTATCGCCTGGAAGCGCAGGTAAAGCAGCTAACCATGGGATGACCATGTCATACGTCGTTTCTTTCATGGCCGCGTCGCGAGTTGACTTGAACTTGACGGCGTCGATACCTAGCTTGGCGCTGCCGCTGTTCCAGCTGAATTTGCTCGGGGTTCCTTGACCATAAGAGAATCCGTATTCCGGTCCGTAAGCCGCTCCGTCCTTCGAGAAAGCAACCTGCACGCTATCGCCCATCCAGATGGCGTCGCCGGAGAAGTCGGACTGCTTGTCGTCTTTCACTTTGACATGCAAATAGAGGTTTGCATCGTCGTAGGCGACATTCGCTTCAGCTGAAGTGTCCTCTACGCCTTGCCAGCCGTTCATTTGCACTTGCTTGCCCGGATCCGACGGGAGGACAATGTGAGCCTGCCCGTTCCAGTCGCTCACGAACCCATCCGCTCCGATTGCTGTCGTCTTGCCAATACCGGCAAGCGCGCCGTTGCCAATATCCGCAACGCCTGATCCAATCGAGAAGAGCTCTTCACCTGAAACGCCGGTTCCTATCGTATATTGGTATACGGTTACCGGACTCTTCGGCTTCCCTTCAACTTCCGCATAGGTCTTCAGAGTCGTCGCGTCTTGAATCGTGATCGGATTGTTGTACGCAACCCGTGTTCCCGACGTTCTTGGGTCAGTGCCGTCAAGTGTGTAGTAGATCACCGCACCAGCGGTGGAGGTCGACAGGCTGACGGTCGAACCAGGACTAACGGACGAGGAAGCTGGATCGGCCGTAACCGGCTGGACTTGGTTCGTTGTTATTCGTAGATTATCGAACTCGTACCGCAGCGAGCTTCTTCCTCCAATCGACGGATCTCCATTCCAGATGTAGAAAATCATGTACGTTATCGCAGAGCGATTGCCTGCAGGAACGCTGCTCAGATCAAGCGTGAACGTGTTCCATTGGTTCGCGGTTTGCACTGGCAATGCGTCCTCGAAGATGACGCCGCCTACAGCATCCACCAGCTTGAACCGTATGGGCTCGTTCCCGCCCGCTGTCTGTGCTCCAACAGGGCGAATGTCGAACTTCAATTGCCGAGCGGCAGACAAGTCAAGCGGATTCGCAGAGGCATTCCTTCTATATTCAACCCATGCGTTGCCGCCAGCCGGACTTGGGACGGCATATGTGACATCAGCGCTTTGGGCGCCTTCGGTCTTGTTCGCAGTGTCAGCCGAAGCGGCTGTGCCTTCCCATTCGCTTAAGTTCTCGTAGCCGTTCACGACGCTCTCGACGAACGAGTCCGAAGGCTGCGAGACCCGCAGGTTATCGAGCTCATATTGGAGCGATGTTCTGCCGCCGATTGCACCGTCTCCGTTCCACACATAGAAGACGACGTATGTAATCGCCGAGCGGCTTGCCGCCGGAATGCCGCTAAGATCGAGCGTAAAGGTGTTCCACTGGTTCGCGGTTTGCAAGGGCAGCGCGTCCTCGAACACAACTCCTCCCGCAGCATCCACCAGCTTGAACCGCAGTGGTTCATGGTCGCCAGCCGTCTGAGCACCAACTGGACGGATATCGAATTTCAGCTCTGTCGCGGCTGACAGGTCCATTGAATTGGCAGATCTATCCCAAACAACTTCCCGCCATGCATTGCCGCCAGCCGGATCGGGAACGGAGAATGTAATGTTCTCGGCTTGCGTCCCTTCTGATTTGTTCACCGTATCGGCTGCTACCGTAATGTCGCTATTGTTCGCAACCCAATCGCTTACATTCTCGAAGCCGTTTAATACAACTTCCTGCGTGCTTGACGGCTCTGCTGATGCAGCCCCCACGAACAGTGTTCCGAACGCCAGACTGACGCTCAGCACAACCGCGCATGCTCTTTTGAACATGATCGTAACCTCCGTATATTCATTGTTTGCGTATCGGGACGAAGCTCGAAACTCCATCCCGCCGCTTCCTCACGAAAGAACTGCTTACTCCGTCCTCAAATTATCGAAGTAATAATCGAGCGTCGTCCTGCCGTTAATCTGTGCTGTGAAGCCGGAATACAGGTAAAAGTTCACACTGTTGATCTGGTGCCGATTCGCCGCAGGGATGCTTGCTAGACTGATCGTCACGGTATTCCACTGATTAGCGGTCAATCGCGGCAGCCGATCCTCATAGATAATACCGCCGGTTTGATCCTGGATCTTCAGCGTAATCGGTTCTGTCTGGCCGGTTGGTGTCTGTGTTGTTGGATAGACGTCGAGCTTGAGGCTCGTTGCGCTTCCGATATCAACATAAGGAGAGCTGATCGCGTAGCTGCTGTTAGCCCAGCCGCTCGTTGGAACCGTGTAATGGAATTTGAGCGATTGCGAGCCTTGTGTTTTCAATGTAGTCTCCGCGGTCCTCGTCGCTTCCCCCGTCCACTGCGCCGCATTCTCGAAGCCGTTCACGAGCACCACGGACGAACTGCCCGAAGTAGTTGTCACGGTGAACTTATCGATATCCGCTGCCGGTGTGTCGGTGGAATCCCGTTGAATCTTGATCGTGTTCGCTGCTCCCGCGTTAAGCGGTATCGTAATCGCTGCCGAATCGGCGAACGTGTTCCAGGAGCCTGTCGGAGCAAAGGTTAATTGTTGAAGCTTCGTCCCATTCGCGTACAAGCTCAGCGTCATGCTGCCTGAGTTCCCGTTCGCGTATCTTACGACGAGCGAGGCATTGCCGCCGCTGCCTCCATTGACGCTGCCGACCTGAGAATATGCGCCAACGTTGTTCAGATTGCCGACCACTTTGCCATTCGATGCGCTAGTCGCCGTCTGCTGTTGACCTCCGCCTCCATACGTTCCGTTCTCTGCTTCATAGACGGTCGTTCCGCCCGATGGAGCAGCTGCGACGAGTGTGCCATCTCCGAACAAGCTTGGATTCTGATAGGCATTCGCGGTGCCATCATTCCACGCCAGCTGCGAATCGCGCGCTCCGCCGTCGTCATCGTCGTTGATCATCATATCGAAGCCAAAATCCATGTTCGCCGACGGCGTCTTGCCGAGCGTGGTCCACGGAATCTTAATCTCAATGCGGTAGCCGCCTGTTCTCGCCGTCGTCGCGAAGGTTACGCCAGCGGTCGCGCTATGCTTAAACTCGCTGAATGTCGTATCCCCGTAGCCGAACTGATACATGAAGTCATCTGCTCCGTAAGTCGTTGTCCGATCATGGTTTAAATCGAGATACACATCAATACTGTCGTCGTCGGATATGGCTGTAGAGTCATTGCGGAGTGAATCGTCATTAATATCCGCGAGGATATATAGATTCGTGCTGTCCCATAACGCGCCATAATTGCCCGATAAGTCCGAAGAACTGCCAATCGTGCCTAGCGTTAGTTTCGAAATCGCATTCGTCACTTTGCCGGTCCAGACGCTGTCCAGACTACCGTCAATTGTCGGCGCAGTCGTTGTCTGCGAAGCGTTAAACGATAGCCTTGGCGATGTTGATCCGCTCCATCCGGAGGTAGCCGGCGCAGGAGGAGGTGCAACACTCTGCATGACGCTGAGCAGGTTGCTCATAATCGGTTTGAATGTTGTCCGGTCATAATGCATCAGGCCGAAGTTTTGCTCCGGATCATTGCTTACGACGCCGCCGTCATCATCTCTGTATGTATACAGAAACATCGGTCCCGTCCAGGACTGCCATGCGGACTGACTCCAAATTTGCAGCGCCTGCACGATATAATCGCTCTGCTGCTGTTCCGTTACCGTATTCGGTCCATGTGTCGGATAACCGAATTCCGTTGCCCAGATTTGTTTCGCACCGTCTCCGTTATTGGACATGATGGTATGAATCTCCGGAGCTCTCAGCAATGCGTTCCACGTATCTGATGTGGATGGAGCAAGCGGCCAGCAGTAAGGATGAATACCCTGCACGTCAAAATAATTCTTGCCCCCTGCCGCGTAAATGCCAGTCACCCAAGCGTAGGGATCAACAATACCGGATACGCCGATCAAGTTGGCTGCAGCGCCATTAACGATGGTGACCGGGATATGCAGATCATTACTTACAGCGCGCACAGCATTCGCACCTGGAATCAACACATTGGAGACGAATAAGGAAGGGCTGGATTGCGGCGAGTAATTGGGCTCGTTCCACATCTCATACGTCGTTACGCCCTGAGGCAAATAACGTCGAACAGCTGCATCGAGGAAGCTCTGCCAATTGCCGATATTCGCGGAGTTCGGATAATACCGCACATCCGAGTTTCCGCCGTTTGCCCAAGAAGGCGTGTAGCTCGCAACGAGCATGACTTTCATGCCTTTACCAAGCGCGCCGCTGACCATCTTATCTGTATTGGTCCAGTTGATTGCTGTTCCTGCGCCGCTTGGCTGCATCAGATCCCATTTCAAGTCGATGCGCGCCCAGCCTAGTCCGACGTTCGTCATCTGAGTAGCGGCAGTATCGACCTCTGCTTGAGTGCCGAAATACCATTGCGCATTAATGCCTCCTCTCAAGTTTGGAACGCTATACGCGCTAGCCGTCGCAGCGCCGAATACCGAGAACAAGGCGACCAGCATGGTTAATACGACGAAACCGGAAATTCTTCTCTTCATCCTCATGTCTCATTACCTCCTTAACGAATGGGTTAATGGTGCCTGCGAGACGATATGTTGAAGCTCCTCCTTTCTTTGCAGTTCCAGCTGGGTTAAGCGCTTTCAAGTATGTGCTAGCCTCGGTAGTTAGCCCCATCTTAATAGAGAACCATCGAAGTTGAATAGTGATAAAAACTTACGCCAATGTATCGTTTTTTTTAAGAAAACAAAAAAATCCGCCAAGGAAGCGGATTTCTCATCATAAAGCCTTTGGAATGTGAGGCCGATTATGACTGCTAGTGTCGGCCATTCGAACGTTCTCCTTGCGCTTGCTCTTGAATAACAGTAAGCCGGCGATTAACGCTGCTATCCCGATCGCCTTCTGCGGGCTGAAAGGAACCTGTTCCAGTCCGAACCAACCTGCCGAATCCCACCATAACGCGCATAGCAGCTGAGATGCCATGATCATCGTAGTCGAAGCGCTTGGACCGAGAAGCCGGACTCCATTCACGACACAGGTCACTACGCCGATCCCTAGCAACCCGCTGAACCAGAACCATAGAGGCATCGAAGGCCATTTGAAGAAATCAGCGCCTTCTATGATCACTCCCATCCCAAGCGAGGCGATGAATCCCATGCCCAGCACCAGCGCGGTCGTCGTATGGGTGTGAACAGCAAGGTTCACTTTATTATTAAACAACGTTTGCACGCTGACGAGCATCCCCGCCATAATGGACAATACAATTCCGATCAACACTGCTACTTCCTCCGCTCTCCATGTTCGTATATGTTTTGGCCGGCGGCAGCTTCAAGCCCTGCTCGGTCAAGAACTTTAAGTGTACCTCTAGTTCGTTCAAGAAGACGCATCTTGCTAAATTTCAGAATCACTCGGTTCAAGTGCCGATAGCTCGTTCCGAGCAGGCTTGCTATATCCTTCAGATTCGTCGTGTTGACTAACGCTTCATCCGGAGAGGTCACGGATAACAAGTAGCTTGCCAGACGCACCTCAACCGGATATAACAAATTAAAGCTGAGCGATATCGACTTGCTGTGAAACTTGTGCGACACCAGATGCAGCATAAACTGCAAGAATGTCACTTGCTCCCGGTACAGATGCAGCGAGCGTTCATGAATGCCGATTGCCTCAACTGCCGTAACGGCCGTTACTGTATTCAACGTCTCCAGCCCGCTTATGCATTCGATCTCGCCAATGACGCCGAGCGGCGACATGAAGTTAACCAGAAGCGTATTCCCTTCCGAGGAAGTCATGTGGACCTTCACTTTCCCCTTCACGAGTACATAGATCCATTCCTGCATCTCGCCTTGCCTGCACAGCGCTTCGTCCGGATAGAACTTGAACAGCACTAAATGCTGGCGAAGCGAAGCCGGGAATACGTCTTCCAGTTCATATTGGCTCAGATATTGCCTAATCCGATCCGGGTTCTCGATTTCTGTCATCGAAGCTCTCTCCTTACCTGTATCGCCGCTTAATAGGATAAACATAAGATCCCCGTAATCATAAGCGCGATGCCAAGCCATTGAGGCAATCGGAGCTGCAGATTACGCGTCCCGTACCAGCCGGCTTTCTCCATGCCAAGCGTGGCCAATATCTGGGCGATCAATACGGACGATACCGTTAAAGCCGCGCCATTGTGGTGAAAAGCAGTAATGTTGCTGAATATGATAATCGCTGCGAGCATTCCGCCTAAGCGATATCGAAGCTTCACTTGAGATAGCTTCCTCCACGATTGATCTCTCGTCATCCATACGATCATCAGAGCAGCAACGAACCCTGTTCCTTGCGTTAAAGTCGCAGCCTGCCATGTTCCGAGCCGAGTGCCGATTACGGCATTGGCGGTACTTTGCATCGTTAGAAATACGCCGCCGAGAATGGCATAACCGATTCCCTTCATTCCCTTGCCTTCCTCCTCCATCATTCCTGCTCTCCTTATTTAACGATGGAAGGTCGATGGACGGAAAGGACATATGTCCTAACTTTCAAATTGAGATCCGTTTATCGGGAACAAGCCTCTCCCAATCACATTCGCAGTCACGGGTTTCTTCCCGATCTCCCGTGCCCACACAGACAATTGGCCCATATGATGAATTTCGTGGGCGATCACATGCCGCATGACTTCTCCGTATGTATGGGCTTCACGCTCTCCATCATCTGTGATATCAATCATGACGCGCTCTTCCAGACTGTCATTCCATGCTTGGACGAATGGCGCGAGCTCCTCATGACAACGAGCGGAGAATGCCTTTACTTGCTGCAAACTGGCTACTTCTTCAAACTCTGGAAAGGTGATCGGTTTGTCCTGTATCCCGCCGCAAATCCAGCCATACTCGACGGCTACAATATGATAAAGTGTAGGCAACATGCAGCCTAATCCTCCCGTGCGTCTTTTCATTAGTTCTTCTTCGGCCACCGTCTCACACCAGTTAAACCAGTCATCGCGAACCTGCCAGTTATATTGGAATAGCTTCAACATGATCCATCCTCCTATTCATAGGTTACCTTAGTCTCTTCTCCACACTCCGCCGCCGCAAGGAACAAATCCGCATCTCGTATAGAACGATTGGTGCTTCTTGTCATACGTCAACGTGACGATCTCAATCCCCGTTCGATTCGCTTCTTGCAGTAATCTCTTTACTAATGCTTCGCCAATGCCGTTCCTCTGATGCTCAGGATGTATAATAATGTCTTCCATGTAGCCATGCTGCAATCCCATTCCTGCAACGTAACCGAATGCAATCAGCTCGTTATTCTCATCCCTAAGTCCCGCCCAGAAATTGCAACGCTCGAACAGGATCGGATAATCGGAATGCCTGCCTTCCCAACCAACAGCCTCTCTCAATCTGGGCACCTCGTGCGGCTCAATCGGTAGATTAATCACAATATCTATTTCGACCACCTCCAGTGTTGTTACAACTTAATTCCGCAACAGATTTACATATTCCTGCCAAAATACGAAGACTCTCATCCCCTAAGGGACGAGAGTCTATTCTCACACGCTTCTATTGCCAAATTCCATTCCCGGCTCACGATCTTGTCTCTCTATGAAGGGTCACCTTCTTGTGAGACGGGCAATATTTCTTAAGCTCCAGACGCTGCGGATTGTTCTTCTTGTTCTTGGTCGTCATATAATTGCGTCCGCCGCATTCTGTGCATGCCATCGTAATGGTTACGCGCATGATGATTATCACCTTCCTTTGTCATATGGTATGACTGAAGGAATCTGGGTGACAATCGAAGGTTCACCGATCGGATCAAATATTCGAGAATTTGGAGAACTTCTGTTTGTACATCTTCTCGAGTCCAAGCGATATCATGTGGAAGCCGATAATGAACATCATATAGGCGAGCAACGGAATGAGCAGCAACCACTGATACATATATAGACTGCTGCGCGCTTGGCCGACTAATCCGCTCCATTCATTGCTGCGGCTCACATATTCGGGAAGTTCGGGCCACGGGTTGATGTACACTAACGTACCTCCGACGAAGACATTGAAGATCGCGAGCTGTCCGAATAAGCCGAGTATCATGACGATCTCTTGAACAAACAGGATGAGGAAGGTCTCCTTTAAGTGTGGAAGCAGATGAGTTCGGATAATCGTCCAATGACTCGCACCGATCGACTTGGCGGCAAGCACGAACTGCTTCTCGCGAAGCACCATCGTCTTCTCTTTCACCGTCGATGTGACTGTCGGAATTCCGACAAGCACCAGTACAATTGAAAGGATGAGCGTTAAGTTCAAAGAAGAAGCCGATGAATTCATGGAAATGCCAATCATGATCATCCATACGATAATAAAGATCGGAATGCCGTTTAACAGGTTCCCGAACGGAAGTCGGTTAGCCTTCGAAGACTTCCCTCTGCCATGATAACCAAACAGCATCCCCAGCACACCGCCTATCACTATGCGTGATATGGCAATCGACAACGATGCGATTATCGTATACTTCGCTCCGTCCAGCAGCTTCGCCATCATATCGGTTCCGTATTTATCCGTACCGAATGGATAGCTAGCACCAGGTGGATACGGCGGAGCGATAAGCGTGCTCTCTCCATCCTCGTCGACATGATATTCGACCGGTGCATCATCGTCTATATCATGAGGGGCCACGTAGCGACCGAATATGGATGCAAAGATGAATAGCAGTGTGATGGTGAGACCAATTAGCAATGTCCTATTCATCGAGCGAACACCTTCTCCCAGCCGTACGTCAAGGCGCTTAACAAGCTAAACATAGCGGCGTACAGCAACAGCAGCGTGAAGATTCCGTTCACAACCAGGTTGTATTGATACCCTTCGAATGCGAAAGCATTGGAGAATACGAGCAGCGTCACGCCGTTCAAGTTGTAAAGATATTCGAATATAAATAAGTTCCCGAACAGAATCCCCATGAACTTGTGCAAATCTGCTCTGACATAGGGCAGTACATTTGGCAGTGCATGGAAGAAAATAATATAGCGTTTAGAAAGCCCTCTTGCCTTAGCAGAGCTGATATAATCCTCCGTCAGCGTATGATTCATATGAAGGGCAACATTACGAATCATATAGCTTGCAGGAATAATGATAGTCGAGATTAGTGGAAGCGCGATCGCCGGTTCATCCGTTGTGAAGCTTGCCACCTGGAAGACGAGAAATCCGGTTTCATTAAATATGAAGATCATTAGTAACTGAAGTAACAAGACGATTACGAAATCCGGCAGAACGCTTGTCAGTTCTAGTAGACGTTTGAGCCCATTCACTCGCGCTACTGAAAAATAGATCCCAAGCAAGATACCCATGGTCATACCGATTGTAGCGCCAATCCCCATGTACGAGAAGGTGAGTATCAGGCTGCTCCCTATCTGGCTGAAATACGATAGTTCCTTCTTACCAGCCAGATAGTGAAAGCTATCCCCGTTTGCCAACCCTTCTAGATACCCGCTTAAGCTTGTCAGCCCATCCGACCAATGAAATTGAAGCGAACCATCTGTGAAGCTTTGCTTCATAATCGCAGGAACCATAGCCAATACAAATACGAACAACAGAGTGCCTAGAAGATTCAAGCTATACTTGGTGACGTTACTCATCTCATAGCAGTTACCTATTCAGACTTTACAAATTGTTTGAGCCAATCCGCATACCGAGTCGTGCCGATCCATGCCTTGCCGTCACTTGGAACCAGAGACTGATCATCAATCTTCACCGAAGCGAAGTAGAGTGCATTCGGATCTGCAATGACATGCCGCTTGTCCCCAGTCGCCATCAAGTATTGCCGAACGAAATCGTCGAGCGGGATTTGATTCGGACCGGCTGCTTCAACGATCCCATTAGCAGGTTCCCTCAATGCGAAATCGGCAACGGCAGCTGCTACATCATTCGAAACCATCGGCTGAGCAAGCGCGGAAGGCAATCGTACGGTCTCCCCTTCAGTAGCCACATAACCGATAGTGCCGGCGAACTCGAAGAATTGCGTTGCACGCACGATTGTATAGGGAATTCCAGATGCCACAATGAGCTCTTCTTGAGCGATTTTCGCACGGAAATATCCGCTTTGCAGAAGTCGATCCGTACCCACGACCGACAACGCAACGTGATGACTTACGCCTGCTGCTGCTTCGGCTGCCAGAAGATTACGAGTCGATGCCGTGAAGAAATCCATCACTTCTTGATCCTCGAAGGTTGGCGAGCCAGTCACATCCACAACAACTTGTGCTCCACGAATAGCTTCTGCCAAACCTTCACCAGTAATGCTGTTGACGCCTAATGACGGTGATGCAGCTACGACTTCATGACCAAGCTCGCGAAGGTTGTTTACAACGTTCTTGCCAATAAGACCTGTGCCGCCAAATACGGTAATTTTCATGAATAAATCCTCCCTTATTCGTCTAGTTGCAGATTGTGAATAGTTCCACTAATTTCGAAATCGTGTACGTACTTTGAATGTCTGTCGTATTCTGTTTCGACGTCCGATTGATCCAGCAAGTATCTATGCCTGACTCCTGTCCGCCTCTAATATCTGTATTTAGCGTATCCCCAATGATAAGCGCTTCTTCTCGCTTGAAGTTCGGGATCTGGCTTATTACGTGATCGAAGAACTTCGGTGAAGGTTTCTGATAGCCAATACTTTGAGAGTCGAAGATATCCTCGAAATACTCATATAGTCCTGACGTCTTCAATCTCTTAATCTGCGTGTGCGTGATGCCATTCGTTATGATAAACAGTCGATGAGTTGCAGATAATCGCTGGCAGACTTCCAGTGCGCCTTCGATATGAATCTGGTCCCCTTCGCCTAACAATTCCCGATATCGACTTTCCCATATAGGACCGTCCACGATAGCTCCCATCTTCAGCATGGTTTCGGAGAATCTGGAGTTCAGCACAACGTCGAGTGGTATCGTGCCATTCTCATATTCAGCCCATAATTGTTTGTTGACGGCGTTATATAACTGAAACAATTCATCTGAGAAGGTATATCCATATTGCAGGAATAACTGGGTCAACGAATCGGATTCATTGGCGCCGAAATCAAGCAGTGTATCATCAAGATCAAATAGCAGTATCTTGTAGCTCATTGATCCTCCCGTTCATGTGGTGGAGAACTCACCGAGCTTGAACGCTCGGTGGGTTCTCCATTAATGATCTGTTATTTATGAGCAGCCGGTTGATACGCTCCAGGCACCATATTTGTCGAGATCGCCATACGATTCCAAGCGTTGATGGCGTTGATCGCCATAAGAAGATCGACGAACTGGCCTTCATCGAAATGTTTGCGTACTTGCTCGTACAATTCTGCGGATACGCCGCCTTCCGAGATCTTCGTCACCGCTTCAGTCAATGCCAGCGCTGCACGTTCAGCATCCGTATAGAATGGAGCTTCGCGCCAAGCGTTAAGCAGATACAATCGTTGCTCCGTCTCGCCCATTGCACGTGCATCTTTCGTATGCATATCCAGACAGAATGCACAGCCATTGATTTGCGATGCGCGGGTTTTCACAAGTTCCAATAACGTTTTATCTATACCGCTTTTATTTACATATCCTTCTAATTTCAACAGTGCTTGCAAGGAATCCGGACGAACTTTCATATAATCCATTCTTGTTTCCATTTGTAGACACACTCCTCAAAGTTTTAATTCGATTCTAAAGTATTTCCTGTGGACCAATGCGTCATTCCGACTAATCGTCGATAACTTGTATCGTCGATCAACTTCATCTACAATATAACTCTTCGATTGGAGGTTGTCAACGAACATGAATCGATATCTCTTCCTCAAATTCTCCCAAACCTCTATTTGACAAGGATTTTAAATGCACCTAAGATGTTTAGTATCAACTTTTTTCGTAATAAGAAAGCAGGTGTTTGCATGCAGTATAGTATTGGCGTTGAATATGCACTGCATTGCTTGGTCTATTTAGTCGACATTCCGCCTGATGCTACGATAGGAATCAAAGAGCTGTCTGCTTTTCAAGGGATTTCGGAAACCTACCTGTCGAAGATGTTCGGCAAGTTAACGAAAGCCGGAATCGTGATCTCCGTTCCTGGCGTTAAAGGCGGTTATAAGCTGGCCAAGCCTCCCGCGGAAATCTCATTCTGGGATGTCGTTCAAGCCGTTGAAGGCGCGGCTCCCATATTTCAATGCAAGAACATTAAAGACAACAGCTTGCTTTGCCAGCAAGATGAAGAGCTTGCGGCATGCTCGAGAGCCACTCCTTGCATCATTAATATGACGATGCGCGAAGCCGAGCAAAGCATGCGAAATGTGCTGCGCGGCAAGACATTAATCTGGCTGAAAGCCGAGGTTGATAAAGTGTTAACTCCTCAAGCTCGCCAAGATACGAGCAATTATTTCACTAATGGCAGCAGCGGTTAATTCCTATTCAAGCTCAGTACAACACGTAAAGCCTTAGTTCGGCAGATACCGAACTAAGGCTTTTTTGCATGGTCAGATATGGGTATAACTTGGATGACAGCCCCACATACTAAGACGAGTTATTTCTGATAAAGACAGGTGGTCCGTTATATGCTTCCAGACTTGCTCAAGGATATAGGAGTGAGTGCCAAATCGGATGATTTTCAGCAAGTTACCATAACGATCAGAGAGACGCGCATCCACTTTTCTTACTATAAGACGCTGATCAATCAAGAACAATTCCATCATGACATCCTCTCGTTTATCCAAATCTCAAATTGCGACGTCCATCACTTGAATGACTTGGAAGCCATGATCCCTATTGAAGGAATCAAAGCGTCTTCCACACTGGAAGACATTATTAAGTGCTTGTCTCGTGGTGGAATCTTCATTCAAATAGATCCGCATCTATATGAAGGATTGCTCGTGGAGATCCCGAATCCCAAGCTTGGTCATCGTGATTATAACGATACACAGAATGAATTCAGCGTCATTGGTCCAAAGATCGGATTCGTCGAGAATCTCGATACCAATCTGACCTTGCTGCGTAAAGGCCTCGTTACCGAAAAGCTGAAATTCGAAGAACTCATCGTTGGTTCCATGTCAAGAACAAGAGTTGTCATCGCTTCTATAGAGGGTCTCACCAATCCTCAGCATATAAACACGGCAAGACAGCGGCTGTCGGATCTTGATTTTGACGTGGTGTTCGAAGCCTCTCTTCTGGAGCAGCTCATTACGGATAACTCCAATTCCCCATTTCCCCTGTTCCTATCGAGTGAACGGTTGGACAGAATCATGTATTCATTGTTGAACGGTGAAGTAGCCATTATCGTCGACGGATCGCCTTCAATACTCACGGGACCGACGAGCTTATTTAGCTTTATCATCTCTCCCGAAGATTATTATTTGCCGTGGATTATGGGCTCGTTCTTCCGGTTTATCCGCTATTTTGGCGTCGGGTTCTCTATATTCGCTACCTCCTTCTATGTTGCGATACTTACCTTTCATTACACCGTCATTCCCAGGGATCTGCTAGGGCCGATTATCGAATCCAGGTCGAACGTTCCCTTTCCGCCATTGTTAGAAGTTATATTCCTGGAAATCACCATCGAGCTGCTGCGCGAAGCCGGCTCCAGATTACCTACTAAAGTCAGTCAAACGCTCGGCATTGTTGGAGGTATCATACTTGGACAGGCGGCAGTGGCAGCGGGATTAACCAGTAATATTCTGCTCATCATTGTTTCGCTATCTGCTCTGTCTTCCTTCACGACACCGATATTCAAGATTTCCAATACGATACGATTTCTGCGTTTCCCATTGATTGTACTCGCATCCATGTGGGGCGGTTTAGGAATCATGATCGGGTTGATGTTCCTCATCGGCCATTTGCTTCGTTTGAAATCGCTTGGCACGCCTTATATCGTGCCCCTCTTCCCTTTCCGGATGAACAGCTTCAGCGACAGCATCATCCGCTCTAACTTTACGATGCTTTATAATCGTTTTTTTACGACAAGGCCGCTGTCGAAGAAGAGATTCACAGTTCGTAGCAACAATAGAGATGTTGGAGACGATTACGATAATGAGTAACTTTTATGCTCTAAAAGGAGGATGAAACGATGCGAAAGCCAACTCTTGCGGCGGTTTTATGCTTGTATCTGTTCTCCGGTTGCGCTCAAGAGCGTATCGTGGATCGGATCAACATCCTCCAAAGCATGGGTGTCGATATAGATGGCGACACCGTTAAACTGAGCGCGTCTTTTCCCAAGTACATCGAGGGGGTAGGATCACAAACTCTCATGACAGCAGAGTCCGATGTGATGTATGGGATATTCACTGCTCTCACGGCCAAATCGGCTCAACCTGTTGAAATCGGACAGATGCGCACCTTGGTTATTAGCGAGCAATTCGCGAGGAAAGCGACAACTGCGCTTGCCGAAGTCATTAATCGAGAGATTATTAAGAGCAGCAACGCGACCATTGTGGTAACGAAGCAAACCGCAAATGCGATAATCGCCAAAAATTGTAAGGAAGAGCCGTATTACTTGTCCGAATTAATTGAACAAAATATGTCTCACGGCAATTCGCCTCGAACCAATTATCATTCCTTCGTGAACCAATATTACGGCGAAGGACAGGATGTTTATTTGCCGGTCATCAATGAGCAAGATGGTTTTTTGCGTATGGATGGTGTGGTTTTGTTCAGAGGAGATCAAATAAAGCTCTGGTTAAATAGCGAGGAAGGCCTGTACTTGAAACTGCTCAAAGACAAAGTTCTGACCGGTGAGTACGATTTCAAGACGGGGCCTAAAGCGATGTATTCCTTCGTTATTCTGCATGGCAAGAGCAAGATTGACCTTAAGCAAAACAATAAAGTGAAGATATCCCTTAAATTATCGATACAGCTTAGGGAAATCCCTGAGCGCGCCAACCTCCTAAACCAAGCAGGAATGGATCAAGTGCGCAAGCAAATCGAGACTAAATTAACAAAGGAAATGGAAGCCGCGTTAATCCGTATTCAGAAGTCCGGAACTGATCCCGTCGGATTCGGAGAACAGTACAGACGGCATCATAGATCGTTCAACGAGGCCGAATTTTACGCGAAGATTTATCCGGAATTGAAATTCGAGGTTGCGACGAAGATCATTATTTTACATTCAGGGGTTGGACGATAGTGCAGCAGTTCATTAAAGAAAACCATACGGTTTCCGGATATTTTGTTTTTTTCATCATCGGCGTTTCCCAAGCTGCTGCGAACATATTTAACTTTCAAAGCTTGATCATCGGACATGCAGGTCAAGACAGCTGGATCTCCATTATACTCATGGGTCTTAGCCTGCATGTTATTGTCTGGATGATTTACAAGATGCTAGGAAATCCAAGTAAGGATGTCATTACGTTGCATCGTAATTTGTTCGGCAAGTATGTAGGAAATTCCATCTCGTTGCTGCTCATTGGCTACTATTTCCTCATGTCGTTATTTTACTTCCGGGCTTACATTGAAATCATTCTCGTGTGGGTATTTCCAGCTTCTCGCACATGGGTCATAGCTGGCATTTTTGTTTGCATCTTCTATTACATCGTATCTGGAGGATTTAGAGTAATTGCCGGGTTTTCGTTCATGTACTTGTTTCTAGCTCCTTTACTGTTTCTGTTCTACTTCCCGATCCGGCAAGGCGAGCTTCATAACTTGCTGCCTATACTCAATCATTCCATATTGGAGCTGTTGCAAGGTTCGAAAGCTTCCACATTTATTTTCTTCGGGATCGAAGCTTTGCTGATCTACTTCCCATTCTTGAAAGAGGCCGGGAAACATGCGAAATGGGCCCACTTTGCCTTGCTTTACACGACGTTTAAATATACGTTTATTATGGTTGTCGCTCTCATGTATTTCAGTCAGGGACTAATGAAGCATTCGCTATGGCCATCGCTCGCGATGACGAAGATCATTGAGCTATCCTTTATTGCGAGGGTCGAGTATCTCTTTATATTCCTATGGATGCTGGTCATTATCCCGACCGTATGCATCTCGATCTGGTGCTGCACAAGAATAATGAAGCGTGTTGCTGGTCTAAAGCCTCGAATTGCTTTGCCGGTGATACTGGCAGCTCTATTCATCCTCTCGCTTTTCTTTGATGAAAGAACACAGATTAATGCGCTGGAATCCTTCATCAATAAGCTCGGATTCTATTTCATCTTCGCCTATATCCCGATCCTGTTTGTTATCAATAGCATCGCAGCTCTAATAAAAAAAGACCTGCCTTCAGGCAAGTCCACATAGATGAATGCAATGTTATTTCCGCCGTCTGCGCCAACCGAAAATTTTCACATGAATAATAGCTCTGGTCGACCAATGGGCCAGAACATGAAGAATAATAAAGATGATAACGAGTGGCTTGAACAACAGCCAGCTGACTATCCAAGTGATGAAGATCTGCCAGGGCTTCAACCGACGCAACAGTTGATTAGGCCATAAGCAGATGCGATAGAACAGATACCGATGGCGAAGTGCAGCCAAGTATTCGTCCTGGTACTGCTTATCATCTGGATTGTGCTGCACCGCGCTGCGCATATAGGTCTCCTGCAGCTTATAATCACCGCGGCTGGAGGCAGCCCAAGAGAGATACATCAATACCATAGGCTCCTCCGTCCCATAGCGGATTGCCTCGCGGTCCAATCGTCTTGATTCGTCATCCGCTCCAAGCAGCGCCTCAATATAACTAAGTACTGCAAGATAGAGCGCATTCTCGGAATCCAGCTCGAGTGCAACGACCATTCGCTCCCTTGCTTCCTTGAACTTAGCCTTCTTGTTCAGTCGATTCGCTTCCAAGAAGTAATAATGGGCTTCGTATGGATCAATTCGCTGCGCTTCTTGAAGTGCGTTATAGAAGGCCTTCTCGTTGTCGGTTTCATAATAAACTGACACACGCACATACCAGCCTAATTGATGCTCCGGATCCCTCTTCAACGCTTCTGTCGCCCAATGCTCCGCTCGCTCATAGTCGCTCATGAGCAGATGAATCTGCGCATATAAGGCATACGGATATGGATCATGAGGGTCATCTCGCAGCAGCTGCTCCGTTTCAACCAGAGCTTCCTTATACCGCTTCCAGGAGATGAGCTGATAGACGGCGCTATAGGATGAAGCAGATGCTGGGGTTACTAGCTCTTCCACGTATATATCCTCCTGCCTCCCCGGCTACTTAATTCCATGCTTCTTGATATAGTCAAGGACGATCTGATAGTCACCGTTCATGTCGCTGAATGTGGCATAGTTCCTTGCGGTAGAGAACCAATCGATCGTCGTCGCTTTCCGAGACTTAGATGATTTGCGGAGATCTTCCTGTTCAATTGGCTGGATTTCGCCTGTCTCGAACGTCCGCTCCATCGCAGAATCCACAGCATCCTTAACTACCTGCTCCAGATCCGCACCGGAGAATAACTTCGTATCCGCCGCCAGCTTGGACAGATTGAGCGAGCCTGTCGGCTTCCCTGCCAGCTTCAGCTTAAGGATCGTATTACGCTCTTCTTCCTCCGGAGGCGGCACGAATACAAGGTGATTGAACCGTCCCGGTCTGCGCAAAGCGGAATCCAGATACCACGGCGTATTCGTCGCGCCAATGACAAAGACTTGATCATTGCCCGATTGCAAGCCGTCGAGCTCCGTCAACAGCTGATTAACGAGCATGCGCTCATGGTGCTGCCTCATCTGGTGCCGGCTGCCGCCCATCGCATCGAGCTCGTCGATAAAGATCACGCAAGGCTTGTTCTCGCGAGCCTTCTGGAATAGATCGTGCAGATTATGCTCACTCTGGCCTACGTACATCGACAGAATAGCCTGTAGCTCGATATGAATAAAATTCGCATCAATCTCGCCTGCAACCGCTCGCGCGAGGAAGGTTTTCCCGCATCCAGGTGGTCCGTATAGAAGCAAGCTTCCTCCTGCTTCTTTGCCGTAAGCTTTGAAGATTTCCGGCTGCTGCAGCGGAAGGATGAAGTTCATCCGAATCTTCTTCTTCACGTCATCCAGGCCGCCAACATCTTCGAAAGTTTCTTTGGGCTTATCCGATTCAACCAAAGATTGGTCATCCTTGTTGAACTGGATCAGCTTTAATTTATTTTTACGCCTTTCCATTAACTCATCATGATCCGACAAGCTGTTCCCTCCCTCATTACACATAAACAAATCATATCACCAAATCTAGCAAATTTCATATAGGGCTCCTTATATTGGAAGCTGATTATAAACAAAAAGCACGACATGCCCACTCACTTTGGAGCTGCATAGTCGTGCTAGTTCATGTTGTTGATTCAATTATTGAACGACAGAGTTAAAGGACATAATCCATACCGAACCGGCAACGATAACCAGTACGATGAACAGCCCGAGGATAAGCGCCATAACGTTGTACTTAGGTCCTTCTCCTTCTCTGATGTGCATGAAGAAGAATAACTGCACAATGAGCTGGATGACTGCCATAGTAATGATTGTCACGATGACGCCCGTCTTGTTCATGCTCGTTTCGAACACAATGAGAAGAGGGATGACCGTAAGTACGATCGATATAATGAAGCCAGTGATATACGCCTTGAGTGAACCATGGTCCTCGTGTTCGTCATGATGATCATGTCCGGCTGCGCCTGTATGATGCTGACTCAATTACATCACCCCCATCAAATATACGATCGTGAACAGGAAGATCCAGACGACGTCAAGAAAGTGCCAGTACAAGCTGATAACCGTTATTTTGCGTCTTGTAACCGGCGTGACGCCTCGCATCTTCAGTTGCACCATAAGTGCGATCATCCAGATGAGTCCGACTGAAACGTGTAGTCCATGCGTGCCAACCAAGACGAAGAAGGCTGTCAGGAAAGCGCTCCTCGAGATCGTTGCGCCTTCGTGCACCATATTCACGAACTCGTTGATTTCAAGTCCGACGAACGCTGCGCCGAGCAAGACCGTGACGATCAACCAGCCGATGAGCTGGCCGACCTTCTTCTTGTTCATAGCGAGTACCGCAAGACCGCTCGTAAAGCTGCTCGTAAGCAGGATGAATGTTTCCGCTACGAAGCCTGGTATTTCAAACAGTTCTTTCCCCGTCGGTCCGCCGTCCGTATGTGCTCTGAGAACGACATACGTGGCGAACAATGTGCCGAACAGCAAGCAGTCGGTGACGAGGAAGATCCAGAAGCCAAGCACTTTCATCGACTCCTGATCGTGGTGACCATGGTCATGAGAGTGCGAATCAGCACTGTGCGAATGGCTGTGCTCCATGGCATGCTGCATATTAAATCGCCCTCCCTGCTGCTATTTCGGTTTCTCTGACTTCTTCGACCGGAACATAATAATCGGTATCGTATTGGAACGAACGGATAAGCAGCGTCACGCCGACGCCTGCCATGCCGAGAATCGCCATCCACATCCAGTCGAATACGAAGCCGAAGCCCGCTACGAACCAGCATGCGGAGAAGACGAACGGAACGCCGGAGTTCTTCGGCATATGGATAGCCTCCAGCTGCTCTACCGGAACTGGCGGTGCTGGAGCAAAGTTGCGACGCTCCTTCTCTTCCCAATACGAATCCCGCTCGCCTGCATATGGAACAACGGCGAAGTTGTACATTGGCGGCGGCGAAGGAATCGACCATTCCAACGTGCGTCCATTCCACGGATCGCCCGTCGTATCGCGCTCGCCATATTTAACGCTATAAAGGATCTGCCAGACTTGAAACACAAAGCCAATCCCCATCAGGAATGCACCGATTGTCGATACGAGGTTGAGCGGGGCCCAGCCCATATCCCAGCCGTACGTGTACACGCGGCGCGTCATGCCCATGAAGCCGAGCGCATATTGCGGCATGAAACAAACATAGAAACCGATGTTCCACAACCAGAACGCCCATTTGCCGAGGCGGTCATTCAACTTGAAGCCGAACAGCTTCGGCCACCAGTAATAAATACCCGCAAGATAACCAAACACAACGCCGCCAATCAGCACCTGATGGAAGTGCGCAATCAAGAAGTAACTGTTGTGGTATTGGTAATCGGCTGGCGCTACTGCGAGCATGACGCCCGTAGCCCCGCCGACGACAAAGCACGGGATGAATGCGAGTGTCCATAACATCGGCTGCTCCAGCCTGATCCTGCCCCTAAACATCGTGAACAGCCAGTTGAACACTTTTGCCCCGGTCGGAATGCCGATGGCCATCGTCGCAATGGCGAAGAAGGTGTTAACGTCCGCCCCGGCGCCCATTGTGAAAAAGTGATGCACCCAGGTGAAGAACGACAGGATGCTGATACTCATAAGTGCGAATACCATGGATTTATAACCGAATATTCGTTTGCGAGAGAATGTAGCAACGATCTCGGAGAATATCCCGAATGCCGGCAATACAACGATATAAACTTCGGGATGTCCCCACATCCAGATCAGGTTGACGTACATCATCGGATTGCCTCCGCCATCCATCGTGAATAGATGACCTCCGAGGAAACGGTCGATGAACAAGAGTGCAAGCGTAACCGTCAGAATCGGGAAAGCGAAGATAATGATAATGCTGCTCGACAGAACCGACCAAGAAAACATTGGCATCTTCATCAGCTTCATGCCAGGTGCGCGCATCTTGAGAATCGTCACGACGAAGTTGATGCCTGTTGCAAGTGAACCAATACCCGAGATTTGAATACCCCAGATGTAGAAATTCTGCCCGACTCCCGGGCTATGCGACATCTCCGACAGCGGCGGATAGCTCAGCCAGCCCGCGTCCGGTGAACCACCAATGACAAAGCTGATATTGAACAGCATTGCGCCGAAGAAGAACAGCCAGAAGCTAACGGCGTTCAAGTACGGATACGCGACGTCCCGCGCTCCGATCTGCAGCGGTACAACCATGTTGAATAGACCGAACATCATTGGCATCGCCATGAACAGAATCATAATCGTGCCATGCGTTGTGAATACTTCGTTATAGTGCTCAGCTTGCAGGAAGTGCACGTTCGGCATCGCCAGCTGTGCCCGCATTAGCAGCGCATCCACCCCGCCGCGGAACAGCATGAGCAGCGATGCGATAAGATACATCATTCCGATTTTTTTGTGATCGACGGTCGTTAGCCATTCCCGCCATAGCCAGCCCCACTTCTTGAAATAGAACAGTACGAAGAGGATTGCGATGGTAGTTAGTCCAATGGAGACGTCTGCTCCATAAATAAGCGGATCGCCTGTCACAAAAAAAGAGGAAGCGAAAGATTGAATACTTGCAAACATAGCTTGTGCTCCTCTCTTAACCCATTAATGATTGTGATTCATTTCACTTGAATTCGAATTGCTCATATCCATGTCGCTCATATCGTCCATATCATGGACTTTATTAGAGTCGGAATCGGACTTCGGCGTATCCTCTTTGTCCTCATCTTTGTTCATATCCATATGATGACCGCCGTTCTTCATTACGACGGAATCGAACAGGTCAGCTGGATACGAGGAGAAGGTTTGCTCCTCTGATTGACCTGGCTTCGCTAATGCCACATAGCCGGCTTTCGTCAGCTCATTGTTCGAGCCTTTGACGCTCTCCACCCATTTGTTGAAGTCTGCCTGTGATTCTGCGACGACGTTAAATCTCATATGTGCAAAATCTTTACCGGTAAAGTTAGCGCCTGTACCGTAATACGTGCCTGGATGGTCAGCCTGCAACCACAGTGACATCGCCATACCTGGCATTGTGTATTCCTGTCCGCCAAGCTGCGGAATCCAGAAGGAATTCATTGGCGCATCGCTTGTTAATTCGAAGTCGACCTGTACGCCTGCCGGAATGTGCACGTAATTGACCGTGGCAATGTTCTGGCCCGGATACTGGAACAACCACTTCCAGTCGAGCGATGTGACTTGGATCTTGATCGGTTTGACATCTGTCACCGCAGGCTTCTTCGCAAGCGCGTAAGTGTCGCGAGCCGTGTAGGCGCCGAGGATACCGATAATAATAATCGGGATGCCCCACCATAGCACTTCAAGCACTTTACTGTCGTCCCAATGCGGCTTGTATGGAGCCGTATTGCCTGGTTTGTCGCGATAGCGAACGACGATAAACACCGTTATCGCCAGAACGGGAATAACGACGATCGCGCAGAGAATCGCGGATAGAATGATCAGCCGGTACTGGGTTTCTGCGACAGGACCTTGCGGATCAAACACGACAAATTTGCCTTCACATCCGGACAAAAGCATAACGCTTAACAGTCCGGTAATCAGCAGCATCAAGCCGCGGAGTTTGGAACTTTTCTTCATTGCTACTCATCTCCTTGCACGCTCGGTGGCGTGCTTTCATGGCCCTTTGTCGCTAGCATATCAGAGTCATGAGCAATTGTTACCGTCGTTAACAAAACCGTCAATCTTCTGTTTCTTTTCAGACACTTTGTGTTCAACAGTCGTTCAAGAATAGGACAATAAAGGGCTTACATGCACAAAATCAGGAAAACAAAAAAAGCTCCTCCACTCCCCGGCGGGAAGTGAAAGAGCTTAATTATTAAATATATCTTAAATATGTTCTGGCTGCTGTTCAGCTTGAACCTTCTGGCGATCTTTAGCGAAGCTCGGCTGCAATGCGTGGAACAACGATCCAAGTAACAGCACCTGAATGCCTCCGATAATAAAGCCGAATCCAATCATAAGTCCTAGATTCGTATCTTTAAAATCATGAGCAAAGCATGCGCTCAAGATGATGCCAAGAAGCATCAAACCGAAACCGATGCGCGGCATCAGAGAAGTCCAATAGTTGATTTTCTGCGCTTGCGACGGAACTTGAATCTCAGCACCTGCTGCTTTCGTGTTCTTATTCATTGTGAAACACTCCCGATGACGTATTGTATACGTTTACTATATCACAATTTTGTCACCAGGTGTTCACTTTTTGTTCATTTTTTTCGAAATAGGTGCTTATCCGATATCACACGCATTCTCAGGCGTGCGGATTGGGTTCTTTTCAATGGTGAATACTATATGGAAAATCTATTCTGAGGAATATAACCTGTATGTAACTTTATCGCACTTCCTCTCGTTTAGTGGTTGTAGCTTCGCAATTTAAACAGAATGGAGATCAACCACATTGATGAAGAAACAAGCTGTGAAATCGCTCGTCGCTGCTGCATTGCTGACCAGCATGATGATGCTCTCGGCATGCTCGGGCGATAATACGTCTAACAATGCCAACTCGGCCAATTCCAATACGACTTCGCCTCCTGCGAATTCGACGAATACGGGCGATGAGCCATCTAATGCAGGCAACGCTTCGAATGCGCCGACGAATAATACTGGCAATAATACGGGGACGGGGACGGATACGAATTCAAACTCTGCACCGGATACAGATAATACGACTTCGCCATCCACTGAGCAGAGCCAAACAACCAAGGATCTTAAAGCGATGCTGACGCTAGCGAAGGACGGGAAAGTAAAAGGGATTCCTTTCCAAGCCGATAAAGGGCTCATCGACGATGTTGAGAAGGACTGGGGCAAATCCGACAAGACGGATTACGCAGGCAAAGGGATGTATGCAAGCTATGCGAAGAAGCACGCGGTGATCGGCTTCAATAAAGGCAGCCAAATCTTCGATGTTCGTTCTGATGCGCCTGAGCTGCAATCGTTGACGCTCAAGCAGATCGAAGCAGCTCTTGGCAAAGCAAAGAATGTCACCAAGAATGGCAGCGACACGATCTATACGTATGAAGCGAATAAAACCTTCGAGCTGCGCTTCATTATCTCGAAGGAAACAGGCAAGGTTGACCATATCTCCGTGTATGCACCTGCGGATACCGTCAATAATATGGCGGGTTAAGCAAGAAAAAGAAAGGAGATTTCCTCGTCCACATGGGCGCAAGGAAATCTCCTTCTTTCATTCTCACTGTAATCCCCATGCAGCCAGCTCCAGCTCGGAGTTACTCTCGAAATCCGGGCTTATCGGCGTGACCCGCACGTTCACGTTCGCCTTCCAGAAGTTAATTGAAGTGTCGAAAGAAGCGCCTTCGTAGATGAATCTACCTCTGCCCGATTGCTGCACCGGCTCCAGCTTCACTTTCCATATCCCTTCACGGCCATCGGAGCCTACCGCTTCCACGCGCACGTCCTTATACCAAATCGGGCCGAGCTCGATTTCGGTCCGGAACGCCGTCTTATGCAGCCCAATTCTGCCGCTATGGTTATCTGTCACAATGTCCACTTTGCTAACCCGCACTCCAGACCAATTGTCCCGAATGAATTGCTTATAGGCTGCCACTCTGGAAGCGACCTCATAGTGATCTGATGCGAACCGCTTCCCTCTTGACATGACAGGTACATACAGCTTCTTCCAATAATCAATAATCATTCTATGCGTATTGAACGCTGGCGCGAGTGAGCAGATCGACTCCTTCATCCTATTGATCCAATCCATAGGGATGGACTGCTCATCCTGCTTGTAGTACAGCGGGATGATCTCTTCCTCAAGAAGACGATACAGCGCTTCGCTATCCTGCTTCACCTGAATATCGTGGTCGCCGTCCACATTGCCCTCGATCGCCCACCCGTTCCGCCCGTTGTAGCCTTCCGCCCACCAGCCGTCCAGCACGCTGCAGTTCAGCACGCCGTTCACCGCCGCCTTTTGCCCGCTAGTGCCGCTCGCCTCCATCGGCTTGGTCGGCGTGTTCAGCCAGACATCAACGCCTTGGACGAGCTTCTTCGCTTTATCCATGGCATAGTTCTCAACGATATGAACGCGGCCTCTGAACCTGTCTTCGCGTGAGAGCTCCACAATTTGGCGGATCATACTCTGTCCAGGGGCATCCGCAGGATGCGCTTTTCCCGCGAAGAGAAGGCACACCGGGCGCTCCGGATCGCCAAGTATACGAGCAAGCCGCTCCTGATCACTGAAGATCAGAAGTGCGCGTTTATACGTCGCGAACCGTCTGGCGAACCCAATCACGAGCGGTTCTCTGCCCCGCGAGCTTAGCGGCAGGTTTAGTTCTTCGAACATGTCTGCTTTGGCCTTCTGATGCTCCTCCCACAGCTCGATGCTTGGAATATCGCGAACGGCCGCCCATACTTGCGGATCCGCATTGCGTGAAGTCCAGTCCGGCGCAAGATAGCGGTCGTATAGCTCCTTCATCCCAGCGGCCAGCCATGTCTCGATATGAATGCCATTCGTAATGGAATCGACCGGAATGTCCTGTTGCGGGATATGCGGTATCCAGCGGTGGAACAGCTCACGGGTCACCTCTCCGTGCAGCTTGCTCACTCCGTTCACCTTCGAAGAGGCGCTGACGGCAAGCCTTGTCATGTTGAATGCGCCATTCATAAGGCCAAGCGACAGTATTCGCTCTCTATCCGCCCCAAGCTGCCAGTAATAATCGCCGAAATATCGATCCATCATCTCAAAGGAGAAAACATCATGTCCAGCGGGAACCGGCGTGTGCGTGGTGAACACGGTGCTTGCTTTGACCGTTTCGAGTGCTGTCTCGAAAGGTACGCCTTGCGCGGACAACACCCGAATGCGTTCGAGCGCCAGGAATGCGCAGTGCCCTTCGTTCATATGCCATACTTCCGGCTGGATGCCGAGTGCCGCAAGCAGTCGCGTGCCGCCGATGCCGAGTAGAATCTCCTGGCTTATACGCACATCTTGATTGCTCGGATATAACGTATCCGTCAAGCGACGGTCCGCTTCACTGTTGGCTTCAACATCCGTGTGGAGCAAATAGACCGTGACTGAGCCCACCTGTACAGCCCATGCTTTTGCAAAAACTTTCCTACCTCGTATCGGAATCTCGATGACAAGAGGTTGATTGTTATCATCCACGACAGGATGAACCGGATAGACGCTTGCCTCCAGATTAACCTCGGGGTACAGATGCTGCTGCCAGCCATTCTCGTCGATGTGCTGCTGGAAATATCCTTTGCCGTAAAATATACCTACGCCCGTAAGCGGAATATTCATGTCTGCTGCTGCCTTAATATGGTCGCCTGCCAATATGCCAAGACCGCCTGAGTAAATCGGTAATGACTCATCGAGTCCGAATTCTGCCGAAAAATACGCGATACCATGGTTTTGCATGATGTCCACCTCTTTTTAGCAAGATGCACTTCGTCATGTAAGCGCCTAACTGGCGCCTCTTTACTATATGCCGGCAAGTGGTGTAAGTGCCCATGGCAGCGAAATGGAAAAAAGACAGCTGTCCGATTGGACAGCCGCCTTCTCTCCTTCGTTCCAACTATTGATCTATGCTCATTGCTCAGTTTGTCGTGACAGACTTATCTGAAGCAACCGCAGATGACAATCGCAAGCAGAATGAAAAGCACCAGAATCGAACCGGAGCTTGTAAACGCACCACCAACATGACCACCGTTAAAACCGTTCATGTATTGCACCTCCTGAAGATTAGAGTCTGTTTAGAATATGTCCGAGGTACACGATTGGATTGGGTGCTTGGCAGGGATACAATTGCTCGGGTATGAATGCCTATTACTTGGAAAAGCAAAAAGCCCGCGGGAAGCGCGGGCTTGAGAGTCATTTACATCGATGAATTTAGGCAATAGGCTATCCCCTGCCAATTACAGTCGCCACTTTCCAATAACAGGCGATTGCTTCGGGCAATTCGCCCGAAGAGCTGGAGCGCGGCGACATCGTCAAGCTCGGTTACAGACAAGCCGAGATGCTCATCGAGCAGTTCATCAAGAAGTGCGCGAGCAGTCTCTTGATCCCAGAAAGCGGCGTTCATTTCACAATTGCCAAATAGCGAATAGTGATGTAGGTTGCATGAGCCAACCGTCCCCCATTCTCCATCGACAATCATGAGCTTCGCGTGCACCCAAACGTTATTCCGATTGGGTGTCCCATCATCACTGAGACCAGCGATGCCCGCTAAGGTAAACTTATCGAACGCAGCAAGCTCAAGCAATGCTTTCGGCAATGTATCATCGGCTGGCACAACGACCACGATTTCAACGCCTCGCAATAAAGCTTGCCGCAAGCCTTCGATAATTTCGGGAACCGTGATCGACTGGTTCTCCATATAGATCGAACGGCGCGCCGCACGGATTGCAGCGCAATATTGATCAAAGTTCGAGCGTTCGCCTTCAGCAGTCGGATACGCGATGCCTTGTGGCACTGCGTGCCCGTTAGACAAGCGCCCGTCTGCGATCGTCCTTTGAATCTGAACAGTCGCGTTGCCGCGTCTGCCCGGTACATCGGTCGGAAAAGCAAGATCATGCTCACTGCCAGCGCCCCAACGACCATCCGTAAGCTCACGTTCGCTTGCTTCGTTCCAGCGCTGTACGAAATTATGGTGAACATCGACTACGGAAGGCCCAGTGAGCTCGATGTACACATCATGGTTTTGTCCTTTGTCGCCGCGATGCCCCGGAGCGACCACGGAGTGCGGGTTGAGATTAATCCCGCCTAGAAAGGCCGTCTCTGACTCATAGCCTGCGTCAATGAGCCAGCTCTTCTGGTGCTGGCAATAGCCTGGCTTCGCCCGATCCCAGCGGATACGAAGGTACGGGGCACAAGCGCTGAGCTTACTGAAGTGCTCAGGTGCTCCCCAGAACGCATTCGTTCTCAAGTGTTCCGTCTCCTCATCGGGGCGCCAGAAGATGACGCGAACGTCCAATCCTCTCTCCGCAGCCGCACTCAGAACGTCAAGCGGGGAGCCTCTGCCATCCGGCATCCGGCATGCCGCCCACATGAATGTGACGGTTACCCATACGCTGTGCTTGGCCCCTTCAATCGCCTCGCATATGCGCCGAAACGCTGGTTCTCCGTCGATGAGCGGCTTAATATGATTCCCGGAACGCACGGGGTATGACGCACTACGCACATAAGGGATTTTAACTAGGTTATGACTTTCATGAGCCATGTTAACGCAACCGATGTCCGCCGGTAATCGCAAGCTCCGTACCCGTCACTGAAGCGGACTCATCGCTCAGCAGGAATACCGCGCCGTAAGCAATGTCCTCCTCCGTTTGAAGCCGCCCGAGCGGAACGGTTGCTTCGCCCATGGAAGCCAATTGTTCGGCGCTAATCCCCATCTTCTGGTGCAGCTCGATCTCGCCATCGGAGGCAACCCAGCCGACAGTGATCCAATTCGAGCGAATCCGTTTCTCCGCGAAATTCGAGGCAATATGCTTGCTCAGCGTCAGCATCGCGCCCTTGGAGCAAGAATAAGCGGCAAGATCCATCTGTCCCATATAAGCATTGGTTGACCCGATATGAACGATTGCGCCTCCCCCCGATTCCACCATCGAAGCGACGGCGTATCTGGAACAATAGAACGAGCCTTTAATGTTCACATCAAACACCGTATCGAACAATTCCTCAGACGTATGGAGCAGATCGCCTCGCGGGAAGATCGCCGCATTATTGACGAGCCCATTAATTCGACCAAAGCGTTCTACCGCTTTAGCAATCAATTGCTCGCAATCCTCCGTCTTGCTCACATCGGTACGAACGAACAAGCCGCCAGTGCCATAGGTCTGTTCAATCTCCCGGATAACGGCAGCGCCTTCTTGTTCGCTCCGGCCAGCAACGACAACGTTCGCCCCTTCGCTTGCACATTTAAGCGCGATGCCTCTACCGATTCCCTTAGTCGCTCCGGTCACGATAATTGTTTTACCATTCAGCCGTTGACCCATTCGATTCACTCCTTAGCAGCCCACTCCGCCAATTTCGCTTTCAAATAAACGCCCGATTCCCGCATCTCGTCCAATCCGTTGATCCCATCCTCAATGGAGATCCACCTATGGAAACCGATTTCACTCAATGTCGCGAAGATCTTATCGTAGTCGTTCAGCCCCTTGCCGATGACGCCATGCGCCAGCGCGGCCGAGTATCCCTGAAGCGTATACTCTCGCAGATCATTCAGCGTATAGCCTGGCTTCAGATACCTATCGCTAGCATGCATCGTCAGGATGCGAGACTTCACTTTCTCCATCACATCCAGCGGATCTTCTCCCGCGAGCAGCGCGTTCGACGGATCGAAGTTGACGCCGAACCATGGAGACGATAGCTCTGAGATGATGGCTAAGAACGTCTCGGAGGATTGCGCGAACTCTGGATAGACCCAATAGCCGTCTTTATAATGATTTTCCATCACCAGATGAACGCGGTTCTCTTCCGCATAAGGAAGCAGCTGACGGATGCAATCGACCGTCCACCTAATGCCGTCCTCGCGATTAAGATCAGGCCGATTCTGTCCGGAGAGGACACGTACGCTGCGGAACGCATCCGGCCCTATGAGTGCCATGATGTCGATCATCTGTTTCATCTTCTCGACTTCTTGTTCCCTTAGGTTCGCATCGGGAGTTGTGAAATCCGGCGACGAGCACATCATCGGAATTTCAAGCAGATGCGCTTCTGCGGCAGCTTTCACTTGAAGCAAGTAAGCTTCATCCGTTTGCTTCAGAAAAGTCGGATATAGCTCGAGGCCATCCACGCCGAGCGTAGCGGCCATCTCGATCCAATCGAATATCGTGATGGTACCGTCCGTCAATTCGTCCATTAGCCCTTTCGGGAAAACTGCGACTCTTGCATCTCTTAGACTAGGAGTTGGCACTATTCTTCACCTTCGCTACTAGAGTTTCGAGCACTTGCTTCAGTTCTCCGCGATCCGTGCTTGGACGGAATTCTTTGTGGTCAATGACAAGCGGAGCTCCGACGACGACAAGCGGTGCGCCAAGCTTCGGCATCTCCGCTGCTTGGTCAATGGAAAGTCCGCCAACGGCTTGAACAGGTATATTCACCGCTTTGACTACAGCTTCCAAATGATCGTATGGACTGCGGGCCGGATCTTCCCCTCGCTCGTCGAAGGATGTATGCACGAGGATATAATCGACGCCGTTCTGTTCCAGGAACTGGGCGCAAGCAACCGGATCCGGGGCAGCCATAATATCGCCCATTACTTTAATGCCGTAATCCCGTGCCGCCCGAACGACAGCCCGCACAGTCGCCGGGTGAGCGACGCCCATGACGACGACATGGGTCGCGCCGGCCTTCGCCATCATCTCCGCTTCCAGGTATCCGCCGTCCATCGTCTTCAAATCCGCGATGATTGGATGGTTCGGGAATGCTTTGCGTAGCGCTACGACAGCATGAAGCCCTTCGCCAAGCAACAGAGGCGTGCCTGCTTCAATCCAATCAATTCCTGCTTCTACGGCGATCTCCGCCATTTCCAGCGCTTCTTCAATGGTCGTTAAATCTAGTGAAATTTGAACGATCGGTTCCATTCGAACATCATCTCCTCATTCTCCTATTAAGCTTCTGGCAGAATAATCGACTTCGCATGCTGTAAACCATCCATCTCGTCAAAAGCCTGCTTCCAATCGCTGATGCCGTAGCATTTGGCCATTGGCAGCGGATCGATCAGGCCAGCGCCCATGAGCGTCAATACTTTCTCCCACATCGGATAATTGTGGCTGAACGAGCCTTGGAGTCGCGCTGCTTTCTGAATCAGCGGATCGAGCGAGAAGCCGACTGGCGCCGGTCCCCAGCCAATCTTGGTAATTTGTCCGCCAGGGCGGATCGCATCTATACTTTGGCGGAGTGAAGCGCTTACACCTACGGCATCCAGAATGACATCCGGACCGAAGCCGTCGCCATAAGCTAGCAGCTCCTCAACAACGTTCTGCTTCTCGGCTACGATGATGCAGTCCGCGCCGAATTGCTTAGCGATTTCCATGCGATTCGCATCTTTCTCCGTCCCAATGACAGTCAATCTTGCGGGGTTGAACAGCTTCGCGATCTGTACGCACAACAAGCCGATTGGACCAGGACCGAATACAGCAACGTAGTCGCCTGGACGAATCTCAGAATGATGGGCGACCGCATTATATGCGACGCAAGAGGGCTCTGTAAGCGCTGCCTTCTCGAAACTAACGTTGTCCGGGATACGATGAACGATTGCCTCTCTCGTCCTTACATATTCCGCCATGGCTCCATTCTCCAGAACGCCAAACCCTCTTCTTGTCGGGCAGAGGTTGTATTGACCAGTACGGCAATAAATGCAAGTTTCGCACACATAGGAAGGGGTTTCGCTTACAACGCGGTCACCTACCTGGAATTGCTTCACTTCAGCTCCAAGAGCAGCAATGACGCCGGAGAACTCATGTCCAAGCGTTACTGGACGATTGACCGGAAACCCTTGAATATCATGGTACATATGCAGATCGCTTCCGCATACGCCGGCTGCTTTGACTTGAATAAGAACCTCACGAGGTCCGAGCTCCGAAGGAATCGGCACGTCGCGAACCTCAACGCTTCCACTTCCAGATGAATAATTGACTACAGCTTTCATGGGCAATCTCCTTTGTCAGAGAAAATAGTCTTAACCTTGCGGATAGTCCCCCCATAATTCGATGGCGTTGCCATCTGGGTCGTAGAACTTAAAAGACAAGCCTTGATAGTCTGTCAGCTTTCCTACCTGGATTCCTCTGTCTTTGAACTGCTGGTACACCAGCTGAACATCATCAGCCACTGTAAATCCGTAAGTTGCCTGCACGCCATTCGAATATTTCATATGCGAAGTAACGTTCCCGTCATCATTCGGAATTAGGAATATTCGAATTCCTGACTCTGATCTTAGCTCCAAGCAAATCGGATCTTCTACGGCTAAAGTAAAACCGAGATGTTCTGCGTACCAATCTGAAGCTGCCTGAAGATTCGATACAGGTATGTACTGGTAACTGGATTGTAACCGCAGTGAAAACGCCCCCCTTCAATGCACATGATTGTTAACTGTCTTCAAAATTAACTTCCACATCACCCATGTAGAATCCTTCCGATTCTTGGAAGTTAAAGCAGTTCTTTGACGGAAATCTGTTCGAATGTCGCAGAGCCGAACTGAACAAAGAAACGCAGGCTCCGGTTCCCAGGACTTATCCGCGAAATAAGCGTGCGTTGGCCGCCGACGCATAGGTCGATCCAGCCATCCGTCACGATCGCTTCAATGGCGATCTTCTCGGTTAACCCATCTACTTGGTGGATGGAAGAATCTTCACTGGCCTGAAGGGAACGTGCATGCAGCGGATGAATGCCGACTTTGCGGGCTGAAGGTTCGAAACGAACATCGTATCCACGCTCGAAGTTCGATGAATCCGCTACGGTGAAACCGAAATACATGTTCGGATAGTTCGCACTCACCTCGAACGAGACGATATAATCGCCATCGAACGAACCGATCTCCCTTGATTCGAAGCCGCTCATCGCGTCGAGTGTGATATCGTCGAAGGACTTCGAAAGGTTCGTCTCATCATCTTCATCTTCGCGCAGCTCAGGCACGAAGCCGAGTCCTAATGAGCCGTCAGGCTGCTGCAAGACTTCACGGAAAACAAGCTCGCCCCCATATCTATTCGGCGAAGAGAGGAACCCTGCCGCAATCCGCCTTCCATTATGGAACGAAGCTGTCTTCGGCACGCGCCATTGCACACAATCCAGCGTATCCATCTCCGGTCGCAGCCATGGCCCTTGCGGGTTGCGCGAATATCGGTAACGGGCAAGACCGTCATTGCTGAAGATTAGATAATACCAGCCATTCCACTCGAAGAAGTCTGCGCATTCCGGCTCGTCGTGATAACCTGGCACGATGAATGGTTCAAGCTCCTCCCAGTCCGTGAGGTTGTCCGAAACGAGATGCGCGAGGCAGCCTTGGTGTTTAATCGGATGGACCAGGCTCGTCGTAACGAGCATATGGTACTTGCCTTGTTGATCTTGATACACATGAGGATCGCGGACGGATGATAATAGGTAACGGTCGGAGATTCGAATGGCTGTATTCGATTTGTCGAAATGGATGCCGTCGCGGCTCTCCGCCCAAGTTAACGTCGCTGGAGATCCGTCATTCGCTCTGACCGCATAGAACGCATAGTAGACTCCGTCCTTCACAAACACAGAGCCCGTGCATATGGAGCCCTCTTCTTCCGCCGTAATACCGACAGCAATAGGATGATGCTCCCACGAGCGCAGATCTTTGCTCGAGACTTGTGCCCATTGATGCGCGCCAAGCCCCCACTTGCTGCCATGGCCTCTCCGGTCGAACAAATAATAGACTCGGAAGCTCTCCCCATCGAAGAAAGGCATGCAATCGCCGACACTTGTATTGAAGCCTTTGGGCCGCCAGTATTGCAGCGCAGCCGGTTCTTCACCTAGAATGCGAGCCTCCTCCTCTGGAGTCGATAACGATTCAGGCTGGACCGCTTCATTCCACAGACGAAGCCGCTCTATATTGGTATATAACTGTATCGCTGCATCGCCAAGGTCAACGGCCCCCATCGGCCAATCTTCATCAACGATCACCCCATCTACATATAAACGAACGGCATGGCCCAAGTATTGAAGGTGGACAATGTGCTTCGAGCTGCCAATGCGACTCCACGGAGCAGACAAGACGATCGGCGTCTCTCTCGCATCCGTATACAGCTCTGCGATTAACGAAAGCGCTTTAATATTATTGGTAGATCCGGTATAGAATCGAATCCGCACGCCGGATTCGGCTGATGCGATTACAGCAAGCTCTCCCTCTGACTGATCGGTTACTTCTATACTGGCAGCCAGCGCTTGAACTTTGCCCCAGTCCAGCTTAATAGGCGCATCACCTTGTACGGCAGTAATTGCAGCTTGTGTTGAAGTGTTCAAGTTCATCTAAGATCAGCTCCTTTTCTAATTAAGATGAGAATCCAGTAGTGGGAATAGCTTCTTATTCGCGCTGTACAATTCTCTGTATATAGCATGCAGACGCGTATAAGTCTCGTGGTTACGGGGATTAGGCATCACTGGCGTCTCATTCATTCGAACGATCGTACCGCAGGCCTCTTCTACGCTTGAGAATCGACCGATGCCTACACCTGCCATAATGGCAGCCCCGACACATGCCTGTTCTTGCATTGTGCTTGTGTATACCTCTTCATCGAAGATATCCGCGATTATCTGTTTCCACAGCGCACTCTTGGCTCCGCCGCCGGATAGAATCAGTCTGGACGGCTGAACGCCAAGCTTTGTAAAGATATCATAGCTGTCTTTCAGCGAGAAGCTGACTCCTTCCAGCACAGCGCGCACGAGATGGTTTCTTCCATGATTCAACGTGAGCCCGAAGAACGCGCCTTTCGCATGCGGGTCCATATGCGGTGTTCGATCTCCGGCCAAATAAGGCAAGAACAACAAGTTATCGCTGCCCGCCGGGATTGCCGAAGCCAATTCATCAAGTGCGCCGTAATCCTGCACATTCAGAATTTGATTGCTCAGCCATTTCAGAGACAGCCCTGCGCTCATCGAAGCACCAAGCAAATACCATCGCTCCGGAACTGCATGAACGTAGGTATGAGTCCTTAAGGCTTCATCGAATACCACCTTGTTAATCGTCGTGAAGAGCTGACCGCCAGTGCCGATCGTACAGGAAACCACGCCAGGCTCGATGATGCCGTTGCCGACCGCTTGCATCGCTTGATCAGCACCGCCATATACGACCGGAGTGCCCGGACTTAGCCCCGATTCGGCGGCTGCCGATGCCGTGACGGTTCCGCAAATTTGCCATGGCTCGCCGGCTTCCGGGAACAACGCGGGGTCGATCTGAACGCGCGACAACAAGGCGGTGGACCACACCCGCTCCGCCACACTATATGCAGAAGTGCTGGAAGCATCCGTTGTGTCTACGCTTATCATGCCGGTGAGCCGGTATCGGACATAATCCTTGGGTAGAATGACGGATCGGATTCGGCTGAAGACCTCGGGTTCATTCTCCTTGACCCACAATAAGGAAGCGAGTTGGAATCCAGTCGCGATATGGTTCTGAATGAGCTCGCCGAGCTCCTGCGTCGTGAATAACTCGTCCAGTTGCTCCTTCTGAGGAATGGAACGCTGATCGCACCATATGATCGCAGGCCTGACTGGTTTACCTTCCGCATCCAGCGCAACGAGTCCGTGCATCTGACCGGAGAAGCCGATTCCCGCAATATCTTCCGGCATTAGCTTAGCTTCCCGAATGGCTGCGCTGGACGTTTGGCAGACCAAGTCCCACCATTCGTCTGGATCCTGTTCCGCATACCCATGATTCGGGATACGGATGTCATAATTCAGTTGCGCAAAGCCGAGCATATTGCCCTGATCATCCATGACCATAGATTTTACACTAGAAGTCCCAATATCAATGCCCATAAGAATTGCCAAACTTGATAACTCCCTTCCATCCATGATTCCTCTATTATGTTCGCCGCGATTCCCATACCTCCTTTTTCCAAATCAAAAACCTTACATAAAAATAAACACAAAAATAAACACAAAAAAACCTCAGCGATTGCTGAGGCTTACTATTCATTATGTATGGGAAGGGACCCAGCCCAATATCTGCATAATCGTAATCACGACTTCAATGACAATGAGAATAACGACAATCCATTCGACGAAGAGACCGCGGATGGAATGGCTGATGTCGGAGAAGCCTTCGGTGATATGATACAGAATATCTGTCTTGCTTTTCAAGATGGTGTAGCGGTCGTTTAGTTCAAAGAAATTCATCATCTTCTCGTAGAACTGGCTTGCCGATTGGTGAGTCCATGTGAGCTCGGGCTTGTCCAGGATCATGATGTAAGCGAGCGTATTGAACTCATGACGCACGATCTTGGCTGTCGTTCTTGCCAATACTTTGTTGCTGATCCGAAGCTTGCCCTTCTCTAATTGCTCAATCATTACTTCCAAGCTGTCTTGTACCTTGCTTAGCTGCAGCTCGGCTTTCTCAAGCGCGACTGATTTGGCTAATACGGTGGCGACTAGCTCAGGCAGAAAGAATTCATATTCATTCACAACGACATACTCGTCCGTTAGCTCCATGCTCTCGATGTTCTCAATATGCAGACTATAATCATCTGTGAAGCTATTCGTGCGCGATAGATCGATTTCCGGCTCGAAGGACTGGAGAAACTTCAGAAGCAGCTGAATCTCGCCCTTGCCCGTATGATTTACGAAGACGACGCTGCCAAAAGAAAATACGAGCACCTGCTGCAGCTCATTCATTCGGGTTGGATAGATGGTTTTGAGCTCGTTCGCTCTTAGTATTAACGGCTGCTCCCACGTATACTTCTTAGGCATGCCTAAGTGAATGGCGATTTTGTTGAGGTCGATTTCGTTCGTAATCGACATTGCTTTGAACGAGATATTGGTCAGTTCCATATAGGTTCCACTTTCGCGATTAGCTGATCTGATTGTAAGTCTTCACCAGTCGCAGGCGATGTAAACTTGACCAATAGAAAAAGCAGCCGATTCATAATCGACTGCTCCACTGCGTTGTTACTTTAACAAATTCAAATACTTCTCAGCTTCCTTAAATTCAGGAGAGTCTTTCAACTGTTCGTAAAGGGCTTCGAACTTCACAGGGTCGAAAGTGCCGTTATTAATTTGCTCGATATATTCGTCGATCTGCTTATTCGCCACATCCGAATTCGCAGCGAGCTGATCATGAAGATTCTGCAGTTTCGCAGGCGGTTCCGTCTTCACAAGCTTGTTCAGCTCTTCTTTAACGGTAACCAGTTGCTTCTTGATCTCCTGCTCTGCCACTGATTTGTTCTCGTTCTTCGCAGCATCGGTGCCCTTCGTCTGAGTCTCCTTCGCTTGTTGAATCAACGCAGGCAGCTTCTTATTGACCTCATTCACAGTCGAGGCGGTTTCCTTCGTTTGTTTGGCAAAGTGAACCGTCTCGACGATGGCGTCTTTAAAATAAAGGAATACACCGCCTAATAGGACAACAAGCACAGTCGCAACGATTGCTAATTTGCGCAGCAAGCGGATCCCACCTTCCTATGCCGGCTTAACGCCTGACCAAGCACGTATCAGCCAGCTCGCTTGATTAAAGTTTGGTCGCCGAAGAATCTAGCTTATCGAAGTAGTATTTCCGATAGTTGTTGATATGGCCGAAATAGTAGCGCGAAACTCGCAATATGCGCTTCACGTTAAGATCCTTGCTATACCAGAGCGACTTAAGCACTTTACCCTGCCTGTAGAGTGTACTGATCTCGGAGGATAAGGCTGGCTCCGTTACATATTTGCGGAGGACAGATCTCGGTACGTTCGTCCACAGGGCTGTTTGATCACTGTATACGGTTGCCTCATTCTTGCCGTACACGACGTTATCGATCAATGCTTCTATCATATTTAACCCAGCAGCCCTTACAAAGAAACTGCTTCTGCCGAGGCGAGGGTTAATCTCGAACAGCATATATTTCCCTGTTCTGCTGTCATACTTCATATCAATGTTGGAGAAGCCGATATAACCGATCTTCTCCAGAAATTTCTTGATTTTCTCGTAAATCGCCTTATCCGAACGGCTAATGATTGCGGCGTAGTTGCCAAGCGTCTTCGGCGTATACTCCTCAAGCACTGGCTGACCAAGACACATCATGCGCACTTTCCCATCATCGTCAGAGAAGCTGTTGATCACGCGCATCGAACTGTCGCCGCCTGGAATGAACTCCTGGATAATCAGCTTGCCTGAATAATCCGATCTATTCATGCTCCTAACCATCGTCAAGTATTCATCCTTCGTATTAAAGAAGAACACCTTCTTCTTCCCTTCGAACTCGCAGTACAAATATTCATACGCATTGCTGTTCTCCGGCTTGACGACGATCGGGAACTGGAATTCCATCTCGTCCAGCGCGCTCTCGCGTTCTTGCGGCTCGCTTACAATCGTCTTCGGATAGTCCATTCCGTGCTGCTCGCACAGCTTGTAGAACTTGTCCTTCGTATCGAGCGTATCAAGCAGCGATTCGGATATAAAATGATTCGCGATCAGCCCTTTGAATGTGCTGTAATGACGCGACAGCATGCCGGCATAGTAATCCGAGCAAGGAATCACGACTAATTTGCGGTTTGGTGCAGCAGCAGCATGCTTCTCCAATATCTTAAGCAGTGCGCCCGGAAAGACGCTCTCACTATCAAAGCGGTCAATTTGAACGAGATCGAACAGCGAGCTATTCATCGTTGGGATTAACAAACGGCTGCACAGCAGCAGCGGCTTAATCTGGTATCGCTCATGAATCAATCTCACGTTGCCATAGGCATTCTCATCGCTTCCAAGTATAATCGGTAAAAAATCGTGGCTTGTCATCGTAATCTCCTTGTTAATCATGAAATCAGTGCTCTAAAATCAATGCTTTAATGAAGGATAAGCTGTCATCTACTTGATCTTCTCTCAATCCATGCAGAATGAGCGGCCCTATAAAATTCACTGCGGATAGCAGCTGCAAATAATGATGATAATCGACCATGCCTTGGCCGGCAGCAACAAACTCTGCCTCTCCATTCACCTTGATATCCTTGGCATGTGCAATCACGATATGCTCGCCCAGGATGTCGAAGGCTTCGGACAGGATATCGCTCTGCGAACGGCCACTCTCAGGATTATACAAATTCGCAGCATCCATTACAATCTTGACGTGAGCTGATTGCAGCTCGTCTAGCAGAAGCCCTGCTCTCCTCGCATCATACACGACATTGGCGAGCTCTGGCTCGACGCCAAGTACGATATTATATTGCTCTGCAATTTCCACCGCCGCCGCTATCGTCTCCAGCATATCTGCCCAAGCTTCCTTGCTCCCATTGTCCGAATGACGCTTCCACATATTGGATTGATCTCGGCTGCCTGTGCAGAGCGTTATTGTTGAAGTTCCGAGTGTGCCGCTTGCTTGCGCAAGAACACGCAATCGGTCAATTCCCGCTTGACGGTGGCTCCGGTCGGGATGTGCCATATTGAATGTACCCGATAGTGCGGACATCTCAATCTGATTGTGCCGGCAAACATTGTTGATCTTCTGTGCAAGCTGCATATCGATGTCGTCTGGCATGGACGACAATCCGGCGCAGGCCATATTAAATTGCGTCTTTGATAACCCATATCCGCGGATCACTTGTGCGATTTCTTCGACTGAGCTCCGATTAAAGGTTTTCGCGAAGATTCCGAGATCCATCACACACCGCCAGTCACTTCGGAGAGACTGACTTTGCCGCCGCCAATCTCTGCAGATCTTGCCAATGCGACCATCGCTCGCATATTTTGCACGCCATCATGGATGGATGCGCCGACTAGAGGAGCACCGCCTAGGATGGTATCCGCGAAGCCTTCTAATTGAAGCTTGTAGAAATGCGCGTCAGCACCAAGCGGCTTGCGATACAACCCGTCTTTAGCAGAGAACACTTCTACATCGCTTGCCTTGAACAGCCATGGATTATAGGTCTTCGCGATGACGCTGCCATGCTCCCCGTACACTTGAAAGCCTTCATGCCAGTCCATTCTCACCGCTACCGTGAGATCGAGTTGCCCTACCGTTCCATTCGTATATTCAATGGTGCACAACCAGTTATGCGCACCGAAGCGTTCCGTATGCCAGGCATGCACGCTGTCAATCTCTCCGCCGAGGAATCTTGCCGTATCCACGAGGTGACTGCCATGGGTCATCACATAATAGCGTTGCTTGTCCAGCTTGGGGTTCCCCTCTGGTTTCTTCGCTGCGTCGCTTAACATCATGACAGGCATTACATTCTCTGTCACCGCATAGCGGTAAGTTGAATCGCAATACCAGGCTTTGAGCGCCAGCATCTCGCCCATTTCTTCCTGAATGAACTTCTTCGCATATGCAATTCCGGGATCGAACCTCTTCATATTGCCAACTTGGAATGTCAGGTTCGAGCGCCGGACGATGGCATCCAGCTCTTCGCATTCTTCAATGGTGACGCCGAGCGGCTTCTCTACGAGGACATGTTTGCCTGCGAGCACGGCCTTCTTCGCCATTGGCACATGGAATTGATCAGCGATCCCGATAATTACAGCTTCCACTTCTGGATCTGAGAGCATCTCATCATAATTCGTATAAGTCCGTTTGGGGTTATATTTATGCTCCATCTTCTCTACTAAATCTTGAGCAACGTCGCAGATCGCAATGAGCTCAACATTGTTTGCTCTTGCGCAAGCTTCCAAATGTGCAGCTTGGGAGATCACGCCACAGCCGAGCACGCCGACCTTTAACTTGTTCGGGTTCTCCATCTATGTATTCCCCTCGTTTCCATTCGTTTCTTACTACAATAGCATCTGCCCCTCTTAAAAGAAAGAAGCCCGCGATGAACGCGGACTTCCTGTTAATTAATCATCTATACCTTTGCCATTCAGAATATGCTCCGTATACTTCTCGACCCTCGCCGTGCGAGTCTTGGATTGCTTAGGTTGCGAGAAATGCAGCAAGTAACCTCTTTGACGACCAGGCGTCAACGCTTCAAAGGCGGTCTTCAAAGCAGGATTCTCATCGAGCTTCACTTGAAATTCTTCCGCAACTGCAAACTCGGTAGCCTTCTTAAGGATGACTTCCTTGCCGGACTTCTCAATCTCAATGGCTTCATATAGGTAAGCTCGAATGGTGAGCTCCATATCTAGAATCTCTTGCAGACTGGTGAACCGAAGTTGGCGCGCCGCTTGTACATTCTCCGTCTGTTGGATCAGAATGCCATGCGGATCCTTCAACAAAGCCCCTTTGTGAAACAGCATCGCGCAATAATCCTTGAAGCCATGGATGAGCACGACATTCTTATCATTCAGTGTATAACACGGATGCATCCATTTGAAATCCTCCGTAAGCTCGCTATCCAAGATGATTTCCCTGAGCTTCTCGAACTCTTCCTTCCATTTGCTAGCCATGCTGATGAACATGTCCACTGTCGGATTTTTAACTGTATCGGTCATTGAGGACACTCCTTTCTACTTGATGTGTGGTCACTTCATTGCGATCAAGATTTCAAATATCTCCCCGTAATCGAGAGCTCGGCGCGAATGATATCCGAAGGTATCCCTTCGAACACCACCTGTCCGCCCTTGCTGCCACCGTCCGGTCCCATGTCGATAATCCAATCCGCTTGGCTGATCACTTCAAGATTATGCTCGATGACAATGACTGTATTGCCTGCGTCAACGAGACGGTTCATGATCTCAAGCAAGTGCCCGATATCGGACATATGCAAGCCGGTCGTAGGCTCATCCATCACGTAGATGCTGCCCTTCTTATGCAGCTCGCTTGCGAGCTTGATCCGCTGGCATTCTCCGCCCGACAGCGTGCTCATCGGCTGGCCGAGTGTAATGTAATTCAGCCCGACATCACTCAGTGCCTGAAGCTTGCGAACAACCTCCTTCAGCTCGAAGAACTCGAGTGCCTGCTCTACCGTCATCTCAAGCACATCAGCGATGGACTTGCCGTTCAGCTTGTACACGAGTACTTCTTCCTTAAACCTTCTGCCTCCGCACACTTCGCATGGCAGATCCACGCTGTCCAGGAATGATAGGTCAATGGATATTACGCCTTGCCCGCCGCAGTTCTCACAGGCTCCCTTGGAGTTGAAGCTGAACAAGCCTTGATTCACTTTATTCGCCGAAGCAAAAGCTTTCCGCACATCGTCCATAATTCCCGTGTACGTTGCTGGATTCGAACGTGTAGATACGCCTATTGCCGATTGGTCGATAACGATTGCGTCCGAATGGTTGCTTAGGAATACATCGTTAATGAGCGTGCTCTTACCCGAGCCGGCAACGCCAGTGACGACTGTCAGCACACTCGTTGGGACATCAACACTGACGTTATGCAAGTTGTGCAGCGTAGCATTGTTGATCGATAGCTTGCCGCTTGGCTGTCTGGTCTCCTGCTTCAACGCTAGAGGGCGCTTCATATGGTTGCCTGTCAGCGTGCCTGATTCCAGCAAGTCTCTGAAGCTTCCTTCAAACACAATGTTCCCTCCACGACTGCCGGCATACGGACCAACATCGACGATATGATCCGCAACCTTGATTACATCGGGATCATGCTCGACAACAATAACCGTATTGCCCTTGTCGCGCAGCTTCTGAAGCAATTCATTCAACCGATGTACATCACGCGGATGCAAGCCTACGCTTGGCTCATCGAAGATATAAGTGACATCGACAAGACTGCCGCTTAGATGCTTGACCATCTTGACGCGCTGCGACTCTCCTCCGGACAACGTATCCGTCTCACGATCGAGCGTCAAGTAATCAAGTCCGATATCGACGAGATGCTGCAGCCGATCAGCCAATGCTTTGATGACAGGCGCGGCAACAGGATTGTCGATCTCCCGCACGACTCGGATGAGCTGACCCACTTCCATCGCGGCCAGATCGGCAATGTTATATCCATTAATCTTGCTGCTCAGCGTAGCTTGGCTGAGTCTTGCACCGTGACAGCTGGAGCATACGCCTTCGATAATATAAGGCATAACAGCCTTCTGAGTACGCTCGGACATCGTCTTAATATCTCGTCTGATGTACTTGTTCGTAAATTTCTCGATGCAGCCTTCGACGGTCACATTCATCGGCTTGCTCATGAATTGGACTTCGACCTTCTTGGCTTTGCCATATAGCAGCTCGTCCAGCTCTGCTGCTGAATAATCGCTTAGCTTCTTATCGGGATCGAAAGACCCGGAGTCAATAAGGATAGTGAGATCAAAGCTGCTCGACTTGTAGTCCGGCAGCAGAATTGCTCCTTCACTGAGCGACTTGGACTTATCAATCGCTTTGCTCATGTCGACGACCAGACTGCGGCCGAGTCCGTTACAATCCGGACACATGCCTTGCGGATCGTTGAAGGAGAACATATTCGCGGTTCCAACATAAGGCTGCCCCGCTCTAGAGAAGAGCAAACGAAGAATAGGAGAAATATCGGTAATCGTGCCCATCGTCGAATGAGAACCGCCACCCAGCCGCTTCTGATCCACAATGACTGCCATGCTCAGATTCTCGATGGCGTCTGCATCCGGCTGCGGTACGCGCGGTAGAAAGTTGCGAACGAACATACTGAAGTTTTCATTCAGCAGCCGCGTTGATTCAGCCGCAATCGTATCGAAGACGATGGATGACTTGCCAGAACCGGATACGCCTGTGAAGATGGTGATCTTCCGCTTCGGAATGCGCAAGGACACATCCTTGAGATTGTTTTCTCTTGCACCTGATATGACGATAAACTCCTGATTCGATTCGGTCATGATAACATCCTTCCACTAGTAAGTTGAATAATATTCCACTTCATATTGTACAGAAACAAGAGGAATTTGCCATACTGTCTATGCAGACATAAACCGGCTGCATGAGCTTGCTGCCGGTTCATGTTTCTTATTGCGCGAGCAGCGTCTCGAGCTGGCCGCCCATACTCGTCCAACCATATTTGGCGCCGTTCAACGCTTGTGGATTGGAGATGCCTGATTGCTCCAAATGCAGGTTGATTTTGCCGTCTCCCAGATCCTGCAAGGTCCATACGACAGTATGCTTCTCCGCACCTGTGCCCCACGTATAAGACAGCTTGCTCGGCTTGTCTACGATGAGTACTTCACCTTCAACAATGCCATCCCAATATTCGGTTGGCTTCTGACGGAATTGAAACTGATAGCCAACTTCAGGCTTGAAGTTATTCTCCATAACCCACTTGGCAAGCTTGTCAGGATCCGTTATTGCGGTCCACAGCTTCTCGATCGTAGTTGTATATTGAAAATCCAAATTCAATGTTAAACTCATTCTTCTTCCTCCTCTAATAATAGCTGGTTCAATCGCATCATATTGGATGTCCAGAACTTTCTGTAAAAGGCGACCCAATCTTGAATCTCTTGAAGCGGTGCAGCATTGAGCCGATACCGGGTTTCTCGGCCGACTTTCCGATCCGTAACAAGTCCTGCTTCTTTAAGTATGGTCAAATGCTTGGATACCGCCGTCCGGCCCATCTCGAATCGAGACGTCAGCTCATGAAGCGGCAGCTCCTCAGCTTCTGATAACAGTTGTATGAGCCTTCGCCTGGTAGGATCCGCAATCGCGTCAAACACATCCCGCAGCTGTTCGTTATCGCTCACAACACCCTCTCCTACGTGTTCAGTCGACTATAATCGGACACCATTTGGTGACATTTTTATTGTATGACACCGTTTGGTGTCCTGTCAAATCTGCGTTAGTATGCCCTCTGATCAAAGAAAAGCCCGCGAATAGAATTCGCGGACGATTGATTTCTCACTCACGCAGCCCTGTCATTCAGGCGATTGCGCTGCTGCTTGTTTAACGGCTTGCTCCAGGACATCGTTTCGATCCAGCAGTCCTTGAAATTGCCCATTAAATGAAGTAATCGCAATGAAATCGCCTTGTGAATCTAGTATCTTCTGGAACTGATCGTTGTCGATCTTAGGCGGCTTGACGTTGTTCGATTGAATATAGGTGGGATGAAGGTCATCATCTAGAAGCTGCTCCAGCAATATACCGTCGATCCACTCTGCATGTTCATAGGTATGATTAGATGCAGTTAAGCTAAGCCATTCTGCTCTCTTGCTTAGCTCTACTTGCTGAATGTCGTTCACTTGTACCTCACTCAGAAAATGTTGAAGGACGGTCACAAACGGCTTGCCATCGCCAAGCGCCCCTCGATTAGAGGTGATGAGCGGCTCGCTCCCATACGCTTTGACTACCGTGCAATAAGCTTCAGCGAAGGCAGCCTCAAACCACGGGTAGCGTTTGGCTAGCGCAAAACGTATCGCTGCAGGTTTGGCCCAGCCTGCAAATCGTTTGCGAGTGCCGTTGTTCGATTCCAAGAACACAAAGGCTTTCATATTCTTCTGATGCGCATACATGATAGACATGATGAACAGGCGCGAAGTTAGCCAGTTCTTGCCGCTTCCGAGATGGATGACCGTATAATCCGCGCTGCCTTCCGATAACAGCTCATATCTAATATCGATCTCTCTACTTGATTTCTGCATGGCTTCCATCATATTGCTCAAATCCAACTGGCTAACCGATAGGCTCGGCGTGAAGGATTTTGCTTCGGATAATTCGATTGATACGCCTGCAAAATCCAGCCTCTTCACACGTTTCAGCAACACGCTCAGCAAATCCGGCAAATGCTTGCGAAAGATTAACAGCAGAATGATTACTGTAGCCGGCCAAATGACAGCAGAAACAAGAGTTGCGATATCGAGATTGACAGCCACCTGAACACCCGCTCTCCGTAGGAGTCCTTCGCATGTTCATGCGAAATCCTTTACGAATATATGCAGCTATTCAATGACCCATCTCCAATTGTTTATTACTTCTGCCGATCCACCATTCAGTCAGTCTATCCATTCTGCAAAAAAAATCCGCGGAGGCCGCGGATTCCATACTCATTTATTGATTTGCTTGTTCAATTGCCTGATTAACCGCTTCACTGCCGTTCAACTCGCTTGGCACCGGCGCGCCTGCTTGAACGAGCTGCTTCGCAACATCTGCATAATCGCCGTATGGAGAACGAAAATGAATGGAGCCCCACATACAGCTGCCAAGTGCTGCGCCGCCATATCCATGCGTTAGCTCTGTTGATGCGCCGTTCGCGAGAAGAAGTCGCACGATCTCGGCATTGCCGCGCATAGCTGCATGATGAAGTGCTGTGAAATCCGCCGGGGTACGCCGTGCGTCGGCTGGGAATCCGGCACTCAGCATGCAACGAATGGCATCCGTATCGTTGTTTGAAGCTGCATCAGCGATTGTGCCAAGCTCAGCTTGGGAGAGTGTCTTCACAATGTCGGGCTCTTGAGCGATCAGAGCTTGAACCGCAGCTTGATCGCCAGTCAAACACGCATACAGCAACCGATTCGCTGTAGGACGATGCTCCAAGATCAGTTCTGCAATTTCAGTCCGCTTATGACGCGCAGCAAGCAGCAATGGCGTCATATCGGAGCCGACTTTATACAAGTAAATATGTCCGCCGTCAGAGTCACCGGACGTGAAACGTCCTTGACCGATTCGAGCATCCAGACAATCGGGCTCTGCTTGAATCAACTGGCGGACTAGCTCCGTATCGCCAAGCTGAATCGCCATGTAGATATCCGCTGAAGCGCCGCGTTCGATGAGATAGTTGCATTTCTCGGGTTGATCAATCGCCCATTGAGCCGGTGTACTGTAATGGTCGATATCACGCTGATCAATCTCGGCTCCGTGCTCGAGCAGGAAATCAATAATCGCTGGATCAGTGGCAAAGTGAAGCGGAGCTTGTCCATCCGGACCGCGCTCGTTGACGGCCTCGGAATTCTTCGCTACCATCTCTTGCAAAGTCTCGATCATCCCAAGTGCGGCTGCTGCATGCATATCAACTGGAGCTCCCCGCTCTATCAGATAGCGGGATAGTTCATGATGATCATGGTGCAGGACGCCGAAGCCTCCCGCCCACCAAGTACTCTTGGCAAACAGATCGGCACCGTGCTCCAGGAGCAGGTCTACCAATTCGCGATTCCCGCTCGCCGCTGCTTTGACGATCGCAGGCGAATCGAATGAGAACCAAGGCTCGTTTATTCGCTCAGCCAGGAACGGATATTCTTGCAGGCACTTGCCTGCCTCCGCTATATCATTATTCGAAACGGCTTGTTTAAACTGTTCAATCGCATGCTGCTCATCCATTACCTGCGCACCTCCGATTGGTATACTAACTTCTCTATCTTCTCTATTTTACTTGTTTATTTCTACCAAATCCATGATGGATTTGGCGACTATGCTAACTTGCGAAAAGATGATACTTTCGTGAACGGCTGGCAATCTACGAGCAGCCTAAGGTAGAATAAAAGCATTCATATCCCTCAAGGAGGTTAATGACGACATGCTGCGCAACCCATACAGCCGATTCCGTCTTATCGGGACACTGGAAGGCCTCTCATTCCTGCTCTTGCTTTGCATCGCAATGCCGCTCAAATATTGGGCCGATATCCCTCATCCCGTCACCGTTGTAGGTATGATCCACGGCGCATTATTCAGCCTTTACATCCTTACTGCTATTTCGATGCTCTTCTCGTCAGGCTGGCGGATAACAAGACTTCTCGGCGCCATTATCGCTGCATTCCTGCCATTCGGACCATTCATATTCGACCGCCGCATTCGCGAAAATAGCTGAATTCTATTCTAAATTAAAGGCTGCCGATCATAGATCGCGCAGCCTTCATTTCTTCTAACACACATCCGTATAATGTGCAGTCTTAAGTTCCACTTGTCTCCACGATGATCGTCGTTACACTCTCCGCTTTATAAGTCCACTCGTTCAGAGTCAAACCATTATAAACACAGGCAAGGTTATCATCCTCTGATGTGACGTATACAGCAGCGTTCTTGATACGGATAGAATCTGAATCTGAGCCGAGCTGGAATTCGGAAGTTTGGGATTCTTTGCTGTTATTAATAACAACAAGTGTCACCCGCTGACCGTCTTGATCCGCATATGCTACCACTTTGAGCTCTGGATGAGCGACTTCAACTTCGATTCGAATATCTCCCGGACGTATGAATTTACTGAAATTGCCGAACGCCCATAGACGCTTGGTCTCTTGGAACGTCCCTTCCGATTCGTCAAGATAGACAAGTCCATCACGGAAATCATATCGGGATACGGCGATCCAATACTGCCAGGAAGTCACTTGTCCGACGGTAAGATCCTCTTGAATCAAATTCGCCATCAGGAGGGCCGATGACATACCGAAGTCCTTGCCCCCCTCCATCTCTGTCCATTCAGACATCCAGATAGGCAGTGTCGGCTGCTCCTTCTGAATCAACGTGGCGAATTCTTCTTTGAAAATGCCATTCGAGACATGCGGCACATAAGAGTGCACCGCGATATTGTCAATATACTCGAGCAGCTCCTGATCTTCAGCCAGCTTGTAATAGTACATTCTGGCGCTGGACCATTCCCCTGCTTCAATTGCAGATATGCGGATTGGCAATCCTTGCTCCTTGATACGACGAGCGAGAGCGCGGTACACAGATACACATTCCTCCGGCTGATAATGGCAGCCTTCTTGCCCATTCTGCGCATTCCACAGCCACATCGGCTCATTGATCGGCGAGATCCAATCAACCGGCAATCCTTCTTCTTGCACGAGATATTTAATTACATTAACTAAATACGTAGCAAAAGCATCCTCCATGCCTGCTTTGAAGTTGGATCTCCCTTCCTGATGCCCGGAGGTCATACCGGATTGCGTCATTCTTGCCGTTGGACTATTCGCGAAAGCGACGATTCGCTCTGCACCGCTTGCAACCGCCTGCTTCATGACGGCGACAGCTTGCGCGTCCCGGCTCCAGTCATACTCCCCTTCCGACACCTCATAGCTCTCGGCACGACGCCATGGATCTTCAATCTCTTGCCCATCTCCTGCACCGATATTGTGACGGTAGATGGTAAGCCCGATGCCCGTTTGCGGGTTAAACAGCAGCTCAAGCAGTCGCGAAAGTTCGCTTGGCTTCCAGCTTCCCGTATGCTGCGCCCACCAAGCTCCTGATGCGCCGAACCCCTCCATCCTCTGCTTCTTGTTCGCCAGATTTACTGTAATTCGCTTCATTGTTTCCATAACTCCCCCGCCTTTTTCATAGATTCTACTTGAACAATTGCCGGATGATTTGGAGTGCGCTTTTACTACGCCCGTACCGAAGCGGAAGGTCAAATGCGGTCGTTTGGGTGAGGACGCTTTTGGGATGAGTGAAGCATTGGAAGGAAAACACGCCATGATAAGCGCCTGAGCCGCTGCTGCCAACCCCGCCAAACGGCAAATGCGGATTCAAGAATTGGAACAGCGTGTCGTTAATGCCGCCTGTACCGAATGGCAGCTCGCGAATGACTTGCTTCTTCACTTGCTCGTTCTCTGTGAACAGGTACAGAGCGAGCGGCTTCTCTTGCTTCTTGATCTGTGCAATTGCTTCATGAAGCGAGTCATAAGGAAGAATCGGCAGGATCGGTCCGAAGATCTCGTCTTGCATGATCGCATGATCCCACGAAACCTCTGTCACGATGGTTGGAGCCAGCATTCTCTTCTGCCGGTCAATTTCACCGCCATAATAAACCATCGGCCCATCTAACAGGCGTTGCAAGCGGCTCAAGTGTTTGTCGTTGATGATGCAGGTGTAATCAGGGTTGTCTAGAGGCCGTGCCGTATGTAACTGGATCATCTCCTCTCTTAAACGCTCGCGGAATTGCTGCTCAATCGAGCGATGGACATAGATATAGTCAGGCGCGATGCAAGTCTGCCCGGCATTGAGTAGCTTCCCCCATGCGATTCTTCGTGCCGCAAGCGTGATGTTGGCACTCTCATCGACAATGGTCGGATTCTTGCCGCCGAGCTCGAGCGTAACCGGTGTGAGATATTGACTTGCTGCGGACATGATGAGCTTGCCGATCGAGCTGCTGCCGGTATAGAAAATGTGATCGAAACGTTCCTGCAGAAGGGCCGTCGTCTCTTCCGCCCCTCCCTCTATGCATGCGATGTACTCAGCCGGGAACGTATTCGCGAGCAGTTTATGGAGCAATGCAGAGGAATGGGCTGCCAGCTCCGAAGGTTTTACGATGGCGGTGTTGCCGCCTGCGATTGCCCCAATCAGCGGCGTAATCGTGAGCAAGAATGGATAATTCCACGGGGCGATGATGAGGTTCACGCCATAAGGATCGCGATAAATCTTGCTGCTGCTGCCAAAATGGGTCAAAGGCGTCCTCGCACGCTGCGGCTTCATCCAGCGCTTTAGCTGCTTACGAGCAAACGAAATCTCGTATTTGATGTAGCCGACATCTGCGAAGAACCCTTCCAGCTCGCTTTTATTCAGATCCTCGTGAACTGCATTCAGAATAAGCTGTTCGTTATCTGCAACAAGCCGATACAACTTCTCCAGCTGCTCTTTGCGAAATGCATAGGACCTTGTGGCGCCTGTTTGAAAGTAAGCTCTTTGAGCTGCAACAAGCTCAGAATAGGATGGCATCGCTCCGCTCTACCTCCAACCTTAGTATCATTAATTTGGCTTCTTCGCTGCCTGCTTGGAATAGCTCTTCAAATACATAAATCTCATAAGCAGACTCTCTAGCGGATGAATCGGTTTGAGCGGGCCGAACAATGAAGCACCAATAAGCGCTTTGCAATTCTTCTCCAGTACCATCGCAACTGCAGTGGCATCACTTCTCGAGCTTCCGCAGCATAATGCACCGTTCTGATGGAGAAGCACAGCAGAGGCACGTCTCAATGCACCAAGAATACGTGGACCATCCATTGATGGCACAGTCTTGGCAGAAGTACCCACAAGCTGAGCGAAGTCATCAAGAAGCGGACGAACGGTCAGGTCAGCTTGCGACACTGCGATTACACTTGGAGAGTCAGTATGTATAATGTAATTAATGTCATTAAAAGAATGATAAATATCGTTAAGTATCTTGAATTCCCTGGGGAGTGAAGCATGTAGCTCGCCCTTCTTCACATCTATCGCTTCACCATGATGAAACTTTAGCCTGAACCCTGTTTCTGTTCTCTCACTCTCGAAGGGAAGGTTGCCGATTCCCGGTACTTCTTCTATCTGCGGCTGTTGAGAGAGAGGCTTGCCGATTAGTCGAGAGACGGCATAACGATTCAGCTCCAACCAATCGACGCTGTTCCTGTTCTTACCGCTAAGTTGTTCGTATTGTTTGAAGGCGAAATCTGCACAAGACAGTTCCAAATCTGTAGCGACTTGGAACGCCTCTTCATCATTCGCCCCGAAGCAGAGCGAGCCATGGTTTGCCAAAATAACGGCTTGCCCACTCTTCTGCATCAGCGCTTTCGAGACTTTGCGAGCAAGCTTCTTCGTCGTCGGTAATGCGTAATCCGCGCAGATGACTTCATCGCCAAGGAGCGGATAATCCCCTGTTACTTTCATCGCCGATAATCCAGCCGTACTTATGACGGAGGCATTCTCCTGATGGGTGTGAATGACGAAGTGAACATCCGGATATTGCTTATACACCGCTGCATGCATCGCTTTCTCAGAGGAAGGCTTAACGTCGCCGCTATAGCTGCAATCGGATATCGCCACTTCGACAATATCTTCAGCCGTCAGCTGTAAGTAATCCCTGCCTTTAGGCGTAATGACGAAATGCGAATCGCTAATCCGGCAGCTGACATTTCCCCAAGTGCGAGCGATCAGCTTCGACTCCACCAGTCTTCGGCCTGCCTTGACGACTCGTTCTTTTGCTTCCTGTATGTCTTCGTTCACGCGTGAGCTCCCCCAGCCTTAAGTGGAGTATTAGGCTTTAACAGCAACCTGCCGGAATATGCGGTCGAATCGGACCAATACATCATCAATCATTTCATCTGTATAGGCAGCGCTTGTGTACAGCCTGCTGCCTGCAAGTGTCACAATTCCTTCGGCCATATAGGCAGCGCCCATATGCTCCATCTCTTTCTTCCGCTCCGATGTCGCTTTGAGCACGCTAGGGATGCGCCAAGGCATCGACCAATCGATTGCATAATGCAGTGTCCCAACGGTTTCGAGGTGACAGATCGAGCCTTGATTAAACGCGACAAAAGGCAGTTGATGCTGCGCGATAAGCGCTTTCAATCCTCGGGTCAAGATGTCCCCCATCTTGCCTGCGTGCTGCACCGCATTCGTTCTTTCCATCTCTTCAAGCGTATAATAACCGGCCACGCAGCTAAGCGGATTCGCCGCCATCGTTCCGCCGACGAGCGCCTTCTTGTGCTTGTCTCCCGACTGCAAGCCTGCTGACAAATACTTCATATACTGCTGCTTGCCGCCGAGGCCGCCTGCTCCCGGATACCCTCCGGCGACGACTTTGCCGAACACAGTTAAGTCAGGAGATACCCCATAATAACCTTGCGCCCCGCTCATACCGATTCGAAAAGCAGTGACGACCTCATCAAACACTAGCAGTGCGCCATACTTGCGGCATAGCGCTTCAACGCCTTTGTTGAAATGAAGATCGAGCGGCCTCGTTCCGCTCTCTGGACCTACAGGTTCAATCAGTACGGCAGCTGTGCCACCGCGCAATCGATTGAACTTCAGCTTCCGTTCAAGATCGTTCAGATCGCCGGGAAAGAACTCCTGCGTATACTTGAACATATGCCGCGGAACACCATGTGCCTGCGTCCATTTGGAGCCGGGGATCCGAATCCCGTATGCCAGCTGATCGCTCCAGCCATGGTAAGCGCCGCCCATCTTAAGAATATGCTTCTTCTTGGTCGCTAGTCTTGCGACTCTAATGGCAGCCATGCACGCTTCGGTACCTGATCCTAGCATGCGGAACATCTCTACCGATTCGATATGCTCAGCGATTTTCTTCGCTAGCTTATATTCATATTCATGAAACAAGCCCGTTGAAGGACCGCATTCATTCAGCAATTCAATGACTTTGCTGCGAACTGCGATTGGATTGCTGCCAAGCACAGTCGGGCCGCCTGCCTGCAGGAAATCATAATATTGATTGCCGTCAATATCGTACAGATAAGCCCCTTCCGCCTTCGTGAATACAAGTGGAAACGGGTGATTGAAGGCAAGATTATGCTGCACGCCTCCAGGAATTACATGAACTGCTTCCTCAATCATAGCCTTGGACTTGGCGCACTTCTTCTCATAATAATTGAGTTCGTAGGCTTTCAACGCCTCGGGTTTAATCGTATGAATCGGTTGATTGATTAAGGCATCGAGCTGTCTTATGATTGCAGCCGTATCTGGGTACTCGGAAATCGCGAATTTATTATCCATGATCGCCCTCCACATAGTCATCGGAAGTGTTCAACATGCCTGATTTTAAGTGTGAGTGAACGTTCACTCACGATTTCAGTATAGTAGCCTACCGCCAATTGTCAACAGAATTGTCAGAATGATTGCAATAGTCCAATTGTATGCTAGAATGTGAGTGAACGTTCACTCACTCATTATTTCGAGGTGCCTACTCATGCTTGAAGACCACTACTCCGATTCATTCAAGAAAATATCGCAAGATAAGCGGGATAAAATAGTAAATGCCGCGATTATCGAATTCGCTGAACATGGATATGACAGCGCCAACATTAATCAGATTGCCCAGAAGGCCGAGGTTAGCGTCGGCTCACTCTATAAATATTTTGGCAGCAAAGAAGATCTGTATCTCATGATCATTCGCATCGGAATCGAATCCACCAAGAACGTGCTCGAGGATATCATGCGGAGCAAGCAAGATTTCCTTAGCCGCATTGAATTGATCATTCGGACGATCCAGCTCCAATCTCGGGAGAATCTTCATCTGACGCGGTTATATAATATTATGGCGGCGGAGAGCAAATCCGAGCTTGCCGGTCGAATTGTGTCCGAGATGGAGAATGTCACGGCCGGGCTCTATGCTTCGTTCATTGCAGAGGCACAAGCCACCCACACGATACGGTCAGATATTCATCCGCAATTGTTTGCTTTCTTTCTCGATAACCTCTTCATTACGCTTCAATTCTCCTATTCCAGCGACTATTACAAGGAACGTCTGCGGACGTTTGCAGGCATTGATATTCATGAGCAGGATGAGCTTGTTGCAGAGCAGCTGCTGAAGTTTATTAAAGGAGCTTTCTTCTTGAATTAATCTTGAAGTGCTGAAGTTGACCCTATCCGTGCGAGAGGATGCTGGTTCATGGCGGCTTATGTGATTGCGTATGACGTAGGAACTACAGGGATCAAGACCTGTCTCATCGAAGTTTCGGACACGATCAAACTGGCGGCTTCCGCTACGGAGCACTATAAGCTGTACGTGATGGAGAACGGCGGCGTCGAGCAGGAGCCCCAGGACTGGTGGGATGCGATGCGCATTACCACTGAGCGCGTACTGCAGTTATCAGGCCTCCCTGCCGAAAGCATTCAAGGGATATCGTTCTGTGCCCAGATGCAAGGGCTCGTACTCGTCGATAAGCACGGTGTGCCACTGCGTCGTGCCATGAGTTATATGGATCACCGGGCGAAGCGTGAACTGAAGGAAGGCATTGCGAACGGTCTGCAGATTGCTGGAGCAAATGTGTTCAAGCTGCTCAAATCGCTTTCCATTACAGGCGCCGTCGCATCGAGCGTCAAAGACCCGGTCTGGAAGTACAAATGGGTGCAGCGCAATGAACCGGACGTGTTCCGCAAAGTCTTCAAGTGGCTTGATGTGAAGGAATACCTCATCTGCCAATGTACCGGAGAGTTCATAATGACCCAAGACAGCGCATTCGCCGCTCTGCTCTATGATACTCGGAAAGGCAAGGAATGCTTCAGCGAAGCGGTTTGCAGCATGTATGGTGTTGATATGACTCACCTCCCTCGTATTGTTCGCAGCACTGATATGGTCGGACGCCTCACGAAAGAAGCTGCAGCCCAGCTGCATCTAGCGGAAGGCACGCCAGTGTTCGGCGGGGGCGGCGATGTTTCGCTCATTGGTATTGGCGCGGGCGCTGTCGATCCTGGAAGCACGCATATCTATTCGGGAACTTCCGGCTGGGTATCTACCGTCGTGAACCGACAGCTCGTAGATGCATCGGCGATGATTGCGGCGATCGTTGGGGCGAATCCTGGGACTTATAACTATTTTGCCGAGCTCGAAACCGCGGGTAAATGTCTGGAATGGGTCAAGGATCATCTTGCGCTCGATGAGATTAACATTTATCTGGAGAAGAAGCATGTATCGGAGGCTTATGAATCGCCATACGAAAGCCTATACGATTACATGATGGATGCGATAAAGAACGTGCCTGCCGGCAGCAACGGGGTTATCTTTACGCCTTGGCTGCATGGCAATCGCAGCCCCTTCGAGGATGCCAACGCGCGTGGCATGTTCTTCAACATTGGCCTCGAAACCGGCAAAACCGAGATGATTCACGCGGTTCTCGAAGGGATCTGTTATCACCTCAGATGGCACCTTGAGGCGCAGGAGAAGAAGGTGAAGACGTCGCCTGTGATTCGTTTCGTCGGCGGCGGTGCGCTCGCTCCCCTCACCTGCCAAATCCTCTCCGATATTCTCGGCCGCGAAGTAGAGACCGTCGAGAATCCGCACAATGTCGGCGCTGTCGGCGCTGCAATCATTGCAGCCGTTGGCCTCGGCTGGATTGACCGGGTCGACGACGCCCGAACACTGGTCAAGTCGAGCGCTCGCTACACGCCTAATAAAGCGAATAAAGCCGTTCATGACCGGAACTTTAAAGTGTTCAAGGCGCTGTACAAGAACAATAAGAAAGACTTTCTGCTGCTTAATGCGAGCAAGTAAGGCATCATGAGACCGCCAGGGGGCTCTCAGCTACTAAAAACCAGCGCTAAAGCCATTTCTGATTTGTGAGAGTCGAATTTTTTGACTCTCAGCTTCATTTTCGCGTCGTTTGGCAGCTGAGAGTTCGATTTTTGGACTCTCAGCTGCTAAAGACCCACGCTTAAGCCATTTCTCTTTACCGAGAGTCGAATTTTTTGACTCTCAGCCTCATAATCGCCTCGTTTGGCAGCTGAGAGTTCATTTTTTCGACTCTCAGCTGCCCAAAGACCAGCTTCTAAGCCATTTCTCATTCGCGAGAGTCGAATTTTTTGACTCTCAGCTTCATTTTCGCTTCTTTCGGCAGCTGAGAGTTCGATTTTGGGACTCTCAGCTGCCAATGACCAGCTTCTAAGCCATTTCTCTTTAGCGAGAGTCAAATTTTTTGACTCTCAGCCTCATATTCGCGTCGTTTGGCAGCTGAGAGTTCATTTTTTCGACTCTCAGCTGCTAAGGACCCGCGCTTAAGCCATTTCTCATTTATGAGAGTCAATTTTTTTGACTCTCAGCTTCATTTTCGCGTCGTTTGGCAGCTGAGAGTTCGATTTTTCGACTCTCAGCATCTGATTGATTGTTCATCACGCATCATTCTGGCAGGGCTTCGAATCTAAGAATGAGAGAGTAACTACGTGTCAGTAAAATCCTATTCTCGCTGACTCATACTTCCTTGATTGACAAGGAATCCGCGGACGGTTTGCGTCCCCTTCCCTGCTGGGAGTAGTACTTTCTTCTGACACAGTTGATGTAACACACGATACGCTTTGAATCGACTGAGGTTCAGCAGCACCATCACATCGCGTGGACGCAGCGGGCGGTCGAGACGCAAGGCGTAGCGCAAAATCTCGGACTCGATGAGATCGTCCACTTCGATGGTCGAACAACGATTGCCTCCAAGCCAGCGTCCTATGAATTGCTGCAGTGTTTGTTCGCACATGCGCGGCCTCTCGTTTATATCATCGTATGAGAATCGGAGGATTTGCCATCCGTCGATGATGAGATGATTTTGGCGCATCAGTGAATCGGCGAACTGCCACCGTGTGACTTTGGAGGAATGAACGCCGTACCCATCTATCTCGATCGCAAGTTTAATTGGAGACTGAATGAATGCAAAATCCAGATAACGTGATCCGTCTTTGAAGTCTGCCACCTCGTATTCTCCTTGAAGATGGTCGAAGCTTCGGAAAGCAGGATACCATACCTTCTCCAGAAATAACTTCTCCGCATGACCATGCCCTTCCTCAAGCCGCTGCTTTCTATCCCCTTGTGCGCTTACTCGCTGCTCCTCATACCAATTCTGATAAGCCATCTGAAAGTTCACTTGTCCACTCTCCTCGCTCGCTTATTCAAATAAAAAACCGCCCAATCCGGGACACGTCGTGTCCAGAATGAGCGGTGTGTTCTTCACAACCGTATGAATTTCTTAAACCTTACCATAGCATTTGGAATGCCCTTATTCATTACCTGTTAATCGTGGAAATCAAGCCCCGAGTGAACTTCCTTCACATACTCCGCGCGGATACAGAAGTCACCGAAGTGCTCCCCTTCTCTACGCTCCTTCGCATACTGGAGCAACATCGGACGCAGCTCGCTGAGAATCTCGTTCTCGCCGATATTCTCGCGATACAGCTTGTTGAGCCGGTTGCCGGCAAAGCCGCCGCCAAGGTACATGTTGTATTTGCCCGGTGCCTTGCCGATGAACGAAACCTCCGCCAGAGCTGGGCGAGCACAGCCGTTCGGACAGCCGGTCATCCGGATAACGATTTCATCGTCGCGCAGACCTGCTTCGTCCATGACCAGATCCAGCTTATCGATCAGCGTAGGCAGATAACGCTCCGATTCCGCCATCGCGAGTCCGCATGTCGGCAATGCGACACAAGCCATCGAATTACGACGCAGCGCAGAATATACGGAACCGTCAGTCAGATTGTAGGTCTCAATCAGCTGGTCGATTTTCTTCTTCTTCTGGCTGGATACGTTCCCGATAATGAGGTTCTGGTTCGGCGTAAGGCGGAAATCGCCTTTATGAATCTTCGCTATCTCGCGCAGCCCAGTCATCAGCTGGTAACCGGCGTCATCCTTCACACGGCCGTTCTGAATGAACAATGTATAATGCCAGTTGTTGTTGCTTCCCTTCACCCAGCCGTACCGGTCTCCATTATGGTCGAACTGATACGAACGCGCTTCTTCCAGCTTCCAGCCTAAGCGCAGCTGCAGCTCCGTGATGAACCATTCGAGTCCGCGATCGTCAATCGTATATTTGAAGCGTGCATGTTTACGAACCGCGCGGTCTCCATAATCACGCTGGATCATGACCGTTTTCTCCGCAACCTCAATCATCTGCTCCGGCGTAATGAAGCCGATCGTGCGCGCAACCTGCGGATACGTCTTCGGATCCCCATGCGACATCCCCATTCCACCGCCGACCACGACATTGAAGCCGAGCAGCCGTCCTTGCTCATGAATGGCAATGAAGCCAAGGTCTTGAGAGAATACATCCACTTCATTCGCTGGCGGAATTGCGATACCGATCTTGAATTTACGAGGCAGGTACACTTTGCCATAGATCGGTTCCTGTTCTACTCCGTCATCGCTGCTGGCAACCTTCTCCTCATTGAGCCACAACTCATGGTATGCTCTCGTATGCGGATCAAGATGATTGCTGACGCGCTTCGCCCACTCATAGACCTCTTCATGCACTTCGGAGAGATAAGGGTTCGGATTGCACATGACGTTACGGTTGACGTCTCCACAAGCAGCGAGTGTGCTCAGCAGCTCCTCGTTCACTTCTTGGATAACGGACTTCATATTCCACTTAATAACGCCATGCAGTTGGAAAGACTGCCTGGTTGTCAAACGAATCGTATCATTCGCATATTTCTGCGCGATCCGGTCCATCATGAGCCATTGCTCAGGAGACACGATACCGCCGGCAGCGCGAACACGAACCATGAACTGGTAAGCAGGCTCCAGCTTCTGCCGATTCCGTTCATTACGGACATCACGGTCATCTTGCATATAGCTGCCGTGGAATTTCATGAGACGGTTGTCATCTTCAGAGATCGAGCCGGTAATCCGATCCTGCAACGTCTCTTCCAGCGTTCCGCGCAAATAATCGCTTCTATCCTTGATCGCCTCTACATCGCTATGCGGTGCACTGTTTGGCGACAGCAAGTTATTGTCAGACATTCCGCTTACCTCCTTAGTAGACATCCCGTTGATAGCGTTTCTCTTGCTGCATCTTCGACAAGTAAGCAGCTGCTTCTTCTTCGTTCAAGCCGCCTTCTTGCTTAATAATCGCGAGCAGTGTTGCCTGAACGTCATGCGCCATTTTCTTCTCATCTCCGCAAATATAGACAACGGCTCCTTCTTGCAGCCATTGATACAAGTCTTTGCTGTGCTCTTGCATACGGTGCTGGACGTACACTTTCTGATCCGTATCCCGCGAGAATGCAACGTCCATCCGAGTCAGAACGCCTTCCTTCAGCCAGCGCTGCCATTCCACTTGATACAGGAAGTCCGAAGAGAAATGCTGATCGCCGTAGAACAGCCATGTCTTTCCTTCTGCACCAACTTCTTCACGCTCGCCGAGGAATGCTCGGAAAGGTGCAACTCCCGTTCCAGGTCCAATCATAATAATCGGCGTATCCGGGTTCGAAGGCAGCTTGAAGTTCGAATTCTCTTGCACGAACAGCGGCAGCTCTTGGCCTGGTTCGAGCCGTTCAGACACGAAGGTCGAACAAACGCCGTAGCGGACTCTTCCCAAGTTCTCATAATGGACTTTGCGAATGGTCAGATGAACCTCTTCGGGATAAGCTTTCAAGCTGCTTGCGATGGAATACAATCTTGGAGGCAATTTACGCAGCTGAGCCGTGAATGCCTTAGCGCTTAGCCCCTTCAAGTCATAATCCTGTACCAGATCAAGCAGATCCCGGCCTTTGCAATACGCTCTAAGCTCCTGCTCTTGACCTGGTTCTAACAGCTGCTTCAGCCCGCTGTCCGGGGCTACATCCGCTAACTTATCAATAAGTGCAGGAGTCAAAACCGTTATCTCATAATGGCTCGTTAGTGCATCCTTGACCGCGCAACGCTCGGAGCTCTTATGAATAGGCACTTTCGCATCCGGCTGCCATTCCATCGCTTCTATCAATTCATCCACAAGCCGCGGATGATTCTGCGGGTAGATGCCGACACTGTCGCCAGGCTCATATTGGATGCCCGAGCCTTCCAATGAAATCTCGAGATGGCGTGTCTCGCGATCGGCGCCTCTTCCGTTCAAGTTCAAATTCTCAAGCACATTCGCTTGAAAAGGATTGGATCTCGTATATTCCGTCGATTGTCCGCTCAGCTCAGAAGAAGTGCCCGCTTCGGCGGCCAAAGGTGACACCGCTGCCGATGCAGTCTCTGCTGCTGCTGCAGTTTGCCCCGTTGCCTGCAGCACGCTAGTGAGCCACTCCTGCGCCGATTCCTCGAAGTCGACGTCACAATCGATTCGCGAAGCAATCCGCGTCGCGCCAAGCTCTTCCAAGCGTGCGTCGAAATCTCTACCAGTCTTGCAATAGAATTCATAGGACGTATCGCCAAGTGCGAGCACGGAGAATGACATCCCATTCAACTGCGGCGCCCGCTTGCTATGAAGATATTCATAGAACGAAATGGCATTGTCAGGCGGATCGCCTTCACCGTGCGTACTTACGATGACGAACAAATTCTCAACTTTCTTGAGCGTGTTCGGCTTAAAGTCAATCATGGATGAGAGCGTAACCTGCAGCCCTTGATCCTGCAGCTTGCCTGCAAGCTTCTTCGCGAGCTTGTGGCTATTGCCGGTTTGCGACCCGAAGAGTACGGTCGCTTCTTTGGCTACTGCGACTGCCGGTGCACTTGCGGCCGGCGCTCCTTGCGCCGTAACCGTAACACCTGCTTGTACGCCAACTTGCTGATAAGCCGCCAAATAGCCGCTTAACCAAATTTTCTGTCCTTCCGTCAACGTAGGCAGCAAGCGGTTTAGAAGCTCCGCCTGCTCTTGCCCGAACGGACTGTTCGTTACTTGCAGCATCTCTCTCGTACACCTCACTTTTCGCGCATTATGAAATATTCCGATCATTCGGATTTCAATGACAAACATTCATATATTTACCCTACCACGCCTTGCTTGGTTGAACAATACAGATGATCTTATAACATTTATAAGGTATTCCAATAAAGCACATATTTCGGGCGGCTTAGACAGGGGAATAAGCGAAATTTCGGAGGAAAATGCCTCAATGGAGCGCATTTGAACTTACGAGGGAATGGCGAACAAGGACATGCGTACATCCCGGTCTAAATTGATTTTCCGGAATTCACCAGAGTCACTTTAACTTTAACATGGATATTCAAGTTCGAATATACCGTACTCCGGTTCATAGTGTTCCATCTCTCATAGGTTGAATGATTGCGTATAACCTTTCCGATTCCGATAGGATCGGTTTGATTTTTTTGCAATTTGGCAATGAGCTTCTCGGAATTGCTTACTAAATAGAGTTCAATTTGTTTTTCCAATTGCTTTTGATATTTTTCTTTGCTGATATCCATTGTTCCTGTGTATTCGAGCACGCTTGCTTTCAAATTTAGAATGATGTCGACTTTCATATTGCTCGTGTCTATTTGTTTATCATTCGCCGAACGAATGCTGCTTAATGCAAGCTGTTCAGTCTGACCTGTCTTCGTATCATTCAAACTAATGATCAGTCTGCCATTCTTGATGTCTCCCATCAAATAATTAAGGACTTGCATTTCACTCGAGGTTAGAAGGGTAACATATTGGTCACCTTTAAAAACGCCTAATCCCTTTAATCCAATCGTCTCACCTTCGTATGAGAATACGGGCAGAACCGGATCAATGCCGTCGTCGTAATAATCTCTCAGAAAACGATATTGATTCGTAACTAATACCTCTTCTCGTTTGCCTGCTCGATCCAGGAACTTGGACAGAAACTCTGCGTTATCTTCAATAGAGGGAAAGCTTTTCTCAAGAAGTTTCCCCGCGCTCCCCTCTACGATGGCGAACTTAATGCGAGTTCCGAATTCTGGATCCCTTTTCAAGGATCGGACAACATTGAGAAGTCCCTTCCGCGATAATTTCTCCCCGAAGAGAATCGTTCCTTGCCCTCCAACGATCTTTAGGTTGGTTAAATTTTGAACTTTAAGGAAAGTGTCATGAATGGATTTGCCGCTGGCAGTCAGGGTCATCGTATCAAACTGCCCCCCTTTCGTAACCGTAGGAAAAAGGACGGTGGTTGTGATCGGATTTTCATTGCCTTCCGTCAAATCATACGCACCCGCTTCAAGGATAGCTAATTTCTCAATCACACTGCTTTCTTGGCAGCCAGTCAAGGTAAAGAGGCAGCTTGCGATGCTTAATGCGATGATTCTATTTGGCATAATCTGTCTCCCTCCGCATTTGACCTTGCAGCATTTGAATGAATAGAACGCACATCACGAGAATAGGCAATGCCCACGCAATGATAATGGCACAATTGCCCAGCCAATTTAACCACTTCTCCACATGTGCCACCGTATCAGGAATGAGCGCGAGCACAAATCCGGCAGCAAGGATGGTGATGATCCATATCTGATGCTTCACTTTTGGGGCAATATTCTGAAGTGTTTGCTGAGCTCCCCAGTAATAGATAACCGTTGTCGCCAAGACCTTAAAGGCGAACACACAGAAGCAAAGATTCTCCGCCCTTGAGAGGAAAGGAACTTCGGTATACTCAAACAAAGTCATAATGGGGTATAGATCGTTCAGGATTTGATCGAAGCTGAAGAAGCCAAAGCACATAAATGTAACGATTAAATAAACAAACAATGAGAAGAAATTTCCTATAAAAAGCGATTTCGTCCACTTCTTCTCGACCATTGGGAAGAATAGCATGGAAACTTCAATCCCTAAATAAAGGGAATAAACGTGCAGCGATCCCTTGAAGTAATCCGTCCCGCCTTTGAAATAAAAAGGCGTGAACCGGGCAAATTCAAAGTCCGGAATGAGATAAAGAAGCAATACAAGCATCGGCATTACGAAACAGATGAGAACGACAAATGACTTGGCGATATGTCGAAGTCCTCCAGCTAAGAGTTGAAAACTCAGAAGCGTAAAGAAGATGACAAAATAGGTAGCAGGCAATGCGGGATAGAAGAAAATCTTCATAATGAAGATATATTCCCTCATAATCATGCTTGCCAGTCCAATCCAAACACCTATGATAAACAAATAAAGAGGTAACATAACCCATTTGGGTATGGTAGCCTCAATGATTTCGAAGATGGATCGTCCTTTACCCAGCTTATAAATGAAGGCAATCATAAGAAGATTGATATTCACGAGTATGAATATGAAGATAATGCTTAACCAGCCATTCGTCCCGAAATACTGAGCAGCTGTTCGCGGCAACGTATACAAGGCAAGGCCATTTTGGATGCTATAGAGTAGGATAGACAGTGGAAGCGCGTGGATTCGTTCCTTCATCATGTTCATTTCCCTTCATTTATTTCGATTAAAAGGCTTGATGATGATGGTATTCATCCAACTCTTGAAGAAGGTCGGAGAAATCGCCTTGATGTAAGGAGAGGAGAAATTGGTCAACCCCATCAAGTGGACGACCACGATCCCTAAAGTGAAGAAAATGCCGATATTGCCCAAAAATCCTGCCATGATAATGAACAGAAATCGAACGAGCCGTATAGAAGCACTCATCCCATAGCTTGGCACGATGAAGGAAGCAATTGCCGACACGGCTACAACAATAATCAAGATATTGCTGGTGATCCCCGCCTCAACAGCCGCCTGACCAATTACAATACCTCCGACTATGCCGATCGTTTGGCCGATTTTCGTTGGCAGTCTCGCACCAGCCTCCCTTAGCAGCTCAATGACGATTTCCAGAAACAGCGCTTCAATAAATGGTGGAAAAGGAACCCTGCTCCTGGACTGCATAAGGCTCTGCAGCAGGGATTGCGGAATCATCTCATAATGAAATGTACATATAGAGACATAGAAAGCAGTAAGGATGAGTGTGACAAATAAAGCTAAGTATCGGAGGAACTTGACTGCTGCTCCGATTGTCCAGCGCTGATAAAAGTCATCTGGCGATTCAAAGAAATCGAAGAAGCTGGAAGGCGTGCAAATAATATTCGGACTCTCGTCGACTAGTCCAATAATCTTCCCGCCATACAGCTTGGACACAGCAATATCTGGCCTTTCGGTGGTATAAAATTGAGGAAACGGCGAGTTCTGATGATCATCTAGCTTCTGAATCAAAAAGTTGGAGTCCGTTATGGAATCTACTTTTAACGCTTGAATCCGATTCTTCAACTGGTTCACAATGTCCATTCTTGCGATACCCTCAATATAGATGATCAACACTTTCGTTCTGGAGATTTCCCCAACGGATAACGAAATCATCTTTAAGCGAGGGCTTCTGATTCTTCTTCGAATTAAGGATACATTCGTATTTAATACCTCATTGAAGGAATCATGCGGGCCGTTTATTACAGTCTCTCTTTCGGATTGTGAGATGGCACGCTCTTCGAATCCTGGTACATTGATTAGATAGGCATGCTCCAGCGTGAACAGGGTCACATTACCGTCTACTATCCCTTGTATGACTTCCTCTTGCCCATTCACACGTTTATAGAAAGACTGCTCAGCAGACTGTTCGAAATGATCGAACGACATTTCTCTTAATGGCGAGAGTATCTCCCACTCTAACGAGTGAGAATCCACTAATGAGTTCAAATAAACAATGCGAATTTTATCCTGATGAAAGGAACGATGGATGAGATCATAACTATCCTTGAATTCCGCTAGTGTCTCTTCATAATTTGCTACTGTCATTGTCGTTGTCCTTCTGAACTTTGTCATTCAAGTACCCAATTATTATGGGGTTCATACTTAGCAAATATGCATAAGAAAACAGCCGGTCCCAAGGACCGGCTGCTCTCGTCTTGTCTTATGCAAGCTTAAAGAACGGTGCGTTGCTCATATAGATCTCTTCAATCTTCTCATAAAGCTTACCATTTCGTTCCGTGCGTTCCTGCAGCTCCAGCCATTCCGGATCGTCCAGAAATGCCTGAAAGTTCTTCTCGCGCGCGGCTGCGTCCTTATGCTCGAACACATAATAGAACTGATTCTTCGACTCATCCACATTCAGCCAGAAGTTCGTCACTTTCAGATGATGCTTCTCGAACAGCGTCAGTGTATGGTCGCGGAAACGATCCAGCAGATCCTGCATCCGGCCAGGGACAACGTGATAAATTCGAAGTTCATATAGCATAGCGACTTCCTCCTCTATTCAATTCTTACCACTGCCCAGCGTTTTGTCCGCCATCAACATGAAGGATTTCACCTGTAACGAACGGCGCTGAGTCCAGATAAAGAATGGCATCGACGATATCTTGCGTTTCGCCCATTCTGCCCATAGGATGCAGCTTCGCAAGGAAATCATGCGTCTCCGGAGCATGCATTGGTGTTTTAATAACGCCTGGAGCGACCGCATTGACGCGAACGCCTCGGTCAGCAAATTCAATTGCCAGTGACTTCGTCAAGGCGCTCACGCCACCTTTCGTTAAGGCAGCAAGCGTCGCCGGCACGGATTTGATCGGCTGATCGCCAGCACCGCTCGCGGTTAGATTGACGATGTGACCGGAACCTGCTTTCAGCATTTCTTTGGCAGCCAGCTGCGTCAGATAGAACAACCCGACAACATTCGTGTAGAGCGCAGATGTGAACTCTTCCTCTGTAATTTCAGCAAACGGCTTAGCAATGAATATACCTGCACTGTTGATTAGCGTATCAATACGGCCAAAGCGCGCTAGTGCTTCCTTAATCAGCTGATCAGCAACACGCTGATCCGAGATATCTCCGGCAACATAAGCTACATGTTGGCCAGTGGCATCCATTTGTTGCGCAGCTTCCCGAAGCGCTTGTTCGCGGCGGCCATTAAGGACAACATTCGCTCCTTGCTTAACCAGCTCGATTGCGACAGCTTTACCAATACCGCTGCTTCCACCTGTAACGACGACGACTTTATTTTCAAATTTCATTGTATGATTCTCCTTTGTTTTGTTTTTATCTATTAGTAGGTAGGTCAGTTGGTTAAAAAAATTACGCAACAATGGCCGGTTGTACGGAACGAATATGCTTAAGGTAAGCTTCAGTGCTTTGTGCAAGCCGTTCATCTGTTAGATTAGACACATCACTTAGCGCAAAGTGCGGCAAGTATTCGCCACCGATGAATTGCGTTGTCGCTTCGATCGGGCGCAGAATCTCTGCTAACGTGAATCGGTTAGAACCTGACGACTGATACGAAGCTTCTGAGCCATAAGTTGAAATGGCAGCACCGAATTGTTTGCCAGCTGTCGCCGTACCATCGGGACCGAAAGCCCAGCCATATTGAAGCACGTTATCAAACCATTTCTTCAGCAGCATCGGCGAGCTGTACCAATAGAGCGGATATTGGAAAATAACCCGGTCATGCGCTTCAACCAACTCCTGCTCCTTGGCAACATCGATGTTCTCATCCGGGTAGGCCTTATACAGCTCATGTACCGTAATATCGCTATGCTTGCGAAGCTCTTCTAGCCAAGTGGAATTAACACGGGATGCCTCAATGTTTGGGTGTGTTACGATTACTAGTGTTTTCATGGTTGTTTGCTCCATTCGTATGTTTTATTTGTTGGTAAAAAAGTTGACGTCTTGCATAAAGAAACTCTCCTGCTTCAGTACGAGCGGACCATCTTGTTCGGATATCCATCTAATTTCAAGCCATTCCGGATCACTCCGGAATCGCTCATAGTTCTCGTTGCGCAGCTCCAGACTATCATGCTCCACAATATAATAAAGGCGATTCTTCTCTTCATCGAGATCAGCCCAGAAGTGAGTAATGTTCATTCCGTGCTTCGTGAACAAGGCAATCACATGATTATCGAACCGTTCCTGAATAGCTTTCATTTTGCCAGGATGCACGTCATAAACACGCAGTTCGTATATCATTGTCTCACCTCCTTTCAAAGTTAATATAACTCAATTAATCTGTTTTGTCTATCTACTAAAAGGTAGACATTCTTCGGAAAAAATATCCGCCCGTTAAGCCTTTAAAGCGGATATTAAACCTTTCGCAATCATCTCGAAGCGCTCTGGATCGCGGAAACCGCGAGATAGCAATTGGCCGCCTTGCAGTGAAGCAAGAAACTGATGAGCCTGCGCCTTCACTTCTCCTTCGAAATGCAGCTGACCTGCCCTCCGGCCTTCTTCGAGAACACGCTCGAGATAACTCAAGTTGGCGTTGAAGAAATTAGCCAAGCCTTCCCTAACCTTATCTGATAAGGTCGCAAGGTCTGAAGAAAGCATGACGCTCAGACAAGCATTGTTATCCTGTACGGGTCCGCTAAAGATGCGGGTAAACCCGTAGAGCCGCTCCAAGTTGTCCGTCGTGCCGGCGTCGATTTGGGCGCTTGCAGCATGAAATCCCTTGAGATATCGAGCAATTAGAGCTTCTCCCAAATCCTCCTTATTCGGGAAGTAATAATGGATGCTCGCGGTACGAATACCGACCTTCTCAGCGATATGCGCGTAGCTGAATCCGTTAAATCCGAATTCCTGAACCATGGCTTGAGCCGTATCTAAGATCTGCTCGGCCGTGTTTTTTGTTTTCGTCATGTTGTTATTCTACCTTTTAGTAGATAGTAAGTCAACTCGTATAAAGCATTTCCTTTCAGACAATACTTGGAGATATTTCCGTGCAGCAAGGAGAACTCATGAAAATATCAGCCGTTGAGAAGATTTCGGGAACGCAGCTCGGTTTAATTCTGTACACGTTCGTCGTCTCCACCATTAACTTGACCGTGCCTGGCCAAATGGTCATGTTCGCCAAACAAGATGCATGGTTGTCTGTGTTTCCTGCCGCTATTACCGGAGTGATTAGCATTTGGGTGATGACGACACTCGCGCGTCGTTATCCAGGACTAACGATTATCGAATACGGCTCAAAGATTCTCGGCAAATGGTTCGGTTTCATTTTAGGACTGAATTTTATTTACTATTGGTTCGTCTCCATCTCTACCATTACCTTGCAGCACACGGCATTCATCAAAACCCTGCTGCTGCCCGAGAGCCCAACGCTCGTGGGCAGTCTTTCGCTTCTTCTTCTTTGCGCCTTCGCAGCAATTGCCGGCATCGAAGTCATCGGAAGATGCAATCAGTTTCTAACGCCGCTTCTTATGGTGTTCGTGCTGCCCATGTTCATCCTCGCCATCAAAGACGCGAATCCGGCTTATCTCAAGCCCGTTCTCGGAGATGGAATAACTCCTGTTCTCTATGGCGCGTTTATGCCTGCAGGAGCATTCATGAATCAATTGTTTATCTTAGGTTGGCTGCTTCCCTACTTAAATAATCCGAAACGCGATCGCCAGGTTTCCTATTTCGCGCTAACGGGCACTACCGTTATTATCTTCGTTATCGTTTCGCTCTCGATAATGGTGCTTGGACCGCTTACCGGCAAATTAACGTATTCGTTCTTGAGCGTGATTCAATACATCGGCATTGAAGGATCGATCGAACGGTTGGAGGCGATCGCGGTCTCGATTTGGGTAATGGGTACTTTTGTCAAAACGTCCGTTTCGTTATTTATTCTTTGCCTCTGTATTAGCCAACTCTTCGGCATCCAGAGTCATCGCGATATCGTGTTTCCCGTCACGCTGTTGTCCGTCCTTGGCTCGATATGGATCTTCAGGAACGCGTCAGAGCTGCTCAATTATCTAGTGTTCACGTTCCCGCTCTTGGCGTTCCTTAATCAGACGTTCTTGCCACTAATGCTATTACTAATTGACACGGTTCAAAGAACGATCCGGAAGAAAACAACCAGCTCAGCGGCCTAACAGCTTCATACCGATGGGCTCGAACAGCAGCTGGAATGGGACAATAAAGCTTGGCAGCTCCACCTTCGCAATGCACAAAGACCCGAGAACCGCAGCAAGAACCAATAAGCCGCCATATAGGGCGGCTTCTTTATTTTTCTTCTTTATCACGAATGAGCGAATACTCAATATTGACCAAACAGCGAGCATCAAGATGTATCCGATAAGCTGAGCAATCATTTGATAATCTCCTTCTCTTGAAGCTGCAGCGGTGGTCCTGCCATGCCAACGCCTTCTATGGTCAGCTTAACGGTTATGACCACTTCAGTCTCCTGAAACTTATCGTCCCATTGGCTCTGCAGTCGTTTCCACTCCTTCGGGTGATTCCGATATATCTCTTGACCAATTCCCAGGCTATCTACATGATATTGCTTCTGCAGCTTCTCAAACACTTGGCGAATTTGCGCTTGAATGGACTTCTCGAATACCTTCTCAACAAGCGCGCGATTCTTCGGTCTGCTTATATCGATACGGGAGTTATTCTCAACGAGACTGCCTTTCCCCTCGACTTGAATGATCACTTTGGTTTTGTCTCCGTTCACATACGTTTTCATCCTTCGATTCGTATGGCTCAGCAGCAAGCCTACATTACCTTGGCCATTAGGCAGATCTACATTTGGACGGCCAGATTTCATCCGACCCGTTGCCCATAGAAAACCGCTCGTTTCATTACCATCAAGGAATCCTACGAGCTTGGAGTCCTTGAATATCGCGGAACCGGCTTGCTTGAACAGCTTGTGGCCGTCTTCGCCCTCTTGTGAATCCGATTCGGTTTCCGTCTTGATAACACCCATAACGGGGCTAATGCCTTGGCTTGATGCAGCGATGAAGTAATCCCGCAAAGTGACGGACAGCTCGGTTCGCAGCCCTTCCAGTTCCTTAATGGACTCGATTGGCACTTGCTCGAACGGATATCTCGTCTCTAGGATTTTCTTCCCTTCTTCCCCTTTCACGACCATGATATAAGTCTTCAACCGCTGCCTCGGATCATGCGCGAATACATCGAGCACATCGTTAATGCCATGCCTGCCTAATGACTCGCCGATAAAGATAACGCTGCGATGGGCCGTAAATAACCGGCGCGAGCTCTTCTTCTGAATGATCTCGAACGCTTCGTTTGCATTCCTGCCAGCGGCGGATAAGACAAAAAACTTGTCCCCTCCTTGCATGCCGCCACCGCCTCCTGCCCCACCGCTTGGAATCGCAATTTGCAGGGATAGGATGTATTGCCCGTCCTTCGTTAAATCGAAAGCCGCACCGGAAGCGAATGCTAAGTCGTTAATCTCCGTGCGATCCCAGCATCCGCCCAAGAGCACCATGCTTCCGAGCAGCCATATATATCGGATACGTTTCATAACGCTGTTCCTTTCTAATCGCCCTGAGACGGTTTTCCTCGTGCTGGACTTGGCTTCTGTCCTGATGGCTCTCGGACTGCTTCATTGACTCCCGAAAACTCAGGCCGAAGTGTTCGTGACCATATTGGTGAGCGGATCAGAATATCCTTCAAGCTAGCTGATGAAACCGGGGTGAAGTACGGCACGCCAAATGACCGCAGCATGGACACATGCAGCAGAATGCCAATAAAGCCAAGCACAATGCCATATAGCCCAAGTGTCCCTGCTAAGAAAAGCATTGGAAATCGCAATAATCGGATTCCATTCGCGAAGCTATACCTTGGAATAGTGAACGCTGCGATACCCGTAATGGACACGATGATGACAACTGGCGCGGAGATGATTCCCGCTTGGACGGCCGCCTGCCCGATTACGAGAGCGCCCACGATACTAACGGCTTGGCCGATCTGTTTCGGCAATCGGATTCCTGCCTCGCGCAAGGCTTCGAATATGATCTCCATCAGCAGCGCTTCCAGTAATGCCGGGAACGGAACGGCTTCTCTGGCGGAGGCAATGCTTATCACAAGATTCGTCGGGATCATTTCCTGATGGAAGGTCGTGATCGCCACATATAGAGGCGGAGCGAATATGGCGATGAAGACAAATAGAAACCGAATCCAGCGAACGAAGGTAGCAATGGGCCAGCGGATATAATAATCCTCGCTTGCTTGAAGTCCGGCCCAGAGCGTCATTGGAGCAATAAGCGCGAACGGAGTCGTATCAACGAGGATAACGACTCTTCCCTCGAGCAGCTCGGATGCGGCAACATCCGGTCTCTCCGTACTATGTAAGGAGGGAAATGGTGAATAAGGGGAATCTTCGATGAACTCTTCCAAATAACCGGAATCGAGAATCCCGTCAACTTGAATCCGCTTCACCCGTTTCCGTACTTCTTCGAGCAGAGGCTCCCCTGCGAGCCCTTCGATATAGACAATAACGATCTGAGTTTGGGTCAGCTCTCCTAACGTGACGGCTTCCGTCTTGAGTCGCGAGGTCTTCAATCGGCTGCGCAATAACCCCAGATTCGTAGCAATATTCTCGATAAACCCATCGCGTGGACCGCGAATAACCGGCTCGGATGAAGGCTCTTCAAGGCTGCGCTGCTTCGTTTCGCTTGCTTTGACCATCATCGCTTGATGCTCGGCTTGCGCAAATACGATGGCATAGCCGCTTAGCAGCTTGCGGACGATAACCTTCATGCTTGCCGTCACTTCAATCGAACCGGCTGTAAGGATTTCACTCGCACATTCCTCAATTGACAACCGCTTGTCCGAGGACAGGGTAATCACAGGTTTTAGGATATGATCGTCAATGAGCTGCTCATCGACAAGACTGGATATGTAGATGACCATCCATTCTTGCTTCTCATCCTCGCCGCGGCGCACTTTACGAAAGATGATATCCGAACAATTGTCGAATACCTCGCGCAATACGTGCTCATCCTCCTCCAAGCTCGGCGATACCGTGACGCTTTCATCGAGCTCAGATGCAGCCATCTCCGCAATAACGGGATGTCTCGATTGCTTGCGCTGCCATTTTCTCAACCTTGTCATGTCAACCTCCGTACCTCAGCACATAAGCTGTAACGTCATTTTCCCCTGGCGAAAAAGAACTTATTCTGCGCAAAACAACAAAGAAGCCCGCGGAATCCGCGGGCTTCCCTTATCATCCATCCGTTGCTGCCACAAGCATTAAGCAGCTCGAACGGCAGTAAACTTACGGTATAACCATGCACTTACAATGGATAACAGTGCAACAACAGTCAATCCCCAAATAATATTATCAAATGCGCGTACTTGCGGAAGCGACTTCTGCCATACGAGTGCGCTGCCCGATAATGCGACACCGAACGCGCCGCTGAAGAACTGCAGCAGCTGGAAGAGTCCCATACCTGAACCGATTCGCTCCTTCGGAAGCAAGCGTGAAAGCTCATTCGATACAGCGCTGCTGATGGAAGTGAAGCTCACACTGATCAGAATGTAGACGACGGCAACTAGAATGTAGGAATATGTCGCGGTCAACGCCATCAGTATGATCGATCCAAGCAGCACGAACGGCGCGATACGAATCAGACCCTTGTTGCCAAAACGGTCGATAATTCGGCCAACTCGGTTCGATACGACCATCGCCAGTATCGCACCTGGGAACAACACGAGACCAGAATCGCCCGGAGTCAACTTGTAAACATGCGACAACAGTTGTGGCGCGATGAACAGGAACGAGAAGCTAACCATATATGCGCCAATTACGATACCCACTAACGCCAGGTACTTCTTGTCTCCGAATAATGCCGGCAATACGAACGGATTAGCTGTGGTGCGAATCCGAATGGTGAATAGAATAAGGGCAATGATTCCGATAATTAATGCGATTAAACTCTTCGAAGTGAGGAATAACAGCAAGCTGGTTGTTCCCGTACCGATCAGGATCGCTCCAATGAAGTCAAACGAACCGCGAGCTGGCTTCTCTTCCGGCAGCATGAAATAATACAGCGGAATCAGCAGCAGGTTAAGACCAGTAATGCCGAAGAGGAAATGCCAGCCCAAATATTGGACTACGAATCCACCGACAACAGGACCAAGTCCGAGACCTAATGCAATGGAAGACAGTACGCCGGACATGGCGAGGCCCCTGCGGGATACCGGAATGTAACGAGTCAACAGGACCATGCCCAGAGACGGAATCGCGCCTGCGCCTGCCGCTTGAATGAGCCTTGCGCCGAGCAATACGCCGAAGTTGTTGCTGAATATGCCTATGATGGAACCGAGGCTTATGGAAAGAAGCGCTGCGATAAACAACTTGCGAATCGGAATGAAATCAGACAGCCTGCTGTACGTAATCGATGCGATTGCGAACAGGATGGAATAGCCTGTGACGATCCATGACGTCGTCGAAGGACTTAGCGCGAATTGTGCGGCTACATTAGGAAGCGCCAAGTTGAACATCATCGTATTCATAATGACTAGCACTACGGTGATGCCTAGAATAAGTTTTATTGATTTTTCATTTTTCATGCCAGCTGTTGTCTCTATTGTTGTGCTGGTATTTAATGCATTTATTGCTTTACTTGGTTTACCTCTTGAAATGGTTGTACTCATGTTCCCAATCCCTCCACTCCCAATTTGAGAACGATCGTTCTAGAATTTGCATAAAAATTATCGCTTCTCTAAAACCGCCATCGTCATATCCACAATATGGTTTAGTTTCTCTCTATCTTCCGTTGTTTTCACCATGACCCTGAGTCCAGTCAGCGCATTAATAAAGTAAGATGCCAGCCATTCTGCATTCCATTTCGCATCGATATCTCCCGACTGCTGTCCTGCTTCAATGAGCTGCCGGATGAACTGCTCCGAACGATTCAATCGTTGATTGACCATATCTCTGCATTCATCGTCGTGCAAAGAAAGCTCCACCGCAGTATTAACGAACAAGCAGCCCATCGGAGTGCCGTCTTCCTTCTGTCTCACTGTTCGCTCGAACATGGCGCGTATGGCTTCAATTGGAGATTGCTCCGGTTTAATGACATAACGATGAGCAATCATCTGATCGTAACGCTGCAATGCTTTCATATACAGAGAATGCTTGTCGCCAAACGTGTCGTATAAACTACGCTTGTGAACGCCCATATGCTCAACGAGATCCGACATGGAAGTCTTCTCGTAGCCTTGCTTCCAGAATAGCTGCACCGCTTTAAGCAGCACGGTATCTTCGTCGAATTCTTTCGCTCTGGCCATCGTCATGCCCCCCTTTCGAAACTGATCTTAACATATTGAGAACGATCGGTAAAGAATAATTATTGCCAGCTTGTCAGAGGGAAAATATCTCATAACGAAAGGAAAATAAGGACATAATGAAAGAGATGCAGACGGCCAGAGCAATAAACACGCTATTACACAAGGAGAATGCCTGTGTTCACCCTGAACGCTGTGAAAGATCACTTTTCTTCAAATCCCGACTACGTGTATCAGCGGATTCATATTGGAGGCGAAGCGATCTCCGTTACAGGTTTGAAGTCATTAATAAACTTCCCTCAATCGCTTCATTTACTCCGGGAACCGCTGCTCGCGCAGGAAACCTTCACCACCGAGCAATTCATCGAGCTCGGTCAGCCATTGCCCGATCATGCGGACGTGGAAACCGTTATAAGCGAGATATTGGATGGCATGCTGATCGCGGTTCAGGACGCTACGGGAATATGCATTCGTGTCATCCCTGTCCCTCATCCGCTCAGCCGACAGATCTCAACTCCACTGACGGAGAATAATGTTCGCGGTTCGAGCTCAGCTTTCATTGAGGACATCGACTGCAATATCGGACTGCTGCGCAAACATCTGCATACAAGCAATCTCATGATCGATCATTATTCTTGCGGAAGCATCACGAAGAACAGGGTCATGCTCTGCTATCTTAAGCAGACATGCGATCCCGCACTCCTGCGCACGATAACGGATACGTTGCAGTCCCATCTTGATGCGGAGGTTACCAATCTAAGAGAACTGTCGAAGCTATTCAAGTTCTCAAACCTCTCGCTTGTCTCCAGATACTTGGCAACCGAGCTTCCGCAAATGGCGGCACGGGCCATGAAAGACGGCAAAGTCGTCATCTTTGTCGAGCGGCTTCCATTCGCTATTATTCTGCCGAGTTTAATCTCTGACCTGTTCATGACGGAGGATGATATGAACCATCCCCCTGTATTTTCTGTGCTGCTTCGCTTACTGCGTGTTATCGGAGCATTAATGACATTAATTGCACCTGGATTATACGTAGCTATTGTCTCCGTTAATCCGGATGTACTCCGTTACGAGCTCGCACATACGATTGCAATCAGCCGACTGGATGTTCCGTATCCTGCTATTATTGAAGCTCTTCTACTGCTGCTCATCCTTGAATTGATTATGGAGGCGATTATTCGACTTCCCTCCAGCATTGGTCCAACCGTCACGATGGTAGGCGGTATCGTGCTGGGCGAAGCCGTAGTAGAAGCGAAGCTCGTAAGCAGCTTGCTCATTATTGTTCTTGCTGCCGTTACCATCTCGAATGCGACAGTCGTTGGTTACCAGAACTCCCATTCCATTCGATTATTTAAATATTTGCTGTTGTTTCTGTCCGCTATGTTCGGTGTGACCGGCTTGCTGTCAGGGATCGTCATCATCTGCGCCTACTTGTCCAGCGTCATCACGCTCGGAGTCCCCTATTTGCAGCTGAAGCAGCCTAAAGGTGAATAATATGTCGAAACAACTCAACGTGTCGGTCGCTTACGTCATCACCCATATAGGATTAATTTTCTTCATGTTTCCTACCTATATTATTGAAAGCACGAGACAATCGCATTGGATGCCGATTCTTACAGCCTTTCTCTTTCATCTGATCATCGTTAATGTTTATTTGAAAGGTCTCAGCTACTTCGAAGGCAAGAAGAATATCGTGATGATCTTGAAGGGAAGCCATAAATTAATCGCTTGGATCACTCTGATTCCTGTACTTCTCTATTTACTTGGCGTGATCATCTTGATGGTGCGGGCTAATGCGGAGATTGTATCTATCATATGTCTAGCCAATACACCGCTATGGATGCTCATGCTGCTGCTGCTGCTCATTCCGGGATATATGGTTATCAGCGGCGGCGTAAATAGTCTCCTGCGATTAGGGATCTTATTGACCTTCTTATTTGCTATACCGACTCTGCTTGTGCTCACAGCATCGTTCCAGAATATCGACTGGCGTTATGTGCTTCCCTTAATTCCTAGTGCGGAAGCTGCCAATTATCTCGCCCAGCCTTCGTTCTATAAGAGCCTATTCGCTTTTACAGGTGTATTCTTACTTCTCGGATTCTTCCCAACATTTGCAACAGTGAAGATGAAGTCCATATTTATCAGCAGCTTGGTGCTCTTGCCGCTCTATCTCATTGCGGTCTACGTCCCGATTCTAACACTTGGCGAAGAGACGGCCTTGCAGCTTCAATATCCCTATATATTCACGGTTGATACCCTCGAGATCGACTGGTTGATGTTTGACCGTGTGACCGTATTCTTGCTCATGAGTCTCATCGCATTCAGCTTCCTTCTCATCGCTTACACCATCTGGCAGATAAGTTATACGCTTCACACCAGTGTGATGAAAATAAAGCCGATCTACATCGTGTCCATTGTGCTAGTTATCGTGTACATCGTCTGCATAATCATTCCGGATTGGAAGATCGTAGACCACTTCTTCCAATGGAATACGGTCCTGCGCATCTATGTATCGATCGTTACCCCTACGATCATCTTCGTGCTTGGACGGATCCATCACAAGCAAATGAAACGTGAGCTGAAATCATCATGAAGCTGAAGTTCTGCGCGGCAGCCATGCTCCTGCTTATGCTCAGTGGCTGTTGGGATAACAAAGACATCAACCACCGAGCTTTGCCAATCGCCATGGGTATTGCTTATAAGGATGGGAACTATACCGTCTACCTGGATATTCCGAAAGTGAGCAGTCAAGAAAAAGGCATTCAGGTCTACTCGGATACCGGCAAGTCTATCAATGAGGTGATTGATCGAATCAGCATGAATCTGGAGAGTCAGGTTGATCTGCTTCATCTGAAAGTGATTATTGCCGATAAAACCTTCGCTCGGCATGGTCTGGAAGACGGAATTGCGAGCATCATTCGATCACGTTATATCGCACCGAAGACAGTGTTTGTAATTTGTGACGAGCCTCTTGGACGTTTCTTCGATCATATCAATGCCCAGTCCAATGATGGCAAATCGATCTATGACTTCTTCCAGAAGGATGCTGGCTGGAGTCCCCAAATTGCATATACCCATGTCTGGAAAATATTCCGCAGCATCCACTCCTACACCAATGACGTTGTTCTCCCGGTTATTAAATCCGGCGATACGACCGTTCTTGAAAGCACGGGCGCTGCCATTATGAAGAACGGCGCCATGGTTGGGCGATTAAAGAACGAGCAGACGTTGCTCTATAATGTATTTAATGGCGACAACATGATGGGGAAAATCGAGGTGATGGGACATTGCACCGTTCAAATCGTCAGCAGCCGCATCCATAATCGAGGCAAGTTCAAGGACGGCAAACCTGTCTTGAAGAGCACCTTGTACTTAAAAGTTATTCTTATCGACACCAAGGGCAATCCCTCGACGGAGCTGATTAAATCAGAGCTGCAAGCGCTTGTGAAAACGCGGTTTGATCAGATCTTCAAGAAAGTTCGGGAAGATAAAGCTGATATTTTTGGACTTGGCCAACATTTCCGCGATGATCTCCCAAGACCGGAGCTAGCGAAATGGCGGACGAAATATCTGCCTCAGCTGCAGATTGAGCTTAACGTGAAGACAATCGTCCGCAATACCGGTGATTTGAAATCTCCATAAGACAGCAGGAAACCCTGGTCCTTCGACCAGGGTTTATTATACTTATAGACAAGCTACCATGTGTTATCTTTAGTCTCTACGGGTACAAGCAGTGTAATGAACCACCAAATTGAAATCCCCATGCAGATCCAGAGCAGCGTATGCGTATCGATAAGCGCGTACAACAACCAGCTGAATCCCATAATTACGAACCAGACCCACGAGCTAAAGAGCAGAAACCAGACAATCCCTTCCGCTAACAGCTCGATCAGAAACTCAACGAAAGCTTCCAGCATTGAACCTGCCTCCCGCTTCCTCATCTCCGCGCCGCTTAGACGCTACATTCTCTAATATGCGAGTAAGCGGATTTTCGTGACAAGTTAATTCGCGAGTAGCTGCAAGCAAGCATCAATTGAATAAGCCGTGATTCTCGATTGTCACATGGACATGGGGGTGAATTTCGATCTTCGGATATTCTTCTTCCCAATTCAACGTTTTCCACGTCTTGTTGTGTAACGCCTTCAATCGCAGCCCGATGCCGAATCCGTCGCAGTTCGCTTGCTGCAGCTGTTTGATCATGGTTTGGGCACGATTGTTTAGAAGTTTCTCCAACTCCTTCTGCATGCTCCGCACGACCGCGCCCGTCACTTTAGCTCCGGAAGGGTTGTCTTGGAGCGCGCATCTTAATGTAACATCGATGTCTGCGCTGATGCCGTTATCCCTGCTTATCTTCATTCGTTGAGACGAAGTGACAAAATTAAAACTCGAATAAGATTGATCCGGACCGATTGGTTCAGTGAGCGAACCTTCAGATTTCTTGGGAAATAACATAACAAACATTCTTGAGAGATCGACGTTAAGCTTTCCCGTCATTTTCTTGCCATGCATCAAAGCGATCCCATCGATTCGAACTCGATTGCTACCCGATTTCGGACTCATATACGGAAGCATATTGTCGATGCCAGGGGTGAACAGAGTCGAGGTGAACAGAAACGGAGATTTCCTAGGTATTATGCCTTCCTGCTCCCCACTCACGACTAGATCGAATAAATACTCGCTAATTAACGATCGATCCTCAATATCAAGCTGAACGATGCGAGCGGCTGATTCTTTGACGATGATCAAAGCGACATCAATCGGATAAGCAGCTTCACGGTTAAAGAAGTCAATGGCTTCATACAGATCATTACTCGCGAATTTCTCGTTAATCAGGAGCACTCTGATTTCTCGCATATCCATATGCTGAGAGATGACCCTCTGCAGCTCAAAGATCGCCTCCTGCACTGAATGTCCCACGCCGCTTACTCGAGGTGTAACGACATGTCCCTGAGCTTCTAATGAAGTCTTTACTGTTGGTATGGAAACTGTCAACTTTACACGGTTGTTATCGAGTCGGTCAATGCCCGCAGTATGAACTGTTCGAATATTTTTCAGCTGTCGTTGATCCCAGCATCCGCTTATTAAAGGCAATAACAAAAACAGTAGCATAGCGGCGCGTTTCTTCACTTTGCTCGTCCTCCTGATCTGGAAACCCCTCCAGTGAGTGTAAATATGAGCAGCATGCAACAGATCAGCATGAAGGATACAGCTCCTCCATATTGACTGATCATGCCCAGCAGCCAATCCAATTGCGCTGAGGTGATTTTCCACAGACAGGCGATATACAAGAGAACGCAGCATACGATAGCCAGCTTCGGCGGAACCTCTTCTTGTCGCTTTAATAATGCGGAAACGGACGAAATGAACAGGAGCAAATAAGAATATAACGAGGTGATAATAAATAAATTCCATACCGAAATTAACAACAAATCGATTCTCTCGATGATGTCGAGCGAGATCGCCTTCATTTGATACAATAGCGGTTCCCTGATCATGGAGATGGTTTCTTTACCAAACAAGGCTGTCGAGGAGAATACGATAAACGCATAGAACAGCGTCGTTGTGCCATTGGCGTATAACGCAATGCGCAGTGCTTTCTTCGCTTCTGCAGCCGGATAATAGCGAAGCTTGAGCAAGAGAACTTCGACGCCCATTAACGCTAACACGATAATGATCGAACCGTTCCATATGCTTCCCGGTCCAGCTTCAAATACCGGCAGCAGGTAGTATGGATTCCAAAACTTCAGCAGGTAAGCAGAGCACGCGATGAATAACGTGATAAAGAATGTCGAGAAAACGGCAAATCTCGCATACGCCACAGTCGATTGCATGATCAAATAGAGCGTTATCGAAAGCATCAGCAGGAGCAAGAACCAGTCCGGCGTCTTCGGATAGGCCCATAGAGTCGTGGTGTAAAGCCAATTTGTCAAGATCACGTATGCGATTATGGCGTAGAAGGCTGACAGCAAGACCAGATAGATGCGGCCCCAGCTTCCAATACGGCTCACAAGCGATTGAAAGGCATTGGTCTCCCCCGACCCGCTTGCCAGCTTCCATATGAAGTATACGAATATGCAATTCATCGCTCCACCGACTAAACAGGACACCCATGCCCCAGTACCGGATTTCTCGTTTAATGCGTTCGCAATGGAGATGATTGCAGAGCCGAATTGCGCTTGAATGACGATGCAGAACAACTGAAACGATCCGATTCTTTGCCCTTTCCCGCTCATTTCGCTCTACTCCTTATCGGCATGCAGTATGGAACTCCGAACGTTTCAAGCGCGAAGAAATGAATTAGCAATAGGATCGATATAAGCGTTATTCCGTAAAATCCCAATATCCAAGCGCCAAAGACGAGCATAAGTTGGACGACTAAAGTAAAGTTGCGCATCTGATAAGTTGGAATCAAGAAGGATCCAATCATCGATAATGCGACGATAACAATGTATATATTGGAGACGAAGCCGATCTTGACGAGTGATTCGCTAACGATGATCCCGCCGGCAACGCCCACCATCTGTGCAATATGAGAAGGCAAACGGATCGTAGCTTCCGCGATGAGCTGAAAAATGACAATCATCATCACAGCTTCCACGATCGGAGAATAAGGTACGTTCTCGAGCGAGCTCTTGACGCTAATTGCCATCTGCGAAGGAAGGACTTCATAATGGAAACTCGTGGTCGCGATGTATAAGCTGCAGATATACAGACTGAGTATGATGCCGATTGCCCTTAAGGTCTGTAATAAGATGGCGGACATTGGACCTAACAGCACGGAATCGATTGACCTCAGAAAGGTATAAAATGAAGTAGGAACGATAAGACAGGTCGAGCTCTGATCGCAAAGTACGGCGACTCGCCCCTGCATAACAAGGCTCGTCGCCATATCGATACGTTCTGTGCCATACACTTGCGGGAATATGGAATACTTCGCGGTTTTCAGCTTTCTTTCCAATCGGCCCGGATGGACTTCCAGCTCCGTATTCACTTCCTTCACGCGGCGAATGGTTTCGGCAACGATCGCTTCATCCGCAACTCCCTCTTTCCAAACGACGGCGACCCGATGCAGCGACTCTCGTCCAAGCGAATGATAATGCACCTTCACACGGCCTGATGAAGCCCGTTTGCGAATGAGGTTCAAATTCACATTGAGTTGCTCGACAAAACCAGCCCTCTCGCCAACGAGGGAGCGTTCATTATCCGGCTCTTGTATGGATCGTACATTCGCTTGGTCAACATTCACAGAATACCAAACATCGTCAGCGCCATTGTGTCCGATCAACGCTTTTCCGCTTAATAAAGCTTGAACAGCCTGCTCCGCGTTGCGGCATACGCCTACATCGGCAGCCGTCGGCAAGTATCTCAATTCCATCTTCTCATAATCAGCGGATAAGGATTGAAACCACTGCTTGAATAAGCTGATTTCAATCTTCGATGGATCGCTGAGTGTTTCAATATATAGCAAGAGTACCGGCAAGCCGCTCATCTCGAATTCCCTGACAATGAGATCCTCTGTATGGTGCAGTTGGCTTTGGATGGTGTTTAGTTTCGCAGGCATCGATAATCGAATCCTTTGTGTGAGATACCAGTTATAATTTCCACCTTAAGGAAAATTATGACTACAGCTGCAATACCGTAATCTGCCCGCCTTCGATCACTTCGCCATTACATACATTTTCTTCTATAAAAATAATAGACTTATACTGAATTTTTTAATAGACTATTATATAGCGGTGCCATTAAAACCAAACACAAATAAGCAGCTACTGTCCCGGAACTCCAAGACGATAGCTGCTTTTTTTAATGGCTATGAATTAACACCTGACGTATTTACGCTTAAATCCGATTCTGCCTCGGTCAAGTTCTTTCTGGATGTTCGGGGCGGCATGAATCTGCTTCTTCGGCCCCTTGCCGTTATTCACTTCAACCGGACCTACCGCAGCAGCCGTCGCTACCGCTTTATCATGGAGTGGCACATAGGAAATAGCGACCGTGTAAATAAAGTGATTCATCGCGTATTTCGCTCGTTCCGGTGCATCATAGATCGTCTGTGCGATTTGATCGAGCATCGCGGCAAGCTTGCTCTCGTCAAACTCACTGTCCTTCCGGTTCCCCAGCAGCCAGCAATAACAGTTCCACCCTGCCGACATTTTCAGCTCGTCACCGCTTGCAATCCATTGATCGGCCACTTCTTGCGCAATGTCCGTCTCAGACAGAGTAACGGCAACTACATAATCTGACAGCATATAGAAGTAAGCTTTCGCGATCCATCGCTCGAAATCCGCAGCAGTCATCGCTTTCGGATCGGCAATGACCCCGGCAAAATACATCGCATCATAGTTGCCTGTATCATAAAGCTGATCAGCAAGCTGCTGATCCTTCTTAATCTTCTTGGCAATCGGCTTCATTTCACCCGTAGCTACGCCAAATACCGGTTCTGTCGCACCATTGGACATATACATCTTCTTCAATCTTTCCTTGCCTAGTGCTTCAAGCTCCTGCAACACCGTTGCTGCTTGCATCAATGGACTCATCCTCTCCCCTTGGTATTCCGATCGGCTTTCACATGCTTGAGCTGTGCAACAATGATAACACTGATGATGACCAGCAGGAACCATGAGCTGATCTTGCTGAAATGAACCACATGCCATTCATGATGCTGGTTCGGATATCTCCAGGCGCCAAGGAATGTCGCGATATTCTCCGCCAGCCAAATAAAGAAACCGACGATGAAGAATGCAGCGGTAAGCGGCATTCGATACGTCTTGGATCGAACATGATAGATGATCCACGTTCGCCAGAAAACAATCACGACAAGCCCTGTCAACCACCAACGGAGGTCAGCGATATAATGATTGGTGAAAAAGTTCAGATAGATGCTTCCGCCAACAAGTCCCGCGGGTATCAGCCCCGGCCAGCCAGTCATGTCCATCCTTAGTCTACGCCAGATCTGGCACATAAAGCTAGCTACGCTTGCATACATAAAGCCGCTGTACAACGGGACATGGAACAGCTTCGTAATCGCCGGCTCAGGGTACGACCACGACCCGATACTAACTTTATAGATTTCCAGCAGCAAGCCAATGACGTGAAACACACAGATTACCTTAATCTCATCTATGGTCTCAAGTCCACTGAAGTACATCAGAGCCTGCACGCCAATTAAGATTAGAAGAATGGCATCGTACCTCTGGATGAAGGGCACATCGATCATGCTTGAAATCGCCAGCGTACCGAAGATCGCTACTGGAAATATACAGCTCATTGCCTGATGATAGCCGAAGATCAGCAGCTGTAGTATAGGCACCATCGACCGCTTCACGTTCAATCCGTCACCTCCCATTATCGTCCTTCCTTTTCCTTAGAATACAAGAAAAAACAGAACAATAAAGAGAAATTTGGTTCGCGAAGATTTCGTATTTACAAGCATTTTGCCGCATCATAGGCCTACTAAGCCTATTCATCCTTACGATAACACTCCTGCTTTAGTCGTACACGCGCCTACAACCCTACTCACTGTCCTAGCCTAATTCTACCGTGCCCATCCATGCCAAGAGCCCCGTGATCGGGATATAAAAATTCGAGATGCCTATTGTGAACACGGTTATGCCTAGTGCCAATCACCTGATTATGGCAATAAACCTTTTCCTCCGTTCGTTTTCATGTAATATGGTCTATACCGATTCTGCCCATGAAAGGAAGATTCAACGTTGAAACCGAATTCGACAAACCCTAAATATGGTCCTAGAGCAATGCGAGCCCGAAAGCGGCGGATCGCTTCGATTCTGCAAGTCTCTGTAGGACTGCTGCTCATGTGTGTTGTGCTATATAGTATCTTTGCCACACAATCTCATTTCGCAGATAAGCCGCTCGCCTCGAAACCAAGCGGTCAACCAGCAGCAGACGATGCGACCAACAGCAATACGAAGAACGTAAAGCCGATAGACACTCGAGTCGATTCGACGACAACGACAACGTCAGCGCCGAACAACTCAGCTCAGGTGAAAGACGGTCAAGGGAAATCCAACTCGACGAGCGGGACTAACCCATCAACAACTTCAACGGCTACTGCTTCATCCGCATCGAAGCCGACGACAACCGTGAAAGACGCAAGACCCGTTAGCACTGCTTCAGCTTCGGCATCAACCTCTTCCGAATATCCGAAGAAGTATGTGATTCAGAAGGGCGATACACTATCGAAGATTGCGATGAAGTTCTATCATTCCAAGAAGCAAGTCAACCTTATTGCGAAAGCAAACGATATCCTGTTTATCAACGATATGGTTGAAGGAGAGACAATTACGATCCCTTCTCCGTCCGGTGGCGCTGGCTCATCGAATGGAGATCAACGTGATTTGGATTATTCGAAAGTCACTCTTCCTGCAACCTATCTCGTGCAATCAGGCGACACTCTATACCACATTTCGAAGCAATTTTACCGTACGGATGATTACGTGGATATGATTGCAAAGCATAACAAGCTGGATGCGAATGTAGGCTTGAAGGCGGGGACGTCACTGCTCATTCCAGCACTTCCTAAGCACAAGGTGAAAGTTGGCGAGACATTATCGAGCATCTCCAGACTTTATTATGGCGACAGCAAATATGCGAACGCACTTGCTAGCTACAATTTGTTGGAAGATCACGATATTGTTAAGATCGGCGACGAGCTCCTACTGCCTCAGCTTGATACGCAATAGAACCTATCAAAAAAAACCGCCCACATCCTGGGCGGTTTTCTAATTTGATGGCCATTCTTCTCTTTTGCTTACTCCCTGCTTGCTCTTATCGCTTGTTCAAGATCAAAGATGATATCATCGATAGCCTCAGTACCAACCGACAAGCGGATGAGACCCGGCGTAACGCCAGTCGCTTGCTGCTCTTCACCTGAGAGCTGCTGATGCGTCGTGCTGGCAGGATGAATAATAAGAGACTTGGAATCGCCTACGTTAGCCAAGTGCGAGAAAAGTTTAACGGAATTAATAACTTTCTTGCCTGCTTCTACGCCACCTTTAATCTCGAACGTAAGGATCGCGCCTTGTCCTTTCGGCAAGTACTTCTTCGCGAGCTCATACGATGGATGGCTCTCAAGTCCAGCGTAGCTGACCCACTCAACAGCTTCGTGCTGCTCCAGATATTCCGCCACCTTCTGCGCGTTCGAGGAATGGCGTTCCATCCGTAGATGAAGCGTCTCCAGCCCTTGCAGCAGCAAGAAGGAGTTGAATGGCGAGAGCGCAGCGCCCATATCGCGCAGCAGCTGAACGCGTGCTTTAATGATATAAGCAATCGGACCAACAGCTTGCGTGAAGACGACGCCGTGGTAGCTCGGATCCGGTGTTGTCAGTCCAGGGAACTTGCCGCTTGCCGCCCAGTCGAACTTGCCGCTGTCAACAATGACACCCCCGATAGACGTGCCATGTCCGCCGATAAACTTGGTAGCGGAGTGAACGACAATATCTGCGCCGTGTTCGATCGGTTTCAGCAAATAAGGGCTTGGGAACGTATTATCGACGATCAGCGGAATACCATTCTCATGTGCAATGCCGGAGACAGCCTGAATATCAAGCACATCGCCCTTCGGATTGCCGATGGTTTCGGCGAAGATCGCTTTTGTCTTATCCGTAATCGCCGCACGGAAATTCTCCGGGTTGCTTGGGTCGACGAAGCGCACCGTAATGCCTAGTTTCTTCAGCGTATACGAGAATAGATTATAAGTACCGCCATAGAGGCTTGTTGCAGATACAATCTCATCGCCTGCTTCGGCAATATTCAAGATCGAATATGTAATTGCTGCTTGTCCAGACGCGACGCCAAGTGCGCCAGCACCGCCTTCAAGCGCATTGATTCGCTGCTCGAATACGTCGGTCGTCGGATTCATGATGCGGGTGTAAATATTGCCGAACTCTTTCAAACCGAATAAGTTCGCTGCATGCTCTGTGTCTCTGAAGCCATATGATGTCGTTTGATAGATAGGAACTGCACGTGCGTAAGTCGAAGCATCCAGCTGCTGGCCGCCATGCACGGCAAGTGTCTCTTCAAGAAAACGTCTTTCCTCTGAAAATTGATTCGCCATTGACGTTCATCCTCCAAAGTTCAAGTTATGTCATACCCTTCCAATATATCATAGTCGTCTTCAGCGGTATAATAGATTCATTCTATTCGGGGCTCTCTCCCTCTCAGCCACCAATCTTCGCAACAATCTTCCCTTGTACATGCCGCTCTGACAGCAGCTTCAGCCCTTGTGGAATCTCTTCCAAAGCAATCACTCTATTCACCATCGGATCGAGCTTCTTCTCCGCAAGCAGTTGCAGGAATTCGGCTGCCATTGCTGCGAGATCTTCCTCAGCCTTTCTACCCGAGCCATAGGCTCCGCCGAGCATCAGCTTATGCAATGTGAATGTCTTCGTGGAAGGCTGAAAGTCAGCTACCGTCTCAGGTGCGCCTGCGATACATGCGAGCTGACCTCCGAATGACAGAACGGACAGATCCTTCTGCGAAGTGGCACGATTAATGGAGCTAACAATTAAGTCCACCCCTTCGCCTGCCGTGATCTCCATCACCTTCGCGTGCACATCCTCTTGGTTATAATCCAGCACATAATCAGCGCCAAGACTGCGCACATAATCGGCATTGTTCGGCGAAGCGGTTGCGATAATGGTGGAAGCGCCAAGCAGCTTAGCCAGCTGGACCGCATAGCCGCCTACTCCGCCGGCTCCTGCGTGCACCAAAATGGACTGTCCACGCTGTATGTGCATTTTGCGAACGAGAATTTGGTAAGCAGTCAAGCCAGCGCAAGGGAATGCTGCGGCATCCACGAACGAGACACCTTCGGGTATTGCCGCCGCTGTATGCGCTATAGTTGTGCTGTATTCTGCGAAGCCGCCAGGCTTGGAGAAATCACCATGATAAACGACACGATCGCCCACGTTCCACTGGGTAACGCCTTCCCCAACGGCATCAACGATTCCCGCGACATCGACACCGCTGACGTGAGGATACTGCCAATTCGGATGGCCGTTCATCGCTACCTTGTAGTCAACCGGATTAAGTCCCGCAGCTTGTACGCGTACCCGGATCTCTCCTGCCTTCACAGCTGGGACTGGCACCTCCGACAACACGAACTGCTCGGGCTTGCCCGGCTCATTTAATACGATTGCTTTCATTCGTTCCATCGTTTACTCCCTCTCCTTAGGACTACTATTCACTTCTACTCATAGAGCGTTCCTTATTCAACTGATTCTATACGGAGGTCGAAGGCTCCTGCTGCCCTGCCTCGATTCATTCCGAACGACTCGCCACTCCAGCCAAGAAGCTAAGCATGAATTGTACCGCAAGGCGTGAGGTTACATTGCGCATGTCAACAGTCGGATCGATACAGACAAAGTCGATTCCCATCACGTTTGGCAGTGTTCCAAGATGATACAGCGCATCAAGCGCGTCCCACGGATTCATCCCACCGGTCCCAATTGCTGGGCAGCCCGGTGCGTATGCTTGGTCAATAACATCGACGTCAAAACTCACATAGATCGCATCCGTTCCATCTCCTGCGGCAGCAAGCGCCTCGGCGAGCACCGTTTGAATCCCCTTGTTTCGCACATCCCGGGAAGTGAAAACATGAATCCCTTTGCTGAGTACATAGTCGTGGTAAGGCTTCGAATTCATAAATCCGCGGATACCGATTTGCGCGATGTTGCACCCCTCGGCAGCGCCTGATTCCAGGATGCCGCGGAATGGCGTTCCATTCGTTACGCCGCCGTCCTCGAAATTTCTAACATCGTGATGCGCGTCGAAGTGGATCATGCCCACCTTCTTACCTGGGTAGCGCTTGGCGAATGCTTTGACCGATGGGCAGCTAACCGAATGATCTCCTCCGATGACGATTGGGATAAGCTGAGGCTGTCGTTCATAGAGCATAGCTAGACAAGCTTCAATGCGCTTATGGCATTCACCGATATCGGTTACATGCATCTGAATATCGCCAAGATCACGGACTGTCAGCTGCTGTAGATCCACACCGTATTCCAGCGAGTAAGTGGTAAAGGATTTGAACGCTGCCCTCACAGCTGCAGGAGTCGTCGAAGCGCCGGATAGCGAGATCGAAGACTTGGAGAGAGGAACGCCGACGATGCCTGCTAGTAGCTCCTCTTGACCATCCCATGGACGGATCCAATGCGAAATTCTCGTCTCCATATGATCTCGAAACGTTGCCTGATCAGGCGATGCCAGAAAAGGTATACTTCCATTGCCACTGTCGCTCACTGCCCCCACTCCTCCGTCACAAGCTGTGCATTCCATACTGCGATTCGACCTCTCTTGATCACACCAAACGTATGGTTGATGCCAAAATGATAGGGCAAATAAGCAAGGCTTGGCGCATTAAGTATCGTTATATCCGCTTGCTTCCCAGCCTCTATCGAACCGATCTGGCCAGCTAAGCCGATTGCTGCAGCCGCGTTAATGGTGCAGGCGGTTAAAATCTCTTCGGGCGTCATTCTCAGGTTAAGGGAAGCCAGCATCATGATAATCTGAAGCGACTCCGTAGGGCACGAGCCCGGATTATAGTCTGTCGCAAGTGCCACCGGCAGCCCGAATGTATCGATCATCTCGCGTGCACGCGCATGCTGCTTGAGACCAAGATTGAAGGATGTTCCGGGCAACAGCACCGGAATAACCCCGCTGGACACAAGCGCGCTTAAGCCTTGATCAGAGGCAGCAAGCAGATGCTCCGCCGATATCGCACCGATCTCTCCGGCAAGCTCCGCTCCGCCGAGCGAGACGATCTCGTCTGCGTGAATCTTCGGAAGCAATCCGTATCGCTTGGCTTCTTGCAGAATTCGCCTAGATTGCGAAATGCTGAAGACACCCGATTCGCAGAACACATCGCAATACACAGCGAGCCCTTGACTCCCCACCTCTGGCAACATCTCCCTCACGATAAGCTCGACATATTCATCCGACCGCCCAGCATACTCGGTCGGCACGGCATGCCCACCCATGAAGGTCGCTACGAGATCGACCGGATGGTGCGAATGAAGCTGCTTGGCTACGCGCAATTGCTTGAGCTCATCCTCGAGCGACAGCCCATACCCGCTCTTCGCTTCAACGGTCGTTACGCCGCCCATCAGCATAATATCGAGACTTCTTCGTGCCTTGTCATATAGCTCTTGCTCGCTTGCTGCGCGGGTCGAGCGCACTGTGCTTAATATACCGCCGCCCTGCGCCAATATCTCCAAATACGGCACGCCCGAGCGCTTGAGCGATAGCTCATGCTCCCGTGAGCCGCCGTGCACAAGATGCGTGTGCGGATCAACGAAGCCGGGCGTAACCAGCTTGCCTTCAGCACTGACCGTCTTCGTGATTTCGATTCCGCTGAGCTGATTCCGTACATCACTCTCCGTTCCGAAGAGCACAATCCGCTCGCCTTGAATTGCAATCGCTGCATGTTTAATCTCGTTAATTATATGCATTTCCGCACCGTAACGAGGAACAGAGCCAGGCGGCGGCGTGACCAGAACGCCAATATCAGTAACAAGCAAGTCAATCGGCTTCGCATTCGAACTCATCGTGTATCAGTCCCCCTACTCTCGCATCGGGATGCGAATGCCGTGCTTCTGCGCTGTTTCGACCGCCTCATCGTATCCGGCGTCCACATGGCGAATGACGCCCATGCCGGGGTCTGATGTCAGCACAGCGCTTAGCCGCTCCGCCGCTTCATCGGTCCCGTCAGCAACAACGACCATGCCTGCATGCAGCGAATAGCCCATCCCAACCCCGCCGCCATGATGGACAGACACCCAGGAAGCGCCTGCCGATGTGTTGATTAACGCATTCAGTATCGCCCAATCGCCGACCGTGTCCGAGCCGTCCTTCATCGCTTCCGTCTCCCGGTTAGGGGATGCGACCGAACCGCAGTCGAGGTGATCGCGGCCAATGACAATCGGCGCTTTCAACTCCCCGCTGCGCACCATTTCGTTCAGCGCGAGGCCGAATTTCTCACGTTCGCCGTAGCCCAGCCAGCAGATACGGGCCGGCAGCCCTTGGAAGGCGACTCGTTCTCCCGCCATCTCGATCCATCTTCGAAGCCTTTTATTACCCGGGAAAAGTTGAAGGACAAGCTCATCCGTCTTCCGAATATCCTCCGGATCTCCGGATAAGGCCACCCACCGAAACGGTCCCTTCCCTTCGCAGAATAAAGGGCGAATGTACGCAGGAACGAAGCCTGGGAAGCGAAAAGCATCTGCCACCCCTTCGTCGTAAGCGACCTGCCGAATGTTATTACCGTAATCGAACACAACAGAGCCCATCTGCTGCAGATCGAGCATCGCTTGAACATGGGTAGCGATGCTTGCTTTGGCAAGCTGCACATACTGCTCTGGATTACGTTTACGCAACTCCCCTGCCTCTTCCAGTGACAAGCCTGCTGGCACGTAACCAATCAGCGGGTCATGCGCCGAAGTCTGATCTGTCGTGAAATCCGGCTTAATCCCGCGCCTTACAAACTCCGGATAGATCTCAGCAGCATTGCCTAGCAGCCCGATTGAGAGCGCCTTCCCCGCAGCCCTTGCTTCCTCTGCCAGCTCCAGCGCTTCGTCTAATGTCTCTGCAAGCAAGTCGCAATAACGAGTCTGGATACGCCGCTCGATTCGGGAGCGATCCACCTCAACCGCGATAACAACGCCTTCGTTCATCGTTACTGCTAGCGGCTGGGCGCCGCCCATGCCGCCAAGTCCTGCTGTTAGGGTGAGCGTGCTTCGCAAAGTGCCGCCCGCATGCTGCCTCGCAGCTTCAGCGAACGTCTCATATGTTCCTTGCAAGATCCCTTGCGTACCGATGTAGATCCAGCTGCCAGCTGTCATCTGACCATACATCATTAGCCCTTTCTTCTCGAGCTCGCGGAAATTTTCCCAGGTTGCCCATTTCGGCACGAGCACGGAGTTCGAGAGCAGCACACGCGGCGCTCGCTCATGTGTCTTGAAGACCCCGACCGGCTTCCCCGATTGAATAAGGAGCGTCTCGTTGCTCTCCAAGCGCTGAAGCTCGCGTACAATGGCATCATATGAGGGCCAATTCCGCGCAGCCTTGCCAATTCCGCCGTATACGACCAGATCCTCCGGGCGCTCTGCTACGTCCGGATCCAGATTGTTCATTAGCATTCGCATCGCGGCTTCTTGAATCCAGCCTTTGCAGGACAGCTCCGTCCCGCGCGGCGCACGAATGAGTCGCTTTGGTTCGATCGGTTGATGGTCACTCACTGTCATGGATGAGAACCTCCTTCAAGCGTTAATACAAGGGACCGCACACCGCTTCCACGCTCTTCAACCATTCGCCTGACAATAGCATTGTCGCCGTTCGCTCAATGTCCGCTGAAGTCGAGCGATCCTCTTCGACTTTCGGAACGATTACCCGCAAGCTGTCATATAACACCTTCGTTGCGGGCGCTAAGCCGCTTGCTCCGACGAACTCCGCTGCTTCTGCCGCGCAGATAAGCTCAATGGCCAACACTTTTGCCACATTATCGATCACCAGCTCCGCATGCCTCGCGGCGGTCGTCCCCATCGACACATGATCCTCCTGGCCTGCAGACGATGGAATCGAGTCGACGCTGGCGGGATGCGCGAGCACCTTATTCTCAGAGACGAGTGACGCGCTGACGTACTGCATAATCATAAGGCCAGATCCAAGACCTGGATTATGACTCAGAAATGCCGGCAATCCCCCGGATAGTGCCGGATTCACAAGCCGCTCCGTCCGCCGCTCCGATATATTCGCTAGCTCGCTCATGCCAATCTTCAAGAAGTCCATCGCAAAAGCAATCGGTTGACCGTGAAAATTACCACCTGAGATAACAAGCGACTTCTCTGGGAACAGGAGCGGATTATCCGTGGCGGCATTCATCTCAATCAGCAGCTTATCTTGCGTGTAGGCGAGCACCTGCCGAGTAGCGCCATGCACTTGCGGCAAGCAGCGAAGCGAATAGGCGTCCTGAACCCGAAGCTCGCCTTGGCGGGTTGTGTGAGCGCTCCCTTGCAGGAGCATTCGCAAGTTGCGAGCCACACCGATTTGCTCCGCATATGGCCTTGCAAGCTGCACTTCCTCAGCGAAAGCTTCCGGTATGCCATGCAACGTTTCCAGCGTCATTGATGCGATTACGTCCGCGATTCTCGCTAGCCGCAGCGCTTTCACATATGCGAGCGTTCCGATTGAGGTCATCACCTGAGTCCCGTTGATAAGCGCGAGTCCTTCTTTGGCTTGCAGCGTAATCGGCTGAAGTCCAGCTCTTGCCAGAGCCTCCGCTCCTCGAAGCCTCTTCCCTTGATAATACGCCTCTCCCTCGCCAATCAGCACGAGGACAAGATGAGAGAGCGGCGCGAGATCACCGCTAGCGCCAAGCGATCCTTGCTCAGGTACGACCGGATGCACGCGCTTGTTGATACAATCGAGCAAGAGCTGCAGCGTTGCCATCGTAATACCTGAATGGCCTTTACTTAGCGCGTTCGCGCGAAGCAGCATGAGCGCGCGTACCGCCGGTTCGCTCATCGGATTGCCGACTGCGCATGCATGGCTGCGAATCAAGTTCATTTGGAGCTGGGCTGCGTGCTGCGACGAAATAACGACGTCGCTGAACTTCCCGAAGCCTGTCGTCACGCCATACACCACTTGCCCACCTGCAACCAGATCCTCCACCATTTTTCGACAGGTGACGACCCGCTTCTCTGCTTCGCTGCTTAAGACGACAGGCCGATATTGGTACGAGACCTCTGCGATCAATTCAGGAGTGAGGCTTTCTCCATCCAGTACAATTGGCAACATGTCGACACTCCTCCCAGAATGGACGAGACAAGCAATGTCTTTCTTGCTTTACCATAAGAAAGGGACCGTGCGGAAGTTGTTCGCTTCCACGCGGTCCCTATTGACGAAGGGCAGTAATGCGATTGTCCTGTATCGTGCTTCGCGCCAATACATCGCCATCACTCATTCCCTAATGAATTTAGGTTTCAAGGTCATTGTTGCATGCGGCCATGATCAAGTCAATATAGATTCGCCCATCCCCGGTTGTCCTTTTTGAGCTAGCTTGCCCAACACATTCCACACCGTTTCATTCAACTACTGCCCTACTTTAAGTTCCAAACTGGCATCCAACCGCAAATAATCTTTGCTGCTTACGTTCGAGCCGTTGTGCTCTGGTGCGAATTCTGCCCAGCCGGAGACCTCATAATCACCTGTTGGAAAAGTCCCTTTCTGCGTTGCAGCGTAAAATTCCTTGATGAAGTCAACAAATGCTTTTGGATCATCTGCGCTATACCCGCCGCCGCCCTGATATCGTTCCTTTAACGGTACACCCTTCTTTAATGTGGTCGTAATACCGGGTTGATTCATCATATAGGCGATATCATACCCTCTTGTTCTCTCCTTGAGCGTAAAGTAAAACGGTGAAGCGGCATGTCTAATCTTGATCTCTGGTTGGTCCCCAATATACTCGAGCTCAGCGTAAAGATTCACTTGCTCTCCTGCTGCATAGTTTGCTTTATCGGTTATAAGACGATATACGAAGTCGTCCTTGGTCATTTTCCCATTCGAAGCGTTCTCCGAATGATTAGAGCCAGTCGAGCATCCGGCTAGCAGCAGAACAATGGCAACGCTGATTATCATGAGGAAGCGCAATCCCTATCACCTCGCCAATTCTCTGACAGACCCATCACGAGCGCCAATTATCACTTTGGCCGCGAGATTGATGAACAACCCATTCTCAACGACACCCGGTATCAGGTTAAGCGCTGTATGCAACTCACTCGGTTGTTCTATCCTGCTAAAATCACAGTCGGCAATATAGTTGCCATTATCGGTTATGAAAGGTGTATCGACTTGCATTCTCAACCGAGGGATGCAGCCATAAGAGGCCAGCTTCCGAATCGTTAACTCGTATCCGAATTTCACGATTTCCACAGGCAGAGGGAATCTGCCCAGCTTCTCTACGACCTTGCCTTCGTCGGCAATGATGATTAACTCCTTGCTGGCAGAAGCAATGATCTTCTCACGGAGCAGCGCGCCTCCCCCGCCCTTGATTAAGTTCCAGTCAGCATCGACTTCATCAGCGCCGTCAATGGTAAGATCAATTTCTTCAATCTCTGATAACGGAATTAGCGGAATCCCCAGTTTCTTAGCCTGTATTTCAGACTGCATGGACGTGGCAACAGCCTTCATGCTGAGGCCGCTCTTCGTCAACATGCCGAGCTTCTCAATTGCCCAATAAGCCGTGGAACCTGTCCCTAAACCAACTATCATTCCGTCACGTACATACTCAGCAGCCTTCTCCGCTGCAGCTCGTTTTGCTTCCATAGTCGCGTCCATCATCTTCTCCAATCTCGTAGATCTTATTAACGTAGTGTAACCTTTGGAGTTAACTCCAAATCAATCCTTATCGTCTGTTGCTCACACCATCCAGTTTCTAGTAAACTATGGCTAATTGCAAGGGAGGATTGAGCATGTTATGAAACAGAACAAATATGACGATTCCGGATTTTTCGCCAAATACAGTCAGATGCCACGTTCGGTCGGCGGGTTGGACGCTGCTGGTGAATGGAGTACGTTTCGCGCCATGCTACCTGAGCTACAGGGTATGAGGGTGCTTGACCTAGGCTGTGGGTTTGGCTGGCATTGCCGGTATGCTCGCGAGCAGCGGGCAAGCTCCGTGCTTGGCATTGAATTATCCGCGAACATGCTGGATCGCGCCAAGGAAATGACGAATGACGAGCAGATCGAATACAGGCAAATGGCTATCGAGGACGTCGAACTGCTAGCAGAATCGTTCGATGTTGTGCTTAGCTCGCTCGCGCTTCATTATGTGGATGATTTTGCCGCAGTTTGCCGTAACGTGCATAACATGCTGGTGCCTGGCGGCAGCTTCGTATTCTCGGTGGAGCATCCCATCTTCACAGCGCTAGCGGCGCAAGATTGGCACTATGGGCAGCAAGGCGAGAAGCTGCACTGGCCGCTGGACAACTATCATCAAGAGGGTCAGCGTCAATCGAGATTTCTGAATGAGGATGTCATTAAGTATCACCGCACGGTTGCAACATACATCAACGGCTTGCTCGCAGCCGGGTTTAGCTTGACGAAGCTGTCTGAGCTTCAACCAACGAAGGAGATGCTTGAGAGCAACCCTGCTTGGCAGGAGGAGGTTCGAAGGCCGATGTTCCTCTTAATCGCAGCGGTTAAGAGCTAACTGCTGCTCGAACAAACGAATGAAGGCCGCTTCAATTAGCGGCCTTCTTACATACTCATTCTATTTAATCATCTTCACGGGATAATAGTCTGGAATTGGCTTCTTGTAGTTCTCTCGGGCGAACTTAATTTGGTTCGGCGTCCACTGCGAATAGAACAAGCGAGTCTCGTGATCATCGCTGAGTGCGAGCACCTCGGGCACGGTTGCCCAGTTCGTCAGCGGATAGCTGGATGCGCGCGAATGGTAATTATGCATCGTGCGACGGCCATGCGTGCAGTCAGTCGTACCGCCTTTGCGTGTGTGATAGGTTGTAATGTTGTACAAGACGGCAGTGCCCGCTTGACCACGAATCGGAATCTCTTCGTAAGCCTCCCCAAGCTTAGCTTTCGCCTCATCAAGCGAATCGTACGTATGACTGTTCGGCACGAGACAGAACGCCGGGCAGCAGTCATGAACATCCGACAGATAGTAGATGACACAAGTGTAGGTGCTGATGTAGGGATTCTCGGGATCGTAGATTTTCCCGCCGAGCGTCCCGTAATAGCTGATATCACGGTGAAAATGCATCTCGCTGCTGCTCGCAAGGTCAGCCGTTACATCGCGAAAATCAAACTGGGCAAAACGAGCCTCGCCGAGCAATACCTCCTGTACGAGCGGAAAAGTAACGGGATGCCTGATGAAGCGATCCATCTCCAGCGGATGCGTCTGCAGCAAACCAACCGTACCAACTGCGCCTTCTTTGGGCTGATGCCACTGTTCCGGTGTCTGCTTCAAGGATGATTCTACCAACTGGTTCAAATAATCAAGCTCCGCTTGTGAAAGCGCCTTCGGAATAACCGCGAAGCCCTTCTCCTTATAGTGCGCGAGAATATCCTCTCTCGAAGGCTGGACCGTCTGTGTATTCATTAAGATTAGCCCCTCTTTCGTTTCATGGATAAGGAATCACTCGTACATTATGCAGATTGGGACAGGTTTAGACGATTTCTTTCCTAAAAAAATGAAGCCGGTACCGATATCCAGTTGGAGCATCCTCCGTCATGTTAATCGGTCCTGCTTTTCTCAGCAATATAATGTAATAAAAATTCGAAATCCTCTTCGAAAGACAATTGAAGCTCGCGAATCGCCTCAGCGCTATGCCAAGCAATCTCATGAATGAGCCCGTCAGGATCATGAATCGTTGGACTTCCTTCTATCACTTCGATCTCGTAATACGAGACGTGGAAAGCTGACTCCTCGAATCCGCCTTCTTTCTCATGAAGCTTCTGCTTAATCCTGCACCGATAGCCGGTCTCTTCATACACCTCGCGCACGCAGCAATCTTCCAATGTTTCGCCTTTCTCCATGCCGCCAGAAGGAACTGACCATGACTTTTCTTCTTCAGGCTTACCTTGCAGCACCATTAACAACTGCCCCGCTTCATTCACACATACGCCAGCAGCGCCATACCATTTATTCATGTACATCCCTCTTTTCTTTACTGGAAGAGTTCTCCAGAAACACCAGCTTTCCTGCCATATAAAAAGAAAAGAGCCCTTATAGGACTCACATGTTTTCGAAACTTTCACAGATGCGAGGAATTATCTACGTTACTATCTGAGAGTTCTTATTCGGCTCTCTCCAATTATTTCAGTGCCCCGAGCACGAATGCCTGCATCCGTGAACGCACCGTCATGGTCTGATAGAGATATTGAACATTCTTCGAAGATGTCACTTCACCGTTATACCACGAAATCGCGGAGGTCGTATCCGGATTCATCAGTCCCGATTCCTTAATGGTCCGCACGAAGCTTTTCTCAGCAGGCGCATACTGGCTGTCGAAGATCATGCACCAATCTCCTCTTGCTCTGGCGAGCGCTTTGTGCAGCGCATAACTGATCGTATGCTTCACATAATACAAGACTCGCACGCGCGGATCTTGATAAGGCTCGATGATGGCCTCGACCTCTTTCTGCGTCGCTAAACTCACGATTATAATCTCGCAGTTCGTCTCGTACTGATCGATGAGATTCCCGAAGGCAATTCTCGCCTTCTCGACTTCATTCGGCTTCACGACGAATAAAGCGGTGTATAAGAGAGGCATCCCACGCCGCATGCGAGTCTCAAAGTGCGAATGATGCACCTCGTTCCAGCACATGCGATACTTGGATGACTCATTCGCTATGTGCGTTGAGAGGCTGAATGGCGAATTGATCCGATAATCCATCAGCTCAATCGGCACAAACTTAATGTCGCAATAATCCGTCATGCGCAGCCAATAATCGTAATCCTGAATATACTTCATCCGATACCCGTCCAGCTTCCGGCAATATTCCGTACGATGGATGAAGGATGGGCCGATAATGCAGCCATCCAGTAGCGCTTCTTTGGGGCGATTCTGCCAGTTCCGCAAGGTAAGAAGAAATTCAGGCGTATGCGCATTCGTCCCATCCTCGAAGATCTGATTAAAGCTGCTGTATACAATGCCCACATGAGGTCCAGCGTGATCCATCTCGTACACCAATGTGCCAAGAAAATAAGGATAGTAAATATTGTCCGTCGATACCCATGTCAAATAATCATAACCTTGGTCCATCAGAATTTCGAAGCCGTAATTAAGCGCATAAGCTACGCCTTGATTGACTGGATATGACACGATCGTTACTCTTGGATCCCCATACGTACATTCCTGAATGAGCGGCAGAAGCTCCGGCGCCCCGTCGATTACAATCAGGAAGGTAAAATCGCTGTAGTTTTGGTAGCGGACGGATTGAATCGCCAAACGGATAAACGTTTCATCCTGATAATAAACGGGCATAACAACACCGACTTTCGCCATACCTGCACATCCCTCCCCCTTCTATTGTAATCTATGAAAATAGCACGCCTTTCGAGATAGTCAGAGCGCACATTTTGTCCAACTCTTCGTGAAAAAGAGAAAGCACGCCTGCATGTTCAGGCGTGCTTTGATCATTAAGGATTTATGGCCGCTCTAACTTGACAGGCAGCACGCCAACCGCGTCCTTCTGCCCAAGGACAACCCCTATCGCTGCCGCTGTGTTTGGCTCCTGCTTGCCGTACACGGCCAAAGCGGATTGTACATCGTGCAAGTAGAGCAGCTCGTATGGATTACCGAGGGACAACAGCGTATATCGCTTCTTTAGCCTATTCAACTCATCGATGACCGACTGTGTATCGCTCCAGTTGAACTGGCTGGCAACGTTACGGAATTGGTAGGATGCAGCGATGATATAGTCCGCTTTCGCAAGTGCTGGAAGAGCTTCAGCCGCATGCCCCGGCTTAATCAAGACCGTATCAACCTGCAAAGCTTGCGTAGACGCCGCTCGCAGGAGCTGATCCTTCAACTGCTTCGCCTGCCCTTCATCGGCAGCAGCAATAACAACATGGTCCCCCGGATGAATGAGATCCGGATGGATTTGGTCTCGGCCGGCGAGCAAGGTGACCGCCCGAGCCGCAATTTCATTCTCCACAACTCGGTGCTCGTATGCTCCGATGATGTTCTTCAGAGCTGCGAGCTGGGAAGCGAGACTCTCCCTTTGATCGAACAGTCCGTACTTGGATTTGAGCTCCAAGATCCGTTTAACCGAATCATGGATCGACGAAGCGGACAACCTTCCGCTCTTCACCGCTTCCACCAGCGTCTGATGTGCTCCTTCGATATTTTGCGGCATAAGAATGATGTCTACACCGGCAGCGACCGCGCGTTCAACCGATTGATTCTCGCCAAAATGCTCAGCGATCGCGTTCATCGTGAACGCATCGGAGATGATAACGCCTTTATAACCCAGTTCCCCACGAAGCATGCCCGTGAGTACCTTCTTCGACAAAGTCGCTGGGAGAGGAATGCTGCTGCCGTCCTTCAGGGACGTTACGCGTTCATTATCGACCGCGGGGAACGCGATATGCGCGGTCATGATCATCTCGACGCCGCTAGCTATCGCTGCTCGGAATGGCTTCAGCTCCACAGCATCGAGCCGCTCGCGGTCGTAATTCAATACCGGCAGACCGAGATGAGAATCGACTGCTGTATCGCCATGACCTGGAAAATGCTTCACAGCTGCGATGACGCCCGCTGCCTTCAACCCCTTCATCGTAGACAAGCCAAGACGAGTTACCAAGTCGGGGTCCGAGCCGAACGAACGCATCCCGATAATCGGGTTATCCGGGTTGCTGTTAATATCCAGATCCGGTGCAAAATTCAGCCGCAGCCCCAGCGCTTTCAGCTCTTCACCAGTCAGCTTCCCAGCTGCTTCCGCGAGAGAGTCATCCCCGGTTGCCCCTAGCGCCATCTGTCCTGGCAGATTCGTGCCGCCAGGAATTCGCTTGATCACTCCGCCTTCTTGGTCAATGCTTAAGAATAGCGGGATATCTCCTGCTTCCGCTTGAAGATCATGCGTGAAGGTGGTGAGCTGCTTCGCATCGACGATGTTCTTCTCGAATACGATCAGACCGCCCAGATCTTGATTATGCAATTGGCTCTTGATGCCTTCGTTCACAGTAGTCGTCACTTGACCATTCCACTGCCGGATGTCCGGCATCAACATTTGACCAACTTGCTCGCTCACGGTCATGTAAGAGATGAGCTTATCCCAATCCTTAGCCTCGATCGCTTCCGCTCGCTCGAAACGGATCACCCTCGCCAGGAATACCGCATATTCCGCACGCGTAACCGACCGATTCGGACGATAGGTCTGATCCGCGTACCCGCCTATGAGACCGTTCGAGCTCATGATCGCAATCGGATCAGCCGCCCAATGCGTCTTCGTATCCGAGAGGTTAACTTGCTGCGAACCGCTCTTCAAGCGATACGCGCGAGAGAGGAACGCTGCTGTTTCTGCGCGGCTGATCGGTTCGTCCGGATGAAATGCACCGTCCGGGAAACCGCCTGCAAGCCCCATCTCGGCTGCTACCTCGATCTCTTTATAGAATGGATGAGTGCGCGGCACATCCGAATACGTCGGATTAGCTCTCGCATTCTTATCCGGATAAAGCTCCCTCACCATGAATGTGACCGCTTGCGCGCGAGTCACTAGTCCTTCCGGCTTGAACATCCCATTGCCGTAGCCGGCAATTGTCCCGCGATGCGCCATGTAATGAATGCTGTCCTCCGCCCACTTCGCGTAAGTAAGATCAGCAAACTGTTGTTCTTTCGCGGATGCCGAAGCTGCATCGGCAGAACCAGCGCCAGCGTTTGCGCCTACAACCAACGCTCCAAGCACAGCTCCAGATATAGCAAATGTTCTAATTCGCATGGAATAACCCTTCTCCTACTCTATTTCTCTATTTTGCCAAGTTAGACGCCGGTTGGATCGTTTAGTTGCGATAGGAGCAATAGAAAAAGCCCGCATTCTCTGCGGGCACTCGGCTAACGGACTCCAGAAACGTTATTCGCTACTTTTGGACATGAAATAGGTTCATTTTATCAAAATAGCTTCTCTGGGTACCGTTAGAATAAAAACTCTAGCCATTTCTACCAAATAACGTGTCTGTAGTCCGTTAGCTTGCACTATGGAACACTCGTTAACACCACATCCCGATTCTTGATCGGAACAGTCGGTCCCTTCGTGATCTCATAAATATCCCCATTCAAGGTCTCCGTTTGAAGCGACAGATAGCCCCCGATAACCTTCCCCTCGCATTCCAACACATAACCAATGATATCGTTGTAAGGGCCGACCGCTTCCTCGAGATCGTATCCTGATTCTATGATTTCCTTGGAAGCGTAGGGAGCGAGGTCGAGCTTACCTTCATTAATGAGCAAGTCATAATGTTCCTTTACTGTCGGCAGTGATCCCGCACCATAGGTGTTCTCAGCTTCGAAACTTTTCAGCGTCCACCCATAACCCTTGAAGTAATCGACATGAGCGCTAGGGAAGTTTGGTTTCTGAATTGCAGTATTAGAGCAACCGCACAACATGATAATTAATGATATTAAACAAATGATAAATCTAAATTTCATCAGGGCTCCTACTCATAATTAATGTCGTTAAGTTAAACAAATTCTATTAATTTCCGATCAATGATGGCGATGTCGCCAATATCGGAGATTCCATCCCACCAAATGATCTGCTCCGCCTCTTCATTCTCCGCGAATTCTCTAGGCGTGTCGATCACGGTATAGAATAACGCGCCATATTCAGTGCGCTCCCCACCGTGAAAGCTCGGCTGCAGGTCGAATTTCATCAAACCTTTGAATACGACATGAGAAGCCATTTGATTCGTCTCTTCATAGAGCTCCCGAACCGCACACTCGCGTGCTGACTCGCCAGCTTCGATGACTCCACCTGGCAGCTCCCAGCTTTGTCTCCATTTATTAAACATCATTAAATACTTATTGTCGCATCGGACTACAATTAAGGCATGCGTGAATGGCGCATCGAATTCGAAGTTTTCTAGTTCGTGTTCCTTAATCGCAAGGAAGTCTGTAAATACATTTCCTTGTTGGTCGGTTACGATTGCCACGGTGAATCCTCCTAAGTCGAATGTTACAGCCATTCCGTCATATAGATCCGGTTCCCATTCAAGTCCGTCAGGATGAACTCGATATGATCCGATCGCTGAACAAGCTCCGTCACCTGTACATTTGCGTCTAACAAGGATTGATGCAATCCAGCTGCATCATGGACATTAAGGCCGAAAAAAGGCCGCTCCATTACAGGAACAGGTGATTCAGCCTTAAATAGATGAAGTACATGACGCTCGTACAGATGCAGCTCTACAAAATCATCAAAGTTATGAAGGCCGAGCGTAAAGCCGAGATGGTCGCAGTACCACTTCGATGCTTGTTGCAGATCAGCTGCGTAAAGCATAATCCCATACTCTCCTGTCAATCTCGTACTCATCTCTCGGCCTCCTATTTCACTTAAGTCGTTGCGTACACTTCACGAATCGCATCCTCAATATCTGGCTCCTGCACGCTGAGATCCTGTATCGGCAGCTTCTGCGATAAGTCCGCGATGAGATCAGCCGCCGTAATGCGGGCTTTCTCGAATTGATACCAGAGCCGCAGCCCATCCTGCTTAATGATCTGAGCGGATTCATGCTCCACATCTGCGCAAGGATGCTGCAGATCAACGACGAGCAGACGCTTCGGCGTCAGCTTGCCGATCAGCTCGCCAATCGGGCCATCCTCGACGACTTTTCCGTGGTTGACGATAATAAGCCTGCTGCACAGCTCTTCAACATCATCGAGATCATGTGTTGTCAGAATAACGGTAATGCCGCGTGTCCGATTCATCTCTTGGATAAAGCCGCGAATTGCACGCTTCGCATCCGCATCAAGTCCAATTGTCGGCTCATCCAGAAACAGCACATCCGGAGAGTGGAGCATCGCTGCGGCCAAGTCACCGCGCATCCGCTGACCTAGCGAGAGCTGCCGGACTGGCGTATCTATGAATTGATCCAGACGAAGCACTTCGGTAAGAGTCTTCATATTGTCTTCGTATGTTTGATCATCGATCTGGTAGATTCGTTTGAGCAGCTCGAACGACTCGCCTAGGCGCAGATCCCAGTACAGCTGTGTTCGCTGTCCGAAGACTACGCCAAGCTTACGTACAACTGCCTTACGATCCGCTTGCGGTGAGACGCCGCATACGCGAATATGGCCGTCGGTCGGGTGCAGAATGCCGGTGAGCATCTTAATCGTCGTGCTTTTGCCAGCTCCATTCGGTCCGATATAGCCGACTATTTCGCCGCGTTCGATGGAGAAGCTGATCCCGTCCACGCCGCGCACATTTGTTTTCTCGGGAAAGAAAAGCCCTTTGAGAGCTCCGCGAAGTCCCCGTTCTTTCTTGACAATGACATATTCTTTGACCAAATCTGTAACTTCAATAACTGGCATCGCTGCATACCTCCCGCTTATGAACCTGCACTCTCGTAATTTCGTAGCCCGATCTTAAACATCCTTTGCGACAACCAAAAACAGAGAATCCCGATTATTGGCGTCCAAAGCGCAATGCTCGTCGGCAGCCCGAACTCCCCTGGTTTGGATAGAAATTCAATTGAAGGATAGAACGTAATGAAGCCGATTGGTATTAGGAAGGTGAACAACAGCTGGATCATATATGGAAAAATATTCAGCGGGTACATCGTCCCTCTCTCCAGCATCGAGAGCGCGAAGTCTACCATGGATGCGTTCCTCTTCGTCCAGAATGCAATCGTACCCAGCGTGATGAACAAGGCTGCCCGGATGAGGACGCCACCGATAATGACGAGGATGATTTTGACCGTGTTTAATAATGTCCATTCGAAGCCGACAAGATGGCAGCCATAAGCAAAGATCAGCACGCCTGGGATGAGATCAATGAGTCCAATAAAGTTGAAATAGCTGGCGATAAGCTGGAAGAACACGTTCATCGGCCTGAGCAGCAGCCGGTCGAAAGCGCCGTCTATGACCATTCCGTCCATATGCCAGGTGTTGATGAACAGCACCACATTAATCCCGTGACTGAGGAGACCTAGTCCATAGATGAAGGCAAGCTCTGGAAAGTCCCATCCATTAAGCGGCTGGAACCTGTCGACGATAATCTTCAGCACCCAGATGCCTGAGAAATATTGGATGGGAATCATGAGCAGCCAGCTGAACAGAAAGAGCGGATATTCGAGCTGACGCTGGATCGCAAGCCGGGCGAAGCATGCAGCAACTGAATAGTAGTGACGGATCGTCGCCATCTCGTCGTCAACCTCCTTGAATTAATGTTTTGGACTTGGTGTGGCGCCAGAAGAGCGCGAGTCCGAAATATAGAATTGCGATCCATAAACCTTGAATCGCCATTGCGCGAAGCGCTTCGGCCGGTTCGGTCGCACCGATATAGATGCCAAGCGGTGTTTGATAGGTGTATTGAAAAGGCAAAAACTTGGAGATGGTTTGCACCGATTGTGGGAAGAGCCACAGAGGAACGAGACTACCGGAGAGGACACGAACGATGGCGTCTTTGACATTCCCCATGTTGCCTAGCTCCATCACCCAGAAGGCGACCAAGCCGACAAGCGCGCTCAGCAGCCACAGAATCGCATAGCTTAACAAGCAGCTTGGGATGAAGAGCAGCATACCGAGCCAGGTTGACGGCAGCGGGACACCGAACAAGATGGATGCAACGAGAAACAGTGGAAGCACCTTATTCAATAAGGAGCTGAGCATGGCCCCGATGTCTTCTGCTAGGTAACAAGCAAGCAGCGGGACTGGCCGGTAGAAATCGGTAACGATCTTCCCCTCGCGAATCTTGTAATAGATCGTGTTCTGTACATCCGTGACGAACAAAGAAGCTAGCAGAATCGAGACAATCGTGTACGTAACCAGGTCGTGCAGCGTCATTCCGGCGCCACTGCCCGAGCCGCCGCTATAAGCTGCTCTCCACAGAAAGACGGACGCCACCATAAGAATGAGGTTTGTACCGACAGAAGCGAACACTTCAAACCGGTAAGTGAGTCCCGTCAACACTCTTAACTTCGTCATATACCAATACGCTTGGAACATAGATGCCCTCTCTTCTCTATCTCTATTGGCAAATCAGGTGTAATCCACCACATATTACCACTTCTTTCGAGCTGTTGTCATTCGATTTGCAGAAAAAAGTACAAGCTTCGATGGGTCGACTTCTATTATAATTGTTCTGGTAGTTAATCCGGTTAATTCTATGATTCATTTAAAAAATCACATCTATGTTTGTACACGTCAGATTATGTTAAAATGTGTCGTATTGGAGGTCATTACAATGAATATTAAACAAGTATTGGGTTTACCGGATTTACTGGACGTTCGGAAAGTTATCTGCGTTCAGCCGCATCCCGACGACAACGAGGTTGGAGCCGCAGGCACACTGCGCGAACTTGCGCTGCGAGGTTGTGAAATCGTTTACATTACCGTCACGGACGGCAGTGCCAGCGGTTCGACAGGCGCTTCCAGCCCTGAAGAGATCATTCGCATTCGAGAGCAAGAGAAGCAAGCAGCTGGCCAACTGCTTGGCGTATCGAAGCAGATCGATCTAGGCTTCCACGATATGGGCCATTATTCGGAGGAAGATGTGCTGAGCAAGCTTATCCCGATTATCCGCGAAGAGAAACCGGACATGCTGATGACCGTGGATCCGTGGATGCCATACGAAGCCCATCCGGATCATATGAAGACAGGCAAAGCGGTCGCAACAGCGATGCTGTTCGCCGCGAACAAGGTTCGCTTCCCTGAAGGCGAACCGCATAGCGTTCCCCAAATCGCTTTCTACGCGACTTCGCATCCAAATACGTTTATCGATGTTACTCCACATTGGGAGACGAAGCTCGCTTCCATCTTGGCGCATAAGAGCCAGTTCGATAATGAGGAATGGCCGATGCTTCGCATGTATTTCGAGTATCAAGCCTCACAGCTCCACAGCAAGCTGAATCTGGAGCAAGCGGGTTTCGCAGAATCGTTCAAGGTTCTTGCGAGCCAGCAGCTGCACTTCTTCCCAGCAGCCTTATACAGCTAGATTCGAACCAGCCATTCACCCTACTAGGAGGCATCTCAGCTATGGTATCCACGTCCAAGAAGCTTGCGTACTCACTGAACCAAATTGGACTTAGCGTCTTATGGCAGGCGTTCAGCGCTGTTGCCGTCTATTACTACGTTGACGTACTCCATGTTTCCGGCACTTCCATTTCGATCGGCATGATCGTCTACGGAATCTTGAACGCGCTCTTCAATCTGCTGGCTGGCCATGTCAGCGACCGCACGCGCAGCCGCTTCGGCAGACGAATTCCTTATATCTTGTTCGGCAGCCTCCCCTTCGGCATCGTCTTCTACTTCCTGTTCAGTCCGCCAGCGGTTGATACGACGATGCTGCTTATCTATTTCTTCGCGCTTACTTTAATCTTTGATCTGATCTACTCATTCATCGGGCTGAATACAGGCGCTCTGTTTCCAGAGATGTACCAATCAAAGAAAGACCGCTATCAAGTATCTGCCTATCAGCAAATATTCAGCATTATCGGTATGATCTTCGGCATAGCGCTGGCCAAATCGCTTGGATTATCGCTCGGCTGGAGCTTAACCGCAGGGATCTTCGCTTTGATCGGTATCGTTACACTCTACGCATCACTTTACGGTTCATTCGAGAATCCAGCCTACGCAGAGAACCCGCTGCGCTTCAAGGAAGCAGCCGTCACAACGCTGAAGAATAAACTGTTCACTTCCTACGTGGTTGCTAATTTGCTTATCCAGCTGACGACGACGATGTTCGTCTCTCTGACCGCGTTCTACACCAAATATGTGGTTGAGCTCTCAGCAACGCAGAATTCGATTTTCCTAGGGGCTGTCTTCATAGTAGCCATACCGATGTCATTCATCTGGGCGAAGAGCGGTCTCCGTTTCGCAACAGTGAAAGCCGCAATTCTCTCTTCCATTCTGTATGCCATCATCTCGCTCGGCTTTCTGTTCGCGCATTCGCCGTCTGCCGTTATCGTCATTGGCGCATTGCTCGGTATTCCTGTTTCAGGCTTCATGCTCTCACTTCACGTCCTCATCTCGGACGTTATTGATTACGACGCGGAGCGCTCGGGGCGTCGCCGCGAAGGTATGTATTACGGCATCAACGGCTTTATCATCCGTATCGGCATGTCGATTCAGTACGCGATTATGGGCATCTTCTTCGCGACTAGCGGCTTTGACGAGAATGCCTCATCGCAGCCTGACAGCGCGATTAACGGCTTCCGGTTCTTGATCGGGGGCTTGCCATTCCTTATTTTGCTAATTACGGTATGGTACTTGCGACAGTACAGCAGACGAGAGAAGCAGTTAAGAGGAACGAATCTATAGCGTAGAGAGGCGGTTGAACGATGAAGAGGACACCGATTTCATTCCAGATCGCATCTGTGCCGCTTGCCATACAGCCCTATCTAGAAGATGCTTCCTTCTATGACAGCAGCTGCTCCGAGGATGCTAGAACTTATTTTGTTGAGCGATCAGACTTAAACCATGCTTTCCTCAAGATTCACAGACGAGGCGTATTAGAACGAGAAGCGGCCATGACCTCTTTCATTCATGAACACCAGCTTGCTCCCAAGGTGATCGCATACCATTCGGATGAACAGCATGATTACCTGCTGACAGAAGCAGTCAGCGGCGACGACGGAGCAGAGCAGCAGCATCTGAGTGATCCGCACCGGCTGGCGACGGTATTCGGTCATTATCTGCGCAAGCTTCACTCGCTGAAAGCGGATGGCTGCCCTTACTCGAATAAGACGGAAGACTTCTTATCCGACGCGCGGAGCAAGGGCAAGGATCTGTCACTGCTCGAAGCGGCCAACTACATCCCAACCGATGATACCGTTACACACGGAGATTATTGTCTGCCTAATATCATCATGAAGGACTTCGAGCTGCAAAGTTTCATTGATCTTGGAGATGGCGGAATCGGTGACAGGCATCATGATCTCTATTGGGGACTTTGGACGCTTCATTATAACTTGAAGACTGACCAGTATGACGATCTATTCCTGGATGCATATGGCAGAGACCATATTCACGAGAACGGTATCGCCTATTTCGCGAAGCTTATGGAACTGATGGAATGGTAGCCTAATCTTAATGAAAAAGCCCTCGTCCTGTTTAATAGGACGAGGGCTTCGTTGTTTATTTGACAGTTTCCAGTTCACGATTAAGTCCGAGCAGCTCGGAAGTTGAGGAATGAAGCTCATTAATCAGTTCCGGATACTTCACGAGTGACAAACCGTAGGAAGGAATCATTTCTTTAATCTTCGGCTCCCATGCTTTCATCTCTTGCGGGAAGCATCTGTTTATGACTTCAAGCATAACGGATACTGCTGTCGAAGCGCCTGGCGATGCGCCAAGCAATGCCGCGATGGAGCCGTCTGCACCTGTAACCACTTCCGTACCGAACTGCAGCGTTCCTTTGCCGGCTTCTGTATCCTTAATTACTTGAACACGCTGACCTGCCACGAGAATGTCCCAATCTTCGCTCTTCGCGTTCGGAACGAACTGGCGAAGGTCTTCCATACGCTTCTCCTTAGAGAGCATTACTTGCTGGATGAGATATTTCGTGAGCGACATACTCTTCGCACCGGCTGCCATCATCGTAACAACGTTGCTTGGCTTGACCGATGTGATCAGATCGAACATCGAGCCCGTCTTCAGGAACTTCGGCGAGAAGCCTGCGAATGGTCCGAAGAGCAGCGATTTCTTGCCATCGATGAAGCGAGTATCCAAATGCGGAACAGACATCGGCGGAGCGCCAACCGGCGCTTTGCCGTATACTTTCGCATGGTGCTGTTCAACCACTTCCGGGTTCGTACAGACCATGAACAATCCGCTTACCGGGAAGCCGCCGATACCCTTGCCCTCTGGAATTCCGGATTTCTGAAGCAGATGCAAGCTACCGCCGCCGCTGCCGATAAAGACGAACTTCGCCTTGTGGCGTTCAACCGCACCCGTACCCATGTTGCGAACTTTCAAATCCCACTCGCCATCACGCGTACGTTTTATATTATTCACAATGTGGTTGTAATTTATTTCAACATTCTTCTCTTGCAGATACTCAAACATAACCCTTGTAAGAGCACCGAAGTTAACATCTGTTCCAGTGTCGATGCGTGTTGCCGCGATCGGATCCTTCGGATTGCGGTTCTCCATAATGAGCGGAATCCACTCTGCCAGCTTCTTCGGATCATCCGAATATTCCATGCCTTGGAACAGCGGATTGCTGGACATCGCTTCGAACCGCTTCTTCAGGAAGCTGACGTTCTTCGTCCCTTGTACCATGCTCATATGCGGAATCGGCATGATGAACTCTTCTGGATTGCTGATTAATTCCTTCTTGATCAGATACGACCAGAACTGTCTGGAGACTTGGAACTGTTCGTTAATCTTGATCGCTTTCGTAATATCGACGGAGCCGTCCGGCTTCTCGTCTGTATAGTTCAATTCGCATAAAGCCGCATGTCCGGTGCCCGCGTTATTCCACTCATTGGAGCTTTCTTCGCCTGCGCTTGCAAGCTTCTCGAACACTTTAATTTCCCATTCCGGTTTCAATTCTTTCAGCAGTGCCCCGAGTGTCGCGCTCATAATTCCGGCACCAATTAGGATAACGTCTGTTTTGGATTGTTTGTGACTCATTTCTACCTTCCCTTACATGCTAATATTTTGAAGAAAAGAAGTAGGCGCATTGCAAATGCCAAGAGCTGATCAACTAGCTGTGCCTGCAGCCGTACTTTTCTCGGTTCATAACCAGTCGTTCGTCGGTCAGCGCTATTAATTACATTCTATTATATGATAGTTAGTTGTTATTTAAAAGTCGGTAAATTTCTGTGACAGAATCCTATAGCTGTTAACATGTGAGATACTGCCCAGTACATCCGAAGTTTGACATGCCTGTCATGAAATGTAGCTCGGGACATGCTTTGCACCTGTCCTTTAGCTGTGCAAGGCACCAAAAAAAGCAGCGACCGATGGTCACTGCTTCATAGGATCCGAGTCTGCTGCGTCGGACTCGCCGGTATTTGTAGCTTTAGACGTTTGATTAGAAAGTTGCTTCTTCGGAGTCGGCTCCGTTTTCTTCTTATTCATCTGCTTGCTTGGGAGCGCCAGCTGCTGCTTGTTCCGCTTAATCGGAGCAGTTGTATCCATTTTGCTCGCTGCAGTTTTGTTGGCTGCTACTTTGTTAGTAGCAGTTTTATTAGTAGCTACTTTGCTAGAAGCCGTTTTGTTGGGATTTTTCTTTGCGTCTGTTTTCTTTGCATCTATTTTCTTTGCTGCGGGTTTACTCGTCGAAGATGTCTTCTTACTCTTATTATTTTTCTTCTGCTCACGGATAATGGGTTGCATATGATCCAGATAGAATAACTTCTCTTTATTCTCTTTCACCGCGCAAGATTCTCTTAGCTCAGTAATTTCATCCGGCTCTTCAAACGTTTCCGAATCTTTGATCTGTTGCAGCTCCGCTGTCGTAATCGGTTGCTTCACGACGAGCACATGCATCATCATCTGATTCGCTACATTAAACTGTGACTGCCGAAGCAGTGACAGCTCCTGTTGATCGAAGCCACTGTTGTACGCCGGAAAATAAAAAAACTCCATGCGCATCAGACGCATATCTATCATCGGCTGTTCATTTTCCACTTCTATTACAGGCTCGGACCATGGCATACTCTGTGCAATCATATACTCATCATCCTGGCTAAGAATACGATCCGTACTCGTAGTCCAATAGCGCGGCGAATGCTCATTAAATAGCTGCTTGAATTGCGGATTAACGATATGACTGCTGACATGCGCATAAGGAACAACCATACAGATGATCGCTTTGTGCCGGCAGACTCGGTACAGCTCTTTCAATACTTCCACTAAGTTGTCTGCATACTCCAAGCTGTGCGAGGCCATAACGAATGAAACCGAATGATCCTTCAGCGGCAGTCGTTCATTGAAATCATGCACAAGATCGACACCAGGATACGCAATCCTGTCGATTCCGTAACTGTCGTGGAATTTATGGGCACCGCAGCCCAAATCGATTCTCATGCCAATTCCTTCTTTCTCATTTCCTGTTTCTATTAAGCTATTCACCTCGCAATCTACCGGACTATGTGTTTGTTCGCTAGCATTGACCTATCTTAATTGCTATTTTTCATTAATTGCTTGCCAGCCTGCTTAGCTTTGTGTTACGATACACCTTGTGTTCAGAACACATCTTCAAAAATGCGGAGCCGTGGTGTAGTGGCCCAACATGCCTGCCTGTCACGCAGGAGACCGCGGGTTCGAATCCCGTCGGCTCCGCCATTCCTATTCTTCTGACCTAATATGAAATGAAGTTATCGCAAAGAGCGGCATTGCCGCTCTTTTTTTGCGTTTACCTATAAATTAATCAGCGGCAGTTATCGACTTGGAACCACAAAGTCGTTAACTGCCGCTTTTTCAATTCTCATGTGCCGGTTGATCGATAAATTGATGGGTTCGCAGCAAGGTGAATTGACTCGCCAGATAGGCTGGCGAATAGGGCATATCATGACGAATCCAGGACACAATTGTGCCAATTAAGGCAGAGGAACCGTACCAGATAGCAATATCCTTCTGAATGCCCGCCTTTGTAATGGAAGAACTCGGTCCTGCCTGCTCCACTCGGGCGGCTACAGATTCAGATAACATTTTCAGCAAGCGTTCCGTAAAGATCGGCGTTCGCTTCGTACCCAGCACCACTTTGTAGAATTTCTTGTTCGCTGCGATATGCTCGAGCAGGCTAATAAACTTATGCGAATCCGCATCCTCAGCACTGCGGTTTACTTCGAGGGATTTATCGATTACCACTTGGATCTCTTCAATCATATCGTCCGCCATCTTCTCCAGCATATCGGGAATGTCGCGGTAATGCAGATAGAATGTGACCCGATTAATGGTGGCCTTCTCTGCGATCTTGTTGACCGAGATCTTCTCAAGCTCCATTTCTTGCAGCAGGTCAATCAATGCATCTTTAAGGAGCTGGCGTGTCCGAATGATTCGTGGATCAGTCTTAGGCTTCGTCGGCTCAGTCATAACCACCATTTCCTTTCCTAGTTCTGGAACAACAATATCCCATTGATCTGTTGTTTAACTGACCTGTAAGCGACACTCGCTTGTTAAAGTGACAATTAATTGACATTCCAGCTCAATGTGTCGCTTGTAAGAACCCGCAAACTGACTATAATCTAATTCATACAATGTTTATTATGTTACACGTTGTAAATTAAGTCTATCACTATTTTAGGGGAGATGGAACAAGTGAGTACTACAAAACTAGACATCAGTTCCGTTAAAAAGGGGCCAATCCTGTTCATTATGATTCTCGGCGCCTTTCTTGCGACACTGAATCAAACCGTCATGAGCGTTGCGACACCGGAGCTTATGAAAGACTTCAGCATTACCGCGGCAACCGCACAATGGCTGACCACGGGCTATATGCTCGTCAACGGTGTACTTATTCCGATTACGGCTTATTTCATGCAGCGATTCTCGACGAGGCAGCTATTCCTTGCTTCGATGATTATTTTCTTAGTCGGCACGGTCGTATCCGCACTGGCTGGAACATTCCCGATTCTATTGACCGGGCGGATGATACAAGCTGCTGGAGCCGGTATCATTATGCCGCTGCTCATGAACGTCATCCTCACGCTCTTCCCGCCTGAGAAGCGCGGTGCCGCGATGGGCATGATGGGCTTCGCGATTATTTTCGCTCCGGCAATCGGCCCGACGCTCGCAGGTTATCTGCTTGAGAACTACGCTTGGCAGTCGATGTTTTACGGTATGATTCCATTCGCAGTGATCGTTATTATCTGCGGTCATGTCTTCCTGCGGAACGTATCTGAACGCCGCGACACTCGAATTGATATCATGAGCGTGCTGCTGTCGACCGTTGGTTTCGGCTTATTGCTCTACGGCTTCAGCCGCGCGGGTTCGGCAGGCTGGTCAAGCGCTGAAGTTATCAGCTCAATCGTAATTGGCGTTGTTGCGCTCGCTGTATTCACTTGGCGCCAGCTCGTATCGAGTAGCCCGCTGCTTGATCTGCGCGCCTTCAAATTCAACATGTTCACGCTCACGACCATTATCAACGTGGCAGTGACGATGGTCATGTACGCAGATATGATGCTGCTGCCGCTCTACCTTCAGAACGCTCGCGGCTATACCGCTCTGGAATCCGGCTTGCTGCTCCTGCCTGGTGCGCTCGTGATGGGCTTCCTGATGCCGGTTGCCGGCAGACTGTTTGACCGCTTCGGCGCCAAATGGCTCGCGATTGTCGGTCTGATTATCACGATTGCCACGACAATCGGTTTCGTTGATTTGACAGATTCGACAAGCTACACGTATCTCGTTCTGATGTCCACAGGACGCCGGATCGGGATGGCGCTGCTCCTCATGCCGATTACGACAGCAGGTCTTAACCAGCTGCCTAACCGCCTGAATGCGCATGGTACCGCGATTTCCAATACGATTCGCCAAGTTGCCGGCGCTGTAGGTACTTCCCTGCTCGTTACCATCATGACGACCCGGACAACAACACATCTGACAGATATGATGGCTTCCGGTAGCGCCAATGATACGCAAGAGCATATGGTCATGGAAGCGTCGATCCAAGGCATCAACGACGCTTACCTCGTTATCGTAGCAATCGGTGTCGTCGGTCTGCTGCTCTCCTTCTTCATTAAGAAGGTGAAACAGGCGAATGAAGAAGAAGTCACTGTTCCGCTCAAACGTGCAGTGGCCAAAGAAGCTTAAGCGCGCAACGAAACTAAGGGCTGTCCCAGAAGTCATCACAGATGACAATGGAACAGCCCTTTTTCTTATGTTCAAGTATGGTTATGGTATGAAATGAACAAAATAAAGAATCCGAGCTTAAAGCCATATCGAAGCTTGAAGCTATAGTAAAATCAACCAAATACTGAAGAACAGCATGGCTGAACCTGCTTCTGCCAGGATGATTTTGACAAAAACCGGATCATTCATGACAAGCGTCCATCTGTACAATCCGATCCCTAGCGCAAAACATGCAATCATCCACACCAATCTCCACCTGAACAGATACAGATTCACAGCATTCGCTCCCTTCACTGCATTTCCTACATACTTTCAGCATATAGGTTCCATCTAAACGAATTGTGAACCAGATATTAACTTTATCTTAACTATCAGCTTGTGAGCTTCCTGAGCTTCTCGAGAGCAACAAAAAACCCGCCAAATACTGGCGGGTTCTAGAATAGAGCTGAAGCTTACAGAAGCAAGCCCTTCTCTTTCAAGTTCAGGTAACTCACAGTTGCCGTCTCAAGTCCGGTCAAATTGCGCAGCTGATCCTGCTCGACCGTCATCCATTCGACACCGATTTCTCGTGCCGCTTCGATGGATTCCTTGATCTGAACGACACCTGTTCCGACCGCTGTCCACTTGCCAATCTCATCTGTAGCGTAGACATCCTTCAAGTGAATCGCAGGCACGCGTCCTGCCATCTTGCGAAGAATATGCGCCGGTTCTGCGCCGCCAAGCGTAATCCAAGCGACATCGAGCCTAAAGTACAGATTGCGCGGGTCCGTATGCTCTGCCAAAATATCAAGCGCGTACAAGCCATTGAATGTCTTCTGGAACTCATGCGCGTGATTGTGGTAGCAGAAACGAAGTCCTTCCGCAGCGAAGCGCGCGCCTGCCGCATCATACAGCTCCGCGTCGAGCAGCAGTTGATCACGTGACTCAGCAATCTCCCACCAATAGGTAACATCCTTCGTTTGCAGGGCATGCGCCTCACGAATGACATTATCCAGCAGCTTCTCATCACGCAGTTGTTCTTTGTTCACGCTATGCGTTGCAACTTGAAGTCCAAGTTCGTGGAACCGTGCAACGTTCGCCAGAGCATCCCCATTCAGCAGCTCTGAGCCGCCTTCAATGCCTTCATAGCCGATTGCAGCGACACGCTCCATCGTTCCCCAGAAGTCTTGCTTCGCTTCTTCATGAACAATACCGATTAATCCGAGCTTTGGTCTAGTCATTGTCAATTACACGCTCCTATTTGGCGAATTGGCCATTCTCCAGCATTGTAATGAAAGGGCTGTCCGTAAGATCGGCGGACAGCGGCAGCATAACGCGCGCATTCCGGCGAACGGACTCATAGATGGCAAAGATAATTTCAGACGCACGAAGCGCTTTGCGGTGCGAAGCTTCCGGTTCCTCGCCAGATTGCAGACAGTCAATCGCATGGTGGACATAGCCGATCATCTGATCCGACATGGAGGACAGCTCCATCTCCGGCTTCCAGGAAGAATCGGAGTAGTTCACGCCTCTGACGATTTGGCCATCCCACATCACTTCGATGAAGCCTTCGGAACCGATTACCCGTACGCCAGCCCAGATCTTCGAGACATCGCCATCCGGTTCCCATGTGTCAATGGCGCCAGAATAGAGGTTCGCTTGGACGCCATTAGCAAAAACAACCTGGCCTGACGCGCCGCACTCGGACGGTACGTTGAACCAGTTGTAAATTTCGGTTGTATCCACTGCGCCTAGTACCGATTTCGCAGGTGTCTCGTTCATATAGCTAATGGCTTGATCGAAAGTATGAATGCCGCAATCTAGCAAATTCGGCGGAGAGTAGAGGTCAAGTCGAATCACTTGTCCGATACGGCCTTCCGCAATGAGCCGGCGAACCGTTTGATTGCCTTTGGCAAAGCGCCGCTGCAGCGAGAATGTCAACTGGCAGCCCGTCTCTTCCGCGATACGGCTCATCTCTTGGCACTCGCCCCAAGTGGCAGACATTGGCTTCTCACAGAGAACGGCTTTCGCGCCAGCTTCCGCACAATCCCGGAATACCGGCAGGTGAAGCGGTGTCCAGAGACAGATGAGAACGACGTCCGGTTTCTCCTTGTCTAGCATTTCCTTATGATCCGTATAAATGTTCCCTTGGAATCCAAATTCCGTATTCAACGTTTCAGCAGATGCTGCTGAGATATCAGATAAGGCAACAACCTCGAGTCTGCTGTCAGCTTTAATGCCGATCGCGTGCTCATGTGCGCGTTTCCCGCAGCCGATAAAAGCGACCCGGTAGATAGAAGAATTGCTCACTTCAATAATCCTCTCCTAAAACTGGATTTATTGGAACCAATTGAAACGTTTCAACTTCTCTATAAGAATACTCAATTATTATAGCGCTTTCAATATAAGAATTGAGATATGACAAAACTAGACAAACTACGAGCGAAAAGCCCGCCATACCTTAAGGTATAGCGGGCTTTTCTGTCATTTTAATAACACGATTCTGCTATTATTTGAACCATTTCGGCAGTTTCACAAGCAACAATTGAAGCACGAGGACGCTAACCGCACCGACTAGTATCGCATTCGATAGCAGCGTTCCCCAGAATCCAGGCAGCGATGCCAGATTCGATGGCAGCGCGATGGCTAGAAGCAAGGAAATACCAGCGACAGTGAGATTCGCCTCCGTCCGTTCCATCTTCATGAGCAGCGAGATGCCTGACATGAATAGCCCGGCTGCCGCCGGCAAGAACAGACCTCCGACGACGGCTCCGGGAGTTAAGCCGAGCAGCGCGCCAGCTTTCGGAACGAAGCCGAGGACGAGAAGCAGCCCGCCTGCCCAGATGACCGGATAACGAGATCCGGTCCGAGTTAGACGCAGCAAGCCGACGTTCTGGGCATAGGCTGTCGTTGGCAATCCACCTAACAGCGATGAAGCGATCGAGCCTGCCGATTCGCCGATAAAGCCGCGTCGAAGGCGGTCGTTCGTCAGCTCGATATCTGTAATCTCAGAGGCTGCTTGGTAGACGCCCATCGCCTCCATTATCGCTGCCAAGTAGGCAACCATAAATGTGAGGATGACGGTTGTATCCCATTCAAACGCGCCATACGGCATAAACTCCGGCAGTCCGAACCACGCCGCCTCTCTGACGCTGCTGAAATCCATTCCGCTTGTGAATGCCGCAAGTAGATCTCCAGCAAGCAATCCGATCAGGAAGGCATATCGCTTCCACCAGCCGCGCCCGAACACGGATAACAGCGTAACAACTATCGCAGTCATGATCGATAGCGTCAAGGTGGACGCTGACAGGAAGCCTTCCTCACCAGCACTTCCGCCTAGAAACTCATACATCGTGAATTGCGCCAAAACAACGCCGACCACACAGATTACAGTACCAGAGACGACAGGCGTGAACCACGAACGAAGCTTGCCGATCAGTCCGGTTGCAGATAGGAGAAATACAAGAATCGCGCTAATCAACATCCCGCCATAAGCGGCAGCTAATCCCGGCGCTTTGCCAGTCGTTATCATCAGCGTATCGAACGAAGCCGATGGCCCTTGTACAATCGGCAGCTTCGCGAGGCGCGTCGCTTGCAGCAGAGTCACAAGTCCTGCTACAACGAAGACCGTGTTAATGAACGAAGTCGTTGCGATCGGAGTCATGCCGATCATCGCCGCAATGAATAACGGATCGAGCCAAACATTAGATACGAACACATGTTGAAGGCCAAGCAGTAAGCCTTGGACTTTACCAACCTGCTGCTCGACTTCAAGCTTGATCTCTTCGGGTGCTGTTGTCATTGCTACTCGCCTACTCGCATGGTATTGCCGCCGGTCCATCGTGAAGTTTGGACGGCTTGCCGCAGCTCGCGCGCTGCGGCAGTCGGATTCTCCGCATGCGAGATCGCAGTGATGAAGGACACGCCGTCCGCACCAGCTCGGATGACCTGTCCCGCGTTCGCTGCTGTGATACCGCCGATACCGACAATCGGGATATGGATCCCATTCTCGCGCATCTCAGCAAGCACCTGCAGCCCAGATGCTGCCTTGGCATCTTCCTTCGTTTGCGTCGTGAACAGCGGCCCAACGCCGATATAATCAGCGCCTGAACGGATTGCAGCTTCCGCCTCGGCAACGTTATAAGCCGAAACTCCAAGCAGCTTGCCGCCAATTCGCTCACGCACCGCAGCAGCGCCTTCGTCCTCTTGCCCGACATGTACGCCATCTGCATCGATCGCAATCGCCAATTCCACATCATCATTTACGATAAAAGGAACGCTATGCCTCCGGCACAACTCACGCATCCGATAGGCGATTTCCACCATTGCCTCGCCCTTCAACGCGCCAGTTCCTTTCTCGCGGAATTGGAACAGCGTAATGCCGCCTTCAATAGCTTCCTTCAGCACTTCCATTGGATCCTTCAAACAATTGTTGCTGCCCATTATGAAATACACTTGCAGCGCCTCACGAATCGCCGCATCATGCCATGTTCGTTCACTCATCAGTTGCTCCTTCTCTCCCGGTAAGCCCAATGATTCGTTGGACCATGTCCTTGTCCGAGATGCAGCGTATCTTCAATTGCCGCTTGGATGAACGCTTTCGCCACCGGTACAGCATCGAGCACCGAAGAGCCTTTTGCCAGTTCTGCGGTGATCGCTGCTGCGAATGTGCATCCCGTGCCATGTGTATGTCTCGTCGCCTTACGCTCGCTGCGGAATTCGTAGAAATCGCGGCCATCATAGAGCAGATCGACAATTTCATCGGCTTCGGCTGGATCATGCCCGCCTTTCATCACTACATGCTTCGCGCCATAGGCTATTAGCTTCCTAGCTGCTTCCTTGCGGTCATTCAGCGTGATAATCTGCATCTCCGTGAGCAGCTCCGCCTCCGGGATATTCGGAGTAACCACGTATGCAAGCGGCAAGAGCGACTCTTTCAAAGCGCGAATCGATTCTTGTAGCAGCAGCGCCGCACCGCCTTTGGCAATCATGACCGGATCGACGACGACTTTCTCCCACTTATACTGCTGCAGCTTCTCCGCTACACAGACGATGATATCGCTAGAGAAGAGCATCCCTGTCTTCACAGCATCTGCACCAAGATCCGTGCCGATCGAGTCGATTTGCTGAGCTACCGCCTCGGTCGATAGCGGGTAAATCCCTTGCACGCCAAGCGTGTTCTGTGCAGTCACGGCCGTTATCGCCGACATGCCGAATGCGCGCAGCTCCTGAAATGTCTTGAGGTCGGCTTGAATGCCAGCGCCGCCCCCGCTGTCTGACCCTGCAATGGTTAATGCTCGTGCGACATTCATACGGTTACTCGCTCCACTTGTCCCAGTCGCTCAATATCTTCAGCCGATACGCGTGCCAATTGATTCAGGAACTCAATCTGGAAACTGCCTGGCCCTTGTTCAGCTGTCTTCGCAGCTGCAAGCTCGGCCGCTACGCTGTACATAACAAGCGCCGCTGCCGCCGCCTTCACGAAATCAGCCTCAGCCGCAGCGAACGCGCCGATAACCGAAGTTAGCAAACAGCCCGTGCCAGTAACGCGCGTCAGAATCGCATCTCCACCACGAACCACATAGGCCGCTGACCGATCTGCGACCACATCTTCTTTGCCTGTGATTACGATAATGGCGTTCAATTGCTCCGCTGCATGCTTCGCAAGCTCCAGCACATCGCCGTTTCCTTCGCCAGCGTCGACGCCTTTAATGCTCCACTCGCGACCGACCACATTGGCGATCTCAGCGGCATTCCCGCGCACGATATCAACGCGAAGCGTATTCATCAGATCTCTTGCGGTCTGCGTACGGTAAGCTGTCGCGCCTGCACCAACTGGATCAAACACCACCGGAACTCCGTGCGCATTCGCAGAAGCGCCAGCCAGCTTCATCGCTTCGACCTCTGTGCTGTTCAATGTTCCGATGTTAAGCACGAGTGCGCCTGAGAAAGAGGCAACATCAGCGACTTCCTCTTTGGCGTAAGCCATAATTGGCGACGCTCCAAGCGCGAGCAGCCCATTCGCTGTAAAATTCGTAACCACCACGTTCGTAATATTGTGAACGAGCGGATTCATTTGCTTCATTCTTGACCAGATCTGTACCACTTCTTGATTATTCATCTACCCCACGTCTCCCTCACATGATATTAATGATATAGATTAAGCATTAACATGCCTGAGCAACAAAAAACGCTCCACCCGCAACAAATTAGTCGCAGGCAGAGCGCATTAATAAACGCATGCTTCAGCAGTACCCTTCCTACGATGGCATTACCCAACAGGTATAACGGTCTACGACAGGTTAGCCGTACTCTCAGCCTGCTATCCGCAAGCTCCCGCGTTTATTCAATTGTGACAAGTGTAGTCTACCTTTTTGGAAAATGCAACAAGATTATTTGTTGGGCTGGATTGGAAGATATATACGAAAATGTAATGTCCGTAAACCATTTTCATTGCTAAGCTGGCTGCTCTTAGCGGGCAATGCCCTACGAGTGCGAGTAACCCCTCTCTCAGCGCTGAATTCACCGAGAATTCGAGCTGAGAGAGGCAATATCCTCTCTCACTCCTGAAAATGCTCCTCTTCGCGGCGAAATGCCCTCCGAGTGCGGGTAAACCCTCTCTCAGCGCTGAATTCGCTGAAAATTCGAGCTGAGAGAGACTATATCCTCTCTCACTCCCGAGAATGCTGCTCTTCGCGGCGAAACGGCGTCCGAGTGCGGATAAATCCTCTCTCAGCGCTGAAATCGCTGAAAATTTAAGCTGAGAGAGGCAATATCCTCTCTCACTCCCGAGAATGCTCCTCTTCGCGGCGAAATGCCCTCCGAGTGCGGGTAAATCCTCTCTCAGCGCTGAAATCGCTGAAAATTCGAGCTGAGAGAGGCTATATCCTCTCTCACTCTTGAAAATGCTACGCTTCGCGGCGAAATGCCCTCTGAGTGCGGGTAAACCCTCTCTCAGCGCTGAATTCGCTGAAAATTTAAGCTGAGAGAGGCAATATCCTCTCTCGATTATTCAACACGACCCTAATTGCTTTGATTTAAGTTGTATGTTCGGATTTTTTTCGTCCCTCTACCAGCGGGAAGTAGCAGTTTCTTTTGAAGCATGCGGTGAATGATCAGGTATGCCTGGTCTCTACTTAGTTGCAGCAACTCCATCACATCACGCGGGCGAATCGGACGGTCGAGGCGCAAGGCGTGGCGGAGGATTTCTGCTTCGATGAGATCGTTGAGACTGCTGGTCGAAGAGCGGTTGCTGCCAAGCCAACTGCCCATGAATTGCTGCAGCGTTTGTTCGCACATGCGCGGCCGTTCGTTCACATCGTCATAGGAGAACCGGAGGATTTGCCATCCGTCGATAATGAGCTGATTTTGGCGCATGAGTGAGTCAGCGAATTGCCAGCGAGTGGCTTTAGCGGCGTGAGGGCCGTATCCGTCGATTTCAATCGCAAGTTTGATAGGTGCTTGTATGAAAGCGAAGTCCAGAAAACGCGAACCGTCTTTGAAATCTGCTACCTCGTACTCTGCTTGAAGATGGTCGAAGCTTCGGAAAGCAGGATACCACACCTGCTGCAAAAACAACTTTTCCGCATGCCCATGCCCTTCCACTAACCGATGCTTTCTATCACCTGTTGCACCGACTCTCTGCTTCTCTAACCAATGTTGATAGGCCATCTGAAAGTTCATCGTCGAACGCTCCTCGCTTTAATAAAATAAAAAAACCGCCCATTCCAGAACACGTCGTGTCCAGAAAGAGCGGTGTGTGCTTCACAACCGTATTGAATTGAATTAAACATATCATAGCTTCTGAAAAATGAAAAGTAGAGGGATGCCAATTCCCACCATTATAGCAATTCCGACGAGCATACTTGCTCCATATGATACGGTGCGTTCAGATAATTGGATGGTTTCGCACGGAACTGGTGTTTCACCTGGAGATCGTTATTCCAGCGCACAGCGATCTTCCAATAACTATGCGGTTCGTTATCTCCTTGTTCCCACCCGCTAACTGCTCCGATACTTCCGAATCTTATCCGCATAAGACGCCGCCATCTGCTTGGCTGCCAGCTGGGACTCTGCATTTGCATACACCTGGAAGATCGGCTTCTCATGATCAGGAAGAATGAGCGTCCAGCCCTCTTCATGGAAGATCTTAATGCCATCTATCAGCTCGACATGCTTCCCTTTCGTCTCCTGCATCAAGAAGCGCATAACCTTCCCTTTCTCAGACCAAGGGCAGTCAACCTTCTCTTTCAGCAGCGCAAAAGCCGGGATCGTCTGCACCAGCTCGGATAACGAAGCTCCCTTATCCGCCATCATCTCCATGCAATGAACGAGCGTGTAGATGCCGTCGAGATAGACATGGAATCCGCCATGCTGGCAGCTCTCCAGAATGGAGCGCGTATCCGCCTTCGTCCGCGCGACTTTGCGATTGCTCTGGGCAACCATAAGCTCTGCGATCTCTGGAAAATGAACCGGCACATGAATGACATCGTCCTTGGACGCTTGCAGCTGGATGAGCATCTGAATCATATGGGTCAGCTCATCCGAGATCAGCTCGCCATGCTCCGTAACCAGCTGAATCCGCTGTCCGTTCGTATCGAGCATCAAGCCGAAGTCAGCGCCGTTGTCTCGCACCCAATGCGCAAGCTCCGAAGGCTCTTTAATGACGCCGTTCAACTGAATCACGCGGCAGCCCAGCTCCTGCAGAAACTCCGGCAATACATGGTTCAAGTTGTTCCCGTTATAGACCGTTACCACCTTATAGGAACGGCGCGCGATGAGCTTCGTATCGACGGACTCAAGCAGATCGCGGCGGTATAGACGGCTTACTTCTGCACAAGTGCGCTTCCGGCCGACTTCGCTTAGCTTGATGATGCGCTGATCTTCTTGCACAAAGGCATTCTCGATCTTGCGCTCCAACGCTTTCGTGATCGGCAAGCCTTGCTCATCCAAAAACTCAATGACTGCCTGCTCTTCTCCGTCTTCCTCAGTCATTCGCACGTAGATGCCAGCTGTGCAGTCGAGGTGACATGCCCCATAGCGGGCAATCGAGGAAGTGACAGCGCCAAAATGATACGTATGGATACCCGAAGCATGCAGTCCGGCAGCGAACGCTTCCGCCATCAATTCGGCGAATGGTGCCGCGTCATGGCCGATACCGACCGTAACGCCCATCGGCATCGATGTGCTTAGCGCCATCGACAACCGGTTCACGAAGCTGGTCGTCATATGGACGTTGCATGCGCCTTTGACGCCAAACTGCCCGAAGATCGTCTTCGCCGCCTGCTCGCCCCAGATGAGCGAACGCTTCAAGACGGCATTGTCTTCGACCGACTTGTTCGGGAACATTTTCACACCTGAGCCTACAACACTATGAACGCCAACGACACAATTGTCGCCGAGCACCGCGTCTTCATGAATCGAAGCACCGTAACGGCAAATCACATTCCGGCATAGCGTTGCGCCACTAATCTCCACGTTATTGTCCAGCATATTGTGCTTCCAAAGCACGGTTCTCTCTACCGAAGCCCGATCCAGGATCATAGATCCGCCGCCAATAATGCTATATTCGCCGATCATAGCTTGCTTGCCGATGACGCTGCGCTCCCCTATATAGGCTGGGCCAATAATGGAAGCCGTCGGATCAATCTTCACTCGCTCGCTCGCCCACACGCCCGGCGCAATCTCCCGTCCAGGCAAATCAATGTCGACTTTGCCGTCCAGCATATCGAACTGCGTTTGGCGATATTGATTCAGATTACCGATATCCGACCAATACCCATCAGCCACATAGCCGTACATCGGTCGGTTATTCTTCATGAGCAGAGGGAACAGATCCTTGCTGAAGTCGAACTCCTGATTCTTCTCCGAGTACTGGAATACTTCCGTCTCCAAGATATAGATCCCTGTGTTGACCGTATCGCTGAACACCTCGCCCCAGCTCGGCTTCTCCAGGAATCGGTTGATGCGGCCGCTCTCATCGGTCATCACGACGCCGAACTCTAGCGGGCTGTCGACTTGCGTCAATACAAGCGTTGCGACAGAGCCTTTCTCCCGGTGATAGTCGATCGCGCGAGTGAGATCGAAATCCGTAAGCGCATCGCCGCTGATGACGATGAACGTCTCGTCCAGGAACTGCTCTGCATTCTTCACGCTGCCGGCTGTGCCGAGCGGACTTTGCTCCTCGAAATAATGAAGACGGACGCCGAAATCCGAGCCATCGTCAAAATAATTTCGAATCGCTTCCGGAATAAATTGCACCGTAACTGCGATGTCCGTAATGCCGTGCTTCTTCAGCAGTGCAATCGTATATTCCATGACCGGACGGTCCAAGAGAGGAACCATAGGTTTCGGTGTGTTGCTCGTTAAGGGACGAAGACGGGTTCCTTTTCCACCAGCCATAATGACAGCTTTCATTGTAGCCCTCCTGTAATTTCAATTGTGGCAGCCGCTTCTTTGCTAGCTTGCAGCTGTGCTTGCTCTAGCACGACCTTGCGATACGTGCCGATTGTTTCACGCGCAATGGTATTCCAGTCATATTCATCAACCACTTTATGATAGGCGTTCCTCGCCATCGCTTTGGCATTGCTTTCGTCTTGCAGCATCATAGTGAGCCGCGTACTTAATGACTGCACGTCGCCTGGCAGCACCGTGTAGCCGTCTTCGCCGTCATGAACAATTTCCGCAAGTCCGCCTACACCGGAAACGATAACTGGCAGCTGTGCGGCCATAGCTTCAATCGCTACAATGCCGAACGGCTCGTAGAGACTTGGGAAGACTGCGGCATACGCCTCACGGAACAGCTGATTTCTTGTGCTGTCGTCTATAAATCCAGGGAAGCAAACTTTATCGCTAATACCCAGCTCGAATGCCCGGGATTTCAATTGATCCAGCATCGGTCCTTTGCCTGCCAGAACAAACTTCGCTTGCGGACAGGATGCGAGTACAGCTGGAATACTCTCGAGCAGAATATGAACGCCCTTCTCTCGAACCATTCTGCCGACATAGAAGACGATCTTCTCATCAGGCAGCGCGAAGGTCTCTTGTGTAACGTGTTCGGAACTAGAATGATCAGCTATTGCTTGGAAGTTATCTATGATCACGCCATTCGGAATCACATCCAGCTTATCCGCTGGGAGCTGGAAGAGACCGTGCAGTTCCCGCTCCATATACTCGCTGCACACGATGACCCGCCATGCTTCGTAGGTCATTTCCCATTCCTGATGGTGGATCTGATGCTGCAGCTCGGTGTGAATGCCTTGGTTGCGGCCATGCTCAGTCGCATGGATCGTTGCCACAAGCGGCAAGCCGAACTGGTACTTCAATGTCTTCGCCGCTTGATTGACCAGCCAATCATGGGCATGAATCAGATGGAACACGCCATAATTGCGGATCAAATGCGCAGCGTAATCGCTCATTGCTAGATTCAGCTGCAGAATCCATTCCATGAACGATAGATTCGCCGCTTGATAGGTGCGCACGCGATGGACATGCACGCCGCCATTGATCTCATAGGCAGGGTAGCCTTCTACATGAGAAGTAATGACGTGAACCTCTGTTCCAAGACTCACAAGCGTCCGGCTCAAATCAAAGACATGTCGCGACAGACCACCGACAACCATCGGCGGGTATTCCCAAGCCAGCATGAGCACTTTGAATCCTGTCGACGATGATGCCTGCAGATGGACGATGTTATCGTTGTCTATGGATCTGCCTGAGAAGTACACGCGATAATCCAAATCCGGGAACAGGTTATCTCGAAGTTCCACCTCAGCCAGCCACCGCTCATCTATGAATCCGGTTTGCAGCATTTCATAGAGTCGACCGAAACGGCCGACGTGATTATTCACTCTCTTAATGGCGTAGTCGACCATCGTGCGATTATCCATAATGAACGGCCAGTCGCTGCTTTGCGCCAGCAGCAGCTCACGCGCCGCTTGATTAAGCGCTCTGGTCTTCAGAGCATCCGCAGCCGGATAGCGATCTGCAAGCTCAATCATACGATCTTCCATATCATGCAGATGGCGATAAATCCACTGATTCGTATCGTTCAGCCATACTTCTCCATATCCGCCTCTTCCCCACGTTGAGAATGCGAGACGGCACTGTTCATTGACCGGATACTCATCCAAATAAGCCGTAGGTGTCGACAGCTTCACCGTCTGTTGCTCGGAATCTATCTTCCTGAACAGCTCCTCCAGCCACATCGGACCTTCATACCACCAATGACCGAACAGCTCCGCGTCATACGATGCGACGATGATCGGTTTGCGGTGCATATTCCCCGCTAGATGCTGAATTTGCTTCTCCCGGTTGAACATGAAATTGCCCGCATGGCGCTCAGCCTTCTGGCGCGCCCAGTCCAGGTTGTAAATCTGCTTCTCCATGTTCTGGCCTGTGATCCGGCAGTATTTCATCCCCGTGTTCAATCTCAGCCCTTCCACCGGAAGATGAGGATTCAGATATTCCATATCAAGCTCGTAGCCTATATCGCGATAATATTCGCGGTAATCGTTATCACCCGGATAGCCTTCCTGTGCGCTCCACACCTGCTTCGAAGTCTCTTGATCCCTAGCGAATGCGGCGATGCCTCCAGGAGTCATGATCGGCGCGTATACGCCTTGAGCCGGCGCTGGATCTGCATGCTGGAACACATGGCTATCGGTCATGAAGAATTGGATACCGAATTCCCGAAGCACATGATCAAGCTCCTCTCGGTATCCGCATTCCGGCAGCCAGATGCCGCGCGGTGCTTTGCCGAAATGCTCGCTGTGTACCTTCACGGCATTCTCAATCTGAGCCCGAAGCGCTTGCTCCGTACGGATATAAGGCAAGATGGCATGCGTTGCGGAGCAAGTGATGATCTCCAAACAGCCTCGATCCGACATCGCTTTGAAGCCTGCTATAATGCAGGAATTGTAATCCTCTAGGAAACGCCGGCGAGTATGGCGGAACTTCTCCGCGTACATCATGACAACAGGCAGCAGCGCTTCATCTTCTTGAACTCTAGCAATCTCTTTATCCGCAAGCGCGATAAGTTGATCCATATGTTGAACGTACCGCTCCTGCAGCAGCGGGCTTGCAAGCATGGAGAGCAGCGTCGGCGTCATCGACATCGTTAGCTGAAACGTCACTTGGTCCCGAACGAGCCCCTCCATCATGTTCAGCAGCGGAATATACGTTTCGGTAATGGCCTCAAAAAGCCAGCGTTCCTCGATATAACGTTCACTTTCAGGATGATGCACATAAGGCAGATGAGCGTGCAGCACAATGGAGAGATAACCTTTTTCCACAGTAGACTTCCTTTCCGGTTGTTTATTCTGCAATGGAGTACCCGGTGAACGATTCAGCCCAATCGGGCTGCTTGACTGGCTCAACACTGGCCCACACGCTGTTGTTCTGAGCGGAGCTGTGCTCGCCGTGCAGTCTTGGCGTTTCGACCGCTTGTGAGCGAAGCAGCGAAATAAATCTGCCGTCAATTGCAGTCGTGCCGAGATCGACACAGTAAACAGTTCCCGCCGACATTCCTTTGATGAACCAATTGTCCGCCTGCGCATTCACCTGAATATCCCACGACCGGTTCGCGTTATCGCCATGGAAAGCCGTGTACGATACGTCGTATACCCGTAGCCATTTGGGCAGCTCTTGCCAAGCACAGTGAAAATGCTGCTCAATCATCCGAATTCGCCGCTCGGTCAGCATCCAATAAACATATAAGGTATTCGGATCTCTTGGGAGCAGCACAAGCCTGTCCTGATTGAGGCTTGAGGTCTGCGGCAAGTATGCAAAGTCCACATCAGGAACTTCTGCATGCTGACCTTTCCTTCCACCGCTACGGCTGCTCTGCGGCAGAAGACCATGCTTCGCCAAGTGATACCTGACCTTACTGCTGCTGATGCCAAGACGCGCTGCAATTTCCCTCTGAGACAATCCATCTTGCTTTAATCGAATGATATCTTCCAAACGACAACGTACCCCCTTCATGCTTATTGCGGCTGCTCTACAATCGCTAAACATCTACCGCACATTTACGCATTATAAAGGGATCTGGCTGAAAATTTGCTCGAACGATGCGATATAAAAAAAATAGAGACAAGGACTCATCTGCAACAGATGTCCCATGCCTCTTTTTCCAAATTCATGTTTTTTTTTCGTGAAAATCCATCATTGAATACGCTTTATCAGCGCGATACACAAACAGGCATAAAGAACTAGGGGACTAAATACCTATTCAACGTTTGGCTGATGCTGTCGGCAGATTTACAGATATTAGTCGTGCTTCGACAGCAATCACAAAGCGACTGACACGGCTTGTAACAAATCAGTCACTTTTCACATCAAACGAATAACTGACTGGTTAATTCATTGCGTTCTCAGCTGAATTTACTCGTTATTGAAGCCGCTCATGAAGCTCTTGCCGATATTGTTCCATATCAATGACGCGGCTCTCCAGGCGCGATTTCTCGGCGGCGAATGCCATCAGATGGCTCTGGACGGATACTTGCGCCCCTGTCAGGCTCGCTCCCTTCCCGCCTTCGCTCACCAGCTTAATGAAGTCGCGCATAATGCCGAAATCTCCTCCGCCATGCCCTTCAGCCGGCGCTTGAATCGTAATCGTCTTCGTTGCTCCTGTTGAGAAATTAAACAGCTCGATGACGTTCTTCTCCATATGCGCTCGTATCTGACCACCGGTTCCCATCACATTCATGGACCTGCCGCCTTCCATCGTAAAGGCGCACATGGTGAAGGCAACCGTTACCTCATTGGCGAATTCCAAATTGACGACCTGGTGATCGACAACGTTATTATCGCAGTGGTAGACGCATCTGCCATAGGGTCCAACTCGCAATTCATGCAGTACAGCTTCTCTGCTGATATCTTCACTGACGACCTTGCGTATTGCGAGACCAGCCCAATCTTCGCGCTCCAGGTACATTCTCGGTGCGTAATACGGGCATGTTTTCTCTACAGGACATCCATCCGTACAGCGTAAGGGAGCACCTTCCGGAGCATGCTCAGCACGAAAATGCGTGAGCGACCCGAACGACGATACTTTTGTACAATTCGAATCCGCTAGCCATAGCAGCACGTCCATATCATGGCAGCTTTTGGACAGAATCATCGGGCTGGAAGACTCCGAGTTGCGCCAATTCCCGCGTACGAAGCTGTGTGCTTGATGTCGATGCTCCACATTCTCTGTATGCTGAATCGCAATCAATTGTCCGATCGCGCCATCGACAAGCAACTGCTTCAGCTGTTTATAGAATTCGGTATAGCGCAGTACATGACATATCGCGAATACCCGGTCATGCTTCGCCGCAATTTCACCTAATTGCACACACTCTTCCGGACTCGCCGCCATTGGCTTCTCCAGGAGCACATGATAGCCCTTCTCGAGCGCTCGTTTCGCTGGTTCGTAATGCAGCTGATCCTGCGTGCAGATCACAACCGCATCTGCAAGCTTCGGGCCATCCAGCAGTTCTTCCCATTGAGCGAAGCTGTACTCTACGGCGATGCCATGAGCGACTTGAAAGTTCGCACGCCTAACCTCGTCGAATTCGGCTACAGCTATAAACTGCAGCTCGCCCGGGAACTCGAGACCGTATGGACCATACGCGCGAGCACCGCGTTGACCAGCTCCGATTAACGCCGCTGTCACTATTGACATCAACATCCATCTCCTATCGCAGCGATCCTTTGTATGCTCGATTATGATGCGACTACGCCTGCCTTAACAAGTGACTAAAAAGAACAAGACTGCCTAAATCGGCAGTCTTGTGAGGATTATCCATAGAGTTGTTCGAATTCAGCCTTCGTCATGCCATAAATACACTCATCGTAATGCCGGCCTTTCGTATAGACCATATTCCGCAACGTGCCTTCCAGCTGGAAGCCAAGATGTTCTTGGAGCGCTCTCGACCCGTCGTTGAATGCATACACAGATGCGCTCACCTTCTGATAGCGGAGCTCCTCAAAGTAGTAGCGCAGCACCGTCTTCACCGAATCCGTAGCATAACCGTTGCGCCAATGCTCGCGGAAGATAGAGATTCCGTACTTAAACGTTCCAGTACGCGCATTGCAGCTCATCGTATTCATGCTGCCGACAAGCGTCCCGTCATGGGTAACAATCGCCAGAAACACATTGTCGCCGTCTGGACCGCTCTGCGCCTGCTGCAGCGCCCACATCCCAGTGCCTTCCTCCGAGCGGGGAAAATGAATCTCGTCACATAATCTCGCATTCTCGGAATCGAGATCATTATTATGAAACTCTGCCCAATCCTCCGGCTTGACCGGACGCAGCCTAACTTTGGAGCCTGACCAAGCGTAATGAGTCGACATTCTGCTGCTTAACCTCCTTGATCTGCTTGCATAAACTTCCATCTCTTCTACTACGTTAGCATAAAATGACCTTAAACTGCATAAAAAAGTGCCCGAGAAGAAGTCACAAAGACCTCACTCTCGGACACACAGCTTCGTCGCTATGTCGATACAGACGCCACTTCGTCCCCATCGCGTCTCAATTTGCCTCTAGCAAACGAACACTTGCCTCGTCGTTGTAATATTTGCTCATCGCGACAAGCATATTGCCCATGCGTTCCTCTTCTGGATATAAGACGCGAAGGACGCCTTCTTCCCTTATCGATTCTGCAGTCAACTTGCCAATCGCAACCGCAAGCACGCTTGTCGACATTGCTTCATGAACTGCTTCCAAGATGCCAAGACGCGCCGCGTAGCCCATCACATAGCGGACCTGCACCGTACTCGTAAAGGTCACGGCGTCGATTTCACCACGGACGATCTCCTGCAGAAGCTGCTCAATGACTTCGTCAGCTGGCGGCACATGTCGATACGGCAAGAGCTCCTCACATATCGCTCCGCGCTGAATGAGCTCCCCGGTAATCTTCGGCGCAGGATCGCCATATAATTGGAGCGCAACACGGCAGCCATGCAAGTCATAGCCGTCTAGTGCCCGCAGCAAGCCGGCTGTTGTGCCGTCATCATCGCGCACTTCCGGCACAAGATCCAGCTTGCGCAGCGCATTCACCGTCTTGTAGCCTCGAGCAGCCAGCTTCATTCGGCTAAGCGCTGCCCGGAACGGCTCGGCTAAGCCGAGCTTCTCTGCGGTTTGCAGCAGCGCTTCAGTCCCCGCGCCCGTCGTGAGGACCAGCCAATCGGCGGGCTGGTCAATGAGTTCCCGAAGCTGCAGCTCGATATGCGAATCATCGAGAAATACCGTTCCTTGCGCCGGACGGATGACAGCTGTGCCCCCGAATTTGCCAATCATGCGACTTAACTCTTCGGCTTTGCGCGGGCCGGTCACCGCTATGATTTTGCCATCTAATCGCGCCATGTCCGCATTCCTCCTCTAGGATACTTTGGGCTCGCTAATGTCGATCCGAAGGACAACATTATCTCTCTCGTCAATATAGACAGGGAATGTCTGCACACATCCATCATCCGGCGCCTGTACAAGCCCGTCATTCAAGCTGATCTTCCAGTCATGAAGCGGGCAGTAGACATGGCTCCCGCACACGATGCCTTCCGACAATTTGCCACCCTTGTGCGGGCAACGGTTCTCGATCGCCGTGATCGTTCCATCGGATTGCTTGAACATCGCAAGCTCAAGATCGCCTAAACGCACAACTCTGCCTCTGCGCTCCGGAAATTCGGACAAATGTCCGATAATGACATCATTCATCCTTCGGTCCCTCCCATCATGTTCGATCCGCTGGGTTCAATGCTTGCGGCAGCTTCAGTAGATACAGGCGCCGTAAGGGCTTCGAATGCGCTGAGGAGATCATCGTTCTCCACGATTTGCTTCCACGGATCCTGCGTACGGCCCAGCGTCACATCAATTCGCTCATTAAGCGCATCGCGGTCCGCTTGATTCGCTAACGCTGCCTTAATTGTATCGAGTCCGACCCGAACCGACCATTCACTTGTCCGTTCGCCAAAGTTCGCCGTCTCGCGATAATACTGCAAGTAAGCGCCGGTCCACTCCAGCACCTCTTCCTCCGTCTTCACTTTCGTAAGCAGATCAGCCGCACGCACGCGCATCCCGCCGTTGCCGGCCACATATAATTCCCAGCCGCCATCAATCGCAACAACGCCGAGGTCCTTGATCGTTGCCTCCGCACAGTTGCGCGGACAGCCGGAGACAGCCAGCTTCACCTTGTGTGGCGTATTCAAACGCTCAAACTTCTTCTCCAGGTCGATGCCCATCTTGATCGCATCCTGCGTGCCGAACCGGCAAAATGTATTGCCGACGCATGTCTTCACCGTACGCAGCGCTTTCCCGTATGCATAGCCTGATGGCATAGCGAGATCCTTCCATACGTTCGGAAGATCTTCCTTCTTCACGCCAAGCAAGTCAATACGCTGACCGCCTGTGATCTTGACGAGAGGCACGTTATATTTCTCCGCAACGGATGCAATTTTCTTCAAGTCCCCTGGGGTCGTCACACCGCCGTAGATCCGCGGAACGACCGAGAACGTTCCGTCTTTCTGAATATTCGCGTGGTTACGCTCATTGACGAACCGGGATTCCAACTCATCCTCATGGTCTTCCGGGTAGATCATGCCAATGTAATAGTTAAGTGCAGGGCGGCACTTCGAGCAGCCTTCGGGATTATTCCATTCAAGCACATGCATCACTTCTTTGGTCGTTGTCAGCCTCATCCGGCGAATAGCCTCGACAACAGCATCGCGCGTGAGTGCCGTACACCCGCAGATTCCTTCCTTCACCGCAGCGACTTGATCCGATCCAATCGTCGCTGTTAGAATCGCTTCAACGAGTGGCTTACATGTTCCGCAGCTGCCTGATGCCTTCGTGCAAGCTTTAATCTCGCCGACGCTGACACAGCCTTTCTCCATAATAGCTTTAACGATGGTTTCCTTCGCCACGCCATTACAGCCGCAGACGATCTCGTCACCGCTCATCGCTGCTGCAAGGTCAGCCTCGCTCAAGCTGCGCCCACCGCCGCTGGATGACCCGCCCCCGCCGAACAGGATCTCTTTCTCTCGGCCCGAATAATCTTCGCCGCTCCGAATCGCAGCATACACTTTGGAGCTCTCAATCGTATCTCCGAACAGTACCGCGCCTACGACTCGGCCGTTCTCAAAGACGATTTTCTTGTATACGCCCTCCAGATCATCCTGTACGCGAAGCGCCTTCGTTCCCGGCTCATCCGCATAACGCCCTGCGGAGAAGACATGGACACCTGATACCTTCAGCTTCGCGGAAACGACCGATCCTTTATATCCATCAACGGCGATGCCAGCAAGCCTCTTGGCAAGAATCGCTCCTTGTTCGTAAAGCGGCGCAACGAGTCCATATAAGGTTTCTCTGTGCTCCGCGCACTCGCCGACCGCATGGATATTCGGAAGATTCGTCTGCATGTAATCGTCGACGACGATGCCACGATTCACTTGAATGCCGCTCTCTACCGCGAGCTGCACGTTCGGCCTGATGCCGACAGCCATCACGACGAGATCGGCGGCTTCTTCCGTACCATCCTTGAAGCGGAGTCCACTAACCCGCTCTTCGCCGAGAACCGCATCTGATTGCTTCTGCAGCAAGAATCGCATCCCTTGCCGCTCCAGCTCCTCCTGCAGCATGCGCGAGGCAGTCGCATCGAGCTGGCGCTCCATTATGTGAGCATGCTTATGAACGACACTCACTTCCATGTTCTGATGAATCAATCCGCTTGCGGCTTCGAGGCCCAGCAGCCCGCCGCCGATGACGATTGCTTTGCGATAATGCTTCGCCGTTTCCATCATCGTCTCACAATCCTTGATGTCTCGGAATGCGATGACGCCTTCCTTATCCGCGCCAGGCAGCGGAAGCATATACGGCAGCGATCCGGTCGACAGCACCAACTCGTCATAAGGAATGGTTGCGCCTTTATCGGTTACGACAGCTTTTGCAGCCGGATCAATAGAGGTCACCGTCTCCCCCGTGTGAAGGTTGATGTGATTCTCCTTATACCAATCCCAATCGTTCAAGATAATATCCTGCATCTTCGCGTCGCCTGCAAGTACGGACGAGAGCATAATCCGGTTATAGTTCGGATACGGCTCTGCGCCGATAATGGTAACGTCGAATCGCCTTGGATTCAGCTTCAAGAGCTGCTCCACGAACGAAACGCCGGCCATGCCGTTGCCGATCATTACTAATCGTTGTCTCATCGCTTCTCTCTCCTCGTATAAAAACATAAAAGCCTACCCCGTTTGTCGTCATGACAAAGCAGGATAGGCTCCATTGCCTGAAAGAAGAGGCACGCCATTGTGCCAACCAAGTTTCGTTTACTTGGGTTAAGTATATGTGAGAGAACGTCTTGTGTCAATAAACTTAACATGATAATTAGAAAACGGTCATTTACATGACAATCATACGGTAATCGTTCATTTGGTTATCGACGGAACCAGCTATTGGTGTTATATTAGATTACATATTTTCCAAGAACCATCTGAACGACTGGCGATTGCGCCATCATTGCGAGGTGATTGTTATTCCAAGAACCATTCTTCTTATTGAATCAGGATCACGCGCCATCCAATCTCCCCCTCTTCTTCAGCAAAGCTGCCATAAGCTGTACCGCGCAGCAACATCCAGCGAAGCCCAGCATCATATTCATATTGCGGATGCCGTCGTCCTTCACGTGCCGCATGCCAACCTGATCGATTGGCAGACGACGATCATTAGCATGCGGCGGCTGCCCACCTATTGGCTATGCTCCGAAGAAATTGCCCTCAAGCAAGGCGACTGGGGCTACGCGCCGGACGGACTCTTGTTCCCAACGATGACTGTTAGCGAGATGAAGCTTGCCCTGCAATGGGGCCTCCGTAACTTTCAGCAGCGCAAGCACTGGGCGGAAGAACGCGAGCAGCTCCTCATGCGCCTCGAAGAACGGAAGTGGATTGACCAAGCGAAAGCTGTTCTGTGCGAGGTAAAAGGCATATCTGAGGCGGAAGCGTATGACTTCTTGCGCAAGCAGGCGATGAATGAACGGAAACGAATCGGCGATATTGCCGCTTCGATCGTCAAGGTGTATCAATTGATCCATGGCTAGCAAAATATTATGTTAGCTATATTGACATGAACATTTCACGGCGCATATAATGCAACTAAGATCACAATGACGTGAATCGAAAGACGAAATAATTGGCATGCACACCGATGTGCAGCCACTGGCGATGAGGCCGTATTGCAGTTCTAATGACTGCAGTGCGGCCTTTTTATGTTCAATTAACCCGGGGACGGGAGAGGAGACCTGAGAACAATGATGAATAGAGAGAGCTTTTTGAAGAGTGGGCATACCCCAACGCTAGCGAGCGCCTTCTTATACTTTGACACGAGCTTTATGATATGGGTTCTGCTTGGACCGCTAGCCGTAATTATTATGAACGATTACCAGATGGATGCAGCGCAGAAAGCGAATTTAGTCGCGCTTCCCATACTCGGCGGCTCCATTCTACGGCTTGTGCTCGGTTATATGACAGACGTCATCGGACCTAAGCGCACTGGACAGATCGGTATGCTACTTACTGTCGTTCCGCTTGTATGGGGCTGGAAATTCGCCGACTCGCTTAACGAGCTGTACATCGTAGCTCTCCTGCTCGGCATTGCCGGCGCTTCATTCGCTGCAGCTTTACCGCTCGCCAGCCGCTGGTACCCTCCGCAATATCAAGGGCTCGCAATGGGTATTGCCGGAGCCGGCAACAGCGGCACCGTCTTCACAACGCTGTTCGCGAATCGGATTGCTGAGCATTACGGATCTTGGCATATTGTCTTCGGGCTTGCGCTGCTGCCTATTGCATTGGTGTTCATCATCTTCACCCTGTTTGCCAAAGACAGTCCGAATCAGCCATCTCCGCGCAAGCTAACCGATTATGGTTCAGTGCTTAAACAGCGCGATACTTGGATGTTCTGTCTCTTGTATGGAGTCACCTTCGGCGGATTCGTCGGCATGTCCAACTACCTGACCATCTTCTTTAACACGCAATACGGTTTGAGTCCGGTGCATGCGGCTGATTTCACAACGGTCTGCGTCATCGCAGGGAGCTTCTTCCGACCGGTCGGCGGCTGGCTGGCAGATAAATTCGGCGGCGTGCGCATGCTAATGGCACTCTACGGCGTATGCGCGCTCATGATGGCTTCCATCTCCTTCCTCCCACCGCTCTATCTCATCGTTCCGCTGCTGTTTATCGGCATGATGGCGCTCGGTATGGGCAATGGCTCCGTCTTCCAACTTGTGCCTCAACGCTTCACGAGCGAGCTCGGTATCGTAACCGGCATTGTCGGTGCAGCTGGAGGATTAGGCGGATATTTCCTGCCGAATCTGTTAGGCAGCCTGAAGCTATCAACCGGTTCTTACACGATAGGATTTCTCATTCTGAGTGGCGTCGCACTAACGTGCATCGTTCTTATCTTAGCTGCGCAAGGCTCTTGGAAGCGTACCTGGTTCACAACTGGCCGTGGCCCCGTTGTTGATTCAAACCATTCAACAATCGCTTCTTAGCAATAGTTTAAAGCCCAGCCGAGCTTTAAAAGGAGGAATTACGATGGCGTTATTGCCACTCACCGCCTCTGCATCTTCTGGTGCAGAGCGGCTCCACTCGCACTGTTGTTACTGCAGCATGCAATGCGGCATCGATCTCATCCGCGCCGATAACGATTTCGGCTGGGAAGTAAAGCCGAGTCAGCACTTCCCTGTCGCTACCGGCCGGTTATGCCAGAAAGGACTGAATGTGCTCGGTCATGCGGTCCACTCCGAGCGGCTTCTCGCGCCGATGCGCAGGAGTGTTGCAGGTGGCTCCGCATCTTCTTGGTCGGCGGCCAGCTGGGATGATGCGCTTGGCGATATTGCAAGCCGCATTCAAGCAATTCAATCGAAATACGGGAATGACGCGGTAGCCGTGTTCGGCGGCGGGTCGCTGACGAATGAAGTCTGCTACTTGCTCGGCAAATTCACCCGCGTTGCGCTGCGCTCCAAGTATATTGACTACAATGGACGGTATTGCATGTCTTCGGCAGCCGCAGCTCAAAATCGTGCTTTTGGCGCTGATCGCGGCTTGAATGTCACGCTGGAGGATATCCCGAAGGCGAAGTATATCATTCTGGCGGGCACCAACATTGCCGAATGCCAACCGACGATGATCCCCTACTTGCTCGAAGCGAAGAAGCAAGGCGCGATCATCGTTACGATAGACCCCCGCCGAACGATGACTTCGAAGATCGCAGATATTCATATCAATCTGCAGCCCGGATTCGACTCCGTCTTCGCGAGCGGATTGATGCACGTCATTCTGGAAGAAGGCTTATACGATGCAAGGTTTGTGGAACAGCATACGAATGGATTAGCAGAAGTACGTGAAGCGGTACGTCCCTTCTCTTCTGAGAACGTGTCACACTATACCGGCATTCCGAAGGAAGTCATTCGTACGGTAGCAAGAGGGTTTGCTCAAGCCGAGACAGGGATGATCTTCACGGCGCGCGGTATTGAGCAGCAAGTGAACGGCGTCGAACATACGCTCAGTTATATTAATCTGTGCCTGGTCACTGGCAAGATCGGCAAGCCTGGCTGCGGCTTCGGTCCGATCACCGGTCAAGCGAACGGACAAGGCGGCCGCGAGCATGGACAGAAGGCCGACCAGCTGCCCGGTTACCGTTTGATTGAAGATCCATCGGCCCGAAGCCATGTCGCATCCGTCTGGGGCATCGATCCCGAAGAGTTGCCCGGCAAAGGCGTCTCGGCGTATGAGCTATATGGCAAGATCCATGATGGCGAGATCAAGGCGATGATCGTGCTTGGCTCGAATCCACTTGTTTCAAGCCCCAACAGCGCGCGAGTCGTTGAAGCCCTTCAGAAGCTCGAGCTGCTCGTCATTATAGATATGTTCGCAACCGAGACAGCCGATCATGCCCACTGGCTTCTGCCGTCCTCATCCTTCCTAGAAGCGGAAGGCACATTAACCAACTTGGAAGGCCGTGTCTTCCATCGTCCCAAAGCGTTCGAAACACCGGGAGAAGCGCTCGAAGACTATGAAATCATTTGCAAACTAGCGGAAAAGCTAGGCCGAGGAGCGTACTTTGCGTTCGAATCGCCGGAGTCGATATTTGACGAGCTGCGCCTCGCTTCTGCTGGCGGTATTGCCGATTATAGCGGCATGTCTTACACGAGATTGAAGGAGCATAAAGGGTTATTCTGGCCTTGTCCATCGCCAGATCATCCCGGTACGCCTCGCATGTTCGAGAACGGCACCTTCTTACATGCAGATGGACGCGCCAAGCTGCATGCCATTACGCCGATGAAGCCAGCAGAGACGACTGACCGCGAATATCCGTTCATCCTGACAACGGGCAGGCTTGGCAATCACTATCTAAGCGGCGCCCAAACTCGGCGAACAGCGGCGCTGCTGAAGAAAGCGCCTGTTCCTGTAGCCGAGATCCACCCTCATGCCGCAGAGCAAATTCTGCTGCGACCCGGAGACCGCATTCGGCTGACGACGCGAAGAGGCTCACTCACCTTCGATGTGAAGGTGACGCCAGACATTCATCCTACAAGCGTGTTCGTCCCCTTCCACTGGGGCGGCGAGCATTCAATCAATCTGCTGACGAACGATGCGCTTCACCCGATCAGTCGAATGCCAGAGTTTAAAGTTTGCGCGGTGCGACTAGAGCGTGTTAGTCAAGACTCTGTAGCGAGAGCGAGCTCCTCTTCCACGTCATAACAGAAGAAACTGTTCCCGCACAACCGTGCGAGAACAGTTTCTTCATTCAACATTTAGCTAAGGAACGTCATCCGCCTATTCTAACGTTTATCACCTTCGCCTTAATCATCTTCGTGTTTGCCTGGTTTCTTGCCGGGCTTATGCTCCTTAGGTCCTTGCTTATCAGGCCCCTTGTGATCATCCTTCGGTTTCTTCGGCCCCTTAGGACCGGCTGGATGATCCCGCCCTGCCTCCGGTTTCCCCTTTGGTTCGTCTCTGCTTTCCTTGTCTCCTTGATTGCCGTGTTTCTTTCCCGGCAGCTGTGGAGCTTTAGGGAAATTCATCACAGGCTCGTCCTTCATCGCTTCACTCATCAGCGAGTGAAACACCGCAGCTGCAGCCTTGGACGTCGTCGTTAAGTAGTGCGACGCATCAGTATGATCATAGCCAAGCCATACAGCACCAACTAGCTGCGGCGTGTACCCGACGAACCAATTGTCCTTGATCCCTTCGCCGCCGGTACCCGGCATCTCCGTTGTACCCGTCTTGCCGGCAATCGGCCGACCTTCGATAGCCGCGACTTCGCCCGTGCCTTCTTCCACAACACCTTGCAGCATTGACGTCATCGTCCTTGCTACGGCTGGGTCCGTTACCTGAATCGCCTCTTCCGATGGCGCTTCTGCTAGCAACTCGCCGTCTGCCGATTCGATGCGAACGATCGCATGTGCCGTGAAACGCTTGCCATCATTGGCAAAAGCGCCGAACGCATCCGCCATCTCAAGCGGCGAAACGCCTTCTTGCAATCCGCCAAGCGCAAGTCCAAGTGTCCGATCAGCATCAGACAACTTAATCCCGAACCGCTCAGCAGCTTCCATTCCGGCATCAATGCCCATTTCGTTCAGCAGCTCAACCGCCGGAATGTTATAGGAATTGACGATCGCTTCGTAGATCGACACCTCGCCGTGGTATCCGCCACCGGCGTTCTTCGGTGCGTACCCGCCAAAGTCAACGGGCTCGTCCATAAGCGTATCGCTCGGCTGATAACCTCGCTCGAACGCCGGCGTATATACGGAGATCGGCTTCATCGTCGAACCCGGCTGGCGTTTTAATTGAACAGCCCGATTAAATCCGCGGAACGGCTGGTCTCCACGACCGCCAATAAGCGCCTTGATTCCGCCATTTCGTGGATCCAGCAGAACGGCGCCGCTCTGAATAAGCTGATCCGAAGCGCTCTTCGGGAACACGGACGCTTGCGCATATACATGCTCCGCTGCCTGCTGCATCTTCGTATTCAATGTCGTATAGATACGCAGTCCGCCATGGAGCACTTCATTTTCACTCAGTCCATATTGCTCCGAAGCTTCGCGGATAATCTGATCCACGAAATACGGATATTTCATCCCGTCTCCTCGGGTTGCCTTGGTACTGCTTAATTTGATCGACATCTTGCTTGCCGCCTCATATGTACTCGGGCTGATCTTGCCCTGATCTCGCATAAGCTGCAGCACAACATTGCGCCGCTCTTTCGCCTCTTCCATATGCTTGTATGGCGACAATGCCGACGGCGCTCTAATAATGCCCGCGAGGAGCGCAGCTTCCGACAACGTGAGCTTCTGGGCACTCTTCCCGAAATACGTGCTTGCTGCCCGCTTAATCCCCCAAGCCCCTTCGCCAAAATAGATCTGGTTGAGATACATCTCGATAATTTGCTGCTTCGTATAGGTCTGCTCAATCTTCTTCGCCAGCAGCGCTTCATTCCATTTGCGCGACCATGTCCGCTCTTGCGTCAGGAATACATTCTTCGCCAGCTGCTGCGTAATCGTGCTCGCGCCTTCGACCGTTTTGCCGCTTGTTACATTCGTGAACAGCGCGCGTCCAATCCCCCATACATCTGTACCATGATGCTCAAAAAATCGTTTATCCTCCACAGCTACCACGGCATCAATGAGCTGCTTCGGCAAGGCATCATAGCTCACCGGTTCAATCGTTGTGTTCAATTTGATCCGGCTTGCTTCCTTCTCATTATCGTCCATAATGACCGTTGCCGTGGGCAGCGGTTTTGCGAGCAGCGATATATCTTGCCTATCTACCAAAGCACGAAGCGTGAACAAACCAGCGATAATTACCAGCACCACGGCCACTGCGAGCGAAACGAATATTTTCGTCCATCCGATTCGCCGTTTCTTTGCGCCCCTTTTAGAACGATTACTGTCCATCAATAACCACCTGCTCTTCCAAACCTACTTAAACACTCAGATAGTAGTTCGCAGAGCATGCGGTTTTTCGGTAGGTAGGCTCCCAAACGCAAAAAAAATCCGCGGAAGCCGCGGATGCTTGAAGCGCTGTTATTCGATGATTACTTCTCAATGACAGCGAAGTAATTGGATTCATCATCTGAGAAGTTGAATACTCTGCCGAAAGGCATCGTCACCAGTTCGCCGACAGTAACGTTCTTATTCTTCAAATCGTTGTAGAACGCATCCAGCTTGTCCGAATAGAACATGAGCGACGGCGTGCCCAGATTCAGTTCAGGCGACATTTTCGCTACAAAATCTTTGTTATGCAGAACAATGCTTGTTTCAGCTTGCTGCGACGGCGCCACTTCAATGTATCTGAAGCCTTCACCGTTATCTACCTCCGAAATGATGGTAAAACCAAGCTTCTCCGTCCAGAACTCTTTTGCCGCATCTTGATTATTGACGTACACCATAATTTGGCCGACTTTGTTAACCAATGACATGAATGATTCTCTCCTTATTATTCGATTTGAGGCTTTGAATCCTGCGCTATATTCTTCCACATCGTCACCACGCTATCCTGCCGTTACCCGTCATCCAATTCTGCGAGCAACATGGAGAACAGCGCCCCAGTGGCGGCGGACCGACTTCTCAGGACGAGCATTAATGCGAGTTCGAATTTCATTGTAAAGTTTGTCGCGCTTCCAGTCTTCCATAAGGATGTGTCCTGAGAATGTATTGAGGAGCCCGATGTACGCTTCTGCGCTGTAGATCATTTCCCAATCAAAATGTTTAATATGAACAACCTCGAACAGACCGCTTCTCTCCATCTCATCTTGTTCCACAACAAGTTCGCCCGGCCTCGGCCAGTCGTTCTTATCTACCTCTTTACCCTCGCCTAGTTCATAGTAAACCTCTTGAATAGCACGGAAGAATGGGTCGCCATCCACTGGAAAGACATGATTAGCACTCCAAAAGGCCAGATGTCCGCCGGGACGCAGAGCCTGCCAAGCTTTCGTATACCGAACATCGGGGTCAATCCATTTCCATGCTGTTGCAGCAAATACCAGGTCATATTGATTCCCCGCTTCAGGTTGCCATTCTTCAAAGTTTCCATTGATAATCTTAGCATTCATTCCAGCAAGATTATGCCGGGCTTCTGCTGCAAGCTCAGCACCAAGTTCTATGCATGTGATGTTATATCCTCGCTTAGCTAATGGGATTGTAGCCTTACCTGTAGCACAGCCCACCTCCAACAAACGAGCACCCTGCGTCAGATTAGCCGCATGAATTAAGTCCTCAAACAATTGTTCAGGGTACTCCGGACGAGCCTGCTGATAAATATTCGCGGCTTGTTCAAATGTCTCACGTAATATTTTATTCTCATCCATCAATTCTATAATGCCTCCTCGTACTCATCTCTTTCTAGTCATCATAATCCCCGACAACAGATATCCAAGCGAAGCAACGATAAATAATTTGAAAATGCTAGGTGTCATTGCGAGGTAGAGGCTTATCGGAAGTGACCAAACAAAAGCAATAATCATTATGAGGCGACTTTTGATCAAAGTGCCAATAGCTGCAATAATCGCAGGAACTAATAGAAATAAACCCGTTCTGAATAGGACATCATTGCCTTGTGGAGCAGAGTTATACGGGTTAATGAAGCTCAGAATGATCCATAGCGCGATCGTCCCTAATGATGAAAGGATACCAAGATACCGCCAATATTTCATCTAACCCCTCCTCGCTGGGCTGCTCGCTTAACGGAGCTATTTATAGTAGAATGATATCTCAGTTATAACACATGATGATGAGGTGCATGAATGTCCATCAATTTCACGAAAGCAATCGTTAATAAGTTGCAGCGGGATATCGCTGACATAGAAAGCATGATCGCAAATGAGAAAAACAAGCTAAAGAAGGCTCAAGCTAAGATTAAACAGTTAGAGCGAGATATGAAATTAAGCCAATCACACAACGATTTAAGCAGCAAAATGTCGCGTACCAACAAATTAAACGAAGAGATAAAGCTGCTCACTCGCAGCCAGAATGATCTTGCCAAGCAATTAGCGTCGAAGAAAGCTTCGCTTAGCCAGCATCAAGTCAAAAACGACAGCCATTAAGCCGGCTGCCGTTTCTTGTTGTTATCGTAATTGAGCTACTGTTCCTCTTGGACACGAATATGATTGATCTTATATTCCCATAGATCAAGAACAGAACCTTCTCCCCATGTCCAACCGCTGGCAAGTGAAGTAATAGCCATGGATTCCAGTTCTTCAATGGTCTCCACTGTTGTTAGTTCGATACTGAATACGGTTCCCTTCTCATGTTTAAAGCTTGGGAATCGATAATAGTCGAGAATTCCTGTCCATTCCATCTCTTTATCCGTAAAATAATCGAAATTATCCTGAGTCATTTCGTACCTTTCGGGCTTCCCGTTCGAAGTTGTCGCTCGCCCACTTGCCTTCCGTCTTAAAGAGATCCAGAACAATGTCTCGGCCAGCCGGAGGCTGTTCAATCCACTCCAACATCGTTCGAACAATAGATTCCTTATCACGAAAATAATGAATGATAACCTCTGCTTGCTCCAGCATTCGTGTGGTCCAAATCTGAGATCGCTGCATCAGCATGGAATAGTATGTTCGTATTAGTTTGCGAGCAAAACTTTGTGTAATGGATTTAAAATCCTCGTTAGATGCTTGTTCCAGCCGAGCCATAGTCCGTGAGTAGACTTCAGGAATGTCACCATTGAAGCTGATCGCAATCTCCGAAGTGAGCTTGTAAGGACCGTACCGCTCGCGAATATCGTCTCCATGAACACACACAGAGCTCTCGTAGAAATGCCTGCTCGTAATAATTCACCGGATCAACCGCATACTCGCAGCTTCCAACCGCAATACCCACTTCACGAACAAGGGAGCTATATTTTTGAGACAACATGATGCTTAGGTTCTTTATTTCTGCTCCTTCATCCAAACTCACCGGTGAATGAAACATAGCCACAATATCCAGGTCAGATTTAAGCGGGACAGCCTCACCTCTGGCTACACTTCCATACACATAGACACTATGCAGTTGACTCGGAAATCGCAACACTAGATTCTCGACTGTATCTCGGATGCAAGGAAAGTAAGCATCTGCAATCTTATCTAACCCAACATCACTGACTATGAATCCATTGCAGTCCAAACCATAACCTGCTTGCAAATGGCTCATGTCAATCACCAGCTTTCGATACGATCAGCGTCATTCTCCGCTCCAAGCTCATCTTCAGGCCATTCCGGCATCGGCACGATCCGATAATTAAGCACGTGCTGGCAGATCGCAGCATTTGCTTCTTTGGAGATTACTATATGACTTTGCTTACTCAGATAATCTCGTGCATCTATCCGATTGCAGAAATTCATATAATCCGAGAATTCCCCAACAAATGGCTTCAATGTATCTTGTTCCTTCATAGGAACCCCTCTGATCATGCCTCTCTTCGCGTCTGCATACATGCAATTAAGCGAGTCTATCCCCGTATTCGTAATGAGGATACCGTTAGATCTACGAGATACCGTCACATCACGAATCCCGTCCATAAGGAAAGTGCCATGAATCCCCCATTGCACATAAGCATGAGGTCGGTCATGAGCCGTCCGGGCTTCTACTAGCGCTTGCGAAGAGCTTACAATATTCTCATGGAAGTAGGTCATGATCTCCGTCAATTGCTTCGTCTGCGGATGATAGCGGACCCAGATCAACTGGTGATCTGCCTCCCCTTGCTCTGTCTCACGATCCCAGAACAAATGATAAGCGATAAGAGGTTTCTCTGGATGAAAGACTGCTACACAATCCCGCAGTGAATACGGCTCGTTGTCCGCAACGTGAAGCTCGGGGGCAAGCAGTCTTGCCAGCTCGATCTTATCTAGTGAAACCGGCTCAAGCTCTACCCCTTCCTTCTCCGAACGGAACGGGTACCTGCTTCTAAGATCGGATAACCACCACTCGCAACCATCGTTGGATTGTGCGGCAACTGCCTGCTGCTCGGGTTGGTTCTTCTCCGGAGCATGAATCGGCTGTTCCCGCTCCACGGCATTTCCTTCGAGCCGAAGCCATGTCTCAAAGTCTCGTACTCCTTCACGGAGAAGAATAACTCTGGCCCCTCGTTTAAATCCAGCCATACCATAGGCATTGAACCCGGTTACCCTGCCGTAGCAGAGGCGGATGCCATGCCAGTCCCCGCAAAAGTCATTAATATGATCGTGACCGACGAATGTGCCCATCATATCCTGCTGCTCTAGCATTGCTGCGCCGAACCCGGAGTTGATTATCGGAGGATCTAAATCTTCATGCTTGACTCCATAGCAAATCTCTTCGTCCCAAACCTGCTTGTATTCGGGAATTTGAATATGAAAGAAAGCTAGAGAGGGTACCGGCGCACCGTTCTCGGCGGCGAGTTTCCTGGAGTTCTGGATATACCAATGAATCTGGCTAGGTCGAATCCAATCATAGCCGCCTACCGAAGCAGGCGCATTGCTGCCCGAATCGAGGAAGTACAAGGCGAAGCTTGCCCGATCTTCAGAGTCGCTTATGGGAAGGACAAAATTGCCGACGCCGAAGATTTCCTCCGGTCCCGGTTCGGAGAGGCAATAGGCACTGCTCAATTGAAGCTCCATCAGCTCCTCGCGAGTGACGCCTTTCTCCGCATCGTGATTGCCATACACTGCTGCCCACGGAATTCCAGCCGCTTCGACGCAAGCTACCGCTTCAAGAAAAGAACGCTTAGGATCATCGCTGTAGTTACCATATATAATATCGCCTGTAAAAACGACGAGATCAGGGGTTTCTTCCATCAAAACTTCCTGCATCAACGATTGAGTGCGCATATCCAGTAATCCGCCGCTCGACCAATGAAGATCGGTGAACTGAACGATTTTGAACGTGCCGTCACTTCTGAAGGTCAGAGACTTCTTCTGAGGCATTATCGAATCCCTCCCTATATCGTGACGAGCTGTGGCATTCGGTTGCGAAATTGAACGACTTCATGGATATTGTAGGACTTCAGCAATTCAAGCGCTTGACCGAAGCCTTGTTCGTAGTTGCCGATTCGATGAGCGTCGGAGCCCAGAGAGAACCATTTGCCGCCCAAGTCCAAGTACATCTCAATCAAATAAACATGCGGATGTATCCACCCTTGCCGGTAAAGTCCGGTTGTATTGAGCTCTAGCACTTTCTCCTTGCGTATCATCGTGGTTAATAGATCATAGAGAATGGTGCTGCAACGGGCGTAATCCTCGGCGCTGACAATGGTTTTGGTATATCTAGCAACGTAATCGAGATGGGCTACCACATCGTAGTTATCCATCTTATCGACGGCATCGCGAACATGCGTGAAATAATCGGTTAGTATCACATCCATCGGCTGTGCGTGGAAGGCTTCTTCTGCAAAATCGAGCACGCCGTTATTATGAGCAGAGAGCAGCACCAAATCAAACATATAACCATCCAGATACCGGTTGATTGCATCATGATAGTCGCTTCGGTATCCAACCTCGATTCCTTTGCGGATTTCGATATCGTACATCTGGCGTAATTCGGAAACTTCGCGTTCATAGCCGTCCATATCGATCAGTACGTCTTTCTTGAAATACTTGCAGTCATAGTCAAAATGATCCGTCGTCACGACCGCCTGCTTGCCGAGTTTCACAGCGTGAGCGACAATATCGTTCAAGCGTTCTTCCGAATCCGGTGAATAATTAGAATGTACATGCTGATCAATAATGGTTTTGGGAACTTGCATGATAGTAAACCTTCCTTCGCATTAATAGCTCCACTTATGCTTTAACCCAGTCAATTGATGAAGCGGCTAGTTTGGCTTTCCATTCAACTGGCGGATCGTCATTACAGATCACGCAATCAATGTCACTATAATCCGCATATTTGTACATGGATTTCACGCCGATCTTGGAATGATCGATTACAACATGCACTTTGTTCGAGCGCTGGAGCATCTTTTTCAGAAAATTGCCTTCATCAATGTCATAAGTGGTAATCCCGTCCTCAATCGAATAACCGTTCGCCCCGATAAAGGCCTTGTCGATATAGAATCTCTCTAGCATTTCGATCGTCATCGAGCCCGATGCGAACATTTGATCCGTATCGATTTCTCCGCCAAGAAAAATGAGCTTACCCGTAAAAAAGCCCGATTTCTTCTGTTCAATGAGACTGTTTAAGACTTGAATACAACCGCTGATAATCGTCAGATTCTTCTTATTGAATAAGTGGTTGGCGATTTGGAGCGTAGTCGTTCCTACGCCGAGGCCAATCACATCGTAATCGTTGATCATTTCAACAGCTTTCATGCCGACACGCTGCTTCTCTTCGATATATATAGAATTGCGTTGACTTAACGGCGCTTCATACAGGGTAAAGTTCGGCTTGATCCCCCCGCCGTGAACGATCAGCACCTTGTTCTCCCGGCTTAACGCATCCAGATCCCGCCGAATTGTCACCTTAGAAACGTTTAATTGGTCGGCGAGTTCATTGACCGTGACTCTGCCCTTGGCATTCAACTCTGCCATGATCATACTCATTCTCTCTACTTGCAGCACACAGCTTCACCTACTTCATTGATGTAATCAACCCGAAATACTTTTGATTTGCATTTCGGGTTGATCTACAGACCGAGCCTTAGTCTAGATAAATCGGGTTTGTGAATGCAAACTTACCATATTTATCATAACATTCGATTCGGATGAATGTTTCATCTCCGCGCAATTTTTTGCGCAGCGACGTCACGTTTTCACCTAATTCAATTTGATACTGACGCAGATTTCCGTTCATATAGATACGTTCCACCGGCGAGCATTCGAAGATGACCTCATCGTTCTCGATCCGGAATTCATAGATTTCCGGGCCTGTCGAGGAGTAGAAGCTGCCGTCAATCAAGGCTTGGACGACGGCGCTGCGTGTTAGCTCAGGCGCTTTGACAACGACCCAGCCGCCAAAGGAATCGCAGTATATGGAGTCGAGCGGATAACTGTTGTGATTATCGTCCGTCGCGGTTCCCCACAGCTTCTTTCCTTTACGCAACAGCGTCTCCCACATCACGCGGGAATTACCCATGTTCTCCATCTGTTCTGAGCAATGATTGTAAACTTCCAGCGCGAACAGATTATCCAGTGCATAGACATCTTCCCATTCGACGGTGGACCAATGCGGATGGTTAAACATAACGATGTTGCCACGTTCCCTCATATCGTCGATAAATGCCTGGGCCGTATCGTAGTTTACAAATTCCGTCCACTCGATAGGCTCCAAATGCTTCAGCGGTTCCTTCGTTGCAGCAGCCAATTGCGTATCTGTCCCCATAATGACATGAAGATGAAAGATGCGGCAATCGCCAGCCGGCATGCGAATACCAACTTCACTAGCTGGCAGCATAATAAAGTTCGGCTCATTCTCTTGCTCGAAATTAGAGAAGAAATCATGCTCGGAATGCGCGATGAAATGATAGCCTTTGCTCTTATATGCCTCGCGCACCTGCTCAGGAGTCAAATTGCCATCGGATAGAGTCGAATGTCCGTGCAAGTTGCCTTTGAACCAGCTGCCGCCATCCATGAAACTGTTTTTAGTTACCATGATGTTGCTCCTTTCCATTGCTTCTTATGGGTTTTCGTCGATAATTTGTTGCGCAGCGACAGCGGCATCGTGTACGACCTGCTTCGGATCTTTGGAAGTATCGATCAGAGCGCTTTTCAATTGCTCGACGATCACCGTGTACATGGCTTTCCAGTTCTTCTGCCAAGGGCGGCTGTGCGCATATTGAAGTTGATCGATTGCCACTTGATATTGCGGTTTTTCCTGCAGCCACTGCTTCATGTCAGGCGTCTCCAGCGCAGATTTGGTCGTTGGCAGGTAACCCGTATTTTTGAAGAAGTTCGTCACGTTCTCATCGCCGGCCAAGAAGTCGAGGAATTTACCAGCTGCTTTCTTCTGCTCTTCGGTCGCTTTGTCGATAACGATCAAGTTCGCGCCGCCGGTGACGATCTTATTCTGACCGCCTTCTTGAGGCTGGAAGGCTACTGCAACATTGAACTTGGCATTCTTGACGAGATCGCCCATAGAACCGATCGAATCAAAGTCCATCGCGGCTTTGCCATCAAGGAAATTTTGTTTAATGAGATCGGATTGATTATCTTGGGCGCTATATGCGTTTAGCATCGTTTTGTCTTTCGTCATATCTTGGAACAGCTTAACAATGCTGCTTCCTTTTTCGTTATCGAAATCGACCTTCGATCCGTCCTTGCTGACCATTTCGCCGCCGTAAGAGTAAACAGCAGACTCCCAATACCAGGCATCCGTATCCCAATATCCGGAGAACCCGTAGATGCCTTTTGCAGGATCAGTCAGTTTTTTCGCATATTCCTGAAGCTCCGTCCATGTCTTCGGCCCTTTCGGATCCAAGCCGGCTGCTTTAACCATATCCGCATTCATGTACAGAATAGGCGTACTCCGGTTCATCGGCGCGGCTTTGAATACACCGTCCACATAGCTGGAACGAGTCAAGCCTTCGTTATAGTTATCAATCGTCGATTGGGACATATATTTGCTCAGATCTGCTGCAATCGGATTGTAGCGGGCCAAGAAGGACTCCTCGATCTGTGCGATGACTGGCGTATTTTTGGCGACAAGTGCAGCTTCCAGTTTCTCTGCTACGCCGTCATAGCCGCCTTGACCGGACATGACCACTTCGATATCCGGATTCTGTGCGTTAAAGGCTTGAACGGCATCCGCTACTAGCTTCCCAGTACCTTTGGAAGGGTCCCAGATCGACCAGAAGTCAACCTTTACTTTACCCTCGCTTGCCGCAGGTTCTGTGGAATTTGCGCCTGCATTCGTACTTGCTTGTGCATTGTCCGTATTGGTTGCCTTGCCGCTTGCACATCCCGTTACTGCAATAGAAGTAGCTAAGAAACCGATGACTGCCGCTTGCTTCACATTCATTTTCATTAGTAGGTAGCCTCCACTTTTTTTTATATTAAGGATTACTTAATACCATAGACAAATGCACTCTTAATAAAGCGGTTTGCTGCAAGATAAAGAATTAGAATCGGAATAATGAGCATCATGTTGCCTGCCATTACTTCATTCCAATGGGTGACGCCGCGGGCATCGGCTACTAAGCCTTTGACCGTCATCGGCAGCGTTCGTACCGACTCCGAATTCGTTAAGATGAGCGGCCAGAAGTAGTCATTCCATTTGGAAATACAGGTGAACAGCATGGTCGTTAACACGAAAGGCTTCGCGATCGGCAGTAATAATTGAAGCATAATCTGCAGCTCCGTCGCCTTATCCATCTTGGCGGCATCCAGCAATTCGTCGGGAATTTGCTTGAACGCTTGCGTCAGAAAGAAGATGGCAAAAGACGAATACGCGAATGGGATGATCATCCCCCAGTACGTGTCGAGTCCGCCTAAATCACTGACTAACACGTACATCGGAACGAAGCTGACCTGGGAAGGCAGCACCAGATCGATGAGAACGAGCGAGAAGAATACCCCTGCGAATTTGAATTTCTTCTTGGCGAAGGCATATGCGGCTGGCACGCAAACAAGCATTTGGCCGAGTACGACGGAGACCGTGACAATAACCGAATTCTTCGCGTAATGGAAGAAGTGAATATTGACCCACGCCGTCTTGTAATTGACGAATTGCGGGACGCTCGGCAGCAGGTCCGGCGGGAATTTGATCGCTTCCACATACGTCTTCAGGGAAGTGCTAACCACCCATAAGAACGGAAAAGCAAACATGAGGACTAGCGCAATGAGCAGAAGGAATCGCGTAACTTTGACCGTAATTGTCATTGTGGTTCATCCCCCCTATTGATAATGAATTTTCTTAGCGAAGAATAGATAGTTGGCGACTGCGATCAAGCCGACCAAGAGCATGAACAAGACCGAGCCCGCGCTCGCTTTGCCGATATTAAACTGCAAGAAACCGATTTGATAGATCCAATACACGATTAAGTTCGATGAGTTCTCCGGCCCGCCTTTGGTCATTAAGCTCACCATATCGAATGCACTAAAGGATGCGATGGTCGATGTAATGAGAAGGAAGAACAGAGTTGGCGACAGCAGCGGCAGCGTGATGCGGAACAGCGTCGTCCATCTGCCTGCATTGTCCAGCTTGGCAGCTTCATAGATATAACGCGGTATCGACTGCAGTCCAGCGATGACGATCATCGCATTGTAGCCTAGCCCCTTCCAGATGGAGACGATAATCAATGACATTAATGACGTATCGGGACTCATCATCCATTTCAGTGCGGGCAGACCGACGCCTTCCAGCGCATAATTGAGAAAGCCCCTGCTCGGATCCATTAACCACATCCACATGACAGTCACGGATACACTCGAGAGAATATGCGGCGTAAAGATGACGCTCTGCACCAGATTGTCCACTCTCTTATTCTCCTGAAAGAATATCCCTAACACGAAAGCCAATACGAGCCCGATGACGACGGTGAACAAACTGTATACAAGCGTGTTTTTCAATACCTTCCGGAACACCGGATCATGAAAGATGTTTATGTAATTTTTCAGTCCGACATAGTTTTTCGTCCCAAGAACAGTGTCCCAATGGGTGAAGCTGACTTTCACCGCAAAGAAAATGGGATATAAAGAAAACACACAAACAAGGATGACGGCTGGAGCGATAAGCACATAGGGGTTGCGAACGATCCGGTTAACCATATGCGCTACCAACCATCTGATTCAGATTTACTGTGACGCCTTCCGCGTTAGAGATGCTGTTCAACGCGGATTCAATCAAGCTCTCCTCTTTCGTTCGCTGTTCATTCCTATCGAAATAGTACAGATCATGTTGGGAGATATGGAGCTGCACCTTTTCGTCGATATTGAGGTCAGACTCCGTTTTCACGATAATCGTGCCTAGTCCACAGGCAATGTGGTACAAGTGATCCAACCCCAGCATTTCCTTCGTCATGACCATTCCAGTGGCATCTATGCCAACAGATCCCGCCTGCTTATTCAGCTTCACTTTCTGAGGGCGGAATCCGATCGTGCCGACTTCCGGCAATCGAATCGTATTCATTCCCGGATCACCGATAAAGGTCGCCACGAACAGGTTGGCCGGATTTTCATATACTTCTTTCGGAGTGCCCTGCTGCATGATACGGCCATGATTGAAGATTACGATATCCGTAGCCATCGTCATTGCCTCGATTTGATCATGCGTGACGAAGACGAACGTGGATTTCAAATTTCGATGCAGCTCGATAAGCTCGCTTCGCATTTGGTTGCGTAATTTGGCATCCAAATTGGATAATGGCTCGTCCATCAGAAACACTTCCGGCTTTTTGGAGATCGCCCTGGCTAGCGCGATACGCTGCCGTTGCCCACCAGATAGCGTGGAGGGGCTGGCATTCAAGTAGTCTCGCAATCCGACCATGTTCACCACTTGAGTGAGGCGCTTCCCTATCTCTTCTTTGAGAAGCTTGATATTTTTCAAGCCGAATTCGATATTTTTGCGCACGGTCATATGAGGATAGATCGCGTAGTTTTGGAAGACCATTGCAATGCCGCGATCTCCGGGTTCCGCCTTCGTGACATTGCGTTCGCCGATATTAATCTGTCCGCTGCTAACCTCCTCCAGCCCCGCAATCATTCGCAAAGCAGTCGTTTTGCCGCAGCCCGACGGCCCTAACAGCACGGTAAAGGAACGATCCTTCACTTCAAGCTCCAGATTCTCGATGACCGTTTTCCCTTGTGGAAAGGTTTTCGTTACTCCTTTTAGTTGAATTCCTGCCATTCTTCACACTCCTTCCTCATCCCTAACCTAGTTGGGGAACTTATTGGGTACATATGAATCTTAACGTTCCTGTGTAAAATCCAGATCAAATCTGATTTAATTTATTATTAATTTTACTTTGTTTAATTTTTTTGTTCTTTTTGTTTCTTTTTCAGGTGTCAATATAGAAGTCACCTTTACCTATGAGAATTAAAAAAAATCCGCGGAAACCGCGGATCATCAGCTCGACGTAACGAGTATAGTCGTTCCATTTTATGCCGAAAATAAGAAGACGTTTAAGAGGGAGGACAAGAAGCAAGTGGAGGATTTAGTACGAGAATTGAAATCGACGTTCGCCGAACAGGATGATTTTCTTATTAAAGAAGCGCAATTTGACGGCATGGCCTTTTTTCTTATCGGTTTTAACACACTTATTAATTTTACCAAATCCACTTTCTATGTGATGGAAATGGCTGAACGCTCTGCTACTCTACAGGATCTTTTCCTCAACCTTAGCGATCAGAATGATCTGAGCGAGGCACAACTGAAGAAAGCCGTGCTTAATGGCAAGCTCGTGCTTATTTCAGAAAGCGGTCACAACGCGATTATGGAGCCAGTTCCCCAAAGCCTAAGAAGAAGCATTGAAGAGCCGCGTAATGAAAGTCCCATTCAAGGTCCATTGGACGCCTTTGGAGAAGATATTGACCTTAATATCGGGCTGATTCGCAAGAGACTGGTCACCGAGCGGCTATGCCATTGCTCTTACCAAGTTGGAGAAATGGCCGAGCAAAGAATTTCTATGCTTTATATCAAGGGCAAAGCGCAAGCAGACCTCGTAGAAAAAGTTGAACGGCGCATAAAGGAAATTCGATCCGATCTGGAAACGATTGATGATCTGAACAAGCATTTCGGTTCACGCAAATTTAGTCCTGTCAGTCATCTGTTTGCGACTGAACTACCCGTACAAGCTATTCACTCGCTCAAGAAGAATAGAATCGTGTTATTTCTGGAGAATCAGCCCTTCGCGCTTGTTTTCCCACATCTCTTCTCTGATATGATCAGTACCGCTAATGATCACAATCTCCCTTTTGGACTGTCTATTATGATTAGAGCATTAAGGGGAATGGCAGCCTTTGCGACGCTCGTGCTACCTGCTTTATACGTGGCCTTAACCTCGGTTAACCCAGACGTATTGAAAGTTGATCTCGCCTTGTTCACTGCTGAGAGTAGAGAGGGTATCCCCTTAACGCCAGTCATTGAAACGCTAATCATGACTATATTAGTTGATTTAATTACGGAAGCAATCATTAGACTACCGAAGAGTGTGGGACCTACGATATCGATGGTTGGAGGCGTCGTACTTGGCACGGCGATGGTTGAAGCGAAATTAGTCAGTAACTTGTTAGTCATCGTGATCACGTTTATGTTGATTGCAAGTTCTGCAGTCGTAGGCGTGCAGAATGCCTTGTACATTCGCTCGTTGAAATATCCGGTTTTTATTCTGGCATCTGTCTACGGCATTGTTGGACTCATGGTCGGATTATCTTTTATATGTATCTATCTCGCGAGTTTGACGTCTTGCGATATCCCCTATCTGACGATGCGAATTAAAGGAAAGGAAGGCATGAAGTGACGCAGAGGCTACAGATTGGTTTCGTCTTTATTATGATCCATATGGGTTTCGGTTACTTAATGTATCCGAGACTCACCTATTCGCTAACGAATTCCGGTCATTGGGTGATCGTGCTTGCTTATGGTTTATTGCAATGGATATTAATGATCATCTATAAGAAAGGATTGAATTTTTTCCCGAAAAAGGATATAGTCGATATTTTTTTGAAAATGGGAAAATTGGCGGCGATCTTTATTCTCATTCCATTCGCGATCAATTTGACCTTTATTACTGCAGTGGATCTTCGCACTCATACGGAAGACATTACATCCATTTTCTTAATACGAACCCCTGATTGGGCGGTATTAATTCTTTTCTTCTTTCTCCCCACGTATACAGCGATAAAAGGTTTAGGCACGATACTACGTGCTTCGGTTATTTTCTTCTTCGTTATCAATGTATTGATTATTTTCGTAATTGCTTCTTCGACCATCAATTTTGATTTTCAGAACGTTCTGCCTGTATGGCCACATTCCCTTTCTTTCATATGGAATGAAAAGTTTGTCTATCTAATGGGGTTCTCTTCATTTTTATTTATAGGATTCGTCCCTTCCGTAACGAATATGAATGTCCGCCAGCTGAGCGCGGTATGGGCATTTATATTGTTCTTTCTGTTAGCTGGTGTGTATCTTCCTCTTTTCATATTTGGACAAGAAACGGTCATTACTTTTCTATTTCCTCTGAAAGAAGCTGCGGATACGATCGACATTAGTTGGTTTGTGTTTAACCGCCAAACGATTTTCTTCGGTTTATCAATCATGGGGTTCAATCTCATCTTAATCGCCGTTCAGCTATGGATGATAGGAAGCATCATGAAGAAGGTGATACATTGGCATAGAAATAAGGCTTCCTACTGGATTTGTGCCTCTTCCCTGATCGCTTTTATACTCGCGGTATGTATCCCAAACCGTGCCGAGATAGAGAAACTCATCTTTATAGGTATAACGACAAACCTATGTTTCATCGTTATTCTCCCACTGGCCGTTTATCTCTATGGTGTTGTTGCTGCAAGGGGGACGCCGCGTTATGACGAAAAGTAGACTTCTCAAAATAGGTGTTGTTCTTGTTGCATTAACCTTGCTCTGTGGATGTTGGGATATTAAAGAAATCAATCAACGCAGCCTTCCTTTGGCTATCGGGATATCGAAGGATAACGTTGAAGGATACCGAGTAACAGTCGCTTTTCCAAAAAAACAGGAAAGAGGAAAAACAAGAGTTGTAACGGAAAAAGGCCATTCCGTATCCGGAATCCTGGGGCATATGCGGACGAACTCGGAAGATGCCGTGGACTACTCCCATGTGCGATTAATTGTGATCCACACCCAACTAGCAACAAGTGATGATGAATGGAGTAAAATCATCACGTATTTCATGAAATCCAAGCATATCCCTTCGGGGGCGTTTATTGCTTTTACAGATGACAATATCGAGAAGATGTTTACTCATATTATGGGATTGGGTTTCACGGGTACCGCTATGTTTGACTTTTTTTATAAAGGAGCTGAATGGGCACCGGAGGTATCGAACTCCCGTTTATGGGAAGTGTATCAGAGCTTGTATTCCTACACGGATGATATTGCTGTGCCTATCATTAATTCCGCCAAAGATACGCTGCTAAACTTTAAAGGCACTGCTGCGTTGAAGAATGGAATAATAACGAGAATCGATCCAAGTGAAAATCAACTCATACATTTGTTCCACAATCGTAATTCGGTAAGAGATATTGAGGAGCTCGGCATTGCCACCATCCTTGTCACAGATAGCTTATTAAGAATCAGATCGACCATGAACCATGATGAACCGTTGGTACAAAGTGAGTTATCTTTAAAAATTGAAATATTAGAGAAAGATCATCATGTGACAAACGCTCAAATCGGAGAAATGCTGGAGAAGCGGATTGTGCAGCGTTTTTATGATTTGCTGAAACTAGCGCAAAAGAACAAAACGGATATTTTTGGTTTCGGACAGCATTTCCGCACCAAAATACCTTATGATGAATTGAGCAATTGGAGGGAACAATATTACCCGAAGTTAACCGCAAAGTTTCAGGTTCATATAAGAATGGAATGACGACAAGAAGGCAATTCACACTAGTCGGTGAATTGCCTTTTGCTTAATTGCTGCTAGTTGCAGCCTCCAACCTCAACGTTTCAGCAAGTTGATATGATCAAGATTCGTACTGGAGTTGAAAATAAACGCTAGTTTGAATTTCCCACGGTTGTAGCTGATCTTTTGCTGTACCAAAGATCCGTTCCGTATGATAACAGAACTGGATGGCTTGCCCCAGCGCCCTAGGAGGACTTTCTTCGTAATCCCACCAATATTCGTCTCCCGCTCAATGTTCGTCCCGAAGTAGCGGATTTCCCGAACCTTGTTAAGCTTATATCTGATGGCATATCCGGGGTGCCCCATCTCAGCTCCATACAGATCAAATCCATCTGAGTTCGATCTCACTTTGTCAGGTGGGCCGATCTTGGCTAATACATCCTTCCGCGTGCTGATTCCAATCTTCAGCCCACTTACGGAACCCGGGAATTGGCCAACCAAGGCAGGTTTATAGAAGCTGTTTAATGTCTTCAAAGCTTGCGCCGCGTCCTCTGCGCTCAACTTACTTATGCGGCTCAATTGCCCTGTCGCTTTATAGGTTTCGGCATGAACGGGAAGCCCTGGTGAAAGGATTAGTCCGGCGAGTGTAGCGATCAAGGCGATCTTAGAAGCAGGTTTCATCAATATGGTCCCTCCTGAATATGAGATGCTGTTTGATATCGTTCATCTTAGATACCTTTCCCCTATACCCAATTGATCATGCTGATGTCAGCGTTGCATAAAATTGTTTGAAACGAACGGAATAAATAAGCACATAGATGACGATAAGAGCTGCAAACAAATTGATGATTACTAATGAAGTGTTCAAACTAAAGAACACAGTCAGAACACCGACGGCAACGGGTGGAGCAATAAATCCGGCGTACGCGCTCATATAGAATGCAGATATAACACGGGGCCGTTCTTCTGGCTTCGGCAGCTGGCCGGCAAAGCGCAAAGCAACCTGAAACGTCCATCCAGCACCGATGCCTTGAATGAATATACCTGACCAAAGCAATGGCAAGCTCGACGTTTGCCCCGAGAAGAGAATCAGCCATGACCCAATTGTAAGAGACAACACGCTCATGCGCATCCTTGTTACCGGATGAAGCGGCCATGGGAAAAACTGCATCAGCGCCCCTCCGCCTAGAAGTAATAATATTAGCAAACCAGATATCGATAAATTGCTGCTGTGAAGCACGTGTTTAACAAACGATGGTATAAGTGATAACACAACGCCGCCTAACGTAAATACCGTAAAGATCGGCATCCCGATAAATGACCAGAATGGACTGCGAATATTGTGTGGAATTCCGAGCGATATCTTATGTTTCTGAGCACTCGGATCTTCGTGTTTAGGCAGCAATTCCAAGACCACCAATGAAATCACGAGCAAGCCAAGCAGAATCCAAAAGGGCATTCGAAGTGGTTGCAGATGCAGGTATTGAATAATGAGACCGGAAACTGCTGGTCCCAAGCCGAAGCCGATGTTGACCGTTGCTCCGGAGAGCTTGAGTGCTGTACCCGCTTTACCCGCAGCAGTCTGTTTCAACAGGAAGCCGCTTGCCACACCTGTGAAGGCGCCATATGCGATTCCTTCCAACATTCTTGCAGCGTAGAGCATCCAAACATGTGTACTGGCTATGAACAGAAGCGTCGAGGCGATGGAGAGCCAGATACTTACCCTCATTACCTTCTTTAATCCCCAGTAGCTTCCTCTGGCTCCCACAACCAGCAAAGTGGGGAGAAGAATGGCTGCATATACAGCGAATAAGATTGTTATTTCCAGACTGCTGAGCTTATAGTGCTCACCGTAGATTGGAAACAGGGATGAAATATAAGTCGCCCCGCAGGACATTAACAGCACAATTAGCAGCGTTCTTCTCATCTAGGTTCTCCTTTGTCGCTCGAACTTTGTATTAGTATGTCCTTCATCAGATCGTGATTCACGAATAATAGTCTCATATGCCCCTATTTATCAGAGATCGACGATTGTCCAATCATTTAATTGGACTTATGCTCATCGTCGGTACGTTATCAGTTGTTTATTCGTTAGAGAAAGCAAGACCTGCTACCTCGTCCATCATATCCCTCATTGACTTTGCTTTTTCAGTGCCGAACTGCCTTTCGAACTCTGCTTGCGCTTTCTCCCACCCGCTTCTTCCGATCTCGATTCGTCTAATGCCTTCTTCGGTCACAGATACAATGCGAGCCCGTCGATCAGACTTACTCACCTCAATACGAACAAGCCCATCACGCTCTAGCGGCCTGAGATTATGACCAATTGTAGCTCTATCCATGGTCATCAGTTCAGCTAGCTCTAACATCGTCCTCGGTCCCTCGTGCTTAAGAAAACCTAGGATAGCGAATTGTGTCGCCCGGACACCTGCTCCCGATTCTGCCAAATAAGTATCATATAAGCGTGTGATATGACGCTGAGCTCGTCTTATTTTGGTACAATTACAGACTGCAGGGACATTTATGTCAAAAGACATCTCATTCACCTCCATAGTAGCGTTATTGTTTACTGTGAGTCAGCTTGCTAAACTGATTTTAGTCTCATATGCCCGTAAAATCAATAGGGGAAATTATTACTCCTTTTCCCTCGCCTCCGACCATGCATGTTCCCCTTTGTATTTACAAATACTGTTTACGCTAAACTCACTTTACTTTAGGAGTGAATAATCATCCATGCGTAATTACAGAGTACGACCGGGAGGAATTATCGAAACTACCTTGAGAGGCGATGAAGTATTGAGAACGCCTCAACTGAATCAAGGCGTAGCATTCGCTACCGAGGTGCGGCGCGAGCTGGGACTTCAAGGCTTACTCCCTCCAACCGTTCTTACTATTGATCAACAACTTGAACGGGCCTATCAACAGTACTCTAGCCAGTCCACCAATGTGCTCAAGAATGTTTATTTATTAGCTCTTCGCGATAGGAATGAGGTGCTATACTATCGACTGATTTCCGAACATTTAAGTGAGATGCTCCCAATTATCTATACCCCGACCATTGGTGAAGCTATTGCGAATTATAGCCGACTTTATCGCCGTCCCGTTGGCGTTTATCTATCTATCGATGATCCAGATGGGATTGAAGAAGCCTTCGTCAACTTCGGCGTTCAACAAGGCGACATTGATCTCATAGTTGCCACTGACGGTGAACGCATTCTGGGTATCGGTGACTGGGGGGTAGGCGGCATTGATATTGCGTTAGGAAAACTAACGGTGTATACGGTCGCAAGCGGTATCCATCCGTTCCGAGTGATCCCCGTCATCTTAGATGTTGGCACGAACCGTGAAGAATTGCTACAAGACCCGCTTTATATCGGCAATCGTCATCCAAGGATTACTGGTGAACCGTATGATGCATTCATCGATCATTATGTCCGTACCGCGAAGAAGTTGTTCCCTAATGCTCTGCTGCATTGGGAAGACTTTGCCCAGCCCAATGCCAGACCTATTCTAGAACGATATAAGAATCAGCTCTGCACATTTAATGACGATATACAAGGTACTGGCGCGGTAACACTGGCAGTTGTGTTGTCATCTGTACGCGCTTCGGGTATTCCTTTATTGGAGCATCGCATCGTGATATTCGGAGGCGGGACTGCAGGAATCGGCGTTGCAGAACAAATTCGTGATGAATTCGTACGAGAAGGACTATCACCAGAGCAGGCAAACAGCCGATTCTGGGTGATTGACCGACCAGGGCTGTTGCTTCAGACGATGGAAGGCCTTCGGGATTTTCAAAAGCCATTCGCCCGTCTATCTCATGAATTGGAGAAATGGAATCAAGATAGAGAGGGAGGAATAAGCCTTCTAGAAGTAATTAAGCAAGTTCACCCCACCATTCTTATCGGAACCTCTACGGTCGGAGGTGCATTTACGGAGGAAATGGTCAAAGCTATGGCTGCTCATGTAGACCACCCCATTATTATGCCACTCTCAAATCCAACAGCAAAGTCCGAAGCGAAGCCATCCGATCTCATCCATTGGACGGACGGGAAAGCCTTGGTTGCGACAGGCAGTCCATTTGAACCTGTGAATTATAAAGGGGTAACGTACTACATTGGACAAGCAAATAACGCCTATGTTTTTCCAGGAATCGGGCTCGGTACGATTGTTTCGCGGGCAGAACGAGTAACTGATGGTATGCTGGTTGCTGCTGCAAAAGCTGTGGCTGGAATGGTAGATATCACTGAGCCCGGTGCATCGTTGCTTCCTCGTGTTAATGAACTGCGTAACATATCTGCAACCGTTGCGATTGAAGTTGCGAAGGCAGCTATTCTAGAAGGAGTCGCTACAGGACAACTCGAGAATATTGAACAAGCTGTCTATGAATCCATGTGGCAACCCACATACAACCGAATTATTGGGGTAACGTCATTGGAGTAAGGGTAACATCAAGTCTCTAAGTGCATCGCATCTGCGTCATTCGCATGTACATATTTATTCGTTTTTTACCAAATAATAAGATGCTTATAAACCAACTATGGAGGTTCCAATTGCTTCTATGACTACAAGTAATGAGTTTCTATCCGGGGTCCGCGAGAGACGAACCAACTATGCCATTAGTAAAGAATCTACAATTTCCGATCAGCGTATCGAAGAAATCATTAGTGATGCGGTTAAGCACACGCCATCGGCTTTTAATTCGCAGAGCACGAGAATTGTTCTACTCTTGGGGGAGCAGCACGATAAACTTTGGGACATTACAACGCAGGTGTTGAAGGTGATCGTACCCGCAGAGCATTTTGAATCCACTCAGCAGAAAATGGACAGCTTCAAAGCCGGCTATGGCTCCATTCTTTTCTTCGAGGATGAGAGCATTATCCAAGGGCTGCAAGCGCAATTCCCTACTTATCAGGATAAATTCCCTGATTGGTCCCAGCATACGAATGCCATGCATCAATTCGTCATCTGGACCTCGTTGGCGAACGAAGGGCTGGGCGCAAGCCTTCAACATTACAATCCCCTGATCGATGAGCAGGTGAAGACGGAATGGAGCATTCCGGAGAACTGGAAGCTAATCGCTCATATGCCATTCGGCAAACCAACCGCGCCTCCGGGGGAGAAGCAATTCAAGCCGATCGAGGAACGCTTCAAAGTTTTCAAATAAAGAAAGAAGCAGCGATTCGCATCGCTGCTTCTTTTGAGAGTTCGATTTTTGTACTCTCAGCTTCGCATTCTCCTCCCATCTCCGCTAGAAAGAGTAATAAACCTCTTGCCCCTCCAGAAACGGTTTCCATATTTTGTTACACGCTTTCTCGGCATGCTCTCTGATCCACCCATTACGGTCCGAATCGCCTATAAAGAATGCGTAGCACAATAAGACATCCATAATAATTAAGCCTTCAACGATCCTTAAGCTCTCAGATGTGAACGTTCCCTTCGAAGCATAACCAGCTAAGAACGAATTTCTTACGCCACTCTTCAGAACAGTCGTAGCGCTGCCAATATCGAATAAATAGTAGCCGAATCCGGATAAGCAATAGTCAATGAAACAAGGAGTATCGCCACTGAGCACGACATTATTTAACTGAATATCCGAGTGAATGATCCCCCATGTATTCTCTTGCGCATCTAACTGTTTGATTTGGTCCTTTACTACTGCGCATACTTCAACGATAACCGAATACAGGTCAGGGCTGAGAATTTCCGCGTCTACGCCGTATTTGAGTTCATTAATGGTGAAATCTACTTTCTCTGCATCATAGACCGGTCTCTCAAAATCTTCAGAGGGTGTGAACGCTCGCGTAAATTGATGAAGTAGTGCCAGCTGCTCACCCAGCTTATATGCTATCTCTGAGCTCTCGCTATCATCCTTGGTCAGTATGGGACCTTCAATCCAAGTAAGAAGGGTTGCATAACAAGTCGTATCGTCCATCTCTGTTGCAGATACATATTCGTTCCAACGATTAGCAACAGGAATTTGTACTTGCAGCTCACTATTCCGATGGAGTTCCTGAAGCAAGCTCACTTCAGAACGCAATCCCGTGAGCGTATGCTGGATGCCAGACAATCCCACTGTAGCAGGGCGATGTATTCTGAGCAGATAGCTCGTGCCATCTGCTCGATCCGTTACTTTATAAGTTAAGTTCTCATTATGTCTGATAAACTCGATTTCCGGATCTGATAACTGATACTGTGAGATGACTTCCTTAGCGATAGCAAATTGATCTTGGTTCATCGTCTATTGCCCTCCAAATATGAAAACCGACTCCGAATAGGCGTCGGTTCATCATGTATACTGTTTACTCGATATCTGCCTTGAATAGATCCAGCTTTACAGGAAAGCCGTATCCCATTGACTCTAGTAGACGCATTTTCCACTCGTCTGCTTCATGGACTAACGTTTCTACTTCGGTCCGTCCATGTGCAAGATGATACTCGAACCCCTTAGTCAGCAAATACTCACTGAGGCCAGAATCACGCCAACGCGGATGGACGAATAACCTTTCAACCGCACCTGTTTGCCAACACATCACACTGCCTACAAGCTCATCGCCCTCAAATGCAGCAATGGTATGCAGCTCGGGACCGGCCATCATCCACTCAAGCATATTGACACTTCTATATACGACGCCTTTGTAGTAGATATTTTCTGCCTCAGTGTACTTGATTCTCTCTTCTGCAGATGCCATTGGATGATGCCTTACTTCAACGCCGTGAGGTTGCCGGAATTCGGGAAGACCTGGTTCGAGCGATATCTTTGCAAAATAATACGTTTGATAAGGAGTAAACTGCGCCCCTTCGATATACGCGCCGTTACCATGATAATCATTCCATGCTACCAGCCTTGTCTGCTTGCCCGGATTTCGAATAGCCTGACAAGTCTCAAGCAAGGCAGGATATAGAGCAGATCGCACTTCAGCAATTCGCTCTGCACCCCTTCCATTCACATCCATCACAATTTCCATCACATCGTGATTGTCATCAATTCCGTGGCGCAAATAACCTAGTGCAATGAGTTCATTCTGCTCGTCGAATACACAGCTCATCTTCTGATGTTCATAATCTCTGTTGAATTTAAAAAGCACCCATGCCTTGTGACTCAAGCTGTCAACAAGATCCTCTAAGTCAGCATGATATGCGCGGACCACTAATGCCATATGTATCATCCCCTGTCTAATCGCTAAGCAAAGAATAGCAATTCAAGCAGGACTGCGATATATAAGAAACGTTTAGAGTTATTCTTTGCACACAAGTTGCTACTCCGCTTCATTCTGGCTGATTCTTCCATCCACTCCTAATTCTGCAACCATTGCCGAATTTCCTGCCCGCATAAATTTAATTTGGACTCCTGCCTTTCCCCCCTGTCATTCGCCTACGCGTTAAGGGCACTTGCCGCATAGGCTGTTATCATTGAACGATACAAGGGGCAATTCGGATGGCAAAGAGAATAACCGAAATTCCAGCATTGACGGACTCTAATGATATTTCCGCGGATGACCTCGCATTGCTCTCTGCGGTCATTCTCGTCATCGGTGATTTGTTTGGTTTATTTGCCGTGCTGAAAGCACGTTCGGAGAAAGAAGATTAATACAACTGGAGGGCGAATGGCAGATGGATAAAACCAATCAGGTCACAGCCGATGACCTTGCGAGAATATCATCATCATTGATGATTCTCGGTTCCAGTCTTGCGCTGCTCGCGTTAGATAGAGCCGAACAAGATAGGCGCAATAAGGAATCCATGTCGACGGCGATCAACTATTTGCTCAAACGATTTCATCGATAGCCATTATATGAGCGAAGGCTGCCATCATCAGTTGGCAGCCTTCTTTCATTTTGCTTATTTATCCGATCCCAATTGGATCAGCTCGTTCACTGTAACGAAGCGATACCCTTGCTTGCTAAGTGCATCCAGAATGCCCGTGGCAACCTTCAACTCGTCGCCTGTCTTATCGTACATGGGATGCAGCAATATAATAGAACCAGGCTTCACGCCATTCAACACGTTGGTTACTTTATCTGCTACGGTGGTGTAATTCGTGTCGGGTTCAAGGCTCCACATAATCGTCTTCATGTCCTTATCGTGCAAGTAATGCGGCAAGCTGAACAGCTTCTTCCCATATGGAGGGCGAAAATGAATCTCTCCCGTGTAGCCCGCTTGCCGAATCAAGTCGTTCGTCTGCTCAACTTCCTGCTCCACATAGGCACGACTCTTGATCAATATCCGTTGATGCGAGTAGGAGTGATTTCCCAGCTGATGTCCCGCCTCGACGATCTTCTTCGCGTCTTCCATATGCGTCTTCAACTCATTGCCGATGACGAAGAACGTACCCTTCGCGTTGTACTTGGCAAGGATGGGCAGCAGTTGATCCACATTGTCTGTCGGACCGTCATCGAAGGTGAGCGCGACGACTTTCTCATCTGTTTGAACATGATTGATAATGCCGCCATAGAATTGGAAGCTTCGAGAGTTCATCCATTTCTGCGTGCCGATCAGCAGCAGGACGAGGACAAGCAGCGTCACGGCGAGTATCCAAAGTCGTCTTTTCAAAGGCTGAAACTTCCTTTCTATTCTTTCAAATCATAGCTGTATAAGTTCAAACATATTTTAACTCGACTTCGCGTCTAAAAAAAGAAAAAGATTGCCCCCTTTCAAATGAGGACAATCAACTCTGTATCACGTTAAAATAACTTCTCCCGAAACGGTGTAAGCAGCGAATGATAAGCAGCCTCCCGCCCCGCTTCCAGCTTGCTGATGAATGCTTCGCGGCTAGCCGCAGCTGCAAATGCTTGAACTTTCTCCGTCAGCTTCTCGGCCAATTGCAGGTCATCCGATGCGATGATCCAGTCGGCTAAGTCTAATCCATGCATGAGATCGAAGCTTTTGAACCGGTAACCGATGCAGACGAATGGTACGTTTGCCGCTGCGGACAACAGATTGGCATGCAGCTTGAAGTTAATGGTCGCTTCGAATCCAGCAAGCAGCTTCACATATTCCGATGCCGAATATACTTTGGGATCGAAGGTTATTCGCTCATCGTTGCCAAGCTTGTTATAGAACCGCGTTAGCGCGTCCTTGTCAGCTCCCCATACCGAATAGAGATGGAGCTTGTAGCCAAGCGCAAGCAGCGCACGTCCTGCTTCTGCTAGTCGGTCCTCCACCTGCTCCTCGCTACCGCCGTATAGCCGATTGTAGGTGGTGCCCCAATTGATGCCAATTGTTCTGGATCGTCCCTCGATGTCCTTTAAAGCAGATTGTGCCGCAGATACCGGCCTCAGCGCATTCATCAACATTGCGGAATCTCCGCTGATCGTGAGATGCTTCGGCAATGCGCCGAGCGATTCTACATATTCCCGCGTCCAAGGTCCACGAACACCGCAATAGACACTGTGCTCCATAATAGCCTGCAGCTTCTGAACATAGGACGGAGTTTCAATGGCTTGCTCCGCGACAAGCTGCCCCTCCGGCGAAGTCAACAGCTTGTGAAGCCGGTCATGGCCGCTCCCCCAGATGATGATGGTCTTCCCAAGCTCCAGAGCATCATGCACCAGATCGACATAACCCGGAACGATCAGCGAGCCTCCGCCAAGGACAATCGTATCGTACTGACTGACTTTCTTCCATTCCACATTAGGAAAAGACGGGATGACTTCATACTCTTCCTTATTCAGATGAGCCTCCGCCATAGACTTGAACATCTCCCACATCCACTCATCTCCAAGGTTGTTGAAGCCTATCCAACCGAGATACAGCACTTTCCGCATTCGTCACCATCACTCCATTCCAATCAAGTTCTCTCCCAGCAAAGAATGATACAATCGTTTCATCTCGAGCGCTTTGTCACGGATATGAAAGTTCGCTCGCGCCCATGCTTGTCCTTGCCGGCCCATCTCCTCAAGCCTATGACCGGAACCAAACGCTTCGCTGATCGCCTCTCCGATCCGCTGCTCGGAAGGGCGCTCCTTGGAGTCATGATCGCCAAAATAATACTGCCATGCTTCGTCATATACTGACTGATCCACAAAGCCGAAGTAACCATGATTGCCAATCGCCAATACGGGCTTGCCGCATGCCATGGCCTCCAGCGCTACTCTTCCTGTCCCGACAACGAGATCGCCCAGGTTATAGTAATCTCGCATCTGCATTTGACTGCCTACCAGATGGACGAAATGCGCATTGCACTCGAGGTTAACCGACTCAGCAAGCTCGGTAATAGCAGCAGCCTGGTTGCCTGAACCCGCGATAACCACGTGAAGGGGCAGCGTTCCGCTCAATTGAAGCGTACGAGCCGCCCGAACGAGCATTGCGCACACGACCGCTTTATCCCAAGCTAGACGGGACGCATAGACGACCACCTTCTCGCCAGCCGGGATGCGAAGATCGTCGCGAAGCGAGCGAGCGGATTCAGGACGATACTGTTCAAAATCGATTCCGTTCGCAATTACATGCGACGCAATGCCTTGCCTCGCAAGATAAGCCTGAACCGGAAGACTTACGCTTATGAAGGTGCAGCCTGCGGCCTGCATCTGCTGCAGCTGATCGGAAGGGTAGTAAGCGCCGTGAATCGTAAACACAACGGGAATGCCAAGCTTCCTTGCCGCTTCCGCTGCATACAAACCGGATGGCGTCTGGTGAATATGCACCAGATCGATCTTCCGGCTGCGCATGATCTGTCCAAGCGCAGTTTCTGCATGCTTCTGGCGCGCAGGGTCGCGCAGCTGCTCCGCAGTCAGATCGACCCGATGAATCGGACAGCCTGCACGGGCAAAGGATTCATACATCACACCGGTTCCGCCTGCATAGACAGGCATGACGCCGAGCGATGGGAAAGCTTTCACCAGGCTGAGCACATACGTTTCCGTACCGCCGACAGCCAAGCTATCCATCACCATCAACAGCCGCATCCGACGATTATGCCTCATGGTCCTGCTCCTTCTGCGACTTGCCAAAATAGGCTCGTGAACGCTGCGTCTGATGCTTGCGGTAGTAATACAGCACCTCCCGCATGTTGTCCACGTTCCTTGCGCCTGGCTTAATCACTTTTGCTATAAACTCGTAATCCTCCGCCCCTTCTATGCGTCTTGTATGTCCGCCGATATGGTCAAACACCGACCCTCGGAACATCAAGGTTCCATGACAGATGCAATGTCCTCCTTCTGCATAGATCTTCGCAATCTGATTGCCGTATTTGAGCCAATAAACCGGCATCCGGCGATCCGGATACCCATCTTCGAACACTTCGTAGTTCGTGCCAAGCAAGTCGATCTGCGGATTCTGCTTCAAATACCGAGCCTGTTTCGCAATCCGTTCCGGATGAGATAGATCATCTGCATCCTGAATCGCGATAAACTCGCCCTTTGCCAAATACATCCCCGCTGTAATAGCGCCAGCATAACCTGTATTGCGTGGCAGCCTCAGCGTATAAATCCCCTTGCCCTCCCTCAATAAGGGCTCGTTCATGTTCAACCAATTCAGCACAAACTCGTAAGAACCATCAGTGGAAGCATCGTCGACAATAATGAGCTCCCAGTCCGGATAGGTCTGATTCAGCAGGCTTGTCAAGCAATCCGACAGATAGGGCAGCTTGTTGTAGACAGTGATGACAATGCTGACCAGCCCCGGTACACGTTGAAACGTCAATTCTCTCTCCTCCCTTACTCTCCATCCTTGTTACAACAGCCGAATATACGAGATGAACCGCAGCTGAATGATGGCATAGCTCCCGCTCTCGTAGCCGAACACCTCCGAGGTACGAAGCGTTACCGCTGTGGCATCGACCGACACGAGCGTGCCTTGAATGGTCTCCAGCGCACTCGCGATCTGTACCTCCTTGTTCACAAGCGATTGCAGCTCTTCAATCATCGTTCCACCTGCTTCCCTGTTAGCTGAAAGGCGACCAGCTGTTCCAGCGGCACGATGACGCTCATGCCGCCAAGTTCTCGAACGACTAGATAATCGTCCCCTACCTTCGCGATGGTTCCTTCGACTGTACCGGCTGGAGTTGACAGCTCAGCAGGTTTGCCTGTGTACTGCTCAAAGACTTGACCTAGCTTGTTCAAATTGTGCGCGCCGCCTTCGCGCTGCTCAGTATTCACAATTGTCGCTGCCAATTCTTCTCGGATCGCTTTGCGCAGCTCTGCGATTAGCAAAGGCTCGGCTTGCGGCTCCGGTTCCGGCGGCTGCGCAGCCTTCGGACGCATCAACATACGGGCAAGCCCGTCAAAATACTCCTTCAGCTCTTTCTCATTGACGATAATCTTCATCGCTCCTCTATCCTCCAATTCCTATGAAAACGGCTATTTTTCATACTTACTAGCTTATACAGTTAAGAGGATGAGCGTATGGGACAATCAACCAGCAACTTTGAAATGTTTGTATGGCAGTCCAAGACAAAAAGACACCTTCCCCAAATGGAAGGTGTCTCAAGTAGCACGTATATTAGCCCTTACAACTAGCCTCATCGATCAAACTCCGCAGCTTGATCGTTCTATCTCGTTCGACCATAATTTCTTCCATACTTCACAATCGTGCGGTACAGACTCTTGTCGCTCAGCGACTTGAGCGCGCTGTAGCTCGGACGCGTGTTCACTTCGAGGATCCAGAGTCTTCCCTCACGGTCAAGCGCTACATCCAGCCCCAGCTCATTGAACTTCTTGCTGCGCTTGTCGAAGCAAAGCGCGGTGTCCATACCAAGCTTCTTAAGCTGCCTCGTATAGCTCGTTACCTGCGCTTTGTTGAAGCCCGTACGCCGAAGCGTCGGCTCCACGAGCGCCAGTTTGCCGCCTTGATGATAGTTCGTTACGACCTTGCCCGGCTTGCCGAGCTTGACGAACATCACCGTCGGTACCCATTTGCGTCGTTTCGACCGCTGCATCGTCATGCGAAGATCAAATGGACGGCCGCGGCATGTTTTCAGCTTGATGCCCTTCTGGAGTAAGTAATTTTTGCCTTTGGCGATCGACTTCAGCTTGAGGTATAGCGCTCGCGTTGAAGATACGTCAGCCGACCGCATATCCTTCTTCACGTTGAAATGTCGGCCTCTGCTTCGAATAATACGAGCAATTCCTCCTCCGCCTGTGCCTCCAGTCGGCTTGAAGTAAATCATCTTATATTTGCCAGTCATTCGTATGAGCGATTTGCGCGTGAATGGCTTGGTCTCCGGAACGAAGCCTCTTACATTCCGGTCTGACAGCAACCATTTGGTCTTCGTCCATTTGCTCTTGATCGAGAAGCCTCGGCCGCCTTTTCTAGGCATTCCATCATCTCCTTCGCATCTACCAAGGATAGATTACTCTCCCAAACGCGAAACGGCACGGCATATAGCTGGATTCGATGGAAATAGGCTTTACACGACTTCATTCGGAAGCAATCACAGCGGCTCCTCTATTCAATCACTCTACGCGCTGTAACGAACCGCTCTTTCCACTGTCCATCGAAGCTTTCAAAATGAACGCCTAGCTTGTCCGAGTAGGTATGCAGAATTTGGCCATCCCCCGCATAGATGCCGACATGTCCGATATCGAGTCCGCGCGCGCTGAAGAACAGCAGATCGCCTTTGCGCAATTGATCAAGCTTCACTTCCTTACCTGCCTTCGCCTGATCATAGGATACCCGCGGAAGCTCAATGCCCAGCACCTCGCCGAAGACATGATTGACGAATGAGGAGCAATCAAATGTATTGGTCTGATTCGGATCTGCTCCAAACTCATAATGTGTGCCCAGGTAAGTTGCACCGAACGAGATAATGGCATCTGCTTGCATAGCCGACAAGCTTGGACTCGAATAATCCGAATACTTCGGTTTCGCGGAAATAAATCCAATTCCATTGTCCTCCGTCTGCACCTCGAGCCAATTCGCGTCTACCTCCCGGATGACATGGATGCGCTCCGCCTTCGGCAGCATACGAACAACTGTCGCTGTATTCTCGCCGCTCGGGCTCGTTCTCAGATTAACGCCATATGTAATCGTTGTATCAAAAGTATGTGCGGATGAGATAGTGATGGTATGTAGAGTAGCATGCCATTTGACCGCATTCCCTAGCAGTTCGCTTACGAATCGCAGCGGCACCATCGTTAATCCGTTCATGATCCGCCCAGGAGCGGGAAGATCCAACTTCTCCTGATTCTTGTAAGCAGACGTGTCTCCTAATTGATAGGTGATGATCGAATTGTCTTTGTTCGCAGTTATCGTATGCGTGGCTTCATCCCAGACGACCTTTGCCCCTTCCGCCTCGAAGATCGGACGCATCGGAACGAAGCTGATGCCGTTCTCAATATTGACGGGTACGGGTAGTGACTTACCATCCAGAAATACCGTAGGTGCTTGCTGGGAATTCACATCTGCATCTGCAGCTGCGTATAGACTTGTCCCTTGGCCTAGCGTAATAGCCGCAATCAGCAGCGTTCCTGAGACCATTTTAAATTTTCCATTCATTAACATGTCAAGGGTACTCCTTCCACGTGATGTACTTATTTAAACGCAACTCAGCCGAATAAGTTCTGCTGCTTCTTGAAGTTTTACCTGGCAACGCATTCGAGGCGGGCTCGTGCCATATAGTTTAGTAAACGTCGAACTAAAGGAGCGCACACGCTGTGAAAAAACAATTAGCCGCTTGGTTGCTGAGCGTACTGCTGCTGTCGTTAACGGCCTGTTCGAATGATTCGCCGACTACAAACACGAACAAAGTGCCAAGTAATGCCACGAGCCAAACGGACAATACAGGGACCAAAGGTGATCCTCCCGCTTCCAGTTCGAATACGAATAAGGATCCCGGCACCTCGACTAACAATTCTGTAGACACACCTTCGAATGATTCAACTAAAGACCCATCAACGACGCCGACCGATGAGCCTTCAACAACACCAACGGATGATCCATCCACTACCCCTACCGATGATCCATCTACGACTCCAACGGATGATCCGTCAACCACGCCTACTACGCCAGAGTTCGTTCCGCCTTACACCTTTACCTATCCAGACGCCGTTCGGGGCATCTATGTAACCGGCTGGTCTGCAGGCGGCGAACGGATGAAGACGTTGCTGAAGCTTGTTGACGATTCCGATCTCAATGCGATGGTCATCGACATTAAGGACGACGACGGCTACATTACGTTCAAGCCTGAGGGGGACATGGCCGAATTTGGCCAGCCGTATATGCGTGATCCGCAAGCGATCGTCAAGACACTGCACGAGCACAACATCTATCCGATTGCCCGCATTGTAGCGTTTAAGGATACGGTGCTTGCTAAGAAGCATCCTGAGCTTTCCTACGTCCTCGATGGCAAAGTATGGCGTAACGGCAACGGTGACGGGTTCATCAATCCGTTCCTGAAGGCGAATTGGCAGCACAATGTCGACGCCGCCATTCTAGCCGCGAAGCTCGGCTTCCAGGAAATTCAGTTCGACTACGTTCGCTTCCCGGAAGGCTTCGAGCGCAAAGACAAGGTGCTTCAATACTCGCTCGGCGATTACAAGGATAAGAAACCGACTAAGTTCATCGAAGAAGAGAAAGCCTATTCGGAAGCGATGGCTGGTTATGATACGGGGCTTGCACCATTGCAGGCAGCGTACGATACAGCGACTACGACGTATAACGGCAGCAAGACGGACGAGAACAAGAAAGCAATGGACGATGCGCAGAAAGCGCTCAGCGATTATAAGAAGACGAAGCCGGAGACCCCGGATTTAAGCGAGAAAGAACGCTTCACGCAGCTGCGCGTCGATGCGGTTACGGATTTCGTGCATTTTGCGAGGGAACAGCTGAAGCCTTATGGGGTGAAAGTGTCCGTTGATATTTTCGGATACTCCGCAACTCTTCCGGAAGCGCCGGGCATCGGGCAGAACTTCAGCCGCATCTCGGAGAATGTCGACGTCATCTCATCCATGATCTACCCAAGCCACTGGAGTGACGGCTACTTCGGCATCAAACACCCGGATATCGAGCCGTACCGCCTTGTGGCCGAGTATGCGAAGCGAGAGAAAGAGAAGCTCAGCGCGCTTGCCACGCCTCCGATCTCCCGTCCGTGGATACAAGACTTTACCGCTTCCTGGCTAGCGAAGGGCAGCTATATCCATTACGGCAAAGACCAAGTCGATGCTCAAATTCAAGCGCTCAAGGATTCAGGCATCCATGAGTTCTTGATCTGGAACGCCAATAACAGGTATTCGGCGGGCGTGAACTATACGCCGTAGGCAATGGAGCAGTAAAAAAACGCAAAGATCCAAGATGGGCAGGCTAGCTTTGGGCTCTGCATCTTCTTGGATCTTTTTGCATCGACGGCTGTCTTCTTTAGCAGATTGTGAGCGATTGTAAGCCGCCTGACCTGCGCTTCTTATCTCAGCTTCCCGACCAGCTTGTGTTCTAGCTGCTAAACCACTACTTAGAAGTGATAATCGGGCAAAATGCTGAAAGTGTGATCCCTAGGGATACACATTAGTTGAAAAGCGAGCGGAATGCCATAAGTGTGACCCCTAGGGATACACTTTAGTGGAAAATCGAGCGAAATGCCGTAAGTGTGACCCCTAGGGATACACTTCAGCGTAATCTCCGTATGATTGGACAAATGAAGGGGCTGTCCCTCAAGTCATGATGACTTTTGGGACAGCCCCTCTCACATATCATCTTCAGTTATTCGCTATCTCCGTGCTTCTGCCGCTTGTTGTAGACGACGATAAACCCGATGAACAGAATCACAGGAATCATAATCGCGACCGGAATGAATAAGATTGGTGTCATCCTTATTCTTCTGGGAATTCTACGTTGTGATAAACTTGTTGAACGTCTTCCAAATCCTCAAGAGCATCAATCAGCCTCTCGAACTGAACGAGATCATCTCCCGACAACTCAACGAAATTCTGCGCGAGCATCGTTTGCTCTGCTACTGTGAAATCCGTGACGCCGACTTGCTTGAATGCAGATTGAACCGCGTAGAATTGATCCGGCTCTGCATAGACGATCGCTGATTCTTCTTCGTCCTGAATATCGCGAACGTCTACATCCGCTTCCATCATGAGCTCAAGCACATCGTCGGAGGATTTGCCTTCTACGCCGATAACCGCCGTTGGGCTGAACATGTAAGCAACCGAGCCGCTCACGCCCATGTTGCCGCCGCGCTTATTGAACACCGAACGAACGTCCGCAGCTGTGCGGTTTACGTTATTCGTCAGCGTATCGACAATGATCATCGAACCGCTTGGACCGAAGCCTTCATAGCGCAGCTCCGAGTAGTTCTCATCCCCGCTGCCCTTCGCCTTCTCAATCGCGCGATCGATAATGGATTTCGGTACATTGTATGTTTTGGCGCGTTCAAGTACGAATTTAAGTGCTTGGTTGGATTCCGGATCCGGCTCACCCTTCTTGGCTGCCACATAAATTTCAATACCGAACTTGGCGTTAACACGGCTTGTGCTTGCGTCTTTCGAAGCTTTCTTCTCTTTAATATTATTCCACTTGCGTCCCATGCTGTACCCACTTTCTTAAACGAAGATATAATGATCCTTGAACCATTATATTGAATAAAGCATGAGGAAGACAAGTGCTAACCCCTGATCCGCTCACGAATCATCGTTGCGAGCATTTCGACTTGTTCCGCAAGCAATGCGCCTGACGCCATCGATCGCGCGGCAACCGGCGGATACCATGCCCTTATCTCCGCTTCAGTCACGCCGGATATGCTGCAATATTCATCAACGAAAATTTGATAAGCCGTCTGCCGAACAGACTGGAAGAACTGATCAACCTCGGAAGGCGTCTCTGGCGGGAGGACCGCATATTCAATGGCGACACACACTTCTGCAACATCCGCTTCCGGATTGCCGATAGCAGCATGCATCCAATCGATCATGACATATCGATCACCGTCGATGATAAGATTGCTAAGGTTCGTATCCCCATGGCACAATTGCTGCTTCATTGGCAGCTGGTCCAGATAGGCATGCAAATCCGCGACTTCTTCGGCAGCAAGAGCCGCAGGATGACCGATGATCGCTTTCAAATTATCGCGCTGGCTCGTCACAATACCTTCAGTCTGAGCCTGATGGATCGCATTCAGCACTCTTGCATAACGGCGGAGCTCATGGTTCGTTTCATCCGAATGGATGGGCTCGAATGCGTACAAGCTCTGAAAGATGCGACTCAAGAGTGTTTCTCCCTTAACCCCATCATATACGATGCCATGCCGCCCTTCCCATGTCACCATCTCATAGGGTCTCGGCACCGGCAGACCGCTATTCCAAGCGGCCGAGCTGTTACGGAACTCGCGCTCTACATCCTCTTGTCCCCAGCTCGAATGATACAGCTTTACAACTTTGTCTGCGCTTCCGCCCCATTCATAGACTTCGCAGCTTGAGCCGACTCCGACACATTCCCCTAACATCTCGTCTCCCCTATCCCATGACTTTAGTTGGTTATTGCCTTAACTTTAACGGTCAGGTTCACGCTGCGACTCGCACTGTCCCAACCAACAGGCAAGCCGAATGCAGCCGTAACAGCACGAATCGGCACGTATGCAGTCCCGCCTCGAACGATAGGCGCGAGCTCTGCTATTGCGATCTTGCCATCTATCCACAATGAAGATCCGCCTGAATAAGAGGCTACTGCCGAAGCGTTAGTGCGAACAAGAACGCTGCTCGTCCTCGCATCCCAAGTGACGGACTGACCGCTCAGCTTCGCCACCGCTCGAACCGGAATATACAATCGTCCGTTCTCCGTTAGCGGCTTCGACGCGGCATCAACGACTGGAACTCCATTGACTGATAGGAATATGCTTGTCGCCGGTTTCAGCTCAATATCCGCGCGAAGATTGGAGGCATTGCCATAGTTCGTACCGGAAATTCGGATATAGCCTTTGCCAGTCGGAATGGGTTTCAACGTGCCATCAACAGCAGTCCCATATGCTGGCATCGTGAAATCAACCGAATAATGTCCGAACTTCGCTGTACTCTTATAGATAATCAACGAAGGATCGGGATCAGCGCTGTTATAGGTGGTCTGAATCGGCGCCCAGGTCACGATGACAGACGACTCCTTCTGCGAATCGCCATTGACCCCTGCAACATGAAGTTTTTCTCCAAAATGAGTTGGATTCGGATTCACAACAAGCGGCGGCGGCATCTTCTTCAATTCGTTATAGAGGTGGTAAGATTCAGCGTCTTGCAGAACAAGCGCCTTGCCATTGCCCTGTGCAATGGTAAGGCCAGCCCCTTCTTCCACTTCGATATAGCTCACCTTATCGGTGAATTCGATGCTCATGCCATGGAAGAACGTTTCTGTCACGACAGGCTTCACCGATTTCAAAACAGCTTTCGCAACGAATCTTTGCAGCAAGCTGCATGCTTTGCCTATTAAGGCATGATCGTCAGGATTGGCACTAATAATCGGCAAGTAAGCAAGATCCCCCTGTTGGAGATAGACGGATCCCACCGTCTGCGGGCTGCAGCTCGCTGCTAGTTCCTTCAGCGGCTTGCTCTTAGGCAGCTGCTCGCGTTCCTGCTCATATGACGGCCGCCAATAAGTAAGGCGCAGCGTCTGCTTGTTTCCTTCAAGCGGATTCGTATAGAAGAAGTCCATTTGCCCATGACCCATATCCGCCGCAAAACTTAGTGTATCGCCGGGATACGGGGTTTTGTTCGTATGCGCATACTTCAACTCATCGCCGGTGAGCAGCTTATCTGCCAAAGTGACTATCGTATTGTCTTTCTTGTCGAACAGCATTAAGAGACCTGTTTGATTAGGCCTTGCAACCATATAATCCTCGCCAATGCCTTGAAGCGTATATACATCATCTTTGCCGAACAGCGCTGGCAGGTTATAGCTATCGACTAGCTTCGCATTCTGATCGTATGCCGTTACGATCCGTCCATCGGTCAATAAGTAGCGTGGTTGCCACGCGCCTGCGATAAGAACCTGCGTGTAGGAGGCATTGTAATCATAATGTCGTTGATAGATGGCTTTCTGCTGAGCAACAATCTTCTTTCCGTGTACGAGAAGCTGGTAAGCCGTATATTGCACGCCTACTTTATTGACGATAGAGAGAACGAAGTCGCTTTGCGTCGCCCCGTTATAGTTGATGGTGATCGTTCCTTGAAGGCTTCCATCCAGCTTGCCGAGCAAGGTAACAGGCGTCTGTTCGTCCTTCGTCACGTAGATCTCGCCTGTTTTACGGTTCAGCCATGTCATGCTCCATGGATACTCTTTAAAGAAATCATCGCTGCGCGTAATGCGCACCGTACCAGCTGCTGCATCCCATTCAACCTTGGCGCCGGTCGCCTCGGACAAGAAACGAAGCGGTACATAAATGCGGCCTTGCACGAGCTGAAGCGGCGCACTTAGCGTCATATCTTGTCCATTCACGGTAGCTGTCAATGCGCCATAGGTCAGCTTAATAGACAGATTCGGATAATACATCGTTGCCGATTGGGTTGCCGCCGCCCACGAAACCGTCGTGCCGAGCAGCTCGCCCATGTCCCGCAGAGGCAAGTAGATATTGCTCCCATCCATATAAGGAGCTGACTTCGGCGTAAAGCTTTTGCCATTCATCGTTACTTTAATAGGGGTCGATCCAGTATCTGTTTGGGCAAATGCAGCCACGGGGAGCTGTAGTACAATCGATGCGATAAGCAATAATGCAGTCAGTGCATAGCGAGTTCTTCTTATGCGTAACAAAGACTCATCCTCCTGTCCAATTGTAGGTCTGAATACTCCCTTAGACGCATGCGGATGAGAAATGTTGCGACATTTTCCTGATATTGGACAGATTAAACTAAGGCATCATATCATACATGCCGGAATGAAGGAACTTGACTTTGACGTTCACCGACTTTAAGGAATCCTCGGTCAAAATCAATCCGTCCGCAGCTTTCGATTGCGCCTTCCATTCCCGGTTATGATAGCGATACAAGTGCTGTTGCAGATTTAATAAATCGACCTTCTTCTTGATTCCAATTTGGTACGAAGCCATCACTTGTTCTCGAATCTCTTGTTCGGCGATCTTCTGAAACTCGCTTATGGACGATCGTTCTACCATCTCCTCCACGATGCCATTGAGTGTTAAATCCAACGTGATTACCGGCTTGCCATTCTCTATATGGGCGTTTATGCGTTTATTAAGATCGGACAGGGAAATCATGCCGATCTTCTTCTGATTCCGAACAATAGCGAGAACCCCCCGGTACATATTCCTCTGGGTCCACTTCACCCCATCAAGCTGTTTCTCAGCAAATCGATGCGGCGCTTTTCCTTCATAGAGTGCATAAGCACCTGACGTATACAGAACCTTTTGCACTTTCTTCTCGTCTTCCCATGCCTTTGCATTGATGCTCAGCTCCGGGATTAAATCCGTCTCTCCCTGCTCATTTCGATTAGCAAGCACTTCATAGAGCCGCAATGGAGGCACGATCGTCAACTGATGATGAAGAAGCTTCGGATTGTGCAGCAGGTTGGAAAGCGGTGATAAATTGATAAACGTCGAGTTCTGGAACAACTTATCAATCGGCTCTTTCGTTCCGAATACCCAAGAGGTATACCGGATTTGCGGATATCTTGGAATCGCATCCATATACACGTTAAAATCTTTTTTGAGCGCATTGTCACTGATGACGATGGCGAGGAGATGATCCCAATACAAGCTTTGCTGATTCGTTCTGTATAGTTCATTCATGGCTTCGTACACGGTCTCGCCCTCGCTCCTGCCAACCCAAATCTCCTGCGTCGCACTGGCTTTACCCTGATCCTGCTTGCCAATCACGCTGAAATCCATTAGCTCCGCGTATAACTTGTATTTGCCTTCCGCATAATCGATGCCGAGCGCAGTTACAAAATTATAATCCGATATCGTTTTGACGTCCCAGCAGCCGGTAATTATCAGGCTAGCACTTATCAGTATGAGAATTACTCCGGCTATCCTTCTCATTTCATTCCCCTTTCCTCTTGCTGTCTTTGGGGTTGTACATGACTGGCCGCGTCCGAACCAGCGTTCTCGGCTTGGATAGAACGGCCATCAGCATGTCTTTGAAGATTGGCGGCGACATCGGAGCGAGATACGGCACGCCAAACGATTCAAGCTTCGATAGATAGATAAGGATCGAGAATAATCCCAGAAAAAAGCCGTACATGCCGAGGATTGAAGAGCATCCTAATATAAACAGACGAAGTATGGTTACAAGCCCGCTAAGCGATTGATTCACGAGCGTATATGAAGCAACCATCGAGATAGCGGTCACGACGAGCATCGCTGATGAAGTCAGCCCTGCATCAATAGCCTCTTGCCCGATGAATAACCCGCCGACTACGGTTACCGTTTGCCCGACTCCTTTGGGAAGCCTGATACCAGCCTCCCGGAACATCTCGAAGGCGAGCTGCATCAGAAATGATTCCAGCGGCGCGGGGATTGGAAGACCTTTGCGAACATTGATGACGGTCGCTAAAGTCGTGAATGGGATTTGGTCCAGTTGAAACGTGGTAAGCGCAATATAAAAGCCTGGTATGAAAATGCCAACGAATATTCCCAGATACCTCAGCAGCGTCTCAGATGCTACGGATAAATAGGAAGCATGAATATCTTCAGGCGTCTTCAGTAGCGCCGATAGTGTAGCTGGCGCAATCAACGCCATTGGAGTACCGTCCATGATGAGAACGAATCGGCCGCGCAGCAGCGACTCAACGGCAAAATCCGGCCGGCCAATATAATCGATCAGCGGAAACAACCCCTGTGGAGAATCGGATATCATCTCCGCCAGCTCTTCGCTGCTGACAATCGCATCGACATCTATGCTTTGCAGCCGCTTGCGGGCAGTGTCAAGAATTTGCGGATCCATAATATCTCGTTCGAATAGCAGCGCGACCTTAGTTCGGCTTCTCCTGCCGATAATAAAGTGTTCACAGCTGAGCGTTTCGGTTAAGAACCTCTTGCGAATCAGCGCAATATTGGTTGACAGCTGCTCTGTAAAACCGTCACGTGGACCTCTGACGGACACCTCGGTATTCGATTCTTGTGTCGTTCTCTGAGGCGGATTGGATATATCGATGGCATATAGGGTATCTAGATGATCGAACAACAGCAGAAGCCGACCGGAGAATACGGCATCGGTAATACTTTGCTTATCCGTCTCCAGCTGCACGAATGACAAGTTGCCAAGTGTTCCCGCCTCAACTTGTGCAGGCGGCAGCTTCTCTAATTGCGGAATAATGACTTGATCGATCAGTTTGTCATTGGACATGCCTTCGCAGTGTATCAAGAGAACGCTCCAAACCGCTTCTTCATGGAGAATCCGCACACGCTTTATGATGACGTCCGAGCAGTGTTCAAATAGCTTGCGGAGTTCGGATTCGACGGGTTGAATAGACTTAGCTGGCATCGACTTGACCTCTCCTCTCTTTTAAACGAATGATGACAGATAACACGAATAGCAGCAGCACGACGAAGATAATCATCACGAGCGTTATCGGATAGAAGATATCCTGCATAATCCAGATAAACAGAGCATCACTGATGTGATAGAACGGGACGAGAAGCAGAATGGCACCAATGATGAAGAAGATCGTTTTCCGCAATGCGGCCTTTTTCACTTGAAACAGCTCGACCAGCAGATACATGCTTAAGGACAGCCGGACAAACGAGCCGCTCAGCCATTCGAAAATGGCCAAAAAATCAAGATGGTTAATATTTTTGCCGAGCGTGACAAGTCCCCATTGTTCGAATATCGGGAATCGAAGCTTGGCTGCTTCACTTGCACTGAAGCTCGCGATCGTGTCCAGCAGCGGAATGATAACCAAGTAAACCGTTGCGGCTAGCAAAATCATCCATGTAGATAACCGTAATTTGCCCTTGATACGATGTTGAAACAGTAAGACGATGACCACCTCTAGAATCCCATCCGTCGTGTAGATAAGACCGTGCAGCACCGGTCCCATGCCATGCTCGAGCACAGGCAAGATGTAGTGATAGTTTTTAAAGGGGATATTGGAGATGGTCAGAAACATTTCGCATACGAGCACGAAAGGAAACAGCAGGCCGGCGCAAACCGTGATGGACCAGAGCCCTGCATAAGCCGCGTAAAAAGCAATGATGAGAAAGGTGATGGCGATGGCATAACCGGGCGTATCAGGGAGAAAGGTGACATCGACCCAATTGGTGGTATCTTTTAGAGTGATAATGCTGTTCGAGAACATGTACAGGAAAAAAACAAGTCCCACTAATCCAACCGGCAAGCGACCAAAATGCTGCTTGATCCAGGGGATGAGAGAAGCTTGAGCAGTCGTATTCATAATAAAGGCAATAATCGAGAACAAGCAGATGCCAGGCACTACGGTCAACAGGACGCTTAGCCAGGCATCTCTGCCGGTTGAACCGAGCAGCATGGGAATGACGAGAACTTGATTCGACATCGCTGTGGTCAGAACGAGAAGCAAACACGTCTGTAAGATTGAAATCTTTCTCTGATTCATCCTAGCTCACCCTAATATCGAAATAGTTGCGAGTAGTATCTCCTGAACATTGATTATTATCCAATTACTGGTGTTGGCGATAAAATCATGCAGTTGAGCGGAAACGATAAAAAACCTTCTCGGAGGAGAAGGTTTGCTTGGGAAATCGACTATTCCTCAATTACAGCAAGCCCATTCGTAATCAAATTCGTTAACGCAGACACTTCATTGAGCAGTTGAAGTTCCTCTCGAAGCGGCTTTTCCAAGCCGTTAAGCTCGGAGTAGGTGACCGCCAGCTCCAGAAGCTCCATTCGCAGAAGCCAATCCAGAGGGTACATGTGAATTAATTGCTGATGGATACCTGAGAGCTCTTTCGCGTCCGATTCGCTTAAGATTTGCTTTGCTCGGATTGTGGCTGTCTGCTGATACAGCATCTCCAGCTCAGTCAGCTGTAGCCCCGCCCCCACTTGTTCCTGTTCCCGCTCTTGCTCTTCTTCAGATTCCACATCTACTTGATAATACGCAATCGGATCAGCCGCACCGGGATACGCACAGACAATTCGTGAGCCGACCGCCATATCGTACGTGCCCCACTCTTTCTTGAACAACTCTTCTCCCGCCAGCGTCACCGTACAATCTTCGAACGAAATAAGGAGCAAGGCTCCATTATGCCGAAGAATCTGCTTTACTCGGCCCTGGACCACAACGCCGCTTGCAAAGTCAAGCTGAGCTTCATTGCCGATCACAATCCCTAGCCCCGCCAGCGCTGCATCGTCACAGCTTTCCAGTGCGCTCCCACCTGCCAGCAGTCCGATTGGAGTACCGAACCCTCTTGCGTGATAGTCAATTCCATGGCCATGGAGCTGTTGTTTATTCGCCGACAGCGCTGTTTCTCGAGCCGTCTTCACATACACGGCTTCGCCGCTCTGATCGGTCACAATCTCGCTCACGATGCCCGTCACGCAGAGACCCGAGTTGAGCTCGAATGTCGCGACCTGCCGTGAACGCTTCGCCTTCTCCAAGCTCTCTGTGCCGCCGACCCGGTAGGCCATCTTGCTCGCTAACGCTTCCGCGCCAGCCTTCAATTCATCGAAGCTCTTGCAGACGAACAGCTTGGACTGCATCTCCGTTACAATCTTGGGACTTGCAGCGCAAGCTTCGACCGAGTAAGGCAGCTTCGCTACCGCATCCGTGAAGCAATGCTTACTCTCTCCAACCGAGGACAGCAGCCCTGCGCCATATATTCGCGGCTCATCCAGCTCTCCCATAAGCCCGTACTCCACTGTCGCCCAGAATAGTCGCGACACTTGCTCGGCTTCGGATAGGCCTACAATAGCCTGCTGTTTCTCGGAAGCGAGCTGCTGAGCGGCTGCTTTCTCTTCATCCGAGGAATTCGGATCCTCCATCACGATGGTTAGCTGCCTAAGCGCTTCGAACGCTTCGCCTCGCTCCTTCATGGAGAAAGCCTTCGTCCCAATCTCGCCCATCTGCTGCACATAGGCGCGGTATTCCGGATCGAAAAGAATCGGCGCGTGCCCTGCCGCTTCATGGATGATATCCGGCGCTGGCGTGTATTCGATATTCGTCAATTTACGAATTTCGGCGGCTATCGGCAGAATCCCGCTTGCTAGCAGCTCGTAAAACACTGCGCCGGGGATAAGCCCGTTCACAATGACAGCACCCCAGCCGATCTTCGCGAGACAATCATTCATCTCGGACACGCGAGGGATATGCTCGGTCACAATGCCTGAGCTTCGCAAGCCTTCCACGTATGCGGGATGCGCCCGCTCCTTGAGCACATGATGGTTTTGCCGCATCACATATCGCCAGACCGCATGATTAATCGGCGTATACTGATCGTATTGCTGCCTGGAGACGTATTTCTTCAGATGAGGCGGAATCTGTTTCATTCAATCGACTCCCTCACGATTTTGCGCGCGTACAATTATTTCGGTATCCAGCTCGTCGGGTAATTCAAATCTTCCAGTGCCAGCGCCCCTCTTGCCACACGAAGCGGCCGGAACGTATCGATCATAACCGCCAGTTCCAGCGTTTCCTTCTTCCCAAGTCCCGCTTCAATCTTACCCGGGTGAGGCCCGTGCGGCATCCCGCTTGGATGGAGCGTAATCGAGCCTTCCATGACGCCTTTTCGGCTCATGAAATTGCCTTTCACATAATACAGCACCTCATCACTATCGACATTGCTGTGAAAATACGGCGTAGGTATCGCATCCGGATGATAATCGAACAATCGCGGCACGAAGGAGCAGACAACGAAGTTATGCCCCTCGAACGTCTGATGAATAGGCGGCGGCATATGAATACGGCCGGTGATCGGCTCGAAATCTCCAATGTTGAAAATATACGGGTACAAATAGCCGTCCCAGCCCACGACATTGAGCGGATGCTGCTTGTAGATATGCTTGTGCAAGTACCCGCCTCGACGCGTCAGCACTTCGAACTCCCCTTCATCCGTATGGGTCACCAGCTTCTCAGGAAGTCGTATGTCGCGCTCGCAATATGGGCTGTGCTCAAGCAGCTGACCTTGCTCATTCCGGTATCGCTTCGGCGTTGTAATCCAGCTGGTTGTCTCGATGACCAGCAGCTTTCCTTCTCCAGCATCTGGAATGACACGGTAGATTGTACCTGTTGGAATGACGATATAATCTCCCGGATCATAGCTGAGCGTACCGAACATCGACTCGATCTCGCCGGTCCCATAGTGGACGAAGAGCAGTTCATCGCCGTCCGCATTGCGATAATAGTAGTCCATCGGCTGCACGGCATTCACAATCGAGATGGTAACGTCATCATTCCCGAGTATATAGCGCCTCCCCGCTACCGCATCGCCGCTATCTTGTAGTTGTGCGGCTAGCATATGCCGATGACGAAGCGGGCTTTGATCTTCATAGTCAATTAGGCATGGCTTGTGCAGTTCAGCTCTCAGCATCTCTGTTGGAGCGCAATGATGATACAGAATGGACTGTATGCCGGAGAAGCCTTTCGTCCCCATCACCTGCTCCCGATACAGCGTGCCGTCTTGACGTCTGAACTGCGTATGCCGCTTCCGCGGTATGTCCCCCATTCGATGGTAGAAAGGCATGCGAACCCAACTCCCCCTTTCCTCATATTGCCGACAGCACTTGCCCCGTCACTTCGCCGAAGCCCACACGGTAGCCATCGCCTTGACAGTAGCCCGTCAGCGTCAGACGGTCATTATCCTCGAGCCATACACGCTCTTCGCCGCCCGGCAGTCGGATCGGCTCCGTCCCTCGCCAAGTAAGCTCAAGCATGCAGCCGCGAGACTCTTTTGCTTCCCCGCTAATTGTCCCGGATGCGAGGAGATCCCCAGTCTGCAGATTGCAGCCGGATACCGTGTGATGGGCGATCTGCTGGGCGATCGTCCAGTAGAGATGGCTATAATTGCTTGATGTGATTTGCAGAGGCTGCTCGCTTGCACTTGTTTGCAAGTAAGCTTCGAGCTGAATATCGAAAGAAGACGCATTGTTTTGACAGAGATATGGCAAAGGATCAGGTGTTTGCTCCGGAGCAGGGATACGGAACGGAGCGAGCGCTTCTAGCGGCACGACCCAAGGGGAGATAGAAGTGGCAAAGTTCTTGCCGAGGAACGGACCGAGCGGCTGGTATTCCCATGCCTGTATATCGCGAGCGCTCCAGTCGTTAACGAGGACAAGGCCGAATATGTGGTCTTCTGCTTCTGCGATTGGAATTGGATCGCCGAGCGAGTTGCCTCTCCCAATAAGCCATCCAACCTCCAGCTCGTAATCCAGTTGACGGCTCGGACTGAAGATCGGACCTTCCGCATTCGGCAGCTTGATCTGTCCGCTCGGACGCCGTACATCGGTTCCGCTGATCACAATCGAGCTTGCTCGCCCATGATAACCTACAGGCAGATGCAGCCAATTCGGCATCAAGGCGTTCTCTTTGCCGCGAAACAACGTGCCGACATTGGTTGCATGCGACTTAGACGCATAGAAATCCGTATAATCGCCGATCTGCACCGGCAGCAGCAGCTGGACCTCGCTTTGCAGGTGGAATGCTGTTGCTCGCAGTTGTTCATCATCGCGAAGCGTCGGTTCCTCCGCATCCAGCAGCTTCGCAATCGCAGCACGCGTTGCCCGCCAAGCCTCCTGACCGAGTGCCATGAACGCGTTTAACGAAGGCTGATCGAAGACGCTCTTCCCATGAATTGCAGGGATATTGCCCAAGCAACCCGCCTCATCGAGCGCGACCAGATCCAGCACATAACTTCCAATCGCGACGCCTATCCGTGGGTATCCAGCTAACGGGCGAAACACGCCATAAGGCAGATTTTGAATGGGAAAATGCGACTCCGGCTCCACCTCGATAAACGATTGCTTCGGTGCCACGTCATCCCCTCCTCTGTTCCAATAGCTTCAGCTCGCGCAGCTCATCCCGCGGATCGTCGAAGCTGCAGCTGCCATAGGAGAGCATCGCTAGCCCCCGGAATCGTGTCACCGCATCCGAAGACATCGCGAGTTGCTGCCATCTGATGCCTTCTGCTTCAACCACAAATTCTTTCGGTTCCTCGTCGTCTAGGATGGAGCGGATCGCATCATGCGAAAGACCATGCTCCCAAGCGAGCAGACCTGCGAAGAATACATTGAGGAACCCGTGCATCTTCGTATTCACTTCGCTTCGGAACATGCGAACAGGGTGATGCAGACCTGCCGTAAATTTCATCGGCACTTGCCCATCTCTGCAAGCTGCAAGCACAGCAGCAACTTGGCTTGGGGATGGAAATGCCGCTGCGAGCAAACCGCCTGTTCTTAGCTTAATGCCAAGCTTCGTGTCAGAGCCTACGTTGAATGCAGCAAACTGTTGAATCGCGTCCAGCATTGCAGACTCCCATTGCTCATCCAACGGGTAAGTCAACTCACAGAAGGTTTGGAGCCGTGCCGCTGACGTTTCTTGTGCGATTGCCTGAAGCAGTTCATGCTCAATTGACGTCGCTGGCAGCGGCAGTTCCAGCGAGTGAACAACTGCCGCTAGCTGGTACTGGTTGCGGAATTCTTCAATCCACTCCAGACTGCCTGTCAAGAGTGTCTCACAATCCGCTGGTGTGCGGCTGCGATTCCCAATGACCGACAACGATAAGGGATGGTTCGCCGAGAACATCCGTTTGTAAGGGGCGAGCTCGTTCAGCCGCGCAACCGGGATGACGAACTTGCCTAGCATCCAATGGTCTTGATCATGCATGTAGCTGTGATACTGCAAGATAGCTTCTTGCATCGGAAGCTCTGCCGGAGGGAACAAACCAGCGTAATCAATGAGTTTCTCCATGAACGGACGAATGCCAGTTATCATGATCTCACAGCCTCCTTCTTGCGAAATGATTGCATAGATTCAAGCGCTAACTATCGCTCGCTAACCGCCGAATCGCCTCAACCGCCTCCGGATTCTCAAGCGTCGTCAGATCGCCGGGAGGAGTGCCCAGATAAGCGGCTCTGATCGCTCTTCGCATCACTTTCGCGTTCCGCGTCTTCGGCAGTGCCTCTACTTCATAGATCGCCTTCGGCTTAAACCCTTTGCCAAGCTGATCGGCGACCAGCTCAAGCAGCTCATCGCTCAGCTCTGCGAAAGCTCTAGCGGCTTGCCGATGGACCACAACGAAACAGACAGGAGCTTCCCCCTTCGTCTCATCGGGGACGCCAATAGCCGCTGCTTCCACGACATGCGGGTGAGCGGTCAGAACAGATTCCAGCTCGGCAGGACCGAGCCGCTTGCCTGCAATGTTAAGCGTATCGTCCGATCGGCCGGTAATGTACCAATTGCTTGAGGCAGCGCCATCATCGTCGATATAGACCCAATCGCCGTGAACCCACGTACCCGGCCATCGCGACCAATACGTCTGCTCGTAGCGTGCGGGGTCCTGCCAGAAGCCGCTCGCCATGCCGACCCATGGGCTCTTCAACACAAGCTCGCCTACTTCGCCTCTCACAGACTTCCCATCATGAGAATAGACATCTGCATCCATCCCGGGAATCGGAGAATTGAACCCCGCCGGCGCAATCGGCTTCAGAAGCACATTGCCGAGAATGCCGCCGGATATTTCGGTGCCGCCCGAGTAATTGACGATGGGCACGCGTGACTTGCCGACCTGTTCATACAGCCACAGCCAAGGCTCATCATTCCACGGCTCGCCTGTTGAGCCGAAGACTCGCAGCGACGATAACGAACAATCGCGATAGCAGGCGTCGCCATATTTCATGATGCTGCGGATTAGAGTCGGCGAGATTCCTAAATGGGTGATGTGATGCTTATCAACAAGCGAGAACACCCGCTCCGGTCCTGGATAATCCGGCGCACCTTCATAGAGCACCATTGCTGCTCCATTCAATAACGTGCCATAGACCAGAAATGGTCCCATCATCCAGCCCATATCGGTCACCCACAGCATGACATCCCCAGGCTTCACATCCATTGCGTAGCCTGCATCGAATGCAGCTTTGATCGGGAAGCCCGTGTGCGTATGAACGATTCCTTTCGGTACCCCTGTAGTCCCGGAAGTGTACAGCAGCATTAGAGGTTCATCGCTGTTCATTGGCTCTGCCTCTGCTCCGAGCGCTGATCCAGCATCTTGTTCCCGAGTCAGTTCACTCCACTCTACATCGCGATCCTGTTGCGACGACGAAGAACTAGCCCCCAGTCTTCGTACAACGACAACATGCCGAACCGTTGACGCAGCACCCGCCGCCTTATCGGCTTCCTCTTTGAGCAAGACCACCTTGCCTTTGCGATAGAAGCCATCCGCAGTAATGACCATCGTACAGCCTGCCACTGCCAACCGTTTCGCCGCCGCATCTGCGCGGTAGCCCGAATAGATTGGAATGCTGATTGCACCGATCTTGGCAATAGCAAGCAGTGAAATGACGGTCTCCGGTATCATCGGCATATAGATCGCGATTCGATCGGCCTTCTGCACGCCGAGCCGCCGCAAACCTTCTGCCGCCGCGTTCACCTCAGCTGCAAGCTCGCTGTACGTGAAGCTTAGTGAAGCACCGTCTTCGCCTTCCCATATTAGCGCTTGCCTCTCCGCGGTAACAGGATCAGAGAGCCAGCGATCGAGCACGTTGGTCGCCGCATTCGTTCGTCCGCCAATAAACCAGCTGGGCCACTGAATCCCTTGCGTCAGATCGAGTGTCTGATCGTAACCTCGCTCCCAGACGATGCCCATCTCCTGCACAACCGTATCCCAGAACCAACTGATGTCGGCAATGGATCTCGCATAGAACGTATCATAATCGTCATAGCCCAGCTTCTGCATGAACTGAAATAACCGGGTTTGCTCGATGGATTCTTTGGTCGGGTGCCATACCGGATTTTGCCGCATGTTCAGCATCTCCTTATAGCAGCTGCCTCAACTACAGATTGCCTCTGCGGGCTTGTTCACGTTCAATCGACTCGAACAACGCTTTGAAATTGCCTTCCCCGAATCCAACCGCGCCTTTGCGCTGGATAATCTCGATGAACAGAGTCGGCCGGTCGACAATCGGCTTCGTGAAGATCTGGAGCAAGTAGCCTTCATCATCGCGGTCCACGAGAATATCAAGCTCTCGGAGCTTCGTCAGCTCTTCGTCAATAGCGCCTACTCGATCTGGCAGCATTTCGTAATAACTGTCAGGTGTGCTTAGGAATTCAATGCCATTGCTACGGAGTGTCGATACCGTTGAAATAATATCATTCGTGAGAATTGCTATGTGCTGTACGCCTGCGCCATTGTAGTAATCGAGGAATTCCTGGATTTGCGACTTGCGTTTGCCAGTCGCCGGTTCGTTAATCGGGAACTTGATCCGTCCTCCGCCGAACATCACCTTCGACATCAGCGCCGAGTATTCGGTGGAGATATCCTTGTCGTCGAAATGAATCATCTGCTTAAAGCCCATCACCTTCTCGTAATACTCCACCCATTCCTCCATCCGCTCTACATTGCCAACGACATGGTCGATGCCGATTAGCCCAGTCGGCTGATTAGGAATGATCAAGTCGCAAGCTTCATACTTCGGCATGAAGATGCCCTTATAATCGCTGCGGTCGATTAACGTATGCACCGTATCTCCATAGGTGCCGACAACCGCGAGCCGGACCGTTCCAAACGCATCGCTGACTTCCTTCGGCTCCATCACCGGAATAGCGCCGCGCGACACCGCTTCATGATAAGACTTCTCTACATCATCCATGCGCATCGCAATATCCTTCACGCCGTCGCCATGCTTCTTCGTAAACTCCGCGATCGGGTGAGACGGCGATAACGCCCCGCTCACAATGAGTCGTGCTTGGTACTGCTCAAGCACATACGACACTTTGCCGGACTCTCCAGTTTCAAGGCCTGCATACGCAACCTGGCGGAAGCCGAAGCCTTTGCTCAGATAATGTGCGGCCTGCTTCGCGTTCCCCACATAGAGCTCGATATATTCGACGCCCCGAACCGGGAAGAAATCCGAACTACTTTGGCCAATCCGTCGCTGTTTCTTCATGCTGTCCTCATCCCTTTTTCACATTTACCGTTATCTTATTCAGCACCTGCCTATGGTGACGAAGCTGCTGTATTAATATTTATTCGGCGGATGGGCGAACTTTCCAATTTATTGTCGGGTAGCTTGTTGCTATTCCTGCCCAAAACGAAAAAAACAGCAAGCCCCCGATTAACTCGGATTAGCTTGCTGCCTCGTATATAAGCTTATTTCGCTACGATATAACCTTCTGCTTTGAGCAATTCTGCGATCAGAACTGCGCCGCCCGCTGCGCCGCGGAGCGTGTTATGCGACAGGCCGACGAACTTGAAATCATAGATCGAATCTTCGCGCAGACGACCAACGGATACGCCCATGCCGTTTTCAATGTCACGGTCAAGCTTCGTTTGCGGTCTGTTCTCTTCTTCGAAGTAAGTGATGAACTGCTTCGGTGCGCTTGGCAATCCCAGCTGCTGCGGACGACCTTGGTATTCCCGCCAACGGTTCAAAATCTCTTCCTTAGCCGGTTTGTTCTCGAACGAAGCGAATACAGTCGCCAAATGACCGTCTGTTACAGGAACGCGGATACATTGTGTCGTAATGAGCGGCGCGCTTGCTTTGACAATCTCGCCGTTCTCTACTGTACCCCAGATGCGAAGCGGCTCCTGCTCGCTCTTCTCTTCTTCGCCGCCAATGTAAGGAATTACGTTGTCGAGCATATCCGGCCAATCTGTGAAGTTCTTGCCTGCCCCGGAGATCGCTTGGTAAGTCGAAGCGACAACTTGTGTCGGCTTGAAATCAAGCAGCGCGTGGAGCGCCGGCACGTAGCTCTGGATCGAGCAGTTCGGTTTCACGGCGATGAAGCCTGTTTCCGTACCGAGACGCTTGCGCTGTGCTGCGATGACTTCAAGATGGCTTGGGTTAATTTCCGGAATAACCATTGGAACGTCTGGCGTCCAGCGGTGTGCCGAGTTATTCGAAACGACAGGCGTGCCTGTCTTCGCGTAGGCTTCTTCGAGTGCTTTGATTTCATCCTTCTTCATATCGACCGCGCAGAATACGAAATCGACGCCTGTTGCTACTTCTTCTACCTTCGAAGCATCCTGTACGACGATCTGCTTCACTGCCTCAGGAATTGGCGTGGACAGCTTCCATCTGCCTTGAACTGCTGCTTCATATGTTTTGCCAGCCGAGCCTGCGCTCGCAGCAATTACTGTTACTTCAAACCATGGATGCTGATTCAACAGCTCTACAAAACGCTGGCCGACCATCCCTGTACCACCGACAATACCAACTTTTAGCTTATCCGTCATTCCCATTCAATTCCTTTCAGCATCATATGTGTCGTTTTTAAAAATCTCATTTGGTGTACCTTATGCATGCGTGAGCCAAGTTGCAACAGCTCCGCTTATAACAAAAAAATCCCACCCCCAAGACTTGTGTAAAGTCTTAGGGACGAGATTGGCATGCTCGTGGTACCACCCTAGATTCGCTGCAATGTCGCCATTCCAGCCTCTTCGAGTACGGCATTGGTTCGTAGCAATGCTTATACTCTAGCTCTGTAACAGGAGCTCCTGTCACCCCATCCCTTGCCGATTGCAAAGTTCCGGTGTGCTGCTCTGAGCCTTTTTTCAATAAAGCTTGCTTTGCCCCTTTCCAGCTGCCGGAGCTCTCTGTAAAAGCAGTTCTTTACCTACTCATCTCTTCATCGCATTTGAATGTTGCGTTTATATTATCAGATAACGGAAGCAAGGTAAATCATTTTTTTGAAAATTCGCAGCATAGCCAAGTAAGCCGAGCCGGGAAATGTTTATTAATGATACGAGCACCGATCACATACTTTAGGAGGGAGATGCTCTAAAGCCTCAATTACGCTACCACATCTGATGGGAGAGGCGATTCCACTGAGATGGCTTACAGCTTCCGTGCTTGCAATTGTGATGGTAGTCAGCTTAGTCGGCTGTGGATGGCAGCTAGGCAGTGACAAAGAATCCGCGGCTGAGACAGAGGAGCCGCAAGTCACTCTCGCGAAGAACATGACCGCGCACCAGAAGGATCGGTTTCAGATGTTCGTCGCACGGGTCGTACGGGACAAGAACAACCTGACACCTGAGACAATCAGGCAATTCTGGGAGCTCGTCGACGAAGTCGGGGCAACGGACGAAGAAGTTGCGACGATGAAGGATTTGCTGGCAGGACCGATTGTGCTGTACATGAAATTTTTCTTCGACGATGCCTTGATTGCGCTGTCGCAAGGGATTCCTTACAAATCGCCGGAGCGCGAGCAATATGAGCAGCACCTGAAATCACTCCATGCCATTACGGATGAGAGAATCCGGCAAAATGATGAGCTCATGGCGGACATTGCCGCGAGAGAGCCAATGCTACAAGGTGGTGCAGCAATTGATGAGTTGATCATCCGGGATGCGCTCATCAATGTGAATGAAGCAATCAATTCGATTACGATTCTGTTCACAAGACCCAACTGAAGAAGGCTGCCGAGTCCTGAACACCGACCGGCAGCCTTTCGTTTATTTATGAATGGTTCTACCCGCTTCAATCTCCGCATTCGCCAGCATATTGCGAATCATGATCGCGTCATGCTTGCTGCTAGCTTCTTCAATCACGCGAGTCAGCTCCGCGAAGCGCTCCTTGGTCACAGCAATTCGCTCTTCCAGCTTCTGAATGTCTAGCTGCATAGAAGCAGAGCGCGTCTTGCTCGTGTACGCCTGCTCGAGATAGCGCTTCGCCGCCTCCGCATCCTGCTGTGCCGCGGCTTGTTCCGCTTGCTCGCGAAGCTGCTGCTGCTGCTTCTCAATCGCAAATCGCCGATCCTTCGCGGACAACAGCTCCGATTCTAAGCGGCTGACAATAATGGCAAAATCACGCAGCCGCTCATTTGCCGCTTCGAGATACACCTCGAAGGAGACAGGCTCTTCTTCCTTATTCGTAAACGTTCGGCATACTCGAATGATTCGATTTATAATTCCCATCGCTGCTCTCCTGCCCGCCCATTAGTCGTCGCAATATTTTCGCTCATCCGCTGATTGGAAGGTAGGCTGTGTAATAAATCGGCCTGGTTCGCCGTCATCCCCGTATTCGAACACGAATACATGCCCTCTTGGTATGACATTGCCTAGCACATTCACCGAATCCACGAGCACACGGTATACAGACGGGAATGGACAGCAGTACCAGTACGAATCTTCCTTAATGTGACCGCGCTTGAACAGCTCTTCAACGGTCGTTTCATATTCGCGCTCCACTCTTGTCTCGATGAAATTCTCCCAGTGCTCGACTAGATCGCGCTCTGCTTGGAAGTATTCGCCTGCTTTGCGGATTTCGGTTATAGCGACCTGCGAAGTCACTTTCCAGATGTCCTCGGAATCCAGCTTGCACGGGATAACGCCGTTCGAGCCCGGAACAGCCGTCGGCAAATTCTTCAGCATCTCTGGGTCCTTCAAGCCTTGCGCGACGAGGATATAGTTCGATAACGCCATCCAATATTGCTCTTCAGCATCCTCGTGGCTCTCCTCCGAGACACGCCGTCCATTCGAGATCGTGCCAACGATGGAATCGCCAGCTTGCTTGCGTGTTCTGGCTTCTTCGTATAGGAGAATCGCTTCCTTGTACGTGTCCTTCTCTCCTCGCGCAACGGATACTTCAAGTGCCAGCAGCTCTTCCAGACCAGCGGCAGCTCTTCTCAGACCGGCAATGTGCTGTTCAGGACATGGCTTCGGACCCTCAATCTGCGTGCCGAGCCGGATCGGCAGCTTGATTCGCGCTGCATTCGAGAACGCAGCTTCCTGTCTTGCGGCAACCATAATATCTGGCAGCATGCCATACCAGACGTCTGCCTGATCATGCGTGACAATCGGCACCGCTTTCGGAACAGCACCATCAAGCGCATCACCGAGCAGCTCATCCGCCATGATTTGTAAGCTTCTTGCAGCCTGCACAATCGCTTGCGCACGTGCAGAGGTGCTCTCTGCCAGCTCGACATGGAGCGAGTAAACTTGTTCTCCAAGCCTTTTGTAGCTTTCCAGATGTTCAATCGGACATACTTTCTGCCCGGTTAGCTGCTCGCGGAACCAATCCATTACGCCCATGTGTAAAACCCTCCATACCTTATCAAATTAACCAATTGTACGCAGGATTGCAGAACAATGTTTCAAAATAATACCAATCCTATCTTATTCTATCAGCTGCATCGTCCAAATAGCCATTCTTAATAGCGAATCGCATGGATAGCAGCTTCGATTCGGCTGAGCGCCTCTTTCAATACAGATCGCGGGCATGCAGCATTCATACGCATGAAGCCAGCGCCTTCCTCGCCGAACGTATAACCAGGCTGCAGAATAACTCTTGCTTTGTGAGCGAAGAATCGTTCAAGCTCTTGCGCATGGAGCCCAAGTTCCCGGCAGTCTAGCCAGATGAGATACGTCCCTTCTGCTTGTATGACGTTGATCTGTGGAATTCGCGATTGGACGAACTCGGTTATTAGCTGAATGTTGCCTTGCAAATAGATAAGCAGCTCATTCAGCCATCCTTCACCTTCTCGGTAAGCCGTTTCAAGTGCGACGCAGCCGAGCGTGTTCGGCGAATCCACCCCAAGCCTACTCATAGCCTGATTAAACTGCGCACGTAACGCATCGTTAGGGATAATAACGGCTGCAGCGTGCATGCTCAGAAGATTGAACGTTTTGCTCGGGGCGATACACGTGAACGAATGAGCTGCCAGCTCCGGTGAGATTGAGCCGAATGGGATATGCTTGCGCAAGCTGTCCTCATAGACGAGATCGCAATGGATCTCGTCCGAAATAACGAGCAAATTATATTTGGCGGAAATTTGTCCTAATCGTTCCAGCTCCTCACGCTGCCACACACGGCCGATTGGATTGTGCGGACTGCACAAGATGAGCATTGTCACTGTCTGATCAAGCTCGAGCATTGCTTCCAAGCCGTCGAAGTCCATCGTGTAGCTATGGGAATCATGATCGTAGCGAAGAGGATTATTAACCGGAATACGTTCCTGATTCGTGATCATTCTTGCAAAATTATAGACAGGTGCTTGGTAGATGATCTTATCGTTTGGCTTCGTGAACGTTTCGATGATAATCGACAGAGCGGCTATGACATCCGGGCTATGGGCAATCCACGCAGGATCAATGCGCCAGTGATGCCGTCTATCCAGCCAATCGGTTATCGCTTCGAGATACGAATCCGTGCGGAACGAATAACCGAATATGCCATGCAGGACCCGCTTCCGCAAAGCCTCCACCACCTCCGGCGGCGAAGCAAAATCCATATCAGCCACCCACATCGGAATCGCGTCCTCGATGGAACCATAGCTGGCAGCAACCCCATCCCACTTGAAGCTGGAGCTATTCCTGCGATCCAGAATCCGGTCAAAATCATAGCGCATGCGCATACCTCCTACTGATTCCGTTTCCTTCTCCGATAAAAAAGAACTGCTAAGCTACATTAGCTTACCAGCTCTTCTTGTTGCTTGCGTGCTGTTGCCCTTCTGCTCAAGCTTGCACTGCTTGTGCTCAGCATTGAGCGTCCCGCCGTCAGAACCAAGCCTAACAGGACAAGACCCATGCCAGCGCTGAAGCCGTAATGCGCAAGCCAAGTCGGCATCGTACTCATCTTCCGATAGATTTCACCGCCGAGAATCGGACCCAGAAATCCGGTGAAGCCTGTCAAAGCTGCGAAGACGGCGACATAGATCGTCCGTTCCGAGCTAGGCGCCACTTCAATCGTATAATTAAATGTCAGCTGCGTGAACCCGCCAGTGCCGATGCCTAGCAGCATATGCACCAGAATGAGCACCGGAATAGCCGGAATCCATGCAATCGCGCCCCACAACAAGCAGGCTGCCGCAATAATTGGCAATGTCCATAGCAGGACTCGCTTCGTCCCATACTTGGCATTCAAGTTGCCCCACACATAGTAGCTCGCCATCATGACAATCATCTGAATCGTCGTAATAATCGTTACCCACTGGATGCTAATGCTGAGGACATCTTGCATGACATACGAGAACAATGGCACCGTCATGTTCTGGAAGAAAATCCAAGTCGCAAGGAACAAAGTCGCGCGTAAGAAGGTACGGTCCTTAAGCGGCTTCACGAGCAGCTGCATCCTATGAGATTCCTGAGACTTTTGCAATGGCAGATTCGGATAGTGGAACAAATGATAGCCATTCCACACCATACATAGTGCTGCAATCGCATACAAAACAATGAATCCGTTCTGCTTCGAGAACAATTCCAAGAGTTGACCGCCTGCAAGCACCGCAGCAGCGGCAAGTCCGCCGACGATTGTATTCCTAATGCCCATGTACCTGCCTCGCACCTGTGCCGGGATCATATCGCCGATGAGCGATGCCCAGATGACGCCTGCAATGTTCGAGCATAAGTACGACAGCAGATAAAGCGTGATGAATGTATATACCCAGTAGCTCTGGGGCAATACGAACGGAATTAGCCCTGTCAGCACCCATAGCACCCGATATAGTACTCCGTAACCGAATACATACGCTCGCCGGTTATCGACATTATGGGTCACGATTGCTGTGAATATTTGCGCCAGGTTCGCGAAGGCGGGTATCGCAAGCGCGAAGCCGATCTGCGCCGATGATGCGCCAAGATACAGCATGAATCCGGTTAGGAATGGACCTCCGAGCACGCTGCCCAGCAGCCCTCCCGAGATGCCCTCGCTCGTAATCAATTTTAAGTATTTGCGGTTGTCTGATTGTTTCCTCTTATTGGTGAATCGTTTCGTCCAATTCATCATTTTACCCCTGTTATCTATTTATTTATCTAATTTAAACGATTCACTTGGTTTTGTATACTAAAACAAAAAAAGGGCTACCACACATGGCAGCCCGCTAAGCGTATCGTATAAGTGCACTTCATTACGTACTAATTCGAATCTCTTTCTTCGCTCCATCCCAGCCGACTTGATGGCCGATCAGTTCTGCAATATCTCGTAATGGAAGCAGTAGAGCATTATCAACCATTCGCGAGCTGGTAATCGCTACGGTCTCGTCTCCTACTTTAACCGTTCCCGTTAATGCCTTGTGCGTGATGATCCGAGTGCCGATGACCGCTGTTACCGTCTTCGTCTGCTCATTCCAATTCACCGTCGCCCCTAGAAGCTCAAACACCTCTCGCATCGGAATGAACACGCGGGAATCCATCATCAGCAGCTCATCCTCAAGCTTGATCGACTTGCCATCTAGCAGTAACGAGCCAGCAAAAGGATGGATCAGCGGATAATCATGCTGCTCCGCAATCGTGTCAAAATCCAGCTTCGACGTCGTGATGATGACCTTCGTCCCTAATACAATCTGCGGATACAGCCAGTGGATTTCGTCATTCAGCATGCGAATGCAGCCTGCGCTGACATATTTGCCGATCGACTTGCTATTATTATTGCCGTGTATGGCGTAAGTCGTTCCATACGTCGAGCCTACCTGCAGCCCCAGCCATCTGTCACCTAGCGGGTTCGCCTTATCCCCGCCTGCGATATGATCCTTGTAATACGGCCTATTCTTGATCTTGTTCACGATCTTGAACGTTCCTTCCGGTGTCAGATCAGGCGATCTTCCTGTCCCCACCGAGAACGTTTTAATGTGCTCGCCATTGATATAGAACGCCAGTTGATTCGTGCGTTTATTGACAATGATCAGCTCGTTCTTGCTCTCTGCTGCGCTAGTGCTGACTGGAACAAGGAATACCCCAATGAATGCAATAAGAATCGTGAGCACGACGGACTTCATCTGGTACCGTTTCAGAAGCCAACAACCTCCAATCATATGTTGAATAATAATCAATATATGAATGGACAAATCGTTGATGATTAGAAATTGTAGCCGTAGTCATCAATTTTCCACCCGTATTTGGTTTTTACAAGCACTGCTGTCGCGTTGGTGTCATAACTACCGCCGTTATATGCTTTCTTCTGCTTCTGCACCAGCTTGACGCGGGTCTTGTCCGTCGAGTAATTGAACTGCACCTTTGCGCTCGTGAATTTAGGCAGCAGCCAAGCGTTATATTCGTTGATCTGATAGATCGGCTTGTAACCGAAGCCGTAGTCATACTTGAGACCATTGCTTAGGAAGCCGGAGATAATGTTATTGCTGAAGTAAGACTTCATCCTCGTACGGACAGTGTCGAACTCGTAGTAACCTGACATTCCCATCTGCATCGTGTAAGCTTTCTTCAACATTGCGATCGCCTGCGATGAGGTAATCGCTCCAAGCGGTTTACGAGTGCTGTCTAGCTTGCCGTCACTACCATACTGGTTAGCAACATACGTTAACTTACTCGCATTCCACTTGAAAACGATCTTGCCAACCGGATATTCCGCGCTGCTCAGCCGATCATTGCCAAGATCATACTCTCTGTTAAGGCCAACAAACTCTTCATAACCGTCTCCGTTAATGTCCTTCATGTAGACGCCGCCAGGCATCGGAGAGGCCATATACGCATAACCCACTTGCTTAAACACGCCGTATTTGGTCGTATAGACTTCCGCATCGACGTAATTGTTTCCAGTGATTACGACTGCGAGGCTTGTTTTGTAACGCGGATTCTTGATCGTTCGTACAGTGACGTGGGAATCGTAGAGATACTCGCTCGAGTAGAGCTTCGCGTATTGCAGCTTCTTCGTCGTACCAAGGCTGTACACCCCGAGATAGAAATCCTCGCTGAAGCCCATTGGATGCTTGATCCAGACGACAACTTCCCTGCTGCTGTCATTGTTCAGATCGGTAATCAGCGTATTGACATCGGCAGCCGTATATCCGCTTTGCTTCGCGAATGCAGATGTAATCAGCGCGACGTTCTTCTGAAGATCGGCTTTCGTGGCTGCTTGTGCAACAGAAACAGGTACCAGAGTAAGGATGAGTGCAAATGTGAGCATGAATAGAGTGAATCGCTTGTTCATAGTTCCTCCCAAATCTCTTTCTATCGCTAGAGTAATCTTCTATAAAAAGCCCCCATCTTCCCCCTCGAAACAGTTTAAAATTATGCATATGTGGGCATTTTTACCTAAAAGCGATTCTAGCACATGTTGTTTCTATCAACAATAACTAATTTGGAAGTTTTGTCCATAAAAAAGAACCCGAGAGGAAGTCAGACAGACCTCTTCTCAGGCACCGTATAGCCTGATCGGTATCAGGCTCTTTTTTTCGGATACATTTTGGCGTACCTCATAATGCGCTTGAATATTGTTTTGTCAGCAAGCTTCTTGAACAGATACGGATCCGGGCTCGTGTTCACTTCGAGGATCCATGGACGCAGCGACTGATCGAGCGCGACGTCGAGCCCGATCTCATAAACGCCGGGGAACGCTCTTTGCATCGCTTTCCCTGCTGTCACGCCAAGCTTGGACAGTGAATGGATTTTGGGATATACATAATTCGTATGCTCCGCGAGCAATCGGCTTGCAGAGACAAGCATGCCTCCGCCGTGGAAGTTGGTTACGATCTTGTTCTTGCCAGCTACTCTGCCGATAATGCCTGTCGTCTCCCATTGCCGGTTAGGCGAATACTGGGCCATGACGCGAAGATCAAATCTTCTTCCGTTATGCTTAAGCAGCCGAATGCCTTTCTGAACAAGATATGATTTCTTGCCGATACGCGACTGCATGGACCGGTACATGTCATCGAAATGCGCGAAGCTGCGGACACGCTCTTGCAGCTGGTAATGGTAGCCGGAAGTGCTGCGCTCCACCCGCATAACGCCTTTCCCATGCATGCCAACGACAGGCTTCACATAGACCATATCGTATTTTCTCAACAAGGATTGCAGCGATGATCTCGACAACTGGACGGTTTCGGGCACGTATTCCGACAATTCTCGTTCCCTCATGAGTGCAGCGGTCTTCTTCCATTTGCTCCCCACATAACGCGTCATGATGTTCCCCCATCTTTACCCGATTGTTAGTCCTACGCCTTATGTTCGTACGAATAAAGCTGTAAATACTGTATTCGGTTCATGACGCCGCGTTGTTAGGCTTCTATCGTCAGCCACTGTATTTAATTACGAAATAATGAGCTCATCCAGTACTTGCCGCATAATGGTTGCCGCCGCAACATCCGCTGAATTCGGAATGCTCGCATGAAGCGCGCTTCTGGTCATTTGGCGCAGCCTGTCCGGACTGCCCAGCAACCCTTTGAGAAGGATCGGCAGCTCCTGCAAGTCATCGACTCGAAGAGCCGCACCGCAATTCGTAAGATATGCAGCATTATCCTCCTCCTGGCCTGGAAGCGGATGAACGAGCACCATCGGCAGCCCCGCAGCTAGCGCTTCGGAGGATGTAAGGCCACCCGGCTTACTGATGAGCAGATCGGATGCCGCCATGAATTCGGGGATATGGTCCGTGTAGCCTGTGAGGAGCGCTGGGATCTGATGCAAGTGGACGAGCTGCGTGAGCTCCGATTGAAGCTTCGCATTACGCCCGCAGACGACAATAAACTGGACCTTGCCGCTAAGCAGCCGATGAGCGCTGCGCATCGTTTCGCCAATTCCGCGGGCAACCAACCCTTCTCCCCCGCCCATGATCATCACAGTCGGCAGATCAGGTTGAAGATTGAACAAACTCCTCGCGGCTTGACTCGGCGGCAAACCGTAGAAGGCGGATTGAACGGGAATACCCGTTATTTCAATTCGATTGGCTGGGATGCCCACTTGCCGCAGACGTTCAGCGACGGAGCTGCTGCCGACGAGATAGAGATCAGTGTGCGGGTATAGCCAGTAGCTGTGGTCGGTATAATCCGTAATGACCGTCGTGCAAGGAACATTGATGAGTCCAGCCCCCTTCAGCGAGGAGACTGCTCCAGCTGCGACTGGAAACGTAGACACAATTGCCGATGGCTTGATCCGCTCTATAAGTGCATGCAATCTGCGAAGTCCAAGCTTCTGAATGGTCTTGAGCGTATTCGAAATTGCGCCTCGCTGCCTCGTCTTGCGGAACAGAAAACCATAGGTCCGCGGAAAATGGTGAATGCTGCGCAAATACATATATTTACTGACCGGATTCATAATCGGATGCGTGATGGACATCACGTCGACAATCTTCACTTGCAAGTGCGGATACCGCTGCTTCAGCGAATCTTCCAGCGCCTCCGACGCTTTGAGATGCCCCGCTCCGTAATCTCCGGTCAGAATGAGCACAGCTCCATGATGGCTCATGGCTAGCCGCCTCCTTCCTGTTATGATGTTGCTGGCGGCCATCACCCTTTAAACCGATAACCTGTGCCCCATACCGTCTCCACGTAAGTCGGATTCGCCGAGTCCGCTTCAATCTTCTCGCGGATCTTGCGGATATGCACGGTGACGGTTTGCAGATCTCCCATTGCATCAACGCCCCAGATTCGTTCGAACAGATGCTCCTTCGAGAACACCCGATTCGGATGACTAGCTAGAAAATAGAGCAGATCGAATTCCTTGGTCGTGAGCACGGTCTCTGTTTCATTCACCAGTACGCTGCGCGTATCCGGATCCATATACAAGCCGCGAATGTGGATGTCATTCTTCGCTTCCTTCAAGCCGATAAGACGATCGTACCGCGCGAGATGGGCTTTCACTCTGGCAACTAGTTCTGCTGGCTTGAATGGCTTCGTAATATAATCGTCCGCGCCTAAACCGAGCCCTCTGATGACGTCGATATCCTCGCGCCTTGAAGTCACCATGAGAATCGGAACGTCCTTCTTCTCGCGGACTCGCTTGCAGACATCGAACCCGTTCATCTTCGGCAGCATCAAATCGAGAATGATCAAGTCGAAGGAGCCATTCAAGCTAAGCTGCAGCCCCTGCTCACCATCTGCAGCGATATCGACTTTAAATCCGCTGATTTCAAGATAATCCCGTTGCAGCTCCGAGATTGTAAGGTCATCTTCAATAATTAGAATGGATTTCATGCGCTCGTACTCCCTTGTGTGATGGGGATCGTCAATTGAATCGTTGTGCCTTCGGTCAGCTTGCTGTTTGCAGCAATTGCTCCGCCATGGCCTTCCATGATCTGTTTGGCTATGGCAAGCCCGAGCCCGCTTCCGCCTGTGCTCACATTGCGAGACTGATCCACGCGGTAGAACCTCTCGAATATATGCTGCAGCGAATCCTGATCAATACCGGTCCCATTATCTGTCAGCTCAAGCACCGCGGCATTCGATTGCAGATAGGCGGTAATGCGAATTTGCGGTATCGGTTTATCCATGTACCGTTCGCTGTTCTGAATAATATTGTTCAGCACGCGGCGGAAGTGGTCGCGGTCCATCGTCACGACAACATCGCCAGACAGCTGAATATCCGTTTGCAGCGCGATGCCCTTCTTCTCGAGCTCGAATTGCAGCTCCTCCGACCAATCTTGCACGAAAGGCAGAAGAACCACCTCTTCGAACTGGAATGGCTGACGATTCAAATCCAGCTTCGAGTAGAGGAACAGCTCGTTGATGAGATGATCCAGCTCATCTGCTTTCACCGCAATCGTCCGCATGTATTTGTCATTCTTCTCCGGCGTGTCGGCAACCCCTTCCATGATGCCGTCCACATAGCCGCGAATAGCGGTTAGCGGCGTCCGCAGATCATGCGAGATGCTCGCGAGCAGCTCTTTGCGGTTTGCTTCGTATTGCCGCTGCACTTCAAGCGACTCCTGGAGTCTGGATCGCATCTCTTCGAATGCGGTCCCAAGCTGCCCGATTTCATCCTTGCGTGCAACATCGAGCTGAAAGTCCAGCCGTCCCTCCTTGATCTCGCTAGCAGCTTTCCGCAGCGCTTGCAGCGGCTTGATAATATTCTTAGACATATAGGTTGTCAAGATGAGATGCGTCCCGATCAGTATGACTAGAAGCGCAATGAACATTGCTCCAAAATATTGGTGGATGAAATAAACGACGGGATTTATCCCCGTGATGATGAACACCGTGCTCATCTTCTTGTCGCTGCTAAGCAGATCATATTGGATATATTGATAGTCCATATTGCCGAGCTTGCGCACGTGGTCACGGGTAACGATGTTCGGTCCTTTGAATGCCGGCAGGCTTGACATAAGCTCCGGCGTTTTGCCGATGATATCCGAATGATAAACAATGGCGCTATCCAGGCGAATAAGCATGCCTGCATCGTTCTTCTGCAGCTCTGTCGTTAATTCGTTCAAATAATTCGAATCGATCAGCAGCTTCGGATCGCGCTCAATGGAGCGTCTCATCTCCTTCGCGACATGCTCCACGACCTCATGGTCGAACATATTTTCCGTCGATTCGTAGGCTCCTTGCACCGACGATAGCTCCCCCTTGAGAGAAACGAGCAGCAGCGAAGTGATGATAAGGATTAAGATTAGCGGGATGATCAACATGGCCGCATAGGATACTAATAATTTCAAGCGAATGGACATGCAGCTTTCTTCTCCTCGCGAGTGGCAGCTTCCTAGTCTTTTGAATAAGCGTACAGGATGCTCCTTAATTAAACGTGAATCATTTCTTAAAAAAGTATGAACAAAATCCCGCCAGCTATTTGGCGGGATTCATCAATTGCATATGCTCTACCTTCCTATACACTTGGAAGTATACCCAGACTGCGTTGATAAGTAGCAGAGCGCTCGTAATCAGGAAGACATATTCAACGCCAAACCAAGCTGCCACTTGACCGCCAAGCAGAGATCCGCTGAATACGCCCAGATACGCAGCCCCCATGCTAAGTCCGAACACGCGTCCGGTAATTGCCGCAGGTGTAATTCGCTTAATGATTGTATTCACTACCGGCGTCAGTCCCGCTGACGACAGACCGAGAATGAAGCGAAGCACCATCAGCTGCCATGGACTCGTGACAAAAGCTTGCGGGATAAATGTCACGCCAGCGACGATCAGCGCAGCGAGAATGACTTTATGTGTGCCAATGCGGTCAGACAGCTTGCCTAGCCTTGGAGCCGCGATAATATTGGCTAGACCGGAGGCAGAGAAGATTACGCCGGCGAGCAGTGCCACATGATGGGAGTTGCTAGATAGCTGTGTCACATAGACCGTCAGCACGGGTTCCACGGAATAGAGTGCGATCGTCAGTACGAAGAACGTAACGAGCATCATGACTGTCAGGCTCTTGTGAGGCACTGCTTCCCACACTTCCTTCATGCGAAGCGTCTTCTTATGCTGCCGAGTGAAGTTCTCTTGCACGAAGAACAATGTCGTAAGGAACGCAACCATCATGAATGCGCCGGTAATGAAGAAGACGTCTTGCATCCCGAAGTTCTCTGCAATAAAGCCCCCGATAGTCGGTCCAAGCAGTGATCCTGCAATACTTGACGTAGAGAGCGTTCCCAGCGCCCAGCCTGCATGCTCATTATCGGTCTGCGTAGCAATTAGCGTCGTACATGCGGTACCGTAGCCAGTAATAATTCCTTGCAGCATGCGCAAGCCAATTAATACATACACATGATGGGCGAATCCCATACTGAAGATAACAATAGCCATGCCTAGACTCGCCCGCAGCAGCATGGGCTTGCGCCCAAACTTATCTGCCGCCTGCCCCCAGATCGGGGAGAAGATCGCCGAGACGATGAAGGTGATACCGAAGGCGATGCCTGAGTATTGGGAGATCGCATCCGTATCGTCGACGCCAAGATGCTTGATATAGAGCGGCAGCACCGGCGCTATCTGGCTCATTCCGATGCTCGTGACGAACATCCCGAACCAGCAGACGAATAAATTTCTTTTCCATATGGGCATAACGATCAGCCTACACCTTCAAGCTGTCGATCCATGTGTCAACGGTGAGCACATCTGCTTGTCGCGGGAATACTTTCTCCGTAAGTACGCGATGCACCTCGGGATCTGCGTCAAGGCAAGCATCAGACAGCACTTGGATGGCAAAATCTTTATCAGCCGCTTCGCGAAGGGTCGACAGCACAACGCCGCTAGTTGCAATACCGCTCAGGATAAGCGTGTCGATCTGGCGCGAACGCAGAATAAGCTCTAAGTCGCTAGAGGCAAACGCGCTGACGCGTCTCTTCGTGATTACTTGCTCGCCCGGCCCTGGCTTCACGGCATCGTGAATTTGAGTCGCATGGTCATCTACGGTCATGCCGCCGAAGTTCGCAATTTGCGAAAATGCTTTGTTGCGCGGGCTTACGTCCGGATAACCTTCACGGAAAGCAACTCGAATGAAATAAACAGGTATGTTATGCTCGCGGGCAGCCTCGACTGCCTTCTGAAATGGCAGCAGAAGTTCCATGTTCTGTGCGAAACGGGATACGATCCCGTTTTGTAAATCCATCACTAATAGTGCAGCATTGCCGGTAGGTGTAGACATTGTGTACACTCCTCTTCGTATATGATAGCATTAAGCGGAGAACTCTCCTCTTCATATTAAGTGGAGACCTCTCCATTTGTCAACGTAGATTCATAATCGAACTTAAACACTAGGACGTGAACATACCATGAGTGAATCCGATAAATTAATCCCTACTCGCACAGAACGCCGGGATGCAGCAGAGAACCGGCAGCGCATCTTGGACGCGGCGCTTCGATTATTCGAGCAGCATGGCGTGGAGCAAGTCAGCATGAACCAAATTGCGACTGAAGCCCAGATCGGCCCGGGGACCCTCTACCGTCGCTATCGCAACAAGAGTGAGCTGTGCCTTGATCTAATCAAGGATAATCTCGTCATGTTGTTCGAAGATATCGAAGCCTATCTGGAGCTGAACCGAGAAGCTCTGCCAGAGGTACGGCTCAAGGGTATTCTTACTCTCTTTATTCGGTTCAGAGAAACGAAGACGCAGCTTGTCACCGGCGTGGAAGATACGGCACAGACCAGCAAGCCGAAGTCGCGTAATCGCAGTCCGTTATATGACGAGCTGCATGGGCTGCTTGTTAAGCACTTCGACGAGATCGAGGCTCTCGGCGGGCAGCAGCAGAATACGAACAGCGTGTTCAAAGCTGATCTGCTTCTCACGGCGCTAAGCAGCGACGCCTACTTGTTCCAACGCGATGTACGCGGCTATACGGCTGACGAGATTGTTGAGCACCTGTGCGCGACGTTTATTGGCAAATAATAAGGACGCCCCTGTGAGGGGGCGTCCTTATTCAGGCTGACGAGAAAGTCTCGACAGTCTGAGAGTGGGATTTTTACACTCTCAGAGCTGCAATCGGCCGTTTTCCTTGCTGAGAGTTCGTTTTTTGTACTCTCAGCTTCGCCATGCTGCCGATATCGGCTGCTTCCCACTCTGAGAGTTCTATTTTTCAACTCTCAGGGCTGCAATCGGCTGATTTCCTTGCTGAGAGTTCGATTTTTGTACTATCAGCTTCGCCAAGCAGCCAATATCGGCTGCTTCCCACTCTGAGAGTTCAATTTTTCAACTCTCAGAGCTGCAATCGGCCGTTTTCCTTGCTGAGAGTTCGATTTTTGTACTATCAGCTTCGCCAAGCAGCCAATATCGGCTGCTTCCCACTCTGAGAGTTCAATTTTTCAACTCTCAGATCTGCAATCGGCTGTTTTCCTTGCTGAGAGTTCGATTTTTACACTCTCAGCTTCGCCAAGCAGCCAATATCGGCTGCTACCCACTGTGAGAGTCTCTCCGGAACCCTGAAAGTGACGTGAGTTTGCCGACACACTGAAGAACGCCCTAATGAGGGGCGTTCCTATTGCTGTCCTTTTTGCTATATTCTTATCCTAGCCGAGATTGGTAATGAGCCACTTCACCCCATCCAGAAGATCATCCGCTTCATAATCAGGCGATGCCTGGTCATACCACTTATGCCGGTAAGTATCGAGCGAACTTTGCCCCCAGCCAGTCTTGACGATAACTTTATGCGCTCCAACAGCTGCTGCAGCAAGCATGTCTGTTGATCCAACATCGCCGATGACTGCACAGCGCGCAAGGTCGAGTTGATGCTCTTGTGAGGCAAGGTGCAGCAGGCCTGGGCGTGGCTTATGGCAGTCGCAGCCGTCTTCCGGCTCATGCGGACAAATATACGATGCGTCAAATCCATATGACTCGAATTGTTCGATGAACTCTTGCTCAGTCGCAAGTCCTTTGGCAATATTATGCTGATTTGTGAGGGCGATCACTTTAATTCCCTTGTCTTTCAATAAGCGCAACGCTTCCTGTGCACCTGGGAATAATACAAAATCACGCGGATGGATAAAACGCCCCGTTCCTCCGATAGTGCCATCCCGATCAATGAATACAGCCTGCAATCTAGACATGCAGTCCCCTCCTCACATACCAATCGCAATCCATTGTATGGTCATTGACCATGCCACTCGCTTGCATGTATGCATAGCAGATTGTCGAGCCGACGAATTTGAATCCACGTTTCTTCAAGTCCTTGCTCATCGCATCCGATTGCGGCGTCGTCGCGGGAACTTCTCCCTTTGTTCGCCAATGATTATGAACCGGCTCCCCGCCGACAAACTGCCAGATGTACTTATCGAAGCTGCCATACGCAGCCTGCACGTTTAAGAAACACTTTGCGTTCGTAATCGCGGATTGTATCTTCAGCCGGTTGCGGATGATCGCAGGATTGCCCACCAGCTCGTCCACTTTTGCATCGTCATAAGCAACAATCCGCTCCGGATGGAACCCGTCGAAGGCTTCCCGATAACCTTCACGCTTCTGCAGAACCGTATACCAACTGAGGCCTGCTTGAGCGCCTTCTAGAACGAGCAGCTCGAACAGCTTCTGATCGTCATGGACAGGTACGCCCCACTCGTGATCATGATAGTCCATATATAACGGGTCTTCATTAACCCATGCACAGCGTGCAGGCGACAAGCTTTCCATACTTAGAATACTTCCTTTCCATTCCAGCTCCGCTTAGGTAACGAGATTAATTAATTTATGACGCAGTCCTTGATAAGCGTCCTCCCAGCCCATCTTCGCATAGAAGCGCATCGCATCAAGCCCTTTGAAATAACTCGCGCCTAGCAAGCGTTCTTCAAAGTTCGGAATAACAATCCCCTTGTCTTGAACATGCTGCTTATAGGCTGCAACGACGTCCAGCTCGTCTAATGTGCCGGTCAGCGTCTCCAGATCGAGCAGATAGTCGCCATATACGCAATTGCCATCAATGATGCCCGTGATCCGCTCGCCATTCGACATGATATTCCAAGGATGAAAGTCGCCATGGACAAAATGACGATGAGGTTCATTGAACGGAGCGTACTGCTGCAACCGAGCATAACACTCGTCGAAAATCTCCTTTTCCAAGAAGGTCGTCTTGAAAAGGTCGTGCCAACCTTCCCAGAAGTTCCCCGTCTGGTCCTCCGCGTAGAAAGACTCAATATGTGCCATCCACGTCGGTGATGTCCCGTTGCCATCTGGTTTGATCCAGCCATAGCCATTCGTCTGATCAATCTGAATTTCATTCATCTGCACCAAGATCCGGATTAACTCAGGAAGCTGAGCTGCCTTCTGCTCATCCGAACAATCGATCAGCATCGCCCCTGGCACACGCTCAAGGATGGAATAGGATAATGTATGGACTTGCCCTTGTCCAAGACAGCGCGGGAAAGGCACGCCATGACTCGTTAATAGTCCCGACACGAAACGCTCTGTATCGTATGCACCTGCCAGATCGCTGAACTTAATGACCCCTTCTCGCCCGTCAAACTGAAACGAGAACACACGGCTAAGATTCCCGCCTGTCATTGGCATGAGTTCGGTGATCTGGCTTGTCCCTAATTGTGCAGTTAAGATCTGTTCGATTTCCGTTGTATGGATAACTGGCTTCTCATATGCGGTCATGCTAGCTTCACCTACTCCCGATGGGATTTACAATTACAGGAAATAGTGTACCGTAAAAATAAAAAAGACGATAGACATTTTCGGATGTCCATCGCCTGTCTCCCGCCTCGAAACTCGATCTTGCAGAGAATCACGTCCCGCAGAAAGTCCGATAAGGCCTGCCATTCTGCGATGGCAGCTCCGCGTACGGCTCCTGTTCAGCCGTATGCGCGAACGGGTTCGACAGCGCTGCGAGCAGCTGCTCCATGACGCTATAGTCGCCTTGCTCCGCTGCAGCGAGCGACTCTTCTACCCGGTGATTACGCGGAATAACAGCAGGATTGCTGTTCCGCATGAGCTGTTGCACCGACTCAGACGTCTCCGCCTGCCGTCCAAGTCTAGCCTGCCAACGCTCCAGCCACTCTGCGAAATCAGCACTGCACGACATCGCGATCTCGTCCATGCGACCAAACGTTAATGCTCGGAATGTGTTCGTGTAGTCCGCCCCTTGCTGCTGCATCATACGAAGCAAGTCTTCAATAAGCGTCTCGTCTTCCGCCTCGGCACCGAATAAACCAAGCTTCTCTCGCATGCCCGCTAACCAATGCCCGTGGTATAGCTCTGCGAACTTGCCAAGCTCTTCTTCTGCAAGCTTGATCGCCTGCTCTTCATCGGAATGGAGCAGTGGCAGCAATGTTTCGGCGAACCGAGCCAGATTCCAAACCGCAATCTTCGGCTGGTTGCCATACGCGTATCGCCCTTCTCTGTCGATGGAGCTGAATACGGTATCAAGGCTATAGGCATCGATGAACGCGCACGGTCCGTAATCGATCGTCTCGCCGCTGATCGCCATATTATCCGTATTCATCACGCCATGGATGAAGCCGACCAGCATCCATTTGGCAATCAATGATGCTTGCCTCTTGATCACTTCCTGCAGCAGACAGAGATAACTGTTCTCGTCACCTGCAATCTCAGGATAATGCCGCTCGACAGTGTAATCCGCCAGCTCGCGAAGCTCATCAACATGCCCCTTCGCAGCTGCGTACTGGAACGTGCCTACCCGCAGATGGCTGGCAGCGACACGAGTCAGTATCGCGCCTTGCAGCTCGCTCTCGCGGATAATCGACTGACCTGTCGTCACGACGGCCAGACTTCGTGTCGTCGGGATGCCGAGCGCGTGCATCGCTTCGCTGATGATATGTTCGCGCAGCATCGGTCCGAGCGCCGCTCGCCCATCGCCGCTTCTGGAATACGGCGTAGCTCCCGAGCCTTTCAGCTGAATGTCGAACCGTTCACCCGTCGGCGTGATCTGTTCGCTGATCAGCATCGCACGTCCGTCGCCGAGCATATTGAAGTAACCGAACTGATGCCCCGCGTAAGCCTGAGCTAGCGGCGCTGCACCATCAGGAACCTCGTTGCCAGCAAACACGGCGACCGCCTCATCCGTTCTTAACGCATCTGCATGTAACCCAAGCGCTGCCGCCACCGGTTCATTCAGAACAGCCAGCTTCGGCGCGCGCACTGGCGTTGGTTTCATCCGTGTATAGAAAGACTGAGGCAACCGGGCATAGCTGTTATCCAAGTTCCAGCCCGCTTCACTCGCAGTAGATTGATTAGACATGATACCCCTTCTTTCTTGGCAAAAACTTCATTAGCTCTATTTTAGATGAATCATCTGAAAATAACCACCAAGCAACAAACAAAGCCCGGACGTTGAAGTCCGAGCCTAGCGTATCCTTCGCTGAAACTGTAAATCTGATGAACAACTATGCAAGCTTTTCCAGTATAATTGTTAATGAGCTTAAAGAAACTCATTCATGACGGGAGCGCGATATCATGACGACCAAAGCCGCACAGATGGACAAGCTTATCGAAGCAAGCGGCGCGAGCATCGGAAGCACAGAGCTGCTAGCCATTATCCACCAAACCTTCAATATTGACCTTGGTGCACTACCGCTAACGTCTCTACCTGAATCGGTATTGAAAGCTTATCTGGAGCAGGCCGCAGGATCAGTAACAGGACAGGACATTCGAGTCATGCTGAACGAGACGTTAGCGGTTAATCTGGATGCGCTCTCCGCGCTAGAAGGTGCGCGAATTTCGCTATTCTCGAAGGGACATTGGATGCTCCAGCAGCCCGACGATCTATTCGTCGTGAATACAGGCGCTGGAGATGTAGACGTCACCATCACGCCAACCGCATATTACGCGCAATCACAACCGGCTAACTCGGGCACGATGCCGCAGGAGCTAAGAGAAGCGCTTGTCCAGCTTGGATTTACATACGAGCAAGCCAGCCAAAGCTGCAGCTATGCGGATCCATCCGGCGATCCCGTCCCTGACGCTTTTAAAGGCCAGACGATGAGAGCACTCATTACCTTCATCCGCACTTCATGTGCAAGCCTATAATCTCCGACTCTGCTACACTGCTACTTGCCGAAGGATGATAAGAACTTCACGCGATCGCCCATCGGAGGCGTGTTGTTGTCTTTCAACACGACCTCCAGAATAGCGGGTCCGCTCAGCTCGAGCAGCGGTTCGAGGCTGGCTTGCTGAAGCTCGCCCAGCCCTGTTACCCGCAAGCTCGGAATGCCCATTGCCGCTGCCATCCCCGCAATATCCACCGATTCCTGCTCGAAGGAAGGGTGTGTCCGCTTAAACTGCAACGAATGCCCGTGATAGACCATGCCAAGACGCGCATTGTTAATGATGACGAATAGGATCGGTAAGCCAAACTCCTTCGCCGTCAGAATGTCCATGCCATGCATGAAGAAGCAGCCATCACCCGTTACGCAGACAACTGGGCGCTCGGGTTCTGCCAGCTTGGAGCCGATTGCCGAGGCGATGCCTGTTCCCATTGCCCCGAAGTGAACATTGATATTGTATGTATCCTTATTTAACACCTTCATATGATGGATGACATAGGACATAAACTCCCCGATATCCACCGTGTACCGAGTATTCACAGGCAAGCATTGCTGCAGCTGAAGTAGCACATTCCTTGTAGAGAACTCTTCGGTAAGAACATGTCGCGATTCTACGCCGCGATCCTTCACACGCACGGCTCTCTCCTGCAATCCAAGCGTTCTTAATTCCTCAATTAACATCAGCAAGCTTAAATGAATATCTCCAAGCACCGGCAGATCAATGCTGTACTTGCGATTGAACACCGTCTGGTCAAAATCAAGCTGAACCGTGTACCGGCCTTTGGTTAGATTCATATTGTAGTTATTCGTCGCTGTCTCGCCTAGGCTTGAGCCTACGATGAGCAAAGCGCCGCCGTTGTCGTCGGCAAGCAGCCGCGACGCCGCCTCATGCCCAGCGAAGCCGAACACGCCGACATATTGCGGATGGTTCTCCGGGATGTAGCCCTTCGCCTGCGGTGTCGTCACGATCGGCCAGCCCAACAACTCGGACAGCTCAAGCAAGGAGTCGACGGAGCCTCTGACGCCTTGCCCGACGAAGATGACGCCGTGCTTCTTCTCGCGCAGAGCCTTCGCCACCTTCTCGATGACGGCAAGCACGGGAACGATGGGTTTCCTCGGTAATAGTGGAGGTATAATCGGCGAGCCGATATCTGCATGTTGAACGTCAATGGGAAGGGCGACATGGACAGGACCAGGCACGCCGGAGATCGCGATTTGGCACGCTTTGGCCACTTCGCGAAGGACATCCTTCGCTTCCGTGACCAGCACGCTGTATTTGGTAACCGGGCGGAATACCGGGCTGACGTCCAGCTCCTGCGAAGCGTTAAGCCCCATCGTGCCGACTGGTACCGCTCCGGTCAGGAACAGCACCGGCAGATGCTCACGCATGGCATTCGCTGCGCCTGTGACCAGATTGGTCGCGCCAGGACCGCTGCAGCCAATACTCACGCTGAGCCGGCCCGTGTACTTCGCGTAAGCGGCCGCCATATAGGAAGCGGCCCCTTCATGCTTCGTAACAACCGGCTCGATTTCCGGCATATCGTACAGCTCGTCGAAGAATGCGTTGACCGAGCCTGCCGGAATGCCGAACAGATGCTCCACCCCATTTTCCTTCAAAAACTCCAAAACCGCTCTAGCTGCTCTCATTGAAGTCCCTCCACATCACCCAATTTTTAAACCGTAAGAAATTGCTTTGCAATATCCATCGCTTTCATGGGACGACTGAAGAAGTAGCCTTGCATTAAGTAACAGTCCCTTGCAGATAAAAACTCTACATGCTGCATCGTTTCAACGCCTTCAGCAATAACGTTTAAATTCAAGTTGTGTGCTAGCGTTATGATCGTATCGGTAATTGCGGCGTTATTATCGTCATTGGTAATATCCTGCATGAACGATTTGTCGATCTTCAGCGTGTCAATTGGCAGTGTCTTCAAATAACCCAGTGACGAGTAGCCTGTCCCGAAATCATCAATCGCGATCTTGATGCCAAGACCCTTCAATTCCTTCATCGTTTTGAGCGTCAATTCACGGTTCTTGATAATCAGATTCTCCGTCAGCTCAAGCTCCAATTGTTCAGGTGGCAAGCCAACTTCCGCAAGTACGCTGCTGACCATCGCGAACAGATTGTTCTGCTCGAACTGGCGCACCGACAAATTGACGGACATGCTCTCGAGCGGGAAGCCTTGCTCTTGCCAAGCCTTGAGCTGCTTGCATGACTCGCGCAGCACCCATTCGCCGATCGGTACGATAAGCGCTGTCTCTTCTGCGATCGGGATGAACGAATCTGGAGCGATCATACCTTGCTTCGGATGATTCCAGCGCAGCAGCGCCTCAACGCCGACGATGCGGCTCGTCTTATTATTGAATTGCGGCTGGTAGTAGATTTCAAGCTCATTCTGATCCAGCGCTTTATAGAGATCGTTCTCCAGCTTCACGCGCTCGAACGTTCTCGTATCCATCCCTTCTTTGAAGAAATGGTAGCTGTTGCCCGAAATCTCCTTCGATTTGTACATCGCAGTATCCGCATTCTTGATGAGTGTCTCCGTGGTATCGCCGTTATCCGGATACAAGCTGATGCCGATGCTCGCCTTCATATAAATTTCGTTCTCCAGCAGCTGGAACGGATCGGTGAACGAGTCGATGACGAGCTGAACAACCTTCTGTACCTCATTCTCATTCTTAATGTTCGGGAGGAAGATCGTAAATTCATCGCCGCCCTGGCGGGAGACAGTTGCTCCCTTCGGCACGCAATCGCTAAGCCGCTTCGCCACGTCGCGCAGCAGCAAGTCGCCGTAGCTGTGTCCGAGCGAGTCATTAATGAACTTGAAACGGTCCAAATCCAGGTAAAGGACCGCCAGCTTCTCGCCGTTGATCTGCGCTTGAGTCAGCCCTTGGCTAAGCCGGTCCTTCAGCAGAAGCCGGTTAGGCAGATCTGTTAGACTGTCGAAGTACGCGCGGTATTTGATCTCTTCTTCCATCTGCTTGCGCTGCGTAATATCCTTGAATGTGACAACCTCGCCGACAATTTCGTCTCCTTCGCGAATCGAAGAAATAACATACTCCACAGTGAAGCTTGTTTTGTCCTTCCGCTGGAACTTATCATCCTGGCTCTCGCGATGCTTCCCTTTAAAAATAATCTTCGATGGCTGACCAATCAGCTCGCAGCTTGATTCATAACCTAGCATCGAAATGCCAGCGGGGTTGCAGAACGTAATATTGCGGCCCAGGTCAAGTCCGAAGATGCCTTCGCCCGCAGAGTTCAGGATAAGCTCCTTCTCTCTGCTGAGCTGCTGAAGCTCGGTGATGACGCGCTCAAGCTCCCGGTTCTTGACCGTAATTTCCGAGGTCCGCTCCTTAATGATAATTTCCTGCTTCTCCATGTAGAGCAAATTCGACAGCGTCGAAGCGGTAGCATCTACGATGGATTGAGCCAGCTGCAGCGTTGTATCCGAGAAATTAGCGAACGTTCCATTCTCGTCCAGATTAACGACCGGAATAACGCCGAGCACTTCGCCCAAGGACAAAATCGGGAATATGAGCAACCCCTTCATGCCGAAGTTACGGCAAACCTCATGATTCGGCCGACTGTCCGCGAACACATCTGGAATAAGGACTGCTTTCTTCGTGCGAATGACCTCTTGGATGACCGCATCGTTACTCTCGTCAATACGGATTTTGTTATGCTGATTCATCCAATCTTCTTCCGTCCAATCGGCGTTCTTGCTTAGCTTGGCAGGACGGATATGGCTCTCGGTAATCGGGTCCAAGAGATGTACGCCGATATTGTAGTTATCGAGTACCTTGCCTAAGTAGAAGAAGCAGCTGTCCAAGCTTTCTTGCATGGTCGAGCACATTGCCAGGTCGCGGGTAACATCGAGAAGCAGCTGCTTCTCGTAGATCAGGTTCTCTTTGTGCGTCATATTCTTCGCATTCTGGATCGCGACCGCAGCCATATTCACGTAAGCTTCGACCGTCTGAATTTCAGAATTGGTCAAATTCATCGGGATGCCATAATCGAATAGAAAAACAAGGCCAAACAATTCTTGCTCGAAGGAAATCGGCAGAACGAGAAGAGATTTAATCTGGAAGCCTTGCACAGCTCTCGGATCAGGACGCGTGTCCCTGGAGGTGTCAGGGATATAGATCGTTTTCTTCGTCTCGATGACTTCCTTAGCGAGGAGATCCATCTCTGTATCAATCACATGCATATCTATAGTCCAACCGTTAATAACACTTGGCTTACCCACATAACCGCGGAATGTTCCATCCTCTTGGGGCAAGTAGATGCCTACGGAATTGCACCGGACGATCTCTTCTGAAATTGCAGTCGTCACATGCTCCAATACTTCTCGCAATTCGAGCTTCGTATTGATTAACTTCGTTAAATTCGCAAGACGAGAATATCTCATTTGTTCTTTTAACATTAATTAATCCCCATTCCGTAGTTGGTGTACATGAATCCTTTAGCAGCTATCAAATTAATCTACTAGTATAAAAATACTATGGAAGCCTTACAGATTTCTACACTTAATTATGAAAACGCCAACAAATCTACAAAAATCGTAGGGATATCCGCCCATTATGTCGTCTAAATTTACATAAAACACCAATTTTGGTGTAAGGTTCCCGAAAGGTTTCAGTACGGGAGGACGAGGAGGTTTGACTTTCCATTCCCTAACCTGTATATCTGATCATAAATATACATCGTTTATGCGGAGGGAATTAGATGAAAGCAAACCATCCAGTTGTGCTCATTTCCGGAGCTGGCAACGGTATTGGCAGATCATTAGCACAAGCTTACGCACAGCATGGAGCACGTACCATCTTGATTGATAAGAACAACGCATCGTTAGAACAGACAGCTGAACTCATTCAAGCATCAGGTTTTGAGAGGCCACTGATCCGAGCGCTTGATCTAAGCGATGCGTCTGCGATTGAAGCGTTCTTCGTCTGGCTGCGGGAGCAAACGGATCGTCTGGATGCTCTCATCAACAATGCAGGGCTCGGCGCATGGAAATCCGTCTATGACTTAACCGTAGACGAATGGGACTACGTCATTCACACGAATCTGCGGGCAAGCTTCTTATTGGCAAGAGAATCGGCAAAGCTTATGCGGGGCAATGGCGGCGGATCAATCGTCAATATCGCATCGACGCGCGCGCTGATGTCGGAACCGAATTCGGAAGCCTATGCCGCATCCAAAGGCGGTATCTTATCGCTGACGCATGCGCTCGCCGCTTCGCTTGGCCCTGATGGCATCCGGGTCAATGCGATCAGCCCCGGCTGGATTGAAACCGGCGACTACAGCCAGCTTCGCACCGAAGATCATGCTCAGCATCTCGCTGGCCGTGTCGGTAAGCCGGAAGACATCGCAAGAGCGTGCCTGTACTTCACGGATCCTGCGAATGACTTTGTAACCGGGACGAATCTTGTCATTGACGGCGGCATGACACGCAAAATGATCTACGTCGAATAAGGCCATCGCAGACCATCCAGTACTGGGATCTCCTTCCAAGCCGCGAAGTCTTGCATATACGAACTAAAGGGCTATACTTAATAGGGTGAAATAATCGTTTACACACTCTGCATCTACCAGCCACTCTGATTGAAAGGAAGCCCTTGCATGCCGAAAGTCTTACAAATTACGTTGCTTGTCCCTGGTATTCTGCTGTTCGTTCTGCTATTTGGGATGTTCCCCGTCGTGCTCCAAGCGGATCATTTTGAAGGCGCGTTATCCTTCAATTGGTCAGGCGGCTTTTCTACGATTGGTGATTATATGAAAGGAATATGGAGCGGTCAGTCGTTCCATTATTTCTCTGGCAAAACAGAGCATTTGTTCTGGGAGCAGATCGGGAGAAGCTTCTCGGTCACCCTTTTCTACATCACCATTGGCGGCATTATCGGCACAACACTTGGCGTTCTGATCGGCGTCTATTTCGCTGTTACCCGCATGAAATGGTTGAAACGGGTTTTGGAGTTGACGGCTGTATTGCCGGACTTTGTCATTGTCATCCTGCTACAATTTCTCATTGTGTTCATTGCCTCGGAGACCGGCTATGTCATCTTCGACGTCGCCAGCTTCTCGACGGATGATCCGGCGATTGCATTGCCGCTTATTTCGACGGTTATTATTCCTGCGAATTATATGATTCGTAACGTCGCGCTGCACATGAGCCATACGCTAACCGAGGATTACATTAGCTTTGCCAAGGCGCGCGGGCTCGGAAAGCGTTACATTATTTTCTTCCACGCACTACCGAATGTACTGCCGTTTGTCAAAGCAGATCTGCACAAGTTTATGGGCATTCTGTTCGGAAACTTGTTTATCTTTGAATATCTATTCAACCTGGGCGGCGTTACAATGCTCGTATTCTCCAACGCTTTTGCGTATAACGGTTATCAATATAGCCTTGTTGTGAATGGCATTCTGACACTTCTGCTGCTCTATGCGATTGTTTACAGCTTGCTTCGACTCGTTATTTTTGGTGCAGAGAAGGTGTTTGTACGATGAACATGAACAAATCATTACTCGTGGGACTTATTATCATCATTGTTATCATTGCTGCTTCCCTATTCGGACCCTATTTTGCTCCACACAGTATTGACGAGCGTCAAAGCGTCACTTATTTGGTCGATGAGAACGGCAATGGCGATCTGATTGTTCCGCCAATTCCTCCGGGCAAGGAGTACCCGCTTGGAACGGACAAGGATGGCTACGATATGCTCGCGAAGCTGCTAGCCGGTTCGAAATATACCATCTTCGTTTCTCTGGCAATTGCCCTCTCTCGCATTCTAATAGGCGGAGCAATTGGTTTGTTCCTTGGCTATATGGGTAAAGCAAAGCCTAGTCGTACCGATAAGCTTCCCATCTGGAACGTACTGAACGGCATTCCGATTTTCATTATTGTCTGGATGATTATGATCGGCATTACGATGAACCCAGCAGCATCTCCGCTGTATATGACAACGATTGTCGCCATCATTTTGACTCTCGTGGGCATTCCGACAGTCGCATCCACGATGAAAGAGAAGACGATGATCTTGCGCGAGAAGCAGTTCATCCTGTCTGCCAAGTCAATCGGCGCCGGTCACCTAACCATCATTCGCCGACATATTTTCCCGCATCTTCTGGAGAGCTTCCTCATCCTGTTCGTGCAGGAAATCGTACTCGCGCTCAGCCTATTCGGCCAGCTTGCGATCTTCAATATCTTCGTAGGCGGCACGACGATGTACTTCGACCCTGTTCAGTATGTGAGCCGTACGAATGAATGGAGCGGACTGATTGGACAAGCGCGTGACTATCTATTTATCTACCAATGGGTGCTGTTCATCCCGTTAGTCGCTTACATTGTATTCATCCTCGGATTCCATCTGATCTCGGTTGGTCTCGAACAGGTGTATAAGCAGAAATTTTCAAAGGCTTCGCATATCTAGCATCTCAATCAGAAGGCTGCCAGCAATGGCAGCCTTTGTTGTATGAGAAAGCACCATTCGACGTGATCTGCAAGCGTGCTGTGTCATAATAATGTGGGATTATCTGGAACTGGAATCAGTACCTAGCCCAGATTGCCTAATTATTGTCGCGTATCGCGGGAAGGAGAAACGTATGATTAGCGGGAAAGTGCAGAAGCTCGTCGATAAAATGATCCGTGAGCCAAAAACAAGACCACGAATGGTCGAATGGTTCAACCCTGCACAGCTCATCGTTACCGGCACCAGGACCGTGCTCTCTACCTTGTTCGGCCGCTATTCGGACTATCGACTCATTGAAGCATTCAACAACCAGCATGCAGAGCAGATTAATGATTACGCCAAGGAATATATGCCGGATGGCAAAGGTGGCTTCATGACCGATGCAGACGGCTTCTACATCCCGAGCGTGCATCAAGACCGGGATGAAATATGGATTGATTATGTGTGCGACGTCGGAGACGGATTTAATTCCACTTACTCCGTCGCATATGCACTGACTCAGCCGGAACTGACGTTGCACACTGTGAACGATTCGACGAGAAATAAGAGCCACAGTCAGAGCCAGAGCCAGAGCCAGAATTATACGACCAGACGAGGCGATATTCTCATCTTCGGCGGCGATCAGGTCTATCCAACTGCGAATAGCGAAACTTATATCAAGCGGCTAATCGCACCCTATCATATGGCGCAAGGCTTTTCTAAGGACCCGCATCCGCATGTCTTTGCCATTCCGGGAAATCACGACTGGTATGACGGATTAATTGCGTTCTCGCGTATTTTTTCTGCGCGAAAGTGGTTTAATGGCTGGCAAGCGCCACAGCGGCGGAGCTATTTTGCCCTTAAGCTGCCGCACGGCTGGTGGCTGCTCGGAACCGATATTCAGCTGAACTCGGATATTGACGAGCAGCAGGTCCGCTATTTCGAGCAAGTCGCCGAGCAGATTGATCCGAGCGAACGGGTCATCCTTTGTAATGCTGAGCCCTACTGGGTTTACAAGCACAAGTACAAAGACTATGACCCCGTCTACAACGAGAACAACCTCGCGTACCTCGAGAAAATGCTTAAGGACCGCCATATCGGCATTCATGTCTACCTCGCCGGCGACTCCCATCATTACCGCAGATTCGAGTATGTGCCTACGTTTGCAGGAGGCGCGGCGGATCACAGCCTCAAGATTGAGAAGATTACAGCCGGAGGCGGCGGAGCATTCCTTCATCCGACGCATGACTTACGAGCTCGTTCGATCAAGGAAACGAGCTATGACGAGGAGAATCCGCTCGAATTTGAACGAATGCATGATTTTCCATCGGAGGCGCAGTCCAGAAGGCTGACCTGGATGAACTTCTTATTTGCCTGGAAGAATCCGTTATTCGGCATCGTTACGGCGATTCTGTATTTACTCGTGTGCAACTCCTTCTTGTCAGTCAACACTTATCCTCCCCAATCTGCAAGCTATGCCGCTGTAGTCTCCTCTTCTTTATCAGAGATCGGCCGTTCACCTGGTGCCTTCATCTGGATGATCATTGTCATAGCCGGCTTCTGGCTGTTTACGGATACGCATTCGCGCGTCTATAAGTGGATCGCAGGCTGCCTTCATGGAGCCATTCATGTCACGGCATCGTTCTTCATCGGCTGCGGTGCGATCTATCTGGCTAGCAGCGGATTCCATCTGTCTTGGGGGATTGGCGCGCTGCTGCTCTCCGGCATCCTCATTGCATATGGCGGCTGGATCATCGGTTCTATCATTATGGGTATCTACCTCTTTATCTCGCTTAATTGGTTTGGACGTCATGCGAATGAAGCCTTCTCTGCCCTGCAAAATGAAGATTATAAGAACTTTCTTCGCATTCATATTGCTAAGAACGGCGACCTGACTATCTACCCGATCGGTATTCGCACAATCACTCGCAAATGGAAGCGGCCTGCAAACCGCGCCGAATACGGACCGATGCTGGTGCCCGATGTGCCTGCTGGGAAGCGTGAGGCAACAGAGCCGCATCTCATAGAAGATCCGATCTGCATTCCAGCTGTCCGAACAAGGTTCCACTAGGCAATAAGCGACGCGAAAATATCGGCATGTCCAACCCTTATCTACCAGAGCTGCATAGAGTAGTAGAAAAGGATTGTGATACGATGGGTCAGCTTATCGATGCACGCACATCGAGCAATATCACTGTAGTACTTGAAGAGTTTGATACGTTCCCACTCGATACTCCAGTGCTTGTCGGTCAGGTAGGGCTCAACATTCCGCAGAGTACCCCAGGCACGATTCGTGTTCAATTAACCGGAATGGTTGGCGCTGCACTGCCGACGGATTTCCCGACTGCCTTCACGCTTGAGCTGTATATGGTTCGAGGATTAACGATTAATGATCTCCTCATCTTTAAGTCCTTGAACTCGTTTGAACGCGACGTTCACACCGCTTCGTTCTCGGCGTCCGATTACAATGTGCCACCGCCGGCGTCCGGCTTGCTGCCTTATACCTTATTCGCAATCGCTCGGTCGGAAGGTATCGGTCGTGTCGGTCCGGAGAATTTGAACGCATCAGCTTATACGGGATAATCAAACCATGACAAGCAAAGGGCAGCCGAACGATGTGTTCGGCTGCCCTTTTGAGTGAATGATAAATTCCAAACTATGGATTATTTTCTCTTTCAAGGCCCGCAAATACAAATAATCTTTGATGAATGCTTCATGCGAATTCCACGCTTCATTAAACCAACTGATACGACCGAAATTCGTTAATAAATCCGTCCAGCCAATCTTCCGAATAATCTAGAATGCCAGAATTACTCGGGATAAACGCGACATCAAGACCCATGACCCACAAGCGACGAACAATCATGAACAAATCTATTGCCGCTTCATCTTGAGCGGAGAAATCCCGAACAGAACGATAGCCTGCGATGAGCGCATCCCATAACAAATCCTTTTTATCTGTTAACTGTCTCTTTCTTCCCTTTACTTGAGCCAGGTCGTAAGCTCTCCATCCAGGCGCAGCCCATTCAAAGTCGTAATGCGTGAATGAGATACCTTCTTGAAATGCATTATTATTGCCATGCATATCGCCATGACATATACCCCAATCCAATTCATGCTTTGCAGCAGCAGCGATTCGTTCTTCCAGTGCATTCACGAATTGGTGTAGAAAAGGTACTGCCTGATTGTTCTCACCAATGTAACCTATAATTCGTTCCAGCGGCTGTCTGACTAGAAACCTTGTATCCATTTCGTATCGTGGTAATTCTAGCTTGACCTTATCCATGGCTGCATGCAATTCAGCTGCAGACCTACCAAAGGCGTAACATGAGTCCTCGTCTTGAAGGACGTTTTCCGTACCATTGATGTACCTGAAGATTACAGCAACTCGCTTGCCTTCCGGCGCTTCGATAACGGTGTACGTGCTCTTATCTTGTTTGGCAATTGGTTCAGACACGTTTGTATCCGAGCACAAATTACTTGATAATTGGTCGAGTAAAGATACCTCGTACGCTACATCGTTCTCGCTAACCGAAACTCGGTAGACACGAAGAATGTAATACCCACCTGCTGTTCTTATCCTATACGTGTCGTTTAACCCCCGTAGGAAGAATAGACACTCTTCCCATTGTCCGATATCATAATGTTCGCTTAAGCAGTATTCCAGATATCTAGGATCTATGACTGAACGTAAAGCTGTCGGCCCTGCATACATCTTTGTTGCCCCTTTATCATTCGAAGTTAAATTCCATATTTTTCTATATAAATCGGATACGAGCGAAGGTGAGTCGCTCTGCTCTTAGCCTGGGTAGACTCCCGATACTCGGGTATTTGCTCTGCCTCGACATAATCAGCCAACACATCAATGACATCATCGAACAGCTTCGCTCTAAAATACAGCTCTAAGCGCTGAACCACAGCCTCACCTGCTAATGCCAGCACCTTCTCTCTCCAAATCGGCCATGACGGACTTTGCGCTAGCGGCCACAGTAGGACCGAGTAGTCCATAGCGGCATCGCCATAACCGGACAGCTCGTCCCAATCGATAATTCGAAAGCCTTCACCTACATCTTCGTCTTCGCCGTATGTCAGAACGTTATTGCCATTCAAGTCATTATGTACAACATCTGTTGCAATGCGATGAAATGCAGCTGATTGCCGGACAGCCTCTCTCAGCCTCTCAATTTCCTCACCGAACCATGTAATGGTCTCGTCTGAGATGAAGTCCCTGAGCAGCTCGCGAGACCCAATGATACCGTCAAGATCTTCTGAGAATCTAGTCATATACTCATCCTCGAAAGCTTCCATATAAGTTCGTTCATCCGCTTGAGGCAGCATTCGGCGTAAATGATCGTCGCGATGCAGCTTCGCGGCAGTCTCCATTACACGGACCAAACTATCATCGGACAATAGAGCTTCCGCGAGCGGCGTCGCGTCTTCGATATATTCAAAAACTAAGCCGTATGGATAGCCGGGCACGATTTCTCCATCTATCTCATGAATAAGCTTCGGCGCGGTGTAATGCTCCGTCAGATAATCACTCACACTTGCCCACTGCCGTAAATTCGCAACCTTGCTAGGAGGAGCTAGTTTAACATGAAGCTGTCTGCTGCCATCTGTCAAACGAATGGACAAGTTATTGAAGCCTCCGGGATTATAGATGTACAATGCCTGGAGCTGATTCGATCCAAGTCCAACCAAATCGGCGTTAGCTACGGCCCACTCTGTAATTAATCTCTCTGCTTGTCTTGTGTCCATCTCTTCATCCTGCCCCCTGAGACGAAGTTATTCCTCTTAAAGTCCTACTTATTGAATTGCAAGACGCCCCACAGATTTCCTTCCGAATCATAAAATTTAAGCACCCATGCGAAACCGTCGTCTTGATATACTTGTATTTGAGTGCCTAAGCTCGTCAACTTACGATGCAGCTCATGAATCTGGGTTGTGCGATACAGCATTGTAGGAAACTCCGTTCCATTTACGGTAAACTGCGCATCTGTCTTTTCATCGCTCGTTTGCCATAACATAAGAGTAGGACCCTCCGGTAAATCAAGGAAAGCGATGCGATCTCCGTCGCGACTGCCTAATTGAAATCCAAGCTGCTCAGTGTACCATGAAATTGCTCGGTCCATCTCTTTTACTGGAATTTGTACATGTTCAAGTGCTGTTAGCATTGTAATCACCCCATAATAATTTACTTTATATGTAATTTCGACATTACAATACATTTTCCTTCCATTTCGTTCCAACCTGCGAAAAGATCTCCCCTTGATCCGCATCACCGCTAGTTGTATAATGACTACAGCTTAATAAGCCATTGTATAACCTCAATAATATGGTTTGAGGGTCTCTACCAGGAGCCGTAAAATCCTGATTACAAAAATGTGTAGCGAACTTACATGTTTTTGTGATCGGGATTTTTTTTATTTGTCTACCGAAACAGGAGAGTGAATTATGGAGCAGAACCGTATAAATTTGTGCAGACGTATCCGAGTCGCCGCCAAGCAAGAACCCGCGGATGTAGTGATCCGTAACGGAAGAATTGTGAATGTATTTACAGGAGAGCTCATGCAAGGCGACATTGCTATCGCAGATGGGATGATTGCCGGGATTGGCAACTACGTGGGAGAAGAAACAATTGATGCTCAAGGAAGATATATCGTGCCAGGCTTCATCGACGGACATGTACATATCGAAAGCTCCATGCTTACTCCTCAGCAATTTGCACGCGTTCTCCTTCTGCATGGGGTTACAACAGTCGTAACCGATCCCCATGAAATCGCAAATGTCGCTGGAACAGACGGAATCGAGTATATGCTTGATGCTGCCGAAGGATTGCCGTTCGACACTTTCGTCATGCTGCCTTCCTGCGTTCCTGCAACACCTTTTGAAAGTAACGGCGCTCAGCTCGATGCCGAGGATCTAATGCCCTTCTTCCATCATCCGAAAGTACTTGGATTGGCCGAGGTCATGGACTATCCATCTGTAGCGAATACAGAGTCGCGTATGCTTAACAAGCTGGCTGTGACTCAAGAAGCTGGCGCCCTCATAGACGGGCACGCTGCCGGGATCAGTCGTGACGGCTTGAATGTATATATGGCTGCAGGCATTCGAACCGATCATGAGAGCATCAGCTTACAAGAAGCGCAAGACCGTCTTGACCTTGGCATGTATTTGATGATTCGTGAAGGCACGGTTGCCAAAGATCTCGACGCACTGTTACCGGTCGTCACACCGCGCAATTCCAGGCGCTGCCTCTTCGTTACCGACGATAAGCTGATAGACGATTTAATAAGCGAGGGCAGCATTGATCATATTATAAGGCGCGCAGTCACCAAAGGATTCGAGCCTATCACCGCAATTCAGATGGCGACACTGAATACGGCAGAATGCTTCCGCCTTCGCGAGCATGGCGCAATTGCTGCAGGTTATCAAGCCGATCTTCTGATTCTCGACGATCTGGCTCAAGTGAAGATACATCAGGTATTTAAACGCGGGCGCTGCGTCGTTGATGCAGGTCAACTTGTAGAAGAAGCTTTTCCTCCGGAAGAATCGATGTCTGACAGTTTGAGCAGCAAGCTGCCTAGTGTGAATGTTCATCACGTTGAGAAGGCTCATCTTGCTATACCGCTGGAAGGTGATCGTTGCCACATTATCGAAATCATTCCGAATTCGCTTGTCACGAATCACCTAATCGAACAGGTCAAGGTGGAGGATGGCATGTTCTCACCAACTGTAGACAGCGATTTGCTCAAAATCGCCGTAATCGAACGTCATCAAGCAACCGGCAATGTAGGCGTAGGAATCGTCAAAGGCTTCGGGTTGAAGCGCGGTGCTATCGCCACCACTGTCGCACATGATTCCCATAACATCGTTGTTGTCGGAGTATCAGACGAGGAGATATTGGCTGCGATTGAAGAAGTGATTCGCACTGGCGGCGGCGCCGCAGTCATTGCAGGCGATAAAGTGCTGGCGTCCTTGCCGCTGCCGATTACTGGCTTATTGTCCAATCGTCCATATGATGAAGTGGCTGATGGATTGATGAAGCTGAAGCTCGCCATGACTGAGATTGGCGCTTCGCAAACCTTTAACCCGCTGCTGACCTTATCCTTTCTAACATTGCCTGTCATTCCGAGCTTGAAGCTGACGGACAAAGGATTGTTCGATTTCACTTCGTTCTCGCATATCGAAGTGGAAGCATAGCATGAAGAGCGCAGTCCGAGTGGGCTGCGCTCTTTGAAATTCGATTTAGGATGCAAAAAAACCTTGCCTAGGCAAGGTTTGATTAGTAACTTTTTATTAATGATTTGCTGCTATGCAGTCCAGTACTTTCGCGAATAAATGGCTGGGGATCTAGGATTCGAACCTAGGAATGACGGAGTCAAAGTCCGTTGCCTTACCGCTTGGCTAATCCCCAACAGTTCGCAAAACTTACTTATTGTTTTTTTATGGGGCGACCGATGGGACTTGAACCCACGAATGCCGGATCCACAAACCGGTGCGTTAACCCCTTCGCCACGACCGCCATAAGAAACATTCTATGTATTGCTATTAAAGTGGATAATGGTGCCGGCGATAGGAGTCGAACCCACGACCTACTGATTACAAGTCAGTTGCTCTACCAACTGAGCTACACCGGCACGCTATATAGGGTACTTAACACCCTGAAAACTGGATACGAACCTTTGCGAAGGTTTCTTGCTTAGCTGGATTTCACTTATTTAGGATAAGCCCTCGACCGATTAGTATTCGTCAGCTGCACACGTTGCCGCGCTTCCACCTCGAACCTATCAACCTGATCGTCTTTCAGGGG